>CAZGWD010000014.1:0-93316 GCA_964529415.1 uncultured Leptospirales bacterium | reverse complement strand
TGCAAAAGAATAAAAAAGTTGTAAATTTCGGCAGAATCAAGACAAGTATTGAGCTCCCGAATTTAATTGAAATACAGATAAAATCCTACGAATGGTTTTTGCAGAAAGAAACCGCAAAGAAGAAAATGCAGGGCCTTCAGTCCGTTTTCGAGGAGATTTTTCCGATCGAAAGTCCTCATGAGGATGCAGTTCTGGAATTTATTGATTATAATATAGGTGAACCTAAATATTCAGAGTATGAGTGTAAGGAAAGAGATGTAACTTACGCTGCTCCGCTGAAATCAACAATCAGGCTTATCAGAAAAGACAGCGGCGAAGTAAGGGAGCAGACTGTTTATATGGGTGACATTCCTCTAATGACACCAAGAGGAACCTTTATCATAAACGGAGCTGAAAGAGTTGTTGTAAACCAGCTTCACAGATCTCCTGGTATTTTCTTTTTCTTTGAAGAAGAGGAGAGAATCTATAATTCAAGAGTTATTCCTGACAGGGGATCATGGCTTGAATTTGAAATGGACACCAAGGGATACCTTATAGCAAGAATTGACAGAAAGAAAAAATTTCCTTTATCAATCATTGTAAAAGCAATGGGTTATGAAACTGATGAGGAAATTGTTAAGCTTTTCTATAATACAGAAATAATAAATCTTAAAAGCGAAGCTGACTACGAATCTCTTAACGGAAGAAGAGTTGCAGGCGATGTTGCAAATCCTGAGACAGGGGAGCTCGTAATCGAAGTCGGTGAGCGGATTAATATCGACATAATTGACCGTTTGAAAGAAGAAGGCGTTAAGAAAGTTGAAGTTATAGATTTTCCGAATAAAAAAGAGGATGCGTATCTTAGTTCAACACTTCAGGCGGGCAGAGAATATATTCAAAAAGAACTCGGGAAAAAAGTTGATCTTGAAGCATATTCACAGGTAGATCTTTCTCTGATGGCTATACTTTCAACAATGAGGCCGGGCGACCCGCTTGAAAATGCAACAGATCTTTTCCATAATATGTTTTTCAATACCAAGACATATAGTCTGGGTGATGTTGGAAGATATAAAATCAACAGTAAATTATATGGAATGGAAAAGCCTGAAAAATACGGCAAAAAAGAACTCGTTCTGAAGAATGACGATATAATTTATACTATAAAATATCTTCTGTATCTTATAGCTGAAGCAGACGGTTATTCAATCGTAAGCAGGGAAGAAGGCGGAAAAGAATTTATTTCAACAAGAACTGATGATATTGACCACCTTGGAAACAGAAGAATCAGGTCTGTTGGTGAGCTTATTATGAATCAGATCAAGGTTGGCCTTCAGAGAATGGAGAAGGTTATCCGTGAAAGGATGAGCATTCAGGATCTTGATATTATCACACCGCAGGCTCTTATCAGCATCAAGCCGATAACTGCAGTTATAAATGAATTTTTCGGTTCAAGCCAGCTTTCACAGTTTATGGACCAGACAAATCCGCTTGCTGAACTAACACATAAAAGAAGACTTAACGCTCTGGGACCAGGCGGGCTTTCCCGTGAAAGAGCCGGCTTTGAGGTTCGGGATGTACATCCTTCACATTACGGCCGTATGTGTCCTATTGAAACTCCTGAGGGACCGAATATCGGACTTATTGTTTCTTTAAGTACATATGGAAGAATCAATGAATACGGTTTTCTGGAAACTCCTTACAGGGTTGTTGAAGGCGGAGAAGTTACTGATAGAATAGAATTTTTAACAGCAAATGAAGAGGACAAGCACTATATAGCACAGGCGAATGCGGAAATTGATGATAAGGGTGTTTTTCAGAAAGTTCTGATTCCCTGCAGACATAGAGGGGACTTTCCGTACAAAGCTCCTAAAGAGATTAAATTCATGGACGTTTCACCATCGCAGATATTTTCAGTATCAACATGTCTTATTCCTTTTCTCGAGCATGATGATGCGAACAGAGCGCTCATGGGATCAAACATGCAAAGACAGGCAGTTCCGCTTTTAATTGAGGAAGCTCCGCTTGTTGGAACAGGAATGGAGCCTTTTGCTGCAAGAGATTCCGGGGTTCTGATTGTTGCAAAAAAATCCGGTGAAGTTGTTAAAGTTGAAGCGGATAATATATTGATAAAAACTTCCGGCGGTGATTTTGATGAGTATCCGCTTTTGAAGTTCAAAAGAACAAATCAGGGAACATGTTTTAATCAGAAGCCAATTGTTCGACAGGGCCAGAAAATTAAAGCAGGGGATGTGCTTGCAGACGGACCAGCTACAGATGACGGCAGGCTTGCACTTGGAAAGAATATTCTCGTGGCATATATGCCATGGATGGGTTATAATTTTGAGGATGCGATTTTAATTTCAGAAAGACTTGTTGAGGAGGATGTTTATACATCCATTCATATAGAGCAGTTTGAGGTTGAAGCAAGGGAAACCAAGCTCGGCCGTGAAACAATAACACGTGACATACCGAATCTCAGCGAGAAGGCTTTCAGGGATCTTGATGCAGATGGTATTATCAGGCCGGGTGCTTATGTTAAGCCTGATGATATTCTTGTAGGTAAAGTCACTCCTAAAGGCGAGCAGGATCTTACACCTGAGTATAAGCTGCTGCATTCAATTTTCGGAGAGAAAGCCCGTGAAGTAAGGGATACATCTTTAAGGGTTCCGAACGGTATTGAAGGTATAGTAATTGATGTAAAAAGATTTACAAGAGATAATGCGGATGAGCTTTCACCGGGAGTTGAAGAACTGGTAAAAGTTTATATTGCTGATAAAAGAAAAATTTCTGTCGGTGATAAAATGGCAGGGCGTCATGGTAATAAGGGCGTTATTTCAAAAATAGTACCAAGATACGATATGCCTTATCTGCCTGACGGCACGCCTATTGATATAGTTTTAAATCCGCTTTCTGTACCATCCAGGATGAACCTCGGACAGCTTCTTGAAGTTGAGCTTGGCTGGGCATCTCATGAGCTTGGAATCATTTCTGAAACTCCGATTTTTGACGGGGCAAAAGAAGAAAAGATCAGAGAAATGCTGAAAGAAGCAGGACTTCCGGTCAGTTCCAAATCCGTGCTTTATGACGGCAGAACAGGAAAACCTTTTGAACATGAGGTCATGGTGGGATATTCCTACATGCTTAAACTTGCTCACATGGTTGATGATAAAATTCACGCAAGGTCAACAGGACCTTATTCACTTGTTACACAGCAGCCACTTGGTGGTAAAGCTCAATTCGGCGGCCAGAGACTTGGAGAGATGGAAGTATGGGCGCTTGAAGCTTACGGCGCAGCTTATACGCTGCAGGAGCTTCTTACTGTTAAATCTGATGATATGCTGGGAAGAGCAAGAATTTACGAAGCTATTGTCAAGGGTATAAATACAACAACTCCAGGTATACCTGAATCATTTAATGTACTTATTCAGGAATTAAGAGGTCTCGCGCTTGATGTCAGGGTTTATGACGAACAGGGCGTTGAGATAAGCATTGCGGAATGGAGCGATGGCTATAACAAGTCAAAGCGTAAAATAAAAATTGATTCACTGCAAAATAACTAATTACAGGAAAATATGAGATGAGAGATTTCAATGATTTCAGCTCCATGCAGATTAAACTCGCCTCCCCGGATCTTATCCGTGAATGGTCTTACGGCGAAGTTAAAAAGCCTGAAACTATAAATTACAGAACTTTAAAACCGGAAAGAGAAGGCCTTTTCTGCGAGAAAATTTTCGGTACAACAAAAGAATGGGAATGCTACTGCGGAAAATTCAAATCTATCAGATACAAAGGCGTAATCTGCGATAGATGCGGAGTTGAAGTAACCCATTACAAAGTAAGAAGAGAGCGCGGCGGTCATATCGAGCTTGCTACACCTGTTGCACATATATGGTATTACAGATCAGTTCCTTCAAGAATGGGATTGATACTCAATATTACTGTTACCGAGCTGAAGCAGGTTCTCTATTATGAAAAATATATTGTTATTGATCCGGGCGAAATTGATAAATCGGACGAGTATAAAGATATCTATAGAGGAAAAGTCATTGATGAAGAGCTTTACTATGAAATATATGAAAAGCATGGCGATACATTTATAGCAGCCATGGGAGCTGAGGCAATCAAGCAGCTCCTCATGTCTCTTGATCTTGATGAAGAGTCAAGACTCTTGAGAGCTGAAATACACGCCAAATCTGCTAAAGATGCTAAAATAGATAAAAAATTTATTAAGAGACTTGAAATTATTGAGTCTTTTAAAGAGTCGGGAAATAAACCTGAGTGGATGGTGCTGGACGCTGTTCCTGTTATTCCGCCGGAACTACGACCTATGGTTCAGCTTGACGGCGGAAGATTTGCAACATCAGACTTAAATGATTTATATAGAAGAGTAATAAATAGAAATAACAGGCTTAAGCGACTGCTTATGCTTAGGGCTCCTGAAATTATTGTAAGAAATGAAAAAAGAATGCTTCAGGAAGCTGTTGACGCTCTTTTCGATAACAGCAGAAGAAAGCGTGCTGTTAAAGGCAAGGGCAACAGACCTCTGAAATCATTGTCAGATATGCTAAAGGGCAAGCAGGGAAGATTCAGACAGAACCTTCTCGGAAAAAGGGTGGATTATTCAGGACGTTCTGTTATCGTTGTTGGTCCTCAGCTGAAGCTTCACCAGTGCGGTTTGCCGAAAAAAATGGCTATTGAGTTATTCAAGCCATTTATTATGAAAAGACTCGTTGATCGCGATTATGTTCAGAATATAAAATCAGCTAAAAAAATGGTTGAGAATGAGCGTCCGGAGGTTTGGGAAGTTCTTGAAGAGGTAATATCCGAACATCCGGTTCTGCTTAACCGTGCTCCAACACTTCACAGACTTGGAATACAGGCTTTTGAACCGGTTCTTGTTGAAGGAAAAGCTATTCGGCTTCATCCTCTTGTATGTCACGCGTACAATGCAGACTTTGACGGTGACCAGATGGCGGTTCACGTTCC
Source organism: uncultured Leptospirales bacterium (assembly GCA_964529415.1). GTDB lineage: Bacteria > Spirochaetota > UBA4802 > UBA4802 > UBA5550 > CAYMPH01. Next base: position 88,351 of record CAZGWD010000014.1, on the reverse strand, counting down.
TTTATCTCCACGGGCACAGCTTGAGTGCTGGACCTTGATGCTGTCAACAAACAACCTGTTATCTCCTGCAAACGGTCATCCGGTTGTAACTCCATCCCAGGATATAGTTCTTGGAATTTATTATCTTACAGCAATGACTGAGCTTGTTCAGGAAACTATTAAGTTTTTTGATGATCAGGATGATGTAATGCGCGCAGTTGATTTTGGTCAGATTAAAATGAGATCAAAGATCAAATTTCTGCAGAAAAATGAGTTTGTTGAAACAACTCCAGGCAGACTTCTATTTAATAAGCTGCTGCCGGAGGATTATCCTTATATCAATCACATGGTTAATGATAAAGGACTATCAAAAATAATTTCCGATGTTTTGAGAAAGTACGGCCCTACAATAACTGTTAAAATGCTGGATGATATTAAAACAGCAGGATTTACCTATTCAACATATTTTGCTCCGACTATTTCCATGTATGATATTGTTGTTCCTGAAGAGAAAAAGGATATTATTGTCAAGGAAGACAAGAAAGTTGAAGCAATTGAAAATGAATATAGAAACGGTTTTATAACAAACGAAGAGAGATACAACAGGGTTATTAACCTCTGGACTAATGCCAACGAGCAGATTGCTGAAAAAATGTTTGAGCAGCTGGCAAAAAATTCAAATGGTTTTAATCCGATATATGTAATGGCTCAGTCAGGAGCAAGGGGAAGCAAGCAGCAGATCCGCCAGCTTGCAGGTATGAGGGGCCTGATGGCCAAACCGAGCGGTGAAATCATTGAGGTTCCGATCAGAACGAATTTTAAAGAGGGACTTACAGTTCTTGAATATTTCATATCAACCAACGGAGCAAGAAAAGGACTTGCGGATACTGCTCTTAAAACTGCTGACGCAGGATATCTCACAAGACGTCTTGTTGATATTGCACAGGATGTTGTAATATCCATGAATGACTGCGGAACAACCATGGGTATAGATCTTTATCCGATCAAAGAGGGCGATGAGGTCATTGAATCTCTCGGTTCAAGAGCAGTTGGAAGAACTCTATTGTATGATCTGAATCACCCTGTAACAGGAGATATCCTTGGCAATGCTGATGGCATTATAACAGAAGAAGTTGCTACTATTATCGACGAACTTAATATAGATATGATTGAGATCAGATCTGTACTGACTTGCGATGCAAGACATGGAGTTTGCGCAAAATGTTACGGCAGAAACCTTGCAACTTCAAAACATGTAGATCTTGGAGAAGCAGTAGGCATCATTGCAGCGCAATCAATCGGTCAGCCTGGAACGCAGCTTACGATGAGAACTTTCCACATTGGAGGTATTGCTTCCAGAAGTGTTGAGGAAAGTGAAATCCGCTTAAACTATGATGTATTCGTAAAAGATATTACATCTAAAATAATTAAAACTTCTCCTAAAGGTTCTGATGAGAAAAAAACAATCTCTGTCAGAAGGGGATACATGATTGTTCAGAGAGTTATTGATATTATTAACCTGAAAGGTGAACCTGAATTCAAGGTTAATGATGGCGATAAAGTTTATACAGGAATTACAATAGCAACTCTTGACGGCGAGCCTGTAAAAACAGAAAAACCGGGATTTGTTAAAATTGATAAAAAGAAAGTTTATATACTTGGGGAACAGAACTCAATTCCTATCAACGTAGGTACTGAGATTATTGCCAAAGAGGGCAAGTTCTACGATAAGCATGAAGTTCTTGCTCTTTTTGATCCATGGTTCGAGCCTATTCTTACAGAAATAGACGGTAAGGTTGAGTTTGTTGATGTTGAGCTTAACAAGAGTTTAAGAGAGGAACTGGATCCTGCTACGAACGTTACTAAAAGAGTAATTGTTGAGTATAAAACTGAAAAACTTCAGCCGCGTGTCAGCATTCACGCCGGACACGAAGAACCAATAACATATCTTCTTCCTAAAGGCGCACATTTAATGGTTGTTCAGGGAGATATGGTTCAGGCTGGAACTGTACTTGCAAAAATTCCAAGAGGTGCAGAAAAAACAAAGGATATTACCGGAGGTCTTCCAAGGGTTGCTGAATTATTTGAAGCAAGAACTCCTAAGGAAGCAGCTACTCTTTCAGAAATTGAAGGAACAGTTTCAATCGGAGATACAGTTAAAAATAAAAGAAAAATTCTTGTTACAGGCGAAGATGGAACTGAAAAAGAATATTCCATCAGAGCATCAAAATTTTTACGCGTGCAGGATCGTGATATTATCAGCAAGGGTGAAAAGATTGATGATGGTCCTGTTGATCCTCATGAAATTCTAAAGATTAAAGGCCCGAGAGAGCTTCAGAAATTCCTTGTAAATGAAATACAGGAAGTTTACAGACTTCAGGGAGTTTTAATAAATGATAAGCATATTGAAACAATCGTAAGGCAGATGCTGAGAAAAGTCAGAGTTACTGATTCAGGAGATTCAAACTTTGTTATTGAGCAGATTGCGGATAAATTCGATTTCAATGATGAAAATGACCGTGTTCTTGAAGAAGGCGGAAAACCTGCAACTGCAATCCCGATTCTTATGGGTATTACAAAAGCAGCGCTTAATACTGAATCCTTTATATCAGCAGCTTCATTCCAGGAAACAACAAAAGTTCTGACTGATGCTGCAATAAAAGGAAAAATAGATAAGCTTCGCGGATTAAAAGAAAATGTAATTATCGGTCATCTGATTCCTGCAGGTACTGGCGCAAGAAGATATCAGAATGTTGAAATATATATGAATGAGCCTGGAGATCTTGATAGATTGCCGGAAACAGCTGCTGCTGAAGCAATTGAAGCTCCTCCGGTTGAAGAAATAGTAGATGCAGAATAAAAGATCATTAATTATGTTGACAAATATCGTTAAAATTTAAGATATCACTTGAAATGTGAATCTATTTAAAAATGATATAAGTAAAGATAAATATAAAGATATAATATATCAGGAGTTAAAATGCCAACAATAAATCAGCTCATAAAAACAGGCAGAGACCAGAAAAGAAAGAAATCCAAATCGCCTGCTTTGAAACAATGCCCTCAAAAAAGAGGTGTCTGCACAAGGGTAATGACTTTTACACCTAAAAAACCAAATTCAGCTTTAAGAAAAGTTGCAAGGGTAAGGCTTACAAATGGAATAGAAGTAACTGCTTATATTCCGGGTGTTGGACACAATCTTCAGGAACACTCTGCAGTATTAATAAGAGGCGGTAGAGTAAAAGATCTTCCTGGAGTGCGTTACCATATTATCAGGGGTGCTCTTGATACATTAGGCGTGGATGACAGAAGAAAAGGCAGATCCAAATATGGATCAAAAAGGCCGAAAGCTTAAAATTCAGATTAACAGGTTTTAAAATTTCTGAATTGTTAAATGCAGTGCTATCAATGAAAATTTTGAATTATTATTTTCAATTTTTCTAAAATAATATTTTGTTAAGAGGAATTTATGCGCAGGAAAAGACCAGTAAAAAGAGAAAATCTTCCGGATCCTAAATTTGGCAGTAAGCTTGTTGCGAAATTTATCAGCTGTATGATGTATTCAGGCAACAAGGGGGTTTCAGAAACAAATTTCTATAAGGCTATGGAAATTGTTGAGAAAAAAACACAGAAAAATCCTGTTGAAGTTTTTATTCAGTCGCTTGAAAACGTAAAACCGGTTGTAGAGGTAAAATCAAGAAGAGTCGGTGGTGCCACATATCAGGTGCCTGTAGAAATCAGACCAGAAAGAAGACAGGCTCTCGGTATAAGATGGATTATTATTCATTCAAAAAAACGCGGTGAGAAAACAATGTTTCAGAAACTTGCTGGTGAACTTTTAGATGCATATAACAATACTGGTTCTTCAATCAAGAAAAAAGAGGATACCCATAAAATGGCTGAAGCCAACAAGGCTTTTGCCCATTATAAATGGTAGTATAATATAATCCCTTTTTTATACAGGGTAAATCATTTTGGATTGATAAAATACCAGGCGTTAACCTGGTATTTTATGTTTTAATGGGCCTCGCCAACATCTGCTGCAAATCAGTGTAGCATTCAAACGGGGTAATGCTTTAATACTTGAAGGTGTAATATGGGAAGAGAACTGCCTTTAAATAGAACAAGAAATATCGGCATTATGGCACATATTGATGCAGGCAAGACAACCTTGACCGAAAGATTTCTATTCTACACTGGTAAAACCCACAAGCTCGGTGAAGTTCATGAAGGCACTGCTGAAATGGACTGGATGATCCAGGAGAAAGAAAGAGGCATAACTATTACTGCTGCTGCTACAACCTGCTTCTGGAAAAATACAAGAATAAATATTATAGATACACCAGGCCATGTGGATTTTACAATTGAAGTGGAAAGAAGTTTAAGGGTTCTCGATTCAGCTATTGCTGTGTTTGACGGCGTTTCCGGAGTACAGTCTCAAACTGAAACTGTATGGAGACAGGCGGATAAATATAATATTCCCCGGCTCTGTTTTATCAACAAAATGGACCGTATAGGTGCAGATTTTTACAATTGCATTGATATGATTAAATCCAAGCTTTACGCAAATCCACTTCCGCTGCAGATCCCAATTGGTGCTGAGGATACTTTTCGCGGTGTTATAGATCTTGTTACAATGAAAGCAAATTTCTGGAATGATGCCAAGGGTGAAGAAATTGAAATTGCGGAAATTCCGGCTGATCTGATTGATAAAGCGAATATTTACAGAGAAAAACTTATTGAGGCAGTTGCAGAAACAGATGATTTATTAATGGAAAAATATCTTGAAGGCGTTGAGCCTGATGAAGCAACAATAATAGCTGCAGTTAGAAAACTTACTATTCAATCAGCAGTTTTTCCTGTAATGTGCGGTACAGCCCTGAAAAACAAAGGCGTTCAGCATGTGCTTGATGCAGTTGTTGATTATCTGCCTTCACCCAAAGATATTAAACCAGTAGAAGGTCATAATCCGAATAATCTGGAAGAAATTATTTCAAGAGAGGCGTCGGATAAAGAATCATTCTGCGGCCTTGTGTTTAAAATAATGTCTGATCCACATGTTGGGAAATTATCATATATAAGAGTATATTCCGGGCATTTAAAATCAGGCGAAAGCATCCTGAATCTGACTACAGGTAAAAAAGATAGGGTTAATCGGTTTTTAAGAATGCACGCAAACGACAGGGAAGAAATCAGCGAGATTTTTACAGGCGATATTGTAGCTTTGATAGGCTTAAAAAACGTAAGAACCGGTGATACGCTTTGCACCGAGAATGCCCCGATATTGCTTGAGAAAATGGACTTTCCGGAGCCGGTAATATCAATTGCTATAGAACCAAAAACAAAATCGGATCAGGAAAAACTTCTTGTTGCATTAAGACGTCTTGAAGAAGAAGATCCGACATTTAAAGTTAACGCAGATTCAGAATCAGGCCAGATGCTTATTTCCGGTATGGGGGAACTGCATCTTGAAATTATAGTGGATAGACTATTGCGGGAATTTAACATTCAGGCAAATGTCGGTAAACCACAGGTAACATATAAAGAAACCATAACAAAAAGCGCATCTTCTGATTTTAAATATGAAAGACAGGTTGCAGGAAAAGAACAGTTTGGCCATGTAAAACTGGATATTGAACCGGCATTACCTGGAACTGGGCTGATATTTGAAAATGGAGTGAAATCCGGAGAAATTCCTGAAAATTTAATTCCATTTATTGAATCAGGAGTTAAGGATGCAATGGGTTCCGGCGTTATTGCAGGATATAAAATGGATGATATTAAAGTTACTCTCTCCGGCGGTTCATATAATGAAGCTATTTCTGTAGATGTGGCATATAGAATTGCCGCAGCTCAGGCATTGCGTGATGGAGCAAAAAAAGCCGCTCCATCGCTTATGGAGCCTGTTATGAAGCTTGAAATTGTAGTTCCTGATGAATTTACCGGTGATGTCATAAATGATGTAAACGGCAGACGTGGACGCATTGAATCAATAGATATTAGAGGCTCTTTAAAAGTAATAGACGCATTTGTTCCTTTAAGTGAAGTTTTCGGGTACGCAACAAGCGTACGTTCAATGAGTCAGGGTAGAGCATCCCATACATTGAAATTTTTCAGATTTGAACTGGTTCCAAAGGAAGTTATGGATAAACTGGTTGCAAGAATGATGGGAACATCATATTAAATTAAAAAAAAAAATTAATCAGAAAAATTTTGATTAATTTTCTTGACAGAATAGGCATATAATTTTTTTATACTTAAACCTCGTATTCAGTTGCTTTATTATTCATATAAAAATAAGCAAATCGGGATTAGTGTTCAATAGTAGAAAAGATAGTCTTTTGGCTTGAATTATTCGATAAAAGCTATAATAGAATATTAAATTTAAGGAGATTTTAAATGGCCAAACAAAAATTTGATAGGTCCAAAACTCATGTTAACGTAGGAACTATAGGTCATATTGACCATGGTAAAACAACTCTGACTTCAGCTATTACCAAGGTAATGCACGTTATGTACGGCACAGGTAAACCGGTTGAGTATGATCAAATTGATAACGCCCCTGAGGAAAAGGCAAGAGGAATAACGATTGCAACTTCTCATCAGGAATATGAGTCTCCAAAGAGACATTATGCACACGTTGATTGTCCAGGTCACGCTGACTATATCAAAAACATGATAACAGGTGCTGCTCAGATGGATGCAGCTATTCTTGTAGTTGCTGCTACAGATGGTGCAATGCCTCAGACTAAAGAGCACGTTCTTCTTGCTAAGCAGGTTAACGTACCTTACATGGTTGTATTTTTGAATAAAGTTGACATGCTTGATCCTGCTGAAAGAGATGAAATGGTTGAGCTTGTTGAGATGGAAATTAGAGAGCTTTTAAGTAAATATGATTTTCCTGGTGATGCTGTTCCGATTATTTCAGGTTCAGCTGTTAAGGCTTTGGAAGAAGCTGAAGCTGGAAAAAAAGACGGCGAGTGGTTTAAAGGCGTTCTTAAGCTTGTACAGGCTGTTGATGATTATGTTCCAGATCCAGTACGTCAGATAGACAAGCCTTTTCTTATGCCTGTTGAGGATGTATTCTCAATCACTGGTCGCGGTACTGTTGTTACAGGACGAGTTGAAAGAGGAATTGTTAAAACCAGTGAAGAAATTGAAATCATAGGTTTTATTGAAACAAGAAAAGCTGTTGTTACCGGTGTTGAGATGTTCAGAAAAATTCTTGATGAAGGTAGAGCAGGAGATAATGTTGGTTGTCTTCTCAGAGGAATAGGCAAAGACGATGTAATGAGAGGCCAGGTTCTTGCTAAGCCGGGTTCAATTACACCGCATAAAAAATTTACTTCAAGAATTTATGTACTTAAAAAAGAAGAAGGCGGACGTCATACACCTTTCTTCAATAACTATAGACCTCAGTTTTATTTCAGAACAACAGATGTAACAGGTATTCTTGAGCTTCCTAAGGGAGTAGAGATGGTTATGCCTGGTGATAACGTAGATATAACAGTTGAACTTATTACTCCGGTAGCGATGGAAGAAGAACTAAGATTCGCAATCCGTGAAGGTGGAAGAACTGTTGGTGCTGGCGTTGTAATTAAGGTTGTAGAATAATAAAAAAATAGATGAATGATGCAATCGGGCTATCATTATGGTAGTCCGATTTGTTGACAAAACAAAGATAAACGGGAATTAAAAAAAGTGGCAAAATTAACAGGACAAAAAATCAGAGTAAAGCTAAAATCTTTTGATGCAAAACTTCTTGATCAATCAGCTGCAAAAATTGTAGCAACAACGAATAGAAGCGGAGCAAAAGTAGCAGGGCCTATACCTCTTCCAACGAAGATAGAGAAATTTTGTGTTTTGAGGGCCCCACACGTTAATAAAAAGTCAAGAGAGCAATTTGAGATCAGAACACATAAAAGACTTATTGATATTCTGGAACCAAATTCAGATACTGTTGAAGCTTTAATGAAACTTGAATTACCGGCTGGCGTTTCTGTAGATATTAAGTCCTGATTTTCTTCAAAAAATCACTTAATTGAAATAATTAAAATATGTATTAAATTTGTTTTTAAAATTTGTTGGGATAACTATCATGAAAAAAGCATTGATCGGCAGAAAATTAGGAATGACTCAATTTACAGCTGAAGACGGAAAAGTTATTCCGGTAACAGTTTGTGAGCTTGGTCCATGTGTTGTTGTGCAGAAAAAAACTGTTGAAAAAGACGGCTATTCAGCCTTGAAACTCGGATATGTTGATGTAAAAGAATCAAAACTGACTTTACCGATATCTAAAGATTTAAAAAAGAAAAATCTTCCTATGAAAAGAATTTTCAGAGAAATTGAAGCATTTGATACATCGCTTGAAATCGGCGCTGAAATCAAGTGCGGGATATTTGCTGAAAATGATAATGTGAATATAATTGGTGTTTCTAAAGGTAAAGGTTTTCAAGGTGTTATTAAAAGGTACGGTTTTTCCGGAGGAAGAAGTTCACACGGATCTAAATTTCATAGAGCTCCTGGTTCAATAGGCGCTCATACATATCCGGCTGAAGTTTGGAAAGGGCAGAAAATGCCTGGCAGACATGGAAGTAAAACCATAACAGTAAAAAATCTTAAAATTGTTAAGATTATGGAAGAAGAAAATATAGTTTTAATTTCCGGCGCAGTACCCGGAACAAAATACTCATTGATTACCGTAAGTAAGAATTAGGCAGGATATAATGAAGGTTACAAAATATTCTATAAACGGAAAAGTTGTGGGCGAAGTGGATCTGCCTGATAGTGTTTTTGCGTCTGAGATCAATGATAATTTGATTTATGAATTAATTAAGGCCGCAAACGCAAATTTAAGGCATGGAACACACTCAACAAAAACACGCGGCGAGGTTAGAGGCGGCGGCGCCAAACCTTGGAAACAGAAAGGTACCGGTAGGGCAAGAGCTGGAACAAACAGATCTCCTATATGGAAAGGTGGCGGAACAACATTCGGTCCTCTTCCAAGAGATTACAGAATTGAGCTTCCAAAAAATATTAGAAGAGCAGCGTATAGATCTATTTTTTCTTTAAAGGCAAAAGAAGGTAGAATAAAAATAGTAGAAGACATAACAACTACCGGAAAAACAAAAGAGCTTGCTATTATTGGAAAAGCGCTGTCAGTTACAAAAGGCGTTCTTATTACCGGTAACGAAAATAGTTTACTTAAGCGTTCATTGAAAAATATTCCATGGTTTTTATATAATAATGCAAAAAGAATTTCCGGCAGAGATATATTCTATTCAAAAGAACTTATTATGACAGAAGATGCAATAGCTTTTATTGTTAAGACATATTCAAATGGTGAAGCCCGATGAATTCAAATGATATAATATTACGCCCAGTAATTTCTGAAAAAAGCACGTCGCTTATGGATCAGAGTAAATATGTTTTTCAGGTCTCTTTTAAAGCCAATAAGCTGATGATTAAGCGTGCAGTTAATGAATTATTCGGAGTTAAAGCTGATAAAATAAATATTGTACTGGTTAGAGGCAAGAAAAAAAGAGTAAGATTCAGAGCTGGCAGAACATCAGCCTGGAAGAAAGCTATTGTTACACTGCAGCCGGGCAAAAAAATTGAAATATTTGACACTAAGTAATTATTTAAGGAAAGCTTAAGATGGGTATAAAAAAATTCAAACCGGCAACGCCAACTTTAAGGTTTCAGACTGTTCTTGATTTTGAAGAGCTAACTACTGATAAACCTCATAAAGCTCTTACATCCGGCAAATCTGAAAAAGGTGGCAGGGGTCACAATGGTCAGATTACTGTAAGAAGAAGAGGCGGCGGCCATAAAAGAAAATACAGACTTATAGATTATAAAATGAATAAATATGGAATTCCTGGTAAAGTGGCAACCATAGAATATGATCCAAACAGATCCAGTAATATTGCTTTGATTAGCTATGTTGATGGCGATAAAAGATATGTAATAGCTCCTCTTGGAATTAAAGTCGGAGATATGATCATGTCTGGAGAAAATGCTGAAATAAAATCAGGCAATTCTTTACCTTTAAAAAGTATTCCGCTTGGTTCCAATATATATAATATTGAGCTGCATCGCGGAAAGGGAGCTCAGCTTGTAAGATCCGCAGGAACAACTGCTGTGTTATCAGCAAAAGAAGGCGAGTATTCACTTATTAAACTTCCATCGGGAGAAATCAGAAAAATACATAGCGAATGTTACGCATGTCTTGGTGAAGTAGGTAATAAAGATCACATTAATGTTTCACTCGGAAAAGCTGGAAAATCCAGATGGCTGAATAAAAGACCAAAAGTTAGAGGTGTTGCAATGAATCCTGTTGATCACCCTCTGGGTGGAGGAGAAGGAAAATCTTCCGGAGGAAGACATCCTGTTTCACCAACTGGTGTTCCATCAAAAGGTTACAAAACCAGGAAAAAGAAAAAATACAGTGATAAATACATTGTAGCGAGAAGAAGGAAGTAGTTACATGGCAAGATCGGTAAAAAAAGGACCTTATGTTGATGTTAATCTTTTCAAAAAAATTGAAGAGCTGAATTCATCGAATCAAAAAAAAGCGGTTAAAACCTGGTCGAGAAGATCGACAATTTTTCCAGAAATGATTGGACATACTTTAATGGTTCATAATGGGAAAAATTTTATACCGGTATATGTTTCTGAAAATATGGTTGGACATAAACTTGGTGAATTTTCACTTACCAGAACTTACAGAGGCCATACAAGTAAAGATGATAAAATAGCGGCTAAGAAGAGGAAATAAACAAAATGGAATCGGTTGCTTTTTCAAAAAATAATAGAATATCAGCACAGAAAGTCAGACTTGTTGCTAATGAATTAAGAGGATATGCTTTTCCTGAAGCAGTTGATGTTCTAAAAAATATTCCCAGGAAGGGTGCTGACTTAATACTGAAAACCCTTTATTCAGCCGGAGCGAATGCAAAATATAAAAATCCGAATCTGAATGATCAGGATCTGTTTATTAAGAAAATTGTTGTTGAGGTAGGTCCTACCCTTAAAAGATTCAGAGCAAGAGCAAGGGGCAGGGCGAATAGAATAAAGAAAAGAACAAGTTCAATTTTTATAGTTCTTTCAGACGAATAAAAGAGATAAGGATTAGGCAAATGGGACAAAAGGTTAACCCTGTTGGATTAAGACTCGGTATTACCAGAACTTGGGATTCAATCTGGTATGAGGAAAAGAAAACATATTCAAAATATATCCATGAAGATATACAGATAAAAAAATATATTGAGAAAACTAAAAAAAGTGCAGGAATTGCTAAAGTTCTTATTGAAAGATTCCCGGACAGAATAAATATAAATATTCACTCAGCAAGACCTGGTGTATTAATAGGAAAAAAAGGTGCTGATATTGAAGATTTAAAAGCAGAGCTTCAAAAACTGGCTTCAAAAACGGTTTATTTGAATATAATTGAAGTTAAAAAACCGGAAAGAAATGCAAAAATCATTGCAGAGCAGATTGCAGCTCAGGTAGAAGGAAGATTTCCATATAGAAGAGCGGTAAAACAGGCTATTACAAATGCTATCAGAAGCGGTGGACAGGGAATTAAAATTACTGTTTCAGGAAGATTAAATAATGCTGAGATGGCAAGAACAGAATCATATAAAGATGGAAGAATACCTCTTCATACACTCAGAGCTGACATTGACCTCGGGTTTGCTGAAGCTCTTACATCATTCGGTCTTATAGGTGTTAAGGTGTGGATATATAACGGCAATATAATTTCAGGTTCTACTGAAAATGAAGAAGATAAATATACTGTGAAAAGAAAGACTAAGTAAGGGTTGCCAATATGTTGATGCCTAAAAGGACTAAATTTAGAAAAATGCAGCGCGGAAGAATGGGTGGAGTAGCCATTAAAGGCTCTACTATTACTTTCGGTGAAGTTGGCCTACAAACACTTGAGTGCGGAAAAATTACCAGCAGACAAATTGAGGCTGCAAGGGTAGCAATATCAAGAAAAGTAAAAAGAGGCGGAAAGCTTTGGATTAGAATTTTTCCGGATTTTCCCTTTACACAAAAACCAGCTGAAACAAGAATGGGTAAAGGAAAAGGAAATCCTGAAGGTTATGTAGCAAGAGTTAAACCTGGTAGAATTCTTTTCGAGATAGCAGGTATAGATGAGGAATTAGCAAAACAGGCTTTAAAAAGCGCAGCTTTTAAATTACCTGTTAAAACAAAAATTATAACAATAAATCAGTAATCAAGGTATTAAAATGAAAGGTAAGTTAGAAGAATTAACTCCAGCCGAACTTTTGAAAAGTCAAGAGGATGCAAAAAAGGAATTAAGGCAGGAGCGTTTTAAATCGGTTACAAGTAAAGTTGATAATCCGAAAAAAATAAGAGAATTAAAAAAACATATAGCCAGAATTCTAACTTTGAAAAAAGAAAGAGAACTTGGAATTAGAAAATAATAAAAATTGGCTTTTCGGAGCAGACGGGAAATGAAAGGAAAAAGAAAACAGGAAATCGGCAAAGTAGTAAGCAATAGTATGGATAAGACTATTGTTATTGAGATAGTTAATCTTATGAGGCATCCGCTTTATAAGAAATCAGTAAAAAGAACCAAAAGAATAAAAAGTCATGATGAGAAGAATGAATGTTCAATTGGTGATATAGTAAAAATTGAAGAAACACGTCCTTTATCGAAAGAAAAAAGATTCAGACTTGTTGAAATCATAGAAAAAGTTAAGTAGGTTCGGAAATGATACAGGTACAAACTTTACTTGAGGTAGCTGATAATAGCGGCGTTAAAAAATGCCAGTGTATAAAAATTCTCGGCGGAACAAGAAAAAGATATGCATCGGTTGGAGATATTATCGTTGTTGCGGTAAAAGATTCACAGCCATCATATGGCTTGAAAGATTCAACAGGAAAAAAAGTTCATACTAAATCAGTATTGAAAGCTGTAGTTGTTAGGACAAAGAAACCTGTAAGAAGAAAAGATGGATCATACATAAGATTTGATGATAATGCAGTAGCAATTATAGATGCAAAAAATGAGCCTAAAGGCACCAGGATTTTCGGACCGGTTGCAAGAGAGCTTCGTGATAAAAATTTCCTGAAAATTGTATCTTTAGCTCCTGAAGTTCTTTGAGGTGAATATGAAAATTGAGAAAATACAGACAAATTTAAAAGTTAATGATAGTGTTGTTATAATTAATGGTTCAGACAAAGGCAGAAGAGGGAAGATTCTCTATATAGACAGAAAAAGAGGTCGCGTTGTTGTAGAAGGCGTAAACAAAAGGAATAAATTTGTAAAGGCAACAAGCCAGGAAAGTCCAAAAGGCGGAGTTGTTAACAGGGAATTTCCAATAAGTATATCAAATGTCATGATTTTTTGTGAAAAGTGCAAAAAAGGCGTAAGAATGAGTTTTGAGATTAAAGACGATAATAAAAACCGTGTATGCAGTAAATGCGGAAAGAATATTGTTTAATAATAGGAATATAAGATGTCAGCTAGATTAAAAGAACAATATGTTCAAACAATAAAGAAGAAGCTTAAGGAACAGTTCCGCTTTTCTTCTATGATGCAGGTTCCAAAGCTGGAAAAGATTGTATTAAATGTTGGACTTGGAGAGGCTCATTCAAATAGCAATGCATTAAAAGCTGCTATGGATGAATTAACTTCCATAACCGGACAAAAAGCAGTAAAAACTGTTGCTCGTCTATCCATTGCTAACTTTAAAATTCGTGAAGGTTATGATGTTGGATGCAGAGTCACTCTGAGAGGGGATATCATGTATGAATTCCTCGACAGATTGATCAATATTTCTCTGCCTCGGGTTAGAGACTTCAGAGGATTATCACCAAAAGCATTTGATAATTTTGGCAATTATAACTTTTCAGCAAGAGAGCAGATAATTTTTCCTGAAATAAATTTTGATAAAGTAGATCAAATACACGGAATAAATATTACAATAGTAATTAAAGCAAATAATAAGAGTGAATCAAAAGCACTTTTAGATGAATTTAAATTTCCTTTTAGAGATTAGGAGCAAGAATTGTGGCAAAAACATGTAAGATCGCCAAACACCTTAAGGGAAGCAAGTTTAAGGTTAGAATACATAACAGGTGCAAGATTTGCGGAAGACCCAGAGGGTATTTAAGAAGGTTCGAAATGTGCCGTATTTGTTTTAGAAAATTGGCCGGAGAAGGAAAACTTCCCGGAGTTACAAAATCATCTTGGTAAAATCTGGAGTACTATAGAAAAATGAGCAATATTACTGATCCAATTGCAGATATGCTAACAAGGGTAAGGAATGCAGTTAAAGCTGAACATCTGAAAGTTGATATTCCATCTACAAAGATGAAAATATCTATCGCAAAAATACTGAAAGATGAAGGCTTTATTAAAAATTTTAAGATTATTGATGATAATAAACAGAAAATACTCAGAGTTTATTTAAAATATAATCCAGAAAGACAGTCAGCGATTGTTGATTTAAAAAGAATCAGTTCTCCAGGTAGAAGGGTTTATATCCAGGCTATGGAGTTAAAACCTATATACAATAATATTGGAATCTGGATATTATCAACATCAAAAGGTATTATAACTAATAAAGCCGCTAAAAAGCTTAATGTGGGCGGCGAAGTTATCTGTGAAATTTCATAAAGATTAAATGGTAGCGAGATGTCACGAATAGGAAAACAACCAGTACAAATACCTGAAAAAGTAAACATAGCTATATCAGGAAAGTCTCTATCAGTTAAAGGACCTCTTGGAGAGGAAAAGCTTGAATTGATGGATGGAATCAGCATAAAAATTGAAGGCAATATTTTAAATGTTGTGCTTACAGCTGCTGAAGATGAGATTAAAGAAAAAGCTAAATATCATGGGTTAACCAGATCATTAATAAATAATATGGTAATCGGTGTATCAGCAGGATTTGAGAAGGAACTTGAAATTGTTGGAGTCGGTTATAGAGCGGCTCAGCAGGGTAAAGATATTCAATTCCAGCTTGGTTTTTCTCATAATATTATTTTTAAAGCGCCTGATGGGATTACACTATTAGTAATTGATCCGACTAAACTAACCATCAAGGGAAAAAGTAAATATTTAGTTGGGCAGACTGCTGCAAATATTAGAAAGCTTCGTAAGCCGGAACCATATAAAGGGAAAGGCATAAAATACAAAGGCGAAAAAATCAGAAGAAAAGCCGGAAAGACTGGTAAATAAGGTACAGGCTATGAATAAGCTTAAGATAAAAAAGAGAAGAACTGACAAGAGAAAAGTTAGAATAAAAAGCAGAATAAAAAGTTCGGCTGAAAGACTTAGAATGTGCATATCTAAAAGCAATAAGAATTTTTATATCCAGATAGTTGATGATAAACAGGGGAAAACACTTGTTGCGCTTTCTACTTTGGCTAAAGATTTTCCAGAGATGAAAAATACAGGTAATATTTCTGCTGCAAAAACATTAGGCAAATTATTTGCAGAAAAAGCCGTAAAAGCCGGAATAAAAAAAGTAGTATTTGATAGAAACGGTTATCTATATCATGGAAAAATAAAAGCTTTTGCAGATTCTGCACGAGAAAACGGATTGGAGTTTTAGGGGTATATAATGAAGATTAAGAGAAAAAAAGCTAAAACAGAAGGCGTTGAACTCGTCGAAAAAATTGTTACAATTAACAGAGTAGCAAAAGTTGTAAAAGGCGGAAGAAGATTTTCTTTTAATGCTTTGGCTGTAGTTGGTGATGGTGCAGGGCATGTTGGTGTTGGTTTTGGAAAAGCAAATGAAGTTCCAAACGCGATTGATAAAAGTAAAGAAAGCGCTAAAAAAAATGTATATAAAATAAATATATCAAAGAATACTATTCCACATGAAGTAATTGGTAGATATAAATCTGCGAAGGTTATGTTAAAACCTGCAGCACCTGGAACAGGAATAATAGCAGGACCATCTGTGAGAGCTGTAGTAGAGAGAGTTGGAATTCATGATATTCTGACTAAAGCTCAGGGTTCAAGAAATCCTGTAAATCTTGTAAAAGCTACAATAGACGGCCTTATGCAGCTAAGAAGTTTAAAAGAAGCTGCTTCATTAAGAGATATACAAATAAATAAACTTTGGGAATAGACGGTTGATGATTATGGCTGGAAAATTATTAGTTAAACAGATAAAAAGCGGTATTACTGAAAAACCAAAGCAAAGACTAACTTTGAGAGCTCTTGGATTAAGACGTATGAATGCAGAAAAAGTACATGATGATAATCTTGTAATAAGAGGAATGCTGAATAAAGTATTGCATCTTGTTTCGATAAAAGAAATTAAAGAATAATGGAAGTTTTGGAAATGGAAGGAATGTATACAATAACAAAACCCTCTCATATAAAAAGAAGGAAACGTCTCGGATGTGGTCCAAGCAGCGGTAAAGGCGGAACTTGCGGTAGAGGCGATAAAGGTCAGTTAAGCAGATCTGGAAGCGGACATAGACCATGGTTTGAAGGCGGCCAGATGCCATTACAAAGACGTGTTCCCAAAAGAGGATTTAACAATATATTTAAAACTGAATTTCAGATAGTAAATCTATCCTCACTGGATAAAATATCTGATAATGAAATAACAGCTGAAGTATTATTAAAGAAAAGACTGATTAAAAGTAAAAGTAAAATGATAAAAGTTTTATCTTCAGGAGAATTAACCAAACCGGTTAAAATTTATGCTGATGCATTTTCAGACTCTGCTGTAGAAAAGATTAAAAAAGCTGGCGGAGAAGCGATTATCAGAGATTATCCAGCTAAAATTGAAACAGTTAAATAAGAGAAAATAATGTCTAGTGCATTTATTAATATTTTTAAAGTTCCTGAAATAAGAAATAGAATTTTATTTACTCTTTTTATTCTTATTATTTATAGAATAGGAGCGCATATACCTGTTCCTGGAATGAACGTAGAAGCATTGAAAGAATATTTCAATGAAGTGCAGGCTGGCGGTCTGCTTGATTTTTTTGATCTCTTTTCCGGCGGTGCTTTAAAGAGATTTACTATTTTTGCCTTGGGAATAATGCCTTATATATCTTCTTCGATTATCGTTGATTTATTGAAAATCGTATTTCCAACACTTGAAAGACTTTCAAAAGAAGGACCGGAAGGATATAAAAAGCTTAATCAATATATTAAATATGGAACAGTTTTTCTTTGTTTAATTCAATCTGCAACACTTACAGTCTGGATGAAATCAATGAGAACAAGGGCTGGCGGATCTGTTGTTCCTGAAGATGCCGGAATTGGTTTTGTTATTACAGCAGTAGTTGCAGTAACAACAGGAACAATAGTTTTAATGTGGTTTGGTGAACAGATTACTGAACGAGGTATTGGAAATGGAATATCACTTCTGATCTTTGCCGGTATTGTTGTAAGACTTCCACAGGCTTTTGTTGCAACTTTGAAAAAAATTGGAGATACAGGAGAACCAATAGTTGGAATTATCCTTCTTGGACTTTTCCTTCTTGTAATTGCCGCTTCAATAGCATTGATACTCGGAGCAAGACGCATACCTGTTCAGTATGGTAAAAAAATGTCAGGTGTAGGAATGTCTCAGAGAAGCGCTCAATATATACCATTGAAAGTAAATGCAGCTGGAGTTATTCCGATTATCTTTGCATCAGCATTGCTTACTTTCCCGTCTCAAATGATTAGTATGATTGGCGGAAGTCAGAATTCAATTATGAATAAAGTACAATATTGGCTGTCTCCAGGTCATCCGGTATATATAATTTTTTATAGCAGTTTAATTATATTTTTCTGTTTTTTTTATACAGCTGTTAGATTTAATCCAAATGATATTGCTGATAATTTAAAAAAATATAATGGTTTTATACCTGGAATCAGACCAGGACAAAATACAACTGATTATCTGATGTATATATTAAACAGAATAACTTTATTTGGAGCAATTTTTCTTGCTATGATAGCGATTGTTCCTGATTTTATTTTAAAGATCTGGCCTGAACAGGTATCAGTTGAAATGGCTTATATATTCGGCGGTACATCTCTACTTATTATTGTTGGAGTTGCTCTTGACACTTTAAAGCAGATTGAGTCTCAATTACTGATGAGACATTATGACGGATTTATAAAAAATACAAAGATCCGCAGCAGAAATTCTTAAAAAATATTTGCGATAGAGAGAAGTAATGGCAAAAGAGGAACCAATAGAAGTTGAAGGAGTTGTTGTTGATCCTTTACCAAATGCAATGTTCAGAGTTAAACTTGAAAACGGTCATGTAGTTTTAGCTCACATTTCAGGTAAAATGAGAATGCATTACATAAGAATTCTCGCAGGCGATAAAGTAACAGTTGAACTTTCCCCGTATGATTTAAACAGGGGAAGGATTATTTATAGGGCAAAGTAAAGTATTAAAGAGGAACAATATGAAAGTCAGAGTATCAGTTAAAAAAATATGCAGTGAATGTAAAGTAATCAAGAGACATGGTGTTGTCAGAGTTATCTGCACAAGTAATCCACGTCACAAACAAAGACAAAAAGTTCGCGTTGCGAAAAAACATTAAGATATAAGAGGAATATATGGCAAGGATTTCGGGAGTTGATTTACCGACAGTAAAAAGAATTGAGGTGGCATTAACATATATTTTTGGTATTGGTCCATCTATGTCAAAAAGAATTCTGGCAGGTGCTGGAGTTGATCCTGACAAAAGAGTTAAAGACCTTACTGATGAAGAAATAAACAATTTAAGAAAAACAATTGAAAAAACAACAAAAGTAGAAGGTGATCTCAGAACTGAGATTGCCATGAATATTAAAAGGCTTATGGATATTGGCTGCTATAGAGGATTAAGACATAGAAGAGGTCTTCCTGTTAGAGGTCAGAATACAAAAAATAATGCGCGAACCCGTAAAGGAAACAGGAAAGGCGCTCCAGGTAAAAAAAAGAAGTAAGGAGATTTTAGGTGAAGCAGAATCGTATCAAGAAAAAAGATAAAAAAAATGTGCCTGTTGGTAAAGCTTTTATAAGGGCAACATACAATAATACTATAATATCACTTACTGATATGCAGGGTAATGTCATTTCATGGGCAAGTTCAGGTGGTGAAGGATTTAAAGGATCAAGAAAATCCACACCTTTTGCAGCGCAGATGGCGGCAAAAAGTGCAGTTCAGAAAGCTATGGATTCAGCAGGATTGAAAACAGTTGAAGTTCTTGTAAAAGGACCTGGAATAGGCAGAGAAGCAGCAATCAGATCAATTTTTCAGTCAGGCCTTACAATTTCAAAAATTAAAGACATGACACCTGTGCCTCATAACGGCTGCAGGCCTAAAAAGAGAAGAAGAGTTTGACGGAGAGATAAATTATGGGTAAATATACTGGACCAAGTTGTAAATTATGTAGAAGAGAAATGCAGCCTCTAATGCTGAAAGGACAGAGGTGCTTAACAGATAAATGTGTTTTGAAAGGGAAGAAAAAATATCCTCCCGGACCACCAAAAAAGAAAAGAAGTAAAATGTCTGATTATGCTGTCATGTTGAGAGAAAAGCAGAAAATCAAAAGAAGCTATGGTCTGCTTGAGAAGCAATTTAGATTATTATTTGATGACGCTAACCGTATGAAAGGCGTTACTGGCGATAATATGCTGTCATTGCTTGAGCGAAGACTGGATAATGTAATTTATAGAATGGGTTTTGCTTCATCAAGAAGACAGGCAAGACAATTAGTTCAGCATGGTCATGTAATGGTTAATAATGTTCTTGTTAATATTTCATCCTTTAGTCTGAAAGAAAATATGACAATTGAAATAAGAGAATATCATAAAGCTAATACTTTGATGGATGATTCAATAAAACTTGCTAAAGCCACTGATTCAATTCCTGAATGGGTATCGGTTGATTTTGATAAGAAAACAGGAAAAATTATGAGGTTACCTATACGAAGCGACATTAAAGCAGTTTTTAATGAGCAGCTTGTTGTTGAATTGTATTCAAAATAATTTTTTAGATTTACTGGCTTTAATAATAGACGGAGGTTCAGATGGCCCCAAAAAATTTGCTAAAGGGCTTTAAAAGACCGAATAAAATAGTTTTTGAACATGACGAATTACAGAAGGATTACGGCAGATTTATTGCTGAACCTTTTGAAAAAGGTTATGGTCTGACTATCGGCAATACATTAAGAAGGGTTATGCTTTCTTCTATTGAAGGTGCGGCTATATCAGCAATTAAAATTGAAGGAGTATCGCACGAGTTTCAGACTATTAAGGGCGTTTATGAAGATGTTGCAAGAATTATTCTTAATCTGAAAAAGCTAAGAGTAAAATATGATGGAGAAATGTCAAAAGTTCTTCATATTATCAAAAAGGGTCCAGGCGACTTTACAGGAAATGATTTTAATATTGATTCTGAAGTTGAAGTAATGAATACTGATTTAGTAATTGCTACTTTAAATGAATCAGCTGTAATAGATATGGAAGTTCAGATTGACAGGGGCCGCGGATATGTTCCTGCAGAAATGAATAAAGCAAATACTGAAAATATTGGTGTAATTCCTATTGATTCACTTTATTCTCCAATAAAAAAAGTCAATGTAAATATTGAAGACACTCGAGTCGGTCAGAGAACTGACTTTGATAAATTAATTCTTGAAATATGGACAGATGGATCTATTGCGCCTGAAAATGCTCTTGCATATGCAGCAAAAATAGCAAAAGATCATATGAGTATATTTATCAATTTTGAAGAAGAAGTTGAAGAAGAAATTGATCAGATCGATGAAAATGCAGAAAAACTTAAAGTTCTATTATCTAAATCAATTGATGAGATAGAATTGTCTGTCAGGGCATATAATACATTTAAAAGTCTTGATATGTCTACTCTTGAACAGGTTGTAAAGAAAACTGAAGATGAATTAAGAAAATCAAAACATTTCAGTGATGTAGTATTGAAAGAAATAAAATCCAAGCTTGAGCAGCATCATTTAAATCTTGGACTTAAGGAATAGACGGAGTAAGAAATGAGACACAAAAACAGCGTACGGCAATTAGGCAGAACTTCTGAACATAGAAAAGCCATGTTCAGCAATATGGTTACTTCATTTTTTCTACATGAAAGAATTGTAACAACAAAAACAAAAGCTAAAGAATTAAAAAGAATTTCTGAAAAGCTTATAACAAGGTCAAAGAGAAATTTGCTTCCTGAATCTGATGACGCCAAAAAACTTCATAATAAAAGAGAAGTTTTAAAAACTGTTAAAGACAGAGACGTTATGGCTAAATTATTTGATGATATAGCTCATAGATTTAAGGACAGAAAAGGCGGATATACAAGAATTTATCTTCTTGGTAATAGAGCCGGTGACGCAGCTGAAATGGCTATAATTGAACTTGTTGAAAGAAAAATAAAAGATAAATCAGCTCCAAAAGACGTTAAAGAGAAAAAAGAAAAGAAAGAAAAAGTAGATAAAAAAGATAAAAAATAATTCAAATTGATATAATAATAAAAAAGCCTCGTTATGCAACGAGGCTTTTTTATTTTATGTTATGATTATATTATTATTTTTTATCCTGATCCTGTTTTTGCGGTTTTACCATATTTGCTCTCTGCATTTCTATACTATGAAAAAGTTCCATATTGTCGTTTGCATCAACTTTATATTTTTCCGGTATTCGTGAATCATAAATTGGCAATACTTGTTGTCCTGAAAAAAAAGTTGCTGAAAGTCTGTTTTTTTGATCCTGGAGTCCTTCCTGCTTAATGCCGATTTTATGAATTTCTATACCAAGTTTTTTGGATTCCCTGCAATTGAAAATTGCAAGTAGATATCTATCAATAATATAATTAAGCGTTTCAGATGTTATATTTTTTTTATTTTTTATATATTCAATTTCAGGGTCATTGTAGTACGTAAGCGCTTCATGATAGCGTTTGTATCCTTCCTGAAGATATGATGCAATCTTTAATCTATCCTGATAAAAATGAAAATTTTTCTCATTGTAGGGTTTAACATCATAAAGAGGATCAAATGGCCTTCTGAAGTAAGTCATTTCGCCGCTATTTTTTCCATATTTAATAATAATATCAAATGCATCTTTTGAAGTTGAATCAAGAATATCTTTTGTTCTATCAAGATAAATTTTTGCAAGCTGCTGCATCAATTTAATCAAATCCTCTTTTACTATTCTGTATTTTATGTATGAATCGGAGAATTTCTGGCCATAATATAATTCGCTGGCTTCCTGAAATTTTTTCTGAACATCATCATATTTTGTTTTTATGCCATCATCAGGAAAATTCTCAACCATGACTTTGATAGATCTTAATGTTACCAGGTTATATTTGTATTCTTTCTGCGTTTTTTCAATAGTTGACATTGAAAAAGACGGATTCGCAAAAATTGTTATCATTAGTGATATAATAATAGAAATTTTCTTCATGGAACAATTCCTTGGCATATTTTTATTTTATTATCGGAATAAATTTTTTTTTCTTGATTAAATTTTATCGGACATAATAAGTAGTATTATGATTAATAGTGTAATTATTATATAGATTTCAAATTTTCTAAAAGAAATGGCAGAAAATGGATAACAATTCATCATTAAAAATTTCATATCGTCAAAAAAATTCTACCATATGCCCTGTTTGCGGGACTGAGTTTTACAAGGAAGAACTTTTTTCAGGAGGCGGCAGGCTCATAGCCGGCGCACTTTCAGAAGAACTCAGAAGATTATATGAAGATAATAAAAAATTTGGCAAAATATGCCCGCTTGCATATCAGTTAACTGTTTGCCCTGCCTGCTTGTTTACTGCATACCAGAAAGATTTTGTTGAATTATCAGTTTCTGAATTGGATAAAATGAAAAGTTTGACTCCAGCCAGAAAAAATGCTATTGTAAAATATTTCGGGAATATAGATTTTAATGATGATAGAAATTTAATGTTAGGCGCAGCTTCATATATGCTGGCAATTGATTGTTATGGTATCAGAAATAAAAAAGTTGCACCGACTTTTAAAAATGCTGTTAGTGCTATAAGAGCAGCGTGGCTTTTTAATGATCTAAGCTCTGAAAAACCTGAAAGGCCTTATAAAAAAATGTCGCAGTTTTTTTATAAGAAAGCATACAATTATTATATGCTGATTCTTGAATATGTTCAAAATGGCGCTGAACCTGCTGATGCAGCAGGGAATATGGGTCCGGATACTGATAAAAACTGGGGTTATGATGGCATGCTTTATTTAGCTGCTGTGCTTACAGTTAAAGTTGCAGGCCTTGATCCTGATATCAATATGAGAATTGAAAATTTTGAAAAATCAAAAAAATATTTAAGCAGATTATTCGGTATGGGCAAAACAACAAAAAACAGACCAACTGAACTGCTTGATAAAACTAAAGCACTTTACGAAAAAATAAATCAAATGCTTGACGAATGGTATATAGAGACAGGGAAAAAAGCGGAGGAAGAATTGCCCTCATAGTTCAGTACGATGGAACTTCATATTATGGCTGGCAGATGCAGGCTCAGGGTAATACTGTTCAATCAGAAATTGAGAGGGCTCTTAAAATTCTTACCAGGGAAGAGATTAGGATTACTGCTGCAGGCAGGACTGACTCAGGTGTTCACGCACTTGGTCAGGTTGTTCATTTCGATTTAATTAAACCAATAAAACTCGACAGGATGTGCATGGCATTAAATGGAATTTTGCCATTTGATGTTTCTATTAATAATGCATATTATGTCCCGGATGATTTTCATGCAAGATTTGATCCTATAGAAAGAAAATACAGGTATCTTATTTATAATAATGATTTAAGAAATCCATTTATAAAGAACAGAACATTGTGGATGAATAAAAAAATAGATCCGGAATATATCAAGCTAACAATGAATTATTTAATAGGTACTCATGATTTTGCTTCTTTTTGTAAAAAGGCTTCTGCGTCCGATGGGACAATCAGAAAGATAAATTCAATTAAAATTGAAAATTATAACAGTTTAATTGAAATAGAAATTTCAGGAAATGCTTTTCTGCATCATATGATTAGAATAATTGTCGGGACTGTTATAGAAATGTTTTTTGATGGTCTGCCTCCGGAGTATATTAAAGAAATAATTGAGAAAAAAGACAGAGATGCTGCTGGAAAAACTGCACCTGCTTATGGATTGTATCTTTATGAGATTATTTATAACCCGCAATTAAGTACATACGTCTCAGCTTTTTGAAAAGAACCCGCTTAAGTTGGAATTTACAGTAATCTCTTATTTGAGATTTGCCGGTTGTTATCAAAATTATGATTTAATACTTTGGTTGGATAAAAGAGTTCATCTATTTATTTTATTTGACATAAAGCGATAATATAAAAAATATGATAATTAATGCATATATTTCAATAAATTGGTGTAACCTTATTCATATTGAAGATTCTAATATCATTAGTTAAAATATTTTAATGATTTTTTCATGTCTTTTCAATGAATTAAAAATAATATAAATGTTAAATAAATTAAAAATAATAATACCTGTTTTAATAATTATATCTGTTTCTATGCAGGTTTCAGCACAGGACCGTAAAAATTATTTTTTAAGTCCGCAGATAGGCGGCTGGTTCGGGGTTATTGCGCCTCTCGGGCAGACTGCGAATCTGATTGAAACTAATCTTGGCGGCGGCGGTTTTTTCAGATTCAATCTGCCTCCGGATTTTCTTAAGCTCGGACTTGATGTTTCGTACCAGAATTATAAATCAAGAGGGGTGAATGAGCTTACTTTTGTTCCAATTTACGGAACTGCTCTATTTCTTCTCCCATTGAATATACCCTTAAAAATTCAGTTAAAGCTTGGCGCAGGTGCGGCATATATGCAGATTAAGCCTGATTTGTCTGAGCAACTTGAGCCGATTTTTATAGGGGGTGCTGAGGTTTCGTTTCCAGCAGGCAAATTTATAAATATTGGCTTAAGACTAGATTATATATATATATTGGAGGCCGGGGTAGTTGCAAATGCACCAGGCGGTCATATCTTTAATGTAGGAATATGTCTTTATTTTAATATAATTCCATAAAATAAATACGGCTGTTAAATAAATACAATTATGAATATAATGAAAACAATAAATAAATTAAAAAATAGTAAAAAATTCAAAGCATTAATTGCTATTAAACTGCTTGTGAAAATTATTTTAATTTTTTCTGTTTTAATGAATACTTCATGTGGAGAAAAAGCTCTCCTCTGGGAAATGAGTACTGACAGAATGGAAGTTATATTGAAAGGTACTTATGAATCTGAGCCAAATTATGTTTGGAATTGGAGTTTTCCAGCAATGAATAGTAATTTACTTGAAGATGATTCTGTATTTTATAAAACCGGCGCAGCTGGTGTAAATGATGTTTTTCTACCAACTCAGTTTATGTTTGATATAGCTGAAATGAGAATTGTTGCATCCGATGGTACTGAACTTAAATTTGCTAATTTCAGGCAGACTTATTCTGTAGGTTTGGATAACTTTGATTCATTTTTCAAAAGCGGAATCCTTCTCCAAACAGATGATGTTACTCCAGGTAAAACATATACATCTTTAAAAATATATTTTAGAAAAACACTTTTCAATAATGCTACTCAATATACTTCCGCTGATGGAGGAGCGAACTGGACTTATGTAAGCACTTCATCAGCAATTTTCGCAGAAAATTCAGTAAACGGTTATGATTTTGCTTCATCAATGATGAATACCTATTGGGATACTCTGCGAATGGAAGCACTATATGTAAATAGAATATTTCCTTTAGAAATTCCAATTTCCGGTGGGTTTGAATTCAGTCTTGCAGACAGCAGAACAGTTTTAGAAGTTAGGCTTCTGATTAAAAATTTTATCAAGAAATATGAAATGGTATCATATCCGGATGGAGTAATGACATTAACTCATTACTGGGGTTTATCTGATTATTTGAGAAGAGTTCATGAAAATGAATTACCATATGGGCATATTCTTGGTGTTGCAAGAAGTTATGTTCCTGCAACTGCGCGGACTACTCCGCTAATAACAAAATCAGGTGTTAATGGGTATATTATTCTTGTTCCAAGTGGTTCAACTGATACAGATTATTTTGTATTAAATGATGCAAGAACTGATACAGGATCGAATGTAAATATTGTTAACTGCGATTTTCCAAAAGCTCCTATTAATCCAGGGAGTTATATTGGGCCTTTAATGGATTATTATTTAAATTATGAAAAATACAAAATAAATTATTCCAATAAATATGCATTATGTATAACTGCTGATCCAGCTCCACCAGCCATATTTACAACTGCTTGGGATACATACAATACAAAAATTTCAAGTTTTAAAATGCCTATTGCAGCAGCTTATATATCAGCTACTGGTACTGTGGCTTTTACTAATATTAAGCCTGGAATTTATAATGTTTATGAATCATCAGTTTTACCTCAATATGGTCAGATTTTTGATAGTGTTTTAAATACAAATGCTTTATCTCCAATTAACTTGCAATAATTTTTATTGACACAAAACTTATACAATTTTATTTAACATAAAGTTTATCATTATACCGGCAATAGCCGGTAATTTTTTACAAGGAATAGAAAAATGTCTGATCTAAAAATTGTTGTTCAGAAATACGGCGGAACTTCAGTTGGTACTCCTGAAAGGATTAAGGCTGTAGCTGAAAGAATAAAAAAATATGTTGAGAACGGAAAATCTGTTGTAGTTGTTGTTTCTGCAATGGGACACACCACTGATGAGCTTGTTGATCTTGCATCAAAAATAACAAAAAATCCGAGCAAGAGAGAGATGGATATGCTTCTTTCTACAGGGGAGCAGATTTCAATATCCCTGCTTGCCATGGCTTTGCATGAAGTGGATGTTGATGCGGTTTCCTATACAGGTTCGCAGGTCAAGGTTATGACAGATGGAAACTTTTCAAATGCAAAAATTGAAAGTATAGCAACTGAAAGAATAAGAAAATCTCTTGAAGAGAAAAAAGTGGTAATTGTAGCCGGATTTCAGGGAATTGATGAGAATGAGAATATAACTACATTGGGACGCGGCGGTTCAGATACTTCAGCTGTAGCACTTGCTTCTGTTCTCGGAACCAGAGACTGCGAAATATATACTGATGTGGATGGTGTTTACACAGCTGATCCGCGCATGGTTCAGAACACAAGAAAGCTCAAGGAAATAAGCTATGATGAAATGCTTGAGCTTGCAAGACTTGGTTCAGGTGTTCTTCATTCAAGATCAGTGGAATTCGGAAAAAAATATAATGTTAAAATACATGTTAGATCGAGCTTTAATTATGAAGAAGGCACGATCGTTATGCCCAGGGAGGAAATGATGGAAAAATTTATTATTAGCGGAATTACATCCAAGACAGATGAGGCAAAAATTAATATAAGAGATATTCCTGACCAGCCTGGAATAGCTGCAAAACTTTTTATGGCTCTCGGTGAAAGTAAAATTTATGTAAATATGATAGTTCAGTCTACAGGAAAAGACAATAAAGCCACAATTTCATTTACAACCAAGAAAAGTGATATTCAAAAAGCTCTGGTTATTTGTGAAAAATTAAAAGATGAATGGAAGGCAACCGGAGTTGATTCAAAAGATAATATCGCAATTGTTTCAGCAGTTGGTGTTGGTATGCTTTCTTCATACGGCGTTGCAGGTAAAATGTTTACAGCTCTTTCTGATAAGGGAATTAATATAGAGATGATATCAACATCAGAGATTGGTATTTCCTGTGTTATAGAAACTTCACAGGCTGAAACAGCAGTAAAACTTCTGCATGGAATTTTTGTAGAACAATTATGATAAGGGTTGCTGTTTTATACGGCGGAAGGTCCGGAGAGCATGATGTATCTCTTTGTTCTGCAGCTTCAGTTGTATCAATGCTTGATAAAAGCAAATATGAGATCATTGCCGTTGGTGTTGATAGGGATGGTACCTGGCATGTCCAGGATCATCCTGAAATAATTGAGCATAAAGATTTCGGCAGGATAATGAAACTGGATAAAACCAGCACCTGGCTTTTGAATCACTTTAATAGAAATAATAAACTTGTATGCCATAATATTGAAACTGGAAAAAGAATTGAAGCTGATATAGTTTTTCCTGTTATGCATGGAACATATTGTGAAGATGGAACACTTCAGGGACTCCTTCAGCTGGCAATGGTTCCTTTTGTCGGAGCTGATGTTGCAGGATCAGCAATAGGCATGGATAAGGACGTTACAAAAAGACTGCTTGCTGCAGCCGGAATTCCTGTTGTTGAATGGATTACAGTAAAAAATTCAGAATGGGAAAAAAATCCGAAATTCATTATAGATTCTGTTAAAAATAAAATCGGAATTCCGCTGTTTGTTAAACCTTCTAATACAGGATCTTCAGTCGGTGTTTTTAAAGTTAAGACTATTGAAGATCTTACATCCGCAATTGAATTTGCATTTAAATATGATAATGCAATTCTGATTGAAAAAGCTGTAAATGCAAGAGAGATTGAATGTGCAGTTCTCGGCAATGATGATCCGGAAGCATCAGCGCTTGGAGAAATTAAGCCTAATCATGAATTTTATTCTTATGAAGCAAAATATATTGATGCCGATGGAGCATCTCTTGCAATCCCTGCTGATTTATCAGATGAAATTTCAGCTCAGATAAGAAAATGTGCGGTATCGGCTTTTAAAACTTTAAATTGCTGCGGAATGGCCAGAGTGGATTTTTTTCTGGATAAAATAAATGGTAATTTTTATTTAAATGAAATAAATACATTGCCTGGTTTTACTTCAATCAGCATGTATCCGAAACTCTGGGAACACTCCGGAACCGGTTATTCCGAGTTACTCGATATCCTTATTGATCTTGGTTTTGATAAGCACAGACAGAGAATGAAAATCTCAACCGAGATATAACAGATGGTTGAACTCGTAATAAATAATATGAAATCAGCTTTGCTTGATATGGACGGAATTGTTGTTGATTCAATGAAGCATCACGCTGAAGTCTGGCAGCATGTGCTGCATGCATATGGGCTTGATGTTCAACTTCTCGATATTTATATTAGAGAAGGCATGTCCGGAGTAGAATCAGTAAAGGATATATATAAAGAAAAAGGCATTGAAATACCTGATGAAGAAGTTTTCAGTGAAATGCTTTTACAGAAACACAGCTTATTTGAAAATAGAAAAATTTTCTTATTCCCGGTTGCAATTGATATTATAAAATTTCTTAAATCAAAAAATATTAAAATCGGACTTGTTACCGGCTCGATGAAAAGAACAATTACTCATTTAATTCCAAATGATATTTTATCCTATTTTGACATAATCGTGGCTGATGAAGATGTAAAAAAAGGGAAACCGGATCCGGAACCCTACAGGGCAGGTTTAAAGAAAATTGGAGGCACAAATGGCGACACTCTTGTCATTGAAAATGCTCCGCTTGGAATTAAATCAGCTAAATCTGCTGGTCTTGTATGCTTTGCAGTGAAAACAACTCTCGGAGATGAATATTTATCTGAAGCAGATAAGATATTTCAGGATCATACGTCGCTCTTGAAATTTTTTAAGGAGAAACTCTGATTGAAATTTTCAATCGCATTTTCACCATGCCCTAATGACGCATTTATTTTTCACGCGATGACCCATGATCTTGTTGATTTATCCGGATTTAAGTTCAAATCTCATATTATGGACATTGACGAGCTGAATAAATCCGCATTTCAGGAAAAATTCGACATCATAAAAATTTCATATCATGCATATTTATTTTTAAAAGATAAATACGTTCTTCTTGATTCAGGCTCTGCTTTAGGATATGGATGCGGTCCTTTGCTTGTTTCAAGAGACGGAAAAGAATTATCCAAAGAATCCAAAATTGCGATTCCGGGAGATTTAACAACTGCGGCACTTCTTTTAAAATTATGGAACAGAAATTTAAAAAATTTAACTGTTTTAAGGTTTGATGAAATTATGCCTGCTGTTGCATCCGGAGAGTTCGATGCTGGACTTGTTATACATGAAGGCAGGTTTGTATTTGAATCATACGGTTTGAAAAAAATCATTGATCTTGGTGCATGGTGGGAAGAGAAAACAGGGTCGCCTATACCGCTCGGCTGTATTGCAGTTAAAAAAAAATTATCAGAGTATTCAGAAAAAATCAGTTCAATTATTCTATCTTCCATAGATTTTGCATTTAATAATGTAACTGCTTCGAGATCGTATGTTAAATCACTTGCATCAGAAATGGATGATAAAGTAATTGATGAACATATCAGACTTTACGTTAATGACTTTTCCAGATCACTTGGTACAATAGGAATGGATGCAGTAAAAAAACTTGAGGAAATGGCATTATGTCAGGGGCTGATAAAATAGGAATTGTAATGGCAACTATGATTGAGGCAAGACCATTCATAGAGAATATGTGTCTTGTTCAGAAATCAGCCAAACCTTTTTCTGTGTATTTTAAAGATAATATTTTTTTAGTAATAACCGGTATTGGAAAAGCCTGCTGCGCTTCTGGTGTATCACATATTATTAATTTGTTTGATGTTGATACATTGTATAATTTAGGCGCTTCAGGCGATCTTAACAGCAAATTTAAAATTGGAGACGTACTTCATATAAACAGCATTATTGAACCTGACAGGCCTTTTATATCAGGAAATAATAGAATTACTTCTCCGGATATTTTAGATGGATTTTCATTAGCTTCCCTTGCAACACAGGACAGGCCGATGGTGAATAATATTGATCGCGAAAGTGCAGGAAAATTTGCAGATCTTGCTGATATGGAAGGAGCTTCTTTCATGCAGATATGCAGACTTTACAATAAAAAAGGGTATCTGTTTAAAATTGTAACAGATGTGCCGGGTAATGACTCTGATAAAGATATTATAAAAAATGTTAAGAATACAGCAGTTATTTTATATGATTATTTATTTGAGAAACTTTTTAACAAATATACTATTTAAAAATAACAGATATATTAATTATTTTGTTTGAAATTTAAGTTGATAATTCAGTAAAATGTATTATATTAAATTAGAGGTTATATATTTAAGAGGGAAAAAATGGAATATATTGAGTGGGTAAGTGATTATAGTGTTGGTGTCAATCAATTTGATGAAGAGCATAAGCAGCTTATTACATTTATTAATAATCTTAATTCATCAGTTCTTGCAGGCAGTGCGCATTATACAATGAAAGAAATTTTATCAAGCCTTGTAAATTATACAAAAATACATTTTAAACACGAAGAAGATTTTATGCTATTATATGATTATCCGAATAGGGAAAATCACAAGAAGGAACATGATGATTTGACTGCACAGGTAACTGAATTTTACGAAGAATTTATATCAGGTAAATCAAAAATAACTCTGGCTTTATTAAAATTTTTAAGTGACTGGCTTGTTAATCATATTCTTGGAAGCGATATGGCATATAAAGATTTTTTTAAAAGTAAAAATGTTAATTCATAATTTTTAAAAAAATTTCAGGATATAATATGAATGATATTTTAATACTTGTTGTTTTTTTTACAGGGTGGTTTATTTTAAATAAATTTATTCTGCCTAAAGCAGGAATATCCACATGAATGTCTTCACCTTCCTGTAAGGAAGAGGATAATATAAGACCAATAGAATTAAAAAATAAGAAGTAGGAATTGCATATGAGAATTTTTTTATTTTTATTAAGTTTAAGTTTAATTGGATTAGCTGGTTGTAATCAAATTACAGGAGCTTCATATCCTACTGGGTACAATACTCCTGCGGCTGGGGAAGCTTTATTAACAAAATCGTATACTCTTGCGTCATTATCTTGTCCAGCGGCTACATCTTGCAATGCTATATATACTAATAATCCAAGTGCAGGGGTTGGTTT
Source organism: uncultured Leptospirales bacterium (assembly GCA_964529415.1). Classification (GTDB taxonomy): domain Bacteria; phylum Spirochaetota; class UBA4802; order UBA4802; family UBA5550; genus CAYMPH01. The sequence continues at coordinate 56,480 of CAZGWD010000014.1, read as the reverse complement.
AGCAGTTGATAATGGAACAACAAAAATTAAAATTTTTAAAGCTATAAGTGCAACAGAATATACAGTTCAAGTAACTGGTGGTGTAACCTGTTCGGGGACAACATCTGGTGGAGCTGCATTTGGAACGTCAGGTTCACGGCCAATTATTATAAACAATTTTACTGGAACTTGGCCATGTTCAATTCTTATTGGAAATAGTGTTACGGCTTATGATTACTAATATTTTAAAAAATACTATTTGATGAAGTGTTTTAATATTGTATTTGAGAAGATGTTAGTTGAAAAAAATAACATAAAAATAGTGGAGTCCATCATGAAAAAAATAATTATATTTTCATTACTAATAACAACATCTTTAATTTTAACATCCTGCTCCGAAGGATATATCTCAAGCGATGGAGCTTCTCTAAAGAAATATTTATCTCCTGACAAACTTAAGGAGCTTACTGTTAAACCTGATCCGAACATTATGATTATTGATGTGCGTCCTGAGTCATCATATAAAGAAGGACATATTCCAACTGCAAAATCATATCCATCTTCTGTTGTAATGAGCAAGCTTGGAGAAATATCTAAAGATAAATATCTTATTGTATATTGTGAAACCGGCGGACGCGCACAGGCAGTAATTAAAAATCTTGAAAAATCCGGATACACAAAGATGATTAACTGGGGCGGTTATACAAGATGGCCTTATGAATTAGAAAAAAAGTAAATAATAGTTTGATAAAACTCCTTAATAAAAAAGTCCTTCTGTTAATCCGGAAGGACTTTTTTATTATAAAAAGTTAAAGGAATAATGTAGTTGACTTCAATTGTTTACTGTGATTTTAATAAATAGAAATTTTTAATTAAATCAATACTACTGGTGAGGGAATGAAAAAAATATTTTTTATTTTTTTAATCTTCTACAGCATTGCTTCCTACCCAGCTCCTCTTTTTTCAGTAATGGAAAACGGCAAATACGGTTTCATCAATTCAAAAGGTACAGTTGAGATAAACTTAGAATTTGAAGATGCGCTTGAATTTAACTGCGGCCTTGCTCCTGTAATGAAAAATTTTAAATGGGGATATATCGATAATAAAGGAATTTTTAAAATTGATCCTTCATATGATTACGCTTCAGAATTTTCAGAAGATATTGCATATGTGGAAAAAAACGGAAATTTTTTTTATATAGATAACACAGGTAAAATTATTTATGAGGATATTATACCAGAGTATATAAAAATCAGAGAAAGCACCGGTTTCAGCGATGGACTTGCTCTTGTTATAAAACAGAAAAAATACGGTTTTATTGATAAAGAGGGTAAAATAATTATTAAAACAGAATATGACTCTGCATTTAAATTTTCATCAGGTTTTGCAATTGTCAGCAAAGACAATAATAATAATAATAATTTTTATATTGATAAGACCGGAAAAAAAATTTCAAAAGAATATAATTACACTTCGAAATTTAATGATGGAATTGCTGTGATTTCAAATACACCAAATGATTTCATGAGAAAGGAATTTGATTATTCTATAATAGATCAATCAGGTAAAGAAACAGTATCCGGTTTGATTTTCAGTGAAATGAAGGAATTCTCAGATGGATTATCAGCATTTAATTTAAAAGGAAAGTGGGGATTTATTGATAAAAGCGGAAAAGTTATAATTAGTCCAAAATTTGATTATGCTGAAAATTTTCATGATGGGTACGCTATAGCTGGAGTTGGATCTGTTGATGCTATTGGGGGGTTTGACGGCAAATTTGGATTTATCGATAAAAATGGTAACGAGGCAATAAAATTCAGATTTGATAAAGCGTTGAATTATAAAAATGGAATGGCAAAAGTTCTGTCTGATGGAGAATGGATTTATATAGACAGAAACGGAAGAGAAATATGGAGGCCTAAAAAAAATTTGATTAGCAGTAATACAGCCCTGATTCCTGTTGAAATGGGAACAGGTTACGGTTATATTGACAGCACAGGTAAAATTTTTATTAAACCTGTTTTTTATAAAGCGGATATTTTTTCAGAAGGATTTGCATCAGTTGCTGTGAAAAGAAAAGAAAGTTTTAAAGATGAAACAAATTTTAAAGTGAGTGTTTTTGCAGATTATGGTTATATTGATAAGCTGGGTAATTTATCAATAAAGCCAAAGTTTCAGGAAGCAGGAAGATTTACTGATGGCAAGGCTAAAGTTAAAATTGACGGGAAAATTGCATTTATAAACAAGAGCGGAGAAATTATTGGCGGAAATAAATTTGATGAAATAAGAAATTTTAAAAATGGATTTGCTGTAGTTAAAATTAATAAAAAATACGGTGTAATCAATAATAAAATAGAAATTATTATTAATCCTGTATTTGATGGAATAGGGGATTATTCCTGCGGCCATTTCTGGTTTTTAAATATAAAAAATAAATCTGATGATTATATGATATCATTTGAAACTTCAAACGGTAAAATTATTGAAGCAAGTAAAGTAGAATACAGTTACGGATATCTGGATAATAAAGGGAAAATTTCCATAAAAGCACAATTCGATGATGTTGGTGATTTCAATGATGGAGTTGCATATTACGGTTTGAGAAAAGGCGGAGTTATAAAATACGGATATATAGATTCAAAAGGAAAAATTTTATTACAGCCTGTGTTTGATTATGCAGGAGATTTTTCCGGGGGAGCAGCAGTTGTAGGTAAGGGTAAATATGAAACTGAATCTTTTGAGAAAAAATTCAATGGAAAATTCGGTTTTATCAACAGGAAATTAAAAATAGTTTCTGAACCAAGGTATGATTATATATCAAAATTTAATATGGGAACATCATACTTTCAAAAAGGAACCGGTTATGGTTTAATCAGTATATATGGGAATATTTTAATTCAACCTCAAGCAGAAGATATCGGAGAGTTCGCAGAAGATTTTTCTATTATTAAGCTTGGCAACAATTATGGATATTCTGATAGAAAAGGCATTATATACAAACCAATTTTTGAATCTGTCTCTCCTTTTTTGAACGGAAAAGCAATAGTGAAAAAAAATGGAAAATTTGGAATGATAGATAAAAAATGGAATTTTATAGTGCCTGCTGAATTTGATTCTCTTGAATATTTTTATGATGGCAGAGCTGTATTTAAAACTGGTACAAAATTTGGATATGTTGATGAGAATGGCAATGTTGTTATACAGCCAATATTTGACAGTGCGGAAAACTTTATTAATGGCTCAGCTAAAATTAAAATTAATAATAACAGTTATATGATAGATAAAAGAGGAAAATGCATTTCAAAAATCACGCAGATAGATTTATTTTAGGAGAGTAGGTATATGGAAATTACAGTAATTACAGCAGCAGTAATATTTTCTTTTGCATCAATTTATATTTATTATTATAAAAGAGATATGTATGTTTTTATTAAACCAATACCGATTATACTTCTTATTTTCCTTTATCTTTTTTATTTTATTAATTCTCCGCAGAAAAATATTTTTCATTCAATGATTATCACCGGTTTAATTTTAGGATTAATTGGCGATATTCTTCTGGCTTTTAAAATGCGTTTTTTTCTTCCAGGGTTGATATCGTTTTTACTGGGCCATGCAGCATATATAATCAGTTTCAGCGGTAAACCTTTTGCAATACCGAATTTAGTGATTGCAGGCATTGCATCTGTAATTTCATTTTATGTTATTATTCTTATTGGTAAAATAAATCCTGAAACAAGAAAAAAAATGTTAATCCCTATAGCTCTTTATATTATTACTCTTAGCGCTATGTTTTTATCTGCAATTAATTATGATTTAAATGATAAATTTTATGCACCGCTTTTTGCAATCGGCTCTGCTTTATTTGTTGTCTCTGATGCTACATTGGCATGGGAGAGGTTTGTTATTGAATATAAATTTTCATCTTTAATAATTTTATCTACTTATTATGCAGCGCAGATTCTTATAACTGTAAAAGGAATCAGCATTTTAAAACAGGTTTTTTTAAATTAGTATAAAAACCAATCCAGAATTTATCTGAAATATTTTTTATATATAGGTTTTCTATATAAAAATTGAATTAGAAACACAGGATATAAAAAAATAGTAAATATAAAATGCGAAGTTTCAAAAAAAACATCATCAATAATTGTTGAACCGTTTCCACTTTTTATTATTCTATGTTTATGAATCCACTTTGTTAAAAAAAAAGGAAGAACATTTGCTTCATCAATAAAATACAGCTCGTTTTCTTTTTCTCCTTCATCAGTTATTATGGTGATCCATTTTTCTTTTTTTATAATAAGGTTTATTCTCATATGCACCTGATGATTTAAATTTGAACCGTCAAATCTATCAAGAATAACAGGTAAAAAAGGAGGTTTGAGAGCCAGGAAAAGTTTTAGATCAAACTGTGGAAATACTTTTTTGTAATCCTGGTTAACCTTGGTTTTTAAAACTATTCGCATGGGTTTACCTTCTGAAAAATATTATATAAATAAAATATAGAAGGTAAAGTCTTTTTTTATTAAAAAATTAATCATCTAAATATTTTAATTTGTAGGAATTTTTTATTTATATGAATTAGAGTTGATATACAATAAATAAGAGTAAGATTTATATTTTGCTTGACTAAAATAATTTTAAAATATATAAGTTATTAAATTAGAATTTTAAATGTTATTAATGTAATATAACATTTTTAACTGCGAGGTGTTTACTTTGAAGAAAATAATATTAACATTGATTGCGGTATTTACTATAAGTATCAATGCAATGGCTTTCAATATCTACATAGAAGGTTTTGGAACTTATATCGGGAATTATCAGGCAGAAAATCAATTTGGCGGCGGGGGTGGAATTTTTTTTGGAATAAATCAAAATTTCAGCATTGGTATTAAAGGATCCTATACAACTTTAACAACATTTGATTCTTTTAAATTAAAATATAATTTTGATGATAAAATGATTTTAGGAGGTTTGCAATATAATTTTCAAATTGCAAATTTGCCTCTTTTTTGGAGCAGCTTTTTAGGTGTTGGAGTTGAGATGATGAATATTACCATTCCATATATGCCTGGTCTAAGTGATATGGGACCATCTATTGCAATTAATACAGGTATTAGATGGGATTTTCATCCTCATATAGCTATATTCGGAAATGTGGGATTTCATCTTCCAATTTTCAATAGACTGCAATCTGATGGAGGATTGAAAGGCTGGAATATCTATGGATTAACAGCAGAGGTTGGTATTAGATTTGCTGTTTGGAATAATAAACCTATTGATGATCAATATTGATTTAAGTAATTGTTTATAAATAAAAGAATTGATAAATTAAAAAGCGTTTTATGAAAAACGCTTTTTTTATTTTTTAGCTGGAATGGCATCCGGGTCTGAAAGTAAAATATCAGTTATTTTTTCACCAATTTCAACCTGATTAAATCCTTTTATATTGGATTGTACCCAGAAGAGATTCTTATTCTTAATATCAATTCCTCTTATCCAGGCTTTATTTCTGCTGCTGTTAAAGCCTATAATTAATAATATATCAGCTCCTGGAGGAAAATCATCCAGGAAACTGTTTTTATCAAGAATATATCTGAGATCATATTTTACATAAATATCTTTTACAAAGCTGTGCGCGCCAAATTTTGTTTCAGCTCCTGCTGATGCAAAAAGCTTATCTTCTTTTTTCTGGTTTGATACAATTCCGAAAAAATCATTTGAAGTATATATATATTTAAATTTTTCAATCAGATTGCCTGAGCAGTTGGATGAAATTATATTATCACCAGATGATGTAGCCTGGAAACCTGAAATTTTATAACCCTTGGAGAAAAATTCCATATAAAGAGAATTTAATTCATCTGATTCGAGGTTTGTTAAAATAGCCAACCCTGTACCTTTTGGTATTGATAAATTTCTGTAAAGGTTGTCTTTATCTATAAATTGAGCTATTTTTAACGAAATTTTATCTACAAGTCTGAATATTTCAGTTTCAATTCTGCCTATTGTGGTAAAACGGAATAATTCGTTGGTTTTTTTATAATAAATATTAATACTTATTTTAATATAGTTTTCATTAAGAGGAATGAATTCACCTGTAATAAGAATATCTGTATTTATTTTTTCAGAAATTTCCGGAAATTCAGAAGGGCTGTAGGATTTTTTCAGTTCCAGTTTATGTTTTTTTAAGACTTCATTGATTTGTGATGGCTTGATTGATTTTATTTTAAAGTCGTTAGTTATAGCGTTTGCAAACGTATTAGGGAGAATTATTTCCATATACTCATAATTCTGATCTCCTGAAGCATTATAAAAATATCCTATTGCTGCAGTTTTAGCAGATAAAAATGCAGATTGAAATAAAATTGTAATAAGAAAAATTATTGTAAAATGAAATTTCATTTAATTATTTTCCTGACATTCCCTGAGCAAAATGATCTATAACAGATTCTATGTTGTCAGTATATTTTGTTGTGTAATTTTCAATATATATAACATTGTAATTTCCTACATCTATAACCCTTGCCCAGCTTACTGACTGCCAGTCACGAAGTTCGAGAAGCATTACATATTGCACGCCATATCGTTTTGAAAGTTCTGTTAAGACTTCAGCTTTGCTTAATTCATAATTATAAACATTCATTTTGTAAATATTGCTGAATGATTTATCCAGCGGAAAATTATAGATATTTAGAGATTTAACTGTTTTTATATCTCTATAATCTTTCATATCGAAAAGATCTGCAGCATTAAATGCGGAAATTCTATATCCAAGAGACAGAAATTTGGAAATAACCACATTTTTTATATTATTGTTATAATCAATAATTACAGCAATATTTGAATTTTTTGGAACTGGCCGTTCTGTATATTTCACCATTTTTTTTGGCGCGCAGGAAGCAAAAAAAACTGCTGATATAATTACAACTGATAATATTATTTTATTTAACATACTGTTGCTCCGGTTTATAAATTTTTACTGTTTCTTTATATCATAATGACTTTTTCCTGTCAAATATAAAATAAGTAATAAAAAAACCCCTGGTAATAGAACCGGGGGTTTTTTATGCTATATATAATTATAATAAAATTATTTTTTATCAGTTGCAGGCTTATCCGCTGGTTTTTCAGGCTTGTTTTTATTCTCCCGCTCCATGTATTTCTTGAAGCCTTCCTTGTTTATTCTTACTTCAGCAAGAACATTCATAATTATTTCATTTGATTCAAGTTTGGCTTTATCCATGAAAATCTGCTGTTTGATTTTTCCTATCAGAGCATCATCAACCGGAACGCCTTTGAAATATTTCGGGTTTTCTTTATAAAATTTATCTGCTTCCTGGTCAGTAACATTTATTTTCCCTTTAAGTTTCTGCTGCATATAATATTGTGATACTGCCTGTAGTTTGGATATTTCTATTATTGTTTTCAGTTCATCTTTATTGATGGAATCATCGTTTAAAGCTTTGTTATAAATAACTTTTTGTGCCACAAGCTGATCAAGAAAACTTTTCTTAACAACCAGCTGCTGAACCTGCGGATTTAATGTTGAAGGATCTGCTGCCATTTTATCTATTTCATCTTTTTCAACATTCAGCATGATTCTGTTTTGAGTATAATAATATTTGTTAAATTCGTCTATTGTTATAGGGTCATTTTCTATTTTTGCAACCCAGTTATCCGACTTGAATAGACTACAGGAAATAACTGTTGATAACATTATTGAAAGAATAACTGACATAAATATTGTTTTTTTCATATAACACGCATCCTTAATGAAATTTATACTGCTTAGCAGAATAATATAAGATTTTTTAATCTATGAAATTTGTTGCAACAATTTTTTTAATTCTGAAAGTTTTTTTTCTGTGTTGTTTTCCGATGGTGTAAGCAGAAGTATATTGGAATTTCTCGGGTCAATTACCAGTCTTTTATTTTTTTTAATTTCCGTCAGGATTTTATGAATGTCAATAATTGAATTTTTCGACATCGTAATTTTTATTTTACTTGAATCTTCAAGTATTTCTTCAATAAATTTTGATGATGCTATTGCGCGGATAATTTCAAGGTCTATGAGGATATCCACAATCGGCGGTGAATTGCCGAATCTGTCCTGCATTTCTGCTTTAAGATTGAGAACCTCCTCTTCTGATTCGCAGGATTCGAATCTTTTATAGAATTCAATTTTCTGCCTTTCATCGCTGATATATTCATCCGGAATATAAAAATCTGTTTTAATGAAAACCGGAGTCCGGAATAGAGATGATGGTTTTTCGCCTTTGAGTTTTCTCACAGCATCTTCCAGCATTTGAGTGTAAAGATCAAACCCGACTTCCATAATATTTCCTGATTGTTCCTTGCCTATAATATTCCCGGAACCTCTTATCTCCAGATCTTTCATGGCTATTTTAAATCCGCTGCCGAGTTCTGAATATTCTGAAATAACCTGCAGGCGTTTCTGTGCTTCTTCAGTTAGTGAAGTATGTTTTGGATAAAAAAGGTAAGCGTAGGCTTTTCTTGTAGATCTGCCGACTCTCCCTTTAAGCTGATAAAGCTGAGACAGGCCGAATGTATCAGCCCTGTTAATGATAATTGTGTTTACATTTGGAATATCCACTCCTGATTCAATAATAGTGGTGCACACGAGTATGTCATATTTTTTATTCATAAAATCAATTATGATATCTTCAAGATGGTCCTCTTCAAGCTGGCCGTGAGCTGTGCAGAAAGTTGCTTCCGGTACAAGTTTTCTCAGCATATCAGCGTGAGCTTCAATATTCTGGACACGATTATGAATGTAGAAAGCCTGCCCGTCTCTTTCAATTTCAGCAAGTATGGCGCTGCGGAGAATGTCGGGATTTTCCTCCATGACATAAGTATCTATAGCCTGTCTGTTCTCAGGGGGTGTTGATATGATTGTCAGGTCTCTGATGCCTGCAAGCGACATATGGAGTGTACGCGGAATCGGGGTGGCTGTAAGAGTCAGCACATCGATCAGTGTTCTGAATTTTTTTAACTGTTCCTTATGCTTTACGCCGAATTTCTGCTCTTCGTCAATGATAAGCAGTCCGAGATTTTTTATTTTTATATCTTTTGATAATATCGCGTGCGTGCCTATGATTATATCGATTGAACCTTCCGCAAGATCGGATTTTATTTTTGTTACTTCGGATTGTGTCCGGAAGCGTGAAATCATTTCTATTTTTATTGGATAGTTTTCAAATCTTCTGGTGAATGTTCTGAAATGCTGCATGCATAAAACTGTTGTAGGAACGAGAATTGCAGCCTGACGTCCAGCCATGACTGCTTTGAAAGCAGCGCGTATCGCAACTTCAGTTTTTCCAAATCCGACATCGCCGCATACAAGTCTGTCCATTGGCTTGACGTTTTCCATGTCATCTTTCACGTCTTCAATTGCTGTTATCTGGTCAGGAGTTTCCTCGTATTCAAACAGTGATTCAAATTCCTCCTGCCATAATGTGTCCGGAGGAAACTGGTATCCTTTAAGAGCAGCACGTCTGGAATAGATTTCAACAAGCTCCCGCGCGATCTCTTCAACGGATTCCCTGACTTTATCCTTGATTCTGTTCCATGCTGATTTTTTGCCTAGAACATCTATACGGGGAGCTTTACCTTCAAGGCCGATATATTTCTGGATTAAATTTATCTGGTCAAGCGGAACATAGAGCCTGTCTCCATCTGCATATTCAGAGAGCAGGAAATCCCGTTCAATACCTGCAGCAGTCATCCTTTCAATTCCTCTGAATACACCGATTCCGTGGTTGATGTGAACAATAAAATCTCCGGTTTTCAGATCGAGAAATGATTCTATGGGCCTTGATTTTTTTGATTTGAAAGATTTTCTTTTCCTGTAGCTTTTACCGAAAATTTCATGGTCTGTAAGAAGAATTAATTTTTCTTTTATTATTTCAAGACCTTCGCTATACGGCGTTATGACTATATTTAAATTATTTTTCTGGTCAGGTTTTTCAAATGATGATGAAGGATTGAGTTCCGAGAATAAATCAAAGAGCCTGCGGGCCTGGCCTTCAAATCCGGTTGAGAAAAATATTTTCCAACCGGTTTCAATTTTTTCAGATATGTATTTTCTTACATCAGAAATTTTTCCGTGGAAATTAGGTATGCTTCTTAATTGCCAGTTTATTGCTCCGGCATTTGAAGTGAAAACCTGAAGATTGATTGACTGACTTTCCGCTTTTTCATATTCATCTGGATTTATAAGTTCTTCCGGCGACAGGCAAAGAGTTGTCTTTTTCTTTTTATTATACAATTCAGAAAATATTTTTTCAATGGTCTTTTGTTTTGTTCTTAACTGAATTGGTTCGCAAAGAACTGTTATTGCATCATTGCTGAAATATGATGAAAGAGATGCAGGTTTAATTGCAAGTTGGAAAAAATCTTCGATTCCGGGTATGTCTGTAATTATTCCAGATTCGATCTGTTCTATAATTGCATCCGGCAGATCCATTTTTTCAGCAAAAGATTTTTTAAGTTTATCCAGAAGTTTTTTCTTTTCACTTTGAAGGAGAACCAGTTCCTTTCGGGGATATATGGTGACTGTTTCAAGTTTATCTGATGAAATCTGAGTAGTCATATCAAATAATCTGATAGATTCAAGATTATCTCCAAAAAAATCAAGTCTCACAGGATTTTCGTGAGATGGGAGAAATATATCGAGAATACCTCCTTTTACAGAAAATTGACCGTATGCCTCAACCCTTAACTCTCTTGTATAACCATAATCAATACACATTTCAATTAATGCATCAAGTGGATATTCTTCGCCTATGTTCAGGATCTGTCCTCTTTTCATTAGAAATTCTTTTGAAGGCAGATATCTGATATATGATTCTACAGTTGCAATGATTACATAAGGCTCACCGGATAGAATTTTATATAGAGAAGTTATTCTTTCTTTTTCGGTTTTTTCTGGAGCTGAGACAAATTCATAAGGCAGCGTATCCCATGATGGCAGTGTCAATATGCTGTTATCATCTAAAAAGCAGGAAATATCCAGAGACAATTCCTGCATTTTCTGTGAATTTTCGGTTAATACTACAATCTGCTTTTTTGATGTTTTATATAGAGAAGAAATAATAAGGGCAATTGAAGACGGAGCTATCCCCTCGATATAAACAGGCAGCTGTTTATTTTTTAAAGCGGCATTAAGTTCTGAAAATTCATCTGAACTGGAGAATTTTTCAGCAAAGGTGCTTAACAGCATTTAATGGCTGTCCTTGAAAATAATAATTTAAAAATTATTCGGATTGATTAAAAATGCATTTAGAATTTTCAGATCATCGAGAGTATTCTCAATTTCTGAAATTGTATTGTTTAAAGAAACCTGGGCATCATTAAAAGCCTGACGTTCTCCCGGGGTTTTATTTTTTATAATATCCTGGTCTCTTGATAATAAAAATTCTCTCAGTTTTTTTATTGCTTTATTAAGATTGGTGTACAAATTTTTTATTGTCTGATACATTTCATAGGTATATATAAATTTCATCATTCTTTCAGCATCAGACTTGAAGGAGTCTATCATGTGAGAATAGCTTTTATCAATTTTAGACTGATAATAAGTGATGGATCTTGGATAGCTTATAAGTTCCTTCTGATAATTTTCAATTTTATCTATATTCTGACCGCCTTCAATATCAATGCTTCTGAAGATTTCGTCAAGTTCACTGTTTTCGTGTTTGCTGGTTTTTAAAACAATATTGGAATTTTTTATATTGGATTCAATTCCCTTGAGCCGGTTTTTATGGGTGATAAGCAGTTCAATGGTTTCTTTTATAAATTTATCGGAATTAAAGTTCGAAACAGCTTTTTCGAAACTCTCATCATCCGGTTCATCTTCATTGGCATTGCTGTTTGATTCATCTGATGAATCGGATTTATCAGTTTCGATATTATTTTCTGAAGTGCTGCTGTTCTTCTTTGATTTTAAAATATTAATCTGGTGCAGGGCTGCCTCATTTGAATCTGCCCTGATAATTTTTATAATTTCAATTTTTTTAATAATTTTATCATACCGCAGGCCGAAAATATTTCCTTTTTTATCAATAAATCTTTTATTCAGATCGTAAACAGAAATTTTTGATGTATCGATATCTGTTATATCTGCAATTTTTATATAAATATTTTTCATAGCTGAATTATAATATTTCAAATATCCTGTTCGCAGAGGTCGCACATCGGTTCGTTTAATTCAACAGCTATATATGAGTCTCCGTGAGTAGAAAATTTTTCAAATTTTTTAGCAAGCTCTGAAGGGTTATTAACAAGAAGTCCTGTTCTTACTACTTTTCCTGCTGAGTTTGTAACAGTTTTTTTAATTTTATATTTCGCTTTAATTGTTGCCTTTACTGAAACTCTTTCATTTGATATCAGAAAAAAACCGCCTTTGCTTATATCTAAAATAAATCCTTTGCCTTTAACAGGAACTGTAAGATCAATATCTGCTTCATCCGGAGTTTGTTCGTAGATTTCAATTTCAGCTTTTATATTACACGAATATCTTGGATATTTTCTCTTGTCGGACATATAAGCCTCGCAAATATTTTTTGAAAAAATGGTTACTTCTGCAGCTTAATAAGAATATTTTATTGTGATTTTAATGTCAAGTCTTGTTTTTTTTATTGTTTATTTAATTTCTTGACTTGGCTTTTGATTATAAAAAAATAGGAAAAACTTAAAGTGAGGGTGTTTTATGAATGAAAAAACAAAATTTGTTTTTGTATCAGGCGGAGTATGTTCTTCACTTGGAAAAGGAATTTCTGTTGCTTCACTTGGGCTTTTACTTGAAGGCCACGGATTTAAAATTTCTGTAATTAAAATGGATCCATATATTAATATTGATCCTGGTACCATGAGTCCTTTCCAGCACGGCGAGGTTTATGTAACTGAGGACGGCGCTGAAACAGACCTTGATCTTGGCTATTATGAAAGATTTACAAATGCCAAACTTTCAAGAAAAAATTCTGTTTCAACAGGACAGATTTATTTTACTGTAATAGAGAGAGAAAGAAAAGGCGATTACCTCGGACGCACAGTACAGGTTATTCCTCATATAACCAATGAAATAAAAAAAAGAATTTATGATGTAGCTAATGAAGATGAGCTGGATTTTGTTCTTGTTGAAATAGGCGGAACAGTAGGTGATATTGAATCAATTCCTTTCCTTGAAGCGATCCGCCAGATAAGACAGGAGCTGGGAACTAAAAGGGTTATGAATGTACATTTAACGCTTGTACCTGCGATCTCTGTTGCAGGAGAAATGAAGACTAAACCAACGCAGCACTCAGTAAAAGAAATGATGGAGCTTGGAATAATTCCTGATCTGCTTTTATGCAGGGTTGGAACACCTCTTTCAGCTGATATGAAAAGTAAAATTGCGCTTTTCTGCAATGTGTCTGAAAGAAATGTTATTTCAGCCGAGGATGTTACGGGTTCTATTTATGAAATACCGTATATGCTGCATAAAAATGAATATGATGCAATTGTTCTTGAGCATTTTGGTTTTGTTCCCGGTGAAATTAATTTAAGCTCCTGGGACAAGTTTATGAAGGGAATCCGCAGCCCGAAAAGGAAAGTTAAAATTGCTGTGGTCGGAAAATATATTGCTCTCCAGGATGCATACAGATCAATTTATGAAGCTCTTGTTCACGGGGCTGCTGCTAATGAATCTGAACTTGAAATTATTAAAATTGATTCAGAAGAAATTGAAACTGCCAAAAAAGGTTCATTGAAACATATGTTCAAGGATGTAGACGGAATCCTTGTTCCTGGCGGTTTCGGAGATAGGGGAATAGAGGGAAAAATTTTAACTATATCCTATGCAAGAAAAGAGAAGATTCCTTTTTTTGGAATATGCCTTGGAATGCAGTGCGCTGTAATTGAATTCGGCAGGAACATGTGCGGACTTGCAAATGCAAATTCTTCGGAATTCAATCCATCAACAGAACATCCTGTAATATCTCTTCTTGAAGATCAGGAGCGTATATTTAAAAAAGGCGGAACCATGAGACTCGGGGCTTATGCCTGCAAACTGATCGATGACAGTAAAATAAGGAAAATTTATAATCAGGAAAATATCATGGAAAGACACAGACACAGGTTTGAGTTTACCATGAAGTATAAAGAATTGTATGAAAAAAACGGAATGTTTTTCGGCGGTATTAATGATCAGATAGATTTAATTGAAACTATAGAGCTAAGAGATCACCCATGGTTTATAGGCACGCAGTATCATCCGGAATTCAAATCAAAGCCTACAAATCCTCATCCGCTGTTCAGGGATTTTATTAAAGCAGCAGGGGAAAAGAAACAGAATTGAAGACTAAAGTTTTAATTATAGGTGCAGGACCTTCAGGATCAATTGCTGCATTCAGGCTTATGGAGCTTGGTTTTAAAGATTTTATCATTGTGGACAGGGAAAAGTTTCCGCGCATAAAACCCTGCGCAGGAGGGATTTCGCCTGCTGCAGAAAAGTTTATGAATAAAATCGGAATTGCCCATCTGCTGACTGAGATAAAGCCGAGCGCTTTGATGAAAAGTTTGAGATTTGTCGGTCCCAGGGGTCAGGATTCAATTGTTGAAAGCAAGATGAAAGCTCTTGCAATACCAAGAAGAGTTTTTGATAAAGTGCTGCTTGATCTGTCTGTTTCAAAAGGCGCGAAATTTATTCAGGAATTTAATGTAAGCGATTTATTAACGGATTCAACCGGAAAAATTACCGGTGCGACAAACGGTAAAAAAAATATTGAAGCTGAAGTGACTATTATTGCAAACGGCGGGCATAATTCTGAAATGAGGAATAAATATTTTCCTGATAAAAGAAAATTAAGGCTGATGCAGTCACGGATCGGCTGGTGGAAAAATTTTCATAATCCTGAAGGCCGCCTGGAAATGATTTTCGACAAGATGCTTTTGCCGCATTATGGATGGGTTTTTCCGGAAGGTGATGGAGTAGTTAATATAGGTATATGTGTATATCAGGATAAATTGAAAGGTAAAACAATTACTGAAACTTTTGATAATTTTATTGAGAAGTATTATAAAGAGAAAATTTCTTCATCTGTTGAAATCGGCAAAACATTATCTTTTCCAATAAATGTGGCGTCTTCTGTTAAAAGTGTTGCCGGTAACGGTTTTCTGCTTTGCGGTGAAGCAGGCAGAATGTGCAATCCTGCAACAGCAGAGGGAATTTCTTTTGCAATGGAAAGCGGATATTTAGCTGCTGAAGCCATAATATCAGCCTATAAAAACGGAAATTTGGATACAGATAAACTCTATTTATATGAGAAAATGTGCAGAAAAGCTTTTAACAAGAGGCTAATGACTTCTTACATAGCAAGTGTAGTAATTGATTCATTTTTATTTAACTGGATAATAAAACTTGGCTCTTTAAAACCAGTGAATAATTTTATTAATGCGATCCTGCCGGATTAAAAATTCAATCTAATTATTAATCTCCTTGATTTTATTAGGATTATGTTGTATAATAATATAGATTCAGATTGAATTATGATTTCCGGTAAAATAGGTAGAATTCAATTTTTATGGATTTGCAGTTTGATGTTTAATAATATTTTGAACAGTTTTTTAAAAAATGATCATTTTCGGATATGGTGATAATGACACTTTCCTCTAAATTGAATCTGAATCACAAACAGTCTCTCACAATGAACCAGTCTATCAAGCAATTAATTCAGCTGATTCAGCTTTCAAATGTTGAGCTCGCCGAACTTCTTTCCAGTGAACTGATCGAAAATCCTATTCTTGAGGAAGCATCTGAATTTTCAGATTTCCGCGATGATGCATTATCTGATAAAGTTTCAAAAAGCCTGAGCGGAGATGAATCCGTTATAGATAAAATTGAAGACGGTCCCGGAGAATTTGATGAAGGCGAATATTTTACCGGGAATGATATAAGTTCCGGAAATCAAAAGGAAGTATTTGAAAGAGCAGTTGCGGAAAAAGAGAGCCTTTACGATCATCTGCTCTGGCAGGCCAGAATGTCCGCTAAAAGTGAAGATGAATATCTGATTTATGAAAGGCTCATTACAGAGCTTGATGAAAATGGATTTATTACCCTTGATTCAGGAAGTCTCGCCAAAGAGCTGAAAATTGATATTAAAGAGCTGGAAAGAATAATATCGCTCATTCAGTTTTTTGATCCTGTCGGATGCTGTGTTGCCGGGGTTAAGGAAAGTTTATCAGTGCAGGCAGATCATTATTATCCTGATGATAAGCTGCTTAAAAACATTATTTCTGATTATTTTTTCGAAATAGAAAAGCTTAACTATGAGTTCGTAGCTAAAAAAATGTCTTTGAGCATTAATGAAATAATTGAGAAAAGCGCTTTAATTTACGGACTTTCTCCATACCCGGGGGCTAATTTTTCAACAGACAATACAAGATATATTATTCCGGATTTGGATGTAAAGATTATTGACGGCGAAATCGTTATTACAATGAATGACGAATGGATACCGGCTCTTAAAGTAAATGAATATTATTCTGATGTAATCCGGAAAAAAAATATTGAAAAAAAACAGAAAGAATTTATTCAGGATAAACTTCAGTCTGCAAGGGCTCTTATACATAATATTGAAGTAAGAAGGGATACTATTTTAAAAACTTCATCAGCTATTATGCGCCGTCAGAAGGAGTATTTATTAAAGGGCCCTGGTTTTCTGAAACCTCTGACCCATACCCAGATTGCTGAAGAAATCGGAATACACGATTCAACTGTGAGCAGAGTAACATCCGGGAAATATGTTCAGACAGCCTGGGGGGTTGTAAGTTTAAAAAGTTTTTTTGTTCCAAAGATAAAATCCGGGAATGTGGATGAATCGCAGGATCAGGTTCTTAAAAGAATCAGGGAGATTATTGAAGCTGAGGACCAGAAAAATCCTCTGAGCGATGATGAAATTGCATCGCTCCTGAAAAAAGAAAATTTACCGGCTGCCCGAAGGACAGTCGCAAAATATAGAGACATGATGAACATCCCGACGTCCGGGAAAAGAAAAAAAATAAATATGATAAAAATGGAGAAGGCACTATGAACATTACAATTACCGGAAAAAACATCAGGGTAAATGAAAACCAGAAGGATTATGCAGAAAAAAAATTTACCAAGCTTGAAAAATATTTCAATCAGTTAATTGATTCTCATGTAATTCTTTCTGTAGAAAAACTTGACCACATGGCAGAGATACTTGTTAACGGAGACGGCGTTCAGTTTCACGGGAAAGAAAAATCTGGAGATATTTTTTCTTCAATTGACCTGCTTTTTGAAAAAATGGAGAAACAGATCCGAAGATACAAGGAAAAACATTCAGCTCACAAGGGACCGGATAAAAGCGAGATTCCTGGTTTTGATATGTCAATCGGCGGAGGAAAAGATCTTGTTTTAAGACAGGCGAGCAGCAAGCCTGCAGACAGAATTGAAGCATATCTTGAGATGAAACTTAATAAATCGGATTTTATTCTATATAAAGTAGGAGAAATGCAGGTTAACAGCGAAGTTAATTATCTGAATAAAAATTATGCAGTTCTTTATAAAAACGGAAATTCTATAAAGCTGATTGAGATTCCTTTTGATATGATTAAAGAACATAATTTTGATTGTTCAAAATTTCATGAATTTGATGTTAAAATTATTGAAGATTCTACAGCAAATCCAAAGCTTGAGTTCAAATCTTCCAATAAATGCAGCGTTCAGAAAATTGCTGTTGAAGAAGCATTGAAAATGGCTCATACTTCAGGAAATTCAATATTCCCGTTTTTTAATGAGGAATCCGGCTACCTGAATGTATTATATAAAAATGGAAAAGATTATGAAATTATGGTCCCGGCTTACTGATCTTTCAGGTAATTATTGAGAATGGGAAAAAAAATATTATTAAAAGATATTCTTCATAATAAAGGAAAGATCAATCTTCAGCTTGAAACAATTTCAGGCGAGGTTGGTCTATCCGGTGAAGTGAAAGTTGGAGATATCAACAGGCCAGGCCTTACCTTAGCCGGATTTACTGAATTTTTTGCTTTTGACAGAATTCAGATATTCGGTATGGGCGAATCTGCATTTCTAAGGAATTTGTCACCTGAAAAATTAGAAGAGACGCTCAGAATGTTTTTTTCCTATGATGTATTATGCTGCATATTCACGCACGATGAAGTACCTTGCGAAATGTTCATCAAAATTGCAACTGAAAAGAATGTTCCTATTCTAAAAACTTCACTTGGCACTACAAGATTTATAAGCTTGCTAATACATGTTATGGATGATTTGTTCGCTCCATCAGCAAATCTTCATGCAACTCTTGTTGAGGTTTACGGTGTCGGAGTTCTTATTATGGGTAAAAGCGGCGCAGGCAAGAGCGAATGCGCACTTGAACTGCTTGAAAGAGGCCACAGGCTTGTTGCAGATGATGCCATTGAAATAAAAAAAATTGATGAATCTGCTTTAATAGGAGGCGCAAGTTCCCCGATTTTAAAACACCACATGGAGATCAGGGGAATAGGAATAATCAATGTTAAGGATATCTTCGGGATAAGATCTGTTCGTGATAATCAGAGCATTGATTTTATTACAAACCTGGAGGAATGGGACAGCGAAAAAGTTTACGACAGGCTTGGGCTTGATGAACAGACTTATAATATACTTGGAATTGATGTTCCATACATGGTTGTTCCTGTAAAACCCGGAAGGAATATTCCTATATTAATTGAAACAGCTGCATTAAACCAGAGATTGAAGTATTTTGGAATTTATTCCGCCCGGGAGCTTGATAAAAATCTGCAGGAAATGATGAAAAAGGGAGATTGCAAAATAGATGGTTGAAAAAGATGTGGTCGTAACAAGTGACGCAGGCATTCATGCCCGCCCTGCGATGATGCTGGTTAAAGAGGCCATGAAATATCCCTGCAGCGTAACTCTTATAAAAGGTGATATAGAAGCTGACTGCAAGTCGATAATGTCTGTTTTAAGCCTGGCTATAGTTTCAGGAACGAAACTTAAGATAAGAGCAAGCGGTGATAAATGCGATGAAGCAGTGAACTCCGTTGTTGCCATGATTGAAAGCGGATTTAATTCGTAATGATATGTCTGCATATAATGATCTAATCTATTTATTAAAAACCTCGTCTAAATTAAATTCGTTTGTTTTATACAGAAATGAAGAAGAACTTGATTCTTTAATAAAATGGATTGCCTCTCCTGTAGCTGCAGAAAAAAAACCAGATCCGGATTTCATCGATAAAAATATTGCAGATTTAATTCAAAAATGCGGGAAATGCGGGAATGTTTCTGAAATAATCAATGCTATCGGATCAGGAGAAAACAGGGTTATGATTGTATTAAACCCGCCGAGACTCTTAAACAGGCTTGAACTTAGAGTTTTAAAAAAAGAATCAGATGATCTTTTCAGGAAAATAATTTCTTCCACAGGCCTTGAATTATCCAGATGCTATACAACCAGTCTCGTTAAATGTGAGTCTGATGATTTTATGATGAAGCCGAGCAGAATGGTTGAAAACTGCCTCGAAGTTTTAGCTCTCGAACTAAAAAAAATAAATCCATCTATGGTTATTGTAATGGGTGATATTATGCCGCTTCAGAAAATAATTCACGAAAGCATCGGCATCACCTGGCATAATATTGACCATCCTATTACTCTGATAAAAACCCCTGATTTGAAACGGAAAGCATGGAATACAATAAAACTCGCAATGCTTTCGTTTAAAAAAAATGAAATAAATGTACGCTGATATTTATTTAGCATACCCGCTCGACAAGGCATTCACATACTCAATTCCTGAAGGAATGGAACTTTCTATGGGCATGCGTGTTAAGGTGAATTTTGCCGGAAGGAATGTTACAGGTTTTACCTCGCATATTCATAATAATAAACCCGATGGATTTGAAGTAAAAAAAATTATTGCAGTATTTGATAATGAGCCTGTATTCGGGGAAAAGCTTCAGGATCTTGCCCGATATACAGCATCAGAATACATTTCATCAGTTGGCGAAGCTCTATCAGCTGCAATACCATCCTCCGGTAAAAGCGGTAACAGGCAGAAGGACAGGTTTGTTCTTGAAGCACCGCAGATTATATCTCTGTCAGAAGAGCAGAAGAAAATATCTGATGATATAATAAAATCATATGATAATGGGAATTTACAGCACCTGATATTCGGTGTTACAGGCAGCGGCAAAACAGAAATTTACATTGAAACAGCTCTTGAGATGATGAAAAGAGGAAAGTCTGTAATTTATCTTGTGCCTGAGATTTCACTGTCTTCGCAGATTTTTAAAAGGCTGTTTAAAGTTTTCGGCAGGGAAATGATTCTTTATCATAGCGGGATCACTGCCAATCAGAAACTTGCAGCATGGAAAAAATTTTACAGTGGTGAAGTGAAGATTGCAGTTGGCGCAAGATCTGCTGTATTTCTACAATGTCCTGATCTGGGATTGATTATTGTAGATGAGGAACATGACGGATCGTATAAGGAAAACAGTACGCCCAGATACAACGCGCGCAGACTTGCATTTTACCGCAGCAAAAAAGAAAACTCATTGCTTATAATGGGATCTGCAACTCCTTCCATTGAATCTCTCTATGCTGCAGAGAAAGGAATTATGCAGCTACACAAGATTGAAAAAAGATTTGGAATCGCAACACTCCCGAAAATTGAAATTGTAAAAACAACCGGAAGGGAGAAGGGGCTGCTTTCTTCTGTGTTGAAACTGCATATAAAAAGAGCAGTTGATTCAGGAAAACAGGCAATTCTCCTTTTAAACAGAAGAGGCTTCTCGCCTCTTGTTGTTTGTGCAGATTGCGGCACAACAGTTGAATGCCCTTCATGTTCTATAAGCATGAATTATCACCGTGAAGGGAACTTGCTCTGTCATTACTGCGGATTTACTAAACCGTTTCCTGAAGTTTGCGGAAAATGCGGTTCAGCTGGAATGGAAAAAGTCGGTTCAGGGACACAGAAGATTGAGGATGAAATTTCAGAGGAGTTTAAAGATTTCAGAATATTCAGATTAGATCAGGACACATCCAGGAAAAAGGACGCATCATATAATCTTATTGAAGATATGAGCTGCGGTAATATTGATATTCTTCTCGGCACACAGATGGTGGCTAAAGGTTTTGATTTTGCGAATGTAACAGTCGCGGGAGTGCTTTCAGCTGATATCGGGCTGCATATTCCTGATTTCCGCGCAACTGAAAGAATATTTTCTCTGCTGATGCAGGTGTCGGGCAGGTCGGGCAGGGGGGATTCACCGGGAAAGGTGATAATACAAACCTATGATCCGGAAAATCCTGTTTATAAATTTTTACTTGATCAGGACTATGCAGGCTTTTATAAAAATGAATCACTTGCGAGAAAGGCAATGAATTATCCTCCATTCTCGAGGCTGGCAAGACTTCTCATACGCGGTGAGGATGAAACTGAAGTTATAAAAGCTTCGGAGAAGTTAAAATTTTCACTGGCACAAAGTATTGAAAAAAATAAATTAAATATAATTCTGCTTGGACCGTCCTCTGCTCCGATTACAAAAATTGCAAAAAATTTCAGGCATCATATAATATTGAAATCCAGGAGTATTGATGATTTAAGAAAAGTAATTCTTGAATCAAGAGGCTCAGTGTCAGGAAACAGGCTTTATCTTGAGATTGATATGGACCCGTATGAAATGCTTTGAGACTATTAATCGAGTTTGTTTTTTTTTGAGTAAATGAGTAAGAAAAGGAGACGGAAGAGATGTGTGGAGATAATGGAGATAAAATATTGGTAAATGAATTAAAAAAATCTCCTTATCTCTTCTATCCCCGAATCTCCTGCTTCTTACACATAAAAAATGGGTATGATAAAAGATTACACTTATATATTTTTGAGGTTGCTCAATGAGTATTTTTGAAATAATGATGCTTGTTTGTTTTGGATCTGCATGGCCTGTTTCAATTTATAAGAGCTGGATTTCACGGACTAATAAAGGGAAAAGTATTTTTTTCCTGGTTATAGTACTTCTTGGATATGTTGCAGGAATTCTTCATAAAATTTTTTATTATTTTGATATGGTTATTATTCTGTACTGCATAAATTTCAGCATGATCAGCATTGATTTGCTGGTATATTACAGGAATAAAAAGCTTGATTTATTCAATAGCACCTCTTCACATTGAAAAATAATTGCAATAAATAATGAATTGATATCTCCTGTTAATAACCTCGCAACTTGCAAAAAAACGATTATCTTTTTGAGAATTTTTCAGGTATTGAATAGAATCTATAGTATTGTAAAATTATTTAAATAATTACTGCAATAGAGGTTCTTTTTTCTCCATGAATTGGTATTATTTTAAAAAAAAGGTTTATTTATACTCATATATAAATATTATAATGTATTAAGCAGTGGAGTTAAATTGCTTTATTTAAAATAATGGAGTGACTTATGGAACTAATATCAAAAAAGATAGGAGATGTAAATGTTATCTATATGCCTCCTAATATGGATATGATGACATCATCCTCTATTGAGAATGAATTAAACGCTCTAATTAACAAAGACCCAAATGCAGATATGCTGCTCAATTTAAAGGATGTTGAAGAAATCAGCAGTTCAGGATTAAGAATATTTTTATCCATCCGCAGAAAATTGAAAACGAATAACAGGATACTGAAAATCTGCGAAGTCATTAATCCCGGAGTCAGAGAAGCATTTAACGTGACTAATATTTCCGAGATTCTCGAGATAAGTTTAACTGAACAGGAATCCCTTAAGTCATTTCAGAAAAAATAATGATTTAATGAGATTCCTTTATTCAATTTTAAAAAAATTCCCTATAAAAAATTTATCTTCCGGTTTTCTCAAGTTCTTTCTGAATAATAACTTCCATCATTTCTTTCGGAGCAGAACCAGACATTCTTCTTCCTGAAATAAACATTGTTGGAGTTGACTGTATGCCTAATTTCTCAGCAAAATCTAAATGGCTTTCCAGCAAATCTGACACAGCTTGTGATTTCATGCTTTCCTGAAATTTAATTTTATCAATTTTTCCCGGAAGAAGTGAAATGGCTTTTTCCACACTGTATTTATCATGTATGCTTTTATAATCCTTGAAATGCTCTATAAGATATTCTTCAAAATTTCCGCTGTTTGCAGCCTGTGTCATGGCTCTGGAAGCAGTGCAGGAATTTGGATATATTGTACGGACTTTTTTATTGCAGTCGCTATCAAGCGGGAAATTAAAATACACAATTTTTACCTTATCTTTAAATTTTGAAAGAAGATATTTTTCCACTTTGTAAAATTCATAGCACGCGCTGCAGAGAAAATCAGTAAATGCATATATTGCTATCGGAGCATTTGGATTGCCAATTACAAGATTGCTTTCCGGGAATTTTATATCCTCCACGCGTGATGAATAGAATCCCATAGTGAAATTTTTAATATCTTCCTTGGAAACAGGCGAGTTGTCGCTTTTTAAATTTAAAATATAGTTCATTGAAAAAACTGAAAAAAACAGAAAAAATACAAGAATTGAAAATGAAGAATATGCGGCTTTTTTGTTTGAAGATTCATCATTATCCGAAAAGAAATCTTTTATGATATCAACAAACCCCGTATTTTCTGTTTTTTTAATATCAAGAAACGCTGCAATTGAAAGGCCGAGAATAATAATATTTACTATATATGTTGAAATGCAGAGCTTGCAGTATTCTCCTAAATAAATAAGTGTGCTGAAAAGAAAAATATCCAATACAAGAGCCATGACGGATAATGGAAGAATAATAACTGTGGCAATATTCAGATATTTTTTATTTGAGAAATCTGCAATTAAGCTCAGGAAAAGTACAAAAAGATAAAAGAAAAGCCCGTAAGCTGCAAGCGGTATTCCTATAAAAGATCCGATAACAGACTGGCTTAATGTCTGGCATGGATTTACAATCCCGTTCCCGCACGAGAGCAGGCCGAAATTTGATTCCGGATTATAATGCTGAACAAGCAGTATTCCGGATAATACTGCCCCGATTGCCGACAGAATCAGAATGAAGTTAATGAATTTTTTCATGATAAAATTTTCTCCAATAGTATATTGTTTTAAACTTTTACTGCAGGGTCTGTAATTTTTTTATACTCTTCAACCGCATATCTGTCTGTCATTCCTGCAATATAATCAGTGACTGTACGAAGCAGGCTGTCTCTATTTATCATATCCTGATAATTCGGAGGCAGTGTTTCAGGATTTCTTGAATATGTATTAAAAAGTTCCTGTACCACTTTCTGTGATTTTAAAGTCATCCGCGCAACCATGTAGTGGCTGTAAAGTTTTTCTCTCAGGAAATCTTTGAGCTCATCATTTGCAGTTTCAATTTCACGGCTGAATGATGCGATTTTTGAGCTGCACATTTTAATGTCAACATACAGATCAATAGAATTTTTTTCAATATTATTATATGTATTCTGTATTAAATCCGTTGATAAAATATTTATTATTTCGCGGATTTTTTCTCTTGAAGCAAGTTTTCTGTCTTTTGAAATAACACTTTTTTTATTTTTTATCATAGACCAGATTGACAGCTTTTCAACTTCTTCGATATGCAGCAGCCCGGATGAAAGACCGTCATCGAGGTCGTGATTGTTGTAGGCAATTTCATCGGCATAATCAATGATCTGGGCTTCAAGAGAGGGCATCTCTTCCGGATTATAGTCTGAAATGTCAGGCCTGTCGTATGAAGAAGAATGCTTGATTATTCCTTCACGTGTTTCCCATGTCAGGTTTAATCCCGGGAAAGAACTGTAATTATTTTCAAGAACTTCAACAACTCTGAGGCTCTGTCTGTTATGCTCAAAACCGCCGGTCTCATTTAACAGTATATCCAGGGCTTTTTCACCTGCATGGCCGAATGGGGTGTGGCCGAGATCGTGGGCAAGAGCGATACTTTCTGCGAGATCCTCGTTCAGTCTCAAGGCTCTTGCTATAGTACGCGCTATCTGTGCAACTTCAATTGTGTGGGTAAGCCTTGTTCTGTAATGATCGCCTTCATGATTGAGGAAAACCTGCGTTTTGTATTCAAGTCTTCTGAATGCCTTGCAGTGAATTATTCTTTCCCTGTCTCTCTGGAATTCTGTTCTGTAGGGATGTTTATCATCGGGATACTTTCTTCCTTTTGACATGGATGAGCGGGCAGCATACGGCGCAAGTGACCGTTCTTCCATCTTTTCAAATTGCCGGCGCGTTATTCTTTTAAAATTTGTCATGGTGTTTCGGGAACCTCAAAAAATCATGGAACTATCTTGAAAGAGCCATTTCCTGCTCATAAGCCTGCATTGCAGTTTTTCTGTTCAGACGTATTTCTTCATTAGATGAATCTTCATCAACAGCGCGGGTGAAAGCCTGCAGCGCTTTTTTATAATTTTTTTTCTTATAATAGCTTTTTCCTATATTGTTATATGACTGAGCAATTAGTGAGCTCTCACGCGCTCCCTTTAATGCCTGATAAAAAGTATCAACTGCCTTGTCGTACATTTCTTTATGAAAATACATAAGACCCAATGAAAAGAGCGCTTCAGGATCGTCCGGTTTAATCAGAAGAGCTTTCTGAATCATTCTGATCGATTCATTGGCTGATTCCTCGTCATGCTTGGTTTTGGAAGAAAGAACAGCGATGTTGATATAAGCGCGTCTTGCCATATCATTTTTTTCATCGAGCTCAATTACTCTTTTGTAAGCCTTGAGAGCATATTCATACTGATCTCTCTTGTAGTAAATAGTTGCCATTTTAAAATGGGCTTCCTGCACTCTCGGCCATTTTGAGATGAGATCCTGGTATGTGCGTTCAGCAAGGTCGTAAAAGTTTTTTTCATAAT
Organism: uncultured Leptospirales bacterium; assembly: GCA_964529415.1. Classification (GTDB taxonomy): domain Bacteria; phylum Spirochaetota; class UBA4802; order UBA4802; family UBA5550; genus CAYMPH01. The sequence goes on along the minus strand of CAZGWD010000014.1, from coordinate 30,583 downwards.
AAAAATCCGCAACTGCAAGCAGAGGCTTAGGATCGTCCCTGTTCAGAGAGGATGCGTTTTTCCATGCTTCAACAGCAAGTTCAGGCTTGCCTGCGTGCTTGTATGCAATTCCAAGATTGTATAATGCAGAATCGTCCTTGGGACTGATCGCAAGAGACGCTTTGTATGCCTCAATTGATTCATCGAATCTCTGCATATCATCAAGAATGTTTCCCATGTTTATATATGCAACGCGCGCATTCTCAGTTGCAGGCTCGATAGTTGTAATTCTCTTGAATACCTGATACGCCTTGTCAAGCTCGCCCTTTTCGTAATAAATCTCTCCCATTCTTGAAAGAATTTTAACATTCCGGGAATTTACAGCATAAAGTTTTTCATAAACATTTAAGCTTCTGTCAAAATCCTTAACTGAGAAAAAAGCTTCAGCAACATTTTCGAGCATCGCAGCGTCATTAGCGCCGAGCTCTTCGGATTTAATAAATTCTTCAAGCGCTGGCTTTTCTTTTTTCTGGCGCAGATATGCAATGCCTAAATTGTACCTGTTCAGAGCATCATTCGGCCTGATTGAAATAGCCATTTTGAGATATTTTTCCGCCTCATCAAAACTTCTGCGCTCTGTAAATATCACCCCGAGCTTTGAATAAGCCTTGTGGGCAACATCCCCGATCCTGTCGACTGAACCTGCTTTTTTGTAATATTCTATTGCGGAAAATTCATCGCCGTCCCTGAAATGCGCCGACCCTAAATTATATATGATCGCTCCGTTCTCAGGACTTGACTTGAGAGCTTCATTATACTGCTCAATGGCATCTTTATATTTGCCTGTTTCAAAATATATGTTTCCGAGCAGAGTGACTGTGCCCGGATCCCTGTTGTTCAGGGAAAGTGTTTCCTTGGTATATTTTATCGCATTACCGTAATCTTTTTTATGCCTGTAGACAATGGCGAGATTTTTATAAATGTCCGGATTTTTTTTATCATAATTCTGGGCTCTGTTTAAATAGGTAATAGCTTCATCATATTTGCTTTTTGAGTCAGATATTATCGCGAGGTATATCAGTGCGATTGCCTTATCCTTATTGCCTGCGTCCGATTCAAGCGCCTCGTTGAATTCAGCCACGGCATCTGTCATATAACCTTTTAAATAGCTTTCTTTCCCGCGGATTATGTGCTTGTTTTCCGATTGCGCGTCGTAGGATTTATTATCAGTTTCAAACGGGATAGTATCTTTACCCATGTCTGATCCGATCTGCGGTTTTTTAAAAACAAATGTTACGAGAACAAATACGGTAATAATAACAGCTGAAATTATTGCAGTCCCGATTATAATAGTTTTTTTCTGATGTGTTTTTAAAGATTTTTCTGTTTCGCGGTAATTCATCCCGCTATCAAGATTTTCATTTTCTTCAGCGAGAATTTCGATTCCTTTAATTCTGTTTTTTTCCAGAGCTAATTCGTCGATATTTTTTTTTTCGCCTGGAGTCATGACTATTTGATCTCCTCTTTCAGATAATTGATCCTGACTGTGTCAAGAATGCCGTTTATGAACTGGCCGCTGTTTTCGCCTCCGAAAATTTTGCCAAGCTCAATTGCTTCATTTATAGTTACAGCTGACGGTACGTCACGTATATTCATCAGCGCGTATATTGACATACGGAGGATCGCCTTGTCAACAGCATTCAGCCTTTCTATCGACCAGTTTTTTGAGCAAGATACGATAATTTTATCAAGTTCAGCAATCTTATCAATCGTGCCTTCTATCAGTTTAACTGCGAATTTCCTGATATCTTCAGCTACTTCAACTTCAACCCAGGATAAAGATTTCGCGTTGTCTAAATCTTTATCTGATATTTCGTATATGTAAAGACCCTGAAGCGCATATTCCCTGGCTTTTCTTCTATGGCCCATCTTAAATCTGTTTGTAGAGATTTACCATCTCTATTGCTGAGAGCGAAGCGTCAAAGCCTTTGTTTCCGGATTTTGTTCCGGCTCTTTCTATAGCCTGTTCGATTGAATCTGTTGTGAGAACCCCGAATATAACCGGTATTTCAGCAGTCATTCCAACCTGCGCAACGCCTTTTGTAACTTCAGATGAAACATAATCAAAATGAGGCGTGGAGCCGCGTATAACAGCTCCAAGACAGATCACTGCATCATATTTTTTAGACATTGCCATTTTTTTGGCAATAGCCGGAATTTCAAAAGCTCCGGGAACCCATACAACAGTTATATCTTTTTCATCTGCATTGTTGCGGATAAGGCAGTCCTGCGCTCCGCCTAATAGTTTATTCGTTATAAATTCATTAAACCGGGATACTATTATTCCGAATTTAAATCCTGATGCGTCGAGTTTTCCTTCAATAGTTTTCATTTTATATCATCCTGTAAAAAATTCATTATTATATTTAGGATTTATATGAAAATAATTACAGTCAAGCCTTTTTTAAGGCTGGATTATTAAGTTTATGGGATGCGGGGTCAGAGCTTATTGGGGGGCAGGGCAAGCTTTTTCAGAATATTGTAGTATCGGAGTCAGAGCTTGGTTTGCTTATATGCTTTGAAGGTTTGCTTGGATTGGTATAATGCATTGGATTAATGAAGGGTCAGAGCAATATTTAGATTTAGTATTTAGAAAAAAAAGCTCTGACCCCCAAATTTTTTTAAAATAATCCCATCTTGTTCGTATTAATATTTAAACAACAAGGAGATATTATGCCAAGAAAACTTAGAAATACTGCCCAGGGTGCCACTCATCACTGTTTCACCAGATGTCATGGAAAAAGAAACAAACTTATGGGAAAATACTGTAAAAAATATTTTGTGGAATCTGTTAAAATGTGCCAGGAAAAGTATGAATTTGAACTGGTTGCTGCTGAAATTGTTGCAAATCACATTCACTTGATAATTAAAACTATCGAAGGAAAAGAAACAGTATCTATAATTATGCAGTATATCAAGGCGAGAATTGCTGAAAAGTATAATTCTGCAATGAATGAAACCGGGGCTTTCTGGAATGAAAGATTCGGCTCAACAATAATTGAAGAATCTGATGATCCGGTAGAATATCTCTATCGTCTTTTATGGTATATAGGATATAATCCTGTAAGAAAAGGACTTTCGAAAGACCCACGCAATAATGATATTGGATTTATAAATCAATATTTGAAAAAAGATGCTGAAGTTCCAGTTAAAATAACTCTTCATGAATTCTTTTATAAATTGGGAGATAATTTTGAAGAATGTGTAAGTAAATTTCTGAGTTATGAAGAAGCTTATCGAAAAAGATTATCAATAGTGTTTTAAAGCATAGTAGGGGTCAGAGCATCATCAAAAACCAGCTAAAAAAAATAAGAAAAAAGCATTGAAATTTCAGGTAGGATAAATGTAATATCTAATAAATATATAAATGGAAAAGGACCATTTGCATTATAGTTGACAAATAAAGCCCAAGGGGATTGATGGCTTTTTATTGGGATTATTAAGTATTTTAATATATTTTAAGGATAAAAATATGGAAAATTTTCTGCTTTATAGTTACATTCTTGCCCTGGCGATTGTATCAGTATATGGTTTTCACCGCTATTATATGGTATTTTTATTCAGAAAACACAAAGATAAGAAGTTTTTACCAAAAGATAAATTCAGAAAACTTCCAAAAGTAACTATCCAGCTTCCTATTTTCAATGAAAAATATGTTATAGAAAGGCTTATAGACTCGATTTCACGGATTAAATACCCGAAAAACCTGCTTGAAATTCAGGTCCTTGATGATTCAACTGATGATACAGTAATTCTGGCAGAGAATAAATGCATTGAACAGCAGAAAAAAGGCTTTAATATAAAATATATTCATAGAACAGACAGAACCGGTTATAAAGCAGGTGCTCTTGAAAATGGGCTTGCAACAGCTGAAGGCGAATACATTGCAATCTTTGATGCGGATTTTCTGCCTGAGCCTGATTTCCTCGAAAAAACAATTCATTATTTTACTGATAATAATATTGGAATGGTCCAGGCAAGATGGGATCATATAAATAGAGATTATTCTCTTTTAACAGAATGCCAGAGCATACTTCTGGACGGCCATTTTATGGTTGAGCAGACTGCAAGAAGCAGATCAGGCAGATTTTTTAATTTTAATGGTACTGCAGGTATGTGGAGAAAACAGGCAATTCACGATGCAGGCGGATGGCAGCACGATACAATAACCGAGGATATGGACTTAAGCTACAGAGCACAGCTTAAAGGCTGGAAATTTGTGTATCTTCCTGATGTAACAGTTCCATCAGAACTTCCGGTAGAAATGTCAGCTTTTAAAGCGCAGCAGTTCAGATGGGCTAAAGGCTCAATAGAAGTTTTCTTGAAATTAATATCAATAATAGTTAAAGCAAATATTCCTCTAAAGCAGAAGGTGGAGGCATTTTTTCATATGGGTTCAAATTTTGCGTGGCTGCTTATGGGGTATGTTGCAATAGTAATGCCGCTTAATATTGTTATAAGATATAAAGTTGGATTCATGCCTATATTTTTAATGGATATTCCTATTTTTGTACTTGCTTCGGCATCTGTTGTTGTATTTTATCTTTTTTCTGAATATATGGTTTTAAAAGAAACTTTGAGCGTTCAGCACAGATCTATATTAACTACAATGCTTTATCTGCCAATGGCTCTTGCGATTGGTATTGGAATTGGAATAAATAATTTTAAAGCTGTAACACAGGCGGTTTTTAAAGTAGTAACTCCTTTTAACAGAACCCCTAAATATAATGTTAATGCGGATAAAACCGGAGCTTCATCTAAAATCAAGGCTAATGTTTACAGAATCAAAAAAATTGACTGGGTTATAGTAATAGAAATGGTTATGGGTCTTTACTTTACTCTTGTAATTCTTTTTATGCTTGAGAAAGAACAGTTTTTTACAGTGCCATTTTTAATGCTCTTCCAGTTGGGCTTTTTATATACAGCGATTATGTCAATATACAATTTCTCGTTCAGTTTTAATTTCAAGAAAGCTGAGAAGTAATTTTATATTTTATATCTATATTTAACTGCTTAATTTAATTATTAAGCAGTTTTTTTATAGGGCGATTAGCTCAGTTGGTTAGAGCGCCTGCTCGACATGCAGGAAGTCACCGGTTCGAATCCAGTATCGCCCAGTTCCTTTTAGAAAAATATACAGCACGCCATTTATAATCTTTATAAAATTTTTTCAAACCTCATTTTATTTTAGGAGTCACGATATGAATAAGAAAAGAAATATTCTGATTTTTACCCTTATGGTCTTTGCGGCAGTTCAGCTAACATCATTAACTGCAAAAGAAAAAACTCTTGTTGTTGTAAATTTTACGAGCATCAAGTCCGATCAGGAGCTTGGAGCTGCCTTATCTGAACTTTTCAGAGGCATGGTAACTACAATAAATCAGAAAGATTATATTATAATTGAGCGCGAACAGCTGAATAAAATCATGAAAGAGCAGGAGCTTTCATTATCCGGTGCGGTTGATGAAAAAGAATCAGAAAAAATAGGCAAACTCCTTGCTGCAGACTATATCATACTTGGATCAGTTTCAAAAACCGGAAATACATATACAATCAATGCGCGGATAGTTGACAGTACAACAAGTAAAATAATCCAGGGTTCAACAATAAGCTCAAATACAGAAAATGAACTGCCAGAGAAAGTTAAAAATCTGGCATATCTGATATTTAAGCTGGAAGTTCCGGAGAATAAAGTTTCTACAGCAAAAAACAATGAAATTTCTAAAAGCAGCTATTTCCATGATATAAAAAAAAGCTACACGTATAATTCAGTATATTCCGACGGATCTGGAGATCATCCAGGCGGGAAAATTATTTTTAATATTGATGGCAATAATGTTACAGGCCAGTCAATTGAATCATACGGAACAGCTGAATTAAAAGGCCAGATATCAGGAAATAAAATTATTGGTTATTATAAAGCTTCATATGGATACGGCAATTTTGAGTTTAAAATAGTTGAAGATTTGAAAAAAATTGAGGGTACTTATTATCAGGTTTCCAATGGTGCAAATGGCAAATGGGTCGGGGTATTGTCTGAATAGATTATATTATTCCTTCCCCATTGATGGGCTCTCTGCTGCCCAAATTCATGTGTAAGAAAAGGTGATATGGAGATGGAAGAGATAAGGAGATAACGGAATCAATATAAATTTTACATGCAATATAATGTAATTTTTATTAATATCTCCCCGATCTCTTTACATTCCCATATCTCCACATCTTACACATTTCTTAATCCCCATCAATGGTCAATGGTTGGGTATAAAAAAACTGCACATTAAAAGCAATTCAAAGGATTATAATACATGTCTAAAAGTAGTTTGCCGTCACATTGCGATGTAATTGTTATTGGTGCAGGTATTACAGGGCTCACTGCTGCAGCTCTTCTTTCTAAATCCGGACTCAATGTTGTTGTGCTTGAAGAGCAGTCAAGACCCGGCGGATATTTGATGGGTTTTAAGAGGAAAGGATTTTCTTTTGACAGTTCCATTCAATGGCTGAATCAGTGTAAAGAAAACGGTCTGGTTAGCAGAATTTTTAAATATATAGGATCAGACTACCCTAAATCTACAGCTATGAAGAATATCCGCAGATATAAAAGTAATTCTTTTGATTATCTGCTGACTGATGATCCGTACGCTTTGCGTAATCAGTTAATTATTGATTTTCCTGATGAAAAAAGCAATATAATAAAATTTTTTGAAGACTGCAGAAAACTCGGGAAACATTTTGATATTGTAAACGACCGTATGCGTTCTATTGATACTATGACATTGCCTGAAAAGGCAATTTTCGGGGTTAAAATGTTATGGTGGGTTATACCAATTTGGAAATACCTGAGAATGTCAGCTGATCATGGCTTGAATTTATATTTCAAAAATGAATCCATAAAGAAAATTTTTCCGAGTGAAGAGAAATTTATGGCAGTTATTATGCCATTCTGCTGGGCATTTATAGGTGACTTCCAGTATCCGCCTAAGGGCGGCGCTGAAGTTTTTGTAAACTGGCTGGTCAGCAAAATTAGAAAAACATCATCCGTATTATTTTTGAAGTCTGCTGTTGAAAAAGTTCTTGTTGAAGACAAAAAAGCCGTTGGAGTTGCACTTGCTGACGGGCATAAAATTTATTCTAAATATATTATAGCTGCATGTGATGTTGAAAGCCTTTATGAGAAAATGCTTCCTGCAGGAGCTGTTCCAGTAAAGCTGATAAACAAAATAAAAGATGCAGACCTGTATTATTCAAGCGTTACTTTATTTATAGGGCTCGATTGTGAAACTTCCAGTCTCGGCTTTAATGAAGAAATGGCTTGCCTCACAATTGAGAATCTTTCCAGAGAGGGACATTCCGGACGTGATCCTCATAAAATCCCTCTGATCGTCCAGGTTCCTACAGCAAGAGACAACTCGCTTGCGCCAAAAGGAAAATCAACCATGACCATACATTGCGCTGCCTGGATGGATTATGAAAATTACTGGAAAACTGGAAAAAATTTCAGCAGGGGCGACGCATATAAAAAATTCAAAAAAGAATTTGCTGATATTATGATTGATAGAGTTGAAAAAATGCTGAAGATTAATATAAGAAAGCATATAAATGTTCTGGAAATATCAACTCCGATATCATACTGGAGATATACAAAAAACCGTGATGGAAGCATAATGGGCGCAAGCCCTACAGATAAAAATATTAAAAGTAAACTGGCTCATAATATAACACCTGTGAAAAACCTGTTTCTTGCTGGTCACTGGGCTGAATACGGCGGTGGTGTGCCGATTGGCGTTAAATCCGCTTCGAATGTGAGCCTGCTGATTTTAAAAAAAGAAAATAAGACGGAATTTAAAAAGATAAGAAATGCAATGGACGGAATTTGAAATATTAATATATTGATTAAATTACACCGGTTTATTTTCATGTATAAATAATTATATTATCAATAAATATATCTTCTGATTTTATATGTGTAAGAACTGGAGATATGGGGATAGAAGAGATAAGGAGGTATTTATTACTTTTTATCTCCATCATCTCATCCATCTCTTAAATCCCCCAATCTTACACATTTTAAGAGAAAATTTTTTAAGAGGTAATACTCATGAGCGGAATTATTAAATTAACACTGCCGGATTCAAAAGTCATAGAAGCTGAAAAAGGCTCAACTTCTTTTGATATCGTAGGAAAAATAGGTAAAGGCCTTCAGAAGGCTGCTCTTGCAGTTAAGATAAATGGAGATTTGCGTGATCTTTCATATAAAGTTGAAACCGATGCTCTGCTGCATGTTATAACATTTGATTCCCCTGAAGGAAAAGATATATTCTGGCATTCCGCATCTCACCTGATGGCGCAGGCTGTTAAAAGGATTTATCCCGGCGCGAAAATTGCAATAGGTCCGGCCATTGAAAACGGTTTTTACTATGATTTTGATATTGAAGAGCGGATTGCAGTTGAAGACTTCGAAAAAATTGAAGCTGAAATGAAAAAAATTGCGGATGAAAGTTTTGATATAACCAGAGAGGAATTACCTTCTGCTGAAGCGGTAAAGTTTTTTGAAAAAATAAACGAACCATATAAAGCAGAAATGATAAAAGATCTCGGGGCAGAAACTGTTTCAATATATAAACAGGGTGAGTTCACTGACCTCTGCCGCGGGCCGCATCTGACAAAAACCGGAGCAATAAAATCTTTTAAGCTGCTTTCATTGGCCGGTGCTTACTGGAGAGGTGATGAAAAAAACAGAATGCTCCAGAGAATTTACGGCACTGCATTCCCGGATCCAAAGGATCTTAAAAAACACCTGGATTTTCTTGAGGAAATAAAAAAGCGCGATCACAGAAAACTTGGGAAGGACCTTGATCTGTACAGCACACATGAGGATGCGGGCGGCGGTTTAATCTACTGGCATCCAAAAGGCGCCAGGATCAGATCAATACTTGAAGACTGGTGGAGACAGGAGCATTTTGCCGGCGGATATGAATTGTTGTACACTCCGCATGTTGGAAGATCAACTCTCTGGGAAACATCAGGCCATCTGGATTTTTACAGTGAGAATATGTATTCACCTATGGATGTTGACGGGAATGAATACTATATAAAACCGATGAATTGCCCTTTCCACATAAAGATATATCAGACATCACTTCATTCATACCGTGACCTTCCTCTGCGCTGGGCGGAACTTGGTACTGTCTACAGATACGAAAAATCCGGCGTTCTTCACGGCCTGCTCAGAGTCAGAGGTTTTACCCAGGATGATGCGCATATTTTCTGCACAGAAGCGCAGATCGAATCCGAGGTTGCTGAGGTTTTAAGATTCTCTCTCAGAATGTGGAAGATTTTAGGTTTTACTGATATAAAGGCATATCTTGCAACAAAGCCTGAAAAAAGTGTCGGAGATAATGATAAATGGGAAACAGCTAAGAACTCCCTTATGAAAGCTGTTGAATCTGAAAATCTGAATATTGAGATTGATGAAGGCGGCGGCGCTTTTTACGGTCCCAAAATTGATCTCAAGGTAAGAGATGCTCTGGGGCGTGAATGGCAGATGACAACAATTCAGTTCGATTTTAATCTGCCTGAAAGATTTGATATATATTATATTGGCGAAGATGGGCAGAAACAAAGGCCGTATATGGTGCACAGGGCGCTCCTCGGATCGCTTGAAAGGTTCTTCGGCATTTTAATTGAGCATTATGCTGGAAAATTCCCTGTGTGGCTTTCTCCTGTACAGGCAGTGCTGATAAATGTAACTGAGGAGCAGGAAAATTATTTAAAAGACATAAAAAGCAGAATGCTTTCTGTGAATATGCGCCCATCTTTGGATTTAAGAAATGAATCTATCGGATATAAAATAAAGGCAGCTATCGGGCAGAAGGTTCCGTATATTTGTGTAGCAGGGAACAAAGAAGTGGAGAGCGGAAATCTTTCAGTTCGAAAACGCGGCGAAAATGATTCAAAAATCATGTCAGTTGATGAATTTATTAAAATTTTGAAAGAGGAAGCTGATTCTAAAGTGTAAAAAGCGTTATTTTTGAAATTAATAGGAAAAAATTTGTTGATTTAAAGCCCCTACTTTATTCATTCTGGCTTTATATCTTTATTACAGGGGGAGGTTCGTCATTAGCGAAAAATTTCAGAACCATAGAATAAACGAGGAAATCAGATCTGCCAAGGTTAGACTTGTCGGAGAAGAAGGCGGTCAGGAAGTTGTTGATATTGCAGCTGCGATTGAGATGGCTAAAGCAAAAGGACAGGATTTGGTTGAAATTTCACAGGATCAGGATCCGCCGGTTGTAAAGATAGTTGATTACAGCAAATTCAGATTTGAAACTATTAAAAGAGCAAAAGAAGCCAAAAAAAAGCAGAAAATAATTCATGTTAAAGAAATCAAGGTAAGACCTGGAATTGATTCACATGATTTTGAGCACAAGGTTAAGCACGCAAGAGAATTTCTTCTAAAGGGCGACAAAGTAAAAGTAACCCTTATGTTTAGAGGAAGAGAAATGGCGCATACTTCCCTTGGATTTGATGTAATGAATAAAGTTCAGGAAAGCCTTATGGATGCAGCAAATATTGAAAAGCCGGCATCTCAGGAAGGAAGAAATATTACAATGTGGCTTGTTCCGAAAATATCACAGGCCAAAATTTAAATATAAATTGAAATAATAGGGGATATTTATGCCAAAGATGAAGTCAAACAGCGGCGCTAAGAAAAGATTCAAGATTACAAAAAATGGTAAAGTGGTTAAGGCAAATGGTTATAAAAGCCATCTGCTTGAGAAAAAATCATCAAAAAGAAAAAGATCTCTCAGAGGTACAGGCTTGGCAAGCGTAGCTGAGATACATAAAGTTAAGAGAATGCTGCCATACGCATAAGCGTAATAATAATAATTTTTCTGCGAGGAATATATGCCAAGAGCGACAACAGGACTTGTCCACCATAAAAGGGCAAAAAGAGTTTTAAAAGATGTAAAAGGTTTTTACGGTGCAAGAAGCAAGCTTTTCAGAACAGCTAAAGATGCCAGAAGAAAAGCACTTCAGTATTCTTACATCCACAGAAGACTGAAGAAAAGAGATTTCAGAAGCCTCTGGATTATCAGAATCGGAGCTGCAGCCCGTCTTTGCGGAATTTCATACAGCAGATTAATATCAGCATTGAAAAAATCCAATGTGGATTTAAACAGAAAAATGCTTGCTGAAATGGCTGTTAAGGACATGAATGCTTTCAGAAAACTTGTTGAAAAGGTTCAGGTAAAAGCTGCCTGAAACCTGCTTTATAATGAAAAACATTGCAAAAGTTAAAAGGTGCGCCATATTTTTGGCGCTCTTTTTTTATACTGGCTTTATTATTTCAGAAGCTTTTGCCCTGCCTCTGACAGAAACTGTTTATGCAATACCGGAAGATCAGATTGAATTTAATTTAAGAGAAGAAGTGCATCATATAAACAATTATTACAGCAAGGAACAGATCTCGCTTGGCCTTGGAATAACGTCATCTTTATCTATCTGGTTTCTGTTTGATTACCTGCATCTTCACAATCCAAATGCCTATTCGCAAAATCAGATCGGAGATGTGTATTTAAAGGTTCATTCGTATCTTGGAGATCTTTTAAACGATTCAATTCATTTTTCATTTCAGATATTATTCCGTTTCCCTACCGGAAAAGATGCCTATACCGATTCAACATGGAGAAACCTGAGCCTTGGAAATAATGAAATTACATTCGGACCAATAGTTAAATTCGATATAATTGATAAAGTATTCCTGCATTTTAATTTGTTTTATACTTTTCGTGCAGCACCTTCTGAAGATTTCTATGGCGGATTTCACATTGATCCTTTTAATTCAGTAACCTGGGAAAATGTCTTCGGATTGAATTTTATGTCTTCAAAAGCCTTTTTATATTATGAACGGCTGAAAAATGATTATATGACTATTTCTCTTGCTGTTAATACCATCGCGATTTATCCTGTTGTTCCTTTTTTCGAAACAAATATTTCATTCAGATTCTATAGAGATGCAATTGATTCAAGCGGCATTATGATCAAAGCAGCAGGTGCAGATCCGGTATTATTTCTTTCAGTTGGTGCGAATTTTTTTATAACAAAGGAAATTTATGTCGGATTATATGCAATTTTCTCACCAATACCGTATCAGAATTTCACAACTGAAGTTTACGGGCTTAACTTCAGCATTCAGTTTTAAGAAAATGCTGTAATATTTTAATTACCTAAAGTTGAAAATTAGTCTTGACTTGCGAAATTTGTTTTTTTATGATATTTTTAATAAATATTTGTATATTTTTTGAATGATATGCTGAAATAATTAATATCTTATTTTTTTTGATATTTCAGTAATAAATAATGATATAAGACCCGGTTTTCCGATAATATAAGTAGTAATTTTATTATTATATTTATTAATTTATCGGAAAATTCACCCCACATACGGAGGTATTGAAATGATATCAATGCAGCAGCTTGAAGAGCTTGAAAACAGGGTAGTTAAGGCGCTTCAGCTTATTACGGATTTAAGATCTGAGAACGCAAAAATTGAAAGCGATAATGAAACTTTAAAAAGTGAAGTTGAGGAAGTTAAGCTTGCTCTTGAGGAAAAAGAGCAGGAAATTGATAAAATAAAGAAAGAGCTTGATTTATCTACAAAGGAACTGAAAGACCTCAAAGATAAGGAAGAGGTTCTTGAGAAGAAAATACTCGGCTTGCTCGGAAAACTCGAAATTATGACAGGTTCTGCCTCTGTAAAATCTGAACCAAGAAAGGATTCACCGTCTTCTCATACTTTTACAAAACTTGATGAAAAACAGGAAGCGCCTGCATCTGCTAAACCTGCAGAAAACAAGCCGGCATCAAAAATTTCCGGTCTGGGCGCTGCAGCAGCAGTAGGCGGAGCTGCAGCAGCTGCAACTGCAGCGGTTATGGCTGCCAAATCATCAGATAATGATATAAAGGTTGAAACTGTTAAAGCAGAAGCCCCTTCAATTGAAGAAGATGACGATATTATTATCATTGATGATGAATCTGAAGCAGCAGAAAATAATGTTGTTGTTGAAACTGTATCCAGCGAAGCGGAAAATGATGATGATGAAATTATCCTTTTAGATGATGACGAGGATGATATAATTCTCGATGATGAAAATGATGTAATTATCGATGAATCAGCTCCTAAAAAGATCAAAGATAAATCAGCGGCCCCAATGGATGATGATGAATTTTTAATTGTTGAAGAGGATGAAAAATAGCAGCAGATAATATGGAATCAAGCAGGGTTAAAGTAGATATTTTTGGTCAGACCTATACTATTAAAGGCGATGCTGAATCAGATTATATAGTAAAGCTTGCCGGGTATGTTAATTCCAAGATGAATGAAGTCAGCGACAGTATAGGAAACGGAAATCCGGTTCAGGTTGCCATACTTGCTGCAATGAATATAGCTGATGAATTCCATCAGCTTAAAAATATAAGTTCTGGCTCGGAAGTTGCAGTTGAAAGAAAGACTTCTGAGCTTATTTCAATGCTGGATGAAGGTCTTACCGGTGATATTTTCGTAAGAGAAGCAAATCCGCAGAATTAATATCAGACAAAAACCGCTTTTAAAGATTTTTTCCTCTTCAATTATAAAAATAAACGATTAAATTTATCTTAGAATTTTTTTTTATTTTATATTTATGAACCTCGGTTAAAGCAAACAGAGAAAGAATTATAATAAAAAAAAGTAATTTTTTTAATTTTTTTTCAAAAATAAAGGCGACATAATGTAATTGCGCTTGACTTTTTTTTTCTGATTAATTATTAAAACACAGCTTGGAAATTAATTTATTTAAAATTAATTTTTTAAAAATTTTCCGCCGAAAAATAAACGGGACAACAAAAAAAAGTGGGGTTAAAAAAATTTTTATGGAAGAAAACAGGGCTGAGTTAAGCGAAGCTGGATTAATTCAGGAGGAGTCAGAGCCTCCAAGTTTTACATTATCTTCAAACAGTTTAATAATTAGAGAAAAAATCAGTTCAATTAATCCAGGAATACTGGAAGATCCCTCAATTAATTTTAAAATACCTGCCTCAATTAAAAAAAACAGCAGTTTTAAACCAATAATAGATGAAAAAACCAGAAAATTCAGGAAGAAATATTATTCAAATGTGAAAGATTCTGAATGGAACGACTGGAAATGGCAGTTGAGAAACAGAATCAGAAGCCTTTCTGATCTGGAAAGAGTGATTAATCTTTCTGAAGATGAAAAGAATGCTATTTCGAGGAATATAAACGCATTACCTCTTGCAATTACACCATACTATGCAAGTTTAATAAACAAAGATGATCCATCTCATTCAATCAGGCGAACTGTCATACCAACAACATCTGAATATATTAAAATGATCGGTGAGGCTGATGATCCATTATCAGAAGATCATGACAGTCCTGTGCCTGGAATTGTACACAGATATCCTGACAGGGTGCTTTTTCTGACAACAGGCTACTGTTCTGTATACTGCAGATACTGCACAAGGTCCAGAATGGTTGGTGATGACTGCAAGTCTCACGTAACAATGGAACAGTGGGAAAAAGGCATTAATTATATTGAATCAAACCCTGAAATCAGGGACGTATTGCTTTCCGGAGGAGATCCTCTTACTCTTTCAAATGAAAAGCTGAACTGGCTTCTTTCAAAGCTTTCCAGGATTCCTCATGTTGAATTTATTAGAATAGGTACAAAAGTCCCGGTTGTTCTTCCTCAGAGAATTACTTCTTCGCTGACTAATATATTAAAAAAATACCATCCATTGTGGATAAGCATACATTTTACACACCCGGAAGAAATAACAAAAGAAACATCAGCTGCATGTAAAAAGCTTGCAGATGCCGGAATTCCGCTTGGAAGCCAGACAGTTCTGCTTCAGGGCATAAATGATGATGTTGAAACAATGAAAAAGCTGTATCACGGACTTCTGAAAATACGTGTAAGGCCGTATTATCTTTACCAGTGCGATCCGATTACAGGATCTTCGCATTTCAGAACGCCTGTTGAGAAGGGAATTGAAATAATTTCCGGGCTAAGGGGCCACACATCTGGATATGCTGTGCCTCATTATGTGATTGATGCCCCGGACGGCGGCGGAAAAATTCCGCTATTACCGGATTATTTTGCAGGCAGGGATGGTCATCATGTTGTTTTAAGGAATTATGAGGGCAACATATATAAATATCCTGATAATGTAGGCGAACCGGTGATCTGCTGATATGTTTTTGATAAAAGTTGGTTTAACATATGATCTCCGTTCGGATTATACTGCAGAAGGTTTTACAGACGAGGAAACTGCAGAATTCGATAAAATTGAAACAGTTGAAGCAATTGAAACGGCTCTGCATGCAGCAGGATATCTAACTGATAGAATCGGCAATATAAAATCTCTGGCAAAAAGGCTTATATCCGGCGAAAAGTGGGATATTGTATTTAATATTGCAGAAGGCATGTACGGAGTTGCAAGGGAAGGCCAGGTGCCTGCTTTGCTTGATGCATATAACATTCCATATACCTTTTCTGATACTCTGATTATGGCTCTGACCCTTCATAAGGGTTTTACTAAAAGCGTTATTAGAGATATTGGCGTTCCAACAGCTGATTTTGCGGTTGTGGAAAAGATTGAGGATATTTCCAAAATCAGGTTCGGCTATCCTTTATTTGCAAAACCGGCAGCTGAAGGAAATGGAAAAGGAATATCTTCTGATTCAATTATTAAAAATAAAGCTGAGCTTGTGTTTACCTGCTCATATCTGCTAAAAAAATTCAATGGTCCTGTTATAGTTGAGGAATTTCTTCCAGGAAGAGAATTTACTGTTGGCATTATCGGTACTGGTGATAATGCCAGGGCAGTTGGAACAATTGAAGTTGTTTCAACAGAAAAAGGCGATCAGAATGTTTATACTTACGAAAATAAGCAGAACTGCCATGAATTCTGTGAATATATATTGATCAAAGGTGATATCGCTGAAAAATGCGAAAAAGTAGCTCTCGACGCATGGAAAGGCCTTGGATGCAGAGATGCAGGAAGAATTGATTTACGATATGATGCGAAAGGCGTTCCGAATTTTCTTGAGGTAAATCCTGTTGCAGGGCTTAATCCAATAGATTCTGATTTGCCTATTATATGCAGCAAGATCGGATTGCCTTATAATGATCTTATAAAACAAATTATGGATTCAGCGGTAAAAAGAATAAAATGAAAGTTCTGATACTTCACAACAGCGTTGATGAAACAGCCTCTCTTGATGAAAAAGATAATCTGGATCAGCTTAAATCAATTTCTGAAGCGCTTGTAACGCTTGGCCATGATGTTATTCCATTGTCTTTCTTGTTTAATATTGAAGCTACTATCAGCAATATCCGGAAAATAAATCCTGATATTATTTTTAATCTTGTGGAATCTGTTGAAGGCAGCGGCAGGCTTATTTATTTCGGTACAGCTGTTCTCGATTATTTGAAAATCCCATACACAGGAAACCCTACAGAGGCAATGTTTCAGACTTCGAATAAGCTGATTGCGAAATATATAATGCGTCTTGAAGGAATACCGACTCCGGACTGGATTACATCTGACGGAGAAAAGTGTTCTAAGTTTGAGAAGGGCAGCAGTTATATAATAAAGGCAGTCTGGGAGCACGCTTCAATCGGGATGGACGATCACGCTGTGGTGTCTCCAGAAAGCGCTGAGGAGCTTTATAAGATTATAATAGATAGAAGCACTGTTTTGGGAACGCCTTTTTTTGCAGAAAAATATATCGACGGACGTGAATTTAATTTGTCAGTGATATCTTCTGAAAACGGCCCTGTTGTTCAGCCGCCTGCAGAAATGACTTTTGTTGATTATCCGGATGATAAAGTAAGAATTATAGGATACAGCGCAAAATGGCATGAGGAATCTTTTGAATATATAAATACTGAGCGGATTTTTGATTTTCATGAAAATGATAAACCCATGCTTGAAGAATTAAATAGAATATCCCTGAAATGCTGGAGCGCGTTTGGACTAAACGGATACGCAAGAGTGGATCTCAGGATTGATAATAAAAACAGACCGTATGTTCTTGAGATAAACACAAACCCCTGCATTAATGTTTTCAGCGGCTACAGCGTTGCCTGTGATAGAGCGGGCATAGATTATAATGCCATGATTAAAAGACTCATTGACTATCCTGTTAAACCGGTTTAAATAAATGAATGAATTAATTTTCAGAACTGAGACAGTGGAGTCCGATGCTTCATCTGTCAGAGAGCTTGTCAAAGCTACAAAGTTCTTCAACATTGAAGAGATTGATATTGCAGAAGAGCTTGTACTGGATAGACTGGAAAGAGGAGACTCAAGCGGATATAATTTTGTTTTTGGAGAAATCTCCGGCAGGATAATTGCCTACTGCTGCTATGGGCCCATTTTCGGGACAGAATCAAGCTTTGATCTTTTCTGGATTGCGGTTCATCCCGATTTTATGGGAAAAGGCATTGGGAAGAATATTCTTTTTAAAAGTGAAAATCTGATGAAGGATATGGGATGCGTGAGGGTCTATGCCGAGACATCCACGCAGGAGCTTTATATACCAACAAGAATTTTTTATGAATCAACAGGGTATATCAAGGAAGCAGTTATCGAAGATTTTTATGCTGAAGGCGACAGCAAGGCTATTTACGTAAAAAAACTCCAGTAATAATTTTTTACTTTCCATATTTTGAAATTCCGGTTATTTTGTAATTCAAGAGTGACTATAATTTGCATATCAGCTTTTATTGTAGCTGATTTATTTCTGATTTTTATACTTGGGAGAATAATAAATGAACGTAATATATTTAATCGGTTTAGTTGCAGTACTTGCATCAATCGTAGCTGCCAGGATGATTTCTGAATCTGCTTTGAGAAAACTTTCTCATCAGGAAATTATGAATCTTGAAGGAGCATTTGCAGGTTATAAAAAATATTCACTTATCCTGCTCGGCCCTCTCGCATTTGTTGTATGGGTGACTTATTCAGAAAACTATAATTTATATCTTTTTTCAGTTGTACTATTTTTTATTTTTCTTTCGCTATATTTCATATTTGCCTATTTTATTGCACGAAAGAAGATAGAATCTCTTGGTATAGATAAAAATTATCTGAAAAAACTTTTCCTGTCTTTTTCAATACGTTTTTTTGGAATAGCGGTTTTCTGCGGAATAATTATTTATTCCAGCTTATCTGGCAAATAGTTCATATATAAAAGGAAAATATCATGAAAAAATATTATACTTTCTTCATCATACTGTTTGCTGTATTTTCAATTACAGAATCATTCCCTGCGGAAGGTGTGGAATATCTAAATGATCAGGTTCTTGCTTTTGCGCATGAAAAAATGGGTAAAAAAATCGGACGCGGTGAATGCTGGGATCTGGCAGCTCAGCCTTTGAAAGCTCTTGGCGCAACATGGAATAATAAATTTATGTTCGGGAAAAAAGTAGCAGCCGGTGATTCAAAAGGATTAAAACTGGAATCAGGTATGACGCTGATACCCGGAGATATAATACATTTTTTTAAAATTAAATCATCCTGGACAAAAAAATATTCTGATGGAAGAAAAGCCTGGGGTTCAGAAACAATCGGCATGCCGGATCATGTTGCTATACTGAAAAATTTTGACGGGAAAACAATTCTGACACTTCTGCATCAGAATGTCAGCGGAAAGAGATATATGGTGGAAACAACTACAGATATAGCGAATATTAAATCCGGAAAGTTTATTGTATACAGACCTTATCGGGAAAAGAAATAACCTCTATGCCCTGCGGGCATCTCCCCCTTTGCAAGAGGGAGATTTTCTTTAAGAAAATAAAGTTTAGTTTCCCCCTTATTCAAGGGGGATGGAAGCGGGTGGGATCTAATTTTTTATCCTTGGTATTAAAATAATATCAACCCTTCTATTTAATGCTCTGTTTTCCGGTGTGTTATTCTGAACAATCGGATTGAACTCGCCGTAACCTGCTGCAGCAAATCTTGACTTGTCTACTTTATGTCTTTCTATAATATATCTTAAAACTGATAAAGCTCTCTGGGTTGACAGCTGCCAGTTGTCCGGAAAGAGATATGTTTTAATAGGAATATTATCTGTATGTCCTTCTATCATGATTCTGTTTTCAGGATAATCTGAAATTATCTTGGCAATTTTATCAAATGCAGGAAGGATTTCTTTTTTAAGTTCAGCGGAACCTGAATCAAAAGAAATTTTATCGTCGATATTAATTACAAGCCTGTCATGAAATTTTTTCAGTCGAATCTGTCCGTCTTTGATTTCTCTGGAAAGCTGTTTTTCAAGCTCGTTCGCCTGGTCAGA
This sequence comes from uncultured Leptospirales bacterium, assembly GCA_964529415.1. Classification (GTDB taxonomy): domain Bacteria; phylum Spirochaetota; class UBA4802; order UBA4802; family UBA5550; genus CAYMPH01. The sequence continues at coordinate 11,175 of CAZGWD010000014.1, read as the reverse complement.
CATCCTTTCAAGTTCTTTCTTCTGTGATTTAGTTAGCTCTTTTAATGATGACAGTTCATCAGTCAGAGTGTTTATTCTGTTCTGCAGTTCAATAATTTTAGAATCATAATTTTTCTTTAATTCAGAAAGTTCAGCCAGATGGCGTTCCTTCTGATCTGAAAGCTCTTTCCTTAATTTTTTCAGCTGCTCATCATAAGCTGCAATATTCTTTTTATTTTCTTCAATTAAATCTTTTTCCCTGTCGCCGCTTTTCTGCTGCAAAATTGAAATTGTTTTTTCAAGTTCAGCTGTTCTTTTTTTACAGGCCTCATTGTCGGACGCGCTCTGCTTTTCAAGACCTGCTATTGTTTCATTGAGTTTTGAAATGCGGCTTTCAAGATCTTTTATTTTCGTTTCATAGTTTGATTCGCTGTTTCTCATCTGCCGCTTTAAGCTTCTGATCTCAAGCTCAACAGCAGTTTTTTCATTGTAAAGATTGTTGTATTCTTTTGCAGAATATAACTGAGCGCTGAGATTGCTGTTAAATGTAAAAGAAAATATTATCGCAGCAGCAAAGATTGAATATTTTAAAATTTTTTTATACATAACAATTTCCCCTTTTGTTGAAACATATTTTTTAACTTAAATCCACCCAAATACCCGGAGGTGGGCTTAATTTAAATAAAACAATTGCTTGAACTTGTAAAAAAATCAAGTCCCCTTTTGGAGACTTGGAGGGATTAAATTTGTGTTAAGTTTTTATTACTTAACAACAAATTCCGGATTAATAGCAAATCCTTCATCCTTGATTTTTTTTTCAGCTTTGTTTAATTCAATAAGATAATTTTCATTTATTGTCTTTTTATCAGCCAGAGATTTTTTTCTTTCATCAAACTGCTTAAGATAATCTCCTACAATAATAGGATTTTTATTTTCTGCCTTTTGTTTTTTCGGATCTTTTTCAGCTGCTGCATCCGGCTGGGCGGTTTTTAAATCTATATAAGCTGCAGCTATTTTTGATTTTTCATAACTCAGCTCTGCAATTTTTGCAGATAATTCTGCATAGTTAACATCAAGAGATGACTGGTGGTAACTCTTCAGGTATGACACATATTCATTCATTAGAAGATTTAATTTAATATCGAGCTCTATCTTTTTTAAATCGTTTCCGGTTTGAGCCATTTTTGCTGCATTGCCTGTAAGTATATAAAGCTCCTGGTTTTCAGTGTAATAATTAAGTTTGTTTTTTTGATAAGGGTATTCACTCTCATTAACTTTTTTCAGCTGTTTGGATATGTTTATTTTTTTTTCTATGCCGGCTTTCTGTTTGTTGATTTCAACTATCTGGTCTTCCAGTTTAAATAAAACCTCTTCCTGCTCTTTTGTTTTGCCGGCCAGAAATTCATCCTTAACCTGCGGGAGCATTGTTACGCAACCTGTAAATAAAATAGTAATTAATAAAAATAGAAATCTCATTTGACACCTTCCAGTATATTTTTTTTAAAACTTGAATTGAATTATTTTATTTGATTAAGAGAGTTGAATTTGAGTCTTTGGACAATATAGTTCTTTTGTAAAATATATTCAAGAAATTTATAAGTTAATATGAAAAATATAAATAGATTTTTTTTAAAAAATGTAACTATTTTTAATTAAAATTATATTATATTATGTAGAGATTATATTTTTCTGCAATCTTAAAAAAAAATGAGAGGCATAAAATGAGTAATATAATAAAAGACCTGGCTGTGCTGCTTTTTTCAGCAGGAGAGGAAATTGAAAAAAAAGCAGATGAATTTAAAAAAGACCGCCAGGAAAGATATGGAAAATTTGAAGAGGAAATGAAAAAAAGAAAAGAGGAATTCAAGTCGAAATTTGATGAGGAATTTTCTAAAGCTAAAGAGAATATTTCAGAGTTTGTTGACAAACACGGTCTTGCTACAAAAAAAGAAATTGATGATTTAAAGAAAAAGATTGAAGAGTTAAACGCAAAGCTCGACAGTTATAATAAATAATTATCCGCAATTTATAAATGAAAATTAAGCGGAGATTTTTCAGAATAGCAAAATTCTTTATTCTTATGGCTCTGGATTTTAGAAAAGAATATGTCCTGATTAAAAAGAAAGGCTATAAGAGTGCAGAGTTATTAATGAAGCGCCGCCACGAAAAAAGGGCCAGACAGTTATATAATATAGCAATAACCTATGGCGGTGTTCTTATTAAAATGTGCCAGTATTTCAGTTCCCGCAGGGATATTTTTCCTGATCCATATATTGCAATTCTTTCCCCTTTGCAGGACAATGTACCTCCGGTGCCTTTTGATAAAATTGATGAACAGCTCCGGTTGGAATTGGGTGATTATACAAGATATTTTAAAAGTATGGATGAGTCGTGTGTATCTTCAGCTTCTCTCGGGCAGGTTCACAAAGCAGTGCTTTATAACGGTGATGCTGTTGCTGTAAAAATACTCAAACCCGGGATTGAAAAAATAATTGATCTCGATTTTTCAATCATATACCATATATTCAGGCTTATGTCCTCCTTGAGATTTTTTAGAGATATGGGAGGAGATTTTCTCCGCGTCATTAATGAGTTCATTACAATCACTGGAGATGAGCTGAATTTTACGCGGGAAGCTGTAATAGCAGAAAGGTTCAGAACTTATTTCAGCGCGTATGATTATATAAAAATTCCGCGGATATATTTTGAATACTCGACACAGAGAATTCTCGTTATGGAATATATTGACGGGAGTAAAATTACAGACAGATCAACCTGGGAATTAAGAAACAATAATCCGGATATAATAGCTGAAAGAATACTTGAGCTTTATGTTAAACAGTTTCTTTCATTCGGTACAGTTCATTATGATCCACATCCCGGAAATATTTTTGTTCTTGAAAACAGCTGTATCGCACTTCTTGATTTCGGAATGTCAGGGGAAATTTCTGATTCAATGATAAACGGATTAAAGAATTCTGTGGAAGCTGTAATTGCAAAAAATCCCGAAAAAATTATTGCAGCCCTTGATTCACTTGGTTTTATTAAAAAAGGTATAAACCGGAATATTCTACTCCCTGTAGTGAAATTTTTTATGGACAATGTGATAGGCAAGGCAAACCTCGCAAGGGAGTCTTTCCAGGATATTGATGTTTCATCGATACAGGATTATATTATAGAAATAATTAGATCTGAACCGTTTTCTGTTCCTGTGGATTGGGCTTTTATTGGTAAAACAGTAAGCACGCTAATTGGGATCATATCAACTCTTAACCCTGAATTCCCTGTAATTGAAACTTTAAAACCATATGCAAATGAAATAATAAAGAAAAATCTGCGAAGTTCTGCAGCGGCCTTAATGGAATCTTTTAAGAAAAATTTAACAGCTCTATATGAGCTGCCTGTAAAAGCCGGAAATTTTATTGAAGGCATTGAATCCGGAAAGGTGAAAATAAAAATTGAGCTGATTGAATTCGAGGAAAGCATTGCCTCTATGAAATCTTTTTTTATAAAACTTTCTTTTTTTATTTCAGGGATTCTGATCTTAACCGGTGGATATATGATTTATTCAATCGGGAAAACAGAATCATCATATGCGCTATTGATTTCGGGACCAATCTTTATATTGATATCTCTGTTTTACAGGAAAAAAACAATTAAAGAAAAAATAAAAAGTCAATTCTAAACCTTATTTTTTACTTTCCTTTTTTTAATGATTTTATTTTAATTCTTCCTGCGGCCTGTTATGTCCCGCGCGCTGTTGTTTCTAAATTAACCGGAGGCTTTATTTGAGTAAAACGCTTTATATTATTGACGGACATGCGCTTTGTTATCGCGCTTATTTTGCTTTTATAAAAAATCCTCTGAAGAATTCAAGCGGCCAGAATACGTCTGCAATTTTCGGTTTTGTAAGAATGCTTTTTAAGTTAATAGAGGAACAGAAACCGGATTATCTTGCAGTTGCTTTTGATCCGCCGAAAAAATCTTTCAGGTTTGATCTGTATTCCGAGTATAAAGCCAACAGACAGAAGATGCCGGATGATTTGAAATCCCAGATAGAAGAAATAAAAAACATGGTCCAGGTGCTTGGCATTAAGATGCTGATGGAGCCAAATTTCGAAGCTGACGATATTCTTGGCACTGTTTCTGCGAATTACGCTTCAGAAAATCTTGAGGTGGTTCTTGTTACAGGAGACAAGGACGCGTATCAGCTTGTGAATGAAAATGTAACTATATATGCGAACAAAAAAGGAATTTCCGAGTACGAAATTTATGATTCAGAAGCAGTTGAAAGCAAACTCGGAATACGTCCTGAGCAGGTGATTGATTATATGGCTATTACAGGCGATACATCTGATAATGTCCCGGGAGTTAAGGGCATTGGCGAGAAAGGCGCGCTGAAGCTGATAAGTGAATACAGATCTCTTGACGGGATTTATGAAAATATAGAAAACATCAAGGGCAAGATAAAAGAACTTCTCATTAAAGAAAAGGAAATGGCATATCTGAGCAGGGACCTTGTTACAATCAGAAAGGATATTGCAATTGATCTTGATGTAGATAAACTTAATGTTCCTTCGTTTAATACTCCTGAGATCCGCGAGTATTTCAAAAAGCTTGAGATGAATTCCATTGTTAGGGATTTTTTCGGAGAGGAAACTAAAACCGCAGGCGCAAAACAAAAGGCGGAAGTTAAAAAATATGAAATTATTAGAGATGAGGAAAGCCTATTAAAAGCAGTAGCTGAAATCAAGAAAGCAGGAATTGTGTCTGTTGATACTGAAACAACATCACTCCAGCCGATAGAAGCAGAACTTGTAGGAATTTCTCTGTCAATAAAAGAAAAAGCAGGCTGGTATTTGCCTTTATTGAGCACAAGCCTGTTTCCTGAAAATATGATTCCTCTCAAACAGGCTCTTGCAATTTTAAAGGATATTCTGGAAGATCCATCAATAAAAAAAATCGGGCAGAATATAAAGTATGACCTTTCAGTTTTTAGAAATCAGGGCATTAAGCTTGCAGGCGTTTATTTTGATACAATGATCGCGTCATATCTTATCAACCCCAATGAGCGGCGCCACAATCTTGATGATCTGGCTGAAAATTATCTTAATTATAAAACGATCACATATACAGAACTTACAGGCAAGGGTAAAAACGCTGTTTCAATTTCTGAAATTCCGGTTGAGCAAACAGCTGAGTATGCAATTGAAGATGCAGATATTGCACTCAGGCTTTATAATATTTTTGAAAAGAAAATTTCTGATAATGAACTTTCGGATTTATTTTTTAATATCGAAATGCCGCTAATTGAAATTCTTTCTGAGATGGAAAGCTGCGGAGTGAAAGTTGATACAGAATATTTTAAAGAGCTTGCTTCAGAGAACAATAAGCTTCTTGCGGATGTTGAAAAAAATATTTTTAAAGAATCCGGCGTGGAATTCAATATTAATTCCACCCAGGAACTTGCAGGAATTTTGTTTGATAAGCTTGGAATGAAACCGGTTAAAAAAACCAAGACTGGATTTTCAACTGACATTACAGTGCTTGAAGCTCTTCAGGGAAAACACCCTATTATCAAACATCTGATATCATACAGGACTCTCAGCAAATTAAAAAACACGTATATAGATGCTCTTCCACAGATAATTATTCCGAAAACCGGCAGGATACATACTTCTTACAACCAGACTGTAGCTGCAACCGGAAGGCTCTCGTCTTCTGATCCGAATCTGCAGAATATTCCTATAAGGGATGACTTCGGCAAAAAAATCCGCCGCGGTTTTATTCCTGATAAAGGATTTATTTTTTTGTCTGCGGATTATTCCCAGATCGAGCTTCGTCTTGCTGCACATCTTTCAGGTGATGAAAACATGATTCGTGCATTCAGGGACGGGATTGACATTCACAACATGACTGCTTCATCTGTGTTCGGTGTTCCGATTGACAGTGTTAATTCCGATATGAGAAGGCAGGCTAAAATAATAAATTTTGCAACAATATATGGAGTTTCGCCGTACGGGCTTTCTCAGCAGGCGGATATCGGTTTTAAGGAAGCTGCTGATTTTATCAGAATTTATTTTGAAACTTATCCCGGATTCAGAAAATATATTGATGAAACAATTGATTTTGCAAAAAAAAATGGTTATGTTAAAACCATGCTTGGCAGAAAAAGGCCGGTGCCTGAAATTAATTCCAAAACTGTTTTTATGAGAGAAGGCGCTGAAAGGATAGCGATAAATACGCCGATCCAGGGAACTTCAGCTGATATGATTAAAATTGCCATGATTAAAATTTTTAATGAGTTGAATTCTTTGAATATGAAGAGCAGAATGATAATGCAGGTTCACGATGAACTTGTCATTGAAGTGCATGAAAGTGAAAAAGAAAAAGTTGAGAAAATAGTAAAAACAAATATGGAAAACGCGGTCAGGCTGGATATTCCGGTAATCGTTGATACCGGCTGGGGAAAAAACTGGGAAGAGGCTCATTGATTATGAATTTTTCAAAGCTGAACAGCATTTCAGATAAAATTAATTCGCGTCTTGCTCTTGCAGATCTTTTACGGTCAATAATGGATACTGCGAAAGATGTTTTAAACTCCGAAGGAGCATCTCTTCTCCTGTATGATGCAAGGACAGAGGACCTGATTTTTAACATAGTTATAGGTTCGAAAGGAGACATTATTCAGGGAGAAAGAATTCCTGAAGGACGCGGTATTGCAGGAACTGTTGCAAAAACCGGCGAGCCTTTAATTGTAAACGACCCGGAAAACGATCCGAGGTTTTTTAAGGAAATCGACAGAAAAAGTGATTTCCGAACACGTAATATTTTGTGTATGCCCATGAAAGTTATGGGATCGCTTATTGGAGTTCTGGAAATTGTAAATACTATAGACAGAGATAAATTCACAGAAGAGGATCTCGACATGGGAAGGCATCTTGCAAGCCAGGCTGCTATTGCAATTGATAACCGCAGGCTATACGATGATCTTAATAACAGGGTACATGAACTGACAACACTTTATCAGGTATCACAGGCCCTTTCTCTAACAAAAAAAGAAACAACAAAAATTTTTACAGAAGTAATTGATCTTATAAGAAAATCTCTCAAGGCTAAACGTGCTTCTTTTTTTATTGTAAATGAATCCGGAATTTTTCTCGATTTAATCGCTTCATCCGGTCTTCCGGATAATATTGAAGAAGGATATGCCATACCTGCAGTCGGTTCAATTTCAGCTCATGTGTTTTTATGCGCTGATCCTATGATAGTTTCAGATATTAATACCGACCTTCCTGAATCTCTTAGAGTTTCAAGCGGCGAATATCTTACAAATTCTTTTATATCAGTACCTATAATAGTCAATAACACATCCATCGGCGTTTTAAATGTGGCTGATAAAGAAAATGGAATCTGTTTTGACTCATTTGATCTGAGAGTCCTCTCGACTGCCGCAACCCAGGTGGGAGAAGCATTTCAGAATTTAAAACACTACAGGGAATCGCTTTTAAGGCAGAGACTGCATGATGAGATATCAATTGCTGCAGAACTTCAGCGTAAAATTATTCCTAAACTGCCGAAGGTTTACGCAGGCCATAAAATGGCGGCATTTAACATGCCTGCTAAGGTTGTGGGCGGGGATTTTTATGATTTTTTTATTCTCGAAGAAAATAAATACGGCATTCTTGTTGCGGATGTTTCAGGAAAAGGCATACCTGCAGCCATGTTCATGGGTGTTGCAAGGAATATAGTAAGATCTGAAAGCAGAATACATAAAATGCCTGCACCTCTTCTTCTTCAGTCGAACAAGTATATTTTTTATGATTCTGAGCATGGAATGTTTGTAACAATGTTTTATGCAACTATTGACGCGCATAACCGCCTGATAACCTATGGCAGCGCAGGCCATAACAATCAGTTTCTTGTAAGACATGATTCTAATGTAGTAGAGCGTCTGAATGCTCTGGGAAAACCTCTGGGTATTTATGAAAATTCCGTATTCGAGGAAAGAATAGTTTTATTTAATCCTGGTGACATACTGGTGCTCTGCACTGACGGAGTTATAGAAACTTTTGACGACAATTCGGATATAAGCCTTGCAGAAGAAGTCATAATAGAAAATCTTCTGAAAATGAAAGACAGGGAGCCGGATGATATTATTGCCATGATGTGCGAAGCAGGAAGTGCCGGAAGCTCTGAAGAGCTGGAAGACGATTTTACAATAGTTGTAATTAAATTTTAAGGCTCATCTCGACTCCGCTCGATGAACGTGCTGTAGGTATTTCGGCTTCGCTCGATGAGCGTTTGGGGATTGCATCTCGGCTTCCCTCAATGAGCGTTTACGGAATTGCTTCTCAGCTTAGCTTGATGAGTTTGCTGTAGGCATCTCGGCTCAGCTCGATGAACATGCTAAACGCATCTCAGTTTTGCAGATTAAGCTATCGGTTATCATTTACGCTTGTCGAGCGGAGCCGAGACCAGAAATTTTAAATTTCCTAATAAATAAATAAATTAATTGACAGAAGGACTCTTTAATGAGACATAATATTTTATGAAAAAAGTTCATATTGCCACGTATAAGAACAGTTTGTTTTCTGAAACTGTTTCAAAAGCTGATTTTATTGTTAATGAATATAATTATCCTGTTGATGAGATTTTGCTTAATCCGATTTTATCCCAGAAAAATTCCGGCTATTTTGTAATAGAACTTACAGTTAAAAATTTTATGCAGGAACTTAATCTTGCGAGAAGCGTGATTGAAAACTGCAAGGTTGTATGCGTTGCAGATGAAATTAATGATCAGATGAAATGCCTTCTTCTCGAAAATGGAATTGCAGATTTGCTGATGCCCTGTGATCCGAAAAGAACAGCTTTATATCTGCGCTCGCTTGAAAGAAGGGATAAAGAAATTCACGGACGGATAGCGATACTCGATGATGATGCTGCTGCAATAAGCATAATTAAAACAATAACATCCCGATTCGGTTATAAAGCACTCATTGCAGATTCAATTAACTCGCTGTTTAAGAAAATTTCTGAAGAAGATGTTCAGATGATTCTTATAAATATAGGTATGGAAAATATTCAAATTCCGGAGCTTATAAAAAAATCATTTTTAAAAATTGAAATGAAGCGTTCACCTGTCATTGTTTACAAGGATATGAAAAAAGGAATGTTTGTTCATGAATTCATGTCCGGGCTGAACAGAATTTCAAAAGTTATACTTGCGCATGATGAGCTTTACAGTTTCCTGCTTGATATTCTTTTCAGGAAACAGACTGCAGTAAAAATTGATAAATTGAACAGCTGCAGGTGTTTTTCAAATAATCCGGTATACGCGAAAGGGAACTTAAGCCAGGTATTTTTTCAAAATGAAAAGGAAGTATTCTCTTTTGATAATATTTTTGAAGAAAATGAATTTCACGATGTAATCAATCATATAAGTTCTCTGAAAAAGATGATGCTGATATCAGAAGGGCTAAGATGGCTGAGGCTTGATTCAAAAGCCAAACGCTCTATCTGCGAAGCCGGTGGCTGAAATCCACATCTCTTTTCCTTAAAGTGTCAATCACCTGAATTGGATGCAGCTGCCTCTGAATTTCCTGCATATCTGTCGGAAAGCAAGGCCTGTCTGAATTATGGCAGTGAAGACAGAGTTTCTCTCTTTTTTTCAGATGTTTTATACCAAGGATAGGATACATGCCGTATTTAATGGATTTATTGTAGGCTGATTCCCTGTTTGTATAATTTACATGAATGCTCATCTCGCTATATATGCTGCCTGGACCGTGACAGGCTTCACAACCGACTCCTTCCTCTTTCAATTCCTGTGTTTTTCCGCCGCCTGTAGAATGGCATTTTAAACAGTTTGAATCATTTGACGGATCTTTAATATCCCTGTTTTCTGATATTTTTAATGCTTTTTCCGATTTTAAAGTCCGGAAAGCCCTGGCATGAGGGGATGAGCGCCATATTTTATTCTGGTTGCCGATTGATTCCTGACCATGACATTCCCCGCAGGCTGCACTGCCTGTGTAAGTTATTTTTTTATCCGTCTGTGAATATATATAAATATAGGCAGACATTGAAATAGCTGCTGTCAGAACGGTGATGATTAAAATTTTATATTTATTATTTAATTTCATATCGACCTTATATTATTTAAAAATTTTATTGTTTAATAAGTCAAGAAAATTAAAGCTTGACATGTTAATATGAAGATATGATAAATAAAAAATATTATTTCCTATATCATGAATTGCTTTTGGAGCTGTTTAATGCCCGAATATGATAAAAAACTGGATATTCAGGTGGGCGAGTTTCTCGTTCAAAATGGTATTATTACTGAAGACCAGCTCAAAGAAGCATTATTGATGCAGAAAGACAATAAGGATAGGCTCGTAGGAGAAATTTTAGTCACTCAGGGAGTATTATCCAAAGAAGATATTATTATGGCTCTTGAAATGTATATAATGTTTACAGATTCGAATCCAATCCACGTTGATGAATGGCTTGATCAGGAAGAAGTTGACCTGATTATGAGTAAAATAAAGTCCAAATAGCTCTCCAATTATTTATTTCTTGACAAAAACACTATAATCCGAGAAAAATGGCATTATGATAGAATTTGAGGATAAAATATGCTTTGGCTGCGGAGCAGAAAATCCACGCGGATTGAAACTGAAGCTGAAGTTTGATGATGATACAAAAACTGCGTACGGGGAATACACTGCAGATGAATTTCTGGAAGGGCCTCCTAACATAATTCATGCAGGTGTTGTTGCTGCATTGCTTGATGAAACCATGATTACGGTAAATAAGTACCTTGATATTATGGCTCTGACAAGCGAAATAACAATCAGATATCTTCAACCTGCGTATATAAAGGAAAATCTTTATATACGAGGCTGGTATGTGAAGAAAAGCAAAAAGGTCATTGAGAACAGAGCTGAGATAGAGAATGAAATGGGCAAAATTGTTGCCAGAGCAAAAGGCAAATATATAGAGGTTGATGAAATTCCTCAGCCTGAATAATTTTTTTAATATGTTTTTATAATTTACAAAGGAATACTATGTTAATATTATTTTTTGTTCCTTAAATATATATCCCCGCCATGAGCGGGGATACTTGTTAAACTTATGCCGAAGTGGTGAAACTGGCAGACGCAGCGGACTCAAAATCCGCCGGGGGCAACC
>CAZGWD010000013.1:0-93465 GCA_964529415.1 uncultured Leptospirales bacterium | reverse complement strand
AAATAGTACGGTCAATCAGCAGTATAAACGAATTGACGCAGGCTAATGCATCCGGCTCTGAAGAGCTTTCAGTAGGAGCAACAAATGTTTCAACTCTTGCTGATGTGTTACGAAAAGCTGTTTCATTCTTTAAAATTTAATGCAGCCTGATATAAAATTCTTAGGCAGAATCAGCTATGAAGACTCAGTTAAACTGCAAACTGAACAAAGGCTGCAGATATTAAACAGCAGAAGCACAGGATGCATTTTTTTTCTCGAACACTTTCCTCCTGTTATTACAATCGGCAGACAGGGATCTACTTCCAGCCTCCTGAAATCTGCAAAATATCTTAACTCGCATGGAATAGAAATTAAAAATTCAACCCGCGGCGGAGACATCACTGCACATGAACCTGGACAGCTTGTTGTATATTTTGTTCTGCCTGTAGAATCAAAAAATGCAGGTAAATTTGTAAATAGTATTATTGATAAGATAATATTTTTCCTTGAAAAAGACTATTGTATAAAATCCTGTTACGATAAAAAAAATCCAGGTGTATGGGTAGATGAAGAAAAGATCTGCTCAATAGGATTTGATCTTACAGGCGGAATAAGCATGCACGGAATAGCTTTAAATGTCTGCAACAGCCTTGATACTTTCCAATATATAATTCCATGCGGTATAAGCGGATGTGCTATGACTACTTTAGAAAAAGTTACCGGGAAGAAAATTAAAATTGAAGAAGTGTATGAAGAACTAAGGAAATATTTTCTTTAGAACTCCGTCATATCAAATTTCCAGTAAGGTCCGGTTCTGATAAACCTGAGTTTCATTCCGTTATCAAGAGAGATTACAGCTTCACTCCCGTATTTATTAATGCCTATAATACTGCATTCAAAAGCAGCAAGAAGAACATTCTGTTTTTCCATCTTGGAATAAACCGCAAGATAATCCTTAACTGAAAGTTTTTTTAATCTATCAGGATTTATTCCATATGCCGAAGCTGCTGAATTAAGCGAAGTATCGTCCATGGAAGAAAAAATTGCTGAAGTTTTTTTAATTTTAGAAATGCTCCCATCTGATAAAAGAGAAATAGTTTTATCATAATCATTATTTTTAAATGATTTTCTCAACTCATAAAAAGCATCCGAAGGAGTAATAGGAGCCTGAGGAGTGCATGCCGTAAAAACAGACATCAGGAGAATAAATTTCAATAAACGCATTTCACATCACCATTTGTATAATTAATTATCATATTATCAATAAGCCTTGCTTTGCCGAAAAATGCCGCTGCAGCAAGAACGCATTTTGAATCAATCTTCTCTGTGGGCGCAAGACGTGAATAATTTACAATGCTCACATAATCGATTGAAGCGGGATTGCCTTTTTTAATTTCATTCACAACAGCTTTTTCAATTTCAGAACTTTTTCTTTCACCTGCAGCAAGAGCGCTCTCTGCAGCCTTGAGGCCCTTGTATATCACGCCTGCTCTTTCTCTCTCTTCGCCCGTAAGATATTTATTGCGCGAGCTCATTGCAAGCCCGTCTTTTTCACGCATGGTCGGTGCAATAATTATTTCAACAGGAAAATTCAGATCATAAACCATTTTCTCAAGAGTTACCACCTGCTGTATATCCTTCTGCCCGAAAACTGCAATATCCGGCTGTATGATATTAAACAGTTTTGCTACAACAGTATACACTCCCCTGAAATGCCCTGGCCTTTTTGCTCCGCAGAGATTTTCAGTCAGGATGTCCATATCGATATACGTGAGTCTGTCAGTGTACATTTCGCTTTCGTCCGGAATGAACAGAAGATCTGCACCTGCAGCTTCTGCGATTGCAGCGTCCCTTTCAAATTCACGAGGGTATGCCGTGAAATCTTTCGGATCATTGAACTGAATTCTGTTAACAAAAATGCTCATAATATTATAGGATGCTTTTTCCCTGGAAATATGCACAAGACTTTCATGTCCCTGATGCAGATATCCCATGGTTGGCACGAATCCTGTAACTGCTCCGCTTTTTTTCGCTTTCTGTATTTCTGCTCTTGCTTCTTTAATAGTTTTTGCTATTATCATATTTCACACCTTTCTTGCTGATATGATCATCATGTCGCCAAGATAAAAATTTTTCGCTGCATAATCCGCAATCTTTCTGATTATGGAACCGGGTTTTCCGAAACCGCTTCCGTAGGTTTTATATTCTAAAATTTTAAAGCCGTTTTTCTCAAGTAATTTTCTTAAAGCGGAAATAGAAAAGTAGAAAAGATGCTCAGGAAAATTATAGTATCTCCATTTCTTTCCGGAGATTGTTTTAAAACCAAATCCGGATCTGCAAGTTGATATATAAAGCCTGCCGTTGTCATCAAGCTCCTCTGAAATCTTTTTAATAAATTTTTCCGGATAATGAAGATGCTCAATTGAAGCCCAGAGCGTTATAAGATCAAATTTTCCATCATACTTTTCTTCAAGATAATCACCGCGGGTCATATTCAACCCGAGAGCTTTTCCAAAATCCACGCATTCTGCTGAAACATCAATTCCTGAAGAATCCCATGCTCTGCTTTTCATGAAATTCACGAAATATCCTGCAGCGCATCCGATATCAAGGCATCTTTTTCCTTTATTCAGCTTTTCTTCAAATTCAAAAAATCCAAGATCCGCTAAATTCATCTTGAAAACCCGTTCTATTTCACTTCTGACATCATCTGAAAAATAATTATTATAGCCCCTCTCTGTTCTTCTTAAAAAATAATCCGATTCATAATAGGATTGAATTTCGTCTGTGTCAGGTCTGGGAGAGATGAACTCAAGGGAACAGTTACAGCATTCAACCAGCTTATAAATTTCACCTCTTCCGGACAGTTTGCTGAAAACATATCTTCCGTCTCTTCCGCAAATTATGCATTTGATATTTTCCATAACTGTAAAAAAAATCTATAACCTGATTCCGGTCAAATAATATTCTTGAAAAAATTTAGAATCAATTAAAATATGTTTACATTCTACACTATAAGAGTGAAAATCAATGCCTGTAAATTCATCCCGGAAAATAATTTTAATCAGTGATAATTCAAGAATTGCGATGCCAATAAAAGCTGCAATCAGCCCGTTTGCTCTTGAAATTGATGAAGAATTCCTGAACCTCCATTCTCTTTCTCTGATGAGAAAAGCAATTCACAGCACAAAAAGCACAAACTTTATAAGATCGGAACTCCTCAGATTTATTAAACAAAATGGATTTCCTTTTCTTGCAATTATAGATTATAAAATAGACACGGGCCTCGAAGCGGAAGCTGATCCTGACCATATGAAAATTTTAAGAACACTTCTGATTTCATATATTATACTTTCTAAAGGGAACGGATTTGAGAATCTAAAAGCAAATATCATTCTTCTTGGCACAAACTCCCAGAAGCAGGAAATTACAAAAATTGAAGCGAATCCTCAGATCATACTCGGGCTTCTTGCAACTAAAGATGAATTTATCAACAACCTTATTACAGATCTTAAAAGCGATATTAAAAAATTCAGCAGACTTTTTTCCATAAAGGGCCTTAATACAGAAATCCGCAATGATGAAATCAGCATGAAATTAACAGGATATATACAGGCAATCAAGGAAAGGGAAAACCTGATCAAGCCCCCTGCACCGGAATCTGATGCGTCAAAGCATGATGCATAAGATCACGAGAAATCTATCCTTATTTATAGGATTGGAGTAAATAATATTTATCCGGATGGTGAATTAATAAATGATGAATAGCTTGATTCAATAATCTCGGAATGAATGAATTTTTGTAATCGGCCGCTGGACAAATAAAACACAGCTTGAACTTACAAAAAAACATTCGCCTGAAAATCAGTGATGGCTGAAAGAATATTTTACAGACTCGTTCCCGACAATCTTTGATATATCATTTACAAATTTTTCAGTAGGCGCTATATTAAATGCAGAATGAACTTTTATAACTTTCTCGCCGTCCTTTTCTTTTACGTGAAAAAATATCGGACATTCGCCTTTATGGCGGACCAGAATATTTTTTAATGAGTTTAAAAGATTCTCATCCACACCTACAGGATCAAGGTTGATATGAATACCTGACACAGCCTGTCTTCTGATTTCCTTTAACTGCTTAACAGACTTAACAATAAATTTTTTGCCGGATGATCCGGAATTTTCAGTTTCAAGAACACCCCCTGCCATAACAGGTGAAGATGCTGTGATCTGCGACTCGAACCTGTCGAGGACTGACGAAAATATCATAATATCTATTGTACCGTTCAGATCTTCGAGAGTTCCTGTTGCATATCTTTTACCGGATTTCTGGGATTTTTTAATCTGCAGATTTGTTATAATGCCTGCAAGTGAAAGCTCCCTGCCCTGATGTTCAGGTGTAATATCCGATAAAGGCATAGACGAAAATGCCCTCAGATCAGCTTCGTATTTTGCCAGAGGATGGCCGGAAATATAAAGCCCCAGAACTTCCTTTTCATGAGTAAGTTTTTCATTATCAGCCCATTTGGCAGATACAGGAAGAATTATCTCGCTTGATCCTTCTTTCGCAGCCTGAAAAATTTCAAAAAGGTTTCCCTGGCCGGAAAGCTTGTCTTCCTGGATTCTTTTTGCAGTATCTATCAGATAATCAATTGATAGGAAAAGTTCCGCTCTTACAGGATGGAGGCAGTCCATTGACCCGGACTTTATCAGCGCCTCAAAAACCCCTTTGTTAAGCGAAGCAAGACCAACCCTTTCAAGAAAATCTCTCAGGTTTTTAAATTCCCCGCCGGATTCTCTTGCATTGATTATTGATTCTATCACCTTTCCGCCAAGACCCTTAATCGCACCAAGACCGAATCTGATTGATTTTTCCTCAATTGTAAAATCATAGCCGCTTGTATTTATTGACGGAGATAAAATTTTTATCCCCTTGGCTCTGCAGTCATTAACGTATTGTATTACATCGCTCTGATTGTCCGGCTGTGCCGACAGAAGCGCAGTCATAAACTGAATCGGAAAATGAGCCTTAAGGTATGCGGTCTGGTATGTTACAAGCGCGTATGCAGCAGAATGCGACTTGTTAAACCCATACTCACCGAATTTTTTTATGTTTGAGTAAATATTTTCAGCAAAATCTTTTTCAAACCCTTTTTTCAATGCGCCTTCAATAAATTTATTTTCAAGATCGTTTATGATATGTATTAATTTTTTTCCCATTGCTTTTCTGAGCTTGTCAGCTTCGGGCATAGTGAAGCCTGCAACGAGCTGCGATATAAGCATTACCTGCTCCTGGTAAACAATAACGCCAAGAGTATCTTTCAGAACTGTTTCAAGAACCTTGTGAGGATATTTTATAGACGACATATCCCTCTTATGCTTTATATAGTCATCCGCCATACCTGAATTGAGCGGACCCGGCCTGTAGAGTGCAACTATTGCAATAATTTCCTCAAATTCGGAAGGGCCGAGCCTTCTCAGAAGATTCTGCATTCCCGAGCTTTCAAGCTGGAATATGCCTTTGGTTTCTGCGCTCTGAAGCAGCTTGAATGTTTTTTTATCATCAAGAGGTATCTCTTCCAGATTAAGATCTTCACCTGTGCTTATTTTTATTTTCTTTAAGCATTTATCAATTATGGTAAGGTTCTTGAGTCCGAGAAGGTCCATCTTGACAAGACCTGTTTTTTCCAGTGTATCCTTTTCATATTGTGAGGATATTCCTCCGTCTTTAGGATCTTTATATAGAGGAACATAATCAGTAAGCGGGCCTTTTGATATTACAATTCCTGCTGCATGCTTTCCTGCTGATCTTACAAGTCCTTCGAGCTTCAGTGAAATATCAACAAGCTCCCGCGGAATAATCCCTTTATTATACGAGTCCTTGAATTCCTTGGATTTTTTCAACACTTCGTCGAGAGTTTTTTCCTCAATCATATTGCTGATTTCATTTGCCCGTTCAAAAGGTATATCGAGAGTACGCGCTACATCTTTTATAACAAGTTTCGATTTCATTTTGTTGAAAGTTATTATCTGGCTGACCTTATCATCGCCGTATTTATCCTTAATATATCTGATGATCTCCTCGCGCCTCTCAGCGCAAAAGTCAATATCCATATCCGGCATTTCATTTCTTTCCGGATTCAAAAATCTTTCAAAAAGAAGATTATATTTCAAAGGGTTAAGAGCTGTAATTCCAAGAGAATATGAAACGATTGAACCTGCTGCAGATCCTCGGCCCGGGCCAACAGGTATTCCAACACTTTTTGCGTATTTTATAAAATCCCATACTATAAGGAAGTAGCCGGAAAAATGCATTTTCTTTATTACAGAAAGTTCATAATCTATTCTCTTTCTGACTTCTCCGGAAATCACTCCGCCGAATCTTTTCAGCGCTCCCTCTGTAACAAGATGCTCAAGATATGAATCGAGATTAAAACCTTCCGGGACTATAAAATTTGGAAGTATTGGATTGCCGAGACTCAGCTCAAGATCAATCATCTGGGATATTGAATAGGTGTTGTACAGCGCATCAGGATAATCAGCAAAAAGCGCTGCCATCTCTTCAGGCGTCTTGAAATAAAATTCGGAACCGCCGAACTTCATCCGCGATTCGTCCTTCATGGTCTTTCCGGTCTGTATGCACAGAAGAACTTCATGCGAATATGCGTCTTCTTTTTTCAGATAGTGCGCATCGTTTGTTGCGATCAGTGGAAGATTCAGTTCAGATGATAATTTAATCAGTTCCCTGTTCGCAATTTCCTGTTCTTTAATGCCATGATACTGCAGCTCGAGATAAAAATTATCCTTCCCGAAAATTTCACTGAACCTTCCTGCTATTTCCTTTGCTTCATTATAATTTCCCTTAATGATAGCTCTCGGCACCTGACCGGCAATGCACGCAGTGCTGCATATCAACCCTTCCGAATGCTTTTCAAGAACTTCCAGATCTATTCGCGGCTTATAGTAAAATCCTTCGGTAAATCCGATTGAAGAAAGTTTAATTAGATTTTTATAGCCTGTTTCATTTTTTGCAAGGAGAATAAGATGGTGTGCATTCTCCTCTCCGGTTCCCTTTACAGATTCTTTTTTAAATCTCGAACCTGGAGCCATATAAAATTCCTGGCCGACAATCGGAACTATTCCCTTTTTCTTTGCCTTCAGGTAAAAGTCTATAGCTCCGAACATGTTTCCGTGATCAGTAAGCGCAACTGCAGGCATTCCAAGTTCGATCGCGCGGTCTATCAGTCTATCGACTGTAATTGCACCGTCGAGAATTGAATAGTCTGAATGGTTGTGCAGATGAACAAATTGCATATTTACCGGAAAGTTTTTTTAAATTTTGCGCTGAGATGCGCTGTTTGACTGAAATCATTCTTTTTTAATGGGACATAAATTCAAGCATTAATTTGTGGAAAATTGAATTAATTTTGGAGAGAAAAGGGCTGTATTAAGAATAACAGCCCTTTCACTTACATTTTAAACAACATATATTCCGCCGGTTTTCAGGAAGCCGGATCGGGCTTAATTTTTTTTCTAAAAAAATATCAACTTTTAAAAATTCTACTTTTATCAAGCAAGAAGAGATACTAAACGGGATCAGTTCTTATTCAGTATAAAATTCTTTCTTTAATAAATTTGGATCAATATAAACTGATGCCTGATGAACTATTGCACGAAGTGTTCCCATGTCCAGCTCCCGATGATTTGGAATGGTAAGTGTCTGGGATTTACCTTCGATGAATCTTTTCAATTTTATATGACTGCCTTTTTGAGATACTATATTAAATCCAAAATTCCCAAAGACTTTTACAATCTCTGATCCGGATAATCGTTTAAGCTTTGGCATACACAGGTTCTAACTCGTAGGTTATAACAATAGAAGGATTATCAATAAATCCCATTTCTGAAAGATTTTCCCCCTCAAAATGAAGCTCAATCGCTTGTTTTAAATTATTAACGATTTCATCCAGAGTATTTCCCTGAGATACAACAGGAAGACCGAAGCAACTCCCCACATATCCGAAATCATCCCCTTCGGTAATAATAGCTTTCACTGTTTGCTGCAGATGTTTCATATTATACTCCCAAAAAAATTATTCAATCAACATAAGTATATAAATATACATTGTCAAGCATGAATAGCCAATTAATATTTTTCTTTTCTGAAAAATTCTGGTTAAATCAGTAAAGCCGTCATTTAATTCACATTTGCACAAAGGATAAAGTTTATTTTTCATTATCCGGCTTCGATCCGTTTCCCATGCTTTTTGTATCAGTAAAATTCTCTTTAACTTTCTTTAATACTTCAAGGCCAACCAGAGCGCCGATATTATCAGATCCGCCGTCAGTCGATGACCCGCTGATCAGAATTTCTGGAACAATTTTAACCTTGTTGCTGCCGATAGATTCCATTATTTTCATATAGGTAAATCCGTTTGCTCCCATAGCGCTTACAGCTAATTTATATGCTTCCGCATTCGATTCGCCGA
Organism: uncultured Leptospirales bacterium; assembly: GCA_964529415.1. Classification (GTDB taxonomy): domain Bacteria; phylum Spirochaetota; class UBA4802; order UBA4802; family UBA5550; genus CAYMPH01. Next base: position 84,997 of record CAZGWD010000013.1, on the reverse strand, counting down.
TTGCTGATATTTTTTTTGCCTCTGCATCGCCAAGAAGTTCGATCTGTCTTGCATTCGCTCCGGCTATAAGCTCAATGGCTTTAGACTCCCCCTCAGCTTTCTTGACCTGCGAATTGGCATTTTTCTCTGCAATTTCAACACCCCGTTCTGCTTCAACAACCCTTGACTGCATATTTGCAATTGCAGTCTGCTTCTCAAGCTCCTGCCTGACAGTCTGGGCTTCCATCTGGGTTTTGTACGCATCTTTCTGCTTTTCAGCTATTTTTTTATCTGTAAGAGTTTTCATGAGATCCGGCGGCGGCACAATATCTCCAATTAAAGTATCAACGCCGATTACATTATACTCCTTCAATATGCCTGATATATATTTTTTTGATTCAGCCTGGATCATTTCCCGTTCTGCGAGAAAATCAATCACCTCGCGTGTCTGAGCTGAGTTTCTGAAGTAGTTTGCTATCATGGGTTCAAGCACCTGCGACACAAGATTCTGCATGCTGCCGAAGCGTGCAATTACCTGAGGAGCTTCCTTTGATGGAATATGTATTATCTGCGAAACATCAACAGAGAACTTGAAACCATCGCGCGAAATTACAGATATAGTTGACAGCTTTTCATCAAGCTTGTGCGACTCGTTTCTGCCGGTTGCCCAGTTAAGTACAATATTTGTAGTTGGCACTGATTCTATTTTCATTATGTATGTATTCAAAGGATACTTGCCCGGATCATAAGGAGTAACCCACACACCCTTGCTTCCTTTTGCAACTATGTTTCCATGTTTAAATGCGTCACCTGTCAAGTCGCTTCCTTCCTTGCCGGCAAACGACACAACAACACCAACATGACCTATAGAAATATCAGTCATGGGTTTTTCTTCAACTCCTACAAACCATGGATTGATATTATAATTTCCCGCAAGAACCACCTGCTGCTGAAGTCCTCGCTTACCTGCATTTATCAGAAATGCATCTGCATCCTGAAAATTATTGTGACCTTCAACCATTTCTCCTGCGATCTGGCCGCTTGTAAGAGGCTCACCGTCAAAAGCTGTAATTATTCCAACCATGTTATCCTGGATTTTAACCATAGGTTCTATGTTAATTTCAAATAGATTAGTATTAATCCGATAAGAACCTGCAGTTATATATGCAGTCTGCCTTCCCTTCTGCCCGCCGTTTATTAAAAAATCTCTGGCACTTTGAAAATTGTCGCACGGAATTTTTCTTCCCAAGATGCGGCCAACCGGAATCTCAACTCCGTCACGGGCAATCAGCAAACCGATGCATCCCGGAGGCACTATAGTGAATCTTACCTTTGTAATCTCATATTGAAACCAGAATTTCCATAAATGAATTCCAGGTGAAAGAGTATCAGCCTGATAACCTGCTTCTTTGTTTACTGCAATAATTTTCCCGTCAGGAAGTGAACCCATTGCAAATTTTTTTGTTACAAGACCGACCTTGTCTTCAGGAATTATAACAATACCCAGGATTGACCAAATGATAAATGCGGCTATAAAAACTATAAAAACGATCAGACTTAAATACATTACTGGTGTCATACATTTAACCTCATTATTTTATCTGTAATTTTGTAAATTTCATCGGTGCAATTATATGATTTCAAATTAAAAAGATATACTTAAACTCCTTTCCCTTAATAAGGGCAATGAGTCCGGAGATTGGGTAAAATTTATTTATCAAGAATCAAATAATGTCTTACACTGCCGTTTGGAAAAGTTACAATTAATACCACAGGCTTGCTTTCTAATACAAAACTTTACTTTAACATTGGAATGGATGTTTTTATCATCCAGTTATAATCATAACAAGGCCAGGATAATCCCCAATAGTTGGTATTGCCGAATTTATAATTAATTTTTAAAACTGATATTGCTTAAATGGCAAAGCATTGCTGAATTAATTTATATTAAATCAAAACGTCAATACTATTATTTTTTTCTAAATCTATTGCATTAATTTCAGTTATTCTTTCTCTACATCAAGACACATCATGCATATATCATCATCAAGTTTATTATTTCCGCTGAATGAAATAATATCATTGAATAAGATCTGAAGAAACTCATTAGAAGAAAGACCTGAAAAATCAATAATTCTATCTGCTAATATACTGGAATACCTTTCCCGGGTGACTACATTTTTTGCATCAATAATACCGTCTGTATAAATGAGTATTCTGTCACCTGACTGAAATTTTATTTCAGCGTTGTTATAATGAGAATTCATTTTTTTCAGCGTATCCGAATCAAAAATTCCAAGTGGTTTGCTCTTTCCGCCTTCGATCAATTTAATTACTCCATTTGAAAAAAGTATAGGCGGTGGATGTCCGGCATTTGAATATACAAGATTCTTTTCTTTCAGGTTATATATTCCGTAAAAAGCAGTGGCATAATGTTCCTCTATCAGATTATGAAGAGCATCATTGAGCCTGAGAAGAAATTCAGCAGGATTATGTTTTATTTCGTCCAGGTCGTGAATTGCGGTAATAATCATTGCAGTGATAAATGCAGAAGGCACCCCATGGCCGGAAACATCGCTGATGAATAACCCGATTCTTTCACCGTCATTAAATGCAATAAAATCGTATAAATCCCCGCCTACCTCTTCCATGGGTTTATAAAGAAAATTTATGAAAGGATAAGGGCTTTTCATTGGCAGAAGATATTCCTGAAGCGATCTTGCCATTTCCAGATCGCTCTGGAAACGCTCATTGTTGGCTTTCAACTCATCGCGGTCTTTCTGCAGTTCTTTCTGCTTTTCAGAAAGTTTAATTTTATACAGGAAATCATTTCTTGTATATAGTTCCAGTAAATATCCTGCAAACATGCCTATAATATTTGATGAAATAAAAAAAAAGTTATTGTTAAAAAAAATCTTGCGCGTATCGCCTGTTTCAAACACCTGAAAATAAAATAAATTGATCAATTCATAAATAATAACAAGAATCCAGCATACTGCTGTTGCATAAATAAAGCGGAGGCGGACCAGGGTGTAGGTCCACATTATAACAAGAATCAAACCTGCATAATAATAGAACTTGCCTTCCGCTTCAGAAGCTATTGATATTATTGCCAGAATCCCGAGTCCTGCAGCCATTGAAACCAAAGCTGTCAATGACTGCATATATTTCCTGAAAGCATTAAAAAAACTTGCTGCGAATAAAAGAACAAGCAGCGGAACCACTATCAGAAAACGAATAATCCAGATTTTATGAATTTCAATTGGAGCAATCAAGATATCAAGAAACGCAAAAAGCGAATATAAAACTGCTCCAAGTATAAGTGCTATTCTTGTTGTCAGGATTGATTTTTCAAAATAAAAGTTCTCAAAATCAGATTCAAGTTCCCTGGAAAATTTCATAGAAAATTTGGATCCGGATTTGGATATTAAATATTCTGTTTTCATTTTATTATAATTACTTCTTCTTTTAAAATAATCAAGTTTAATTTTAATATATAATTAAAAAAGACTATAATAATTATACAATATCTGTGAGATTCTGAAATTTTGTGAAGTTTATCACAAATGCATGCAGAGGCTACAGCCGAAATAACAATGAACTGATCAAACCAGGCTAATAAAATTTGGTTTGCATTATTCATTCATTATTTTTTTTATAAGAATAATTTACAAAAATTGATTTATATTCGTATTAATAATAAAGTGAATTAAAAAAATCTAAATAGATAATATGATAAACCAGGCTAATAAAATATTAAAAGAAACTTTCGGATATGATGAATTCAAATCTCTCCAGGAAGAAATAATTAAATCTGTTCTTGATAAAAAAGATACACTGGTTTTAATGCCAACAGGGGGCGGAAAATCTGTCTGCTACCAGATTCCGGCAATGCTGTTCAAAGGGCTGACAATTGTAGTTTCACCGCTTATATCTCTCATGAAAGACCAGATAGACCAGCTGAGGATTCTCAATATTCCGGCAGTAATGCTTAACAGTTCTCTTGATCTTGAGGAATATCATGAAAACAAAAACCTTGTCCGAAATAGCAGAATTAAGCTTTTATATGTTGCGCCTGAAACACTGGTTAAACCGGACATATCCGGGATGCTTTTTTCATTGCAGGTTGACTGCATTGCAATAGATGAGGCTCACTGCATTTCTGAATGGGGTCACGACTTCCGTCCGGAATACAGGCAGATTGTGAAATTCAGAAAAAAAATCCCTTCAGCAGTCTGCGTTGCTCTTACTGCAACTGCGACAGAGCGCGTAAGAAACGACATACTGAAAAATCTTGAAATGAAAGATTCGAACAGTTATATTGCAAGCTTCAACAGGGAGAATCTTTTTTTTCAGGTTATTCCCAAACAGAATTCCATGCAGCAGACACTTGAATTTTTAAACAAATTTCCATCCCAGTCCGGCATTATCTATTGTTTTTCGAGAAACCAGGTGGATACTCTTTCTGAAAAGCTTCTGGAACACGGTTATTCAGTCAGGCCATATCACGCTGGACTCTCAGACGAACAGAGAAAACGCAACCAGGAATTATTCATCAGGGATGAAGTGCAGATTGTCGTTGCAACAATTGCATTCGGCATGGGAATACATAAAACGAATGTAAGATTCGTTATTCATCATGATCTGCCGAAGAGCATAGAATCTTATTATCAGGAAACAGGAAGAGCCGGACGCGACGGGCTTCCGGCAAACTGCCTTTTACTCTACAGCTACTCCGACATTCGCAAAATTAAATATTTCATTGATCAGAAAGAAAATGACAACGAAAAGAAAATAGCGAACCATCATCTTGCAAGTCTTATCGATTATGCTGAATCAACCTCCTGCAGGCGCATTCCTCTTATAAAATATTTCGGCGAGGATTACAGTGTAAAAAACTGCGGAGCGTGCGACAACTGCACCGGCAGTGCCGTTCCTATGGAAGATGTTTCAGTCAAGGCGCAGATGTTTCTATCATGTGTCAGGAGAACTGATGAAAGATTCGGAATGAACCATGTAATAGACATACTGAGAGGTTCGGAATCCAAGAAGATTATTGACTTCGGGCATCACAAACTTCCAACGTGGGGCATAGCAAAAGATTATTCAAAAAAATACTGGCTGCACCTCGCAAGGCAGTTCATAAGAGAAGGCGCGCTAATACAGGACGCGGACAACTTCGGAATATTAAAAATCACTCAGCGCGGATTCAGCATTATGAAAGGAACAGAAAAAATTCAGGCTCCTGTAATGGATGATATTAAAAAAACAGATAAATCACAGAAAAGGATAGAACAGGATCACGATACAGAATTGTTTAACATACTGAGAAAAAAAAGAAAGGAACTTGCTGATGAGGAAAATATTCCGCCATATATTATTTTCTCCGATAGAACCCTTATTGAAATGACAGTATATTTCCCTCAGCAAAAATCTTCAATGATGAATATATACGGTGTGGGCTTAAATAAATATGAACGCTACGGCAGTATATTTATCAGAATAATCAGGGAATACTGTACAATAAATGATTTAAAAGAAAAAAATAAATTTCAACAATGAGGCTTATTCAGAAGGGAAAGAGAGCCTGAAATAATTAGATGCTTCCGTATCTGTATTATATATTTTAATGAAATTCTGGAGGTTGATTACTTTAAAAATTTCCTTTATTTCCTTGGATGTATTGGCAAGAACCAGATCCCCCTGTTTCTTCCGTACTTTTTTTGTCGCATTAATAAAAATGCCGATACCGGAACTGTCAATATATTCCACTAACTTTAAATCAACAAGAATCTTCTTAACTCCGGCGTCAATAAGAGTATTTAGAATTATCCAAAGTTCATTGGAGTTATCCGAATTAATTCTTTTTTCCGGATTGATTTTGAAGATCAGTATATTATAATCTATTATATCAATCGAAACAGCTGTAACTTTTATAATTTCAACTTCAATACTCACTGGAACTCCTGTAATAACCGTTTAATTTTATTTATATTATCCATATCATGAAAATATGTCAAGAATCTTACTTGTTTTACAGACAATAAAATAAACTTTGTTTTCAAAATGCTGTATGCTTGTTAAGAAAATTTTTTAATATGGTTTAATAGTTTTTTTTCAGTGCTATAAGTGTTATGTCATCATACTGTTTTTTCTGGAATTTACCTATGTCTTCAGCAATATTCCTGACAATATTTTCAGGAGATAAAGATGAATATATTTTAAATAAAGCAATGAGACGGTCCTGATTAAACATTTCTCCACTATCGTTCATGGCTTCTGTAACTCCATCAGTAAAAAGAAGCATGATATCGTTTTCGAAAATTTCAATTTTTATATCACTCAGAAAAGGAGCAATATCATCCGCAAGACCGATCCAGGTACCCTGAACCTGTATTACATCAACTGTTCCGGACTTTGCCCTGTAAATTATTATATCCTGATGTTTTCCTGCCAGCATCACAGAATCATTTTCAAGTCTAATAGCAAAGAGGGTCATATACATGTTTGAACCAAGTCTGGAAATATTTTTCCGGATAACAGAATTAACATTATTAATTACATTCATTGGACGTTGTCCCGGGGTGTCATTGATAATTGAAAATATACTCGTTTGTGTCATCATCATAATAAGCCCTGACTCAACTCCATGACCTGAAACATCTCCTATCATAACCCAGTTTTCACCTGCATTTGTTTCAACAGCATCGTAGTAATCGCCACCAATTTCTGCTGCGGGTTCCATAAGTGCCGCCATTTCATAACTGCCGATTCGTTTATTTTTAGGAAGCAGCGATGTCTGAATTTTTTTCGCTACTTCCATTTCTCCCCACAGGGCGTCCCTTGCATTCTGAACTTCCGAGCGCAGAGCGAACTCTCTTTTTATGAGCTTGCTGCGTACAAGATTAATGCTTACAGAGATTATAACAGTCGCGTTCATAAAAAAAAGATTGCTGGTTAAATCATTTGCATTAAAATTCCCGCCAAAAACCACATTAAGAACAACATACATCAGTATAGTCATGAGTCCGTTGATGGCGGAATGGTAAGTCTCCCATGGAAGAAGAATATTCACACCTATTATAACAAGATTTAGTCCAGCATAATAGCCGGAACTGAATCCTCCGAGATCAACAGTCATTAGTGCAATTACACCGCCGAGAATCAATGAAACAAGATAACCGTGAACGTATGAAATTTTACTGGGTTTTGTATTTTTAACTACAATATACTGGATCAGCGCAATAATGGTTGCAATAACCCGGTAGAACGCGAAGCGGGGAAGCAGCTCCCGGGGCATAGTAAAATAATCGAGTATAAAAAAAAGAGGAACAAGCGTATAGGCAAGAGTAGTCAGAGTTTTTGACCAGTCATGAATAATCCCTATAAGGTATTCATTAAAATCATTGCTGTTATAAAATTTTTTTTCCGGATCGATATTGCTGCTATCAGCCATTATTCCGCCTGCCGTTTTAAATGTCCTGTCAGGTAATTCATTCCGGTTTTTTCGCACTTAAAAACATCTGGCTGCCCGAGTCGTCTATGCGTATAGCGATATCAACTGCATTGGTATCTTTCAAAATCGCTTTGAATTCATCCTCCGAGCGGTAATAAAGCACCCAGTCATGCCAGTATTCCATGAACCACTTGCTTTTATTCAGGAGATGATAATTTCCGATGAGAAGCTGCCCGCCCGGCTCGAGAAGATCATAAATTTTTTCTATTACAGCTTTTGCAACAGTAGGAGCAAGATAGTCAAAAAGCCCCATGGAATATATAAAATTAAAACGCCCCCATTGCGCTGACAGGTCCGGAGTTCTAAGCATGGTACGGACAGAATCCTCAAGATACTTGACTTGTATTGTACTTCCGAGTTTCTTTTCAATATTTCTGATATTATCTTCAGCTTCTTTAAGCGCTTCAGAGTCCTGATCAAGCAGCGTGCAATTATATTTTTTTATATCATCTGAATTGATAAAAATATCTGTCAGCTCATACGCAGGGCCGCAAGCAACTGACATGAATTTACAGATCCCGCCTTTAAAATTGCTGCTGCCTGCCACTGATTTGAGATATTCAGGTATCAGTATTTTTCTGTTTCTGACAGCTACTGCTCCGGGATGATCCAGCGAATACTTATAAAAAATTTTAGAGAATGTTGAATCGCCCCTGTAATCATTTTCATATATCATCCTCATCAATTCCGAGTCGCCGGCGTATCCTCTTGGTCTTAGATTGCAGTGCAGCATGAATTCAGAACACTCGATAACATCCCACAGTTGCTTCCTCAGATAAAATCCGTGAAGCCTGTGATCCTCTCTGGTGAAATCTGCAATTACACGTTCCAGATCCTTAAGTTTTTCATCAAGAAAATCAAGGAATTTCCTGCCTTCCTTTTCAAGAACCACATTGAAAAGAATGGATTTTGTATTTTCATCCTCATTAAAATATTTTGCATCGATATCGTTAAAAAAATGACGGTAAACTTTCAGATCAAAGGTAAGGTCAGCAACATATTTTACAAATGACTCATTGAGATTATCCCTCTGTGAAAAAATAAGCGCCAGATTATTATGAAAACTGTCGAGTGAAACAATTTTTTTTTCAAAAAAAAGGCAGTTGAAATCATAAATATCATTTAGAAAAACAAGCCTGCCGGATGATTTTCCTTTTCCCTCTGATACAATGTACCTGCATCTACCGAATTCATGAAAATCGATTCCTAATGAAAGTATGAGTCCATTGAATTCATCACCGTGCAGAAACTTTTTGTCATCAGGAAAATCCACAGAAACGGTCACTCTGGATATATATTTTATTTTAACCTGTATATTTCCGTTATCAGTGAGTAAAACGCCATCATATATTTCTTTTGCTGTCATTTTTATCTACCGGATATCTCAATGCGTTTGTCTTTGGTTTCAAATATTTTCAAAGCTGAAAAATTCAGCTCCTGCCAGTTTACCGATTTACTGTAATGAATTGATACACGGGATTTTCCGGATCTGGCATTCTCGAGAATTTTTGATATAGGAGTCATTGTAGATGAATTCATGTATTCAAGATCACAGAAATCAAGTATTACGTGGATATCACCTCCGGCTTTTTTAAGTTCATCAGTGAGTATTGGAATAATAAAATCCCCGGGATCGCGTGCCGTACTTTTTCCAAGCCATTTTATCAAAATGCTGTCTTTGCTTTCGTCAATTTCAATTTTCAGCAGATCGCTGGCATGGGTTTTCATATTATAATCCTTTAACTAAAATCATATCTGATAAACTGCAGATACGGATATCCTGTTGTCATTTCTTAGATAAAAATCAACAATTGACCGGCCCTGATATGCTATCCGCACCAGCCCAAGTCCGCTCTCCCTGTCTTCAAGCGATCTTCCTGAAATTTCTTTCAGCTTTTCAATATAGGCCTGAAATGGATTCTGATAACCGCGGATCCATTGTATTATTTTATCCATTCTCTTGAAATTATTCAGGGCAACTGTATCATAGGGGTTAATCACTTCTACTATTATAGCTTCTTTGTGCACTTCAATTGAATAATCTATGCCTTCATTAGATGAGGTAAATACACCATACTTGACGGCATTTTCAAGAAGTTCGCTGATTACCATAATAATTGCATCAGTAATATCTTCTGTATAGTCATTCGATTTCATGAAAATCCGTGTGTCTTCCCTGGCCTGTTCAATTTCATCCCAATGCGAGGTAATATGTTTCTGTAATTTTACAGACATGAATGACTCCATCGAATAAATATCTGATGCAACTTGTATAATATAATTAATCGGGGATTAAATTTCAATCATATTTCATTTTTGCATGGGTAAATTGGTTAAAAATTGAATTTTAATCCTGTTTCCCGGGGGCAGATGTCAGTTCAGATCAAGAGCAATCATGCAGATATCATCATTAAAATTTTCAGAGCCTCTATATAAAATTAGCTCTTTATACAGCTCGTTGATGAACTCTTTTGCCGGAAGATCTATATTTTTAAGTAAAATCCCGTCAAGAATGCTCGAAAAATCATTCTGGGGATTAAAAATATTTTTCGCCTCAACAAGCCCGTCTGTAAACAGAAAGAGTTTCCCTTGATCCGGAAGTTTTACTCTGGCATTTTCAAACATCTGACTGCCGCTTGTTAATTCATCATTGGATAAAACTGCCAGGGGAAGAGTTGACGCCTTATCAAGATTCAATATCTCACCTCCGCTAATCAGCATTGGCGGATAATGGCCTGCATTTGAATAAACCAGAGTTTTTTCCTTCATATCGAAAACTCCGTAAAATGCTGTTATAAAATGCCCTCCGCTTATTCCCACCAGAAGATCATTAAGATGCGCCAGAATTTTTGCAGGATCATCCTTGTATCTGTTGGATTCAAGAAGAGTAACCTTCACCATAGATGTAATGAGAGCAGAAGGTACGCCATGTCCTGAAACATCGCTCAGGAAAATTCCAATTATGTCAGGTTCCCTGAATTTTATAAAATCGAAAAAATCTCCTCCAACTGCCTCCATCGGCTTATACAGTGAAAATATAAAATCCCCCGGATGTTCAAGCGGAATAAGCTGCTCCTGAATTATCCTGGTCATATTAAGTTCTTTGTTCATCATATTCATTCTTGAACTCAGTTCGTTTCTTTCATCTGTCAGTTTTATCTGCTTTTCAGCAATCAGGAGGCGCTGTAGAAAATCCTTTCTGCTGAAAAGTTCAATGTAATAACCTGCCATCATTCCAATAATATTTGATGAAATAAAAAAGAAATTATTGTTAATAAAACTCGGGTATAGATCCGGCGTTGAAACAAGATTCTGCAGAACTACAGTCATCAATTCGTAACCTGCAACTATGGTCCAGCTTGTGATTGTGGAATATCTGAATCTCATGCGGACAAGCGTATAGCTCCACATTATTACGAGGATCAGGCCTGCGTAGTAATACAGTTTGCCTTCTTTTTCTACAGCGAAAAAAATCATTCCGAGAATACCGAATCCTGCAGTTAGAGCAACTGCGCTTATTACATACTGGGATATTCTGGCATATATTTCAAAATAAGTCATTATATATGCAGCAAGTATTACAGGACATACAATTGCATAACGGATAATCCAGGTGTGACTGCTGCTAAGCGGCGTAATCATCAGATCGAGAAAACCAAAAGATGCGTAGAGAATAAAAGCAAGCAGAAGAGCCTTTCTTACAGAGCCGAGAGATTTAAGAAAATAATCCTCATGAAAAAGCGTTTCAAGTTCACCTGAAAACCTGATCGAATTTTTCATTATCTGACTTGTAATTTTTTCTTCATTTATAGTCATGCACTCACTGCCTTTTATAGTTTTATCAACTATTATTTTTCGGTACAGAAATAATCAGCCTGGAACCTTTACCCCTGGCAGATTTAACAGATATCTGCCCGCCAAGGCTTTCAACTGCAACCTTGACAATATCCAGGCCGTATCCCCTTCCTGAAATTTCAGTTACCTTGTTTTTTGAACTGAAACTCGGAGTGAATAAAAGCTTCACAAGTGCTGATTTTTCAGGTTTTTCTCCGGAAGGCAGCAAGCCTAATAATTCAGCCTTCTTCCGCACAGCATCAAAATCAATTCCTGCTCCGTCATCAGAAATTTCAATATAATATTTCTCTGCATCTTCATTTAAAGATATTGAAACTATTCCTGTCTGATTTTTTCCTGATGTCAGTCTCTCAAATTTATCTTCAATCCCGTGATCCAGAGAATTCCGGATAAGATGTATAATAGGATTTTTTAATTTAGCAAGAAACGGAACATCCGTAAGCTTGTTGTCAATAACCAGATGAACATCTTTATCAAGTTCTTTTGCAAGATTATTTACCATCGTATATAGGGATGTAATAAAATCGTTAAGCGGATTTTCCGTACTTTCAGCAGCTCTGCTTTTTCCGAGATTAGAGAACATGGAAATTTTTTCAATGAGTGTTCCTAGTTCATCAAAGTTTTTAAAGAGATCTGATATAAGCCTGTCAATTTCAGATTTTTTCCCTGCTATGTTGGAACCGGAGCTGTCTCTTATTTCCGCCATTAAATCTTCAATTGCATGCGCTGTAGAAGAAATATGATTCAGCTCCAGATGTTTTGCCGAACCTTTTAGTGAATGCGCCTCTCTGAAAACATGATTAAGCGTTTCTGAACTGCCGAGGTCGCTGCTTTTTGATCTGATATCATCAAGAATCTCTCCTGATTCTTTAAGAAAATCGCTGAACAGTTTCGGCCCGGACCTGAGTATTGCAGTGACTGTTTCGACTTCCTGCAGGTGTTTTGATTTCTGATCATCCAGCTGCTTTTCAAATTTCATTATATCAGTCATGTCCTGGAATATTGCCATGACGAATTCTACACTGCCCCTATCCTGAATCCGGATAAAATCTGCATTGATGATAAGTTCTTTTACAACGGATCCGTTACTGACATAGATCTGCCTGTTTACAAACGGATTAAGATCCATGATCATGTCAATATCTGCAGATTTATTATGAAAAAGAAAATTTAAAAATCTTTCGAGATCAGCTCTCTCCTGTTTCATGTTTTCCGGGTCCGGCATTACCAGATCAATAAAGTTCATTCCCTCAATTTCATTTTTGCTGAACATTACGGGAAGATAAGAAGAATACTGATTAAGAATAGTGTAGCTGTCATCTATGAGAAGAAGACCTTCTCTGATGTTTTCAAGATATTTTCTATTGAGATTATACGATCTCTCGATTTCCATTCTCAGAAGATAATTCTTCCTCATATACCATTCAATAGTAAAGCTTGCAAACATGCCTATTATGTTGGCTGATATGAAAAAAAAGTTATTGTTGATAAAGACCGTGACATTATCAGGAGTGCTGAGGAGTTTATTAATACCGAGTGCTACAATTTCATAGGAAACAGTAATTGCCCAGCTTATTAGCGTGGCATAAATAAACCTGAGCCGTACAAGTGCGTATATCCACATGAGAACAAGCATCAGACCTGCATAATAAAATTTAAAACCGAGCTCCGTTTCTGCAGTAAATCCGATCATGAGCACAATACCGAATCCGGATAAAAAACCGACTGCAGACAGAGTGACCTGCATGTACTTTTTAAAAATATCGAAATAGGTCAGAAGCAATGCTGCACCCAGCATAGGACATACCACCGCATACCTGATAATCCATACTGCTTTTTTATTCAGGGGAACAACCCAGATATCGAGAATGCCGAAAAGAGAATAAAGGGCAATGCCGAGGATAAGAGCTACACGGACGATCAGCAGGGATGTACGGAAAAAATCCTCATAATAATCTTTTTCAAGGTCGCGGGGAAATCCCTTTGCAACATGAATGAACTTGAGTCTCGGGAGCTGACTTCGGGTGCTCATCGCTGCTTAAATGAAACGTTAACTGAAAAAATTCCGGCATCCGACTCAAATGGAATTGTAATAACCGGTACTCCATGAGGCCAGTTGATTTTATATGTATTTCCTGTGATAACTCCGGGAAGGGATATTTCAATACGGAATCCAAGCAGGTCTTTCTTTGCATTGCCTGCAATGATGTTCACAAGCTCACCAACTGCATCAATAACCTCCTTGCTCAGAGCATGATACGTCTGGCCGCTGAAACGGGATGCCATTGCGATCGCGGTTTCACGCGTAAAGCTGAGAACAACAGCACCGGCTATATCGCCGGCAAGGCCTATTATGGCAGATACCTCATTAAGATTCTGTGAATCCTGGTTGATATACGGGGTAGTATTTTTAATATCAAACTTTAAATGCTCTCTGAAAAGATTTATTGATGCTTCAAGAAAAGGGTTTATATATTCAGCTTTCATAGTCTGCTCCTCAGGTTATGATACAACATATCTGGATATTTTACTCCACAGCAAATCGCCGTGAATCGGCTTGACAATGTAGTTGGTGGCACCTGCATCTATGGCTTCCATGACATTATACTTGGCTGCCTCTGATGTGACCATTATGATTGGAGTTTCTGCATATTTCGGCCATGATCTTACTCTTTTAACGAATTCCAGGCCGTTTAGCCCAGGCATGTTCCAGTCAACAAGGAAGAGTCCTATATCCTCCTTCTGGGCGATTTCAATTGCAGTATTACCGTTTTCAGCTTCAAAAATATCAGCATCATTGATGTTGTTGTCTTTCAGCACATTTTTATGTATAGAACGTATAACCATTGAATCGTCAATAATCAGGAATTTCATTCTTAACCTCCGATGCTCTGATAATAGTTCTGTTTGCTAAAATAAGAATGAACTAATTTATGCTCATTGCTTTAATTAAAGTCAAGTATTAATCAAAAGATTAAATTATATTTTCAGCCGGAAGTAAATGAAGGGATGCATTTGAACTTTGAATAATATATTTTGAAATATTAATAAATTATACTATAGACATTTAAGACAGGTTGTAAAGTTTTATTTACCATAAAAATATTTCTAAGATTTTTTCCAGAATGTAACATAATAAGGCTCTTCAAATCGATTCGAACGCAATGATAAAGCACTAATTATCACTTTAAAATTATAATAATTCAGATATAGATTCACCAAGACGCTTTATTCCTTCTCTTATCTGTTCTTCATCAGAGCATGTGAAGTTAAGTCTCAAGGTGCTGATTGGTCCTGTTTTGTTTACATAAAACGGATCTCCGGGAACAAATGCAACTTTCCTCCCGATTGCAATATCAAAAAGCTTCATTGAAGATATATTATCAGGAAGTTCAGCCCATAAAAACATTCCGCCATCCGGCACTGTATGCTTTACTCCATCAGGAAAAAATTCATCAATGCTCCGGATCATTGCATCGCGCTGCTTCCCGTACACAGAAACTATATTTCTGATGTGGCTTTCAATATCAAATCCGGTTATATATTCATAAACAATTCTCTGGCAGAAATTGTTGGTATGAAGATCCGATGCCTGCTTGGCCACAATAATTTTATCAAGTATTGACGGCGGTACTGCCATCCATCCGAGACGGAAACCAGGCACAACTGTTTTTGAGAATGATCCGAGCAGGATAGTCTGGTCAGGTAAAAATGATTTGAAACTGGGCGATTCCTCACCTGAGAAACGAAGTTCACCATAGGGATCATCTTCAACAAGAAATATTTTTTTCCCTTTTAATATTTCGGAAACTTTTTTTCTTTTTTCAGGAGAGTAGCTTAATCCGGATGGATTCTGAAAATTCGGAACTGTATAGATCAGCTTGGGCTGTCTGGTTAAAAATATTTTTTCCAGTTCATCAGTGTCCGGACCGTCACTTTGAATTTTTACAGTATTAAATGAAGCTCTGTAAACTGAAAAAGCCTGTATAGCACCCAGATACCCGGGTTCCTCAATTATAATATCATCACCTTCATTAATAAAAACTTTTCCGAGAAGGTCAAGGCCCTGCTGCGAACCTGCAGTAATAATAATATTTTCCACAGGAATTACAATACCGCGTTTTTTATATTTATCTGAAATATATTTTCTGAGTTCCAAATAACCTTCAGTATTGCTGTATTGAAGGGCGTCTCTGCCGGCTTTTGCATAAACATTATCTGTAGCTTTACGCAGGTTTTCTACAGGAAAAAGTTCACGGTTGGGAAGGCCGCCTGCAAAGGAGATGACATCTTTTTCAAGAGTCACTTTAAGAATTTCCCGGATAAATGATTTAGGCACATCTGAAATTCTGTCTGAAAACAAAGCATCCATTATTATTCTCCTTTAAGCAGGCTAATTATACCATATCAATACCATGTTGGCCGGAATAGTTCGATTCTTCATAATAATCATCAGCGCATGATGTACCATGCTTTATATTAATATTTAAAAAGTCTATTAACATTTATTCAGAAGAAGGGTTGTGCGGGTAGTAATGTACTGGCGGATAAACGCTCCGCCAGTACGTGATTTTTTTACAATTTCAGAAAATTCATATAATTCTGGATCTCTTCAGGATATCCGCCTGCATCCAGATATTTTTTGAATTTGCGCTCATATGCGGCATAATTTCTTGCACTGATATTTTTATACCTTGATGACATCTGAGTGTAAGCAGGCATACCCTCAAGTTTGTCTCTGACCTCTTTTCTGAAAGGAACATGTTTATAAAACATTTCCCTGACAACAACATTAAGTTTCATTATTCCGTCTTTTTCATTAAAAATCCACTGCAGATAATCATCTGCAAATCTGTCCCGGTTGGTTCGAAGGCTTTTGAAACGTTCAGTAATTTTTTCTTTCATTTCCTGAGTAAGCCTGCTGTTCTTTTTATATGTATTAACATAATCAAAATATTCTCCGGATATACCGCCCTCAACCGGGTCTGCCCACATGCCGCCCTTAATGGTTTTATTGAGCTCCCATCTGAATGATGCTATTGAATATGCAAGATTTTTCATAAAATCTCCCATGAAAAAAACCGGAACAACAATTCTTCCTCTGCTTCTTTTATTAATGCCGGACATTTCCTGCCAGAGCAGCATCTTAGATCCGGATATAGGAAGAATAATAATATATGGAATTATTTCCTCCTGTATAATTTCCCTTGCTTCACCTATTTTTAAAACAGTTTCCCTGTAGAATGCGGAGTAGTCAATATTCACTATTTCTTTAAGCGCCTGATGTATTTTATTTTTGGAAGTGTACATCTGCACAAGCGAGCCTTTTGTTGCCATGGAATTCAGTATTGGAAAAGCAGTTGAAGTTGAACCTGAGCAGACAGCGCATGTTGATGTAACTCTCTGTTCAATTTCATATAATACCTGTTTAACATTATCTTCATAATTATCAACGCGCTTGTCTTTTTTACTCGTGCTTTTTTCAATTTCCCTTAAATGTGCCTGGTAATTCAGCCCCATTTCAGTTATACTGGGCTCTTCAATCTGCTTATAGATTAAATCAATAAATTCCTCTTCATAAAAAATATTATCTGATTCAGGTTCCCTTCTTCTTGTAATTTCATTAAGCTCGGCAATCATCTGGCCGTCTACAAGAGTTTCGTCAAGGAACCCGTAGTTCAGCATGAATTTTACAGAACGGGGCGTGGAACTTTCAGTTCTTGATCTCAGATATACGCTCTTGTACAAATCCCAGTACAGTTTGGCTATCTGACGTCTGAGCTTTCTTGGCTCATCTTCAGTGGCAAGAGGATTAGCCTGCTTTTTAAAATCGTTTAAAAGCGAGCTGAACCTTGTTTGAAACTCTTTGTCTACAACTGCAAATTCATAAATCTGCTGAAGCGACTGCTTTAAAGCACCTGCGTCTCCTGAAGCATGTATGGCAGGAGACCGCATCTGTGCCGGTTCATCAAAAGATGATCCTGCAGAAGAACGTTCAGGCTCTTTGGATCTCGGAACATATGATTGGAGTTTTTTAATTCCTGAAAAATAATCCGCTGATCTTTTACCTGAAAGTTCATCATAGTTTGCTGATATCTTTGAAACAATTGAAAGCACATGCCTTATAAAATCCTGCGAAACCCTGCCGGTCAACAGCCAGTCTTCAAGACCCGTCGAATCAATAAGATAAGAGGCCCAGCTGCCTGCACTTCCGAACAGAGAAGTCATTTCATTATCAATATATTCAAGAATTGCTGATATGGATTCAATAGCAGCCAATAAATCATCTGTCATTGCTGAGAAAATATTTGCAGCAATAGTCGGATCAGAATTGAACATTGCCTTGAGTATGCCTGCATCGAGCTTCAAAATGCCTTTAAATATTTCGAGATTTCTGCGCCCCTCAGGTGAATCAGCAGTAATTTTCGGTGCTTCATATTTTTTATTCAGGAACTTTCCATTATCCGCAACCAGAAAATTTCCATCAAACATCTGAGGAAATCTGCCTCCGCGCGCATTATAAAGTTTATGCATGCTGTCTGCAGTTGAATGAAGATCGCTTGATGCCTTCTGCATCCCGAGCGCCATGTATATCAGCGCAATATTATCATCAACTCTGCTGACATTCTGGTATAATTTTGCATATTTAACAGAGTCTGCAACAGAAGTGGTTAGTCTCGAATATAAATTTCTCAATATAAGAACTGCAGTTCCAATATCAGATGAGGCAAGCTCTCTGAAACCGCCGCCGCGCAAAGAATACCTTGATACTGTTGAATCTGTTAAAGCTCTGAATGTTGCGCAATATGGTTCATTTAAATTTCTGCTGAATCCGACAAGTGCTGTTTTTCCGGAAATAATTCCCGCTCTTCTGCTTTTTGATATTACTATATCCTGATCAAGTCCATTATATTCCCGGGGGCCGGTTAAAATTTCAATTGTCCCGTCCTGCAGCATGAAAACATCGCCAGAAGCAGTTCCCTGAACTACCAGGACTCTGCCTTTTTTATAAAGCTCTCCTCCGTTTTCAGCCATTTACATCACCCTTTATCTTATTCATATATTCATCCCATTCTACAGGAAGCATATATTTCTTCTTATTATTACACTCTTTACACGCACAAACGATATTCTCTTTATCGGAATTTCCGCCTTTAGATAGCGGAATTTTATGATCCATGGTAAGTTCCGAGGGTAAAAATTTTCCGCCGCAGTAGTAGCATAATCCATATGAAATTTTCTTCTTCCACCATGCAGACTGCCTGAGTTCTCTTGCCCTGTTCTTTTCTCTATTTATAAAAGAATCATCACCATAAAATCCAGGCCAGGAGACAACTCCTTCGTCCCTTTTGCTGCGTTTATCTCTTTTCATATTTTATTTCGGATATTTTAATATTTGAAAAAAATAGTGTCAATAAATAATTGAGGATGCTTTGAATGAATTTTTCGGCAATGACAACATAAATTTTAAGTGAAAAAATGGATTTCAAGCAGCTTTATGTAATGACACAGCATTCCAGACAGTTGGAATTGAATTTCAAAAAAGGCGAATGTTTAAAAATCAACTGGAAAGCTTTCTAATGAGCCACTCGAATCCAAAGCGATAATTGAATTTCTGCCAGATAACCGCAAGTAAAGTAAATATCAACATAACAATTATAATCAATATAGCGGTCATATCAGCGTTAAAAGACTGCGCGAGCCGGGCAGTTCTGGTTAAATTTCGAAAAAAAATTGTGTGAACAATAAGAATAGTAAGAGACGATCGTCCCAGATAAATCAGGGGGTTATCAACTATTGAAGGAAAAACTTCCTCAATCTTAATGGAAAGCGCAGTCATACTGAAGGATATTCCCAGAAGAACGATTACCAGCGGCGGCAATGCCGGATAAATATTGAATGACAGGGAAAAAGCCCGTTTAAAAAATGAAGACACATTATAATCAATTCCCTGAAATTTCGGAACAGTAACAATGATAACAGCAAAAGCAAAACATACGATACCGGAATAAAAAAGATATTTTGTTTTTTTTTCTGTAATCCACCTGCCAGCGGCAATTCCTGACAGAAAAAATATCATCCATGGAAATATAGGGAAGTGGCCTTCAAAAAAGGCAAGCCTCAATAGACCACCGGGTAAATAATAATTGCTCATGCGGTCATTGGATAGAACAAAAGGTGTTTCAAAATAATACTGCAGCATCACTGAAACAGCAAGAACCAGCACTGACAACACTGCAAGAATGTCCGTTTTTAATTTCAGCAATAAAGGTGATAGAGCATAAGCAAATCCGATCAAATGAAGCACATACCATGATCCAGGTGAAAACCAGCTTGGCACTGCAATATTAAGCATGTATCCGAATAGAATGATTGCAACTCCGCGAATAAAAAATATTCTGTTACTATTGTCATTTTTTTTCTTTAAAAAAACAGTGCCGCACCCGGCGAGAAATATAAAAAGAGGCGCAGCAATACCTCCCAGTCCGTTGAATACAACAAACAAAGGATGTGATTGCAGCATATCATACATGGATACGGTTTTTCTATCCATATCCCAAAGCCAGTAACCAAGATGCTGCTGCACCATAAGGATAACAGCAATGCCACGTAACGCATCTAAACTTTTCAACCGGTTAGCAGTTTGTGAATTATTCATTATTATCCCCTCAGGAGATTATAATGAATAATTGAAAAAAAACGGTGTCAATAAATAATTGAAGAAACATCGAATGAATTATATTGGCCGATACCGAAGCATTACATCGGGGAAAATATATTGGGGGTTTCTTAATCCCCCAATTTAAACCTATACTTAATTATTTTTCAATTTCAGTACTCATACCAAGCAGTTTGGCAAAAACCAGAACTCCGCCTGTAAAAAAAACTCCGCCTGCAGCAAGAACTATCAGCCACTGAACTGTCATCTGTTCCTTTCCGAATATCAGGCATATTGTAAAATACATGAATGCGTAATTGTTGAAAAACATATGAGCAACATCACCCAATGCTATTATAGAAAATACCATTATAAAAACTATTAAAAGAGTAGCAACAGTTACACCTCCAATGAAAGGAGAAATAAAACCTACACCCAGCGGCACAAGTGCTGCCAATAATATCCCGACTGCAGAGCCAATAAAAATATTGGGAAGGTTTTTAACATCTCCTCCTTTTTCAAAGAAAAACAAGAGTGTTAAAAATGCAGGCCATGCATGATGTATATTGAATATTCCCAGAACAACCAATGTAACAACCAGCCATGCAGCAACAACAACTGCTGCAATAATTGTTTTTTTCTTGAACCCTTTTACTTCTGACATATCGATACTCTCCTTTTTATAAAAAATTTGAAACAATTTAAAATGCCTTAAAGAAAATTACATAAATTCTATCTGCTATATGCCGCATTAATCTGATCTTTGTATTTTTCAAACACAACCCGCCTCTTCAATTTCATAGTCTGTGTCATAGTGCCGTTTTCAAGAGTAAAAGGTTCATCTATAAAAATAAATTTTTTTGGAATTTCATAATTTCCATATTTTTCCTTTAATGAATTTATAATTTCATTCTCGAGAAATTTTTTTGTCTCATCTGATTTTAGAAGCTCTGTATGGTTCTTGGAAAAATTATTTTTTTCAGCCCATTTATCCAGTGTTATGAAATCAGGAATTACGAGACAGATATTAAACTCACGGCCTTCCCCGTATATCATGGCGTTCTCAATATAATGATTCAGTTTAATATCTTCTTCAATTGCTACAGGAAATACATACTTGCCGTTTTCGAGTTTAAACTGTTCTTTAAGCCTTCCTGTTATATACAGAAAGCCTTCTTCATCAAGACGTCCCCGGTCGCCTGTTCTGAATCCGCCGTCAGAAGTCATAACCGCTTTTGTGGCATCCGGTTTATTATAGTACCCCTGCATAACATTATGACCGTAAACAATTATCTCCCCGTCTTTTGCTCCAGGTTCAACAACAGACTGATCGATAACTATTCTGCAATTGCTCATTACCGGGCCAATACTGCCGATTTTATATTTTTTAGGACAGTTCTGCGTTACTCCGGGTGATGTCTCGGTCAATCCGTATGCATCGTAAAGAGGTATACCGAGATCCCAGAAAAAATGAGAAATTTCCCTGTTCATGGCAGCGCTTCCTGTCATGGAACCCTTTAATCTGCCTCCGAGCTTTTCTCGGATTTTCTTGAAAACAATAGCGTCAGCTATTTTAAACTTCAGATTTATCATAAAACTTGTTTTTCCCTGTTCTGCAAGTTCCCGTTTCTTTTTCGCACTTTCCACTCCCATAACAAACAGTTTTCTGGGCAGCCCGCCTTCTTCATTCATCTTTGTCCATAACCCGTCATATACTTTATTGAATACTCTGGGAACTGCGCTCATAAAAGTAGGTTTAACTAAAAGCAGATCTTCTCCAATGGTAAGTGCACTTTCCGCAAGCCCCATTGATGCGCCTATAATGCACCATACAAAAAGTTCTCCGAGTCCATAAACATGCGCCCATGGCAATATGGAAAGTGCACTATCTTCTTCATTAAAATCCGAGTAATTAGCTACAGTTGCGTGAGCGTTGCTTGTTATATTGCCCTGGGAAAGCAGCACTCCTTTCGGATCGCCTGTGGTACCCGATGTATATATCAGTATACTTATATCAGAAAATTCAGGATAAATACTTTTAACTTTCATGGCAGAACCTTTTTTTTCTAATTCCGCAAGTGTATCTGCTCCGTCACCTTCCATTATTATTACTTTTTTTAATGTTGTTATAGCTTTAATTACGTCTTTAATTTTTTCATATATTTCTTTTTTGCTTATAAAAAGCACTTTTACTTTTGCATCATTAATTATATATTTCCATACCTGAACCAGCTCAGCTTCATACATTGGAACAAATCTTGCATTTAAACCATTTGTTGCGTAAAAACAAACTGCCCATTCAGTACTGTTATTCGAGATGATCCCTACAGCATCGTCTTTCCTGATACCCAGATCACTCAGTCCGCTTCTGACATTATCCACTCGTTTCCCGAAATCAGAATAGGATATCCAGTCATATTGTTTCAATTTTTTATTTTTTGTACCCAGATATGGTCTTTGAGGAAATTTCAATATAGATTTCTCAAGAATTTCCACAACATTGTCTGGCTTTACCAATTGATTCATTTAATTCCTCCTGAAAAAAATAATGTAAATTTTATAAGGCAGAAAATTATTAAAATTCCGTTAAGATATTATTCTTTGGATCACTTTAAAAAACTTGAATTGAATGAACAATACACCTTTTTGTAAACAATCATTATAAATGAGAACACTGTTCTTTTTGTCAAACTTAATTCTTTTGTATTGACTTTTTTTTAAAAGAAATTTAATAAATGTATATTTTTATATACTTGCTTATTGGAAATGTTAATATATTTGGTAAAATTATTTGCATTGAAGGATAGAAATGAAAGAAAAAGTAACCCTGCAGACTCTTAAAAATAGTGAAAAAGAAGCGCGCCAGAAAATGATTCTTGATGCAGCTGAAAGGATTTTCGCGACCAAGCCGTATGACAAGACAAGCATGCGGGAAATAGCAGATGAGGCGGGCATTTCTGTTTCTTCGATTTACCGTTTTTTCCCGGATCAGGAAGCACTCATTGTTGAAGCAGCTATCAGGACTACAAAAAACTGGATTGCAATAATGGAAAAGATACAGATTAAAAATATTGATACGCCGTTAAAAGCATTTGATCAATTAATAAATGCATATATTGATTATATTTCTGAAAATAATTCATATTTTCAAATGATGACGATATTAATGTCCCAGGGAAATATAAAGAAAGAGTCATACAGGGAAATTGATAATGTTTTAAAAAACATACTTGATATTCTTGATAAAGTATTCATATCGCTGGGATTTAAAAAAAATACAAGAACGCTCTCACGTCATTTTTACATCAGCATGACAGGAATCATAGTGTCTTACAACAAACTGCAGTTCGATTCGCGCAAGAAAACAGTTTCACTTATGAAACGTCATGCAAAAATGTCTTATGAACTGATATTGAATTGCCCGAAGGACAAGCTTGAAAAACTGATACTGGCGAATTAATTAAAAAATTCTCCATCAGCAAGCCTGCAGCCGTTTAAAAATGAAACACTGTCCATGATTTTTTTTGTTTCCTGCTGTATTTCAAGTATTTCAATCAGCCCGCTGCCTGTTCCGATTAATAATCTTTTTTTCATATAGCAGGCTGCCTCTCCGGGCTTCAGGGAAAGTTCAGCTTTATTATCAGCCGGAATTGTTTTCCAGATTTTAAAATTTTTACCTCTGAAAAGGCTCCATGCTCCGGGCTTTGGATTAAGACCCCTAACCAGATTATGGATTTCAAATGCACTCTTTGTCCAGTCTATGCGTGCGGTTTCCTTATTTATCTTGCTGCAATAAGTCGCATCATCCTCGTTCTGTTTTGATAAAACTGCAGAACCTGAATCGAAGTTCTGTATGGTTTCAAGCAGAAGATCCGCACCCATAGGCAAAACCATATCGTATAATTCTTTTGCATTAACTGAAATTCCCAGTTCAATATTTTTCTGCAATATGATATCGCCTGAATCAAGCTTATCATTGATCCTTTGAACTGTAACTCCTGTAAGAGTTTCACCATTTATCAGCGCCCACTGTATAGGTGCAGCTCCTCTGTATTTCGGCAGAAGCGATGGATGAAGATTTATTGTTTTAAAAGGAGGATAATTATAAATCGCTTCAGGTATAATCTTGCCGTATGCCACTACAACATATATATCAGCAGAGTATTTTTTTAAGTCTGATAAGAGATCCTCATTTTTCAGACTAACCGGCTGGAAAAAAGGAATATTTTTTTCAATGGCAAAATTTTTAACAGGGCTGAACTGGATTTTCATGTCTCTGCCGGATGGTTTATCTTCAGCAGTTACGATAAAAAGTATTTCATATTTTTTATACAGCCTTTCAAGGCAGTATGACGCTATCTTCGGTGTTCCGAAAAATCCGATTTTCATATAAATATTTATACATTCATCTTTTTAATTTTTTTCAGTTCCGGCCGTAGTTCCCTGCGGATAAATTCCTCCAGATGGTCTATGAAAACAATGCCGTTTAAATGATCAATCTCATGCTGCAGAACCCTGGCAAGAAGTCCGCCTGTTTCTATTTCAATTTTCTTACCTGAAATATCATGTGCCTGCATTTTCACTCTGGACGGTCTTATTACGTCTGCAGTTATTCCAGGCAATGAAAGACATCCTTCATCATAAGGCTCAATTTCATTTGATGATTCCTGTATTACAGGATTTATCAGCACAAGAGGAGGCTTGCCGTTAAAATCCTTAATATCAATAACTACTATTCTTTTTGAAACATTAACCTGGGGTGCAGCCAGGCCTATACCCTTCGCTTTATACATAACTCCAAACATTGAATCAACCAGATTGAGAATTTCATCATCAATGTTTTTTACTTCTTCAGCGACTTTCTTTAATGTTTCATTCCCGTAATATACAAGACTGTAAGCCATGACCCACCTTTATTCTATTTTACATTCTTCTTTTTCTTTAATTTTTTTACTAATAAATTTTTTAATGAAAAAAGCTGCAATAATTAAAATAATTAAAATTCCAACTCCAAACTGGCTGTGAGAAATCCATTTTAACAGAAGCTGCCTCTGGTGCGCCCCGAAAAAACCGAGATACACCCATGCAGGTACGCTTATTAAAGCAGCGCTTCCGTCAATTAATAAAAACTCGGCAGGCGTAACAAATTTCGTTATTCCTGCAGTTACAAAAATTGGAGACCTAAGCCCCGGCATAAAACGCGCTGCAAATATGACCCACTTCCCGTTTTTATCGAGATTGCATTTAATTTTTTCATATCTTTCAGGTGTGAGTGTTCTTTTAACCAGTCTTAGATTTAAAAATCTCGGGCCGAATTTTCTGCCAAGATTATACATTGTAAAATCGCCGATTAAAACTCCTGTCATTGAAACACCGAACATCACATGTACATTCGTGTAGCCAAGTCCGGAAATTATTCCACCTGATACCAGAGAAATATCCTCAGGAATAGGAAGCCCGAATCCGCAGAGAATTAAAATGCCGAATACTGCAGCATATCCATATGTTGAAAAAAACTCAACAAGAGTCTGTATATTTACCATTAAATGCGGTCCTTAAATTAATTCGTCATATCAGCATACTGCGCAGCCTGATGCATGAAAGCTTCAACTCTTGTGCGTATATTAACATCACCGCTGCCGTCATATTTCAATGTAAGAAATGCCACATCCTTGTTATCCTCTTTCAAACGCTTGAATATTGCCGCAGATATTGTTCCGGGCATACATGTAAATGGAATAACATTGATGATACCGCTCGCGCCCTGCGAAATAAAATTTACCGACTTGCCTATACTCATTGGGGATTCGCTCTCAGCAATAGGATTGAAATACGGCATACTGATTTTAAACAGATCCTTTATTCGCGGCTCAGGATAATTCACTATGTAATTGGAAAAAGTTGCAGAAAGTTTTTTGTCAACTATATGCTGATACTGATCCTGAATAAAAGTTCCTAAATATTCATTAACATTTTTTTTCATCTTTGAATGATGCATTGCAAGAGCATTAAGATAATACAATGATTCAGAAAATGGAGGCAGCCATGCTTCTCCGCCAAGCTCCTCAACAAGCTCAACAACGCGCGCATTGCTGTAAGGATGCCATCTCAGGAACAGTTCACCTACAATGCCGATTAGAGGTTTCTTTTTACTTTTATCAGTTTTAATTGTATCAAATTCCCTGCGGACTATTTTCATTGTGTTGACAAGATCGCCTTTTTCTTCAACAGTTTTGCAGATCATCTCAAGGCCGCGTCTGTAAACTTTTTCTGTTTCGCCCTTGTTCAATTCATACGGTTTGGTTTCGCGAAGTGCTTTAAAAATTGTATCAATTGCAACAACGCCTCTCCACGCATCTTTTGTGAAATCCTCGGTAACGCTGTCGAGATCTGAAAACAGCGTGTCCTCTGCATCAGGAGAGAAAACCGGTATTTCAGGATAACCGAGTTCGCGCAATATCAACCTCTGCGATGACTCATAATGATTGAGCCTGCAGAAACTGCTCGATGCAGGCATAAAAAATGCTGTTTTCTCAGGATCGAAATCCGGTGATTTTAATTTCCGGATCATATCGCCGGTTGTGACAATGTACGGGTAGCATTCCTTGCTGTTGGTATATTTTCTTCCCCACTCAAGGCTTTCATCATCTGTTTCAGGAAGAACTTCCGCATCAAGGCCATTACCCTTGAAAGCAGCTTTTAAAGCATAAGCGTGATCTGCCATGTACGGGATATATAATTTTCTGCCCTTAAGGCTCGTTGGAACAGACTCAGGCAGATTTTTATAAAGCGGCGCTTTTCTAACAGCATGTTTCAAACTGTCGATAAAAGCTTCAGATCTGGTAACAATTCCTGCATCAGCGCTATGCTCATCTATCTCAAGATACAGAGTAGGTTTGTTTCCTATAAGATACCTGAAGTACTGTATTATAAACGAATCCGGACCGCATGCAAAATTAGTAATATAAACCGGATACAGATTAGGGTTCGTGCGGATTATTTTTGCAGCTGATAAAATTCTCTGGCCGAACCACCATGTCATGTTAGGCAGCTCTTTTGCAACAGAGAAAGAATTAAGCGGAAGATAATCCATTGGTATAGCCTTGATTCCGAGATTATAAAATTTTCTCGGTATATCAAGATTGATTCCCCTGTCGCATCCGTTGTACGGCCTGCTTACTATTACTACTGCAATTTCATCTTTTTTAATTTCACTCAGTGCTTTCTCGCCTGCTTCCTGAACAGATGCTGTAAATTTTTCAAGAGAACTGAAAGCAGTCTTCAGGGCTTTTTTAATTTTCCCTTTGCGGACTCCGACTTTTTTACCTATAGATTTATGCAGCTCATTTTCAAGAAATGAAGTCCCGAGAGTGAACTTTATAACAGGCCTGAGAATAGGTATTCCTATTTTATCAAAATCAAATGCAGTGCGTATTACATCCGGCATTCCCTGAACATACGGACACAGGAAACTTCCCTTTATATCGGGATTGGTATTATTTAGTTCTATCATCTGAGGCATGAAAATAAAATCCACTTTCTTTTCGATAAGATCAATCACATGTCCATGCAGAACTTTCATAGGGAAACATATTTCTTCAACTACAGTTTCAAGACCGCTGTTGATATGCTTTCTGTTTGTCGGATCCGATAAAACCGGCTCGCATCCTATTTCAGTGAAAAACGCTTTCCAGAACGGATAGTCTTCGTAAATAGTCATTGATAAAGGTATTCCGATTCTTGCTTTTACTTTACCTTCCGGAACAGTTTTAGAATAGGTATTTCTAAGAAGATCATCCCTCTCGGCAAAATAATCCGGAACATTATGCCTGACCTTCTCGCTTTTTTTAATATCGTACCTGTCGCATCTGCTTCCGTAATAAAAATCGCCTTCCCCTTCTATCAGTACCCGGTTTATGGTACAGAAGTTTGTGCAGTGGTGACATTCAAAAGTTGTGATTTTATATTCGGTTTTTGTGCAGTCAAACCCCTTGAATCTGCTCACAACACCCTGGTCATTATCCATAGCAAGCAATGCAGCTCCGAAAGCACCCATTACCTCATGGTGAGGCGGAACTGTAACAAGCTTTCCCGTTACCTTTTCAAATGCTGCAACAACACCCTTGTTGTATGCAACTCCCCCCTGAAAGAAAATATGATTGCCGATTCTCCTGTCCTCAACAACCTTATTTATAAAATTGTACGCAATAGAATAACTCAAGCCTGCAATGATGTCCTCTTTCTGCGCTCCCTTCTGCTGATGATGCACAAGATCAGATTCCATAAATACTGTGCATCTTTCACCGCATCTGCTCGGATCCTTCGCGCATAAAGCCAGATCGCTGAATTCATCCTGAATGGAAACTCCAAGCCTCTCAGCCTGCTCTTCAAGAAATGAACCTGTTCCTGCAGCACAAACCTTGTTCATCTCGAAATCGACAATAGCTCCGTTTTCAATGCTGATGTATTTTGAATCCTGCCCGCCTATTTCAAAAATTGTGTCTACATCTTTATCTATTTCAATCGCGCCGCGTGCGTGAGCTGTAATTTCATCTTTAACAAGATCCGCTCCGATAAAATCACCTGTGAGATATCTGCCTGAACCTGTTGTGCACGCGCCGATAATATTAACATAATCGCCGATGTCGTTTGAAATTTCCTGAAGTCCGCGTTTTACTGCGTCTATAGGTTTTCCGCCGGTTCTTAGATATGCTTTTGCAAGCACTCGCTTTTTTTCATCTATTAAAACCACATTGGTGCTGATGGACCCCACATCAACCCCTAAATACGCATTTACTTTTTCGCCTGGTTTGTGAAACTCAATTGTCTCTTCTTTTGAAAGAAGATGGTCTTCTCTCAGGAAAAGAGGCTCATGCCCCTTATCAAGATCAACCAGCTCTTTAAGATATTTCCTGATTTCGCCAAGCCCGATAAATTCAAGATCAGTTCTGTCAATTACATTATACGCAGCTCCAATCGCACCTATGAGCGCATTGTTTTCCGGAATGACAAGGCTGCCTTCGCCTATTTCAAGAACATCCTCGAATGCCTTGACCATGCCCTTGTTGCGCGCAACACCGCCGATGAATGCAACATCCTTTTCAAACTTCATGTTCTTGCCGATGGTTGCCTTGAAATTTCTCGCCATGGCATAACACAGTCCTGCAACTATATCGTAATCCGCTGTGCCTTTCTGCTGAAGGTGTATCATGTCGCTTTTTGCAAAAACAGAACAGCGTCCCGCTATTCTCGGAGGATTCTTTGACTTGAGAGCCATGTCGCCGAATTCATCTTCTATGGAAATTCCAAGCCTCGCTGCCTGCTGCTCAAGAAACGCGCCTGTTCCTGCAGCGCACAGGGTATTCATGGAAAAATTTTCCAGAATGAATTTTCCTGGTTCAGCCTTGCCGTCAACCAGAATCAGCTTCGAATCCTGCCCGCCGATATTTATAATTGTTTTCACTGCCGGATATAGCGAGCTTACAGCTATTGTCTCTGAAATAACTTCATTTATAAAAACTCCGCCCAGAACCTTTGCAAGGCGTTTGCCTCCGGAACCTGTAATGCCGATTGCTTCAATTTTTTCAGCCGGATATTTGTCGAGTAGGCCCTCAAGAATTTTCAGCAATTCCTGTCCGGGGTGTCCTTTATGCCTGAGATAGAATTTCTCAAGGACATTCTTCCCTGAATCAAGCAGTACAACTTTTACTGTTACAGAACCTAAATCTATACCAATGAAAAAACGGCTCTCAGCCGCATTTATATTTGCCATTTATCAAAAACTCCTGTGAATGTGTATTAATTACAAATTTATGTTTATTTTATAAATAGTCAAGATTTATAAGATGATTTATTGATTAATATTATGAAAGGGGTAATTGGATCGTTTTCAGGGTAATAAGGGTCAGAGCATCCGTACTCTTTTTCAGGAAGTCCACTATTTCATTTAAAATAAACTTTATTGCTTTACTATCTTTAAACAACTGTCCTCGAAACATTATAATTTAATATAAATAATTCAAAATATGTCTACTTTAATAAATTAAACAAGGATGCTCTGACCCCTTTTTCATACTCTGCATTAAAAAACCCATTTTCCAAACTTTACCAGTCTTCAAAATCATGCGGGGTCAGAGCCCTACTCTTCCAAAGCACCAATAACCGCACATTGAGTGTAGCCGAAATGCGATTAGCTGCATTTGAGCCCTAAAATTTAAAATAAGTCTAATATCCTTGACAAAATATAACTCTGAAGATATATTACATTTTAGGCTGATTTTAAGCCAAAAAGAAAACTATGAAAGATAAACAGAGATTCAACAGCAACTTAAAAAACCTGCTCATGAGAGAAGAATCTCTCGATATAGACGATTTCGAAAATGATCCCAATCTTCTCATAGATACAGGATATGAATTTGTAGAAAATGGAAATTACGAGGAAGCATTAAAGCTTTTCAGCCTCGGAGCGTCCATAGACGATACAGACCCCGACATTTTAAACGGCCTTGGAATCAGTCTCTGCGAATTGGGCAAGCTTGATGAATCAAAAATTGTTCTTGAAAAAGCCCTGCGCCACAATCCGGACGATGCGATTACACTTGCAAATTTAGCAGGAGTTTTCTGGGAAATGGGCGATTTTGAAAAAGCAGTTTACAATTACACAAAATCTCTTGAAAGCGAACCGGACATTGACGAGACACATTTAAATCTGATCAGCCTATACATTGAAGCAGGATCGCTATTCATGGCGCTTATTTCATGCCAGAACTATATGCAGATGAACCCTGAGAGCATTGAAGCCAAAGAGATGATGGAAGATATTATTCTCAACCTCGCCATATCGAACTACTGAAATTTTATCTTCTCAAAAAAAAAGCAATAGAACGCGGATGACGCGGATTGTTTATGATTTATTAAGATAAAAATAAAATTATCAATTAAATTCTCATGCCCTCTTATATCTTTTTTTTATTCAAAACCCCCTGACCCCCGAAGGGGGCACGTCATTAATTATAACTTCATTTATAAACCGTATATTATCATATTCAACTTCAATACACAAAGTTTCTATTTCAAGACTTATCAGAAATACAATCTTGTTTCTGTCATATAGATTTATAGATTTCCTACAAGCTCAAAAATATAAGCAGGTACTATATTTCTTTGGTTTTCAAAAAACACCTGTATTCCACTCCTACTCGCCCCCTTTGGGGGACGGGGGGATTACTAAACCCCTTAAAATCCTTTAAAAATCCGCGATCATCATAATCATCCGCGTCATCCGCGTTCCATTGTGTATTTTAAAATCTTATAAAGTTTATTTCAGCATATCTTTCAAATATTTCTCAGCATCATTCGGCGTATAAGACGAAAGAGAATCTTTCATCTCCTTTTCAAGATCAATCTTCCAGGAGCCGTCTTCTTTTACAAGATTATATGTCATATCAGTTCCTTTCAGATTTTCTACAGGATGTTTCGTAAAACGAAGAGTAATCCCTGCTGCATTTCCGTAATTCGAAGTATTGGTTATAACCCACTTTGTTTTTTTATTGAACAGGTGAAGAAAATCCGTTCTGTCCTTTTCATCAAGCATACCTTTTGATACAGCTGAATCCACCAGTTTAATTGTGCCGTTTGTAAAATATAATTTTGCCTCATTATAATTATCTGTTTTTGCAAGCTTTTCAAAAACTTCTTCAGGAGTACCCGCAGTTTTTTTCCCGCACGAAAATTGTGCTATAAATAATAATAAAATTATAGAGACATTTTTTATATTCAATTTTTTCCTCCTGTAAAAATTAATAATTTCTATAAAAAAATTGCAGGCTGTTAATTTAAAATTACCAATGGAATTATAAGCAATAATATCATATTATGTAAAGGATTATTCGTTTAACAAAATGTAAAATAATATATTTTTTACTTTATTTTTTATACACTGGTTTTAAACTTCTTCATATGAAAAACAAAGACTTCAATTTCGATTTCAAGCAGATCCATTCTTTCGTTGAAACAGTAAACGAAAACAGCTTCACAAAAGCTTCGAGGAAACTCAAAATAGGCCAGGCAACAATCAGCCATCATATTGCAGGCCTGGAAGATACTTTCGGCGTTACATTATTTAATAGAAAAGGAAAAGATCTTTCATTAACCCAGGAAGGGCTTATATTTAAAAAATTCTGCGATAAATTTTCAGCTGAAATCAATTCGATACAGAACGATTTTCAAAAAGAAAAAACAGACGGGAAAATAATCATTGCATCAAGCACCATACCTTCCACATACATTCTGCCTGAAGCAATTGCGTTTGTAAAAAAAATAAATCTGGGATACTATTACAAAATAATAATATCCGACAGCCGCGAGGCAGTTGAGAGCGTAAAAGAAGGTACAGCGGAAATAGGCATTGTCGGTAAAAATTTAAAACATAAGCTTCTCAGCTATATAAAAATCAGCAGTGATGAAATTGTTTTAATCGGCCCTGCAGATTTTCCTGATAAAATAAAAATTAACGATCTGCATAAAATAAAATTTATCTCAAGGGAAAATGGCTCAGGAACAAGAACAGCTTACGAGAATAACCTTTCCTCAAAGGGAATTACCCATTCTAAAATGAACATCGTTTTTGAATCATCAACTTCTGAAGGAGTAAAAGAATCGGTAATTGCAGGCATTGGCGTATCATTTATATCGAGCCTCGCCATTAAGAGAGAAGTTTCACTGAAAAAATTAAAAATCATTAAGATTGACGACTTCAGCATCACCAGAGATTTCTATGCGGTATATCAGAAAAACAGAACCTTATCAAATCCTGCCAAAGCTCTGCTTGAAAAATTAAAGGTTATCTCTTCCTCGTAGCTTAATAAAAAATTTCTTTATCAATTCAGTACATTCCTCTTCAAGCACGCCGAAAACTATTTCCGGAACATGATTCATTATTTTATTTCCGCAGACATTCAATACAGTTCCGCATGCACCGTACTTTATATCAGCTGATCCGATCACAACCCTTTCAATTCTTGAGTGAACAATTGCTCCTGAACACATAGCGCATGGCTCCTTTGTCACAAAAAGAGTACAGCCTGTAAGTCTTTCATTTCCAAGAACTTTTGCTGCTTTTTCAATTGCGCTTATTTCAGCATGACGTGTTGGAGAGTTTTCCATCCTGTTTGAGTTTCTTCCGGCTGATATAATTTTCCCGTTTTTAACAATAACAGCACCAACAGGAATTTCCTCTTCAGAGAATGCAATCTGCGCTTCGTTAAGCGCGGCTTTCATGTAATCTATATCATTCATCATACTAATAATATTTAAGTAAAAACTACATAAATAAAAAATATGAAGCTGATTAAAATGAAATCAGCTTCTTTAATAATACCTGTATATTAGCAAAAGATCAAATTACAGTTTTAAATCTGCTTTTTTGTAGCCTGCAGCAAGGTTCACGTTAACATGTATTACTCCCTTGTTCAGGTCCTTGAATGCATAATCATCTGTTATTTTTTTTGCAAGTGAATCTGCTTTTGACTGTTCATTCACAACGCTTCCTGCAGGGATATAATGTCCGTCTGGGATTGTAACTCCGAGAATAATACAGCCCGGTTCTATAACACAGTTATTTCCAACCTTGGCCTTGAAAACCAGAGTCTGCATACCTATAAAGGAATCATGCCCTACAAAAGCCGGTCCGTGTATCTGAACCTGATGCGCCAGAGAAACATTCCTGGACACGTAAACACCATAAGATATTCCATTTACCTTTACTGTATGTTTTTCAACCGGATGTCCTTCATGCTCAGTTTCAAGTGCATGTATAATTACACCGTCCTGAACATTTGAATCATCTCCGACATGAAGCGGCTGCCCCTCATCACCTCTGATCGATGCGAAAGGCGATACCATAACATTTTTGCCGAGAATAACATTTCCTATTACAGCTGCAAGCGGATGCACATAAGCGGTTTCATCCAAAACTGGAGTAAATTCTTTGGGCGAGAAATCTGTTATAACGTTTTTATGTATCATATATTCCCCCGGAATAATATTAAAATGCAATAGCCTATATATTTTTTTTCATGTATTATTTGCAAATAATTTTTCTCGGCATTAAGGAATTAATCATTGATTTTACCGTCTGTTATTCAATAAAAGTTCTTGCAAGGTAAATCATATTATAAATATTATGCTATTTTTGGAGGAAATATACATGAAAAAAATATTAAAAAAAATTGCCAAGAAATTCGACAAAGCTACTGATTATATCAAAAAAAATATTAAAAAATTATCTGAAAAAATATCTCCTGTTATAAATGATATAAATAAAAAACTATTGCCTTTAAAGAAAAAACTTGAAGCTGATATGCAATATAGAAACAGATTTTTAATAATTTCTTTATCGCTTCTGTTCATTGCAGATTACGTAATGTTCAGCTACCTTACAGATAAAAATATTTTCAATATATTCCCATCTATACCTGCAATGAGCGACCAGAAAGAAATATCAGTGTATCTCCCGTCTCTTGAAGGCCAGAATCTGATTAAAGAAACAAGAATGGCTCCTTCTTTTTCCGACAACGAAAGATTCATAAAATATTTATTCAAAACAGTTGCCAGGGGTTCTATATATGAAAACACATCAGTACTTATCCCTTCAGAGCTTCTGATTAAAAAAATATGGATGCACGGGGAAGGTGATTCAATTTGTGTAATTGATATTGAAAATAAAATTTTAGACCAGGATATGAAAATAATAGCAGGTTCTGAAGATAAATTCAAGGCAGCAATAGATACTACTATCAGAGAAAACATTAAATCTGTAAAAAAAGTTATGATACTAAACTCAGGTGTTTACGGCAAGCGCCTGTGGGAGGATATTTAATCTTTCCAGACTCCGCTGAAAACCTCAACAGCAGGGCCTGTAAGATAAACATGATTATCTTTTTCATCCCATTGCGTGAGCAGCTCGCCGCCTGTTAATTGTATTTTTATTTTCCTGGATGTCTTTTTATTCAATATACACGCTACAGTAACAGCTAAAGCGCCTGTACCGCATGAAAAAGTTTCACCAGCTCCCCGTTCCCAAGTCCTTTGAATCACATCTCCATCATTAACGACTTTAACAAATTCAACGTTTGTTCTTTTAGGAAATAAAGAATGATTCTCGATCATTCTTCCATATTTTTCAACAGGAAAATTTTCTATATCTTCAACAAAAATTACAACATGAGGATTTCCCATGGATACAGATGTTATATTGAACTTAGCTCCATCATCAAGCTGAAGGATCTCATCAATCACCATGCCTGGATCACCAAGCATAGGGATTCTTTCCCTCAATAAAATTGGCTCACCCATATCAACTGTAACTTTATCAACTTTCTTGTTTTTTAAAAACAGCTGAAGAGCCTGAATGCCTGCAAGTGTCTCAACTGTAATATTTTTTTTTGATATCAGCCCGTTATCATATACATATTTCGCAAAGCATCTTATGCCGTTACCGCACATTTCAGCTTCACTTCCATCCGAGTTAAAAATTCTCATCTTAAAATCAGCCTTGTTTGATTTCAGAATAAGAATAAGTCCATCAGCGCCGATGCCGTAATGTCTGTCGCACATTTTAACAGCCAGCGATTCCGGTTTGGCAATTGTTTGCTTAAGTGCATCAATATATATAAAATCATTTCCTGTGCCCTGCATTTTTAAAAATTTTATCATTTAATCCTCATTGTTTTTAAAATTATTTTTTTAAATGTAATTGTTCAGCTATTCAGCCGCAGGGGCTCAGATTCAACTTCAGCCAAGCTCAGCATTAGTCTGCTGCATATTTCAATTTTAGATATGTATAATAATATTAAATATTGGAAATAGTCAATATAAAAAATATGCTCGGAAAGTTAATAAATTATATCAAAAAGAAGCTCCAAAAGATCAATAAAACTTCATGAAAAATTAAACATTCTGCAGATTTCTGACGAAAATATAAGTGAATAATTAAATATAAAATCAGAAATTAAGTCATGCAGCTGTGAATTTCCGGAAGCGCTCTTATTATAAAGGATGATAATATGCAGAATATTGATTTTTATGAAGGTAAAAATTTAAGAAATAATCCGGCTCAATTTGAAAGAATTGATCCGGAATTCTATCCTCGGATGACTGAATATAATTCACGGGCAAATGATTTTGCTCCGCGTGAAAATGAGAAACACAGAAAAAAAGCCAACCGGATGATGTTCGTTATAATAGCGCTCTGCATAATTTCGTTTACCGCAGGGCTTGTGATTGGCATAAAGTTTGCAGGCGGCTCCGACAGAAAAATTGTTGATGATAAAACCATACAGGCAGTTTCAGGATTAAGCAATAAAGTTACCGGCCTGATAAATAAAGATTCAAACGGATCAAAAGCTGCAGATGAGTCACAAAACGCCAGACAAAAAGAAAATGTTTTTCCAAAAGAAGACTATCCGTTTATAATTAAAGTTGGAAGCGAATACGATAAAGCAGAATCTCAGAAAATTGCAGGCTTTCTCAGCTCAAAGGGCCATACAGTTATACTTTCAAAGACAGCAAAAGATTCCTTTAAAATCTATATTGGCCCTTTTAAAAATCAACTTGACGCAAAATCTTCTCTGAATAAATTCTCCGGATATAATGAATATTCAATAGCATCAAACAGCCGAATTGTAAAGAGAATTTAATGATAAAAATACATAAAGCCTCATCTGCAGATGTCAATGGAATATTTGATCTCCTGATCAGATATTCCATTGATGGAACTATCCTTGAAAGAACAAAAGATGAAATTTCCGGGTCTATAGATAAATTTTTTATTGCAGTCGATAATTCCGCACTAAAAGGAGTTGTATCTTATTATGATTACGGTCCTGCATTAATAGAAATCCGCTCTCTCGCTGTTGATAAAAATTTTAAAAGCAGCGGTATTGGCTCTGAACTGGTCAAATATTTAATCAGAACTGTTACAGAAAAATCAAAACCTAAAATATTTGCACTTACATATTCCCCGGAATTTTTCAAAAAAAACGGATTCGCAGAAGTTGAAAAAAACACTCTGCCTGAAAAAATATGGAAAGACTGCGTAAAATGCAAAAACATGGAAACCTGCGGCGAAACTCCAATGGTTTATCTGGGATAAACTTACTCTGCAAATGCAACTGTTTTAAAGCTGAGAGCCATATCCCTCATTGAATCTTTATTCTTTTCAAATTTCATGCCTGAAGAAACTATTCTTAAATAATATATAAAATTCCCGTTAAACTTCTGAACTTCAAATCCTTTATAAATCTGCGAATTTTCATCACTTATTCCAGAATTGAATTCATAAATAACTGTATCTTTATCCCTGAATAATTCATTACGCACAAGCGTATCTTTTCCTAAAATCATTTTCCAGTTTTCGATCATTTCTTCCAAAGATGAAATAGAATGCTTTTTTTTAACCGCGTCAAGAGCGACTATAGATTCATATTTATTGTCAGCGATTTCTTTTTCCTGGAAATTTACTCCCACAGAAGCTCCGTGATAGATTTCATCCTTTTCATTCCTGATTTTAAAACGGATTAATTTTATTTTACCTTTGCTTGACATAGAATAAAACATAGAGTCATTTAGAATAATTGATCTATCTCCGGTTTTATATAAAAGCAGAGAAGCTTCAATATTGTATTTTTCGAACCTGTCACCGTTCTTTTTTCTCAAATTATCAATATTTTTTGCGGCTCTGACTCTTGCTGAGTATATTCTGTTATTGTTGTCCGGAAGGGCCAGTATTGATTTGAAAAGAAGAAGTGATTCTACAATTTTTTTCCTGCTTAGAATTTCTTCTGCAAGATTTATATAATAATCAATACCATCTGCTGAAACAATTTTACGATTTGATGCAGGAAGTGATGTAATATGAATTTTCCCGGCGGAATCAAAAAAATATTTATTGCCCTCTCTATCTTTAAAAAATCTCCAATCCGGCATTTGAGCAAGCAATAATACCGGAATAAAAGCAATAAATAATAAAATATAATATCTGCAGTAATGCATTACAGAAGTTTGATTAAAACTATTCCCGCAAGTAAAATCAGTCCAATAAGCAGGGATACTAAAAAAATTATTTTCTGATCGCTTTTTTCAAGATTCTGGTCTGTCATTTGCTCATTGAACATCATAAGCTTAAAGTTTTCTTCTTCAAAGAGTTTTGCAAGTATTCCTTTTGCAACAAGAGTATAGATAACAAAACCGTTTTTCTCAAGAGGAATTATCTCTTTCACTCTTCCTTTAACAGGCAAAGGTTTTTTATCCTGATCGTATGCATTAACAGCATCAAGAATCTTCTGTGTTACCATATCTTTATCCGGTAATACAACTTTAATATTATCTCCAATCAGAAGATCTTTGATAAATTTACCTCTAACAGGAGAAACAATAGAATTGCCTTTAACAACATACATTGCATCCTGTTCAATTTTAGCCATTCTTTTCTCGGATTCTGTCTCTTCAGCCTGATTTTCTTTTTCATTATCCTCTTTTTCTTTTTTTCCCGGTATGTCAATAATCAGACCTGCAACATCAAGTGCTATGGAATTTGTTTTATTTAGTTCAATCTGCAACTGTACAGATTTAGCCGAATAAAAAGCAGATATTGCTGCATTCAATTTTTTCTTTATACTCTCAAGATCACCGTCTTCAACATTTTTAAACAGATCATTCTGAGCTACAGAAGGAAGTATTGAATTATTAAATGCGGAGGGCTCAATTGACTCAGGCCCATTCTGAAATGTTTTCAGATCAAGATATAAAGCTTTCCAGTCATCAAAAATTCTTGCCCTGTCAAAAATTCCAGAGTTATTTGCAATCATTGATTCTATGCTGGCAATGTATTCAAAATCAACATTAAAAAAAATAAGAACAAGTCCCGACTGGGACGATGCTATATCAAGAAATTTTCCTTTAACAACAACGATATCGTTGATATGACCTGCAGCCATTTCTTTTGCTTTAGTTATATCCCCGTTTGTATATTTCAGGGCAATATCTATACTTTTAATCTGTTCTTCCATTTCATTTATACCTGTGATTCAGCCATACATTTCTCCAGAATTTCATATTTTTTCTGGGGGCTTGATTTTAGCAGTCTGTTTAAAGCATGCAGTATCTTACTTTCATATTTAATATGCGCCTCAAGGGATAGAATTCCATTCTGTTCAATATTATTAAATATTGCAATTGAATTTAAAGGAATATCAATTCCTAAAGTCGGACCGATAATTTTCAATATATGCTCAGGAAGCAGATATTTTATAGAAAGTTTTGATGCACCGATTTCAAGTCTTCTCATAGCTCTGAAATTTTTATAACTGTCATCCGTATTCTTCAACCAGTTTCCGGGATTGGATGTAATCTGGACCACTATTTTTTTTTCCTCTTTAGAAACAAGCACTCTTAAGTATGTTACATATGTTTTATAGGCGGCTAAAAGACCAAAAAGACTGTCATCGGTTTTTTGTTTGGCGGCTAAAGGTTTCATAAAATTATTTATATGAAGAAATAATATCCTTTAATTTTTTTTATTAACCGTTCTGCATAAAGCCTGTCAAGAATTGATGCTGTTTCATCTATTGATTTTTCGAGATTAGATGCGAGCTCATCAACTCCGGCATTTTTATTTACTCTTAAGAATGCCAGCAAACTTTTTTCAAATTCTTCCAGAGTACCGATAAAAAAACTGTTATTTTTTCTGATATCGTCTGTAATAACAACCATTCTCTCTTTGTTGTAATTAGAATAGGATTTAAATACCGAGTCAATATTAATTTCAGCAATATCGGATATATTTTTCAATTTAATAAAAAACGGCTTTTCTTCTTTTTTTGATTCCAATATTAGCTTTACAATGAATTCGTCTATAAATGAAGAGTCAATAACTCCAATACCTTTAAAATCAATCAGAATAGTCTCATTTTCCGAGATAATATCCAGTGATGATTTTACGCTTTCAAAAACTTTTTTACCTGAAGGTCTTGTAATAAGATCAGGTGCAGAAATTTTTAAGTCTTTTACTTTTTTTAATATTGTTATTATCATCCATTTACCTTTAAGCTGTTAGAGAAAGAGAAATCTGCGTTCCATTGAAATAATCCAGATCATCTTTTACAAACACATGTGGAGTATTTTTATTTCTGCTGAATAAAATTGCTACAGATGCATTTTCAGATCTTATAAATATATCACCGTTTATTTTTTCCATGATTGAATAAACCTGACACAGACCATAACCGTTTTTTCTCTTGCTCGATATGGGAGTAGTCATTGACTTTTTGATCAGATCCGCTGAACTTGAATACTCAACATCAGTTTTTTCAAAACTTTTAATTATACCGATACCTGAATCAGAAATAACAAGGCGAACTGTATTCGTTCTGCCGTTAGAATAACTCTGAAGAGTTATATAACCTGAATCAAGACTGTGCTCAAAAATATTCTGGCATAATTCCGAGATCACAGTAACAAAATAATCTATTATATTTGCATCAAACCAGAATCGTAATATATATGAAGCCCGTTTCCTGAAAAGTTTTATTACTTCTGATATCACTTTAACGCTTTCTCTTTCTTTATTTGGAATTTCTTTTATTTCAATTATGCTTTTGCTTTGAGAACTTCTTTTCAAAAGCATCTGATCCGGAATTTTTTCATTGATTTCAAAAATTCCGGTTTTATTAAAATCCATTCTATCAAGATATTGAAGTATATTTAACGGAATATTTACAAGCTTAAGCCTTTCACCCTTTTGCCTTAGAAAATTCCGTCCAATCAGCAGAAGGGAGAGCATTGAATATGGTTCAATGAATGAAATATTAGTTAAATCAAGAGAAGAACCATGCTTATAAATATTCTCCTGATTCCGGATTATTTCCTCAAAACCGAATTGATCGCGCAGTGAGTTTTGGATTTGAATTTCTTCAGACAATAATCCCTCTATAAAAAAATGATTTCCCATATATCTAATCGGTTTTTATCT
This sequence comes from uncultured Leptospirales bacterium, assembly GCA_964529415.1. Classification (GTDB taxonomy): domain Bacteria; phylum Spirochaetota; class UBA4802; order UBA4802; family UBA5550; genus CAYMPH01. The sequence goes on along the minus strand of CAZGWD010000013.1, from coordinate 43,960 downwards.
GAACTTGCTGAAATATAAAATGACGCTATTTTCTGAACAAAAAAAAGAGGCACCCTTTCAGGCGCCTCTTTTGAAATAATTCTTTTTTTAAATTTTTAATCTTAGTACATTCCGCCCATTCCACCCATTCCGCCGCCCATTCCTGGCATTGCCGGAGCAGATGAACTTTCTTCTTTTTTATCTGTAATAAGAACTTCAGTTGTGCAGAGCATTCCAGAAACAGATGCTGCATTCTGAAGAGCTGACCTTACAACTTTTGCAGGATCAATAATTCCGGCTTTAATCAGATCAACCCATTCCAGACTTGCTGCATTAAAACCAACACCCGGTTTTTCTGTTTTAGCCTGTTCAACAATAACTGATCCTTCAAGACCTGCGTTATTTGCAATCATTCTCATTGGAGCTTCCATAGCTTTTGCAATAATAATCGCGCCGATTTTTTCATCACCTGCAAGATCTTTTGCCATTGATAAAACGGCCTTCTGAGCATATATAAGTGTGAGTCCGCCGCCTGGTACAATTCCTTCCTCAACTGCTGATCTTGTTGCAGATAAAGCGTCCTCAACTCTTGCTTTTTTCTCTTTCAGCTCAATCTCTGTAGCAGCGCCGACATTTATTACAGCAACTCCGCCTGCAAGCTTGGCTTTTCTTTCCTGAAGTTTTTCAATATCATAATCTGATGTTGAATCATCAATCTGCTTCTGAATTTGTGAAATTCTTGCCTGGACTTCTTTCTGAGCTCCAGCTCCCTCGATAATAGTTGTATTTTCCTTATCTACTATTACTTTTTTGGCTTTTCCAAGCATTTCAAGTGTAGTGTTTTCAAGTTTCATTCCAAGATCATCAGAAACAACCTGTCCGCTTGTTAAAACAGCAATATCCTCAAGCATAGCTTTTCTTCTATCGCCGAATCCAGGAGCTTTTACAGCTACACAGCTGATAGTTTTTCTTAGAGTATTTACAACTATAGTAGCAAGAGCTTCTCCTTCAACTTCCTCAGAAATTATAACAAGAGGTTTTCCTGCCTGAGCAACTTTTTCAAGAAGAGGAAGAAGATCTTTCATTGAAGATATTTTTTTATCGTGGATAAGAATGAATGGATTTTCAAATACAGCTTCCATTGATTCAGTATCTGTTACCATATAAGGAGATATATATCCTCTGTCAAACTGCATACCTTCAACAACTTCAAGAGTAGTATCTATAGATTTTGCTTCCTCAACAGTAATAACTCCATCCTTGCCGACTTTATCCATTGCATCAGCAATCAGATTGCCGATAGTCTCATCATTGTTTGCTGAAATTGAAGCAACCTGGGCTATTTCTTTTTTATCTTTAATTTCTCTTGCTGATGAAGCTATATAGTTTACTGCAGCCTCAACACCTTTATCTATTCCTCTTTTTAGATCCATAGGATTAGCGCCGGCAGTAACATTTTTCAATGATTCCTTAAATATAGCAGCAGCAAGTATTGTAGCAGTAGTAGTTCCGTCACCTGCTATATCGTTTGTTTTTGTTGCCACTTCCTTAACCATTTGAGCTCCCATGTTTTCGAATGGATCATCAAGCTCAATTTCTTTTGCAACTGTTACTCCGTCTTTTGTAACAGTCGGAGAACCGAATTTTTTATCTATAACTACATTTCTTCCGCGAGGTCCGAGTGTCGCCTGTACCGCATCAGCAAGCTTAACTACGCCTTCGTAAATTGATCTTCTTGCATCATCACTGTATTTTAAAATTTTTGCCATTTTTCTCCCCTTTTAATGATATTTAATAATAATAATTTTAATTTTTGCCGGATTATTCAATCACAGCAAGAACTTCACTTTCCTGAATAATCAGATATTTTTTACCTTCATATTCAATCTCTGTTCCTGAATACTTTCCATAAAGAATTTTGTCGCCTTTTTTAACAGTTAAAGGAATCAGCTTGTCATTTTCTCCTCTTCTGCCTTCACCAACAGCTGCTACTTTACCCTGATTGGGTTTTTCTTTAGCTGTATCAGGTACATAAATCGAACCGACTTTTTCTACTTCTGCTTCAAGAACTTCAACAAGCAGACGATCTCCAATTGGTTTAATTGCCACTTTAGCCTCCTAAAATTTTTTGATTATTTTAAACATAAATAGATGTTTTTACGTGATTTAAATCTCATTTTTAAAATATATCACGAAATATTATTATCTTGTTAGCACTCATTAAAGCGAGTGCTAACAAGATAATAATATATCAGATTTATAAAATCAACAACATCAATTATAGGCGTTTATAAATGATTAAAGCTAATTATATCGCTATAAGACAGAATAACACCGAATTTCGAAGAAATTCAAATTAATCGACATTAATTAAGATTATCAAGTTTATAGTCTGATTTTCCTCCGGTTTTTTCAATTAATTTAATATTTTCAATAATCATTTCCTTATCAACAGCCTTACACATGTCATAAACTGTAAGAGCGGCAATGGAAACAGCAGCAAGCGCTTCCATTTCAGCGCCGGTTTTCCCCTCCAGTCTGATTTCAGAAAAAATGGAGATACCGCATAATTTATAATCCATTTTAAGATCAACACCAATATAGGAAATATTCAGAGGATGACACATGGGGATTAATTCAGAATTTTTTTTCGCACCAAGAATCCCAGCTATTCTTGCAGTTTCAAAAAGATTCCCTTTTGGAAGAAGATTTTTTTCAATAAGATCAAGCGTATCCGGTTTCATTTTAACAAAACCGTATGCCTTTGCAGTTCTGAAAGTAATTTTTTTATCTGAAACATCCACCATTACCGATGTTCCATCTTTTGAATAATGGGAAAATTCCATTTTTTTTCTCCTGATAAAAAATTTAAATGCTGAATAAAGCAGTATGGAAAATTGATTGGTTTATTTGAATAAAAACAATTGAAGGAGGTAATTCATCTGAAATAATGAATTATTATAAAAAGAAATTTAGACAGGAGTTAAGCTATTTCTTTTTCAAAAAAAACTTAACCAGATGAATAAGGACTCCACCAAAAATATAAATTCCTGTTACTATAAGAACAGCCCACATTTTCAGGAAAACCAGCATTAGAACTATAAAGATTATTGTTGCGATTATTGGAACAACACCTTTTTTCACTACATCATTAAAAATTTTGCTGTAATCGATTGTGGTTACCATTATTAAACTTACTATAATATAAATTACAATAAATACCTCAATTGGCAGATTATAGCCAATATCTCCTATAACAGGAAGATTCAATGGAGATAAAGCAGCAAATGAGGTAATAAATATTCCAGCAGCAGGTGAAGGCAGTCCGTTAAATCCCTTGGCTTTTTCTGATAAATTAAACCGCGCAAGCCTGTAAACAGCACAAGTTGGATAAATTGAAGCAATTAAAATACCGTAATTAAAGCCGCATCCTATTTCCGGTAATTTAATAAGGAATGCCTGATATACAATTATACCCGGAGCTATGCCGTATGAAATCGCATCAGCAAGAGAATCGAGCTGAACTCCCATTGAACTCTGGACATTTAAAGCGCGGGCAATTGCGCCGTCAGCAAGATCAAAAAAAGATGCGATAAAAATCATAATCCCGGCATATGCAAGTGAAACCGAGTCGCCTCTGCTTGCAAAAATTATAGCTACAAAACCGATAAGCATATTTGCCATTGTAAATAAATTCGGTATAATCGATCGGGGTTTCTTCATTTCATTTCCAGTTTTTCAATATATAACTACATCTTTTTTTAAATTTTACCAGATGTCAATTAAAAAAAGATGTACGCATGAACATATAAAGTTTTTTTAAAGAATTTATAAGAATTTTAAATTTTTTTATTGGAAATTAAGGATTTACCCGTTTATTTGTTGAATATTAGTCTAATAATGTTAATGTCTTCTTCTTTATGCCTATTTACTGTAATTTTATAATAAATTTTAATAATTTAACAAATGTCAGTATAACTTATTTAAAAAAAACCTGCATGTTATTAGAAACATTTTATTAATAAAATTATGCTTTCATTTTTTTAATTATATAAATTTATAACCAGAATGGATAAACTTAATAGATATATAAAAACAATTGACCCTGTTTTAATTATAGAGGATTCAGCAACAGCAAGAAAATTTATTGAACACCTCTGCATTGAAATTGGTCTGCCGATAGATACTGCAGCTGATGGAAAACCCGCAATCGAGCTTATCCGTAAAAATAAATATTCAATTTTTATAATAGATATGATTCTTCCGGACATGGACGGATATGAATTAATATCAGCCATAAAAGAAATTGCAGCAGATCCTGTGATACTTGTCCAGACTGTTGTTGATACCTCAAATGCAATAATAAATACATTGAGGCTGGGTGTTTTTGACTATATAATAAAACCTATTGACTCTCAGATGTTTAAGAAAACTCTTCTTAAAGCGGTTGAATACAACAGACTAAAACAATACGAAAGACATGAGATGGATCGATATAAAAAAGAAATCTTCAAAGTCCGCGAAATACAGGCGTCATCTCTGCCTGATTTTAAAAGCACTGAAAATTTTGATATAACATTTTCAATGCTGCCTGCAGAAGACCTATCCGGAGATTTCCTCGACGGGATAAGATATTCGGAAAATAACACCCGCCTCATAGTGTGTGATGTCGCAGGCCATGGTATTGCCACTTCATATATAGGTAATGAAATAAGAAGCCTTTTCCGGATTTTCCAGAAAGAACTGCTGCGGCCATCTGAAATAATCCAAAGAGTCAATAATGACATGACAAATAATCTATCAAACAGTTATTATCTCGCAACTGCAGCAACTTGTGATATTAATGCGGGAAACGGAGAAATAACATACAGCTCTGCGGGTCATCCGCCCTCTTTGCTGTACCACGCCGATCAAGGGAAATTTTCATGGGTAAAAACAAAAGGTACAATGCTCGGAGTATTAAAAGATGCAGAATATCTTGATACGAAATTCACGATGGAAAGCGGCGACATATTACTGATGTATTCTGATGGTATAACTGAAGCCTGGTCAGGTGATAAAACTGAAATGTTTGGAGAGGAACGATTAATAAATGCCATGCTTAACTCTGACAAAACCAGTTCAAATTCTGTTATAATTGATGTTCTAAGCTCATATTATGAATTTACCGACTACTCAATACAGGAGGATGACATCACAATAATCTGTATAAAAAAATTATAACTATAACATTTAACGAATAGATTAGTGCTTTTTTATTTTAGATTATTATTTCTGCATCGTGTCCGCACTTTCCGCACTTATTATTCTTCATCCCTTTTATTTCTATACTGTAGCCTTTTCGCCTTATCAAAACATTTCCGCATGAAGAACAAACCGTATCCGATCCTGATGCATTATAAGGTATATTTCCTGTATAAACAAAATTCAGTTTACCCGATGCGGCCTTGTAAACACCAAGTAAAAAATCCAAACTGGTTTCAGGCTTATCGTATTTATAATTCGGATAGTACCGTGATATATGCCAGGGAATATTTTTATCGATTGATGCAATATAATCTGCTATAGCCATCATCTCGTCCATATCATCATTAACGCCTGTAACTATAAGGGTGGTAATTTCGATATGGCAGCCTTTGCTGAAAGCAGTTTCAATTGATGCCTTGATATCAGCCAGACCGGCTTTGTGGATTTTTTTATACGTATCTTCTTTAAATGTTTTAAGATCTATATTCATTGCATGTGTTGTTTTCAGCAATTCATCAAGCGGTTCTTTATTGATATATCCGTTTGTTACAAGGACATTTTTCAGCCCCTTTGCTGCAGCGAGCCTTGAAGCATCCAGTACATATTCGATCCATATAACAGGCTCTGAATATGTATATGCGATTCCTATTGAATTGGAATTTAATGCAGCCTCTACAATCTGCTGCGGCGAATAGTATGATGCGCGGGCTTTCAGGTTCTGAGATATGTGCCAGTTCTGGCAGTAGGGGCATTTCATATTGCAGCCCCTTGTGCCTATAGAAAATATACTGCTCCCGGGATAAAAATGATACAAAGGTTTTTTTTCAATAGGGTCAAGAGAGGATCCGGTTACCATGCCATAGATTTCTGTTTTAAGAATTCCGTCATGGTTTGATCTTACGCCGCATATACCGGATTTTCCAGGCAGTACTTTACAGTTATGCGGGCAGAGCAGGCATTTAACGTCACTGCCGTTTTTTTCATAGAATAGAGCTTCTTTTATTTCAGGCTGATTCTTTAGCATCTTCTGACTGGGAAGATTCCTTCCTGCTCTTTTTTTCCTCAGGCTTTATCATCTCGCACTTGCCCTCAAAAACAACACCGTCTGAAATTTTAAGTTTCCCTGTACGGATATTTCCATACAGTTTTCCATTAGGATAAATTTCAAGCCTGTTCACTGCTTCTATATTTCCATGAACTGTACCATACAATAAAACAGTTTTAGCTTTGATATTGGCCTTAACAACAGCGCTCTCGCCAACAATGAGATATCCTCCTGAAAGAACTTCTCCGCTGAACAAACCATTTATCTGCAGGGATTCCTTAAATTCAAGATCTCCTGAAAATTCTGTATCTTTCCCGAAAACTGTTGATACCATGCCAAAATCGTAAACAGGATTTTTATTAACCTGTATAATCTTCTTTGCCATAAAAACTCCGGTAAACGCTTATTTTGTTGTCATAGTAAAAACGCCGTCCCAATCATCACCTGGAGGAGACTGCTTGTAATTCTGAGCTCTTTCAAGATAAAGCTTTGACGGGCCGTCATTTGGATCAATCTTAAGGGCCATCTCAAAAGCTTTCATGGCGTCATCCCATTTTCTCTGCTTATATGCAGATAGACCCAGATTGTAATATTGCAATACTTCTTCTTTTTCCTTTGTTATCATATAAGCCTCCATCAATTTCAGTCAATATATGTGTAAGAATAGGAGATATGGGGATGTAAGAGATGCGGAGATTTTTTATTTATTTTATAAGCTATAATATCCCTCTTACTTAAGATCTTTTATCCCCATTATCTCATCCATCTCTTATATCTCCCTCTCTTACACATTTTTACCGGCAATTACAAATTAAAAAAAAGGGCAATTGAAAAATGTCTAACTCAAATTTCAAGTTAAGTTAAATATAATCAATTTTTTCTGTAAAGAAAAAAATGAGCAAGCTCAATCAATACATTCTTAAATTTGCTCTCAGGATAAGGCGTTAGAATTTTAAGAGCATTGTTTATATACCCTGCTGCTTTTTCCCTGCAGAATTCGAAAGCTCCGGAATTCTCAAGCCTTTTAATAATATCCGGCATGGATTCAAGATTCGGATTACAGCAGAATTCAAGCACTGCTTTTGAATCCTCAGCTGTTGATCTGTTTATAAGATACAATAACGGAAGTGTTATTTTACCGTCAATAATATCGTTGGAGGCATCCTTTCCTGTATCAGCTCCGATACTTGTAAAATCCAGCATATCGTCGATAATCTGGAATGCCATTCCCAGGTTCAATCCGAATGAATATAATTCATCGCATTCTTTTTGAGCACAGGACGCTTTTACCGCACCAAGTTTCACGCACGCAGCCATGAAGCGCGCAGTTTTAAGTTCGATAATTTTAAAATAATGCTCTTCGTTTATTGAATCAATATTTGAATACTGAAGCTGATACAATTCACCCTGAACCATGTCGCTTGTGCCTGCTACAATTACAGGAAAAAGAGCCGGGTTACCGTCGCATACAACAATGTCGAGGCCGGTTGTGTACATGAAATCACCTACAAGCACTGCAACTTTATTGCCCCATTTTTCAGAAACAGAGATATCCCCTCTTCTTAAAAATGCCTTGTCGATAATATCATCATGAATAAGAGTAGCTGCATGAACGATCTCTGTCGCGCCTGCAATCATTACAGTTTTGTCCGGAACAGGGCCTTTCAAACCGCTTGATAAAATAACAAGCGCGGCCCTGACCATTTTGCCGCCGCTTTTAAAAAGATGCATTGCTCCATCATTAATAAGAGGAACATCTGTTCTGAGTTTTAATTTAATATCCTCATCTACAGCTCTTAAATACGGCTCAACCGGAGAGAGTATTTCTTTTATGGTTCTGGTTGGTTTATCAGTCAAAGGTGGCAAGACATTCTCTCTGTGATTCAAATATTTCAAAAACTTTATCAAGCATTGTGGTCTGGAATAATTTAAGAAGATTATCATTAACAATAATCAGCTTTATATCGCCCTCACTGTCCTTGATTTTTCTTTTTGCAGCCACAAAAACACCAAGAGCAGAACTGCAGATGTGTTTTACATTAATCAAGTCTATGCATATGTTGTGCTTTTTCTTGTTGAGACAGTCCTGAAGCACGCCTTCAAGCTCTTCGGAAGCATCCTGATCGATTCTTCCGTCAAGTATTATTATCTCAACATTTTCTTCTGAGATCCTTTTCATTGTAAGGCTCCTGAAAGAATTTTTTTTAAAAAATACGGTTAAAAAACTGTATTGGCGATAAAAAAATTTAATCCTGACTATTAAATAAAAGAAATCCCCTCAGCTTCAAGAGACTTAAAGCCATTAATAAGCAAATATTATTTTTCTTTTAAATTATTATAAATATAATCAGGTATATACTTATGAATAATTAATATTAAAAAATTTCAAGCCTTTTTATTTTAGTTCTGGCTATAGAAAGAGAAAAAACCTGAAACGCTCCATTTTCCAGCAGAATTCTGGCACATTCATTAACAGTTGCTCCAGAAGTAAAAATATCATCAACTAAAAGCACTGTTTTACCCATAAATTTTGACTTTGACTGCACTTTGTATCTGCCGATAACATTAAGAAATCTGTCTCTATAGCCGAGCTCATTCTGTTTCCCTGCATTTGTTTTTTCCAATAAAATATTCTCATATGGAGCTTTTATTTTCTTTGAAATAGATTTCGCTATCAATTCGCACTGGTTAAATCCTCTTTTCCATAACTTCTTCTGATTCATCGGAACAGATGTTATTATATCGCACTCTATGCAGTTTAATCCAGGCCAGGCAACTGCTATATCCGACAAAATCTTTAATGCACGTTTCAGGCCATTGTATTTTATTCCGTGAAGCAGTTCCCGAACTTCCTGCGAATAATCAATCAGGGAAAAATGACGTGCAGGATAGAATTTTCTTCCGGAACATATAACGCAGATATTATTTTCAATTACTCCTGAGCATACAGTACATTCATCTTTTATATATTCTATTTTTCCTGCACAGGATTTACATAAATTTCTATCACTAAATGAAACAGGAGATGAGCAGCATGCGCATTTTGACGGGAAAATAATATCAAATAAGATGTAAAAAACAGTCATATATATTTTGTCGGATCAGGAATTCCGGCATCAGCAAATCCGTTTCTTCTCAGAATGCAGCTGTCGCAGGCACCGCAGGCCAGACCCGATGCATCCGGATCATAACAGCTGTGTGTTATTGAATAGTCGATTCCGAGTGAAATCCCTTTTTTAATAATCTCTGCTTTTTTTAAATCAATAATTGGGGTATGAATTTTAAACGGCTTACCTTCGATTGCAGCTTTAGTTCCTATATTTGCCATATTCTCGAAAGAAGTAAAAAATTCCGGTCTGCAGTCAGGGTACCCGCTGTAATCAACTGCATTTGCCCCGATAAAAATATCTGATGCGCCGAAACTCTCTGCAGCAGCAAGCGCATATGAAAGAAAAAGAATATTTCTTGCAGGCACATACGTAGAAGGAATTTTTAAAGGATCCAAGCCCGATTTCGGCACAGCTATACCTGAATTTTTAACAAGAGCTGAATTAAAAATCTCAGCCGGTATATCAATTGTAATATGATTTTTAATTTTAAAAAAAGCTGCAACTTTTCCGGAACACTCAAGCTCAATGCCATGTCTCTGCCCGTAATTAAATGATAAAGCGTATAGCTCAAAATCTTCGCTAATGGCTATACCTGCAACAGTTGCTGAATCAAGCCCTCCGCTTAATAATATTACTGCTTTATTCTTCATTTTTTATCCTGTTTATTATTACTCTTTCCTGATTCTTAGGGGTTATTATATTTTTTAGTTATAGTGCCCTGTCACCCTAAAGCCCTCCGTCCCCCAAAGGGGGCGAAAAAATGTGATAAATAATTACTTCATCGATAATGCATATTTTATCATTTTTGTAATATTTGAAATATTTTTTATTCATTTTCATTTTTGATACTCAATATTTCAATTTCAATATTTTTCAGAAATTCAATTTATTAAATTTCTTTAAACTCGCCCCCTTCGGGGGACGGGGGGATAATTGAATATCATTTTTCCAAGAATCAGAAATGAGCCTTTATTATTAATACGAACAGACAAAAAAAATTTAAAATTTTTGTTAAAAAAATTATCGTCCGCATTCTTTAATTATCAGAAAAGCAAGCTCCTGTGCATCAGCGCCGTCAAGCCTGCGCAGAGCCAGCTGCCATTTCTCATAAAAGTTGTCTCCTGGTTTATCATCCTCGAAAAGACTTTCATATTCCGCTCTGTTATTTCTAAATGCGTTCTGAATTTCCACAAATCTTGTTATGAATGCCTCGATAAAACTGTCCCTGAACAGTTCGAAGTCAGGAACCAGTCCGGAGCGTTTAATCACAGACTGGGCATAATCAACAGCAAATTCAGAAAGCGGAACGTCCAATTCATTAAAGGAAGCAGTACCTTCGGTTATCACAATATCAAGCGGCGCGCCCCCGAAGTCTACAACCACTATTTCGTCACCGTCATCAAAAATGACTTCGCCGTCATAAAGCCGGCCCGTAATAAAACTCGCAGCTGCTGTCCGGCCGAGAAGCTTTGCAAACTCTGTTGAATTCTTTTCAGCATGATACCAGTCCGCAGGAATCTTGTCCGTTGCATAGCCGAACTCGTAATCGCGTTCATAATAACAGCTTGTAATTTCCTTCCCGCGAAATTTCAAATTGGCCCCGTCATAAAATTCGTTGATGCTCCTGATCTCAACACTGGAAAGGTTAAGCCCCAGGCGCACACACGCTTCATGACGTTTGTTTACAAATGTACGGTTGCTTTCCGAAGCAGCTATTGCCTCCCTGAGCCCAAGCCCGTTATCGAGAAAATAATACACATCACGTTTCTGAAACCGGATAACTTTAACTGTTTCCTCGATATCCCCGGTTCGATGAAAAACTGCAATATACACGCATCGTCTTCCAGGCATGATAATCTTTCTCGATGCGCGTTTTGAAAGAGTGCTTTCAATGCGGGCTACATTGATATACTCAATGCCCGGCACTGCATTAACAAAGTTCTTTATAATACCCATGACATTCCGGTCCAGGAGCCTCCGGATGACATCATCTTTTTCAAATTCAGCAGAGTCAAATGCCGCGTCAAACATCGGTTCGTCACCATTGATTGAACATCCCGGCAGCCATGTCACCCTGGAATGGAATTCATCTGACAGCCCAACAATATCCTCCTCAAGACGCCGATGTCCGTTTTCATCCCTGCCGGCTCCGATAAGACATTGAAACATTTCAGCCTGCCATACAGGATCATTACAATTATCCTCCCGAAAATACTGTTCTGCAGACATAACAAAATTTTTCTTTAAAAGATTATAATGGTTCATCATATGTGAATCCGCAGCTGAAAAGTCAAAGGCCTTAAAATTATAATTTCCAAAATTATGCGCCTTGAAAAAAACAACCGCAGGGCTCCCGTCTTCAATCCTGCGCGCAGATAAATCCTTAATCTCCTCAAGACATGCGCGTATATCAGCTTCCGGCAGTCTTTCGATTTTCATAAACTCTGCACATGTCAGATACTTAACGCCGGTTGTGCGCGAATAGTAATACACAGTTTTGGCTCCAAGCTGGATGCGCGAGGAGTTGATAAAGGAAATAATCTCTTCTGAAGATTTTGGAGTTTCCTGAAGCCGCCAGATTTCCCCACGCCTCTTGATGGCACCACGAACATCATCGTTATATACGTCAATAAAACGCACAGAAGAACGCGGAATCCCGATACTCTGCAGATAAGCATCTGCGCGGAAGGCCTGATTCATGCTTCTTGCTGATGACCGGATATATACCATATTGCGTTCTATAACCAGATCTACAGCCTGAGCTATAATCCCTTCCGTTTCTGTTTCCGTAAGTGCCGGCAGACCTGCCTCGGCGCGCAATGATTCAATACGCGCCAGATAATAAATTTTGATTACAGGGTGAATGGTCGGGCCTGAAAAAATAGTTTCCTTTAATCCATCAGAAAAATAAGTCGCAACTTTATATTTCAGTTCACCGAATTCATCAGTAAGCAGCGGATTATCTTCTACTATAAGTTCATCAAGATTATGTAAATCCAAATTATTTCTCCATGCAGTTTATTGCATATTCTTAATCAAGGTTTCTTCTTTCTGGCTATAATAAGATGATATGTCATATCAGGATACCCGTAACCATATCCATAAACAAAATTAATCGGTCCCTTGGAATATTTTGCAACATCATTCTCCAGGGATTTCTGGTACTGGTGATTGAATAAAGGTATCGGTTTATGATATTTTCCGAAATATGTGATATCCCATTCGGTTTTTTTAAAATAATGATAGTCGATCCCGCTGTCGTCCTGAATTATTATCGGGCTTTTTGCAAGCACCTGTTCTCTGATACTGCTGAAATTTTTGTCTGACATGAGATAAGAAGCTGACTTTATAATGGCAGCCTGAGGATTAAAAGTTTCAATCATTGCAAAAAATCTCGGAAGCTGTGCAGATTTATTATAAACATTAATCTGAAAGTAGCTCGCCCTTCTGTGTTTCTGATCAGCACCCATGAAAATTATCTCAATGCCGGATACATGATCTTTACCTGCGATTTTATTTTTAAAATCATAACCTGTTACACCCTCAGGCGTAATAAAAATTTCCCTGGCGTCAAGAATAGTGTAACCGTCACGAGCAAGAAAAAAGCACATCAGTGCAGCAACTCCGTTGAGAGAACTTCTTTTTACCTTTGAAGACATATCGCTTGTAACAAAAAATGAATGGTTAAGTACAAAATTAAGCGCATCGAGCAGAGATTCAACCTGAGATACAAGAGCCGCCTGGGGAACAGCTTCCATTGAAGGAATTCCTCCGGTAGGTTCAAGACCAAACATTAGAATTTCATCTGCTTTAGGAAAGAAAAGCAGCGGGTGAAGCACATCAGGACCGCTGAATGGATAAAACACCCTGGCAATATTCTTTTCGGGTATGTTATTTTCCCGCCACGCTGTTATTTCATTTTTATTTTTAGTAAAAAAACCGCTCCAGCTTTTAGCTATGGATTCTGAAATTTTTTTATATCTTACGCGGTCCCTTTCCGGCAGAAAAGCAAGTTCCTGCTGGGTAAGCAGGCCTGCCAGGAACCTTGAAGTTTTATTTAAATCAATACTCTGCTGTGTAAGTTTTCCCGGAGCAGCATCAGCATCACGATTAGGCTGAGTGGTAAATATAAAAACAGTGCCGCATGCAAGAATAAGAGCCAGTACCACCGCACCTATAAAAAATATACGCCGATAATTATCTTTTTTCATTTTATATTCTCTCCGGAAAATTAATCTTCATCTTTTATTAAAAATATTCAGCTAAGGCGGAAATAATATTATTTTTGAGGCTTAAAATGTCAACGAGGAAAGATTATATCAAGTAATTTATAAAAGATGTAAAAACTAATATCAAACACTGATCTGTATTCAAGAGACTATCTTGCCTGGTGTAAACAACGTTGCGGCTTTGCAGCAATGCGCCTCCTTGCATGGCGAGACCAAGCGAGTCCTTTCGCGAGAACAGCATTTACACCATGTTGAGACTGTCGAATAACTCAGAATTATATTAAATGCCATTAATAAACTTTAGAATTCCATTAAATGATTCTGGTTTATAGTTTATATGTCCAGTTTCATCCAGTAATATATATTTAATACTTTTATCATCAAATATCTTCATTGATTTTTCTATATCAAAAAGTTCATCATTTTTACCTATAATAAACATTGTTTTAGTAGTATGATTTTTCCTAAATTTTGTGAAATCTGACACCATTGATGCTTTACTCATAATGTTGGTATATTCTTTTACTAATTTCGGATCATCACTGCTTGGATGGTATATTTGTGATACAGCATGGTCTTTGCCGAATAGAACGGTTAAGATATTTACATCCACATATCCAGCATTTTTCATCCCCGGCTGCATATAATGGAAAAAAGGAGCGATATAGACAACGCCCTTTACGGAATCATAACCAGAATATTCAAGATACCGTCCGCAGATACCTCCACCCATCGAATGTCCCCCAATTACAATTTTCATTTCATGATTTTTTGATTTTAAATCTTTTATATGTTGGGATAAATCTTCAATAAGAGTGTTCGAGGATGGAACATCACCACGTTTACCTTCAGAATCTCCATGTCCACGAATATCTATAATCCGAACTAAAATATTATATTTTGAAAATCCAGATAGGAGATGAACATAATAATATCCATACATTGTACTGCCCGGGACAAACACCAGACCTGTTTTACTATTTTCTGGTCCGATCTGTCGGTATGCAAGTTTTACATTATCATCTGATTTTAAGTATCTTACTTCAATTTCTTTATAATTTTTTACATCAGGAAGATTAAATTTGAATTTATTGGAATTCGAGCATGATAATGCAGTTGTTATTATAATTATTAAGAATAATGGGGAAAATATTTTTTTCATTTTTTTGTATCTCATAATTACTACTGAGCTTTTCGCCTGTCTTGCGGATAAAGTAAAAAACATCAGGCAAACCCATTGCAGAATGCTTCTGTATTCAAAGCAAGAGCGTCATGATTATATCCGCCTTCAAGAAGAGCAAAACGGCGCCCCTTGCATAGCTTATCTGAATATTCCTTCATGAGACTGCCGAGAACAGTATAATCCTCTGGATATAGCAGGCCGCCCCAGTCATCAATGCCCTGGTCAAAGCCGGCTGAAGCAGCAAAGATGTCGATATCGCGCAGATTGCGCATATATGCATCAACCTCTCTTAAATATTCTTTGCGCTCTCCTGCCATGGGATTCAGAATATTGACCTTGAAACCGTCACTTCTCCGGCTGAGGATATTGATATTTCCGTCACCTGTATGCAGATCAAAATCAAGCACAAAGGCTGATTTTATTTTACCATCAGAAAACAGTTTAAGAAGACTCACACTGATATTGTTAAAATAGCAGAACCCCCAGCAGGAATCAGCTGAGGCATGATGTCCGGGCGGGCGTATTACTGCAAAGGAAGGCTCACCGTCAAAGGCAAGTTCAGCTGCGAGAATCGCGCCGCCTGCAGACAGAGCAGAAAGCTCATAGAGCAGAGCATTCCTCTTTATATGTTCATGCTGTCTTACAGAGTGGGCACGGAGTATATCCTCCTCTGAAGCAGGATCAGGACTGACTATTTCATATTTCTTATTTTTTGACAGCAGGGTCATTATGCCCTCGAGCCTGCCGGGATAGGCAGCAGGGTCACCTGCATAATCGAAATTATAATAACGCTCGCTGAAAACAATTTTCATTTGCACACCTCCCGTTAAGGATGAAGCAACCTAATAAACAAACTTTCTCATTCTTATATTGATTAAAATACCAACGCCAATCATGGACATTATAAGGTTTGAGCCGCCATATGAAATAAAACACAGAGGCAGGCCGGTAACAGGCATAATGCCGATTACCATGCCTATATTGATGAGGATCTGAAAGGAAAATATAGATGTGATTCCGCCTGCGAGAAGGGCTCCGAATTTATCTTTAGCTTCAAATGAAATCTGAATCCCCCTGAATACAATAACTGCAAGAAGTCCGATTACAATTAAAGAACCGACAAATCCCCATTCCTCAGCAACAACAGCAAAAATAAAGTCAGATGTTTTTTCAGGAAGAAAACCAAGCTGCGCCTGTGAACCTTTTAAAAAGCCCTTGCCTAAAAATCCGCCTGAACCGATTGCGATTTTAGACTGAATTATATTATATGCAGAACCATGCGGGTCGAGATCCGTATTCAAAAATACAAGAATTCTTTTTTTCTGATAATCCTTGAAAAGCTTCTGGATAATAACTGAAAAAAACAGTCCAAGAGATAATACAGTTGATATTGCATAAAAATTTCTTAATAATTTTTTAGGGAAGAAAAAATTTACAGCATATAAAATAATTGCAATGGCAATCAAAACTCCTGATATAATAAATATCATGTTCATGTTTTTAAAAAAGTTAATCACAACATTTGAATCTGTTATGCCTATCCATTCCATATATGTCAGGAACATAGGAACAATAAGAGCTATAGAAGCTATTGCTATAATAGAAACAATATGCAGAATATCAGCGCCGCCCACAAACAGCATTATGAAAAGTATTGGTATAAATAAAACTGCAGTTCCGAAATCCGGCTGTTTCAGTATTATTATGACAGGCACAAGAGTAATTAAAGACGGGATCAAGAGTTCCCTGAAATAGGTAATTTCACGTTCCCGCAGTTCAAGATATTTTGCAAGCACAAGCACAAGCCCCAGCTTCACAAATTCAGATGGCTGTATGGATACAGGTCCGAGTGTAAGCCATGCTCTCGTATTTCTTATTGGTTTTCCGAAAACTGTGGTTAATAATAGAATCACAAGCAATACAGCAAAGATCTGCAGAGAATAATCGCCAAGCTGCTGGTAATTTACAAATGTAACTGCAATCATAAGAATAAAACCGATTATAAACCAGAGCATCTGCCTTTTATACATGCCGTTATTAATTTTATCAACCGGATCAAAGCCTGCGCTGTAGATGATCAGTATGCCTGTTATTGTAAGAAGCGTAACAGCAACAACAAGAAGATAATCTATTTTATATATTCCATCTTTGCTTATCATTTAAAATACCCCAGATCATAAAGTCTTGAAAAAATTCTTTCTGCCACAGGAACAGCCGCTGCAGCTCCTGTGACGCCAAATTCTGTAAAGACCGCAACTACAATTGCATTTTCCGGAGTTCCGTCATACGGCCCGTATCCCACAAACCATGCATGCTGGGTGGAATCATCCTTTCTCTTGGATGTTGTCTGGGCTGTACCTGTTTTACCTGCAAGCTGAACTTTTAAATATCCCAGTCCTCCGGAAGTTCCGTTTGTTACGCTCATCCTCATACCGTGTTTTAAAGTTGTAAGTGTAGAAGGTGAAATTGGAATTTCCCTGAGTTTTTCCTTTTGAAAACTTTTTATTACAGTTCTGTTATCCGGAGTCAATATTTCCTTTACCAGGCGCGGGGTATAAACAACACCGTTATTGACTATGCCGCAGACAAAGTTTGCCATTTCAATTGGAGTTACGCTTGTAAAACCCTGCCCGATTGACAGATTCACAGTATCACCGTCATACCATGGCTGACCGAATGTTTTCTGCTTCCACTGCCTGCTTGGAATAAAACCCGAAATCTCTCCGGGAAGATCAATGCCTGTTTTTTCGTTTAAGCCGAAATATACGGCATACTTCAATATATTTGCAGGGCCTATTTTCAAACCCAGCTGATAGAAATATGCGCTGCAGGATTTGGCTATGGCCCATTCAAGATCAAGCGTTCCGTGGGTTTCATAACAGTAAAAATCCTTATCTGTATGTCCCTTCAGAGTATATTTGCCTCCGCAGAAATAAGACTGCGCTGAAGTAATCCTTTCAGCTTCAAGTCCGGACAAGGCAGTCATAAGTTTAAAAGTGGATGCCGGAGGATATTTTGACTGGATAACGCGGTTAAGAAACGGTTTCTCTTTATCCTCATTAAGATCTTTTATTATCTGGGTATTGTTTTTTGAGATAACAAGATTCGGATCAAAATCCGGTCTGCTTAATAGGGCAATAATTTCTCCGGTTGATGGTTTTAATACAATAACCGCACCCTTCTGATTGGCGGTAGCAAGTGATGCTGCTTTCTGTATTTCATAATCAACAGTAAGAACAAGATTATTTCCGGCTGACGGTTCAAGTCCGACCTTTTCCCCTTCAGTTCTGTTTCTTACGTCTACTATTCTTCTGACAAAACCGTCCTTGCCTCTTAAATCTGAATCATACTGTGCTTCAATTCCGGATTTTCCTATTTTCTGATAGTGCCTGTATCCCTGTTTTTTCATTACAGCATACTGGTCTTTGCTGATATTGCCGATATAACCGATCAGATGCGCGAACATATTATCATGGCTGTAAACCCTTACAGGAGCATCCTCCCAGTCAACATTTGGAAACCGGTCCTGATGCGATGCGAGATTTACAATTGTTTCAAAGCCTACATCTTCCTTTACAATAATTCTTTCCCAGGGATTTTTATCATTTATTTCATTAACAAGATCATCATAGTTAACTCCCTTGATTCGGGATAAATCCTTTAAGACTGCATGCAGTTTATTTTTCGATTTAAATTTGGCCGGAACTGTTGTTATATTGAATGACGGCCTGTTTGTTACAATTATCGCGTGAGGCTGGCCCGGTTTGAAATTCCTGTCATATATTTCACCCCTTGAGGCAGATATAGGAATATAGTTTTCCATATTTGCCCGGGCTTTCTGTTTATAATCCGATCCCTGAATCAGCTGAAGATTAACAAGCTGTATTAAAAGGACCAGGAAAACAACTGCGGCAATAGCAGTGAAAAAAAACATTCTTAACCTGAATGCTTCAAGCATCCTGGTTTTATAGGAAGCCAGAGCCATTTAAATAAGCCCCTCCCTTTCCAGTTCCTTCTCAAATACTTTATCAAATATATAAAAAAATGCAGGGGAAAGAATTGCATTATAGAAAGCTTCAGGTATAATAACACTTAAAATCGCAGAGACAGATGCCTGATGAAAAATATAGCTGAAAAAAAGAGTAATAACTCCCTTTGCAAGCGAGGCTGCAAAAACCAGCAGAGTAACAGTTATTATATTACTTTTGATAACATTTCTTCCGAACATTCCTATAATTAAAGCAAGGGAAATTTTTGGAAATGTTAAAAGTCCAAGCGGGGTAGTTGACAGGGCATCATGAAAAATTCCGCTGATAAAAGCTGTAACCTCGCCATAAAAAGAACCGAAGCTGTATGATACGTAAACAATAACAATAAACAGAAGATCAGGTTTTACTCCGGCAACGCGTAAAACATCAAATGACGGATGCGACTGGATTATTAGAGATATAACAACGAAAAGCGCTGTAAAAATATATGAAAATATCATTTTGGCTCCTCGAAAAGCTGATTCAAAACTTCATCCGGATCTTTTAATATTACAAAAACTTCCTCAAGAAGATTAAAATCAATAACAGGCTTGATTATTGCCCGCTGATATGGATTAGATTCATGGAGTGCTGTTTTAACAACATTTCCTATATAAAGACCAGGGGGGAAAACCCCGCCCTGAGCTGATGTTACAACAAGATTCCCGAGATTGACAAGCGCTGTTCTGCTTATATAATCCATAACGCACTGATCAGAATTTATTGACAGACCGGATAAAAGTCCGGGATACTTGCTGTCCTGAAACTTCACCCCAATTTTCATATCCGGAGATATTATAGGTAAAACTTTTGAAACACTTCCGCGAACCTCTATAACTTTCCCAACCACTGCCTTAATCCCGCCCTGATATGCGATTACAGGCATATTTATCTTGATTCCGTCATTTGCGCCGCGGTCTATTATAATTGTACGGAACCAGTTATCAGGATCCTTTGAAATTATAGTTGCAGGTACAGATTTATATTCAATTTTTTCTTTTAATACAAGAATCTGCCTTAATCTCTGATTCTCATTTTTTATTTCTGTCAGTTCATCAGCAACAGATTCATAATACTGGATCTTTTTCCGCGTTTTCTGCAATTCTTCCCGTACAACACTCAAGTCCGTAAATCCTGCCCAGAATCTGCTGACGCCATTATGAAAGCCGTTGTATGCTTTCTGAAACGGCATGAGAATCGCACTGCCCACTCCCTCAATAGTCATGGTAAAAGAAGTAGACTGTACGGATAAAGAAATAATGCAAAAAAGTGAAAACCCGATAAACGCAACAACTGTCTTATGTCTAATAAAAAATTCCACTGGATAAGCTTACTTCAGATTTGCTTTATATAGATTCTTGATTTCTTCAAGAAACTTTCCTGCTCCAAGAACAACGCATGTCAGAGGATTCTCAGCCAGAATAACAGGAACACCTGTTTCCTTGCTTATAAATTTATCAAATCCTTTCAGCAGCGAGCCTCCGCCGGTCATTACAATACCGCGCTCTGTTATATCAGCAGCAAGCTCAGGCGGAGTTCTTTCAAGCACGTGTTTAATGCCGTCAAGTATCTGATCGATCGGCTCTTTCAGCGCTTTTCTGATTTCATTGCTGTCTATTTCAAGGGTTCTCGGAAGTCCTGAAATGGCATCTCTACCTTTGAGTTCCATGGTTTCCGCTTTCTTTTCAGGAAAAGCATTCCCAAGCCTGAATTTAACTTCCTCAGCCATTCTTTCACCGATTACAAGGTTATACTGGGTTCTCATATATTTTATAATAGCTTCGTCAAATTCATCACCTGCAATACGGATAGAATCCGCAATTACCATGCCGCCAAGTGAAATAACAGCTATTTCAGTTGTTCCGCCGCCTATATCCACAACCATGTGTCCTGCCGGTTCATGAATAGGAATATTTGCGCCGATCGCTGCTGCCAGGGCTTCTTCTATCAGAAAAATTTCTCTGGCTCCGGCCTGTTCAGCAGATTCACGGACTGCTCTTTTTTCAACCTCGGTAATTCCTGATGGAACGCCTATTACAAGTCTTGGCCTTACAAGAGCTTTTCTTTTATGAACTTTTGTTATAAAATAGCGGAGCATTTTTTCAACTGTTTCAAAGTCTGAAATTACTCCATCTTTCATTGGTCTGATTGCAATAATTTCGCCAGGTGTGCGTCCCAGCATTCTTTTGGCTTCATGGCCTACAGCGATAACCTTGCCTGTACTTGCCTGTACTGCAACAACTGAAGGCTCGCTTAAAACAATTCCCTGGCCTTTTACGTGAACAAGCGTGTTGGCTGTTCCAAGGTCAATTCCCATATCGTTGGAAAACATTCCGTATAATGATTTGAAAATCATGTATATAACTCCTGAATTTTGTTGGATTTTTGATATAAATAATAACTGAATGAAGATTTCATTTTTGTTATATTACGTGCGTTTTTTGTCAAGCGAATATATGAAGATATATTCTATTTATATTGTTTTATCCAATTCTGTATTAAAAAATTTAATTTTTTACATATTGCTGAGAAGCTTTTTTGCTTCAGTATTTGCCGCATCAGCTGCAATTACTTCGCTGAAAATAGCTTTTGCTTTAATTACATCTCCAAGAGAAAGATAACTTTTGCCGAGCCATAACTTCACTTCCAGATCCGAAGGATCATGTTCTGAAGCAGCAGTAAAATGTACAAGAGCCTCGCTGAACAATGACTGGGCGGAATAAACTTTTCCAAGATCAGAATTCGCAAGCTTCAGCTCATTTTTTTCCTTTGTCATGGTTAAAATAGTTTTATAACTGTTAATTGCAGATGTATACTTTTTCGCGGTTTTTTCAGACGCAGCAAGATAAAATTTACCCTTGAGATTTTCACCTGTTTTCCCATGATCAGCTAAAAGTTTAAGACCTTCATCGCTTTTCCCTGCAAGAATCATAATATATGAATAAAATCTTAAATCCTCAATTGAAGACAGATCAAAGGGTTTTACTTCTTTTTCAAGCATGGAATATATTTCATTGATAGTTTTAAAATTTGTGAAAAAACAGCTCTTTGCATAGCAAAGGTAATAATCAGAGGTCATTTTTTTTCCGTCTAAAAGTGCTTCCCCTTTAAGAAACAGTTTCACAGCTTTTATAAATTCGTTTCTGGCAGATATCGGTGAATTGCCGGCCCTGTCATTTATTACGATATCCGAAAAAGACCCGTTCAATCCTGCTTCGCCAAGTATTGAATAAACCTTTCCTGAAGACAGGAAAAGATCAGCGTTAGTCTGATTATCATCCCTGTACCGCGCCAGAACAGGAATCAGATTTTTCAATTTTTCTTTTTTCTGCGTTAAGTCCTTTTCTGTTTCAGCTTCAGAAATTTTTGAATCTATTTTGCTGTAGGAATATTTCCAGAAAAGCAGATAATTTTTATACCTGCTACCTGCATATACAATTCCGCCGATCAGCAGCAGAATAATAAAATATTTTGTTAATCCGAATTTTTTTTTCTTAACTTTATATCTGTAATACATTTAATCAGCCTTTCCTGTATGGTGAAAATTTTTCTTCTGCTTCTTTAATAATAGAATATTCCTTATCAAAAATAAAAAGCTTTGTTGCAGAATCCGACAAAGGCATCAGAGCCAGATAATTCCTGCCTGCCTTGATATCGCGAATCCTGTGAACATCGAACCTGTAAAGCTTTTTATCAGATATAAAACTATATCCTGTTTCATCGATTGAAAATCCTCCAATTCCGATCCTTTTAATACCTGAATAGTCCGCACTCAAGTCAAGCGGAATTGATAGTGTACTGTAATCAACTGCTCCTGAAGAATCCTCGAATAAAACCGCTTTAACTCCAGCTGTATCTGCAGAAGACTTTACGGTATTATTTCCAGATGCAGATTCAAATTTATTACTATTATTTAATGATTTTTTATGATCAGAATCTGAAACTTCATATAGATCAGACACTTCTTCACTGTCGCTGTATAATGTTTTTACTGTTTTGATTTCTTTAGAATTATTATTTTGAGCAGGCTCTTCACTCAAAACTGCAGAATATCCTGAATGGGTTTTTTCATTTCTTAAAGATAATCTGTTTCCGGTATTTTCAGCATAAAAAAAAGAAAAAAGAAAAAGAAAAACCCCGGCAGATACAAGCAGAACAGATATAATCAAATATATCATTTTTATTGATCCTTTTTTACTGATTTATATTTAACAGTATTATTAATATTTTTACCTGACATATAATTCCGTCAAGATTTTTTCTTCCGGAATCAGGTCTTGACTGACCAGAGAGCGGCCTTTAAATACGGGGCATCTTCAAATGGAAAATCCGGTGATTCGTTCCAGAACCGGAGCAGTTTAAAACCGGATGGATGAAATGAAATATAATCTTTTTTATCTATAGAAGCTGAATTTATTGTTGTGAAAATTTTTCCGCCAGGAGCAAGTTTTTTTAATAACTCGAGAGATTTGATATAATCATTTTTAACAGAAAAACTCTTGTCTTTATTCCTGGAAAAAGTAGGAGGATCAAAAACTATCAGGTCAAAAGTTTTTCCTATTTTAATGAATTTATTAATCCATTCAGAAGAATCCCCCCTTATAAAATCCCTGGTGTCTATTTTAATTGCATTTAATTCAAAATTATCTTTTGCCCTGTTAAGAACTGTTTTTGAAATATCAATATTTATTGATGAATTTAAACCGTTTTTCATTGCATGAACAGAAAAAGCCCCGGTATAGCAGAAAAGATTAAGCATTGATTTCATTCCGGGATAAAACTTGATCATATCATCCCTCACTTCTCTCATATCGAGAAAAAGTCCGGTATTCTGCCCGGAGATCAGATCCACTTTATAGCTAAGCCCGTTCTGCTTTACAATATAATTTTCAGGAGGATGACTTCCAATGACAAGAGAACTTACCCTTACTGCAGCCATATCGCCTTCTGCTTTAATCTTTGTCCTGTTTTTCAGCAGTATGCCTTTTAATTCGATTCCAGCAGATAACAGAAGCGAAGAGCTTTGTTCATATATAATTTTTAGAAATTTATTATCATCTGCATCATCATCAAAATGCTGTACAAGAAGATATTCGCCGAAAAGATCTATTGTTATGCCTTTAATGGCGTCGCCGCCTGCATTAAAAAGCCTTAAGCAGGTGTTTTCTTTATTTAAAAAAAGATCCGATCTTTTATGTATAGCTTTTTTTAAAAGATCAGAATCTGTCATTTTTTCTAATAAGCAATTTCATTACTGCATTCCTTTGAATAATTCTTTTATTCTCTTGTCAAGAATTCCGTAATCGCCTGCATCTATAAGCTTTTTATCAACCATGTATGTCATGCCGCATGAAATTACATTGTCTATTTTTAAATACTGTTTGTAGTTTTCCTCGTTAACACCGCCGGTTGGCATTAAATAAAAATCTTTCAGAACAAACGGCGCGCATATTGATTTTATATAATCCGGACCGCCAAGCTGTGCTGCAGGAAAAACCTTGATGATATTGACTTTTGAAAGCGCGCTGTTTAATTCTGAAGGAGTGGCAACTCCCGGAATAAAAGGTATATTAATTGATATTGAATAGTCAATCACGTCAAAATCAACGCATGGAGAAACGCCGAAAACAGCGCCTGAATCCTTTGCACGCTTAATGCCGTCCTTGACAAGGACGCTTCCTGCACCGATTGTCATGTCATTAAATCTTTTGGCTATTGCTTCAATGCAGTCAAATGCTGCTTCTGTCCTGAGCGTTACCTCAACAAGATGAATCTTGTTTCTGACAAGTATTTCAACTACTTTTAAAGCTTTATCCGGATTATCAAATACAGCAACAGGTACAAGCGGATTCTTTTTTAAAATTGCCAGCAGATTTTTTTCCATTTCAATTCCTCCAGTTTAAATCCATCCCATCAATGGGAATGGCATCAAATTAAGAAATGTGTAAGATGTGGAGATATGGGGATAATAAGAAATCGGGGAGATATTAATAAAAGATACATTATATTGTATATAAATTTTCTGTTTATTCCGTTATCTCCTTATCTCATCTATCCCCCACATCTCCTTTTCTTACACTAATATTACATCATCTAAAAAAATTGAGACATGTTCATCACATGTCTCAATGCTAATTTATACAGTTTTTAAACTCGCTGCATTATTTATCCAATAGAAGGATATGCAAGCTCAATCTGATTACCGTCAGGATCAAGAAAAACCACAGACTGTCCGCCTCTTAAATTTTCAGGGCCGTACACAATTTTTATTCCGGACTCCTCAAGTTCTTCAACAGCGTCATCAAAGTCTTCTTCATCAACATAGAAAGCAATTCTGCTTTTGTTATCCTTTGCCTTGTATCCTTCAGATTCATATAATCCAAGAAGAATATCGCCAATTTTTAAAAACGCCTGACCTGTACCGCTTAATTTTTCAATTACCTCAAAGTCAAAAAGATCCTTATAAAACGAAATTGATTTTTCAATATTTGCTACCGTTAATCCGGTATGATGTAGGCTTTCTATTACAATCATTTCAATCCATCCTGAATACTTTTATGCTGACAGGGATATAATCCCGCATATTTATTTAAACGCATCCGCGCTAAATTAATTATTAATAAAAAACGGCGGATTATGATATCTGTCAATCAATATAAAATATCTATAATAAAAAAAAATTCAATTTCTAAAATAAAATTTACTCCACAGTAACGCTTTTTGCAAGATTTCTCGGCTGGTCTACATCACATCCTCTCATTACTGCAATATAGTAAGCCAGAAGCTGCAATGGAATTACTGTCAGCAAAGGCGAAACAATTCTGTTAACCTCAGGAATATATATAACATGATCCGCATATTTTTCTATTTCCTTATCTCCTTCATTTGCAATTGCAATGACCTTGCCCCGTCTTGCCCGTACTTCCTCAATATTGCTTATTACCTTGGAGTAAACCTCATCCTTAATCGCTATAAAAACAACAGGCATATTTTCATCAATCAGCGCTATAGGCCCATGTTTCATTTCAGCAGCTGGATATCCTTCAGCGTGAATATATGAGATTTCCTTGAGTTTCAGCGCTCCCTCAAGAGCAACAGGAAAATGCACACCGCGTCCGAGATACAGAAAATTTCTGTTATCCTTATATATATCAGCAATCTTTTTAATATTTTCATTGGAGAGTATGCTTGAAATATATTCCGGAACCTTCATCAGATCATTGATAACAGCCTGGCCCTCACCGGATGTCATATCCTTTTTTCTTGCAAGAAGAAGAGTCAGCAGAATAAGAACTGTAATCTGTGATGTAAAAGCCTTTGTTGATGCAACTCCAATTTCCGGGCCTGCATGTATATAAACTCCGCCTTCAGATTCCCGGGCTATGGTGCTGCCTACGCCATTTGTAATTCCCAGAACCTTTACGCCTCTTGCCTTTGCCTCGCGCAATGCAGCAAGAGTATCAGCAGTTTCTCCGGATTGGCTTATTGTAATGACAAGATCGCCTTTTTTCAGAACCGGTTTTCTGTATCGGAATTCCGAAGCGTACTCAACCTCAACAGGAATTCTTGCATATTCTTCAATAAGATATTCACCAACAAGTCCCGCATGCCATGATGTGCCGCATGCAATAAAGATGATCCGCTCAATATTGTTCAGATCCGCATCAGATAGGCGGAGTCCGTCGAGCTTAACATTTCCTGTTTCAGGCAGCACTCTTCCGCGAAAAGCATTCTGTACTGTTTCAGTCTGCTCATGTATTTCCTTGAGCATGAAATGATCAAAGCCGTGCTTTTCAATTGAAGCAATATCCCAGTCTATTTCCTCGACTTTTTTCTGTATTTTGTTTTTATCCAGATCGTATGTCTTGACCCTGTCTCTGAATATTTCAACAAGTTCATTATCCTCAAGGTATATTACCTGGCGCGTATGCTCAACTATTGCGCTTGCATCAGACGCGAGAATCATCTCATTGTCGCCAACCCCTAAAATCAGAGGGCTGCCTTTTCTTGCTGCAATTATTCTGTCAGGTTCTTTTTTTGAAATAACAGCTATGCCGTAGGTTCCCTCAACACGCGCCAAAGTTTTCATAACTGAATCTATAAGACTGTCAGTCTGATGATAAATTTCAATCATATGAACAAGGACTTCAGTGTCTGTCTGGCTGGTAAATTTATGGCCTTTTTTTAATAGAAACTGTTTCAGGTCGGAATGATTTTCTATAATGCCGTTGTGAACAAGGGCAATGGAATTTGAGCAATCGCAGTGAGGATGTGAATTTTCGTCCGATGGCACTCCGTGGGTTGCCCATCTTGTGTGTCCTATTCCAAGCTTGAATTCAGAGAGATTATCATAGTTAAGAACTGATTCCAGTGAAGCAAGTTTTCCCTTCTTTTTTTCCAGAAACATTTCATTATTCAAAAGCGCTATTCCGGCAGAATCATATCCCCTGTATTCAAGACGCTTTAATCCGGATATTATTACCTCTGAAGCGTTTTTAGAACCGATGTAGCCAATTATTCCGCACATATCAACCGCCTGTTAAAAAATTTTACCCTTTCTTAAAATTCCCATAATTGCTTAAGAACAGGAGATAAGGGGATTTAAGAGATCAGGGAGATATTTATTATTTTATTATCTCCATCATCTCATATATCTCTTCTATCCCCCCTTTCTTATACATTATAGAATAGAAGTCAATCGTTAGAGAAAAAAGCTTAAAACTTCATAAACACCTGTGTTTCATTTTTAATAAAAATGGATCATCACTTTTTTATCGGCTTTTGATCAAGTTTTTTTTCCGGATCAATTAATTTTATTTTATGCAGATAAAGTTCTACAAGATTACCGCCTGCATCTGCAGCAAGCTTAAATCGTTTCACTTTTCCGGAAACAGCAACAAGCCTCCCGGAGCGCCACCACATTTTAAGCATATCAGTATCTTTACCTATGATACCTGTTACAGAATCGCTGTCAAGAGGACCCAAAACCTTAAGCCAGCGGTCAGAGCGTACCAAGCCGGTTACACCATGATCATATAACCCCTCTGGTGAAATCAGAACAAAACTGGAATCTGTCTTTATTTCTTTTCCAATCAAATCGGTCAGAATCGCCCTGAGCCGTCTTTCATCAGATTTCCTGGGGAAAAAAATAATATTATTATATCTGTTGAAATAATCAGTAAGAGTAAGATAATTTTTTTCAGCTTCGGAAATTTCCGCAGAATTTATAGCTGCGGAAAAAATAAAAAAAATCAGAACTGCTTTTTTAAAAATTCCCACTGCTGCCGCCGCCGCCAAAAGTACCGCCTGATCCCTTGAATGCATCTGACGGATTCACCTGCGTCTGGCCGGAAGTTTTTGATATGATAACAGCTTCCATATCGAGATTCACTCCAATATCTGAAAACGGCTTATCCTCATCTTCCTGGTAGCAAAGTCCATACCTTGGAGTTTTCAGAAACCTGATCGCCAGATAAGCCAGTGCAATCAGCACAATTCCTGCAGCTGTGAGAGCTATTTCCGGAGGTGCAATGCTGAAGTAGTACCTGAAGGTTAAAACAGAAGCTACAAGTATAACGAGTCCCACTAATAGAAAAATCCGGTCTTTATCCCTGAGAGCTTTAAAAATATAGAATACCGGAATCAGGATAGTTGTCAGATAAAAAATGAATGACAAAGGTAAAACAGGCTTTTTAGAATCCAGTTCTGTTTTATTTTCTTTTTCAAGATCATCGTTCTCACTATAGGCAGCTGAATTTCTATAATCAGCATGCGCTTTCTGCTGCAGAATATTATTTGCTTCTCTGACAACAAAATAATTTCCGCCGAGATAAATTGTAAGCAGAACAAGTATTTTAAGAACAGTCAGGCTTTCAGTCCAGAACCGCAGTTTCTTTATTTTTAATGCCTTCTGTATAATTAAATAAAAAAATACTCCGGTTAAAATTATAACAAAAGGAAGAATTAATTTACCAATTTGAAATTTAATTAAAAATAAAAATATCATGGCAAAGAAGCACAAATATGAAGCAGCTGATACAAGCATATCTGAAAATAAAATTGCAGAAATTACCAATAAGGGGAATATTATTATTAAAAACAGCAGAGGATCCTTAACATCAGTTACAATATATATTCCTGTACCGGCCAATATTAAAGCTATATAAAGCAATGCATCATCCATGCCTGCTTTATAAATTTTTTTATCATAAAAAACAACAATTCCGAATAATGCTGCTGCTGTTAAAATGCTGTATATTATAAATACAATACCATAATCATTTCCTCTTTTAAAAGCATCGATTAATGGTATAGACAGGAGTCCCAATATAGCACTTATCAATATTACAGTAAATATAAAAAGTCCGATTCTGATGAATATATTTGGAATATAAAAAGATTCAGGGAAATTATTTTTTATCGACTCGAATTGAGCTGCATCAATCCATTTCTTTTTAAAATAATCAAAAGCTTCCTGCTTTATCCTGAGATTATCAAGCCATTTGGAATTATAAACAATCATTTAAGTTTTTCCTATTAATTTTTTATAATTTAAAAAGAAAAGAATAACCATCACGCAGGAAACAATAAAATATAAAAAACCATACCACAATACGGCATCGTTTTTTATTCCGGATAATATAAATTTAAAAAATATATATGTAATGCCAATATAAGGGTAAACAACTGAAATAAGGAGGAAATACAAAGACTGTTCCTTGCGCGCATAATAGATAAAAAATACAGCTGCGCCGATCAGTGCAAAAAAATAAAATACCCTGTAATCCTCACGGAAAACTCCGGCAAGACTATAAATGAAAAGAACCGTTGCAGCGAAGTTATAGATTGTAAATGTAAAATGCTTCTTGATATTTTTATAATTTAAAAGCGCTGCAGCTGTTGTTAATGCTATTCCATAAAAGACAGATACCACAGTTACAGTCTCTATCTTTGAAAAAGGATTGGTCATATCCAGTGGATTGACTGAAATTCCAACCCAGGCAGTAAGACCAGTTAAAGCAAGAGACAATACTCCAAGATGATCAAAGTAATAGGCTATAATAAAAAATATGACTGAAGGAATAAAAACAGCAAGCCTGTAACTTTGTCCAAAAACAGTATATTGATATTGCAGATATCCTTCAAGAGAAAGAAACAGCAGGCATGATAACAGCAGGGAATAATCGCTGAAAGGCGAAGGGTTTGCTGTTTTTTCATTTGAGTAGGGAAGCCTGTGAGAAAAGGCATAATAAAAAGATGCTGCACATAAAATTGCAATAAGCGAAATTAAAGCTCCATGGCCTATATATTCAAAATTTTTATAAATTGCAATTCCGACTCCTGTACTGAGCAAAGTCACTCCAAGATACAGAAAAGTCCGGAGCTCCCAGAAAAGAGAAAAATTTTTCTTCGAGGCATTTTCTTCAATATGGGCTTTCTGTTCTTTGGAAATAAATTTATTCTGATACAGTTCATCAAGTATAGACTGGTTCATATCCGGCATCACTTATATTTTATTTTTTTAAAGCAATTATTGATTCCGGAATTATTTAAACACCAGTCTTGAGATTTAGTCAAGGAAAAAAGTTTTGCCTCAGCTACTTCGACTTCGCTCAGCTACTTCGACTTCGCTCAGCACAAGTCCGCCCGGCAAGCGGTTAATCCCCTGTTTTCAAAAAAATACTTCTAACCTCTTCAGATAATGAACTTGCAGAAAATTCCGCACTGGAATAATCCGGCAGAAAAGTTTTTAAAACTTTCACTGATATTTTATTATCCACCAGCGTATTAAACAGGAACCTTCCGGGAATAAAAAGTTTGCCAGTATTTTTAATCTGCAGAACTGATATTGAAGCTCCGGTAATTTTTGCTATGCTGAACGCGCCTTTTTTAAAACGGCCGAGGCTGCCGTCTTTGCTTCTTGTGCCTTCAGGAAAAATAAAAATATTGCCGCCGGATTTTATATAATCTTTTAGTTCTGATATCATTTCAGAATTTTTTAAATTGAAAATATCCGAACTGGAGGAAGGGATATAACCGGAATTTTTAACTATCCAGCCGAAAACCGGCACTTTGAAAAAAGTACCTTTTATTATTGTTTTCTGTTTTTTATTTATGGATATAAGAAGTATTGGATCAAGATATGATATATGATTGCAGATAATTACTGAAGATGAAATTTTATCAATTCCTTCATCTATAGATATTTTCAATCCTGGAACAATTAATGCTGCAAGTTTGAAAAAACCTTTATAAAAATAACTGCTGAGAAACTGAAATGATGATCCCCTGTCTTTTGAAAAAATATATACACTTGAATATAAAACAAGAGATAAAGTTCCTGCCGCTATAAAATACAGCCAGAGAATTAAAGTTAAAAATAAATCAGATAAAAATTTTATCGGAACAAAAAGGATTTGAGGCATGTTTTAAATCAATCCATTCTTTTTATAAAAAGACTCGTGTTTACTCCGCCGAAAGCGAAATTCTGAATCGAGGCAATATTTATCTGTTTATCAACCTGGGATAAAACGTGTTTTATATTAGGGCACCTTTCATCAACTTCATCCAGGTTAAGAGTGGGGGCTATAAAGCCTTCCTGGATCATATACAGACTGAGTATTGTTTCAATAACACCGCACGCACTCATTGTATGACCCATATAACTTTTAAGTCCTGATACATAAGGGCCGTCATCTCCATATACTGAATGTATTGCCTGGGCTTCAACTATATCTCCCATGCGTGTAGCTGTTGCATGAGCGCTGATAAAATCCACATCTCCGGGCTTTATCCCTGCATTTTCAAGACCTGCAAGAATAGTCTGCCTCACTCCGTCAGCATTGGGAAGTATAAGATCACCTCCGTTGTTCCCGCATGAAAAACCTATTACTTCAGCTAAAATATTCGCTCCCCTTTTTTTTGCTGATTCATATTCCTCAAGCAAAATAGCACCTGCACCCTCGCCAACCACAAGGCCGTCCCTTCTGGTATCAAACGGTCTGGGAGTCAGATGAGGCGTGTCATTGAAGTCAACTGAACATGCTACAAGATTGTCAAATACGCCCACAGTTGTGGTGTCATATTCGTCAGCACCTCCGCATATCATGGCATCCTGCATTCCGAATTTTACTGCCTCATAGCCGTAGCCGATCGACTGGCTGCTCGTTGTACACGCTGTGCATGAGGATATAACTCTTCCTGTAATTCCGAACATTCTCGTAATATTTACAGCAGTGGTATGAACCATTGATTTAAGATAGTCTGTTGCGCTGACTGTAGGCTTCCCTGATTTAGACTTGTCAAGAAACGATTCGTATATGCCTCTTTGAACGCTCGGACTGCCATGAATGGAACCGAAAGCAACACCCATTCTGCCAGACCCGTAATATTCTTTCGGTAGACCGGATTTCTCCAGTACCTCTTTGGCT
This sequence comes from uncultured Leptospirales bacterium, assembly GCA_964529415.1. Classification (GTDB taxonomy): domain Bacteria; phylum Spirochaetota; class UBA4802; order UBA4802; family UBA5550; genus CAYMPH01. The sequence continues at coordinate 11,709 of CAZGWD010000013.1, read as the reverse complement.
ACCTGGCATGCGTAAAATGATACAGGGCTTAATGTTTTTCTGTATTTTCTGTCAAAATCATATTCAATATCATATGATACAGTGCCGAATACCTTGGAATGGAGATATTCCTCCATGAATCCGCCGGGCTTCATTTTTGCAACTCCCGACTTTCCGGTTTTCAGGGAATTAACTATCTCATCTTTTGTCCGTCCAATCGGAGTGATAGCTGATTCTGCTGTTATTACAACTCTTCTGCTCATATTATATATTAAATTCCTCTATTTTTTGCAATATCAAAAACATAATCACAGATATTATTTATATTCCTGATATCCATGGCTTTCTTTTTTTCATCGTGAGTTAGAGGAGAGCCGATAATTTCCTCTATATACTCAAGTAGTTCTATGGCATCAATACTGTCGAATCCGTATTTTTCATTCATATTTGCATCAAGATCCGGATTTACTATTTCAAAGTCTTTTTCCATTATCTCAAGGATTTTTTTTAAAATCTCATCTCTTGTCATGAATTTTCAGCCTCCGGCGTTTTTTATTACTCATTACAATACTCTATTCTTTACACAAATGTGTAAGAAACGGGGATGTTAAGCACCTTTTTGATCAATTAAAATATATAGCCTGAAAACACTCAAATAATGGCAATAATAATTTACTTTACAACCAAAAAATTTTCAAAGGGCTTATTTTCTTGACTTATAAAATATTATCATTTATTAATGATCAGCATGAGCAGAATAACAAAAAGAATCTCAAAAAAATCAGGACTGCCTCCGGAAACTGTTATTTACACAGGAGAAGCAACCAATAAGCCAGTATCCCTTTCCCTTATTGAATACGATGCGGACGACTTTTCATTGGAAGACGGCCCTAAAACTCCAATTACATCCAAAATAAAAGATAATGGCGTATCCTGGACAAAAATATACGGAATCAACAATACCGAAATTATTGAAAAAGTCGGCCAGGTTTTTAAAATTGACAGCCTTGTTCTTGAGGACATCGCAAATTCATCGCAAAGGCCGAAGCTCGAAGAATACAGCGATTATTTCTTTTTAATACTCAGCAATCTTTATTCCGATAAAGACTCCCTTGATATCAAGTCTGAACAGATAAGCATAATTCTTAAAAAAGGCAAGGTAATTACATTCCATGAAGCAGACAGCAAAACCCTTTACCAGATAACAGAAAGAATCAAAAATAAAAAAGGCAAGATCAGATTTAAGGGAGCTGATTTTCTGGTCTATTCCATAATGGACGCCATCGTGGATCATTATTTTGTTGAAATTGAAAAAATTGACATTCAGATCGATTTATTTGAAAGCACAATTATGGATGAACACACCCAGGAGAATTTGTCCAGGATTCACAAAATAAAAAAAGACATCATGTTTATAAGAAAATCCATCTGGCCTTTGAGGGAAATTCTGATCAACATTATTCACGGCGAAGTTGATTTGATTGAAGATGACACTCTCCCGTATTACAGAGACATATACGACCATGTGATCCAGGTGGTGGAAATCATTGACTCGTTTCAGGACATGGTTTCAGACATGATAGAGATCTATCTTTCCAGCATTAATATAAAAATGAATGAAACAATCAAGGTGCTTACAACCATTGCTACAATATTCATTCCTCTGACATTCATAACAGGTATTTTCGGGATGAATTTTAAAAACCTGCCGGGACTAAACTGGGAATGGGGATTTTTTGTATCTGTTTTAATGATGATTATAGTTATAGGAGTAATGTTTATTTATTTTAAAAGGAAAAAACTGTTTTAGGTTTATGAGAAACTCAATAAATTAGTTTTTACCCCCTCTTCGGTTCAATGCCATTAAGTTAAGGAATAAAAAAATTTGGAGAAATGGGTATAAAAAATGATTTAACGAAATTCCCTTATTCAAACGCCTTTATTTTACCGCTCCAGTCAATTCCAAGATTCTTAACAAGGTGAACTGATCCGGCCCTGAGCCTGTTGCCGAAGCCTTTCGGACTGATCGCATTTATTTTCAGGAAAAAATCGCTTTTTATCCTCAGAGCGCTCACAGTATAATAAAAATATCCTTTCAGCCTGATATCATATATAAAATAACTGATCGTAGCATACTCTCCGCTGTCATTAATTTTTACGCCGAATTTTTTTATCGGATAAACACAGATATTTTTTAAAATAAAATTATTTCCTTCGCTGTATAGTTCGCTTCTGAAAACAAGATCTCCGAATTTATTATCAGACATTAAAAAATAATTTGTTTTCCTATTTTCAATTTTATCAGCTATAATATCTTTTATCTGCGACTGATTTTCAGGTGAATCAATTCTGTATGCTTTTAAAATAAACGGTTCAACAGAACGCGCTTTATGTGAATAGTATTTCATTCCTGCAAGAGATGAATAGGAAAGAAGCCCATTATAAAATCTGAGATTTGAAACTGCATCATTTTTATATGGAATAAAACCCTTCTCAATTGAAATCATTTCGCCTGCATTAACCCAGGATGGAGCGTAATTGTTTTTAAGATGAATTGGCTGATTTTTAAATCTTTCATCCGATATTATATCATTATTATATTTAAGACGTACCAGGGTAATAATATTCCCGCCTGAAACATAATCAATTTCATCCTTTGAAAAAAAATCACCGGCAGCTGCTGCATAGGATACAGACGAAGAAAAAGCCAGTAAAACAAAAAAAATAATTTTTCTCATATTATTCAGTACCTGTAAATGAATTCGGAAACAGCTTCTGCGCCGTTCATCAGTTGTGCTTTTTTTATATTATCAATATAAAATTTATACAGCTTTTCATCTGTTATGAGCCTGTTTATAATTTCCGGCAGCCTGTTAACATTTGGTTCATAAATGCCGAGCTCATTTCTTTCAACAAATTCCACATTACCCTTTTCCTGTTCCCAGATAAAACTGTTTATTAAAGGAATTTTTCCGGCAAAAAGTATTTCCATGAATGTTGAAGCTCCGCATTTTGTAATAACAAGATCTGAAACATTCAGCAGTTCATAAACAAAATCAATGAATTTGTAAATTGTTAAATTCTGCGCGTTATATTTATTTTTATAAATATTCGCCCAGCGGAATAATTTTTTATTTCGTCCGCAAACAAATACAATCTGCGCGTCAGGTTTTGATAGCAGAATTTTCTTTAGAATCTGTTTTCCTTTTGGAATGCCGTCGCCGCCTCCCATTATCAGAACGATTTTTTTATTTTTGTCAAAACCAAGTTTCTGTTTCAAAGGCTTGATTTTACGCGGTTCAATCTGCATGGAAAATTTCCGGTCCAGCACGAACGGAAAAACAGTAATATTCTCAGGATTAATTTTCCTGCTGACTGCGAAGTCGCGCACTTCATTGCTGAAAACAATGTAATCAACCTTGTTTTTATGCATAAACCAGAGCGGCGGAGCAGTATATGGGTCAGTCACCACCACAAGAGGGCGTATATCAATATTATTTTTTTTAAGAGTATTGAGAACTGTGCGTATTAAAAAAAAATGGAATATAACAATTCTGTCGGGCTTTTCGGAAAAAATTTTATATTTCATGTGATATTCAATGAACAGATTAACAAACCAGATCGATAAAGCTGCGAACGGCACAATTTTATTTATTGCGTATGAAAGTTCAAAAAACCATTTTGCCTGATACTGGGTGAACCTGTAAGTGCTTTCAAGACCAATGTGCGCGAAGCGCAATCCCTTTTCAAGGCCGTCTGCAAGAACAACATCAACCTTGTTTTTGAACTTTTTTTCAAGAAATTGCGCGATTGAATTTGCCGGAGCAAAATGCCCGCCTCCGGTTTTCAGATAAAAAAACAGAAATTTTTTATTATCGCTCATTCCATTTATCTTTTCAAGGGTGAATGATCCCAGGTCATTGTCCCTTTTTCAATTATTTCCATAATCTTATATGTGCCGTACTTTCTCGCCTTGAGAAAACCTCCCCAGGCTGCATCTGCAATTCTGCCGTGTTCAATTAAATCAAAGAGCCACTGGTCTGTATATCTCGGATCCTCCTGGGAAATCCCGGCCTGTATTTCAAAAAGCCATTTCCTGTTATGCTCCTCCTGTGAACCTATAGGCGGCGTCATGATGATCGGGATTCCAAGAGCGCAGTAAAAAGAAAGCTCGCTCGGCTTTGTCCAAAGGATGTCTGTACTTCTCATGAGTGCATTGAATTTATCAAAATATTCATATTTGGTTTCTCCGAAAACTACATTAACATTTTTTGCAGTCTGGAACAGTTCCCTTTTAACAGATTCAAAATAATCTCTGACTTCAGGCCTTGTTCCTGCAACAAGATTAAGCGATACCCGGCCTGTTCTTATCCTGTCTTTCAGGCTTTCAGCAATCTGCGCGCCGATTTCCTTTTGAGCGCCTGCTCCGCCTACAGCAAATGTAATGGTAAGATTTCTTTTTTTCTTATATCTGCAGTTATCTTTGCCAAGATAATATTCAACATTGTGGCCGTTCAAAGTCCAGAAAACCCCTTCCGGGTCAAGATACTTTAGCCTCTGTCCGAGATCCGCCTTTAATATATTTAAATTTTTATCTCCAAGCAATTCAAGCGGAAAAGGAAAACCTGTCATATGAATGCGTTCTTCAGGAACGCCATACAATGCAAGTCTCTTTCGAGCTCGTCCGCATGGAACGAAATATTCGATTCTGCTTGTTAAAGGCTTTTCTGCAACCCATACTCTGTTAAGATCCGAATCGCAGATTATACAATACACCCTTCCGAAATGGTTCATATCTGCAGCAATTGCCGGTGCATAGAATGATGTAATTAATGGTAATTTTTTTTTATTAATCTGGGCAAGCATTCCGGAGCACAGTCCCTTGTTTACCAGGGATTTCAGCAGCTCCACCTGAAATGACGGACTGGACATATCTCTCAAAGGATACAGGGGGGGGATATGAAGAAGCGTATCGAGCATCCTGAATAAAAATCTGCCTGCAACTGGAATGTCCCTGACCCGTGACAGAAACTCATACATCAGCCTGATCCTGTTCCATAATTTTTTCTCGCCCGGAGAAGACGGATCATCAGACCCTACTGTAATTACTTTATTTCCAGCTGCAAGAAATTTCAAAGGATATGCAGCTCTCTGATGCCCGTATCCCATATCAGCTGACACAACCCAGGCTTTTTGAAAATTACGCGTCATGAATCACCCCTGTTTAAACCTGCATGAATACTTTTTATGTGAATAACTTTTTTAATTCAATTTGATTTTTATTACATCATTCGAATTGTCAACAAATTCTTATCAATCGTAAAGCACAATAATCATTTATAGCGTCTAATGATTGAATTAGTTCTCTGACATTCCGGTTGGAGTCCCGGCATAAAGCCGGGATAAACTTCTCGGAATACCGGAATGACTGAAAATGGTTTAATCAAATCATTAACGGCTATAGTTTATTCATACTAATGAAATCAAAAATGACTTGATAAAAAAAGATTGCTATTGTCTTATAAAAAATAATCTTATCAGACAAGGAATTAAACAATAAAACTCCATGGAATTTAAGCATAATTTCAGTACAATCAGCCGGTACATTATCGGCTGGTTTATCGTAAACACGGCACTTGCAATTATAATAGCCCTCTTTATCTGGTCTGTACAGCAGGGAATCTTCTGGCAGACTCTTGCCATTTCACAGATAATAACGCACTGCACTTCCACCATGTCTGCAGCTGCAGGCTATGCTGTCGGATTCAAATTCGAAAAACTTCCCAGACTGCATCTGATTATTATAGTAGTTCCCGTAGCATTACTTTTTGCATTAATAGGATTTACTTGCAGTTTTTATATCATAAAAAATTTTTTCAAATTCTACAATATCACTGAATTCCAGTTTCTACGCTGGATCATCCCGTCACTTATTATCACCATTGTCCTGTCAGCTATTGCTTTATTTCTGGAATATTTACAGATGAAAAGAAAAGAGCTTGAGAGCGATATTTTCAATATCAGCCAGAAAAAACAATCTACTGCTGCAGCAGATAACAGCGGTGGGAAAATATCTGTAAAAACAGGGAACAGCCATCTCATTCTTGAATACAGTAAAATTATTTATCTATCATCAAACAGGAAAAAAAGCATAATTCATTCATTTGATAAAGACTACGAAATAAATCAGCTGCTGAAAGAAATTGAAGTTAAACTACCGGCTGGCATATTTTTAAGAGTTCATAAACAATACCTGATAAATGTGACACATCTGAAGCGTTTAAGCTATCACGCAGGCGGCAGATACATAGCTTATCTGGATGACGATGACCAGCATCTCGTCCCTGTTGGAGTAACCTATATCGATAATCTGAAAGCCAGGCTTAATCTCTGACACAGCAAAAAAACACATTTCATTCCTTATTTTATATCACTGGTTCCAATTTATACACTGCTTGTTCCTCCACTATTGACAATTCCATTTATTTAATGTTTAATCTGAATAATTAAAAAAATTCAGGAGTTTTTCAATGCATAAATTTATTCTTACAGCATGCGCTTTATTGATTATTGCACAGCCGGCATCTGCCATGATCAATACAGGCGACAAAGCGCCGCAATTCAAGCTGACAGACGGCAACGACCTTCCGCTTGATTCGCTAACACTCCGCGGGAAAGCCATTGTTGGTTTTTATAATTCCCGCGAAACATCTGAGAAGAACATTCACCTTGAAAAGGAATTAAGGCAATTTTATGCGCAAAGAAAAAAACCTTCCAATGATCTGCACAGGCTTGCTGTAGCAGACGGGTCCCCAGCAAACGGGGCAACACGCTGGATATGGAAAAGAACAATCATTAAATTAACTGAAAAAAGAGGGGTGCATTTTTACGGCGACTGGGATGGATCTATGAGGAATTCATTCAGCTTCCCGGAAAATGAATCTGTATTTATTATTATAGATAAAGCAGGCATAGTCCGTTATATTCATGCAGGTCTTGTTCCATTAACTGAATATCCGCGCATAAAGGAAATTATTCTCAATACTCTGAAATAAAAAAGATCAGGCAATAAAATTATTGATTAAATAATTACACGAAGGAAATAAAATGAAAAACAATAAATTATCTTTTTTGCTTTTTATCATAGCGCCCATCATTCTGTTTACGGTTTACAATTCATTATCAGCCCCGTTTTTCAGAATCGATCCTGACTGGATGCGTTCGCTGGTATTAACCGAATTCTGTCTGATAGCTATTCTTTTCCTGATACAAAGATTAAAAAAAGATTCCGCTTATTTTACTCCAGCCATATTCGGCGTATTTCTTTTAAATGCAGTTATTATATTTTCAATACCCATAGCTGATTACGGCAGAATCCTCGGAGAAAACCGGCTGTTATTCTTATTTCTTGAGCGCCCGCAGTTTTCACTTTACGCAGGTCTTTTTTTAATGGCAGCATTTCCGCCATTACCGGGCTTGGAACCATTCACTTATTATTTTGCCAAACAGAATTATTCGCAAGACTTCTGGGATACAAAACTTTTCCGCCATGTAAATCTATATTTAAATTATTTCTGGGCGGTTGTATTTGCAGCATGTTTTTTCGTGCAGTTTGTTCCAAACATGGTTCTCCAGATTGTTATTCCAATTGTGATCCAGATTGCAGCAGGCTTTACAGGAAACAAAAAGCTTATTCCATTCCTAATGGACAGACTCGCATACGTGGAACGTAATGCTCCCAAGGATTATCTCAAAACTGCATATCAGGCTATAACCGGAATGCCTTTTCTCGTTGATAAAAAATCAGCTGAAGGAGTAAGCGTAGTCTTTCAGTTCAATATAACAGGCTCGGAAGAATTCTCTGCCTACATTCAAATTGATAAGGGAAGATGTATTTTTGCAGATGGCATTCACCAGACTCCGGACATGATCATTAATTCATCAGCAGAGGTGTGGCTGTCTGTCAGCAGAGGCGAGATGAAAGGAAGCGAAGCTTTTCTGAAAAAGAAATATTTCATTCATGGAGATTTGTCCTATATGGAATTATTCCAGAAACTTTTTGAAAGCAGGAAAAAGAATGTATCTGCAGACAAAAAAACCAGAAAGATATCAGATACCGGCAGCATGGAGCTTTTTTCCCTGGAATATCACACACTGCCGAAGCATAGCATTAAAAAAGTTCTGTCAATACAGTCAAGCCCGCGTTCAACAGAGCACAGCAAAACAGAGTTTATGAACAGATCGTTTCTTAATGGATGCGCTGAAGCAGGCGCTGAGGTTGAAACAATCTATTTAAACAAAATGAAAATCAATGAATGCCTGGGATGCTTCAACTGCTGGACAAAAACCCCGGGTACTTGCATACACAAAGACGACGTGAAGAATATTGTTGCAAAGATGTTCCAGGCTGATCTGATAGTTTTTGCGTTTCCATTATATCATTTCGGAATCAATGCTCTGCTTAAAAAATTCATTGAAAGAATGCTTCCTGTCGCATTTCCGTACATGATTGCCTCAGAAAACGGCAATACAACTCATCCGATCCGTGATGAATTTTATAAAACACAGAGCTGGGTTATAATAGGCGTATGCGGCTTTCCTGAAGTAAGTCATTTTAACGCTGCATCATACCATCTTCATACTCTTGCAAGATCCAGCGGTGACGGCCATTTTAAAATTATTGGTGAACTCTACAGGCCTGCTTCCGAAATTTTAAATACTCCAACCTATGGAAGTGAAAACGCAAGGGTATTTGAGGCAGTAACTGAAGCAGGAAGAAAGGCTGTCAGAGAAGGCAGTATAGATAAAAAATTAATGAAAGAAATAGCAGATGTTCGTTTTGAAAAAGAGAAATATTATAATGAAGCCAATATGATGTGGGATCTGTGCATTCAGGATAAAAAAACACTGGCACAGATGCAGCATGAACTATTTGATGATGAAATAAACAAGTCAGCATGAATAAAAATATAACTCTAAAGCTTAAATTTTTTCTGGCTTTTTTATTATTATTCATCTTTGCCGTAATAATTTACTCGCAGGAAATAAATGACACAAAACCTGCAGAATCATCAATTCAGGTGCTGCTCCGCCCTTTTGCAAGTGCCGGATATACCGGTTCATCCGGACCCGACGGCCACGGCGCAGGTGTAAATGCGGGTATCCAGTTTCTAATAGGCGCCAACAGATTCCAGAGATATGGAATTGAAGTTTCATACCGCAGCGCATATGCTTTTACCAATGCAGCATCCGGCATCCAGTTTATAACTGCAGGTTTTATTCTTGAACAGAAGTTTGCCGGATGGTTTATCATGGGTATAGGCACTGTCGGATATTTCGGCATCGGACCGAATAATACGAATCCATTTGGAGTTGTTACGAATCTGGGCTGGGAGCCGGCATGGGATAAGGCATGGGCACCATTTATAACATTCCGCGCAGAATTTATTTTTGATACACATTTCAGGCAGATGAGCTCATTATGCTGCGGAATTACTTTTAAGCCCTGACCCCAATCCTCAAGCTCTGACCCTCCCCCCACATCATCTGATACCTATTATTTTTCATGGGAATTTCCATGCTCTGACCCGCACTTTTTATATTTAAGTTCAAATTCATCTAAAAAAATGAAAAATTTAAATGCTTTGTAAAAAATTCCGAAAAAAAATTCAAATTTTACAATCTCGATCGTATTAATTAATAAGGTTTGATATGATTTTAATAAATTACAAAACAAACTGCATCTCCATTAAAATTCCGAAAGATTACAATCTTATATCAGTAATTAAAACTTTTCCGGGATACAGATGGTATCCGGATAATAGAACCTGGGAGATCAAAAATGACATCTCAGCAATCGAACGGCTAATTCTGAAATTTAATGAATACGGTTATGAAGATATCAGCATTGATTATTCTGAAATAAATTCGCTCGATATAGAAAACTTCCGAAGGGAACTGTTAATACGCAAATACAGCAATAGTACAATTCAGTCCTATTTATATTTTTTCAGCGAGCTTCTAAAAAATCACAGAAGTAAACTTTCTTCCGATATCAGCATTGATGATATAAAAAATTATCTGCTCAGGCTTTCTGATAGCGGCGCATCCACATCATCCATCAATTGTGCAATCAATGCTCTGAAGTTTTACTTTCTTAAAATTTCAAAGAAAAAATTTTTGTTCGATATCAGGCATGCCAAAAAGGACAAAAAGCTGCCTGTTATACTATCCCGTGAAGAAGTTTCACGCATAATTTCAAATATATCCAACATTAAACACAGGCTCATACTCATGCTTACATATTCCGGAGGGCTGCGTGTCAGCGATGTTGTCCGCCTGAAACCCGAAGATCTCGACACTGACCGAAAATTAATTTTTATCAGAAAAGGCAAAGGCCGGAAAGACAGGTACACTCTCCTGTCAGAAAAAATTCCTCCTGTTCTTAATCAGTATAAAAAAATTTACAAACCTGATATATGGCTTTTTGAAAGCCAGGACAGGTTAACTCATCTTTCAACACGCACTGCAGAAAAAGTTTTTAAAAACGCATGCATTCGGGCAGATATTATCAAGGATGTTTCAATCCATTGCCTGCGCCACAGCTTTGCCACACATCTACTTGAAAATGGAATTGATATCAGATACATACAGGAACTTCTCGGGCACGCAAGCTGCAAAACTACAGAAATTTACACTCATGTGAGCAATCGGAACTTTGAGAAAATTAAGAGTCCGCTGGATAATTTATAGTTGACGAAGCAATATATAAGTGGTTTCCTCTCTCAGTCATTGTTTTCCTATACGAAACACAACGCTTTTCTCTCCTTTTTTCCCCTTTTCACGAAATACGGATAAAAGGAAATTCGGGATTTTTTAACGAAATACGATGTTTAGGAAATAGTTATATGCCATTGGCTCTTAAATTTTTTAAAAGAATAGCCACCATCCATGCTGGCTAATGAAAAATTTGATTTTTTGGTAATTGAATGAAAATAAAAAATAATTTAATACATCACATCGCTGGATATTTAATTGGTTCTTTATTATTTGTACTTTTTATACCATTCATTATATCTATGTTAGCACAATATTATAAGAATTATATTCAATTAGAATTAATTTCAAATTATGAATTAAAAATTATTATCTCATTGTTATTCTTAATAATTGGAGTATTATTTATTATTTGGTCTCTTGTAGTTCAGAATAAAATAGGCAAAGGTGGTCCTGCAGAATTATTAAACATTGAAATAAGTCCAAAAACAAAAAAACTGGTTATATCAGGACCTTATAAATATACACGTAATCCCATGCTATTTGGAACTTGTATGTATTATTATTCAATTTCGATATTTTTAAATTCAATTATTGCATTGATGATTTCAATAATATTTATGAGCATTATGATTATATATGTGAAAATATTTGAAGAAAGAAGATTACTAAAAGAATTTGGTGATAATTATATTGATTATAAGGCAAAGGTTTCTATTTTTTTACCATATATAAAAAATTAATTAAAATGCCTTCGCCTTCCATGGCTACGGCAAATTTTTACTATAAGTCGAGCCAACAGCATATAACATGGTGTAAACGCTGCGTTCGCGAAAAGCCTCACTTGGCTTCGCCATGAGAGGCCTGGCTCAGCACATTGGCCTGCGGCCAACGTCGTCTACACCAGGCACGTTAGGCAAAACGACCAAAAAAATTTAAGGGAGCGCGCGTCCT
>CAZGWD010000012.1:0-121138 GCA_964529415.1 uncultured Leptospirales bacterium | reverse complement strand
AAAAAATCCCCGATAAAATAAATTTTATGGAGATTTTCACAATCAGTTCACCGCTTTGTCAGGTGCTTAATTATAAAAAATTCTCTCAGAAAGTACGACCCTAAAATGATAGTCGCAAAAGTGAAATGAACATATATTTAATCGACCATTTACTGTCAAGTGTTTTCAAGAATTTTTTTTATTTTTTATAAATAATTTATAAAAAAACTTTTTAAAAACCTTTAATGGCTGATAAAATAAACATAATAAAAACCCCTGTTTCCTGTCAATATTAATTGTGAAAAAAAAATTAATTTTTTACATTTTTATTAAAAATATTTAAAAAAAATAACTTTTCCCATTATTTGGCATGAATTTATAAACAATATATAATCTTTTTATATAAATATACTATAATAAAAAGCTCTTTAATTTATATATTATTATTTTTGTAATAAGCGATTGTTTAAAATTTTTAAAAAAAGTATCATATTAATATCAGAAATGTAAAAAATTATTTTGAAAGAGCTTCTGATAAAGAACTTAATGATAATATTTCAGAAACCCGCGAATTTGTGTTAATAACTTTTACTTTTTGACCTTTATTTTTCTGCTCTTTATACAGCTTGATCAGCATGCCTATTCCGGAAGAATCGATATAATCTACATTTTTCATATCAACAAATATATCTTTATCCGCTGATATAGATAAAGCATTAACTTTTTCGCGTATTTCTGCCAGAGTTGCAGATTCAATATCGCCGTCTACAGTAAGTGTAATTTTGTTTCCATCATCAACCACTTCAAATTTCATAGCTTTTTCCTATATTTTTTTTGTATTTTCATCAATCCAGGCAAGATATGGAATGTGCCCGTCGGATATTTCAATGGATATAATTTCCGGCACCTGGTATGGATGAAGTTTCAAAATTTCTTCTTTCAGATTATTAAAAATCTCCGCTCTGCTTTTCATCACTAACAGCAATTCGCTGTTTCTGCATATTTCATTGTTCCATTTATAAATGGAATTCAGGCCCGGGATGATATTTACACATGCAGCCAGGCCTTTTCCGACAAGGCTTTCTGAAATTTTTTCAGCCGAAGCCGCATCCGGAACAGTGCAGAAAACTGATACATAATCTTTCATCTATGCTTTGTATTTTTTTTAATTCCGGCAATAAATATGCCGGCTATCTCCACCTGAACAGTTTTTTTAACAGGCAGTTTATCAAATATCTTTTCATCACATAAAAGATCCATTACCTGAGGTCCGATTTTTGCCTTAACAATCGGCACCTTTCTCAACTGGTAAATTTTAGGGATCTGGGCTATAACTGATTTTGGAATATCAGAATTTGAAACTTTTTCTTTTTTCTTCTCAAGAACAAGTATTGAAGCTGTAATTTTATGCTGATTTACAAGCTGCTCCTGATCGTTCATTTTATTTTTCAGATATTTTCTTAAAACAAAATATAAAACCACTGCTATAATTATTACAATACCGATAATTATATATAATTTCCACCAAACCACAATAAAACCCCCGAATAAAATTTTTATCATACTTTATCATTTTATCTTATAAGTCAAGTTTTTAAAATGATTAATAACATCATTTATATTATTGACTTTCTGTCTATTTTAAAATGAATATTCCGTTATAAAAAATAACGGGCTGTTAAAAAAGGATCTGATTATTATGAATTATTTGAAAAAAACTTTTATGCTGGTTTTTACAGCATCATTTTTATTGTTACAAGACCAGAACACTTTATCAGGGAATAATATAATATTCAACATATCGGATTTCAAATCAAAAAAAACTGATTCAGGCTATGAATTTATTTTTAATATAAATCATGCAGGTGCAAAAAAAGAATTTTTTGATGATTCAAAAGTTGCTATATCAACTGAAAAATACAGAATTTCCGGTATTGCAGATAATGGAATTCTTAAAGAAAAAGACCTGCTGTTTTCAAGAACATCTTTTGATTTTGATGGCGATGATAAATACGAATCGGAAATTAAAATTGAGAATTTAGAAGGCTCCGTATATATTAATAAAATGAAAATCGGTCAGATATTATCAAAAAAAAATTATGGGGATTATATTATTTCAGATTATTTAATAGATGGTAAAAATAAATCATACAGATTAAATGATTCCGCATTATCTTTTATTTTATATAATTACGATACAAAAACAAATTTTATTACAATTGGAATTGGCGATAAACAAAATCCGGTTTCTATAGAATATTTCCAGAATCCATGCGTTGAAGTTATCATAGTTCAGGAAACTGATTCTTTTGCAAAAACTCCGTCCTGCTTAATCAATGGCAATACGGCCCGTACAAGATTGTCAAATGAGTTAATTTTTACAGGGCAGGAATGGATCATTTCAGAAGCCTGGGCTGCTGTTCCATTTCTGCCTGGAAAATTCGGAAAAGAACAGATTAAAATTTTCATTACTAATGTAAAAAAACCGTTTGCTGTTATATTAAGCATTAAATTTTCTCTTAAAGAAGGTACAACTCTCAGTACAAAAAGACTCATTAATATTATTGATTGATATTTTCATCTTCTGTAATTTTTATAGTTTCTTTAACTTTATTCACTACTTTTAAAACTAAATTTGATTCGAATCCTTTTGATATGAGATTCAAATAAACTTTCTGCATTGGATTGGGTTTATCCTTTACCGAAAGAAACTTTTTCATGGCAATCTGATAAATTTTTTCAAAGCCTGCTTCGTCAGATGAAAGACCGGATATAACTTTTTTAATAATATCTCTCGGTATGCCTTTACGGATTAAATCCTGCCTGATATAGTTCTTTCCGACAGTTTTTCTTGAAAGTTTCTGTTTTGCAAATCTTTCAGCATAATCCATATCATCAAGATATTTCAGGTTTTTTAATTTCTCTATAGCTTCATTAATATAAATCAGATCAAAACCTTTTCTTTTTAAATAGGATGCAACTTCTTTTGAAGTCCTGCTTCCCATTGCAATGTAATTAATTGCTTTTTTTGAGCACATAAACCTGTCCGACTCATCCTTAAGCTGCTTGTATTCTTCCTGAGATAAAACTTTTTCAGCAGAAAGCCTGTACATTGATGATGCGAGCGGGTCCATATCAAGTTTCTCGCCGCTGTCCAGTTCAATACGCACAAAATCTGTTTTATATAATATTTTAACTATAGTTATCATTTAGAATTTCCAACAAAAAAGGCTGTCGATTTGACAGCCTTTTCATTATATCCGCTATTAATTGAAACGAAAAATACGTTTCATTGATATTATTAAAATTATCGTTTTGAGAACTGGAATCTTTTTCTTGCTTTTTTCTGTCCCGGTTTCTTTCTTTCGACTTCTCTTGAATCACGTGTAAGAAATCCGCCTTCACGAAGCGCTTTTTTATTTCTGTCATCAATCTGAACAAGGCATCTTGCAATACCCATTCTAACAGCACCAGCCTGACCTGACCAGCCGCCGCCATCAACATTAGCATAAACATCTACTTTATCAAGCTGGCCAATATGCTCAAGGGGCTGTCTGATAATAAGTTCAAGCGTCTGCCTTCTGAAATATGCATTAATAGGCTGATTATTTATTATTATTTTTCCCGATCCATCTTCCACCCATACTCTCGCGATCGATGTTTTTCTTCTTCCTGTTGCGTAGACTTTAGACATAAAATGCTCCCCTTATAATTACAAGTTTATAGTTTCCGGTTTTTGTGCTTCGTGCGGATGTTTTGTGCCTTTATATATTTTAAGGTTTCCGAGAAGCTGTTTGCAGAATTTTGTTTTAGGCATCATGCCTTTTACTGCATGCTCGAGAATATACTCAGGCTGCTCAAGCATCAATTTCTTGATGTTGGTAAATTTCTTACCGCCTGGATATTTTGAGTGAGTAAAATAATCTTTATCCTCAGCTTTATTTCCAGTAAGAACGACTTTTTCAGCATTAATAACTATAACGCTGTCACCCATATCAAGATTTGGTGAAAAAGTCGGCTTATTTTTGCCTCTTAAATGATTTACTATCTCTGTAGCAACTCTTCCAAGAATCTTCCCATCTGCATCGATTAAAACCCATTTTTTAGCGATTTCCGCTTCTTTCATTGAATAGGTTTTCTGAATTCCATTCATAATAAATCCCCAATTAAAAAATTATTCCATAAAGCGTTCAAACTATTAATATAGCCATTTCTGTCAATAAAAATTAAATTAATTCCAGGATTAATTATTAAAATAGATATTAAAGCATTTTATTTATGATATTTTTTATTCTGATACTTAAATAAACGCTATAATAGTATATTAATTATCGATAGTAAATATCTTTTTTAATAAAAATAAATTGACTCATTAAATCATTTTATCGTATAATCTTTAATAACAGGGTATTATAGATATTTTTTCTTTCCAGTTAAAATTATAAATAACTAATGTTTATGCCCTGATATCGTATAAAAACTTTACTTTTCTAAAAATAAGGAGATTTTAAATGCAAATAAGAAAATTCACATCAATAATTTTATCACTGGCTCTTGTTACTCTGCTTGTTTCATGCGGAGGCGGAAGCACGGGCCAGGTTAGAAAAGATACAGACTCTTCATCTAAAAAAAATGCAGCAAATAGAGGGCAGGCAACAGGTTACGCAGCTATTTTTGATAATGACCAGGCTCTTGCCAGAGACAGAGCTACTCTTGATGCTCAAAACAAGCTTGTCGCCAAGATACTCGGTGAAACTGTTTCCGGTTCCAGCACAATGCAGGATTTCGAGATGGTTTCAATGGTTGTTGAAGCAAAATCATACGGCCTTGTCCGCGATATGGAAATAATCAAACATGGCCCCCAGGATACCATGTACAATGTAACTATTGAGGGCACTGTTGAAATGGCTGCAGTTGAAAATGCAATCAGAGATGCATTGAACAGATACGGCAGGCCTAAATTCATGGTGCTTGTTCAGGAAAAATTTGAAGGCAAGCAGAATCAGCCGGGTTTTACTGAAACTGAACTTGCAATAAACGAAGTAATGGGAAATTCAGGTTTCGAATTTGTAGATGCAGGAATTACCCAGCAGTGGATGAATAAAGAAAAAGCAAAAATGGATTCTGCAATAAACGGCCAGGTCAATCAGGATGTTCAGCAGCTTTTATTAAACACAATCGGTGCGGATGTAATTATTATTGGAACTGCTGAAACAGGTGATCAAACTAAAACCATTAAAAAATTCGCAGGGAAAGATTCAGATATGAAATCAAAACAGGCCATTATACGATTGAAGGCCATCGATGTATATACCGGAAATATTATTGCAGCAACTTCTAAAGACGCGCCAGGCATGCATATTGACCCTGCGACTGCTTCAAAAAGGGCAATAGTTTCTGTAATGAGACAGATTCTCGGCAAGACAAGTAAAGACACCAACAAATTTGAAGCTGGTCCTTTTATGAAATCTATTATTACATCTTTTACAAGAGCAGCAACTCACAGGCAGATTAATATTCTTATTTCTGGACTTGAATATAACGAACTTTCAAAATTCAGAAATACTATTTCCCAGAGAGTGCGCGGTGTTCAGCAGGTTTTATCTAAAGGACAGGTTGGTGCTGCAGCAAATATTGAAGTCTATTTTGCCGGAAAAACAACTGATTTTCTTGATGAGCTTATGGCTAAATCATCAGCCTTTGGTTTTAATATTAAAATCATGGAAAATTATCCGAATAAAGTCAGGATGGATGTAAAGATTAATAAGTAATATTTTAAAATAGCAAAAAAAAATCGGGGCTACAAAGCCCCGATTTTTTTTAATTTTTTCCAATCCACCAGTCTATTGCATTATTGATAAATTTATATAAAAGATGTATATCAATTGGTTTAGGGATCATTCCAAGACATCCCTGAGCTATGCATTCCTCATCAAATCCTTCAATTACATGTCCTGTTAATACAACTACAGGAAGCTTTTCTAAAAAGGATTTATCCTTCATGACTTTTAAAACTTCAAATCCATCTATTACAGGCATATGCATATCAAGAAGAAGTAAATTGAACTCTTCGCGTTCCATTTTTTCAAGAGCTATTTTCCCGTTTTCAGCAGCATCTATATACAATGCTGAATTTTTAAGAAGTTTTCTGATAAGCTTTCTGTTATTATCATCATCCTCTGCTATTAGAATTTTAAAAGCTTTACCTGAAGACTTATTTAAAAAATTTTTTATTGATTCATCATTTAATTTAAAAAATTTTACAATATTTGGATCAGTTTCATGATTATGAACAAGCCCTATAGGAACACTAATTTGAAACGAAGTTCCCTTGCCTGCTTCACTTTCAACTTCAAGTTTTCCATTCATGCACCTTACCATGCCTGAAGCAATGGAAAGCCCGAGACCTGTACCGCCGTATTTTCTGCTGGTAGAAGAATCAACCTGATAAAATGGATTAAATATATATTTTAATTTTTCAGAAGGTATGCCTATCCCTGTATCTGAAATTTCAATTTTCAATATTTTATCATCGTAAATAGCATTTAGTGTTATTGTTCCGTTTTCAGTAAATTTTATTGCATTTGAGATAATATTGGTTATTACCTGTGTCAGTTTCTGTCTGTCGCCCAAAACATTAAAATTAAAAGATTTATTCTTATTTACATTGAATGCTATATTTTTTTTGTAAAGATCAACCTGAAAGAAGGTTTTTATAAAATCAAACATTTCGTTTAAATTAAAAACAGTCACATCCAGTTCATTTTTACCTGATTCAATTTTTGAAAAATCCAGAACCTGATTAACAATTCCGAGCAGCTCCCTGCCCGCATATTTCATTGAGAAAATATCATCATTTATTGATTCGTCTTTATTATTTTCAGCAATCAGATCAATAAATCCAAGAACAATATTCAGGGGATTCCGTATTTCATGACTCATGGTTGATATGAACTCGCTCTTTGCCTGACTTGCGCGTTCTACCTCAAATAAAGCTGCAGCTTTTTCCTTTTCAGCTGCTTTTCTTAAATGGCTTTCAGCACGGATTTCTTTTATCATATTTGTCTGTTCTGTATTATTTACTGCGTTGATTAATAAACAGGCCATCTGATTGTCATGCCCAACTATCTTTCTCATATTAATTTTAAAATACAGCCATTCTTTTGCGCGGTTTATCACTCTTATGGAAAATTTGCTTTCATTGATAGCTTCAGTTGACATGAGCCATATTCTGTCACTGATCTGTCCTGCATCCTCCTGATGAATATAATTATATATGTTCTCGCCGATTATTTCAACCGAGTCATAGCCTAATGTTTTTTTTGATGAATCAGTGATAAATAAAACTGTTCCATCTGTTGCTATTATTAAAACGATTTCAGTAAGATTGCCTATTAAATTTCTGTAATGCTTTTCTGTAAGGATAAGAGAACGTTCAGTTTTATCAACTTCATCAATATTTTTTATAACTCCGATAGTACCTGCATATTTCAAAACGCCAGTTTCATTTTCTTCATAAACACCGGCAGCAATAATTTCGCCTGCCATCTCTTTTATCACATCATTATGTTTGACTTTAATACGCAGATTCCTGGTTATTCTGTTTCCTGTACGTCTTTCATCAAACAATTTCGGATGTTTTTTAATTTCAGATGATTTTTCATCATGTTTAGGTATTACCAGATCTCTGGTAATTTTATCAGCATCTTCCTCATTAAATAAAATTCTGAAATGTTTTCCGGCAAGTTCGTCGGGATTATATCCAATCAGGGTAACTGCATTATTTATATAAGTAAATAATCCTTTGCTGTCTATCTTATAAATAATATCAGGGAGGGTTTGTATTATAGTTTCAAATTGTTCAAGAAATGTGCCATCAGGAAATTTCATATATACCTGACAATAAAATCACAAATAATAGATTTGGAAAATTTTATTAAATATTTCATAGCATATCTGTATATTATGAAAAATATTAATTCAAGATTTTTTTTACAGCTTTATATTTTTTTTAACACTAAAAATGATCAATCCGTTATATTTTGTATTAAAAAAGCTTCACTGGTTTATATTCTATTGAAGTTAAATGTTTAATTTGAGCAATGCAAATTAATTAGGAAATTATTCTTTTTTAACACCACCCGCGTAAAAGAAGATCCAGACTTTGAAATAGATCCCCACCTTCGCGGGAATGACAAGGAATGTTCTATTTAATTCATTAGTAACTGTTTTAATCAGGAATGCCCGGAAACTTTTGCCGGAATTAAAAACAAAAAAGCTCCCATCCGCTTATTGCAAATGAGTGCCGGCTAATATCAGACAAAAAAAAATCTAAGAATCTTCAGTGAGATATTTATTTATTGCTGCAGCAGCTTTTCTTCCCTGCCCCATTGCAAGTATAACAGTTGCTGCACCGAGCACAATATCCCCTCCGGCATACACGCCTTTTTTATTCGTGGCTAATGTTTCCGGATCGGCTATTATATTTCCCCATTTTGTTGTCTGAAGATCCGGTGTCGTCTGAGGAATAAGCGGGTTTGAAGCATTGCCTATAGCAACTATTACTGTATCAATATCTATTATAAATTCGCTTCCTTTAATAGGAACTGGACTGCGTCTTCCTGAAGCATCCGGTTCGCCAAGTTCCATTTTTATGCATTCGATTCCACTGACCCAGCCGTTTTCATCGCTTATAATTCTTAATGGATTCTGCAGCAGATCCATAATTATTCCTTCTTCTTCCGCATGATGCACTTCTTCGCTTCTTGCCGGCATTTCCTCTTTTGAACGCCTGTAAACAAGATGAACCTTTTCAGCTCCCAGTCTGATTGCAGTTCTCGCAGAATCCATTGCTACATTTCCTCCGCCGAATACAGCGACATTTTTTGATTTAGCAATAGGAGTATCGGAATTTGGAAAAGAATAAGACTTCATTAGATTTGCCCGGGTAAGATATTCATTAGCAGAATATACGCCATTCAGGTTTTCTCCGGGGATATTCATAAACATCGGAAGCCCGGCTCCTGTAGCAATAAATACTGCATGATAACCCATTTCAAACAGCTCATCCACAACATAAATTTTACCTATTACCATATTGAGCTTAAGCTCAACTCCCATCTTTTCGAGATTTTCAACTTCCCTGAATACTATCTTTTTTGGAAGGCGGAATTCCGGTATTCCGTAAACTAAAACTCCTCCAGGCTTATGCAGAGCTTCGAAGATTGTTACTTCATGCCCTTCACGTCTGCAGTCAGCAGCAACAGTTAGACCTGCAGGACCCGCTCCAATGACAGCTATTTTTTTCCCTGTTGCAGGTTTTATTTCAGGCAGATCTGAAACATCCTGGTTCATTTGCCAGTCTGCAACATATCTTTCCAGTTTTCCTATCTGAACAGCTTTATCAATTGATTTGAGACTTTTCCCGACTGTACAGTCTTTCTGACATTGTTCTTCCTGGGGACAGACTCTGCCGCATACTGCAGGGAGAATGTTTGTCTCCTTGATTTTATTTACAGCATCTCCCATCCTGCCTTCTGAAATTAATTTAATAAATGCAGGTATATTTATTTTTACTGGGCATCCGTCAACACACGGCTGGTTTTTGCACTGAAGACATCGTTCTGCTTCCATTTTTGCCATTTCTTCAGTAAACCCGATCGGCACTTCATTTACATTGTGAATTCTTTCGGACGGCTTCTGCTCAGGCATTTTCTGTGAAGGGATTTTTAATCTTTCTTTATTGGTCATTCCTGTCTGTTCCATATTATATATAAACCGTTTCCGGATTCCTCCTGTTTTAATTAGATGCTGCTGATATACTCAGTTTTTAGAAGCACAGCTGCATACATGAGCATCCATTGATTCTTTTTCCTGGTTTCTATACATATTCTGACGGTTCATCATTTCATCATAGTTTACTTTATGGCCGTCAAACTCAGGTCCGTCAACACACACAAATTTTGTTTCATTGCCTACAGTAACCCTGCAGCTTCCGCACATTCCTGTACCGTCAACCATGATTGTATTCAAGCTAACCTGGGTTGGAATATTAAATTCCTTTGTAAGAAGACTAACAAATTTCATCATTATAGTCGGGCCAACTGCAATAAGCATATCAATTTTTATTCCATCATCAATTAGTTTTTTTATAATGTCAGTAACTAGTCCTTTGGTTCCATAAGATCCGTCATCAGTCGAAATAAAAACTTCATTGCTTGCAGCTCTCATCTTATCTTCCATTATTATCAATTCTTTATTTCTCCCGCCGAGTATTGATATTACTTTATTTCCGGCCTTTTTAAATGCCTGGGAAATTGGATGAGCAGGAGCAATCCCAATTCCTCCACCAACTACAACAACAGTGCCATACTTTTCAATGTGAGTAGGGCTTCCAAGCGGACCTACAAGATCGCAGATTGAATCTCCAGCATTCAACTCGGATAAAAGCCTTGTGGTCTTGCCCACCACCTGAAAGACTAGCTCAATCCATCCTTCATTCGGGTCTGCATCAGCAATTGTTAAAGGTATGCGCTCACCATTGTCACAGGTTCTTAGAATAATAAACTGGCCTGCTTTACGCTTTTTGGCAATTTCAGGCGCTTCAACTTTTAAAATGAATACAACCGGAGATACAATTTTCTTTTCTATTATTTTATTCATTTTTCATCCATATGCAGATCTTCAATATTTTTAAAAACGGAAATATTTCTAATAAATTCATTAGCACGGTAAATATGTAAATAATAATATTTTTGATTTTATAGAAAATTCTTCAGCTTTAAAGAAGATAAAAAGATAATTTATTGATTATTTTTGAAGTGATTTAATTCTTTTATATTGCCTGTTTTTACAGCTGCCATGGGTTCGGATTTTTTTAAAATGCTTTTTTTTATTATTTCCCTGAAAATAGATGAAAGTAATTTAACAACAGGATTAACAAAACTTTTCAGATTCCTGAAATAATCATCTATTGAGTCTTTTCTGTATTTTACTATATTATCCAGTTCATCGCTGTCTGAATAATAACCGCAATGAAAATTTTTATCCGCAAATGCCTGCTCCGGAAAATCAAATTTTCCCAGACCCATTATATCAAACGATCTGGTTAAAAAATCATGGAATGAAATTCTGCATCTTTCACCTCCGCCAAGATTAAAAATTCTCTTATTGAGTATTTCTGTATAATCCATTGCATTTACAAAAGCTCTTGCAGTATCCTGCGGAGTGGAAATTTCCATCGGGGTGTTTAGAGGCATGTGAAACATTAGTTTTGATATTTTATGGTTTTTATATCCCATGATTGCTGTTAATCTGAATATTGTCCAGTTCAAACCGGATTTTTGAATTATCTCCTCAGCAAGAATTTTTGTTTTTGCATATTCATCTCTTGCGCTGGGTATAAGATCATCTGATGTTTTAATCCACTGATTTTTAATTCTGTCACCATAAACAGATATAGATGAGCTGTAGAACAAAAAAGCGTTTGGAGAATTTTTTTTCATGCTCTCAACTAAATTTTTTGTCCCGGTTACATTTACATTATACGCAAGATCAGGAAGATCATCTGCAAGAGGAGGAATAACAGCAGCAATATGAAAAACAAAGTCGGAATTTTTAACAGCGTTGCCCAGTTCAGCTTCTTTAACTATATTCCCATATATAATTTTTACTTTCTTTTTAAATTTAGAAAAAATTTTTTCTGATATTTTTGTTTTCCTGTCGAAAACAGTAATATTGAATTCATTATGACGTGCAGCAAGCATGTTTAAGATTTCACGTCCAACAGCGCCTGAAGCACCTGTTAGCAATATATTCTTTTTATTTGACATTATATTATAAATTTACTGAACCCTCAAATGTTCATCAACCTTGTCCATGTTAAAACCTTTTCTGGTAATTATTTCAATGCACACATCAACTACATCCTTGTCATAATAAATCCCTCTGTTTTTTGTTATTTCATCTACAGCGATTGAAATGCCAAGAGCAGGGCGGTATGGCCTGTGTGAAGATATAGCTTCAACAACATCCGCTACACAGAGAATACGCGCTTCCAGAAGTATTTCTTCTGCTTTTAATCCGCGCGGGTAACCTGAGCCGTCAAGCTTTTCATGATGCTGATATATAATATCTGCAACCGGCCAGGGAAATTCTATTGTTTTTAAAATATCATAGCCTGTCTGAGAATGGGTTTTCATTAAACTGAATTCTATATCAGTGAGCTTTCCCGGCTTGCTTAAAATTTCAGCTGGGATTGATATCTTCCCGAGATCATGAATAATTCCGGCCATCCTGATGCTTTCAATAATATTTGCAGATAAATTCATATCCTGGGCAATAATTCTTGCAAGTGAAGATACCCTTTTCTGATGACCTGCGGTATACGGATCACGCGATTCAACAGTGAGAGTCATTGCCTGTATAACGCCGCCCATTGTCTTTCTCATATTCTGCAGAGATTCTTTTAATTTTACTTCTATTTTAATTCTTTCACTGATGTCTCTCATTACAAGAACTGTTCCAAAAATATTATTATTTCCATCCTTAACAGGCGAAGCTGTATAATCAACCGGGATCTTTTCCCCTGAAGTGGATACAATGTAAGAACAATTTTCAATCTGCCCGTATAAACCTTTTTCAATTGAAATAATTTCCAGTAGCAGGCGGTTTAAAATTTCAGAATCATTTTTACCCAGAATCGATTTTGCTTTGCTGTTGGCATAAGTGAGATAGCCGTTATAATCTGTAACAAAAACTGAATCTTCCATACAATTGAGAATTGTTGAAAATTTCTGCTGGTTTTCATCAATCTTCTTATCCATTTTATGCCTGAGAAAAGCCATTTGTATGGATACTTTCAGTTCATTTTTATCAATCGGCTTGATGATGTATCCATACGAATTAACTTTCGCCACTCTCTCTACTGTTTCAGAATCAGTGCTGGATGTAATAAATATTATCGGACAATCTGATTTTTCTTTTATTTTCAGAGAAGCATCTATGCCGTCAAGATCGCCATCAAGCTGAATATCCATAAGAATCAGATCCGGATTTGTTTCCATGGCGATTTTTACAGCATTAGATCCATTTTCTGCTTTACCTGCAATTTCATAACCGAAATCAGTAATAAATTTACTGATAACTATCAGGGTTGTAGCATCATCTTCTACTATTAAAATTTTCTTTGCCATTTTTTCCAGATTCCGATTATCATATTATTATCTTACACTATTTTACATTAGATTAAATATATCAATAAAAAAAACAAAATTAAAACTAATAATAAACGATTTAAATATTAAGAATATTTGTCTTAGTCATTATTTAATAAATTTTGTCACACATGATAAATAATAGTGGAAATATTATCTGCTGTTGTTTATTATTTCCTTTTAATAAGATTAATCGTTAATTTTTAGCAGGGTATTATAATGCATGAACAAAATCAAATTGAAGAAAGTTATCATGATCTTGAAAAAAGAGCTTATGATTTAAAAACTCTTATTAATCTCGGTATAAGCCTTTCTTCTAATCTGGAATTTGAAAGTCTTGTTGAATCTATCCTGTACAGCTGTATCGGACAGATGGTTGTTGAAAAAGTCTCGATATTGCTGCAAGTTGATATTGATGTTTCAAATTACTATATTCATATGGCTAAAGGCTATGACCATAACTTTGATGATCATGGAATTTTATTCCACTCCGATTCACCCTTAATTAAATTTCTTGAAAGCTTCCCGGTTGTACAAGAAATCTCCGATTTAAAAAAAGTTCCGGGAATTGAGGAGGATATTTTTAAAATTGATATTCTTGATCCTCAGATTATAGTTCCAATGAAGTCAAAGAATGCTCTGAACGGGATTATAATCTTAGGAACTAAAATCACCGGCGAAGAATATAAATCTGATGAAAAAGAATTTCTTAATCTTCTTGCAAAATTTGCTGCAATAGCTGTTGAAAACTCCAGGCTGTACCTGATGGCAACACTCGACAGAATGACCCGGCTTTACATACATCATTATTTCCAGGAAAGACTTGCTGATGAAATGAGACGAAGCGCAAGAATGAATACCCCGCTTTGCCTGATCATGTCAGACATTGACCATTTTAAAAAATTCAACGACACATACGGACACCAGCAGGGCGACATAGTTTTAAAGGAAACTGCAAAAATTTTTAAAACTAATATAAGAACAATAGATATTCCAGCCAGATACGGCGGTGAGGAATTTGCAATAATACTTCCGGATACAAAACTTGAAGATGGAATACTGATAGCAACAAGAATCCGCAAGGCCATTGAAAACCATGAATTCCCGGGACAGAAAGACCCTCTTCATGTTACCATGAGTCTTGGAGTAGCACTATATGATCCGATTAAAGATAAAATAAAAAAAGATTTAATTGAAAAAGCAGACAGCTCATTATATAAAGCCAAAGAAAGCGGAAGAAACAGGGTTGTTGCCCACAAATAAAAAAACCGGACATTGCAATTATGTACAGCATATCAGATAGATTCAACTACGCAATTCAGCTTGAAAAAGATGGAGATTTCATCACAGCTCTCAGCGAATACATCAGTATTATTAAAATGGACCGGAACTTCAGAGACGTTTATATCAATCTCGGATCTCTATATTCAAGATTGAACAGGCTTGATGAGGCAATGAAGTCTTATAAAGTAGCTCTCAAGCTTAAACAGGATTTTATAACTTATTTCAATATAGGCTGTATTTATTATAAACATAATGATTACAAGAAAGCAGTTATAAATCTTGAGAAATCAAGGCAGTTCAACAGCAACTTTGCTCTGGCTCTCCAGGTAATGGGTCTTTGCTACAGCAGAATGAATAATATAAAAGCTGCTGAAATTAATTTTCTCGACGTTCTGAAAATATGGCCATCAAACAGGGTAGCACTGACCGCATTATCAATAATATATTATAATAATTCAAGGTTCGATGAATCAATTCTTTTTCTGAACAGGCTGCTCTCAATTGATCCGGAAAATTCCAAAATAAAGGAACTTAAATACAACATTCATTATAAGCGCGGTGAGTTTGAAGAATCCAAACAGGAAATAAAGGATATAAAGAAAATTTCTGACGGATATAAAATTTACGACGAGTATATCAAATCTGTTCCTGTTGAAGCTTTCAGTGATAAATACGGAACAATGGATGAAAAGATTGATTTCCTTAAAGCCAATCCTGATAGAGACAACCTAATAACACTCAGCCTGTGTCATCTGCTCAAAGGCGAAACTGATACTGCGATAGATTATCTGTTTGAAGCACGGAAGAAGTTTGTGAATTAGATTCAGAATTATTCAGATTTAATTTATCAATTATTCAAGAGGGGATTAATTATGACACCGGAACAGGAAGATCCCGTATTGCGCAAAGCAGCAGATGCGGAACAGCGTGCAATAATAAAGTCTCAGAAAGAATCTGAAAAAAGAAATAAAGAAAAGATAAAAAATTCAATCAAGCCTCCTTCAACCCCAGAAAACTCCGACAGGCTGTCAACATGGTGGCGCGTTCAGGTTCCCATACCTGATTTGTCATTTGTTTTCACATGGATGTTTGCTGTTATGGTCGTATTTGTTCTTGTTGTTTCGTTTCTGCCTTTTTCAATATCACGTCTTATCCCTGATTCTGTAATTGTTTTTTTTGTGTTTAAAATAATTCCATCAGTTTGTATTGCAATACTGCTTTTCAGTTTATTCAGCTGTATCCGTTTTTTTTCCTGGAGGAGGCGTCTTCCGTTTGAATTATCCGGCTGGGAGCAACTGGTGGATTTCCCGGGATTCGGCGAGGATGAGGAATGGAGGCATTGCTCAGTGGTGATGCTTCTTAAAGCTGAAAACAATAATTTTTCTGAATTTTATCGTGCAGCACTGGTGGTTTTCATTGAAAAGGCTAACAGCTGCTATTTTGCATCAGATGACAGCTCCTCGCTTAGAGAGTGGGCAGCAACCGGTCTTACTGCATACGGAAGTGCTAACCGGCATGTAGCGCGTCAGATTAAAAAGCTGTGTGAGGGCAATCTCAAACGCCTGCATAAAAAATATGGCCGGCTTCAGAAAGTTATTATCACTATAGATTCAGAGAGATTTTTTGTAAGCCGCCCAACCGGAAACGGGGTGCCGTGACAGACTTCCTTCAAATGCAAAATATATATTATCCTCTTAGGAAGCTGAATTCTTGTATTATTCTATACTTTCAGCTCACGAACAGAGAATGTTTAATAAAAATTCCCCGCAGCAAGCGGCTGGGAATTTAACACTACTCAAATATAAATTTATTTAAATAATATCAGTTAATTTTATTTCATCAGATAATAAATAATTCAGGATATAATTATCATTTTTGCAGATATATTATAAAGAATAGTGCTTGATTTAGAGTTTAATATTGTTTAATATGTCGTTTGGATTCAAGCAGGTTTAAAATATTTTTTTACCGGATAAAATTATAAAAGAAAATAAAAAAAATCTATTCGGAGAACATGATCAGGAGCTCCTTTTCCGGGCATTTGCAAATTTTGCAGCAACTACCACCAGTAAGAGCATCAATATCATAATCGGCATGATCCGAATCAGCATTTTGCATGCTGTTGAGTCATTAAATATGAGTATCGATGACACCAAAAAACTCAATGATGACGATAAACTAAAGCTTATCGAAAGCGGTATTGATGAATTTCTAAAGCGAGTAAAAGTCGGATCAGTCCATCAGCGTGAAATAAAAAAGGGATGCATGACCATTTACCAGCGATGGAGAGAGATAAGAGCATCTCTCAAGGAGGAAAGGGATATTCATCTTGAGGAACTCCTGGAAGATAAATCTTCAAACCTCATAGGGCATGAAGATCAGGAGGTGCTGCTTGCTGCATTCGCTCATTATATCAGCATTGCGACAAACAAGGAACGGAATATTGTAATTAAACTTATACGCGTGTGTATGCTTGAAGTGACCATCCCTCGAAGGGTCAATCTTAAAGAAGTTCGGCATTTAGATGAAGAAACGCGATTAATTATGATAATCGAAGGAATCAATGAATATTTCAAACGAGCCCATATCAGCAAAGATCAGGCAGATACACTCAGGGCTGACTGTCTAAAGGTTTACGAGAGATGGAAGGAAATACGGAGAGTCAATCCGGAACAGGAAAACATCAATCTGCCTGATTTAATCAAATAAAACTTTGTTTCCGTTTATTTCAAACCCCAGATACCTGAAAAAAATATAAATAAAAAAACTCCGGCTAAACCATACATGATTACTTTTGAAACAGTCTTAAATTTTTTCTTCAGAATATGCCAGATCCATGCTCCAATGAAACAGGATAGTGTAAGCCCTGCATAAAATAAAACCGTTTCCGTTAAATCAAGCTTCCCGCTTAATTTATAATATAGCCCAAAGCTTAGTATTGAGCCATACACTATAAGTAAATGTGTAGCATATAGAAAAAGAGACTCTCTTCCGCAGATCAGAAGAAATGACGAGGGGGTATTATCCAGAAAATATTTCTCGAAAAGATATAGAATTGAAAAAACTGCTGACGCGCATCCAAGCCTGAATAGAGAGTGGCCTGGCGCACATCCCCACCAGTCAATAAATCCGTATTGCCACTGAAATGATGATGTGTTATAATTTATCAGCAAAACAGCAATAGATATTAATGCTGTAATCATTGCAAATTTTTTTTTATCATTTGACTGCATGAAAAATCCTGTGAGAGAAACTCCGGCAAAAAAATATCCTGCCCAGGGAAATAGAGGAAAATTTGAAACAGGCGGTCTGGTAAAAAAAGTTCCAATAAAAACCGGCATTGTCTTTAGCGCTTCAGTAGCCCAGACAAACGGCGCTGCAGTAAAAATTAAAAGCGCAGCTATTCCTGTAATAACAGGGAGAAACCTGATTGCAGGAGTGACCAGTAATAATGATATTGAAAACAATGAAGATAAAACAATCACCTGTAAAATATCAGACTGAAAAAAACCGAGTGTCTGCTGCGGTGTCATTGTGAAAAAATCTTTAAAAGCAAGAACAGGAAGATGCAGAAAATATGCAATGCATAAAATAAAGCCGAGCCTGCGCAGATATAAAAACAGAGGTTTTTTAAATCCTTTAAAATCGTTCCACTTGGAAGAAGCAGCCAGATAAAATCCGGCTCCGGCACAGAAAAGAAAGCTCACAGCCACAATGCCGTTTGTAAGATTCAGCCAGCTGAAAAAAATATTATTCCTGTGAACCGGATTCATAAAAGCATTCACCACGTGAGTTTCTATCATCCAGAGAACTGCAATTCCGCGGAATATGTCTATGAATAGTAATCTTTCTTTTTGCTGATTCAAATAATTTTCCTTATAAAAAAGCCCCCTCCGGGGGTTGGGGGCTATACAGTCCTAAATTTCAGAAAAGAACTTAGGATCAATAGGTTTATTAATTACAGGATTTACAAACTCCATAACTGTTCTGCTTTTTTCACTTTCTATGATAATAACCTGTTTAATGATTCCGGGTCTATCAGCAAAAACAAGCTCAATGCTTTTTATATATTGTGACAATGAACTGCTTCTGGGTTTAAAAATTATTTTAACTCCAGGCACAAGTTCCGGAACAAAATCCTTGCCGGAATTGAAGTCACCCTTGAGCCACTTTGCAATTTCCTGAAATACAAACTGCATTGCCTGTATGCTTCCGCCATTATCCTCTCTGAATTTGCCGTCAGAAAAGCTGTAGCGTCTGATAATTCCGCCGCTGTTTATTATGATGCTTTTATCCGGAGACTTATACTCCCATCTGAGCGAATCCGGAATCTGAAACTTGAATGATCCCTCAGCATAAACCGGCCTGGCAAGCATTTTGATATATTTTCTCTGAATGAAGTCTGAAGAAACAGATTTAATTCCTGTTGTTCCTTTTTTGATTTCATCCCAGTTTCCTGTCCATGCAGGAAGAATCGCAGGAAGGGAAATTAATATCAGGCATAAAAATATTTTTTTCATAATTAGAACATACCGCCGTTTACTGAAATCACCTGGCCTGTAATATAAGAAGAATCATCTGAGCACAGGAAGCGGACAACCTTGGCCACCTCTTCAGGTTTTCCGATACGCGCCATTGGAATAATATTTTTAATCTGCTCAACCGGAGCCTGTTCAATCATATCTGTATCTATAAGGCCTGGAGCCACAACATTCACCCTGATCCCGAGACGCGAAATCTCAGATGATAATGCTTTGCTCGCGCCGATGAGGCCAGCTTTTGCTGCAGAGTAATTTGCCTGGCCCCTGTTTCCCATAATCCCTGCAACCGAAGATATTGTAACAACTGAACCGCTTCTTTTGCGGATCATTTTTTTCAAAACAGGCTTTGTGCAGTTGAAAAATCCGCTGAGCGAAGTATTGATTACAGAGTGCCAGTCTGCATCCTGCATCATTACAAAAAGTCCGTCTGACGTAATTCCTGCATTGTTTACAAGTATATCAATACATTCGTGCTTTTTAATCAGAGCTTCTATACTGCTTGCCGTTTCTTCAGCAACCGATACATCAAATTTTGAAATTTCAGCAGTTCCTCCGTTTTTCTCAATCATGGAAACTGTTTCAAGCGCAGCCTGTTCATTTGATTTGTAATTTACAATTATGTGGCATCCGAAACTCGCAAGCTCAATACATATTGCCCTGCCAATTCCTCTGCTGCCGCCTGTAACAAGCGCTGTTTTTTTTCCTTCCATTTTTAAAATCCTCCATTAGATTCTTCCGGTGCCTGAAAGACCTGTATTGACACCTGTGCAATCATTATATCTTTATCTTTTACTGTTCCTTCTACTTCGCCGTAACTTTCATGCGAAAAACCTCTCTCGGATTTGATTGTGAGCAATGTTCCAACCGGGATTTTATCTGTAAAAAATTCAGCTTTTTTTATGCCTACAAGCCAGCCTCTTCCGCCAAGTTTTTTTCCTTCCTCGTTAAAACGCTTTGCTCCCTCATAAATTCCTGTTGTCTGAGCAACAAGTTCAATTGCAATAATCGGGTTTACGAATCCGTCTTTAACAAGCGGCCAGGTATCTTTTACCAGTGATTCAGTTTCAGCATAATTTTCCCTGCAATCAACAATTGAGTCAATCAGTTTCATTGTTTTTCTATGAGGTATTAAATCTTCTATCTCCATATCCTGCTCACGTGTTTTATTTATCCAAAAAGGATTGAGGCAAAAAGAATAAACAATTACTTTATTTCAACTTAAAAAAGTAAAATTTTTGCCTGCTATTTAAAAGGCTCCCACCATTTCGAAATATAGCTGCTGTTCGGCATTGGCCTTGTTTGCCCTGGAGCCGGCAGCAGCAGAGAAATATTTTTTTCCTGGGCAAGATATATAATTCTTTCTGCAGGCTCAGTCCAGGTATGCAGTCCGAGATTAAATGTACCCCAGTGAACAGGCAGAAGTATTTTTCCTTTTAATGCGTTGTGGGCTTCAATAGCATTATCCGGTCCAAGGTGTATATCGCCCCAGTATTTATGATACGCCCCGATTTCAAGAATTGTTAAATCGAACGGCCCGTATTTATCGCCGATTTCTTTAAATCCGTTCCATAAACCTGAATCTCCGCCAAAATAAACTTTATGCAGAGGGCCTTTTATTATCCACGAAGCCCACTGCGTTCTGTTTCTGAAAACTCCCCGCCCGGAAAAATGCCGTGCAGGAGCAGATGTAAGAGTAAATTTATTATCAAGTGAAATATTTTCCCACCAGTCCAGTTCAATTATATTTTCTTTATTTACACCCCAGCCTGAAAGTATTTCTTTAACTCCAAGAGGGCAGTAAAATTTAATATCTCTCCTGCCCAATTGCTGAATAGATTTTTTATCAAGATGATCATAATGATCGTGAGAAATAATTACACCGTCAAGTTCCGGAAGATCTTTTATTTCAAGAGGCACGTCAAAGAATCTTTCAACACCAAAAAAAGAAACAGGGGATGAATATTTACTGAATATCGGATCAGTTATAAAACGCTTGCCGTCAATTTCAATAAGCACAGTTGAATGACCCATCCATGTAATGCGGAGAGCATCGGTAGATTTTGTTTTCAGCAGATTCAAATCAGCTTTGAATGGTCCGGGTTTTATTTTAGGATTTCTTTTTTCTGTATCTCTAAACCAGAGCTTCATGGTTTCCCACGTACCGCCCGGCTGCATAACATCAGTCTGTACAGGATTTATGAATACTTTCCCGTTAAAATTTTTTGATTTATACTTTCTGTCAGGCATATTATTTTTACCATTACAAGCGGGTATAATCAGCGCGAGTGAAATTATTTGAATTGCTATACTTCTTAACATATTGCACGGAATAAATTTAATTAGTGTAATTGTAAATCTTTTTTTATAATGATAAAAGTCGAACAGTATAAAACATAATAACCTTCTTGGACATCAATTTAATCATTATACAATTCACTGTTTTAAAAAAACCCTAAAAGTTGGTAATCCTTTACCCTTGATGCTATGCCATTAAGTTAAGAAATGTGTAAGATTTGGAGATATAGGGACATTAAGAAATCGGGGAGATAATTATATATTACATTTTATTGCATCTGAAATCCCTGCTTAATCCTTTATCTCCTTATCTCTTCTATCTCCCTATCCCCTTTTCTTACACAAAAAAGTGATATAAAATAATAAAAATCCTTAAATTAATGGCATTGTCCCCTTGAAGGGTGAAGCCAGGTGATGGTGATTATTATTCTCCGAGAAAATTCTTCAGCATCTCAAGCTTTTTCTGTTCCTCAGGATTACTGTAACTTTCATTCGAATACTGAGACAGATCATGACGTGAAATAGGGAATTCCTTATCCTGTCCTGTTCCATAGAGCATTGGCTCTTTTGTTGTAGGAAGCCGTTCAATTGTAAGTGTCTTCAGTACGTATGGACCCGGATCGCCTTTTTCGCGAAGAGCTGCAGCATGAATTTTTAATTCAACAGTTCCGGAAGATCCGCTGATAGGAGATACCCCAAAAGCGTTAACAAGAGGTTTATCCGAACCAGCAGAATACAGATTGCCTGTGACCCTGTAGTCACCTCCTGATTTTTTTGTTTCGAGATTTACCGGAATTACGAGATGAGCGCCGTCAACAGTTACATTACCAATGCCTGTAACCTTTGCTGCAGGGTCAGCATAGGTGAACTGGGCAGTTACTGTCATTTCACTGTATCCAACAGGCTGAAAAGATACAACCATTGTCATGTGGTCACTCAACTGAGTTCCGTCAGGAGGTGTGTATTCAGCTGTGAAAATCCGGCTTCTTTCTGTAGATTCAGTTTTTTTCAAATTAAAATTTGCAACTGATTTCCGGCCGCGGTCATCATCAATTAATCTCGCCTTTGCTGATACTATATCAGGAACAATATCATCTTTGGATGTCACTCTTAGTGTAGCACTGATTGGCTCACCAAGAATCATCACCTGTTTGGAGAGAACAAGATCATAAAACAATTTGTCATTACCCGGAAACGGCCTCTGTACTGGAATAAATTCATGAGGATACAGAAGATCATGGCTTTTTTCATCTATAGGCCTGGAGTACAGAGGAAAACGAAGTTCTTTTTCATATACCTTTGCAATTTCCCTCAGATTCTTTCTCGACTTGTCATCCTCGATAATCTCCCTGATTACGCTGGTATCACCATCTCTGAGCCGTTTTACCTTATCATCAATCGATTCAGACTTGCCTGAATTGTTTCCGCTGAATATATCTGATGAATCTTTTTTTGCCGAAGAAATAAAATATATTGCAATCAGAGCCAGCACTGCTGCAACAGAAGCAATAATAAACTTTTTATTTTTCATTTTTATATCCTGTATGATATTTTCAAAATACTATCTGCATGTGAAAAGAATGCAATAAAAAAACTGCATACGGCTTAATTCAATCTGCAGTCTAAAAAAAGGCCGCCGCTTTCGCGGAGGCCTTTTTCCGTCCGTACAGTAAATATTAATTATCAGTCTATTAATAATCCAGTCTGAAATGCGTTGCAACGATTTCTCCGAGTGTGCGGGATTCATCATTTTTAATATTCTTGTAATTTTTCTTCCACAGCCACCAGCCTGTTGAATAATACTCAGTTTCTACATTTGACCATGATCCGTAGTTTGATATAAGGGTTTCAGTTTCGCTATATTTATCCAGATCAGAATTAGAACTTCCAGGATGCATTTCTGAAAGGTGACCTTCTGTTGTCATAATATAAGGATAGTGGTAGGCATAATTTGCCGGTGCTGACTGGGATTTTATTTCCCCATTTGGAGCAAGTTCTTTCGAGCAGCTTTCATAAGCTTCCCATTTATTTCCACCGCAGGCTGAGTGCATTGCAACAAGACCATCGCTTGTTCCTTTCAGAAAAGGTTTAACAATATTCAAAGCCATTGTTCCATTTCCAGCAATCATGAAAGCAGGCATGCGTATGAGACTTGATCCATTCTCGGAACGGGCAACTGAAGGCTGGAGATCATATCCAACTCCAAGACTTCCTGGATCGTTTGCTTTCAGATACGGGAAAACAAGTTTAAGAATATCGCCAATTAAAGGCCATGATGCTGTGCCGTATACTATATCGCAGGCAATATTTGCAAGCTCAACTCCGCCTGCTGCTGAAGCAACCTGAACCATGCCAATGGTTTTCTGCCATATTTTATAATATTTTTTAATGTTAGGATCGGAATTGTATTGAGCAAGATAGCATTGTGACATCATAACATCCGCAAGAAGACCGCCTGTTGAATGGGTTACAACAATAATTCCGTTAGCTCCATATCCCTGCTCATCAATAAGCTTGAGAAATCTATCTGCAGCTTTCATCCAGCCTGGACGCGGATCAGCAGGATTGGCTGTTGCTCGAACCAGGGTATTTTTTACATCCCATGGCACTAATCCAACCCTAACTTTTGGTGCAAGGAACTGGTTCCAGTGAGAAAATGAACTCTGAGCTCCTGTTAAAAGAGTGGGTTCATCATCAAATTTACTGGTAAAATACTGCTGAGCATGGAAACCGTGGATAAATACCACATCTGCTTTGCCCCCGGTTGCATTTGATCTGACTCCAACTAAAACAATAAGGCAGGTTATTAGAAATAATACTGAAAAACCGATCCATTTTTTCATTAAAAGTACCTCCGTAATTTTTATGATATCAAAGTTAACGATTTAATAATAATTGAATCTTTCACTGCAAAGAAACCGTCTATCCGGTTTGTTTATGATATGAATATCGCACTATTTAAAATATTAATCTTCCCATTTAAAGATTTTTCTTGAAATGAGAAGCTTTTTCAGCCCTTAAAGCTCGCCATAATCCATTTTTTTAACAAAAATTTTTAAAAAATGATAAATTATAAAAAATATCCTCTTTACGGAATAAAAAAAGTATGATTATCTATTTTATGGGATTTTCAAATTTTAGCAGGAAAAAAAATGATTAAGCATTTATTTATATCTATAATTATTGTTTTTTTTAGTTTACCTTTATTTTCTTATGATAAAAATACTATTATAGTAGAAAATTATAATTCAATTATATCATTAAAAAATAAAAATATTGTATTAATTAAAAAAGGGGACTCCGAGGAATATAAAAAGCCTGAATACAATGATTCGAACTGGGATATAACTTCATTCCCTTCTTCATGGACTGCACTCTACCCCGGATGGGACGGCATCTGCTGGTACCGCATTCATATAAAATTTCCTGAAACCCTTCAGCACAAGTCCTATGGAGTCAGCCTTGGAATGATTATCAATTCCGATGAAACATATTTTAACGGTCAGCTTATAGGCAAAACAGGGGACTGCAATTCACACGAAATTGCCCCTTTTGACAAAACCCGTTTATACGAAATTTCATATGCGCTAATTAAGCCCGGCAGGGATAATGTAATTTCCATTCGCGTCAAAGGTCTATACTCCTACACCAATGGCCCTACTTCCGGAAATTTTGAAATGGGGCCGTTTAATGAAATCCAGAGCAGATATCTCGCATTGGAATATTCCAATATTTTTTTTGTAATATTTTATCTGGCAGTCGGCATATATATAATGATATTTTTCTTCCGTGTAACAAAAAACCGGGAGTACCTTTTTTTCTCACTGTTTGTTATCACTACAGCAGTTTATATTTTCTTCAGATCGGAAGTAAAATATTTCTTGTTCAACAATACTCTGGTATTGAAAAAAATTGAATATCTCTCCCTTATACTTCTGTTTGTTTTTCTTCTGCTTTTCATTATTGAATATTTCAAAAAAAATTATACAAAACTGCATATAGCATATTTTATATTATCCGCAATATTTTTTCTTTTAATAATTTTTACCAGCAACAATAATCTCCGGGTTATAGTTCTTTTTTACGGCATTCAGCCGTCCTGGATTATTCCAATCTGCTATATTTTTTATTATTTCATAAAAGAATATAACAACAGCAGGGAAACCAGATTTTTATTCTATTCACTATTGATAGTTCTGCTGACATCTATAAACGATATTCTTATTTCAAGAAACATATACGACTTTATTTTCCTTGCAAGATACAGCTTCATGTTTGTTGTTTTAGGCATTACCATTGTTTTGTATAAGCGCTTTACTGCAGTTTACTTTGAATCGCAGAATAAAAAATTTAAAACAAGGCCGCTTGAAATTAATGAAGCCCTTGCAGAAAAACTTGATCTTGCAGTTGATCACATTAAAGAAAAATACAATACAGAAATTTCCCGTGAAGAGCTTGCAGCCAGGGTCGATATTAATCCTGAAACTCTCGGCAAGCTTTTCAAAAAACACACAGGCATGACAATCAGTGAATATAAAAATGATCTCCGTATAAAGGAAGCATTGCGTCTGCTTAAAAACACCGACCATCAGATAATCGATATTGCCTATACAGTTGGATTCGAAAGCCTTGCTACATTTTACAGGATTTTCCAGAAATCTGTGGGTTGTCCGCCGAACAGTATCAGGGATAAAAATGAGGATGGAGGATAATCACTTTTCCCACCTTGATACAAAAATAACTCTTCCTTTTTAAAAACAACATCAATGAAATCTATTGATACAAAATCTGCAGCACCGAATTTCATGGCAGTCAGTGCTGATAACTACAATATTTTCACACCTTTTAATTTCATAACAGAAAAGGAGTGAAAATATTGTCTCAGAAATATTAATTCTAATAAATTATTTTTTCTTAGCAGCCTTTTCTTTTTTTTCTTTTCTTTTCTCTTTCATTGTTTTCTCAGGCTTTTTTTTCTCTTCAGATTTTGTTTTGTCTTTTCCTTTAGCCATTACATGCCCCCTGTAAGATAAATAAAGTAATCTATCAAAAATCTTTAATCTATATTTATCTATAAGATTAATTTTGTCAATTCCAAAAAAAAGTACAACGCATTTAACGTTGTACTTACTGTTTAAAAACTTTTTTATATGTTATAGAAATATTACTTACTTTTAATCGGTGCTTTTAAAACGCTTTCTTTATAGGATTTAGAAAAAGAAAATTTTGGAACCTTTGTAGCTTTTTTTGCTGCAATTTTAATTTCTTCGCCTGTTAATGGATTTCTGCCCAATCTCGCTTTAGTTGCCGGTCTTAATTTAACAAAAAGTTTTCCAAATTTGCCCACTGGAACTCTTTCTCCCTTCATTATGCCTGCATTGATGACTTCAAAAACATCTTCAATAATTTCTTTTGCATTTACTTTTGGAATGCCGTGCTTTTCAGAAATATAATTCAGCATTGTCTGCACTGTAAACTTGTCCGGATAATTAACTTTTGTTTTAGCTTTAGCTTCAACTTTTTTGCCTTTTTTAATTACTTCTTTAGCCATTTTATCTCCCTGTAATCTTTTTTTATTTTTATCAATTTTAACCTGACTTATCAAAAAACAAATTTTTAAAATTGAAAATTCCTTTAAAATTTATTGCTTAAAATTATAATAAAAGAATACTTACTGAAAAGCTCGAAATCACTGATTATGTCAAGATTTTTTTAGCTCCGATTAAGACTGGTTTTGCATAAAAACTAATTGCCTGAAGTTCATTCTTGACAAAAAAATTATTCAATACTATGAATAGCATGTTATTCGAAAAATAAAAATATATATGATAAAATTTTTAAAACATGAAAAAGCGTTATTTGCCGGTATAATAAGCATCGCAATTGCCTATTTTTTAATGGCAACGAGCTATATCGGCCCTATTGGCCATTTCGGCAGCGCTACAGGCGTTGTTTTCTTCGCAATAATCGGAGTGATATTTTATATCACAAAACAGGTTGTTGAAAATGCGGAAATTCTTGCTAAACACTTCGGAGAACCTTACGGCACCCTGATACTTATTCTGTCTGCATCAGCTATTGAAGTAATAATGGTAGTCACAATTATGATATATGGACCAGGCAAGGAACCTATGCTTGCCCGCGATTCTGTTTTTTCAGGCATAATTCTTTCCGTAAACTGCCTGCTTGGCTTATCATTGCTAATAGGCGGGATGAAATATGGTGAGCAGAAATTTAATGAAAAAAGCAGCCATTCATATCTGGCTAAACTTGGAGTAATGTGCGCTATTGGCCTTTTATTCCCTATGGTAATGCCGGAAAACATAATTTCATTTTATAAAATTTTTATTATAATATTATTCCCGATTCTTTACGGATTTTTTCTTTTCGGGCAGATTGGAAAATACAGTTACTTTTTTACATACGAAAATTCAGAGGATAAAATTTCAGAATCAGCATCACTGCAAAAATTAATCCGGTCTAAAATTTTTTACCGCATTTCTTTCCTGTTTATTTATCTCATAATAATTGCAGCGCTGGTTGAATTTCTTGCTATTGCCATTGATGACAGCATATCTTATTATCATCTTCCAAATTCAGTCGCGGCTTTTCTTGTAGCACTGATTTCCAGGGCGCCTGAAGCGCTTGCTGTTTTACGCGCAACCATAAGAAATAATATACAGCTTTCTATTAATATTGCATTAAGTTCTGCTCTCTCAACAATGGGCCTGACTATCCCTGCAGTTTTAATTGTTTCTCATTTAACCGGCTTGGAAATTACTATAGGCCTTACCCAGCTTCAGGCCATGCTTCTATCAAGTACAATTATTATAGCGTATATGAACAAATCTTCCGGGAAAACAAATGCATACGGCGGGGCAATTCAGTTTGCTTTGTTCCTTGCTTATCTTTTTACACTGACAAAGTAAATGATCATATATTTTTTTCTTTTGCAGTGTATATTTTATAAAAATAAAGATTAATAACTATTTATTATATCCAACTATCTTCTTTTCTAATTCATTAACTTTAAAAAATGAAAGCATCTGCTCCAATTGTACTGAATGTAATTTTAAAGTCTCAGCAGTTGCTGAAAGTTCTTCAGCAACTGCTGCATTATCCCGGGTAATTTCATTCAGCTGCCCCATGCCTGCATTGACCTGCGAAACTCCCATATCCTGTTCCTGAGTAGCTTTTGTTATTTCCTGGATCAGATCTGCGATTTGTTTAATTTTTGGCAATATATTCTTAATAAGTAATCCGGCTTTACCAGCCATTTCCATGCTTGATGATGTTATAATATTAATTTCCTGGGATGCTAACTGGCTTTTTTCAGCAAGCTTCCGGACTTCACCTGCAACTACCGCAAAGCCTTTACCATGATCGCCTGCTCTTGCTGCTTCAATAGCTGCGTTAAGTGCAAGCAGATTTGTCTGATAAGCTATATCCTCAATGAGTGAAATTTTCAATGAAATCTTTTTCATTGCTTCCACTGTCTGCATAACAGAAACGCCAACATCTCCAGCTTCATTAGAAGTGTAGCGTGCCAAGTGGTCAGTTGATTCTGCATTATTAGCATTTAGGGAAATTCCGGCGCTCAGTAGTTCAACGGTTGAAGTTACCTCATCAAGATTTGAAGCCTGATCATTTACTCTGGCTGATAAGCTCTGAGATGTGTCACTCATCCCTTTTGATGATTGTGCAAGATCAGATGATATACTTTTTACTCCTGAAACAGCATCATGAATTTTATCAAGAAATTTATTAAATCCTGAAGCGAGTTCGCCTATTTCATTTCTCGAGTTAATATTAATTCTTATAGTAAGATCTCCATCTCCAGAGGAAAGTTCTTTTGTTCTTTCAATAATCAGATTTAAAGGTTTTGTTATAGTTTTTGTTAATAGGTACCCAAGAAAAATTCCAATAAGAATAAGTGAAATGTTTGCTGATATTAATATTTTTTTAATATACGCAGATTCACTAATTACCAATAAATTATAATCACGACTTGCTGTTTCAGCTTCATTTTCAATTTTTTTCAGAAAATTCTGAATTATTTTAAGATATTCAATAGATTCCTCTGAGTAAATTTTTTGGGCTTCGAATAGATTATTTCCGGATTTTGCATTTTTAATTCTTTCAGCGGATTCATGTAGGTTTTTATGAGGCTGCTCAATTTTTTCAAAATAATCTTTTAAAGCAGGGATTTTTGCTGCCATTACTTTTCTATTTTCACTATAATACCATTTTCCAAAAGCGCATTTAGTATAATCAATATGGGAAATTTTTAATTCTTTTATTGAATCTGTAAATACAAATTGACTCATGTCTTGAGACCATTTAAGGTGATCTACCTCTCTTTTAAGAATTTCTATTGCAAATGTATTGAATTCTTCTGATTTATTATTAAGATCAGCAATTTTATTTAGACTTATAAATGTAATTATTGCAATAAAAGAAAAAAAGATAAGCAGAATAGAAATGAAAATTATAATTTTTTTTGATATTTTTATATTTTCATAAATCATTAATAGCATCCAATAATAGATATACCAGCCGATTTAATAGGCTGGTATATCTATTAAGAATTAACATCTAAAAAAGAAGCAAGCTATTTATTTACTGAGCAGTTGCAAGCAGCGCCTGCTGTTCGTCAAATTCAGCGCTTACCATTCCATGTACATTTAAAAATGTATTTTCATTTCCAAGATTAAACTTTGTTAAAACTTCTTCTTCAATATATGAATGGTCATATTTTTTATTTTCTGTAATAACCATTTCATTGGCAAGATAAACTATGTTCACTATGTCGCTGTATTTTTTATCTTTATTCATTGGAGAATGATGATTCTTGATTGTTTCAACAAGATATTCAGGAAGATTCCATTTTTTTGCAATCATTTCTCCAATCGTTGAGTGGCTTATGCCGATTGAAAGCTCTTCAATTATTGTTGATGTCCTTATATTGCGCTGCATTGTTACAGTCGAAATCCATTCGGATAAACTTCCGCTTGTTGATAATAGAACAATCTTTCCGAGATCATGCAATAAGCCTGCAAGATAAACCTGCTCTGTTATATTCGGATACCCGAAACGTACAGCAAGATTCTTTGCATAAAATGCCACCTTGTTGCAATGATTCCAGATTTCCTTGTACATTGAAAATTTCTCATCCATAATCTTCCGTGCGCTCGATGCAACAAGTATCGCCCTCAGATTTTTCAACCCGATAACTTTAACCGCATCCAGAACACTTCCGATTTTTTTACGCGAAATAAACCCTGCAGAATTGGCAAGTTTCAGAACTGAAGCTGAAAGAGCAGGATCAAGAATAATTTTATCATTAATATCTTTAAACGAGACATCAGGAGTTACACACAGTTTTTCAAGTTCATGAACATGCTGCGGAATTGACGGCAGATCTTTTATTTCTTCTAATATCATGTTCTGGATTTTTGAAACTATCTCTTTTGGTTTTAAATGGTCTGGCACAACAAATGAAGTCTGGGTAATTTTCCCGTCAGTTTTAATTTTTAAAGACTGCTCTCCAATTCCTGAATTTCTTAATAGAAGAATTGATAAAACAAGACCCAGGCCTTCTCCTTCAGAATCATCAGATACATCACCGTAAACATCAGAAAAATCTTTATACTCCTTGGCTTTTTCCATTCTTTCCTGAACTCTCAGCAACTCATCAGGATGAATTGGAGTATTATTGCGGACATAAATATTCAAGCCATCTGCTGTTTTTTTAAAATAAATCTCTACCCGTAATTTTGATTTTTTGAGCTCTGCTTCAATTATTTCCTGATTTTCAAGAATGAATGTTTTAAAGTTTTCCATTCCTGTGATATATTGCTCAGTGTTATTTATATCAAGCTTATGATAATCAAAATAAATCCTTTTAGAATTTGCTTTAACTGCATTAATTATTATTTCGCGCATAATATTAAACAGGGCATCCTGTAAATATATCCTGTCATTATTTGATAATATTTTTCTTAAAAGAGAACCAAGAAATTTAATATTCTGCTTATTGTGGGAATGAAATGTTATTCCAACAGTTTCTCCTCTTTTTAACTGTGCAGCCAGATTAGATGTCTTTTCAGCAATCATGTATCCTCTTATCACGACAATTTTATAAGCAATACCTCTTATATCAGATATATGAAATATGTAAAGCACTTTTTGAACAGATATAAAAACAAAATGACTCTATTTGTTAGTATTTAAGCGCTAAATTACAGTTTATTAAATATAAAAAAACTCTAAAATTTATTTTAATAATATCAAAAAAAGATTGCTTCAATTAAAATATAATGCATGATTTATTATTTTAATTATTATAAATGGTGAGTGAAAATGTTAAAGAGTAAA
The DNA here is from genome assembly GCA_964529415.1 of uncultured Leptospirales bacterium. Classification (GTDB taxonomy): domain Bacteria; phylum Spirochaetota; class UBA4802; order UBA4802; family UBA5550; genus CAYMPH01. Next base: position 89,448 of record CAZGWD010000012.1, on the reverse strand, counting down.
CCTGCATCAATTTTTTTAATTATTATCATTTTCATTTCTGTAAATGCAGCTTCACAACCCAACCCTGTTTCAAAGGAATTCGCCGGAATAGAAATGATAAAAACTCCTTCTGAAGAAATTAAATCATTCTGGATCGGTAAATATGAAATAACTCAGAAACAGTATGAATTAATAATGGGTAAAAATCCGAGTGAATTTAAAGATAAACAGAATCCAGTTGAAAAAGTAAGCTGGTATAATGCTGTTGAATTCTGCAATAAACTGAGCATCAAAGCCGGTTACAAACCATACTATAATATTGATAAAGAAAAAAAAGATCCTGAAAATACAAATTCATACGATGACATAAAATGGCTTGTTACTATTAATAAAAATTCAGATGGATTCAGACTCCCGACTTCCGTTGAATGGGAAATTGCATCAAGAGGAGGAACTTATACTGCATATTTCTGGGGCGAGACAACAGATCCTTCAATAATAAATATATACTCAGTATACGAAAAAAACAGCGACTATAAAACAGCAATAGTTGGATCAAAAAGGCCCAATCCATGGGGTTTATATGATATGTCAGGAAATGTTTGGGAGTGGTGTTTTGAGTGGTTTTCGCAAAAACCGGGTAAAGCCAGAATTATCAGGGGAGGAAGCTGGAACAGTGATGAAAATTTTATTCAGCCCGGAATGATATTCAACCTATATCCATATTTAAAATGGAACTGGATCGGATTCAGGGTTGCAAGGAATGCGGAATAGTTTCAGAAAAAAATTTCAGCTAACTGCAACAGTCATTTTTTAAATTCAGTCCCGCATTATAAATAATCTATTTAAACCAGATTCTATCAGAAAGCCATTTTCCGTTTATCAGTACAATCGTAGTTAGAGTTCTCCTGTTTTTCATTTTTATTTTTATAGTCCTGTTTCCGTTATAATCGGCTTCTACAACTTCTGCAACAAGCTCATCCAGAGTATATTTCGATGCACCTTCCAGCCCGTTTTTCATCGACTTATCTGTAATATTATCACGAACTCTTTCAGTAAAACATGCCTTAAAATCTTCAAGATTGCCTTTCTTCATTAAATCAATCTGATTCTTCAAGGTATTCTTTGCTATAGTTATAGCATCTTCAGAATAACCTGAACATACCAGACTTAATACCATAATAAAAATCAATCCTAACCTTTTTATCAAAATTGATCCCCCGGCTAAATTTATTTCTATAATAAAATGTAAAATAAAAATTCATATTTAAAAATTCAATAAAAAATTAACATTGAAAATCTGAAACAATTATTACTTTTCTAAAATTCTGAATATAACACCAACAGTTGCAAAACCTTCAGGATAAATACCAACTAAAGCAATCTCTTTTTTAGCCTGGGCTGAACTGTTATAACTGTATGTCCCATAAGTTGAACCTCCAGCTACATTGACCCGCACTCCAAATTCCAAAGCAAGAGTAACAATGCCTGTAAAATTAAAATTAATTCCTGCAACAAAACCTAAACCTAAGCCTCCAACACTCACTGTATCTTTTCTATTGATATTCCATCCGCTATATACACCGATAATTGTTGTATCCCCCCAGTTATAAAAAAAAATAAGCTGCGGACCAAGCCAGAAGCGGATTGTTTCTGTTCTAATCACACCGAAACCGAATGAATTAACCAATTTAATCTGATTCAAATCAAGATTCCCGGGTGTAATAACTTTATTCACAAGATAATATTCGGGAGGAGTGTATGTTGTAGCTCTAGTCCAGTTATATGCAAAACCAACGCGATAGTTGAAAAGAGTATTTGTGGAAACAGATGTATCAAACATAATGCCGCCGCCGGCAAAAAATTGCCCTGAATTGCGTTCTGAATAACCTGAAGGTAAAATATAAAAAGCTCCTCCCCCGCCGCCTTCAATATAGGCTCCCAATCCAATCGAGTGTGCTGTATTTTCTGAATAGACGTGAATTGAGATAACAGTAATTATTAAAAATAAAAATTTCTTCATAATTTACACCTCCTGATATATTATTGGAATCATTATTAATTATTATATTTGGCTCATTTATATTTATAAAAAATTTTATTCTGCTAATTAATAAATTTCAGCTTTTTGCAGGCAGATATGATGCGGGGTTTTTTGGTTTTCCTGCATAGTCAATCTGAAAATGCAATTTGCCGTTTGCTGTATCAATTTTACCAAGTGTGCTTTTTGTAGTAATCTTCTGGCCTTCTATAACAGAAATTTTTTCAAGGTTGGAATATACTGTTACAAATTTTCCTTCATGCCGAACAACAACGTATTTTCCAAAACCGCGCATGTTCCCTATTTTTTCAACAGATCCGTCTGCAGAAGGATAAACTTTGGCCCCCGGATTTCCTGTAATAATAATGCCTATGGGTTTAATTCCATCTGCCCCGTCCTGCTTGAAATTTTTAACATCTTTTACAGGCCATACAAAAGAAACTTTTTTATTGTTGCGTAAATCATCTTTCGTTTTATTTTTTTCGATATTTTCTGCAACTTCAGCTTTCTCGGTTTTATCAGATGCAGGAACTTTAATTACAGCGCCTGCTTTAATTTTTTCTTCGCCGGAAAAATCGTTTAAAGCGCATAAATCATTAAAGGGAATGCTGAATTTTCTCGATATTGAAAACAGAGTATCGCCCTTGATGACTTTGTAATTAGCATTTTTCTTTCTTGAATCATAATAAGGATTGCGGGGCTTTTTATTTTTATCAATATGATAAGGATTGTCGTTTTTTTTGTTTTTCTCAGAATTTATTTTTTTTGCAGATTTTTTTGATTTGGCATAATCTTTCAGAAAATATCCGCCTTCAGCATATTCCTTATTTTCTTCAAGTCTTTCATGTTTTGAAGACTGATTATATGAAATGCTTACAAGACGGGTCTCTTCACCTGAGACAGGCGAACCGGAAAAGAAAATAAGGACGCCGCTAAGCGCCGTAATGGCAATAAAGCACACCCCGTTTGACATCACAATCAACCAGAAAGTTAATATTTGTTCATAACACGGCCCTGCTTAAAAAATCAAGCCGTTTTTTAATGAAATTTAAGCAACAATTACCCTTATTCTTTATATCGGCACCTGCAGCTTTATAGTTTAGGCAAATTTTTTTTAATTTAAAATTTTTCCGGCTGCGGTAATTGTCACTTTGCCATGTCTGACGTTTTTAATTGATAGCAGTTTGTCAGATATAGACTGAATTGTTTTGGCTTTTCCTTTCATTATTATAACTTCAAGACAATTGTGCTCATCCAGATGTATGTGGGTTGCAGAGATTATGCTGCCGAAGTGGTGATGCTGGGTGTCATTGAGCTTATCTGAAATTTCTCTGGTGTCGTGGCTGTAAATCATTGTAAGGGTTCCTATTGCTTCAGCTTCCGGATCGGATATGCTGTCAGAGACCATCATATCCCTGATCAAATCCCTGATGGCTTCAGATCTGTTTACGTAGCCTTTATCTTCAATTATCGAATCAAATTTTTTCAGCAGCTTTTCATCGATAGAAACCCCGAACCTTGCAATTTTATTCATATATACACCTGTTTAAAATTTTTATTCCGGCTGAATATTTCCAGTTGTATCTATATTTTGCAAGAAAATAATTATATCTTTTACAGTTAAAATCTGATTGGAAATATAAAAAATGTTGATTATTTAAACATGTATTCTGAAAATAACTTGTTATTTTATAAAGCCTGTTTATTATAAGTCAGTCTATAAATAAATTCATAATAACCCCTCAAAAAACAATCATTTGTATAAATCGCCAGCAGCGGATTTAAGGGGTACAATTTTTGATATTACAATTTTTTAATAAATTCAAAATATATAATGAAAAATAATTTAGGAGCGCGATAAGATTATGGGATGTACAGTTGTGATCGGAACTCAATGGGGTGACGAGGGAAAAGCTAAAATGATTGATTACTTCACAGAAAAAAATGATATAGTAGCCAGATATCAGGGTGGAGCTAACGCAGGGCATACAGTTGTTGCAAACGGCAAAAAACATGTATTCCATCTTATCCCATCAGGAATCCTCCATGAAAATAAAATTTGTGTAGTCGGCAATGGCGTGGTGCTTGACCCTGAGCAGCTGATGAAAGAAGTTGAATCTCTTGAAAAAGAAGGTCTTAATGTCAGAAAAAGACTTTTCATTTCCGATGCAGCACATTTAATCCTCCCATATAACAAAGAGATAGACGCAGCCATGGAAGAATCGCGTGACAATAAAATCGGCACAACAAAAAGAGGAATAGGTCCAAGTTATTCCGATAAATGCCTGAGACTCGGAATCAGAGCCGGGGATATTTTCAACCCTGATTTTTTAACTGAAAGGCTGGAATTTGCTGTTGAATCAAAAAATCAGATATTGGGAAAAATTTACGGAAAATCTGAAATCAATGTAAAAGATATTATTGAAATACTGAATGTTTTCAAAGAGAAAGCAGGATCAATGATAATCAATACTCAGAATTATCTTCACAATGAACTCGAAAAAGGAAAAAACATACTTCTTGAAGGCGCACAGGGATATGGGCTTGATATTGATCATGGCACATACCCTTATGTAACTTCATCAAATCCGACAATTGGCGGAGCTCTTCTCGGAACAGGACTCAATTCTTTCAATATAAATGAAGTTATTGGAATTACAAAAGCTTACGTAACAAGAGTCGGGGAAGGTCCTTTTCCAACAGAGGATAAAGAAGCTGATGGGGACAGGCTGAGAGTAAACGGAAGTGAATTCGGCGCAACTACAGGCAGACCAAGAAGATGCGGATGGTTTGACTCGGAACTTCTCAGACAGGCAAAAAAAATAAACGGTTTAACAGGAATAGCCCTCACCAAGATTGACGTTTTATCCGGGTTCGATAAAATTAAAGTTGCAGTGGGTTACGAACTCAAGGGTAAAAAAATAGACTACTTCCCTTCTTCAATGTTCGGGAATGTGAAGCCGGTTTACGAAGAACTGAAAGGATGGGATTCCGATATTACAAAAGCTTCCAGCATCGATGAGCTGCCTTCTGAAGCTAAAACATATATCAATTTTCTGGAAAAACAGATGGGCGTCCCGATAAAAATAATTTCAGTAGGGCCATCCAGGGAAAATACTTTCTTAAAGTAGAATAAACTTTCAAGGAATCTATGGCTGAAGAAAAAAGTTTTTTACAGACAATAAAACTTGAAATAAGCAAATCTTTCAGACTGCTCCCATATGAAAGAGTTGCATTTCATAAAATTCTTGGAGTTCTGAAATCGGATGCCGGCACATCAATACTGCTCAAAGAGCTGGAAAAGGGTCCGGAGATCAGGGAAAGCACTATAACAATTCTCTCTGAATTCAATTATCCAAGCGTAACGGAAGCTCTTGTTAATCTTTTATTGACTGATATTTCACAAAGCGAGAAGCTTAAAATATTAAATCATGTTGAAACTTTCGGCACAGCTGCAAATATAAAATCTATAATTGATTTCATAGAAAGTGAATCCAAATCAAAGCAAAATGATCTTGCAGTTAAAAAAGCCTTTTATGCTTTAAAAGTGATCGGCGCAGGCAATGAAGAAGCTTTAAATTTTCTGATATCAATCGCCACATCCGATGAATTTTCTCCTGAATTCACTTCACTTGCAATGTACGCACTTTCTTCATTTAAAATAATATCTACTCTTGAAAATCTTCTCAAAAAAGATAACGAGATATTATCATACTCAGCTTTTAAAAATCTTTATATACTCAGCACAGAAATAATTGATTCAATATCCACAGTTCTGGATGATGAATCAAGACTTTACACATATTCAACAGATTCCGAGGATAAAGTCATTCTCGACATCAGAGTTCTGCTTGGAAAAATGTCTCCAAGATTCGATCAGTATTCAAACCGGATAAAAACAGCTTTCGTCAGTTCAATGATTTCATGCAATCACAGGGAAGTGCTGATTTACGCGATGAAGGCCCTCACATCCAAAGATCCAGAGCTTGTAACAATGACCCTTTATACAATTTACGATAATATCCAAAGGCTCAGAGATCCGGATAAACTTTTCAGAAGCCTCATTTCTCTTTCCACTGAAACAGAAAAAGATAATGAACTTATAATTGATATTTTCGCAAAGTTTTTTTTAAGCAATATCGATACAAGACAGTTTCATATACTCAGAGACAAAATGTTCGGATACATTGTTGTTACTCTTGAAACATACTTTGAAACTTTCCGGAAAGAGTTTATGATAACAGATGTAGCTGAGAAAAATTTCCCGGAAAATTTTCAAAAAATACGAAATTTTATTCTTAAAAGGTTTACGCCGGAATTAAAAAAAGTTGCTGTAGGCTTTCTTACACATGAAGAATCAAGCAGGATTCAGCACGTAATAACCGACATGGAAAAATTAATCAAACACATTGACGATTACGAGCACAGAGATCTTTCTCTCCTTCTTGAGGTTTTTATAGATGCAGATCCAAAATCAAGAACAATATCTGCATCAAGAATTGAAGGAATTAATTTTGAAAAAAGATATCTTAAAACAAGAATAATCAGGCTTTGCGGAATTATCCAGAAATTATCCATTCATGAAGCATCATCACCTCTTGTAAATATTTACAACTATCTGAAAAAATATCCGGATTCAGAACTGCTGCACTCTACGATACGGACTTTATCCATATTGAATTATTCATATATGTTAGGTGAAATTGAAGTTCAATTCAATACCGGATCATCAGAAGATCAGGAAAAAGGAATGAATCTTCTCAGCCTGTATTACGAGCAGCGGTCATTGAATATTCTCTTTGAATTTTTACAGCATAAAATTGACAGCGATGTAAAAATATTAAAAGACGCGCTTCTGTATCTGAATGAAAGGGAAATATTCGGAAATATTACTGCAGCGGAAATTTTAAAAGGCATTATAGATAAAAACCCATCTCATGAAATAAAAAGTATTGCAATCATTGTTTTAGGCAGATGCGGTTTTGAACAGGATATTGAATATCTCGACTCACTCTTCTATAAAATGAAAAGCGACGAGCCGAAAGATGTAATTGTAAGGTCCATCAGCTCAATTACGTCACTTACAGAAAATTTCAACAAACGCCAGATAATTAAATATCTCCAGGAATATCTCAAAGATCCAGGCATTAAGGTGAGAATCAACTCGTGTCTGCTGCTCGCAAAGCTTGGATACACTGATGCGATCAGATCAATCAGAGACATGCTTATTATTAAAAATAAGGATATTCAAAGAGATATTCTGACAATACTTGGAGGCCTTAAATCAATAGAATTTTCATTTTTCCTGCTATCACTGATGAAAGAAGAATATGGAATTTCCGAGAGCATTATAAATGTCATAAAAATGCTTCCTGTAGAAGACCTGAAAGAAATAGATGGCTTTGTTGTAAATATTTTCAGAAAATATGAAGCTCCTGAGATACAGGTCCTTACGCTTGATGACAAACAGAAAATATCAATATCTGTTGATGGATTAAAAGAAGCTGTTACAACATTACTTAATTTCGATCTATATGATCTGCCTGAAGCTGCAGAGAATCAGAATATTTCAGAACTCATTTCAAGAAATATTACAATTAAAGAACTCATCTCGGATAATATAAAAAAATCCGGCGGAATACTATCCAGAATGTCAAATATAAATGTTACTGCATATTTTACAAGCCCTGTCAAAGCTGCCGAAGCAGCTCTTGCAGTTAAAAGCAGTATTGAAATATACAACAGGAACAGGCAGTCTTCAAAAAAAATAAATTCATTCATGCAGCTTTCAACTGAAAGTTCCAAAATATTGAATGAAGAAGTGCTGATTCCGCCTCTGGAACGGTTTAATAAATTTTCTAATCTTTCATTTATTAATAAAATTCTTTGCGATGAAGCAACTTACAACCTGATCAAAAATTATTTTTCTATTTCTGTTTTACCGGATATTGTCTTTTCAAAAAAAAGATGCCTTTTTGATAATTATGAAATCAATTCAAGTTTGAACTTTTTAAAAACTGCACAGGATATTTATGCAAAAATAATCGAAGAAGAAAATGCCAAGAACAAACTTCAAACTCAAATTGATGAAGAAATAAAAAGGATGAAAAAAGAAGCCAGGCCTACTTCATCAGTTGCAATAACAAGGGAACTCGACGATATTGGAGTAAGAATGAAAAATCTGCTTGATGAAGTAGACAGATTTATTCAGCGAAGATCAACTGACAGGGAACTCAACCGGAATGTTCATAAAATGCTTGAGAATGTTTATGATATGTATAAGGTTGAAATAACAAGGATAGTTATAAAATAAAATTTATCAATTCACAAACACTGCTTGCCTGATTTTTCAAATCAAATACTTCTTGACTATACAGTTTTTTTTATATTTTTTTCACTAAAATACAAGGATCAGGAGGCTGCACTATGTTATTCAAAGCATTAAATCCTGACATTGAAGTAAATGGCGAATCAGTTCTTTCAGTAATCAACGGCATGGGTCTTGCTAAGGTGGCAGGCAAATCCATACTATCCGATAATGGAATAGTTGATCCCAGACCAGGTCAGTGGTATAAACAGCAATCGTGGCTGAATGCATTCAAAGAAATATCTGAAAAAATCGGGGATGCAACATTGCAGGCAATAGGAAAAAGTATTCCTGAAAGCGCGCAGTTTCCTCATGAAATCGATTCTATTGAAAAAGCTTTGTTTTCTATTGATATTGCCTATCATATGAATCACCGTCTTAATGGAATACCTTTATATGACACTGCAACAGGAATCATGTCAGAAGGGATCGGTCATTATAAGGCAGAAAAAAAATCTGGCACACTAATTACAATTACTTGCGATAATCCTTATCCTGATGCATTTGACCTCGGTATCATTGATACAATGGCAAAAAAGTTTCCCGGAAATGCGCAATTCATTAAAGTACAGCAGGCCGCCAATTGCGAATCCCGATCTAAGGGGGATAAACAATCAGTTTTTGAAATTTCATGGAGGAATTTAGGACAATAGATTTTCCTAATTAAAAAAATTTATAGCAGTTAACGATTATATTACTACATTTCCTGTCATTCCTGCGGATGCAGGAATCGCATAATAAATATTTTCTATGAGATTCCGGTATTTGTTATCACAAAACCGGAAAGACAAAGTACTTATCATTTCATGAATTGCTATAATACTTGATTAATTATAATTTATTCGGCAATTAATAATATAAACTATAAAAGCCCCGGGGAAGATTTAACCGGGGCTTTCTATATAATTAAAAAATAACTTTATCAGATAATTCGTTTGTATCATCCGGTTTGACTGGAAAATATTTTGTTAATTCCAAACCGCATTTTTCAATTGCAGATATCATTGCATCGCAGTGTGCTTTTTCAAACATGCCGCTGGAAATTCCTTTTGCAATATCTGCCCATAAATTTTCATGAATCTTTGTATTAATGCCTTTATCTGCAAGAATCCACATCTTCTTTTCGAGCAAAGATAAAAAAATCAATATTCCTGTTTCATCTTTCGTCTTATATAAACCCTTCTCATAAAATGCTCTTATTGCCCTTTCGTGAACTGCTGAGCTCATTCTTTCTGCTGAAATAAACAGCCTTTTAATTTCAGGAACTTTTAATAAAAAATGAAACGGAATATATAAAACAAAAACAGCTGGAAGATAAAACCAGAATTCGTAATGCTTTAAAATAAAAGGAACCAGAATAGAAAATAAACCTGAAAGCATTATAGCACCGTAAATTGTTGATTCAATGTAGGTATCGCTTTCATCAAGTATCATTACTGCAATTTCACCTGATGTGTTTTTTTCTGCATTTCCAACAGCGTCTTCTATTTTCTTCTGCTCATCTTTAGTGAACAGATTTTTAGCCTTAATCATATTTTATCCTCCATCACCAGTCACCTGAAGCTCCGCCGCCGCCGAAATCCCCGCCACCGCCGGAAAATATTGAATCTCCTCCGCCGCCGGAACCACCGAAACCGCCTCCAGGAAAGAAGCCTCCTCCGCCCATTCCTCTGGCAATCAAGCTGATTATAAAACCAATTAGCAAGCCTGCTATACCGAACCCAAGTATCGATCCTAACCCGGCTCCAAAAATAGAACCGCCAATTCCGCCTCCGATTCCACCGGCTGCTGCTCCGAGAATTTTGCTCATTTTCCCGACTATAAATATAACAAATATAAGAATCATTATAAAAATAAATCCATTGCCTGAAGATTCAGATGATTTACCTTTCTGAGCGGAAGGCGCATCACTTGAATCGAACTCGCCTTTAACTATTGAAATAAGCGCATCAGTTCCTGCATCAATTCCGCCGGAAAAATCGCCTGCCTTAAATTTCGGCCGGATATGTTCTGAAATTACCCTGCGCGACTTTAAATCTGTAAGTTTGCCTTCAAGCCCCCTGCCGACTTCAATACGTATTTTCCTGTCGTTTTTTACAATCAGGAGTATAGCTCCATTATCAATTTTTTTCTGGCCGATTTTCCATTTTTCAGCAACCCTTATTGAAAAATCCTCCAGCGCATCACCTTCAAGCGATGGAATGGTTAGAATTACAATTTGAGTGGAATCAGATTTTTCAAGATTAGCGAGTTTGTTTTCAATCGAGGCTTTTGCCTCAGGTGACAGCATAGCAGCATAATCATTGACGCGCCCTGTAAGCCCGGGCACGTCAAGCGCGTTTGCTGAAACAGTTACAGCCAGTATTATCAGAGACAAAAATATCTTTCTCATATCCGGCACCAAAGCCTTTTTAGAATTTTATGTTTGGAGCTTTTTTTGCGCTTTCTTCAGCTTTGAAAGCCTCTTTTCTTTCAAGATGCAGCAAAAAACTGTTTGTTAAGCTGTTTGGAAAAGTTCTAATGCTTGTGTTGAATGTCTGAACAGCTTTATTATATCTTACTCTTGCAACATTGATTCTGTTTTCTGTTCCTTCAAGCTGGCTCTGCAGATCCCTGAAATTTTCATTTGCTTTGAGATCAGGATATTTTTCTGCTACAACCATAAGCCTGGAAAGAGCACCTGAAAGTTCTCCCTGGGACTGCTGGAATTTATTTAAAAGAGCAGGATTATTAATTACATCTTTAGTTAACTGGATTGACCCGACTTTAGCTCTCGCTTCAGTTACGGCTTTTAAAGTTTCAGATTCGTGTTTTGCATAGCCCTTAACAACTTCAACAAGATTCGGGATTAAATCTGCTCTACGCTGATATGATGCTTCAACATCTCCCCATGCTGCAAATACAGCTTCCTCGTTAGCCTGCATTACATTGTATCCGCATCCTGTAAGAATAAATGCAGAGGATATTAAAGATACGAGTATTAAAAACTTTTTCATAAAGCCTCCGTAATAAAAAAATATCCGGAAAAAATTATCCGGGATTGAATTTTGTGAATTCAAATTAACAGTTAATATAATACATAATCATTTTAATATTGTCAATAGGAAATGGAGGTTTTGAGGAAAAAACTGATTTTATCTTTTTTAGCCGGTTCAAGATGCTTTTAAATGCGAATGACAGGTTATCAACATTCTCGAACTATCTCTCCCACATCCCAAGGTGTATAAGCCCGAAGGGCAGAGGGTGTTACTTTGACATCAGTTTTCTGCTTAAATCCAGTTTATGTTTAATTAAATTTGTAGAGATTGTAAGAAAAAACCTGTCGTATTTGAAACTTAAAAGCTTTTCATATTGTACTGCAGCTGTTTCATAATCTTTTAGTTTGAATGCTGTTTCTGCCATATAGTAATGGTATGCTTTATCATATTCCCCGCTGATATTTATTGATTTGAGCTGGAACTGCGCCTGAATATATTTATTCCTTATAAAATTAATTTTTGCTATGCCGAGAAGCCCGTTGGGAAATTTGTAATTCAGTTTTAATGCTGCATCATAATAATTTTTCGCTGCTTCATGCTGGTTTCTTTTAAAGTATATATCACCCATGAGAATCAGTGTATTTAAATCCTTGGGGTTTTTTTTCATTGCTGTTCTGAAATATTCAAGCGCATCACTGTCTTTATCCCATCTCTGAAAAATGTAACCGAGCTGAATGAACGGCTGGGAGTATTCAGGCACAAGCTCGCTTGTTTTTTTAAAAAATATCTGAGCCTGTTTTAAATCATTTTTATAAATATATGCAACACCGAGGTTGTACATGAACGGAAGAAAAAGCGCATCAACCGCTTTGAGTTTTTCAAGGCTTTCAACAGCAGCGTCATAATTGCCGGATAATATCTGGTCAGCTGCTTTATTGTTTTCAAGCGCGACTCTCCCGCTGCCTGTGCATAAAAGCACCCCGTCTTTTAAATAAATTCTTTCAAGTGCAGGTTCTTCAGTAGGCTTCTGATAGGTTCTATATATCAGTTCAAGAAGACGGTCTTCTTCCTGTGAATATAAAGGAGTAATGCTTATGGCAGATAAAAGTAAAATTATGAGTATAAATGGCATGCTACTTTTACTTCACCGAATTCTTTCGTTTCAGGATAGGTTACCCTGCAGATTTCCATTGCAGATGCACACCTCGGATGAAAATAGCATCCCGAAGGAGGATTTTCCGGAGATGGAATTTCCCCCTGAATTACAGAAAAAGATTTTTTACCGGAATTCACATTTGGAACTGATTTTATCAGGCTTTGCGTGTATGGATGCAGAGGTTTGTCGTACAGGCCGCGTTTTGTATTTTCCTCTACAGGTTTTCCAAGGTACATAACTATTATGCGGTCGCTCATATGCTGAACAACAGCAAGATCGTGCGCTACAAGAAGAAACGTCAGGTTGAATTTTCCCTGAAGCTCTTCGAGTAAATTTAATATCTGCCCCTGTATTGATACATCCAGTGCAGAAACAGGTTCATCAAGTATAATAAATTTCGGATTCAGGGAAACAGCCCGAGCTATTCCAATTCTTTGCCTCTGCCCGCCGCTGAATTCGTGGGGATATCTCGGAAAATGATCTGCATTCAAACCTACAGTTTCAAGCAGCCCGTTTACTTTGTCATGAATGTCCTTTTTTGAAAAATCAGTGTGTATCCGAAGAGGCTCGCTTAATATCTTTCCTATTGTCATTCTGGGGTTTAGAGAACTGTAAGGGTCCTGAAATACAATCTGCATGTTTTCCCTGAATTTTCTGAGATCATTTTTACCAAGTGAAAGAATATCAGTTCCGTCAATTGATACAGATCCCTGGTCAGGCTCGATCAGGCGGAGAATTGCTCTTGCTGCAGTTGTTTTGCCGCTTCCGCTTTCGCCAACCATGCCGAGCGTTTTCCCCTGTGAAATGGAAAAACTGAGCCCGTCAACTGCTTTTACAACGCCTGCTTTTTCAAACAGACCTGCCTTTCCAATTGAAAAATATTTTTTTAAACCATTAACTTCAACCATGTTTAATGTATTTTATATTAAAACATATTTGTCAAGAATAAACACATTTGCAGCTACTTTGCGGCAAAATATTTATTATTTGACAAAAAAATAAATTTCAGCCATTTTTCAGTTTAACAAATTACATCTATCAGGAAAAAATTATGAAAAAAATATTTTTATCTCTTTTAATAATTTCAGCTATAATCGTTAATACAGCTTCAACTGCTCCGGAAAAAGCAGTAAAAATGGAATTGCCTGGACTAACGAATTTTTATAAAATTTCAGACGATTTTTACAGGGGAGCAATGCCAACAGAGGAAGGCTTGAAACAGCTGAAAAAACTTGGAATTAAAACTGTAATAAACCTGCAAACTTTTCATTCAGATAGAAGTAAAATTGAAGGAAAAATTCCTGAGCTGAAATATGTTCATATTGTAATGCAGGCCTGGAGAACAGAGGATAAGGATACTGTTCAGTTCATTAAAATTCTAAAAGATAAAAAAAATCTTCCTGCATTTATTCACTGCTTTCACGGTTCTGACAGAACAGGTATGATGAACGCCATTTATAGAATTTTTTTCCAGGGATGGTCAAAAGAAAAGGCAATTGATGAAATGAGAAACGGCGGCTTCGGATTTCATTCTGAATTTGAAAATCTTATTGATTATTTAAAAAAGCTGGATGTTGAAAAGATGAAGAAGGAAACCGGACTTTAAAATATATTCTATGATGTAAATAAAAAAAATAGAACACGGATGACACGGATGACACGGATTTTAAAAAAATTCTTTATCTTTATCCGTGACCATCAAAATAATCCGTGTTATCCGTGTTCCATAACAGTTTGACTAAAGAACAAATTCTTTAAAAATCAATAGATCCCATAAAAATATCATTAAAATCTTTATGATTTGAAAGCTCAATATATTCAATTTTCTTTGAAATCTCAACAGCTCTGTTAAAATATGTATCGTCTAAGCAGGCTAAGTGTGCTGACTCAAGACTTGTGTTTCCGAGAAATAAATATTCCGAATTTTTAAAATCCGGTAAAAATTTTAAATTCCTGAAATTATCTATATTAAGATTATCTCCGAAGGAACCTGCAATAGCTGTTTGTTTTATATCATCAAATTTAATTCCGGCTTCCTTCAGTAAAATTTCTGAAGCTGCAAGAACAGCTCCCTTGGCAAGCTGAATATTTCTTATATCTTTCTGGGTAATATAAACTTTTTCTGTCAGATATATACGCATATTCTCTTTATCAAAAACTACTCCCTCAGGCGGATCAGATTTTTTATTGAAAGATCCGTTTCTCCCTATCAACCCATGATTTATGAGCAGGGAAATGGCATCGATCAGACCTGTGCCGCTTATACCAACAGGCTCTGCATCACCAATGCAGGAAAATTTAAACTTCCCGTTTTTTATTTCCGCATGGGTTACAGCTCCATCTTCAGCAGTCATGCCGCAAGATATATTCATTCCTTCAAGTGCAGGCCCCATTGCGCACGAAGCAGCAAATATTCTGTCTTTAACTCTTAGAAATATTTCTCCGTTTGTTCCGAGATCAGTAAAAAAAACATTCCCCGGCAATCCTTGTTTTTCAGTAAATGCAGCGCCAGAAACAAGATCGCCTCCTATATACGCAGAAACCAGAGGCAAAGTTAAAATATCCGAATCCTGAAAAATTTTGAAACCCAGTGAACCTGCTTTGACCGGTGGAAATTCTTTCTGTGAAGTTTCATAAGGGAAAATTCCGAGACTCAAAATTTTCTTGCCGTGAAATAAATATGTCATGACAGTATTTGCAGAAACAGCAATCTTTTTTATTTTTTCAGGCCCGATATTAAATTCTTTCAGCGCAGAATATATTCCGTTTTCAATTGAAGTTCTGATTAAGGCAGTCATGGATATAAAAGCATTCTCATCAGATGAAGCTGATATTCTTGATATTACATCATGCCCGAATCTTCTCTGCGGATTAAGATAAGAAGTTAAATTATATGCAGCTTTTGTATTTAGATTAACCAGAGACATTTTAACTGAAGTAGTTCCAATATCAACTGCAGCTCCAAAATCTGAATCAGTATCAATTTTATTATAAATTTTTTCTCGGGCAGAAGTTGTATCATCAAGCGTAATTTCAATATCGCCTGCAGCCTTTGCCTGACAGGCCAGACGCAAATTCTCATCAGATAAAAATTCTTTTTCTTTATCTGTTTTATCAGAAAGCATGCCGCTGACTTTAACAGAACATTTTCCGCAAGTGCCTTTCCCTCCACATGGAGACTTAACGCCAAGACCGGAATCGAAGATTAAGTCGATCAGAAGTGTTTCACTGGAAAAATTTAAAGTTTTCCCGGACGGGTTTATTCGGGCAGTAAATGGTTTCATTTAAGGTTATTATTTATGTCTATTAGCAAGTTTTTTATCCGATAATTAGAATAATATATTAAAATTACTGCTTATGTCAAATCAAATAAATTGATTTGAATACAGAAATTTTAATATGGCATTTAACGAATAGATTAATGCTTTATAAATTAACCAAATTTTATTTTTTTGTCATCACTGTAAAAACGGGAATTCAGACTATAGAAATAGATTCACCCGAGGGTGCAGGCCATCGCCTTCGCGGGAATGACAGGAAATGTTTTGATTAAATCGTTAGCTGCTATAGTTTAGTTCACAGCATATGTGATAAAAGAAAAATAATTACAGGAAATTAATTGCTTTTTTAAACGCATATTTAATATTTAAACAATAATAAACAAGAAAACGGTTTAATTGATGATAGATGCAACAATAATTTCATATCCCGGATCCAAAGAAAACTCTCTTTTATCTCTTGGGGAGTCGCGTTCAAAATATATGCTCCCGCTTGGCGGGAAATTCAGGGTAATTGATTTTACTCTTAGAAATTCCATATCCTGCGACGCAAAACATACAGTAATTTTCAGCGGAATGGAAGACGGATTAATTGAATACGTAAAAGGCTATGCTCCGGCAGATGAAGAAACTCCTGATCCGATCCGGGTAGTAAATTCAGAACATCCGGATCTGATGACAGTACAGACTATTATTGCAGAAACCAAAACCCCCCATTATATTTTTTACAATGGAGACAATGCTTCCATAATTAATTTTGAAGAATTATTCAGACATTACCTGGCAAAAAAATCCGGCGCAGTTTTGTTCGGCCTTGATATAAACGGCAAGGCTTCAATGGCTCATAAAATACTCGTTACAGATAAAAAAACTCTTGCAGGTGCAATTAAAAAATCCAAGAAAGAAGCGGAACATTCGCCTGATATTTTTGAAATGCTTATCAACCGTCTCCTTATCGGCGGAATAAAAAAATCACATTTCAAGGCTGAATATTTTCCAGTAAAAACTGTTCCAGACTACTACAATTTAAACAGAAAAATAATCTGGGATGAAAAAATATTCAACCTGCTGTTTAAAGAAAAAATTATAAAAAGCCAGATCACGTCCACCGGCTTCGCTCATATAAAACAGGGAGCAAAAATTATCAGCTCATTCATTTCAGACTACTGCACAATAAACGGAACTGTTGAAAATTCAATAATCTTCCCGGGCGTTACCATTGAGGAAGGGTCGATAATAAAAGATTCAATAATTCTTCCTTTCGTCAATATAGGCTCCGGAGTGCGGATTACCAAAACAATTATAGATGAATACACAAACAGGACTGACATGAATCCCCAGATTGAAAATTTCTCCAAAATCGGCTCATCCGAGCAATATATAAAAAACAGCGATTATCCTAAAGCGCTTTTCGACAGCATAACACTGATAGGGAAAAACTGTAAAATACCTTCAGGTTCTTCAATTGGAGGAGCATGCTATGTTGCATCAAACCTGAGCGGAGAATATTTTATTCAGAGAAAATTTCTGTACGACGGAATGTCGCTGGTA
Source organism: uncultured Leptospirales bacterium (assembly GCA_964529415.1). GTDB lineage: Bacteria > Spirochaetota > UBA4802 > UBA4802 > UBA5550 > CAYMPH01. The sequence continues at coordinate 72,098 of CAZGWD010000012.1, read as the reverse complement.
AAATAATGCTGATTCCATATAAAGATTCCAATCCAACACGCAGATTTCCGATTATTACAATTCTTCTGATAATTGCCAATATCGGTATATTTGTTTATTTCGCCTTTTTAAGCGATTTCGGATTGCAGAAATTAACAAGGCAGTTCGCGCTAATACCTCTTGAATTATCGAAAGGAAATCTTCCGGATTCAAAATGGATCAGCCCGTATCTAACATTTGTTACTTACATGTTCTTCCATGCAAATATTCCCCATCTGCTGTTTAATATGCTTTTTTTATGGATATTCGGCAATAATGTGGAAGACGGCATGTCGCGCTTAGGTTTTCTTATGTTCTATATTTTAGTCGGTGCAGCGAGCGCTCTTGTTTATATTGGATCAGATCCTGCATCAAAAATTTCACTCATTGGAGCTTCAGGAGCAATCTCAGGAATATTGGGCGCATATCTTTTTATGTATCCGCTTTCAAAAATACACGCTCTGTTTTTTATTTTTCCCGTTAAAATGCCTGCTGTTATTTTTCTATTAATATGGTTCTTTCTGCAGATTTCCGGACTTCTCGGACCTGAAAGCAATGTGGCATGGGAAAGCCACATATCAGGTTTTATTTTAGGAATTTTAACATTTAGAGTTTTTAAAAGGTAATATATGTTTAAATTATTTATCTCATTTATTACAGCGCTTATTATTTCATTTCCGTTATTTGCAGATGTTGGAATACTTCCTTACAAGATCAACAATCCATCGGAATATTTTCCGGAAAAAACCGGTTTGGAATATGCTAAACTTTTAAGTGCAGGCGCACTTATCAAAAAAAAACTCGATATAACTTCACCGTCTGATATTGAATACGATCTGAAAAAGATCGGAGTTACTGCAGACGGCACTGTAACTGAAGATGATCTTATATTAATCGGTAAAAAACTTAATCTTTCATATATTCTGCTCGGAACCCTTTCAAGAATTGATGGAAAATATTTTTCAGACAGCATTCTATTTTCTGTTGCGGGAAAAAAAACTGTTTTAAAAATAAATGTCAAAGATGCCGATATTTTCAAGCTTGCAGAGAAAGAACTGAAACAGGCTTTTTTCCATTACTCGCCTTCTGCTGAAGGAAAAATTGAAAGAAATTTTGACGCGGCATTTCTTATTGATTCATCATATTCTATTAATCCGGATTTTCAGTCAGTAAAAGAATCAATACTTGAATTTGCATCGGAAATTATAGACAAGCAGGGATACAATTCCAGATTCCATATTGTACCATTTTCCGGTGCAAAAAATGAACAGGCATTTTCATCAGGACAGTCCGTGTCTGCCATAAGGCAGAATCTGAATCAGATAAAGCCTTCCGGCGCTTCAAACAGCAAGGTTTTTACTGACGCATTTAAAAATTCAGTAAATAATCTCGGATGGAGAAAAAATTCATCCAAAATAATAGTGATAATATCAAACAGCCCTTTAAATAAATCCAGTCTCGCTGAAAAATATGCAAGAGCAGCTTCCATAAAAGGCATCAAGGTCTTCACAGTTTCACTTGGAAATCTCAGGAAAGATGACAGTGAACTGTTAAAAGCTTTATCTGAAATTACAAAAGGCTACCATTATTATGCAGCGTATCATAAAAAAGTTTTTGAAGCAGGCGGCAGTCCAATAGAATTATTTATGCAAAACGGCAGACTATTCGAATCAGACGAAAATATTGTGCAGTGGAAAGACGGACTTTTTGCAAACAGCAGGCCGGGTTCTGAAAAACCTGAAAGAGGCCTTGATGAAATTTTTTATAACGAAAAAAAACAGAATGTGAATCCATACAATATGTCCAGACTTTTTTCTGATTTAACCAGAAAGAATATCATAAACGAAAGAGAACTTGAGAATAATACTGTTGATATCATGAAAAATATATCATCTTTAAAAATAATCAAGCCATCCGGATATTCCAAAACAGAAAGCGACAGAATAATCGGCAAAGCTCTGCTTTCTGATGGAAAAATTTCAGTGTGGTGCTACATTAATGATAAAAAAATTTATGACTATTTAAGCAGGAAAAAAGACGGAGTTTTTTATACAATCGGATCATCAGTGCGTGATGACCAGCAATCTCCATATGGTTTAAAATTCATTCCGAAAATAATAGACATGCCATCAGCCCACATACCAGATATGATGAGAGCTTCCCTGTATGATATAGTAAAAAACAGAGAAAAATTTATGAATAAAGGAATGTATTTCCCGCCAGTATGGTTTATAAATGTTAAGATTGAAGAGGTGGAGTCCCTCAGTTCAGGGATTGATATCAGAGAAAAATAATTTTAATGATCTCTAACGCAGCATGCTTCCGGGAAGTAAATCTCTTTATGATTACAGAAATTTTTTCTGATCTTCAAATTTCAATTTCATCTTTTCGTGATATTCTTTGAACTTAGCCTCATCAAGAATATTAAATTTCTCAAGAACCTGTTCTTCAATATAAAAATAATTGTATTTTCTGTCTTCTATTCCGCAAAGCATATTTGCAAGATATACTGCAAACAACAGATCCCTGTTTTCAGGAGAAGCGCTTAAAGGCGCGTGATGATAGGAAATTGCATCAACTAAATATTCAGGGAATTTCCATTTCAGCGCAATCAGGCCGCCAATCTCAGAATGGCTTACTCCTATAGAAATCTCTTCCATTACAGTTGAAGTTATCATTTTTCTTTCTTTTACAATTCCGGAAATTTTTTCAACAAGATGCATGTCCGTGGCAAGAAGTATAATCTTGCCAAGGTCATGCAGCAATCCCGCAAGAAATGCATTTTCAACCTGAGCTGTCATTTTTGCAGTTAAAGCAATTGTCCTTGCATAAAATGCAGTTTTATTACAGTGAATCCATATCTGCTCATAATGTTTGTAGCGCTGGCTTAAAATTCTTCTCGCGTTGCTTGCAGTAAGAATTGCATTCACATTTTTCAGCCCGATAGTCATCACTGCTGTACTAATGCTGTCAATGCGTTTTCCCTGAATAAAGCCAGCAGAATTTGAAAGCTTGAGAACATCGGTTACTAAAGCCGGGTCCATGGAAATTCTTTTTGTAATATCATCAATAGATGATTGTGGATTCAGGCATAGTCTCTGAAGCTGAATTATATTATCAGGAAAAGTAGGGACGCCTTCTATTTCTTCAACAATATGAGTTTTCAATTTTGATGTGACTTCAATTGGTTTTAAATCTTTTGGAATAGTAATAAATGTCTGAGTTAAACCCTTGCTTGATGTAATTTTATATGAATCAGGATTTATACCCATATTTTTTAAAAAAAGGATAGTTAAAACAATTCCAAGACCAGCTCCCTCAGAATCATCATCCACCTCTTCGTATGCTTCGGAAAAATCGCTATATTTTTTTGCTCTATCAATTCTGAAATTTATCCGTTCAAGTTCCTCAGGCATAATGGGACAGTTATTTGAAACTCTTATCAGCAGGTCATCTTTAGTCAGATTTACATCAAGCTCAACAAAATAATCACTTCTTTCCATATCATCTTTAATAGCATCAAATTCACCAATAACATTCTTTTTAAATAAAATCATCCCTTTTTCATACTGCTCTGGAATTTGGATGTCTAATCCGTTTTTAATAAAATAAATCCTTTTTGAATTAGCCTTTATTGCATTTACAACAATTTCTCTCAGAATTGTAATTGCTGAATTAAGAAGGTACTGATGATCAATTTTTGCGAGCATCTTTGCAAGAATGCTGTTCATGAACATAAGCAGTTCTGGCTCTGCGTAGTTAAACCTGATTATTATTGGTTCGTTTTGTTCAATTTTTCTAGAAACAGCTTTTCTGTCAATTTTCATAAAACTCAATTATCCTGCCCGGGATTATTTGATTATTAATAGTCCTGTTACAATAATAGTTTATTAACAATTCAGAGAGTCAAGCAATTAATGAATTATTATTAGGCTATTATCATCTATTTTAAATAAAAAAAACTTGCGTAAAAACCAATAATTTAAATAAAATACAGATTAATATAAAGGCTTTTACAAATCAGCCGGTATTCACAATTTAGCTGAAGATAATAAATTAAAATTAAAAATATTTTTTATTATCTGAACAGCAGCAGTTAAAAAAGGTTATTAAATGCAGATAAAACTCTGGGGGGTAAGAGGATCAATTGCCTCTCCCGTATCAAGCAGCGAATATAAAAATAAAATCCACTCAATAATAAAAAGAGTGATAGAATCAAAATTTAATGATTTAAATAATATTGATGATTTCATTAAAGGCCTGCCGGATGAGCTTCGATATATGTACGGCGGAAACACAACCTGCGCAACCGTAACTTCAAATTCAGGCAAAATGTACATAATTGACTGCGGTACTGGATTAAGGCCGCTCGGCGATAAATTGATGGAAGGAAACTGCTGCAGCGGAAAGGGTATCATTAATATCTTCATGACTCATAATCATTGGGATCATATACAGGGCCTGCCGTTTTTTAAACCGTTATACATAAAAGGAAATGTACTGAATTTTTATTCGCCTTATAAAAATCAGGAAGAAGCCCTGACCAATCAGATGACTCCTCCATATTTTCCTGCAACTTTTACAGGAACTGCTTCAACAAAAATATTTAATCTTCTCGATGTAAAAAACAGACCTCCTATTAAACTTGAAAACGATCTTGTTGTAGATTTTTTCCCGCTAAAACATCCTGGAGGAAGTTTTGCCTACAAATTCACCCAGGCAGGAAAATCATTTATTTTTGCCACAGACGCGGAATTCACAGGCGAGAGCCTTGAAAAAACCGGCCTTGAAGTTGAATTTTTCAAAAATGCCGATCTGCTTGTGCTTGATTCGCAATATACTCTTGATGAATCTTTTATGAAAATAGACTGGGGCCATACAAGTGTAACTATGGCTGTTAATTGCGGCCTCAGGTGGAATGTAAAGCACCTTGTTCTGACTCATCATGAACCATCATACAGAGATGATGTTCTGCTTGAGAATTTAAAGACAGCGCGCGAACACATGGAAATGAGCAACAACTCATCTATGAATATCTCTCTTGCAAGGGAAGATATGGTATTCCAGCTTTGATTCCGGTTATTCTATGAAAAAATTCAGTTATATATTCATTTTATTTTATCTTTTCCTAATTCCATTAACTGATGGTTTCGCACAGAGAACCAAGTCAAGCGGATCTTCCGGGGAGCAGCGTTACGCAGAAAAAGGATTAAAGGATAACAGATACTTTTTTTATTTTATTAACACAACTGTTACAAACTTCGGCACAGATGAAGAAAAAAAAATATTTAAAGAAGCAGTTCAGAGAGATTTTATCGCTCAGCTTCTTTACATGAAATTCAGATTTCACGATTCATTCACCGAAATAAAAAAATCCCAGATACTCCTGATTGATCTATATAGAAAATTTATAATAAAAGAAACAGCAGCAGGCAAAGAGCTGCTTAATTCATTCGCTCCTGAAACATTAAAAACAAACGATTTTAAATCAAGAACATATCTTAAATTCGGATATCGCGATCAGACTGAAGCATCAATATTTATGATTATGGCTGATAATTTCAGAGAAAAACTTTACTCTATGAGACTATACATGTACGTTCGTGCTATTAAGATTGCAAAGCATGGCAAAAGATACGCATTTCTTTCTGCACTTGAATCCAGAAGAACACCTGTTGAAAAAAAGAAAAATCTGAGCCTAAAATACGAAGATCTGATGAAAAATATTTCTGAAATTTCATCTGATAAAAAAGATTTTTACACTCTGGTGCACCAGGATAATTATTATAAAACCAAAGAACCGAAAAGCCTTTTCGATAAAATCTGGGAAAGTCCCGATCTTTCGGATATACCGGAATATAAAGAATATCTAAAAATGGAAGATTAGTCATGAAAAAACCTGTATTATCAATATTTGCACTTTCTGTTTTATCTTTATTTATTTTATCATGTAACTTTTTTGATAAAAAAACTTTTGAAGAAAATAATTATTCATACCTTGGCTTTTATTCCGATCCAGGCGCAATCATTTCTGAACTGAGCGGAAAAGAAGGCAGCAGGGAGCACTTCATGCTTGGAATCGCATACAAGAAAAAACAGATATACGAAAAAGCGATTATACATTTTGCAAACAGCGCTTTCAAGACAAACAGGAATACCAGTTTAAAACATTTTCCTGCACCGGTTTTAAAATTTCTGGATTCATATAAAAGTAAATCAGACTATTACGAAGACGCTTTATATGAAATTGCAGACCTATATTATTACTATAGAGAACACGCAGCAGTCATTAAACTTGCAGATACAGTTTCATCTTCCAAAACAGCCCTATATCTTGAAATATCCCTTCTGAAATCAAGGTCTCTATCAGATCAGAAAAAATATGACGAGGCTCTTGAAGTATTAAAAAAACTTTCATCGCTTTTCAGCGATACAAAATCAGCTCCTGTTGTATATATCAGAACTGCTTCCCTGTATGAAAAAACCGGAGATATTAAATCAGCTTTAAGAGAATATCTCAAGGCAATCAAATCGTCGGAAGAAGGATGGGAAAATGAAACTGCAGTAAAACGCATTTCATCTATTTTATTAAAGGATAAAATTGAACTGAATGCAGATGATTATTTTCTCATTGCTAAAGGATTTTATATAGCGAAAAATTATTCTGAAGGAATTGATTTTGCCCGGAAATCTTATGAATCCGGCTTAACATCTATTGAGTTTTACAAGCTGCTTATCAAGCTTGCAGCAAGATCCTCTGATGATAAACTTTCAGATAGAATACTTTCCGGAATAAAAGAAAAAGAAAAACATTTTCAGATAATGAAAGCTTATGCAGACGAACTCTATGCAATGAAAAAACACAATCCGGCTCTGAAAATATACGAAGACATAGCATCTTCAGGAGTCGAACCATACGCCAGAGAATCTTTAAAAAAAGCATCAGCATTCAGCGCGGAACGCAAAGCAGCAGGACATGAAAATATGCTTACGCGGTTTATCAGTAAATATCCAACTGAACCTGAGTCTTCATACTTTTACTGGATTCTCGGAAGAAATAATATCAAGGCAAACAACAACGATTCTGCTGTAAAATATTTCGAGGAAGCGCTGAAAAATATTCCTGAAGGAAATTATTCAGACAGACACCGTTTCTGGCTTCAGAAAATTTATCAGGAAAGAAATAACAGGCAATTAGCAGATAAATATTTAAAAGAACTTCTTGCTTTTAATCCAGATTCTTCCTTCGCATGGATTCTGATCAGAAAAACTCTGCCGGAATATAAACTGGAAAAAATAAAATCAGATTTTGATAAAGCAGTCTCCTCCGGTAGTCTGACTGACATGCTTGCAGCAAATCTACTTTTATACGCTAAAGAAATGAATGCGGAAAACAAGAACTCACGAATTAAAAGAATCAATCATCCGCAAATCGCAAAATATAATGATTTCAGCAACTCTCTCATAAGCCTGGATCTTGATTCGAAATACAGTAAAAACCTTAAAAAGCTTGAAAGATATTTTGTTATAGGATATGAGGATGCAATTTCAAGAGAAGTAAAACTTCTTCCTGACGAAGAGTCTGCGATCAGGGATAAATACAAAACTCTCCTGTATTATTCATCAAAATACGGACAATTTTATTATGGCGTTTTGTACGGCATAGAGTTGTTAAAATTGAACGGCATAAAAGAAAACATTTCGCTTTTATCAGACGAAGCAAATAAAGTTCTATATCCGCAAAGCCACGACAAATGCGCTTCTGAATACAGCGCAAAATTTAATGTATCAACGCCAATGGTATATTCGCTGATCAGGGCAGAGTCGCTATTCAATCACGATGCTGTTTCACCTGTAGGTGCAGTCGGCCTGATGCAGTTAATGCCTGATACTGCACGAGGTGTTGCAAGAGACCTGTCGCTGAAACGATACGATCTGAAAGATCCGTGCACATCAATGCTGTTTGGAGCGAAATATATTGCATGGCTTGATAAATACTACAAAGGCGTTTATGCTTACATGGTTGGCGCTTACAATGCAGGTCCAGGGAATGTAAACAAGTGGAAAGACAGGCCCGACCTTTCAGATATGGATTATTTTTCAGAATTTATTCCATTCATAGAAACAAGATATTACATAGTGCGTACAGATAAATTTCTGACTCAATACAAAATATTATACCCATCAACAAAATGATACCTCTAACCGGAAATAATTACAGTTTCACTGAATTCAAAAATTCAGTGAAACTGTCACTGCAGAATAGAAAACACAGGCAGATTGGATCATCCGAGCATAAAGAGGCTGCAGTTTTAATTCTTCTATTTGAAAAAAACAACAAACCTCATTTATTGGTAACAAAAAGATCTGAAAAGGTTGCTGTACACAAAGGCCAGATGTCGCTCCCGGGCGGTTCAATTGATCCTGAAGATGCAGATATTATTGAAACTGCTTTTCGTGAAACAGAAGAGGAAACCGGTGTACACAGATCAAAAATTGATATACTCGGAAGGTTTGATGATTATATCTCAATTACAGGTTTTCATATTGCTTCATTTGTAGGTTGCACGGACTACCCGGTTGAATACAATTTCAACATTGATGAGATAGTTGACCATGTAGAAGTTCCGCTTGAAATATTTACAAATCACAATGATGTTGAATTTGATACATACAGTTTTAATGATAACGATATAATTATATACAGATATATTTTCAGCGGCAATACAATCTGGGGACTTACTTCAATGATTGTAACTGATTTTGTTCAGAAGATTATTTCGTAGTTGTAGTTTCTGTTTCAGTTGATTCATATTCGTAAGTAAGCGTTACTGCAGCAGCAGCATATCCGTCTCCAGTGCTTGTTCCTTCCTTTACGATTTTAGAATCCTTATAAACCATAACTGTAATAAAATTTGTTAATGATTTTGAAGTTATCTGAACTTTAAGGCTTGTTGTCATTGCTACAGTTGCTTCATACATGCCTGCCGGATCAGAAACAACAGAAGTACCTTCATTGAGCATGACAACACTGCCGGAATCTGCCACGTAAAACCCTGAAAACCCGGCAGCTGAATAGTATATTTTCAGATTAACAGTCTGCCCTGTGTCAGAACAGGTGAGCAGCGGAGCGCATAAAAGTAATGCTGATATCAATATAATTAATTTTTTCATATCACACTATATTAAATTGAATAATCAAACCTTTTTGATGAAATAGTTTAACTAAGAATAATTAACAAAAAAATACAATCATTGTCAACAAATTAATTATTGCTTTACCAGTTTTAAATTCCACTTAATAAAGGCAATATCTGATAATTAAGGTTAAAATTATAAATCTTATGAAAAAAAATTATATCATTCGCGTTAAAGGTGTAGTCCAGGGAGTTGGATTCAGGCCATTCATATACAGGCTTGCGAAAGATTATTCCATAAAAGGTTATGTTCTGAATGATACAGAAGGCGTTTTAATTGAAGCAGAATCCGATCCGGAAATTCTTCAAAAATTTATGGCTGATATAAAAACAAAACTTCCCGGCCTTGCTTCAATACATGAACTGAATTATACACAAAGCGCTTTGAAAAATTTCAGCTCATTTAAAATTGAAAGCAGCAGGCAATCCGAATTTAAAACCGCTTTTTATTCTCCAGATACTGCAGTCTGCGAAGATTGCCTTTTGGAGTTTAATAACCCATCCGACAGGCGCTATCTCTATCCTTTCATAACATGCATAAACTGCGGACCAAGATTCAGCATTGCGCACGACACCCCCTACGACAGAAAAAATACATCCATGAATATTTTAAAAATGTGCCCTGCATGTGAAACTGAATATGCAGATCCGGAAAGCAGAAGATTCCATTCACAGCCGAACGCATGCCCTGAATGCGGACCAATGCTAACGCTAAAAAAAAATACAGGAGAAATTATTGCAAAGGGATATCAAGACATTGCAGATAAAACTTTGGAAATTCTTCTTTCCGGAAATATTGCTGCAATAAAAGGAATCGGCGGATATCACCTTGCTGCAGATGCAAAAAACAATGATGCTGTTTCAGAACTTCGCAAAAGAAAACGCAGACTGTTCAAACCTTTCGCGCTCATGGCTTCATCAATTGAATCAATATTGAAATACGCGCATATAACTGATACAGAAAAAAAACTGCTTGTATCAAAAGAACGGCCTATAGTTTTACTGAAACTTAAAGATCTGGCAGATATTTCTCCGTATGCAGCACCAGGCTTAACTTATCTTGGTTTCATGATTCCATATACGCCATTCCAGCACAGACTTTTCTCGAACAAACCGGATACTGTACTCGTTATGACCAGCGGAAATGTGGCTGACGAGCCGATCATCTACAGGGATGATGAAGCATTTGAAAATTTATCCGGGATTGCGGATTATATTGTATCATATAACAGGGAAATTCTGGCACAAAGCGACGACAGCGTGCTTTTCGCTGAAAACGGAAAACCATTTTTTATCAGAAGAGCAAGAGGGTATGTACCGTCTCCTTTAAATTCAAAACCATCAGATAAAATTATTCTCGCAATGGGAGGAGATTTAAAAAATAATTTTGCCATTTCAAAAAACGATTCCATTATCATAAGTCAGTATCTTGGAGATATGGCTGATATTGAAACCCACAAGGCATTTAAAAATACAGTGGATCATTATATAAAGGTTTTTGATTCAAAACCTGATGCAGTGGTATCTGACATGCACCCCGGATATTTAACAACTCAATTCGCTGACGAAACAGCCGGTAACAAAACAAAGCGCATATCAATTCAGCATCATTTTGCTCATATTGCTTCAGTGCTTGAAGATCACAATCTTGATGAAAAAGTTATTGGTATTGCTTTCGATGGAACAGGTTACGGAACAGACAGCAATTTATGGGGAAGCGAATTCTTAATTGCAGACAGGCACTCTTTTTCAAGAAAAGCGCGGTTCTCATATTTCCCTTTACCAGGCGGTGAATCAGCAATTAAGGATGTTTGGAAAACCGGAGCATCCCTTATGTATCTTGCTCAAAATAAAATATTAGACGGGTACTTTGATTCATATAATACATCTGCGGTGATTGAAATGATCGATAAAAAAATAAATTCTCCGCTCACATGCAGTATCGGCCGTCTTTTTGATGCGGTTTCAGCAATTCTTGGAGCTGCAGAATGCGTAAGCTCGGAAGCTGAAGCTGCGATTCTGCTTGAAGAGCTTGCCATGAAATCAACATCTCCTGTAAATAAATACATTATTCCTTTTACGGGTGAAGATGAAATCATTATCAGTTCGGAATCTATTATCAGTAGAATTATTGAAATGAATGAAAATAAAATTGATAAATCAATCAGCGCTCTTTTTTTCCATAAAGCCATTGCTGATACAAGCATTGAAATATCAGTTATAATCAGGAAGAAAACAGGGCTCAATAAAGTCGCTTTAAGCGGAGGCGCTTTTCATAACAGGCTGCTTTTAAAATATATCATAACCGGACTTTCTGATGCGGGTTTCGAGGTTTTTCTGCCTGAGAATGTTCCATTTAATGACGGCTGCATTGCCCTGGGTCAGATCTGCATTGCAAAAGAAATTTTAAATAAATTGCAATAAAGAACAAAGATATTAGGGGATATGGAGATAGAAGTGATGAGGTGATATAAAAAATTTATCCCACTATCTCTACAATCTCCTTATCTCCTTCTCTTACACATAATTATTTGGATTAAACACTTCACTTAATATATTTCTGAATGAAAAGTTCCGCATTTTCAGCATCAAGAGGCGGGGAATAATAATATCCCTGACCGTAATCGGAATTCATAATTTTCAGAAGATTAAGCTGTTCCAGGCTTTCTACACCCTCAGTAACAACCTTCATATTCAAATTATGCGCAAGATAAATAACCGACTTAACTATCTGCTCGCTCTGCTCTTCAATGTGCATCCACTGTACAAAAGACTTGTCTATTTTTATAACGTCAACCGGAAAGTGAAGAAGGTAATTAAGAGAAGAATATCCTGTTCCAAAATCATCCATATAAATTTTGAAATTCTCGGATTTCAGCTTTAGAAGCATAAGGTTCGCTGATTCCATATCTTCCATAAACGCGCTTTCAGTAATTTCAAACGCTATTGACTCGTGGTCAACATCATATTTATTGACAATTTCAATAATTTTTTCAGAAAGCTCCGGATGAGTAAACTGCTTGGTTGAAAGATTTATATTAACCCGCAGCGGTTTCTCAAATTTATATTTTTCATTCCAGATTTTAATCTGCTTAACAGCCTCCTCAACAATCCAGAAACCGAGCGCAATTATTATTGGTGATTTTTCCGCAACAGGAATAAAAAGATCAGGGACAAGAAATCCCTTTTCCGGATGAACCCATCTGATCAGAGATTCGAAACCCGATATAATTCCGGTATCAAGCGAAACTACAGGCTGATAGTATAACCTGAAATCATTGTTGTCAAAACTTTTCCAAAGATCCTCTTCAAGCTTTCTTTCTTCAGGATTCAAAGCACCCGGCAAGACCATGGTTTTTAATTTTGAAAGATTTGATTTATAATTGTTCTGCCGATGAAGTGAATCAACAAGCATTTTATTTTGATGCGTAGCATTTTCAAGAGCAGACATCATAAAATCCAGAGTCTTCTGTTTTTCAATATCAAACTTATAATTTTTCTGCTTATATATAAATTCAAAATCCAGCTTCTGCGATTTATCCGACTTTGCAGATTTATTAATAAATTCAATTCTGCTGATTAACCGGTCTTTATTTACAGGAGTTGTTATAAAATGGCAGAATCCGTCTTCAAGCCTGTCAAGAAAAAACTGGATCTTTCTTGATGAAGAAAGAATAACTACAGGAATATTACCCACAATTTCCAATTTTTTAATTTGTTCAATAATAGTAAGATGATACTGATCTGAATTGGAAATTCTAAATAATATTAGATTTAAATTATTTTTATTTTTTTCAAACTCATTTATGAAATCACTATAAGATGAAAAAACAACTGTAAATCCTGCATCAGATAAAATATTAAAAATTGAACTTTTCCTGATATCTACAAAATCGATCAGCAAAACTGTTAATTTTTCACCAGGCATATATTTATACTTTTACCCTTTTAATAATTTCTCCGCTTTTTCTATTAATATATTCTGTTTCAAAAGATGATCTTTCTGCAACAAGAAAAAAAGCGCTTTCATCGATTCTGAAACCATTATGAAATCCATCAATTAAAATAGACTGAAAAGGCTCAAGAATTTCCTTATATTCCTTTCCATCTTTAATAATAATCAATCCTGCTTTTCCGCCAACGCAGACAAAAAGTTCCGGGCAGGTATGTTTTTCAAGAATGCTTATATCATCCGGCGATAAAAATTCCGGTTTGTAAACGCCTGCTCTCCAGAAACCTTTATCCTCAGCAATAACCTTCCATACTTCATTCGGTGAAATATTTTCTACTTTATTCAATTTGAATTTCCTTTAATCACATCTCTTATTGCATTGTCAATATGAGGAAACTGGAATTTAAATTCTGCTTTAATTAATCTCTCAGGAAGAACATATAAACCGTTTAGTAAAACTTCTTCACCCATCTGGCCGAAAACCAGTTTAATAAAAAAAGATGGAAGATGAAGCCACGACGGCCTGTTCATTACTTTTCCAATAGCTTTTGAAAATTCTCCGGCTGATACAGGATTCGGAGCAGTAAGATTAAATACTCCGTTCAATGATAAATTTTCCATTAAAAAAATAATACTGTTTACCTCATCCTTCTCATGTATCCAAGAAACACCCTGATTGCCGTTTCCGAAATGGCCTCCTGAAAAAAATCTGAAAGATTTATATAACTTAGAAAGCATCCCGTCATCTAAACCAAGAACAACTCCTGTTCTGAGTATAACTTTTCTAATCTTTTCATTTTTAAAATTTATAAACTCATCTTCCCACAATTTAACAACTTCCGGAAGAAAACCTGTTCCTTTTGGAGATTTTTCATTGTAAAATATTTTTTCATTGATCGCTCCATAAAAACCAATTGCAGTACCAAGAATTAAAACCTCTGGTTTTCTTATCGCTTCATCAACAGCCTGATTGATGGAACGGACTGAGTTAATTCTGCTGCTGATTATTTTTTCTTTCGCCTTCTGATTCCACGGCCAATTTGCAACACTCTCACCGGCAAGATTGATAATAGCGAAAGAATCTTCTGCATGATGCCCCCACCCTCCGGATGTTGCACCATCCCATTTTTCAATTACAGCAGTATTCCCGAAATATAATTTCCCTTTTTCTATATTTCTCGTTAAAACAACAACTTCATATTTCAATCGAATAAGTTCTTTTATCAGAGCCCGTCCGATAAAGCCTGTTCCGCCTGCAATAATTACTCTTTTGCCCATATAACCTTTTTTCCATTATCCATTATCTAATTTATTTATTTACAACTATGTTGATCCAAAATACAAGAAATAAATAAATTAGTTAAAATTTAAAATTTGCTTGTATAATGGCCAACTGCTGCACATATTTATATCAGATGTTAAATAAAATATTTAAAAATAAATCAAATTGAAAAAAATAATAATCATATTATCAATAACTCTTTTATCGTTCGGCTGTGCGAAAAAAATAATTTTCAAGTCGGACAAAGATGGGCAGGATAATATTAAATCAATCTCATCCGGTTTAAATTCTACAAACTGGCAGGAAAGATTAAAAGCTATAAAAGAAATATCAAAACATATTTCCCAGGGTTATGACAGTGATCTTACTGAGGAGGTAATCCTCAATTTGCTGATAAAAGCCACATCCGACTCCCATGAAGCTGTTATTATTGAATCAATAAAAGGACTTTCAGTTTTAAAATATCCTGAAGCAATGGAAATGCTGACAGTCCTTGCAATGGATGACAAAAACAGCAATATTAGATGGTATGCAATCCAGGCATTATCATTATTTAAAAATTCTGAAAATATTCCGGTTTTTCTAAAAGGCCTGAAAAGCGAAGACTGGCTGATAAGAGAATCGTCCATTAAAGGCCTTCTTTATCTTGATATGACATTCAACAATGAATATATACCTGTAATTATAACCGCTATAAACGATCAAAACGAAAGTGTTAAAATTACTGCTTTGCTTAATTTAAAAATAAAAGATGAAAAGCTGTATGAAACAATAAAAACAGTATTCTTAAATAAAAAAAATGATACCAAAATAAATTTAATTAGAGCTGTTTTGACAGCTCTTGAAGGATACAAGCTGGATAATAAAGTTATGGAAAAAACCATCGAATTTTTAACAGACAGGAACGGTGAGATAAGAATCCTTGCCCTTCGGGTTTTAAAAAAAGATAATGCTTTGAAAAAATTTCCCAATTACGGAGATAAAGACAGTTTAAAAGAAATACCGAATAAAAAATAATGTAATGAAGAACCCCTCCGAAAGCTGCAGGGAGTCAGGTCTAAAAGAGATTATTAAAAAAAATAGACCTTAATGGGTCTATTTTTATATTATTTTTATAATAAATGATTTATTGAAAACTAATTCTGTTTATCCATTGATTTTGATACTTTATTATTATTATCATCCATGTCTTTTTTATATTTAGAAAGCATTTGATCTCTCATTTCATCATTCTTCTTTTTATCCTTATTGTATTCCATATGAGTATAAACATTAAAAATAGATCTTTTTAATTCTCTGTAATAATATATTGAAGTAATCAATTCTCTTGGAGGGGCTACTACAGCATTTATATATCTGTCGTAATAGTCTGCTGCTTTTTCTGACGCAAATTTTCCATGCTGCATAAACATTTCTGTATGCTCATTCGGTTTTTTACCGTCAAAAGATCTTTGTACAGAAGCCTTAACGTGTATTTTCATTGCCTGTGTAAACAATGCATCAGAATCCTGTTTGTATTTTTTTGCAAGGTCCTGTGCCATTTTTAATATAGCTCTTTCATTTTCTGTGAATTTCTGAGCAGCATCAGGAATTTTGCTCTGAAAATATAGAGCTGTTGCTTCAGCATACTGATCAACAAGTTTTTCCAGCTCAGCTTCGCCGCCGCCGTAATTCATAATCGAAGCGGATAAAAGCTTTATATTTCTGAAATTTTCATAACTCAGCCTTTTAACAACAGGAAGAGGCTGATACAGAGGATTGTATCTCTCCTGCGGAATTGCAGGTGCTGCAATAAAAACTGCAAATAATATTATTGTTAAATTCCACATCCATTTGATCATATCAAAACTCCCTTAAAAATTATGTAGTAAAAATACTGAATTAATGTAGATTATTTCACTGCAAATAGATTAAGTCAAGAAAAATTAAGTAAGGGGGAATTTATTAATAGAAAATAATTATTAAAATTATTATATTTAAGAGACATAAACCAATTAAAAAGCAAACTCAAATATTAATTTTATTATTTTTTAAGTTTTTTATGGTCTATGTGGATTTTCTTAATCTGTCTTTTCTTGATTTTCGGCGCACCTTCAGGATTGAATTTTTCCTGAACCTCATGAACCGGATGATTTATAAGCATTTTCGCAACTTTTTCACTTTTATTAAGTACATCAATCAGAATCATATTTTCAGCAAAAGTAAAATCCTGTAATAGATATTTCATCATGCTCATACCTTCAGGCGGTTTACCGATTCCTACTCTTATTTTTGCAAATTTATCAGATTTAAGGGCTTTAATCATGGAATCAACGCCCTCGTGTTTCAGATTTGAATAAACATAATCAACACGCATCTCGCCAAGAGCAAGATCTGAATCTTCTACAATGCAGAATATATCACTGACATGAATTCTCAGGAAAGAGGCAATATATAAAACAGATTCGCCTATAAGATTCACGAAGGTTTGCGGCTTAAGCAGAACAACATCGGAATCGTATATTGTCCCTCTGCCGATGAGAGACTTTTTCTTTTTTATCTTGACCTCGATATTTTCGTTATTACCGATTATATCGATGACCTTGAATCCGATGTTCTGCCTGTTGTTGGCGAATTTCTCGCCCGGGTTGCCAAAACCTACTATGAGTTTCAAGCAGCCTTCACCCCCATATATTTAATTCCGTAACGGATAAAAAAATTATTTTTTATCTTCAGCTTCTTTAGCTGCTGCCGGTTCTGCGGCTGCTTCTGCTTCAGCCGGAGCAGTTTCTTCAACAGCTTTAGGCTCATGAACAGCAGCTATCATTGTTTTAGGAGATGTTAAAATTTTTATTTTTTCCCCAAGCTTCAGATCTTCAGCATGTATTGTTTCATTTAACAGTAAATTTGTTACATCAACTTCAATTTTTTCAGGAAGATCCATTGGAAAACATTCGATTTCAAGAAATCTGTCATAAATTTCAAGAACACCGCCCATTTTTATTCCTTTAGCCACACCGGATAAATGAACTTCAACTTTAGTTCTGATTTTCTCATCCTTAAAAACTTTATACAAATCAAGATGAGAGATTTCACCGGAAACAGGTTCTTTCTGATAATCTTTAATATAAGCCATTTCAGTTGAACCGCCGGCTATATTGACATTTAGAATAACGCTCTCAGAAATATGCCCTTTAAATATTTTATTAAATTCTTTTTTAGGAATTTTTAAAGATTCAGCTTTACCGTGTGCGTACAATATAGCAGGAATAAAACCAGCTTGTCTCAATCTGTTATTTTCGTTTTTCCCTGTTTCTTTTCTAATTTCTGCGCTTAAATTTTTCTGTTCCATTGATATCAACCTCTGTTAATTATTTATTATTTCAATTATGAAAAAGAGAACTTACAGATTCTCCATTATGTATTCTTCTTATAGCTTCAGCAACCAGATGAGCTACTGATAAAACTTTCATATTACCGAGTTTTTTATTCTCAGGAAGCGGAATTGTGTCTGTGAAAATTATTTCCTTGAAATCAGCAGCCTTAAGCTTGTCCGAAGCATCTGCGGATAAAACAGGATGACTGAAGAGACAATATACGTCTTTTGCTCCCTTTTCGCGTAAAGCTCCTGCGCCTTTTGAAATTGATCCGCCTGTATCCACCATATCATCAATAAGTATGCAATTTTTATTATTAACATCACCGATTACATGAGCAACTTCAGCTATATTTGCTTCAGGTCTTCTTTTGTCGATAATTGCAAGTGTGGCATTTATATTCTTGGCAAGATATCGCGCTCTGTCCGCTCCGCCGGAATCCGGAGAAACTACAACTGCATTTTTTATATTTAAGCTTTTTAAATATTCAATCAGTATAGGAGCTGCATAAAGATTATCAACAGGAATGTCAAAAAAACCCTGGATCTGGTCAGCATGAAGGTCAATTGTCAGAAGCCTGTTTGTTCCGGCTACATGCATAATGTTTGCTACAACCTTTGCAGAAATTGGAACTCTCGGCTCAACTTTCCGGTCCTGTCTTGCGTACCCGAAATATGGAATAACTGCTGTAATTCTTTTAGCAGACGCTCTGAATGCAGCATCAACCATCAGAAGCAGTTCCATGATATTATCATTTGCAGGATTGCATGTTGACTGAATAATGAATACATCGCTTTCGCGCACATTTTCATGCAGCTTAACAGAGATCTCGCCGTCTTTAAATCTTTTCAGCTCAACAACGGATAATTCAATCCCGAGGTGTTCTGCAATTTTCCCTGCAAGAACAGGGTTGGATGATCCGGCAAATATTTTTAAATTACGATTCATACAATATCCAAGTATTTATTTTTTAATATCCTGAATTAACTATACTTTCAAGAGCTGCGAGTTCACTTTTATTATTGATTCCGCTTCCTTCAACAGGATTTTCAAGAAGCAGGGTTTTAACAATATAACCGGATTTAATTATATAATTCAAAGCATCGGGCAGATAATATTCACCCTGCGCATTGTTTGTATCTATCTGCTTAAGGCCATCAAACAAATATTGGCTGTTAAACACATATGTGCCTGTGTTAACTTCCTGAATTTTTTTCTGTTCTGAATCCGAATCCTTTTCTTCAACAATCCGCTGAAAATTTCCGTTTGAATCTTTTAAAATTCTTCCATATCCTGTCGGATTTTCAAGCTTCATTGTAAGAACTGCTGCTTTTACTTTTTCTTCTTTTGTTTCCTGAATAAGATTAATAAAAGTTTCCGGCCTGATAAGAGGAACATCGCCGCAAGCAACCACTACATTCCCTTCAAAATCCGAAAGCAGCTTTTCAGCCTGCATTACAGCATGTCCGGTTCCGAGCTGTTCTTTCTGGATGACTGAATCTGACAATCCGGAAATTGAGTCTGTTACCATCTCGCCTTTGTATCCGACAACTGTAATTATTCTTTGAATTCCGGCTTTTTTGAGGCTGTCAAGAACATGCAGTATAAGAGGCCTGCTGTTGATTTTATGCAGAACTTTAGGAAGATCGGATTCCATCCGAACTCCCTTACCTCCTGCAAGAACTACTGCTGTTATATTATCTCTTATCATTATTTGATTTTATCTGAGGCGCTAGGATTCGAACCTAGGGATGTCGAGACCAAAACCCGATGCCTTACCACTTGGCGACGCCTCAATTTATATAAAACTGACTTATCAGCTTATATTTCCTTCTTTAAATTTAGTTAAAAAAACCATTTTATATTTTGTTCTGAAATACACTTCAGCTTTTTCAGCTGTACTTTTTTCATTGAAAATCCCGAATACTGTTGAACCGGAACCGGTCATCTGTGAAAAATCAGAGCCATGTTCTGCCAGTTCTTTTTTTATTATTTCAATTTCAGGGTATTTAGTTTTTACGGCTTCTTCAAAATCATTCTTTAGATATTTTTTAAAGTTATTTATATTATTAGATATAATTCCATTTTTTAATTCATCTTTTCTCTTTTCGATATTATCAAAATCAACTTTATAGTCTGTTGGTCTTTTAAAATATCCGTATGCATCTGCTGTGCTTATATGAATTCCATTATTTACGAGAAGTATCCAGCAACTCAGAGTTCCGTTTACTCTTTCAATAATTTCGCCTCTGCCTTCGCAAATTGCAACTCCAGTCTCAATACAGAACGGTACATCCGAGCCTGTTTCCTCTGCCACCTGATACAGTTCAATTTTATTAAGCAGCCCCAGATTATCATTTAAAAGATTAAGTGCTGCTGCTGCATCCGAACTGCCACCGCCAAGACCAGCTCCTGATGGAAGATTTTTCTCCACCTGAAAATGTGCTATTCCGTTTAAGCCGGATTTTTTGAAATAGTTAATTGCAGCTTTTGTAATAAGATTGTTTTTAACCGGAATCTGATTAAATTCCGCGCTGTTTATTCCGCCCGAACAATCAATAAAAACTTCAGGCTCTGAATTTTTTCCGGCAATTTCAATTTCTTCAAGTTTTAAAAGATCAGAAGCTTCTACAGATGCCATCAAACTGAAAATATTGTGATATCCATCATCTCTGCGGTTTAAAACCTCAAGATAAAGGTTTATCTTGGCATATGCTCTGGCTAATTTAATCAAGACGCTCCGTTTTAAATGGAATGGCAAAATTAAGATAAGGGCTTAAATTTGTCAATAAATTAATAAACTATATACTCAATTTAAAATTGTTTTTTTACAAAAAACAATGATTAATTATATATTACTTTTTTTAAATTGTCAATCTAAATACTGAAATATATCCATTGAATTACAAAAATAGATGCATAAAACAATTTTAAAAACTATTTGACATCAACTAATAACTGCATAAAAATACGGGATTACAATTATTCTTATTAATTTTAAAATAATGAATCATTTTGAGGAAGCAAACATGAGCGAATTAATAAACAATTCAGACAGCAGGAAAAAAAAACTTAAGGAACTTATTTTAAAGCTGCACCATGGTGGCTCGGAAGAAAAGGTAAGGCAGGAATTGCTGCAAAGCTTAAGCCAGATTCCTTATAATGAAGTTGTAGAAGTTGAGCAGGAACTTATTGCTGAAGGACTTCCTGAATCTGAAGTTTTAAAACTCTGCGATGCACATTCTTCTGTATTGCAGGGCAATATTGACCTCACAGGATCCAAGAAAATCCCTGCAGGACATCCAATTGATGTTATGGTTAATGAAAACAGGGAACTTAAAAAAGTTACTTCTAAAATATCTGAAGCATTTCTGGAAATTGAGCGTGAGCCGGATACTGATATTAAAAAACAGATAATAAAACTCCGGGAATTATTTAATAATCTGCTTGATGTAGATAAGCATTATCAGCGAAAGGAATATCTAATATTTCCATATCTTGAAAAACAGGGAATAACAGGTCCGCCGAAAGTAATGTGGGGCAAGCACGATGAAATACGCGAGTTAATAAAAGGCAGCATTGAAATTCTACAGACAGTTGATATTTCAAAAGAGGAAATTCTCGCATCTGCTGAAATGATATTTAACCCTGCTGTTAAAGGGGTCAATGACATGATTCCCAAAGAAGAGGAAATTTTATTTCCAATGACTCTTGACAAGCTGACTGATTCAGACTGGTATGAAATCAGCAAGCAGTCTGTTGAAATAGGTTTCTGTCTTTATGATCCGGTTATCAAATGGAAGCCGGATGGAGTAGAAGAATCTTCAATTAATGAAATACAGAAAACCGGAAGCCATATACAGCTTCCATCAGGAAGTTTTTCTGCAGAGGAACTTCTCAGCATACTAAATACTCTTCCTCTTGATATGACTTTCGTGGACAGGGATGACAAGGTAAAATATTTCTCGCAGGGTGCAGAAAGAATATTCCAGCGTAACCGTGCAATACTGAACCGTGATGTGCGTCAATGCCATCCTCCTGCAAGCTCTCATATTGTTGATAAAATAATCGAAGATTTCAAGACAGGTAAACAGACTCACGCGCCTTTCTGGATAAACATGGGAGGTAAAATGATACATATAGAGTATTTCGCTCTCAGAAATGAAAAGGGCGAATACCTTGGTACGCTTGAAGTTTCGCACAATGTTAATAAATACAGGGAACTTGAAGGTGAACAGCGAATATTATCTTACAAATAATAAAAGGAAAAGTGAATATTTTGATAATAACACCCAAAACTAAAGTTCTTCAATTAATTGAAGCCTATCCGCAGCTGGAAGATATACTGATTGGTTATGTTCCAGCATTTAAAAAGCTTAAGAATCCTGTGCTCAGGAAAACAGTTGCAAAAATTGCAACTTTGCAGCAGGCAGCAACTATAGGTAATATTAAAATCGGTGATTTGATAAATCTGTTACGCAAAGAAGTGGGGCAGGACTTGTTTACAGACGGAGTTGACGGAGTATATAATTATAAAAAACCAGACTGGTTTAATGAAAAAATAATATCCCAGGAATTCGATGCGAGAGAAATGCTTGCTGCTGGAGATCAGCCTGTTAATCAGGTTATTGCAGATTTAAATAAACAAAAAAATGGTTCCATTTATAAATTAACTGCTCCGTTTCTTCCGGCACCTCTTATTGATAAGGCTGCAAGCCTGCAGATTGATCATTGGATCGTGAAAGAACAGGATGAATTATTCAGGGTATATTTTTATAAAAAATAAATTTATTTTCTTTTTATAAATATTGTCCTGTAAATTTTAAATATCATCCGCCACTGTTCACTTTCAAAAGATTTCGGCATTGGTCCTATTATATATCCGAGAACTTTTCCATCGAGAGACAATGCATTAATATCGCCTGCAAATCTGTATACTTTCCATATTTTATTCCTGTACTCCCTGTTTATAATTTCAGGTTTTCCAAAAGCTGTTATAGCTTCCGGCTTTATTCCCACAATGTAGGGAAAATCAGTCTTTCCCTCGAAATAATTTCCTCCAAGCCAGAATATTACTTCAACAGGCTGGGAATATTTTTTTTCAGAATCATCAAACTTAAGATAGAAAGTGACAAGCGTATTGTCAGGGAAAGCCGGAGTGTTCCTGCAAACTTCCGGAGCATAGAACATGGCTCTGCGTGTATTTTTGTCAATCGGGTAATTATCACATGGTGTCATATACGGAGGCCTGTTCATGATTGTTTCCTGGTAATTGTCTCCCAGTTTAATTCCGTTGAAAGTGAATTCTGCAGCAGTTTTTGAAAATAATGGTATTGTGAAAAATAATGCGACGATTAAAAAAATAAGCTTTTTCATTTTTATTACCTCTTATTTCTATTTTAATTCTATAAAAAAATATTTCCTATTCACAATAATACAGGTCCATGGGTTCTTCCTTGCCGCGTATGGAAACTTTGTTCAGGCACTGCATTGAATATTTATCCTTCAGAGCTTTTGATGTTGTTTCAGACATGAGTATCGGTTTCTGATAATCCTTTGTAAGAGATTCAAGCCTTGAAGCAACATTCACAGCATCTCCTATTACAGTGTATTCCATCCTGTCAGATGAACCTATGTTACCCGCAAGAACCGGTCCTGTATGAATGCCTATTCCTATGGAAATCGGCGGCAGCTGATCTGCGGAAAACTCTCTGTTCAATTCTTCCAGCTCATCTATCATCCTGTGTGCTGCACGGACAGCAGCATCAGCATGGTCCTCCTGATTGATCGGAGCGCCGAAAATTGCCATGATAGCATCTCCGATATATTTATTAACCAGGCCTTTTTCATCAGTGATGCATCTGCTCATTTTGTCAAAATACCTGTTAAGCCATGCAACCACTTTATCCGGTTCCATTTTTTCTGATGTGGCAGTAAAGGAACGGATATCTGAAAAGAGGATTGTAACTTCCTTCATTTCTCCGCCGAGCTCCATATTGCCCTGCAGGAGAAAATCCCTTACGCGCGGATCAACAATTTTGCCGAATGTATCCTTGATGAATTCTTTTTCTTTAAGTCCTGAAGCCATGGAGTTTATCCCTTCGCAGAGCTTGCCGACCTCATCATTGGAAATAACCGGAATATTAATATCGAACCTGCCATCCTGAATATTTCTTGCAGCATATTTCATGACAATAAGAGGATTCTGGTATGAACGGGAAAATATAAATGTAAGAAAAATTCCCAAAATAATAACAACAAGACTGATTATTACAACCTGAATTTTTAATTCAGCTGCAGTTTCCTGAACTAAAAAAATATTGTTTAATAGGAACAGCGGGAAAAATGCTACAGCAAAAAAATAGATATAGAACCGTGATCTTATGGATAAATGAATTGTTTTTTTAACATCACTGATCCTGTTCTCCTGGAAATAGCTGGAAACAAGAAATTTCCTTGTAAGAAATTCCAGCATATAATAGCAGATAACAAAACAGAGGCTTCCAATAAGAATCATTTCTATAAAAAATTTTATTGGAACACGATTAGGAATTTCAATCCCCTTTATTTTCATGACTGAAATAAAACCAACTGCCATAACAATCCAGCCGGCAATTGTAATCATGCTGATTACGAGAGGTGAATTTATTATTCTTTTTTTAATAACATTCACGGTTTCGTTTTTACCCGAAGCGAGCAAAGGCCTCAACACAGGATATAAATAAATATTTATTATAGTAAACGGCACTAAAAAGGTAAATACCATTAAAATTTCATTAGTACCTTCCAGCACCCTGGTTAAGATTTTCCAGTCATCCGCGCTGCGTATTATTTTATAAATAGGCATCATTGCAACAACAGCAATCATATTTGCTGAAAATGGAACTCCAACCAGTATAGTGAATACTTTTAAAAATGAAATTTTCCTGAGATCATCCATAATCTGCCTTTTGAAATACTGAAGATTAGATCCCTTTTCGGGATTTTTTTGTAAAAATTAACTGAATATTATAATTTAATCAGCTTGTGTATAACATCTGTAAAATCAGCTGGTGTAAAAGGTTTAATTATCCAGGCTGATGCGCCTGCATCTTTACCCTCTTGAATTTTTTCATTAGCAGTATCTGTGGTTAAAACAAGTATGGGAGTAAATTTGTCTGTTTTGCGGAATTCTTTTATGAAAGTTATACCATCCATTTCAGGCATATTAATATCTGTAATGCAAAGTACAATATCATTGCCTTTGCTTTTAATATCAGCAATTTTTTCCAGAGCGCATTTTCCATTGTCTGCCTGTAATATGGATATGCCGAAAGATTTAATCGCAAATTCAACAGCCATTCTAATTGTAGGTGAATCATCAATTACAACTATGTATTTCATATAAAACCTTTTATAAAATTTTTATTTAATATAGAAACATGCACATATAATTTATTTTTTCAGTCAAACTTTATTATAAAAAAAATTTAGTTGACAAAACTTACTATTTTTAATATTTTATATTAAAATCGTAAGCTTATTATAAATATGTATTTTTTTTATAATACTGTATAAAAATTCTGGAATCATGGGGGATAGTTTATGCTGCTCGAAATTAAAGAACTCAACAAAACATATCATTCCGGAGATATAGAATTTCATGCTCTGCGCGGAATAAATCTGAATATTGCTTCAGGCGAATTCACAGCTATTGCAGGCCCGAGCGGCTCAGGAAAAACCACACTGCTCAACTGCATAGGCTGCATTGACCGCGGCGAAAGCGGACAGATACTGCTCAATGGTGATGATCTCATGGCCAAGAAAACAAATGAGCTGGCTTTTTTGCGCAGGGACCACTTTGGTTTTATATTCCAGACGTATAATCTCATTCCGGTTTTATCAGTATTTGAAAATATCGAAATGCCGCTGAAACTTTTAGGTAATCATAATGATTCAGAAATTGCAGATATGATAAAAGCAATTCTTGAAAGGGTGGGCCTAACCGGTCTTGAGAAACGTAAGCCCCTTGAACTTTCCGGCGGACAGCAGCAGCGCGTTTCCATTGCACGAGCTCTTATTAAAAAGCCCAAGATCATTCTTGCTGATGAGCCTACTGCAAATCTCGATTCAAAAACCGGCGAATCTATTGTTAAGCTTATGCAGGAGCTGAATAAAAAAGACGGTGTTACATTCATTTTTTCAACACACGACAAGCTTGTAATGAAGCACGCAAAAAGGCTGATAGAAGTTCATGATGGAAAAATAAAGTCAGGAAAAACCAGGTGAGGTAAATATCATGAACAGCTATATATTTAAACTTGCCATGAAAAACATAACCCGCTCGAAAAGGCGCACTATACTCACATTTTTAATGCTTTCGTTCGGCGTTTCGATTTATATTCTGATGGCAGGACTCTTTGACGGATTTGACAGGACCAGTTTCAAGAACACGATAGAATTTGAAACAGGGCATTTTAAAATACAGTCTGAAAATTTCGACAAGGACCGACCGTTTGATAAAGAAAATATAATCACAGATATTGATAAAGTTACGGACGCGCTTAAATCAAAAAAATTTATTAAAGGATATACCGGCAGACTTCAGATTTTAGGAGAGATTGACAACAGCCAGGATACGTCTCCCATAGTTGCAGTAGGTGTTGATCCTGTGCAGGATAAAACTGTTTTTGCCCTTAAACAGTACATATATGAAGGCGGATTTGCAAAACAGGGAGTTGTTGTAGGCAAGAAACTTGCTGCGGATATGAAACTGAATCTTGGAGATGTTATATACATCACATTCCGCAATAAAGATGATATGGTAACTTCAATGCAGCTTTCCGTCAGCGGATTACTGAACTGCTCCGACGAAAAAGTTAATATGGGAACAGTTTTTGTAAACCTCGATGAAGCTATGAAAGCAATGAATGTCAGCGGAGTAACCGAGTTTGCAGTCCTTACTGATGCGAAAACTGAAGACCTGAACCAGGTAAAAAAATATACAGCGGAACTGCAGAAAGATCTTCCCAGCTTCAAGATGGACCGCTGGGATCAGCAGAATGAAGGTCTTCAGGCTGCTGTTGAAATAAAAAAGAGGGTGTTTGATATACTTCTCCTGTTTATTCTTGCAATCGGCGCAGTAGGTATAGTCAACACCATGCTGATATCTGTACTTGAAAAAAGACGCGAGATAGGGACTCTGAAAGCTCTGGGAATGCAGGATTATGAAGCAAGGAATCTTTTTGTATTCGAGGGGCTTGTAATTGGCCTGATAGGCAGCATAATCGGTGCAATACTCGGCACATTCATGAATCTTTATTTTGTGGTTGTTGGAATTGATTATGCAGCACTTGCAGGAATAGATTATGCATTCCTCGGAGTTATTAAATCAACATGGCCAATTGGCGCTTATTTTATTTCGATGTTCATGGCTACTGCCTTAAGCGTATTAGCCAGTTACTATCCGGCAAAAAAAGTAATGAAAATGCAGCCTGTTGACTGCCTGCGCACGATTCAATAAGGGGGCCTTGTATGTGGAAACTTGCAATAAAGAATTTAAAGAGAAATAAAAAGCGTTCATTTCTGACAATTTTATCAGTGTTTTCTGCTGCCATGATTGTCGGGCTGGCGCAGGGGTGGATATCAGGTCTAATGGATTTTTATATCGATATGTACATAAAGAACCAGACAGGACTCGTGCGTATTGCATCTGATGAATTTATCAAGCGCGAACGTTTTATGCCTGTAGAAGAAAACATCCAGGATGCAGATATCCTTGTAAGTGAAATTAAAAAAATTCCTGGCGTAACAGCTGTTGAGCCGAGAGTTCGGTTCGGGATTCTTCTTTCAAACGGAGATAACACAATCGAATCTCTGGGTGTCGGCCTTAACCTTTCTGAAAACAGGTACAAGTTAAAGGAAAAAATGATAGAAGGAAGTCTCGGGAATTCAGGAATTTATATCGGGCATTTACTTGCAAAACGTCTGGGAATAAAACAGGGACAGAATATAATTATAGCTTCAAAAACCGCACAAGGCGGATTAAACGGAATCAAACTCAGAGTTGATGGAATTTTCAAACTGGGCAATTCCCTTTTTGACAGGAAGTTCTTTTTCATAAGCCTTGCTGATGCGCGCCGACTGTTAAAAATGAATACAGGTGCAACTGAAATTCTTGTGTACGGCAATGACAGGGAAAAGGTTGATTTTCTTATAAAATCAATACAGAAGATACTTCCTGATGGTGCAAGAGCTCAGGGTTACGCTGAACAGATTGGAGCTTTATATGCAATGCTAAAAGGGATGAAATACATGTATGTAATATTCGGAGGTCTTATACTTTTTCTCGCATCGTTTGTTATAGTCAATACAATGATGATGAATATTTTCGAGCGGATCAGAGAAATCGGCACAATGAAAGCTCTCGGCATGTCAGACAGCGAGGTATTCTGGGGCCTTACTATTGAGGGGGTCATTATGGGTGCAATAGGAGGCGTGCTTGGAGCAGTTATCGGCTATTCGATCATAGTCGCAATAAATCTTACCGGAGGTGTAAATCTTGAGGCAATGATGAGAAATTTCGACATGCCTTTTGACTACATTATGTTTCCCAAGCTGAGTCTTTTAAGTTTGCTCGGAGCTGTTGTACTTTGCATAATAGTTCCTGCTCTTGCAGCAATGATACCTGCAAGATATTCAAATAAACTTTTGCCTGCAGAAGCTTTGAGGAAATAGGATTTATTTATTTGTGTAAAAATAGGAGATAAGGGGATTAAAGAGATATGGAGATATATAATTTATTTTATCAATACTTTATCTCTTTCATCTCATCCATCTCTTACATCTCCCTTTCTTACACATTTATATTTTAAGTTAATTTTCCGGGGATGGGAATAATTTAAATTTATGATAAAAGCAGAAAATAAAAAACACAGAAAACTGATTGATACTGCCAAGGAACTTTTTTTCAAACACGGAATAAAGCGTATAACCATTGAGGAAATATGCGAAAAATCCGAAGTCAGTAAAATGACATTTTACAAGCATTTCTCGAACAAGCGTGATCTTGTAATAAAAATTTTAGATGAACTTATTGATGAAGGATATAATAAATATAATTCGATAATTGAAAAAAAAATTCCTTTCATGGAAAAAATAAAAGCTGTAATTGAATTCAAACTGGAATCAGCTTCGGAATACAGCGATGCTTTCATCAAAGATGCTGCTGATAGTGATTCTTATATATATAAATACCTCATTTCTAAAACAGCCGAAAGAACCAAAAGCATTGAAGTAATGTATGATGCAGGAATAAAAGAAAAAGCCATCAGTCCGCAATATTCACGGGAATTTTTTATATATATGATGTATAAAACAGGCGATTTATACAACGATGAAACCATTTTACAGTTATATCCGGATAAAGAAATAAGACTTTCTGTAATTTTAAATTTTTTCTTTTTCGGTATTATGGGAAAATCAGAATAAAATATTTTTACTGTCATTCCCGCGTATGCGGGGATGACAAATTATTAATTATCAATAGGAGAAAAAATATGAAAACTGCTTTAATTTTATTATTAGGTATTCTGCTGCCTGCCTTTGCTCTGGCAGAAACATCTGAAGAAATAATTTCCAAGGTAGATAAAAACAGAGTATATATAACTCAAAAATTTTCATCAAAAATGACTATCACCAAAGGAAAAACGCAGCTCCTAAAAACAATAGAAGGTTACGGGAAAAAAGAAGGGCTGAAATCATTCATGTGGTTTACAAACCCGGAAGACAGAGGTGTAAAATATCTGAAATCAGGTAAAGAGCTATGGATATATTTTCCTGATGCGGATGATATAATGAAAATTTCCGGGCACATGCTTAAGCAGGGAATGATGGGCAGCGATATTTCCTATGAAGATATGCTTGAAACTGAAGAGGCAAGGAAAAAATATTCATCAAAATTACTGAAAGAGGAAAAATTTGACGGCAAAGACTGCTTTGTTGTTGAACTAAATGCTCTTGTGCCTGACGCTTCATATGAAAAGCAAATTATGTATATTGATAAAAAAATTTACCTTCCGCTTAAAATGGAAATGTATGCAAGGGGTGGAAGGCTTATAAAAACTTTTACTTCGACAGATGTAGTAAATATTGGCGGAAGATATATCCCAAAAAAAACAGAAATTCATGATGTCCGCAAAAAAAATTCTAGAACAACAATTGAAACTATCAATATAATTTTTGATGCGCCAGTTTCTGAAGATCTTTTTAATAAAAGGAATTTAAAAAGATAGTTCTGCCGCATGAAAAGAATATCATTAAAAAAAGCCCTTGGCATATTTATAGGAACTATTTTTGCAGTATTAATGGGCTCTGTGATTCAACTATCTGCTGAAATTAAACTCGGCGGTTTGGTTAGAAATGATGCTTATGTCAGCAAAGTAAAGGATGATGCAGTATTCACGGATATTCTTGAAAGCCGCCTGGAATTCGCTGCAGTATCACAATCTGAAGACTGGAAATTTTTCACTGATGCGAGACTTTATCTTTATTACGGAAAAACTGCAAACAATGTCTCAATTGATGCAAAAGTCATGAGAAGCTTTATAAGATATTTTTCCCCGATCGGAAATTTCACTTTAGGTAAAACATACATAAATTTCGGCAACCCTGGATTATTCAATTTATTTGAAATGAACAAATCAATAAATTTTTCCGACCTGAAATATGACAGGGATGGTATCCTTGCTTTTGAATATGATCTATCCGTAAGCACAGCATTCTTCTGGAAAATATACGGCAGTCCTGATTATAAATTTGATAAATCTTCCTATGGAACAAGTATAGGTTTTAATGCTGGCGGTTTTGATTTCGGAGCTGTAGCAAACAGGAAAGCTATTAATTCAAATATTGCAGGAGTCTATTTTAAAGGCGATCTGTTTTTTGGAGTACAGGGCGCATATGCAATGAATTTCAACGACAACGGTTCCACATATCACAGCGAAGCAAATTTCGGAGTTGACTACAGTTTTCTCGAAGGAAATTTAATTTTATCAGCTCTGTTTTATTATAATGAAAATGGTGCAGCATCAGTAGAGAGCTATGTTTTTTCTCCAAATGCATTTTTATTTGCAAGATACTATATATACGCAAATATTACAGGTATAATTGATGAATTCATATCGCTCCAGCTTTCTGCTTTTTTTAATTTAATTGATGGAAGTATTTTAATTATTCCAGCAGGAAATTTTAAGATAGCAAACGGCCTTACAGTCATAACACAATTTTTAATAATGACAGGCGACGGCAGAATGGATTTTTCAAGGGACAGGTATTCCGATTTTTCTGTTATTTTACGGGTTGAGGGAAAATTTTAAAATATTATTATAACCCTAAATTATGAATTGCCGGTATTCAGATATATCACCCCAGGAAATCTTATTGACACATTTATTCTAAATAAAAAAAAGTAGATTTTATTGCAGCTAATTATTATATTAAAAAAGCATAACATTAAATTATAAAACAAGAGGTCCTGAATGAAATTTTTTATTGATACTGCAGATGTTAATGAAATCAGAAAAGCAAGAGATCTCGGAATACTTGACGGAGTTACTACAAATCCTTCGCTTGTTGCCAAAATCGGCAGGCCATACAGAGAAGTGCTTACTGAAGTTGCGAAGGAAGTTAAAGGCCCTGTATCTGCTGAAGTTATAGCGTTGGATTTTGAAGGTATAATAAAAGAAGGCAGGGAACTTGCCAAGATATCGGACAATATAAACATTAAAGTTCCGCTTATGGAAGAAGGTTTACGCGCTGTAAAAAAATTCGCTTCAGAGGGAATTCAGACAAATGTAACACTATGCTTTAATTCGCTTCAGGCTCTAATGGCTGCAAAAGCAGGTGCAACATTCATATCCCCTTTTATCGGCAGGCTCGATGACATAGCTTCCGAGGGAATGGAAGTTGTTGAGGAAATCATTACAATATATGATAATTACGGATACGAAACAGAAATTATTGTTGCTTCAATCAGAAATCCTCTGCACATCAAACACGCAGCATTAATCGGCGCAGATATTGCAACAATTCCTTTTTCAATTTTCCAGAAAATCGTGAAGCATCCTTTAACAGATTTAGGCATTGAGACTTTTCTTGCAGACTATAAAAAAATTCCAAAGGAATAATAAATATGCCGGCAATTGAATGGAATAAATCATACAGCGTCAATATCCCTTCCCTGGACGAACAGCATAAAAAGCTGTTCACAATTTTCAATAAAACTCAGGATATGATTAAATCAGGAAAGTCTGAATCAGACCTGAATGAAATATTTCAGGATGCAATAAATTATGCATTAGAGCATTTCAACTACGAAGAAAAACTGATGTTTGAAAACAGATATGAAAAACTCTCAGAACATAAACTGGATCATGAAAAATTTATTGAAACTGTTAATAACTATATTTCGAGATTCCGTTCAACTGATTCAGTGCACCCTCAGCCGGTTGAGGTTCTCGGATTTTTAATAGACTGGCTTCAAAATCATATTCTGAAAAGAGACAAAGAATACTCAAGCTATCTTGAATCCAAAGGCGTAATCTGATGGATTGCAAATTACTGAAAGATAATGATAAAAAAATTGATTTCCCTGCGCCTATGACTTTTAAAGCAGTCTTTAGAAACAAGCCTTACATTATTGACAGCATAAAATCTGTACTTTCTGAAAATGATATTAACGGAGAAGTTTTACTAAAAGAAAGCAAAGAAGGAAAATTTATTTCCTATACCATCAATGCATATTTTCAAAGCAACGAAATGCTTGAATCCATCTGCACAAAAATATCATCCCTGGATGGATTCATGACAATGTTTTAAATTGAGGAAAGCGCTTTGCCTGCAATTGCTCCGCTGCTCCAGGCAAACTGCAGGTTGAATCCGCCGCTGTCTCCGTCTATATCAAGAAGCTCGCCTGTTATATAAAGATTTTTAACAAGTTTTGATTCCATTGTTTCAGAATTGATTTCATCAGTTGATACACCACCTGCAGCAACAACCGCGTCTGTGAAGTCCCTAGGCTTCCCTGGTGCAAGCTTGAAAGATTTTAAAGATGAAGCGAGATTTTCCCTTTCTGTTTTGCTCAGTTCCCCGTTTCTTTTTTCAGGTGAAATTTTTACTGCATCCAGAATAATATCAGGCATTCTTTCTTTTAATACTGATAAGAGACTGAATGATGTTTTCTTTCCCTTGTCCGATAAAACAATTTCCAGTCTGCTGTTGAGCGAATCCACGCTGTCATAAGGGAAAAAATCAATTTCAACTGCAGGGGTTTTGCACTGAAGCAGAATACTGTTGAGCTCCCTTGAAATATCCAGAGCCGCAGGACCGGACAGGCCGTATGATGTGAACAGCACCTCCCCTGTTGATGAAGCTAAAACCACACCATCAAGCAGAACCCTGCATCCGCAATCCCATTTAATCCCTTCAAGCTTATGAAGATTTTTATTGCTTATATTAACCGGAAGAATTGCCGGGAAGGTATCAATAATTTTATGACCGAGTGATGCTGCGAGTTCATAACCGGACATGGAAGCTCCTGCAGCAGTATAAGCATTGCTCCCGGCAGCCAGCACTACTGCATCGAACTCATATATTTCTTTGCCTGCTGTTTCGAGCTTAAATCCGTTTTCAGTTTTTACAATGCTTTCTATTTTTCTGTGAAGTTCCACTGCAACATTTCTTCTGGAAAGTTCGTATGCAAATATTTTAACAACAGTGGAAGACTGAAGAGATGCAGGATACAGTTTTCCGTTTTTTTCTTCAACAAGAGGCAAGCCAATAGATTCAAAAAATGAAACTGTTTCTTTCAGCCCGAATTTATTTAATACTTCTTCAATAAACCGGATATCCCCGCCATGATATTTTTCCTTGCTGATTTTCCGGTTTGTAATATTGCAGCGCCCGTTTCCTGAAACAAGAATTTTCCTGCCGATCTTTTTCTGCTTTTCAAAAAGAGTAACTGAATTTTTCTCCGAAGCAAACAAAGCTGCAATGAGCCCTGAAGCTCCTCCGCCAATTACAGCTATTTTCCGTAATTCCGACCCCATTTAAAAAATCAGCTTATTTTCAATATGATGTATTGAGTTAAAAAATCCGTGAGTTTTCATTTTCTGCCTTAAAATAATTGAATTGGTTTAGCAAAATATTGCCATAACCCTGAACTGAATTATTTTTCATTATATTTTCAGTACCAAATTTTCAAGCTATTTTCCCTGATTTTAAAAAACTATATTAATTAGTTCTTTACAAATTAGATTAAAAGCTTCTAATGTATCTACTTCTTTTTTAAAATAATTCTAAAAAAAATATTTCTTTTAGTTAAACCTGCGAGGAAAAAATGGATAAAGCGATAGAATTAACCTTTAAAAAAAACTATACCATTTTAAAAATTCTTCTTAAAGAATATAATATTTACAACACAACCTCATTATCCAAAAAAATCGAAGAAGCAATAATTGAAATATCAACTCCATATGTTCTTGTAGACTTCAATGATGTATTGTATATAGATTCATCCGGAATCGGCTCATTAGCTCATGTTAAAAAAAGCCTCAATAAAAAAGGTATTGAAATGATCTGTATAGGCATGATAGAAAATGTAATTAAAGTTTTCAAGGTTACAAACACAGAATCTTTATTTCATATTTTTGACAAGCTTGATGACGGGATAAAATTTATTGATAATAATTTATTGTTGACATAAATTCCAGTCAAAAAGAACACCTTAATTATTAAAGACAAAAATCCCCGCATGGAGAAATTCTATGCTTAATAGATTTAATATAATAAACGAACGTCTGGCTTCCAATCAGAATGAGAATGCATCAATTTTAGTTTATATCAATCCTACAGATCAGGAAAAATCTTATCTTGTAAATGATCTGAATCTTGATGAGCACACTCTTAATTCATCACTTGACCCTGATGAGCTTTCAAGGATAGAATTTGAGCCGAATCACAGTGCGATAATTTTTAAAGTCCCGCGCAATTATTCTGCAAATGAGCAATTTATATTCAGGGTTGTTTCAATCGGAGTTTTTCTCTTTTCCGATAAACTGATCATCATAACATCGGACGAAATTCCTCTTTTCGACGGCAAGCAGTTTAACAGAATAACATCGCTTATTGATCTGATGCTGAAGCTTATTTACAGATCAATATACCATTATCTTGACCATTTAAAAGTTATGAACATGATTTCTGAATCACTTGAGCTGAAAATAAATGAATCAATGGAAAATAAATATCTATTAAATCTTTTCAGTCTTGAAAAAAGCCTTGTGTATTATGTTAATGCAATTAATTCCAATACCTATGTTATTGAAAAAATCAGGCATTACTCATCAAAGCTGAGCATTTCAGCAGATAACCAGGAACTTCTTGACGATATAATTATTGAAAACAGACAGTGCTATAAACAGGCGGAGATTTATTCAAACATTCTTGCAAGTATGATGGATGCGAGGGTTTCAATTGTCAGCAACAATTTAAACGTACTCATGAAAACGCTAAATATAATAACAATCACGATTATGGTTCCTACTCTTGTAGTTAGCGCGTTTTCAATGAACGTAACAATTCCGCTTCAGCAGCATCCTCTCGCTTTCTGGATTATAATGGGATTTGCTTTTTTGTCAATTACCGGTTTTGTAATATTCTGGCGGTATATTAAAAAGTGGTAAACGGAATTTAAATAAATGACTGACGGAAACAGACAGCAGGCAGAGAAAGAAAAAAAATCTGCGGCATTAACTTCAGTTGCTGCTGCTGTTGTTCTGACAACCATGAAAATTGTTGTGGGAGTAATTACAGGAAGTCTCGGTATTCTCGCTGAAGCTGCTCATTCTGCCCTCGATCTTTTAGCAGCATTCGTTACTTACATTGCAGTTTCAATTTCAGACAAACCTGCTGATGAAAATCACAAATACGGCCACGGCAAAGTTGAAAATCTCTCTGCACTTTTTGAAACTTTTCTGCTGCTTATAACCTGCGTATGGATTATTTATGAATCCATTCAGCGCCTTTTTTTCAAAGCAACACATGTGGATGCATCAATTTGGGCTTTCATAATAATGGTAATTTCAATAGCGCTTGATTTTTCAAGATCCAGAGTTTTATCAAAAGCAGCTATAAAATACAGCAGCCAGGCTCTTGAAGCTGACGCGCTTCATTTTAGCACAGATATATGGAGTTCTGCAGTTGTAATACTGGGTCTTGCCTTTGTTAAATTTTCTGAATTTTTTCCGGCATATTCTATATTGCAGAAAGCAGATGCAATTGCAGCTCTCGGGGTTGCGATTATAGTTATATATGTAAGCATTAAGCTCGGATTGAGAACAATATCTGCACTACTTGATGAGACTCCAGCTGGAATGGAAAAAAAGATCAAAGAGCAGGTTGAGAAAATAAATGATATTTGCGATTGCCATAATATCAGAATGAGATATTCAGGGCCTACTCTTTTCATTGATGTACACGTACTAATGGACGGAGATCAGCCTTTAAAAATTGCGCACGATATTACTGAAAAAATTGAAAAAGCCATACAGGAAATTTACCCCGGATGTGATGTAACAGTACATCCGGAGCCGATTCCAGCTGAAACTGATAAAAAATCTGAATAAAAAAATTATTTTCTTTTTACAGAAATTATTTCAACATTCTTTTTAGGAACATCCTCAAAATATCCGGATGAGCCTGTTTCTACTGTTTTAATCTTATCAACAACATCCATTCCATTTACAACTTTTCCAAATACTGCATATCCCCAGCCCTGAACGGTTTTTGAAGAGTGGTTCAGGAAATCATTATCTTTTACATTTATAAAAAACTGTGACGATGCAGAATCCGGAACCTGTGTTCTTGCCATTGCAATGGATCCCTTTAAGTTTTTAAGCCCGTTATCAGCTTCATTTTTTACAGAATCTTTTGTATCCTTTTCCTTCATGCCCGGCAGAAATCCTCCGCCCTGTATCATAAAGTTATTTATAACCCTGTGAAAAATTGTTCCGTCATAAAAGCCTTCATCAACATATTTTAAAAAGTTTGCAGCAGTAAGCGGGGCTTTCTCATCATTGAGTTCTATTTCAATATCGCCTTCGCTTGTTTTCATTATTACATTAATCATAAATTCACTCCATTTATATTGTTATTCGCGCGCATACTTCGACAAGCTCAGTACTGGTGCGGGAATCCATTTAAGAAATACATGCTTTTCAATAACCACAGGAAAAAAAATATTGAATTTTATCAAACAAAAAAAATTATTTATCATTTTTTACAAACCTGAAATTTCACCTTGTCTGGTGCGGAACTATTTCATTATAAAAAGCTATAAACCTTCATTTATTAAAAAATTCTCTATCAACATTGTTTAAAAATTCTTTAACATCAAATGAAGTATTATTTGCTATAACAACTGTTGCTATTTTTTGAGAAGGGTAAATCCTCATTTCACTGTGAAACCCAGCTCCGCCGCCTTCTTTAAAATAATATTTATTATTTCCAATTGTATTAATATGCCAGCCAAGACTCATTTCAATTAATTCTCCATCATTATTCTTTTGCTGTTCATAGAATAAATTTTTATTTTTTTTTGAAAACAATACCGATTCATTACGCAATTGATCCTGAAGAAATATACTTACTGCCCTTGCTGTAGAAATAATGCCTCCGAAAGGCAGCCCGTTAAGATAATGATTTTTTATATGGAGCCAACCATCCTCATATTCTCCCAAATACTTTGATTCAATAAAAAATGATTTAAACAAATCAAAGAATGACCATTTTTTCAGATAAGCTTTTGAATGATTTGATTCCAAAGGAATAATAAAATCTATTTCATTAGATGAAATATTAAGTTTTTGAAATATATTATTTCGCATATATTCACTATAGCTTATCCCGGCACTCTTTTCTATTATTTTTCCAAGCAGCCAATATGACAAGTTTGAATATGCGTATTTCTTCCCTGGGGAAAAATCCAGCTTGGAATTTTCATTCAATAATTTTTGTAACGCAGAATCTTCATCATATT
This sequence comes from uncultured Leptospirales bacterium, assembly GCA_964529415.1. Classification (GTDB taxonomy): domain Bacteria; phylum Spirochaetota; class UBA4802; order UBA4802; family UBA5550; genus CAYMPH01. The sequence goes on along the minus strand of CAZGWD010000012.1, from coordinate 34,219 downwards.
TTTTATTTTCTTCAACTAAATGCACCCATTTTAAAGGGATAGGATTAGGGATTCCTGAAGTCTGAGACAATAAATGGCGAATAGTTACCTGATTGCCGTATGGAATATTTGCTACATATTTAGAAACTGGATCATCAAGTGATATTATATTTTTATCAGCTAATTGCAGAATTGCTGCAGCTGTAAAAGTTTTTGTCATTGAATAGATCATCATGGTAGTCTTTGTTTCAACAGGCTTTTTTGCCTTTATATCAAATAAACCTGCATTGTAATTAAAAATTGTAGAATCAGCAGATATAACAATATACTGTATGCCTGGAAAATTTTTTGAAATTAAGCGGTTATTTATATTGTCTTGAATTCTTGCATCTCTTTCTTTAATATTGTAGTTCATGGCAGCTCCGCAGCTTAAAAAAAAAGATATAAATACTATTGATATTATTAAAAGAAATTTTTTAAAATTCATATGATCTTATTTAATCCTATTTTCTATTTTAAGAAAAATACCCGAGTCTGCAGCTGCTCATTCGAGGCATTTGAGCACTAATGCATAACTCATCTGAAAATTTTTTAAATTATTTCTTTATCAGTCAAATTTCATAGAAAGATCAAACGCCATAACTGAATGGGTTAGCGCACCCATTGAAATAAAATCTATATTAAGCTTTTTCAGCTCAGAAATTCTCTTTGCATCCACATTGCCGGACACTTCAATTAAAGCCTTTTTATTGATTATAGAAATGCATTCCGCCATAACTGAAGTGCTCATATTATCCAGCATAATAATATCTGCCTTGTTTTCCAGAGCTTCCTTTACTTCATTTAAATTTGATGCTTCAACCTCAATTTTATATTTGTTGCCGTAAGCCTGTTTTATTTTGCTTACAGCTTCTGTAATTCCTCCGGCTGCTTTTATGTGATTGTCTTTGATTAAAACCATATCATACAAACCCATCCGATGGTTTTCGCCGCCGCCGGTTTTCACTGAATATTTATCAAGAAGACGGAATCCAGGCAGAGTTTTTCTGGTATCGAGAATTTTGATTTTTGTGCCGGAAAGAAGTTTTGCTGTTTCATTTGAAAAGGTTGCAATACCGCACATTCTCTGGAGAAAATTCAGCGAAGTTCTTTCACCTTCAAGCAGACTTACAGTTTTCCCGGAAAGTTCAACAGCAATATCGTTTCTCTTTATTTGAGCTCCATCTGAAATATTAATTTTAACTTTTACCTGTGGATCGATATGCCTGTAAACGAATGAAACAATTTCTCCTCCACAGAAAATACCGCTCTCCTTTGAAATAATTCTTGCTCCTGATTCCTGTTCTTTATCGAACACAGCCCGCGTGGTTACATCACCGCTGCCTATGTCTTCAGCAAGAGCAAGCCCTATCAGGGTGTTTGCATCTTCATATTCAATTTTCATTTTCCTGCCTTGCTCATCAATGAAATTTTCTTTTCTGTTGCAATCATCTGGTCGCGAAGTGCAGCTGCTTTTTCAAAATCGAGCTCTTCAGCTGCTGCTGTCATATCCTGTTTCAGCCTTATTACAAGCTCCTTGAGTTCCTTTACGCTTGAAGATCTGTATTCTTTTGTATATTCAGCAACAAGAGAAATTATTTTATTCTCATTTTCATATTCGCGCTCAATTATATCAAAAATTTCTTTGCGGATAGATTCAGGCTTGATGTTATGTTTGATATTATATTCATGCTGAATTTTCCGCCTGCGGTCGGTTTCGTCGATTGCGAACTTCATCGAATTTGTAATTTTGTCAGCATACATTATTACTCTGCCGTTTAAATTTCTTGCAGCGCGGCCTGCAGTCTGAATCAGTGAACGGTTCGACCTCAGAAATCCTTCCTTATCAGCATCCAGAATTGCTACAAGAGAAACTTCAGGAAGATCAAGACCTTCCCTGAGTAAATTAATTCCAATAAGACAGTCAAATTCACCCTTGCGCAAATCCCTGATTATTTCAACACGCTCTATTGTTTCAATTTCCGAATGCAGATATCTTGCCTTGATTCCAGATTCCTCAAAATATTTTGCAAGATCCTCAGCCATTTTTTTTGTCAGAACAGTTACAAGAGTTCTTTCATTTAATTCAGTGCGTTTATTTACTTCACCAATAAGGTCATCCACCTGATTTTTCGCAGACCTGACTTCAATTACAGGATCAAGGAGACCTGTTGGACGAACCACCTGCTCCACAATCTTAACACTATTTTTAAGCTCATAATCGCCCGGAGTTGCTGATACAAATATTGCCTGCTTTATTATTTTTTCAAATTCATCAAAATACAGCGGCCTGTTGTCAAGCGCAGACGGCAGGCGGAATCCGTAATCAACAAGATTCTGTTTTCTGGAACGGTCGCCCTCGAACATTCCCCTCACCTGCGGAAGCGAAACGTGCGACTCGTCAACGAGCATAAGATAGTCATCTTTAAAATAATCGAGAAGGCAGGAAGGGCGCGATCCGGCTTTTCTGCGCGATATAATCCGCGAATAATTTTCTATGCCGTTGCAGTAACCCATTTCAGTGAGCATTTCCATATCATACTTTGTTCTGCTTTCAAGCCTCTGCGCTTCAACGAGCTTGTTGTTTTTTTTCAGCTCATCAACGCGCAAATTCAGCTCTTCTTCAATAAGACGCACCGTATCCTTGATTTCATCCATGGATGTAACAAAAAGTTTTGCCGGATATATAATGCATTCATTTGTTTTCCCAGTTACACTCGAACTCACAGGATTAATTTTTGAGATAGATTCAACCTCGTCTCCAAAAAACTCAATTCTTACAGCCTCCTGATACAGATAAGCAGGATAAACCTCAAGAACATCCCCTCTGACGCGGAACATGCCGCGGCTGAACTCTATGTCGTTTCTTTCATAAAATATTGCTACGAGTTTTCTTAATAGATCGTCCCTGCTGATTTCATCACCTACCTTAATTACAAGATGGTGACTGTCAAATTCTTCCGGAGAACCCAGACCATATATGCATGAAACTGAAGCAACTACCACAACATCTTTCCTCTGCATGATTGAAGATGCTGCTTTAAGTCTAAGTCTTTCAATCTCATCATTGATTGATGAATCCTTTTCAATGTAAAGGTCGGAAGATGCAACATAGGCTTCAGGCTGATAATAATCATAATATGAAACAAAATATTCAACCGAGTTTTCAGGGAAAAACCCCTTGAATTCACGGAATAGCTGTGCTGCAAGAGTTTTATTGTGGGTTAAAACCAGCGTAGGTTTCTGAATTTTTTCTATAACTTTTGCCATGGTAAAAGTTTTCCCTGAACCGGTTACGCCGAGAAGCGTCTGGAATTTATTTCCATCTTTCAGGCTTGCATACAGCTCGTCCACAGCGCGTTTCTGATCATCAGAAACTTTATATTCCGATATTACTTTGAAATCAGGCATTTGCTTTTCCAGAAAATATTTTTTTCCCTGCTATTGCAATGAAGTATATTATTGTCCCTGCAGTTACCATTGTAGCTCCAGCCGGAGTATCAAGATAGTAGGAAAGAAACAGTCCCCCACCCATTATACATGCTGAATACAGAACTCCGGCAATTAAAACTCTCCTGTAATCGTTAGATATCAGCAAACCGAAACTCGCAGGCAGAACAGTCAGTGCAGACACAAGAACTATCCCTACAATTTTCATGCTGATAACAATAATAGCTGCAAGAAATACAAGCAGCATTGAATCGAGAAATTCAACATTCACGCCTGCTGCCCAGGCTGCTTCCTCATCAAATGTCATGAATAAAATTCTGTGAAGAAATAAAAATACAAATACCATAAAAAGCAGAAGAACTGAAAAAGCAATAATATTATCTGTATTCGTAACACCTAAAATATTCCCGAAAAGATAACCCTGCAGATCAAAAGTATAGTTTTTTTTCAGCGATATTAAAATTGCACCAAGAGCCATTGCGAATGAAAAAAATATCCCAATTCCTGCATCATAGGATATATTCCCATGCCGCACAAGCTTTCCGATTACAAGAGCGGAAACAGCGCAAAATACAAGTGATACAGGAAAAGGGTCAAGTCCAAGCACAATGCCGAGTGCCACTCCTCCGAATGCAGTATGTGAAATTCCAGCTCCCATAAAAGACATCTTTCTCATTACTGTAAAAAACGAAAGCAGTCCGAACAGAACAGCAAGCACTGCGCTCATTATCAGGGCGTTCCTGAAAAAATTCAATCCCATCAGCTCAGCCATTCTTAACCCCGCAATCCGCACACTCAGTTCCGTGACTTATAAAATGAATATGGCTGCCGAAAACTTCCTCAAGATGTTTATTCGTGCAGTCATGGGGAGTGCCATGATAATGAAGTTTCTTTTTTATGCAGGCTATGTTATCTACAACCGAAGAAACAGATCCTATATCGTGAGAGACCATAATTACAGTAATTCCTTCAGTATCCCTTATTTTTTTCAGCATTATATAAAAATTATCATGCGCTATTGCATCAAGTCCGGTTGAAGGTTCATCCAGCAGAAGAATTTTAGGCTTAACAGAAAGTGCTCGCGCAATTATAACACGCTGCTTCTGCCCGCCGGAAAGGTGCGCAAAGCGGTCATTTTTTTTATCCAGCATTTCCACCATATCAAGAGATTTATCTATAGTTTCTTTTTCATCGTGTGACAATCTTTCTAAAATTTTCTTAGCTGAATAGCGTCCCATTGCTGCTATGTCAAAAACCGAAGCTGGGAAATTTATATATCTGCCGGACTCCTGCGGGAGATATCCTATCACACCCTGCCCTCTTACCTGGTCGGGAGTTCTTCCGAAAATTTCAACTTTTCCTGAATCAGCTTTTACAGAACCGAGAATTGTTTTCAACAGAGTTGTTTTGCCGCTGCCGTTCGGTCCCACAATAGAAAGTATTTCATTTTTTTTAACAGTAAGATTTATATCTTCAATAACAGTCAGATCACCGTAAACGACAGTAACACCGCTGACTTTTACTGCTATATCTGTATCCATGATATTCATTTTATTTCTCATATCAGAAATTTTTTATTCCCCTCCCCCATCAAGTAGGAGGGTGTTATTAAATTCAAATTATTTACTCAGCTCAGTATATAAAATTTCAGTATTATACATCATAAGATCAATAAAATTTGATCTGTCTGCTTTTGATGGAGAACCCATTGAATCGAGCTTTACAAGCCTGCCTCCAATTTCCATAACAAGAGTTTCAGCTGCGCGGCTTTTCAGATCAAGATCAACAATTATTATTTTAATATTATTTTTTTTAGCATCAGATGAAAGATCTTTCATTTTTTTAACTGACGCTTCAGTACCATGCCCGGCTTCAATCACACCTGTAATTTCCAGGCCGAAATCCTCGGCAAAGTAATTCCAGGACGGATGCCATTGTATAAATTTTCTGAACTTCAGCTTTTTTAATTTTTCTGAAGCTATTTTATCTTCAGCATCCAGCTTTTCAGAATAATTATTATAATTTTTTTTATAGTATTCCTCATTCTGTTTATCTATTTTTATTAAAAAATTCAAAACAGATACCGCTATAATTTTTCCTCCCCTGAAGGTAAGCCAAATATGAGGATTAATCCCGTTTTCATCATCATGCTTTTCTTTATTTGCCTGATGATCCTCTCTGTTTAGAATATTTTTATTAAATGAATATTTATTGAATGCTTCGTTTCTGATTAAATAGTATCTGGATGATTCCCTTGTTAAAAACTTTTCCATCCATCCGTCAAAGTTTTCATCCACACCGATAAAATATCCTGCTGATGAAATTTTTTTAACATCCGAAGGAGACGGTTCAAAGGTATGCGGATTCGCACCTGCCGGGACTACAAAAAAAACTTCAGCCTTATCCCCTGCAATATTTTTAACAATATCGCTGATTGGAAAAACGGAAACTGCAATTTTTATTTTATCTGACTGAATCTTGTCTTTGCCGGAGCATGAAGATATTAATAATATAATTACAAATATAAAATTTTTCACAGCTTAGGTTCATCCTTTTCTTCAAAAAGAATTTTCAGGAATATTTCTACAAGCTCCGGATCAAAAAGCTTTCCGCTGTTTTCAATCATAAATTCAAGAGCCTTTTCCTTCTCCATGCCTTTTCTGTACGGCCGTTCAGCAGTTATTGCATCGTAAACATCTGCAACTGTAATTATTCTGCTTTGCAGAGGAATCTCTTTCTGCACAAGCCCTGAGGGGTAACCGCTTCCATCCCAGCGCTCATGATGATACAGAATTCCGGATAAAATCGATTCGTGCGACGGAATTACTCCGATAATTTTTGCTCCCTCTGGCGGGTGGTGCTTTATAATTTCATATTCCGATTCAGAAAGTTTCGCAGGTTTATCCAGAATATGTTCAGGCACGCCGATTTTCCCTATATCATGCAGAATTGCTGAAAGAGATAAATCCCTTAGCTCTGATTCATTTAATTTAAGGCTTAATCCGATCTGCTCTGAATATTTTGCTACCCTTTCGCTGTGACCTGCGGTCCATTTCGATTTGGCGTCAACAGCATTTGTTAAAGCCATAAGAATTCCGATAAACAGGCTTTCCTTTTCTTCAAATGCCTTTACGCTCTGAAGCGCAACTCCAACCTGATCAGCAAGCATTGATACTGACTCAACATCCCTGGAGTTGTAGGCTTCATCATCTATCTTAACCAGAAATAAGGATCCTAGGTATTTTTCTTTTATATAAATTGGAACATGAAGTATTGCGCCGGGTTTATAATTAACAAACTCCTGTATCAGTTTTGCAAGAGAATTTTCCATATCTCTGCCTGTGAACTGATAAATAGAAGCAGTTCTCGATAACAGCTCAGGATCAATATCTGCATCAGGGACAAACGGACGATCCGAAAGAAGGGCTTTATTTCCCTCTTCAAAAACACTTAATATATCAAAACCTTTTTTTTCCTCATTTCTTAAAGCAATGGCAATTGATGATTTGTTAAACTGCTTTGCCACAATCCCCACAACTCTGTCCAGCAGATCATTTCTTGATATTGAAGATAGTACAGCCTTGTCAATCCTGTTCATGGTCTCCATTGTTCTGATACGGTTGTCTATTTCATTTATTGTGTTTTCAATCTGAGCAGCCATTTTATTCAGAGAATCTGCAAGCACGCCGATTTCATCTTTTCTTTTTATATTAAATCTGTATGAAAAATTTCCGGAAGCAATGCTTGCGGATTCTTCAGAAATTTTTTTGATAGGCTTTACAATTCTTCTTGCAAAAAATTTTCCGAGGAAAACTGATATTAGAAGCAAAGCAATCTCAAAAATAATAAACTGCTCGGCATTCTGAACTATTGATGAAGTCAGGCCCTTCCTGTTGAATTCAACGCATATTAGATATTTATTTTTATCTATATTTCTGGAAATATTCACATACAGATACATTTTATCATTCTGCCCGAAAAAAGGCTTGGGATCTGAAACAAGAAACTTCCTGTTCATTGCCCTGTTAAGATTTGTAATATTGCCTTCGAATGCAGATTTATAAAATTTCCCGTTTTCGTTTATACTGTGCTGTACCCAGTCATTTTTCAAAGTATCGTATATATAAACAGATACACCTGTAACAGGATGCATAGGATCGTTTTTTATCATATTCATTATTTTCAGAATTGAATCGTCATTTTTGCCAAGAAGCTTTATCAATGAATCAGGCTCATCTGACACCAGAGACTCATGAAACTGCTTATGCAGAATTGATGTTGTTAAATTCATTAAATTTCTTGTTGAACCCATATTCGACATAATAAACGAGAAATAACCTATTATCATTCCGAATAGAGTGAACATCAGTGTAAGTTTTAAAGCAATTGTCGGCTTAGGTGAAAATTTCATTGGTGTAATTTTTTCCAGTTCTTATATTTTAGTTAATAGCATTTAATAGAATTAGAATCAGCCAAATACTATAACTGCTGATCAGATAGTAAATGAAAATTTTTCAGAATAAACCGGGAAAAATATAAATTGACAGATATAAAACAGCTATTATTTTACATGAATTATTTTTTACAAGAAGGATACACCATGAATAATAATAATATAATTAGAATATTGTTTGATACGATTGAAAACAGAAAAAATTCATCTCCTGAAAAATCATATACAGCAAAACTGTATAACAGCGGAACTGAGATAATAAATGAAAAGATTCTCGAAGAAGCAGGCGAGGTCTGCGAGGCCGGGCTTGAAAACAACAAAGAACATCTCATTAATGAAATATGTGATCTGCTGTACCATACTTTTGTTCTTGCCGGATATAAAAACATAAAACTTGAAGAAATTGAAGACGAACTTGCACGCAGACATGGAATAAGCGGGATTGAAGAAAAAAACCGGAGAAAAAAAGATGAACCCGTGGGATAAAAATAAAATCAAGTTTGCTATTCCAACAAAAGGCCGTCTTAAAGATCCATCAATTGAATTATTAAAAAAATCCGGGTATAATTTCAGAACAACAGGACGCAATCTTTATGCAACATGTCTTAACGAAGAAATAATTTTTATTTTTGTCAGAGCTGACGATATTCCAGTTCTTGTTGATTCAGGCGTGATTGATATTGGAATTACAGGAAGCGATCTCATAATAGAACGCGGTGCAGACGTAGATGAGATACTGAAACTCAATTTCGGCAGGTGCAGGCTCTGTGTTGCAGTACGCGATAATATCGGCAAAAATGATCTTTCATTTCTTGAAGGTAAAACAGTTGCCACTTCATTTCCTTCAACAACAAAAAAATATTTTGCTGATAACGGTGTAAACGTAAAATGCGTTGAAATGAACGGTTCAGTTGAAATTATGATCGCGCTGAATTTAGCAGATGCAATTGTTGATCTTGTAGAAACAGGCGACAGTCTCAGGGACAATAATCTTAAAATTTTCAGCGATATTGGCTCGTACCAGGCAGTGCTTATCTCCAGTAAAAATCTGAAAGATGATCCTCGCATTTTAAAAATCAAAAGACGGATTGATGGTATACTCGTTGCAAGCCAGTACAGCATGCTTGAATATAATATTAAGACTGATTTACTGAAGAAAGCCGAGAGCATTGCTCCGGGATTTGAATCGCCCACTGTTTCTTCACTCGATGAAAAAGGCTGGGCTGCAGTTAAAGTGATGGTTAAAAAAAATGAGATCGTAAGGGTAATGGATCAGCTTGCTGAAATAGGAGCTACTGCTATTCTTGAAACAGAAATTTTAAACTGCAGACTTTAGGATATAAAATCTTCATGAAATTCTTTAATACCTATCTTTATATAACACTTATAATACTGATATCATTGATATTACTTAATGCACCAGTAATAGCTGAGCATATTTTTTTAAAAGATGGTTCAATTATTGAAGGAAAAATTGAAAATGAAACTCTTGAATCAGTTTTATTTATTTCAAATGACGGCAAGAAACAGCTATATAAACTGAATGAAATAATCCGATTTTTATACAAAGAGCTTTATATGGGCAAAGTATACGTTAAAAAATCAGACGGGAACGGCATTGAGTTATTTATGGTTGATGAGAACAAGGAATATTATATATTCAGACATGAACTATATAAACCTGAAGAAATAAAAATCAAACGTACAGAAGTTCTTTTCATATCAAGAATGAATCCTTTAAATTTACAGGCAATAAAAGTGGATACAGACAGAATTGATCTCATATGGCTTCCTCCTTATAATAAAGTAAATAAATTCAAGGTATATTACAAGAATAGTTTGATTGAAAAATTCAAGCTCGCTGGCGATACATCTTTTAAAAAATTTTCTATTACTAATCTCAAAAGCAATACACAATATTATTTTATTGTAACAGCTGTAGACAGTAACAATTACGAATCTCTTCCAAGCAATGAAATAAAGGAAACTACAAAAAATATCAGACCGAATCCTCCGAAAAATATTAAGTCAGAAAAAATATGGTCTCCGGATAAAAAGAATTTCGAGATGATTATTAAATGGGATCCAGCCATAGACCCGGATGGCCAGATAATCGAATATATTATTTACAAGCGGGAAAACAAGACAGAGGAAATTTTTGCCAGAACTAATAATACAGTATATTCCATAAAATCTCTCGATCCTCATTCAAAAAAAACTTTTTTTATTCGCGCAGTTGACAACATAGAGGATGAATCTGAAAACAGTTCCAGTCTTAAAACAAAAAACTTATTCATCTGGGACATAGGAGTAAGGGCCTTTGCAATATTTCCAAATTTACCTTATGGTTACTTTTACAACCCAGGATGGGGACTGCTTGCAGATTTTTTAATAAGCGACCTTTTTTTAGAAGGATTCGGTTTCGGTTTAGAGGTTGGTTATTTTCAACTACCCGGGAGAGCTGAATATCTGCATATACTCAGAAACAATCTTATTCCTGTAATGATCGCCTTGCAATACAGAATTGGCATATTGAAATGGCTATACATCGATACCAGGCTTTCCGGCGGATATTTATATAATTCTATAGATTATGACTTGTATCATATCTCGGCTTCTTATTCAAGCAGCGATTCAAGATTTATTACAAGATTTTCAAATTGTGGAATAATGATTGCCGGAATAGGTATTGGTTTCAATACATCAGATCTTTTTTCTCTATCAATTGGCGGAGACTATGGGATTATATTTAGAAATGGTGGAGCTCATGATTTTTTTACAATAGATCTTTCTGTTATTTTCAGAATAAACATATAGAACTGTATTGTAAATCATTGTTGAATGCAGATGATACTGATGCTCTGACCCTTAACTTTTTAATAAAACAAAGCCCCGGGATTTACCGGGGCTTTGTTTTATTAAATCCAGCAGAGTAATTATATTACAAATTCTCAGATAAAAAATTAATCACTGGTATTTTATCAAGAGTAAACCACTGCCTGTAGATGTTACTGTGATACTGTTTCCAAAATCATAGGATCCTGTACTGGAAATACTGCCTACACCAAAAACATTTCCACTTTTAACAAATATTGAATTAAAAAAAGAACCTGATCCTGAAGTTACTGTCTTTGCCCATTGTGCTACCCCTGATGAACTGTATTTAGTAAGGAATATATTATACCCGCTATTATATGATCCTGATGCAAAAACACCAGGTCCAAAAGTAAACGTTCCTGTTCCATAAATATTTCCCCCGGCAAATAAATTTCCACTGCTGTCTACAGTTAAAGAAACAAAGAAAGAAGAAGCCGATCCCGGTGTTATTGTTTTTGCCCATTGAGCTGTACCGGATGTATTATATTTTAACAACAACATATTATATTGTGAAGATGCCCCTGCTAAAGTAATACTGTTGCCAAAATTATATGTTCCTGCACCATATATTGTTCCACCGGCATAAATATTATCACTGCTGTCTATTGCTATCGATGTAAGAAGAGAATCACTAGTACCGGAAGTAACACTTTTTGCCCATGATGCATACCCTGCTGTTGTATACTTTACAACAACAATATTCATACTTGTAGTACCACCATTGAGAAGGCAACCTGAGCTGAATTGGTATTGACCATTACCTCTTATAACCCCTACTGCATATGCATTATTACTGCTGTCTACTGCAACAGAAAAAAATTCTGAATCGGATGGACCAAGTAAAGCTGACCATGCCCATTGATCTACTCCTGATGAATCATATTTAACTATTAAGACATTATTTCCACCATTTTGACCAAATACAGTTGTACTGCCAAAGTAATAATTTCCTCCTCCTATATAACCGGCAGCAATTATACTATTATTGCTATCTACTACTACTGAACGGAGTTCTGAAAAACCAGGACCTGAACTAACTGATCTTGCCCACTGTACATCACCAGAAGAATTATATTTTACAATAACCAAATTTTTACCATTAATTCCTGAAGCACTTATACTGTTGCCAAAATCATATGTACTATTGCCAATAGCTCCTGCAGCATAAACATTATCGCTACTGTCTACTGCAATAGAATTATAGCTTGAAGAATTTATTGGAATTGTACTTGTAACAGTTCTTGCCCATTGTGCAGTACCGGATGAATTGTATTTCACAATCAATACATTTGTATCAGTTGATTTACCTGTAGCTGTAACGCCTGCAGCAAAAGTATATGTCGTTGATCCTGAAACATAACCTGCTGTATATATATTTCCGGTGCTGTCTACAACAACAGATTTAAAAACAGACCCACCTGCTGATTTTGCCCACTGTGCATTGACCAGTGTTGCGGGTACAACAGCCTGTGGACTATAAATAGATTTATTCCCAGCGCCATCTTTAACTAAAACTGCAAAATAATTAACTGTACCTTCTGTAAGACTAATTGCCGATGTTGTGACACTATTTAAAGTCCAGTCCATAACAAGATCAGAGCCGATTATAGCGTCAACTTCTGCAATAGTATCTATTGCTGCTGAAGTTGTCGCTTTGACCAGTTTGTAACTTAATGCACCTGGAGATGAAGTGTTATCGGAAGCTGCACCCCAATTAACTGTAACAGATGTAGCTGCGACATTTGTAAAACTTATAGCAGTTCCAGCTGTAGGAGCCGTTACATCAAGAGTAGTTACAGTTTGAGGGCTATAATTAGCCATATTGCCATTTCCATCTTTAACAAGAACTGCAAAATAATAAACTGTGCCTTCAGAAAGTCCTGTTGATGAAAAATTAACAGTATTTAAGGCCCAGTTCATAACCTGATCGGAACCGGTTATAGCGTCTGCTTCTGCAATAGTATCAATTGCTGCAGCAGATGCTGCTTTAACAACTTTATAACTTAATCCGCTTGGAATTGTACCGTTATCAGTTGCTTCCCCCCAGTTAACTGTAACAGATGTGCTTGCAATGCTTGTAAAATTTATATTTGTACCTGAAGTAGGCGCTGTTACATCAAGTGTTGTTACTTTTTGAGGATTATAAATGACCGTATTTCCATCTCCATCCTTTACTAAAACTGCAAAATAATAAGATGTTGCCTCAGTAAGAGTATTTTTTAAGTAGGTAGTAGTATTTAAAGTCCAGTCCATAAGCAAATCAGAGCCAGTTATAGCGTTTATTTCTGCAATAGTATCAATTGCTTCTGAAGTTGTTGCTGTTACGAGTTTATATCTTAATCCACTCTGGGCAGTTTTACTGCCAGTTGCAGCACCCCAATTCACAGTAACTGATGATACTGTAATACCTGAATAATTTATAGCAGCTCCAGCTGTTAAAGGACCTGGATCTGATGGAATGGATGTATCTAATCCGCTCCCACTGCAGGCATTGAAAGTAATTGCTGCAAAAAGCATTAAAATTGCTGTAATCTTAACTTTAATTTTCATTTTTTTAAAGCTCCTGATAAATAATATAGATTTTACTGATTTCTATATTATTAGTGACAAAAAATTTAGAAATTTAATAAAAAAAACAGTTTTTTAAAAAAAATACATAAATTGCGACTATATTCGTTTAATATTTTCTATTTCTTCTGTCTTAATATAAATAATACGCCCTGGAACAACAATTTTATATCGTATTTTTCTTTCAAGAACATATCCTTTAATAATTTTCCCATTAAAAAAATGAACTTCATGAAGGAAACCATATTTTGCTTTTATTTCATCCAGAGTTGATGGAATATCCTCTTTTCCATTTAACTTTTTTATCTCGTTATCAATTTTAATGTTTTCATCAATAAGAATGATGTTTCTTTTATCCAGGTCTTCAATTTTTAATTTATTAAATTTTTCAGAAAAATTAAAAATACCTATTCTTTTAAAATCAATTTTTTCTTTTTCACTTATTGGTTTGATATCATATTTATCATTAATAATTGCTGAATAACCTTCATTTAGAATATGTTTTTCATTATTAATATGGGTTATTTCAAGAGAACCTCTACCAAGAGCAATAATTGATTCTTTGCTATCAGTTGAAATGCTAAACTCAGTTCCACGAATATATGCAACACATGCAAGAGTTCTTACTGCAAAACTGCTGCTTTTAGTTTTCTCAATTTTAAACAACGCTTTACCGTAATTCAGCTGTGCTTCTGTAATCAAATTACTGTTTATTGATGAAAATTTAATTTCAGAATCAGCTTTTAAATAAACGAGGTTTGCTTTACCAGTTTGAAATGCAATGCTCGAATCCCTTCCAGTAACAATTAAATCGTTTTCCAGTATCTCGTCTTTTAAATTAATCAGTTTTATATACGAACCGGCTCTTTTTAATTTAACATCTCCTGTAAGAAAAATAACATGAGCCTTTTTAACATAATAATCTTCCTGAATAAAATCCGGCATGATGATATTTGCTGTTAAAAAAAATATAACTCCTGCTGCTGCCAGAGAGAAGGCCGGTATAAATAAATTTATTTTTTTAACTGTTACCGGAATACCCATTCCCCTGAATTTCAGGAATATGGATAAGATAAAATACCTGTAAGCTGTATAAGAGCCTGATTCTTTTAATATGTGAATTAAAGTTTTATTCCTTGAAGAGATTATTTTTTTCTGAACTTCATTATCTACCGGAGTAAAAAATTTATATTTTTTAAAAACCCGTTTTATTAAATCAGTTTTATTATCTGTCATAGAAGGTCCTCCAGGTCTTTAATTCCCCTTCCTTTCAAATAAGAGGTCAGCCTTTCAACAGTTCTTTGATACTTATAGCGTGTCTGTGTATAAGTCAGTCCCATTAACTTTGCAGTATTAGCAAAACTGTAATTATAAACAGCAATCATCTCAAAAATGACTTTATCCTTTTCATCATCAAAATTTCTGATATTCGCCATTGCATCTTCAATAACGTGTCTCGCCTCTTTAAAGCCATTGACGAATGACATGCTTGAGTCATCCAGATATTGTTCAATATCTTCAGTTGGAACTTTTTTCTTTCTATAATATTCAAACAGCACATTGCGCATTGTTCCATAAAGCCATTTTCTGATATCATCAATTTCATTAAATTTATTGAAAAGCCTTATAAAAATTTCCTGGCATAAATCTTCTGATTCTTCATATTGATTTATCTTTATATATACAACACTAAAGATAAGAGGATAAAAATCAGCATACGCTTCAGAATATTTTTTATAGTCTGTTTTAACAGAAAGAGTATCTGACATATTACTCCTCACTTATAAGTGACATTAATTTACATATATTAGTATAAAAAAATAAAAATTACTATCTTTAAGATATAGATACGTATGGATTTTTTTTCAAAAATATAAGATATTATCATTGTGTTTGGAAAAGAAATGGGGGAAGAGACTGTCAGATCTTTTGTGTAAATAGCCTTTAATAATATTTTTATCATGACGTCAAAGAATATTGCAAACTTATTTAAGGCTGCACCCCATTCCCTGATTGGCATTGTCCACTTTTTTTAAACCCGTGTCAATGCCAAATATATAACTTTCACCGCTGACCCAATGAATTTGTTAACTGCTGAATAATTCAGGGGTTAAAGATTTAAAAGTGTTAATAACTCTAAAATTATTATGCTATGCAAGTCCTGAATTGATCAGCACTTACGAATTAAACAAAATAATTTTATGAGACAGCAGTTTAAAACTTTATAAATTGCATCATCATTTGGAAATGCTGAACGTTTATGAGTGACTTTTTTCAAACTTGAATTCACTGATTCAATGGCGTTTGTTTAGTAAATTACCTTTCGTATAAAATCAGGTTAATCAAATAATTCATTCAGATTTTCCCTATTGTTTTCCACGATTAAGAAATCATCTATTGCAGAAAATCCTTCAAATTCATTAGCAAGACTTTAAAAAAACCGCAAAAATCAGGAATTAATCCAAAAAAAATTGGCACTTTATAGTATTTCCAATACTAATATATAATAATAAACAAATATCTATATTTTGTAGTTGTATTTAGTGTATCTGCTTTTTATATATGCTCTAAAATTCTATTATATCGATTGAAATTTTTTAAAATTTATATATTAAATAAATTGCAGGAGTACCTTATGAAATTAAAACCTTTATTCCTATTTTATTCACTTTTATTAACTATTTCTTTCATTGCCTGTTCAGGCGCTTCAAAAGAAGAAGCAGCGAAAGCTCTTCCTCCTTCTGCTTTAACTTATACAACCACTTCAGTTGTATATACAAGAAATTTACCTTCTTCTGAAAATATACCTGCAGTTACAGGTAGCGTAACATCATGGTCAATAAGCCCTGATTTACCAGTGGGATTGAGCATTGATCCAGCAACTGGAATAATTTCAGGAACTCCAACTGCGATAAAAGCTGCATCAAATTATACAATAACTGCAGCAAATTCAAATGGTTCAGCAACTATTGAAATTTCCATTACAGTAAATGATGCTGCACCAGCAGCCCTTAATTATACAACAACTTCCGCTGTTTATACAAAAGATGCTGCAATTTCAAACAATGCACCAACTGTAACAGGAACAGTTACAACTTATACAATAAGCCCTGATCTGCCAACTGGACTATCAATTGATCCATCTACAGGTATTATTTCAGGAACACCAACTGATCTTCAGTCGGTTAAAAATTATACAATTACAGCAACGAATACAGGCGGTTCAACTACAGTAAATCTATCAATCACTGTAAATTATTCTGCTCCTTCAACTCTTTCATACTCAACCACATCTGCTGTTTATACAAAAAATGCTGCAATAGCAAACAATACTCCTACAGTTACAGGAACAGTAACATCATGGTCTGTAAGCCCTGACCTTCCTGATGGATTAACGATGGATACTTCAACCGGTATTATTTCAGGAATTCCATCTACACTTCAATCTGCATCCAACTATACAATAACAGCCTCAAACAATGGAGGCTCTACAACAGGAGTAGTTTCAATAACAGTTAATGATGCTGCACCAGCAGCCTTGTCATACGCAACTACTTCTGCTGTTTATACAAAAGGAGCAGTTATATCAAGCAATAATCCTAGTATTACAGGTACAGTTGTTTCTTATAGTATAAGCCCTGCTTTACCTGATGGACTGATAATAAATACAACAAACGGTATAATTTCCGGAACACCAACTGTTCTGCAAACAGCAACAAATTATACAATTACAGCAACAAATACAGGCGGTTCAACTACAGGAGTTGTTTCAATCACTGTTAATGATGTAGCACCAACAGCCCTTTCATACTCAAGTACTGCTTCTGTTTACACCAGAACATTAACAATAAAAAATAATATACCAACTGTAACTGGAACTCCTACATCATATTCTGTAAGTCCTGCATTGCCAACTGGTCTTACTTTAAATACAACCACTGGTGTAATTTCAGGAAACCCAACAGTTTTACAAGCAGCTAAAATATATACAATAACTGCTTCAAATTCAGGCGGATCAACAACAGCCCAGATTTTAATAACAGTTAATAATTCAGCTCCAGTATCATTATCATATTCAACCCCTTTAGCAGTTTATACAAAATATTCTGTTATTCCAAATAATGTTCCGACAGTTACAGGAACTGTTACTTCCTGGTCAGTAAGTCCTGCTCTACCTGCAGGCCTTGTATTAAATACAACAACTGGTGTTATATCAGGTACACCTACTGATTCTCAATCAGCAGTAATATACACAATTACAGCTACAAATCTAAACGGCTCAACAACAGCAACGATTTCCATGACTGTAAATCAGATACCGCCTGCATCAATAAACTATTTAACAAATTCTGCTGTATATACAAGAGGAACAGTTATAGCAAATAATACTGCAACTGTTACAGGAACTGTCACAGGCTGGTCAATAAGTCCGGCATTACCTGCAGGTTTAATTTTAAATACCACAACAGGTACTATTTCAGGAACACCTACTGTCATACAACCAGCTACAAATTTTACTGTTACAGCTTCAAACCCTTCGGGTTCGGCAACTTATATTATTTCAATAACAATCAATGACGTTGCACCAGTAAATTTATCTTATTCAAATGCATCTGCAGTTTACACAAGAAATCTTGTGATTCAAAATAACACCCCAACAGTTACCGGAAGCGTAGTTTCATGGTCTGCAAGTCCGTCATTACCTTCAGGATTAATATTAGATACAACAACTGGTGTTATTTCAGGTACTCCTGCAAATAATCAGGGAATAAATTTTTATACAATAACAGGAACTAATACTGGCGGTTCAACAAGTGCAGTAATTTCTATTATAGTTAACAGTTTGGCTCCAGCAAACCTTGCTTATTCATCTCCATCAGTAATTTATAATGCAGGACAATCTTTTAGCAACCTTGTTCCAACAGTATCAGGAACAATAACATCATGGTCTATTAGCCCATCTCTTCCTACAGGTTTGAATTTAAATGCAACTACTGGAGTTATTTCAGGTACTCCAACTGCAATTGCCCAGTCTGCTAATGGCTGCTATACAATTACAGCAACTAATCTATATGGTTCTACTTCAACGATTATTACATTATTAGCAATATCATATCCACCAATTACAAATTGGGTAAATGGACAAGCATTAACACCAGCTGCATCTGGAGTAACTTCATGGTCTGTTAGCTATAGTGGAACGCTTTGGACTGGTTTAGAATTTGGAAATTATGGGATGCCAGATCCTTATCATTCTTCATTAATCTTTAATTATTCAAATGGAGTAATTTCAGGAAATTATATTGGATTAAGCGAATATTATTTTGTAGTTCTAAATTTAAATATTACAGCTACATTTACTGGAGGCAGTACAGTTACTAAAACTATAACATTATATCCTCCACTTTAATTTGCATATTTTTACCAAACTTAAAATAAAAAAACAGGAGCGGGATAACCGCTCCTGTTTTTAGTTTCAATAACTCTATTATCTTGAAACCCCCCACCCTTTAGGAATTTTATGAGACTCTTCATCATACTTCTTCCTCTCAATACCGCTAAGCAAACTGTACGCGCTCGGAACAACGAGCAAAGTAAGAAGTGTTGATACAATCATACCGCCGAGAACTGCAACTGCCATTGGAATTCTTGATTCAGCTCCGGGCCCTATAGAAATTGCAGGAGGAATAGCAGCTGCAATTGTTGACAGCGTTGTCATAATAATCGGCCTGAGCCTGATTGGACATGCTTTCATTAGCGCTTCTTTCGCATTCATTCCCTGATCGCGCAGCTGATTTGTAAATTCCACAAGCAGAATGGAATTTTTCTTAACTAACCCCATAAGCAAAATGAGACCAATGAAGCTGAAAAGATTTATTGTCTGCCCTGTAATTGCAAGTGCAAATACTGCTCCGGAAAAACTGAACGGCAATGCAAGCAGGATCGTAAATGGATGTATGTAGCTGTTGAACTGGCTTGCGAGTATCATGTAAGAAATAATAATTCCGAGTATAAGTGCGAATATCAGGCTTTTAAATGAATCACTTGAAGTTTTTGCAGAGCCTGTCAAATCAGCATAGTATCCTTTCGGGAGAATTTCTTTTGCAATTTTCATAGTTGCATCAATTGCTTCCTGCTGTGCAAGTCCGGGAGCCGGATTTGCAAAAATAGTAATAGCCCTTTCCCTGTTTAAACGGGTTATGGAAAGCAGCGCCATTTTCTCTTCAATTTTTACAACATCGGAAATTCTGACAAGCTCACCCCTGTTGTTTCTTACATACAGTTCTTTAATATTTTCAATCTTTTTACGGTCTTCCTCTTTTAGTGAAATCCTTATATCATATCTGTGACCGGCATCTGTAAACTTGCCGATTTTCTTGCCGCCCATAAAAGCGCTGATGGTATTGCCGATGCTGACCATGCTCACTCCGCGCTGTTCAGCTGCTTTTCTGTCAGGATATATCCTCACCTCAAGCTGGCCGAGAGTATAATTTGAATCAACATCAACCGTGCTGCCTCTTTTCTGCATTTCTTCCATTATTTTTGATGTGTATTCAGCAAGCTTATCCCACTTCTCTCCGCGGATTATTATTTCAACCGGATAACCCCTTGATGCAGTAAAACCTCTTGTTGAAAGATCCTGATACATTACTTTTAAATCTTTAGAAATGCTGTTTAAATCCTTTCTTATTGACTGGGCAAACTCAAACTGTTTAAGAGGTCTTCCTTTTTTCTTATTAATAGGCCTTTTATCATATTCCTTCATAGTGACAAACAGCATCGCAGTATTTGATTCAGCAGTACCCATAACGTTTCCTGCGCTTGAATAGAATCTCAGCACTTCAGGCTTTTTTGAAATATAATCCTCAACTTTTTTTGTCATTTCATTTGTTAATTCAAAAGATGACCCGGGCGTGGTTTTGATTCTAAGAATAAACATGCTCTGATCCTGAGCAGGTACAAACTCTTTGGGAATTGTTATTAAGAAAATCAGCGATCCGGAAAATAATAAAAGAGATACAATTATAACAGGCCACCTGTGATTAAGTGCAAATCCAAGAGATTTGGAATAATAAAATGAAAAAGATTTGAATACCCTGTTTACAATCCTTGTTGCAAATCCTGCTGTATCTGAAATATCAAGAAACTGGGAACATCTCATTGGAGTCAGGGTCAGAGCCTCAAGAAGCGAAAGCGCAACAGCAACGGAGATTGTTATGCCAAACTGAAGAAAATATTTTCCAATAATTCCTTCCATAAAAGCAACAGGCAGAAATATTGCTATAACTGCAAGGCTTGCAGCCAGCGCTGCAAAGGCAATCTGGTTTGCCCCCCTCATAGCTCCGGTTATTTTACCTTCGCCGTTTTCCCTGAACCGGGAAATATTTTCAAGAACCATGATCGCATCATCAACAACTACCCCGATTGCAAGTGATAGAGCAAGCAGGGTGAATGTATTCAGCGTAAAACCAAGAAAATATATTATTATGAAAGAACCCATGATAGATGTAGGAATCGCGAGAAGAATATTTACTGTTGATGAAAGAGAACCTAAAAATAAATAACAGACTATACCGGTTAATATGGCAGATAAAATCAGATTAAACATAAGCTCATCAGTTGAATCCTTGATAAAGCTTGTCATATCGCTTGAAACCTGAATATTATAACCTTTAGGCAATTTTGTATTCAATTCTGCAGTGAGTTTTCTTACATCTTTTGCAATTTCAATTGCGTCTGTTTTTCTCTGCTTCATGATTCCAAAGCCTACTGCAGGTTTACCGTTGAAACGCGCTCTTGCAGTAATGTCCGCAAGTCCATCCTCAACCCTTGCTACATCTTTCAAAAGGATTCTTGAATATATCGGCATACCGCCGCGCAGATTTATCGGGAGTTCTTCAAGAGACTGTGCTGTTTCCGCTTCACCGAGAGATCTTATAACAAGCTCTTTACTGGTTGTGGAAACTTTTCCGCCTGGAACTTCAACATGCTCTTTGCCTATTGTGGAAATAATATCATCAATAGAAAGTTCATATCTCTGAAGTTTTTTTAAATCAACCCAGATCCGGAGATTCCTGTCAGTATAGCCGCCGAGCCTTACCTCAGCAACACCCGGGACTGTCTGATACTTGGCCTGAAGATTATTACGCGCAAAATCCATCATTTCTTTCGCAGGCCTGTCCGATGACAGAGCAAGCCACATGATTGGGAAATCTTCAGGATTTCTTTTTGATACAATAGGCGGGTCCATGTCAGTAGGCAGGCTTCTCTGCGCCTGTGCCAGTTTCGATGTTATCTCCTGCACTGCTATATCAACATCCCTGCTGATTTCAAGTTCAACTGTGACTGAACCGCCGCCATTTTTTGATACTGAACTTAAATTAACAATACCCTCAACGCTCATTACTGCATCTTCAATAATATCAATAACATCTGTTTCAATTATTTCAGGAGACGCACCTTCATATACAACATTAATATTCACCACAGGAAAATCAACATCCGGCATTTGAGAAATTCCCATCCTGCTCACGGAAATCGCACCGAATAATATCAGCCCAATCATGAGCATCCATGCAAATACCGGATTTTTTATTGATATATCAGATAATGACATCTTATTTCACCCTGGGAATTTCTTTTATCTTCAGCATTTTCATGCCAACACCGGGGATTTCGTTTACAGCAACACCAAGCCAAACCCGGTCTATTCTGTTCTGCAGTTCCGCTTTTTCAAAATCGTCCATAGAGAGCTGTATATTCTGTAGAGCTGTAAGCACATCAAGTATTGTAACAAGATTAAGCCTGTATTCGTTCATAATTGAATAGTAATTATTTTTCACTGTATCCATTGCAAATTTATATGACCATGCAGTTTCAATAGAATTTTTATAATTCTGATAAGCGTCAATAATCTCTGATGTAGCAGTTCTCAATGTTTTTTTATATTTTAAATCAGTCTGCCTCAGCATTGATTCAGCTTCTCTTGTCTTTGCTGCAGTTATGCCCCCGCTGTAAATAGGCACTTCAAAACCGAGAGACCCATAAGCTGTTACAGTGCTGCTTGTATCTGAATACAGCCTTAAATAACCTTCAAGATAAACAGTTGGAATATGCCCGCCCCAAGCTGCAGTAAAATTTGCTTTTGCAGAGTCAACATATTCTCTTGCAGCCAGCACATCCCACCTCTTAAGCGCAATTAACCTTGCATTAATTTCTGTAATATCAGGATCAGGAAGCGGCTGGCCGATATTAAGCTTGAAATCGCCTTTTTTATCTATTAATACTGATAAAACAATTTTTGCGCCGGCAAGTTCCTTTTCCAGAGATTTTATTGATGCTTCAAGCTTGTATATTTCCGCTTTAGTTCTGAGCTGTTCACTTTCCCTGCTTCTGCCAATAGCATATCTTCTTTGTAGTTCTCCTAAAGCTTTATTATACAGGGCAAGCAATTCTTTTCTGTTTGAAATGCTTTTATCAAGCTGGATGATTTTATAAAAAACAACTGATAAATCGATCAGAGACTTTCCTGCATAATACTTCAATTCATACTCTGTCAGTTTCAATTCCGATTTCGTCCTGCTGATTTTTGTCCATTCATCAAGTCCGGTTGTAATTGCCTGCTTTCCATATAAATTAATATTCGATCTCTGAGTTGAAGGCGAATAGATGCTGTTGGCGTCTGGAAATGCGTAATTTCCTTTTAAAGAAAACCTGGGAAGCACTCCTCCTATAGCCTGGTCCCTTCGTGCCTCAGCCTGTATTGTTTTTTCACATTCCATTTTAAATGTTTCGGTATTTCTTACTGATAGAGCATAAGCATCAAACAGGGTAAGCTCCGGACTCGAGAGTGCAGCCTGGAGATCCTGGTCTGAAATGCCTGTAGCAGATCTAACCAGATTATCAAACTGCCTGTCTCCGGAATATAAAACTGAAGCAAGACTAATTGATATAATAAGAAACAGAAACTTTAAAATTCGCATATTCATTTCCATTATAATTTTATTATGGCAATAAAAATACTGAATGTCATTCCCGTGAAAACGATGGCCTGCACCCTCGGGTGAATCGATTACAGAAAATCTTTAATTCCTTAAAAATGGACCTCCGCCTGCGCACAGATGACAGTAAATATTGAATTCTATTAATAAATTATGTATTTATCTTTAAAATAAAGGCTTCAAGTTTTTTATCGAATGTTGCAATTGGCTCATTGTAAATTTTGCTGTATCCCGCAAGAACGCAATCAACAAAATCAAAATTGGTTTCACTATAATATTCAAGGGCTTTCAGAGCTGGCTGCAAATATGTGCAGGAAATAGTATCCCGTATTTCAATACGGGATATTTTATAAACACCGGATAAAACATAGACTATTTCAGATATTACTTCAACAGTTAGAACTACCTGATTTTTTTCAATTATTTCCCGGGAACGTATACTCTGATCATCATTAAGTAAATACCGCAGTACAACATTAGCATCAACGTACATTATGTTTAGACCTTGAGTTTTCATCCCATGCGGATTTTTCCTCTTTTCTCTTATCTATTGATGCATATTTTGAAAGTGACCCCATAAGATCTTTTTTTTGCGATTTTTTATTTTGTTCATAGTTTTCTATAGATGGGAGTATTATAATTTCTACATCCTGACCGGAAAATTGACCAAGATTATTCAGAACAAGAGTATCTGATTCAATTTTTTTTATATATCGAAGAGCTTCCATAAAATATATCCTTTCTAATAATATATTGAATAGTATCGGATTTTCAACTCAATTTTTTGTAAAGGTTGTATTCCCTCACCTGGATTAACGGTGCTTGAAAGTGAAAAAACAATTTATTAATCAAATATTATTAAATGAATGTCAATTATTTATTAAGAAATAAAATTGATTCCTATTTCTTTATACTTGTATAAGCTTCGCCGTCCAGTACAAAAAAACCATACTGGGCAAAAATATTCGGAAGGATTTTCAATACAACTGTTTTGCCTGAAGATGTAATGGCGAAATGAGCTTCTTTTTTAATTGGATATTTTTTAATTTCACATAGCTCAATAAAATCTTTAATAGTCAGGAGGTGGATATTCGGGGATTCATACCATTCATATGGAAGAAGTTCGTTTTTAGGCATTGAACCTGTCATAAGGAACTCAAAGCGTGTTTTTAAAAATGCAAAATTCGGAAATGAAACAATAGCCATTTTGCATATGCGCATTATTTCATTCATAACATAATCAGGGTGTTTTGTGTTCTGGATAGTCTGATTTAAAATAACACAGTCAAAGGAATTATCCTTGTAATCCTCGAGACCTTCATCTATGTCTCCGTGGTAGCAGTAAAGACCCTTTTCAACGCAGGAGCTCACGCCGTCTTCAGAAATTTCTACGCCGAATCCCTTTACTTTTTTCTCTTTCTGCAGTTTCATTAAAAGTTCACCTGTACCGCAACCCAGGTCAAGAACCCTTGATCCCACAGGAACAACATCTATTACAAGATCATAACCTGCATATATGTGGCTATTCATCGTATATTTTTTCAAACTCTCTTCTAAGAAAATTGGATATATTCTTTTCTAAAACATTATTCGGAAGAAGAAACGCATCGTGGCCTTTATCTGTAATAATATCCGCGTAAACAACATTCTTTCCGGTTATTCTCAGGGCCTGGACAATTTCCTTGGACATTGCATTCGGATAAAGCCAGTCACTGGAAAAACTGACAATCAGAAAATTCGCAGACGCTTTTTCAAACGCATCAACAAGACTTCCGTAATCCTTAACAAGATCAAAAAAATCAATCGCCCTTGTTATGTACAAATATGAATTTGCGTCAAATCTGTCTACAAATTTTATTCCCTGATTATGGAGGTATGATTCAACAGCAAACTCCCTTGTAAAATCATAATCTGACAGTCCCGACTCGCGAAAATTTCTTCCGAACTTTTCGTGCATGATTTTTTCGCTCATATATGTTATGTGGCCTATCATCCGCGCAAGTGATAGCCCGGCATCCGGAGCGCCTTTTCCGTAATAGTTTCCGCCATTCCATTTAGGATCATTAAATATCGCCTGCCTGCCCACCTCGTTAAATGCAATTCCCTGTGCAGAAATTGAAGCGGAAGACGCAATAGCAATTACAGACTCAACCATATCAGGATACATGACTGCCCATTTAAGAGCCTGCATTCCTCCCATTGAACCGCCTGCCACACTTAACAGCTTTTTAATGCCGAGATGTCTGATAAGGTTATACTGGGCATTTACCATATCCATGATTGTAACCATTGGAAATGAAAGGCCATACGGCTGGCCGGTTTCCGGATTAATTGATGATGGCCCAGTTGATCCGTTGCAGCCTCCAATTACATTTGAGCATATAATGAAATACTGGCTGGTATCAAATGCTTTTCCAGGGCCGATATAAATATCCCACCAACCGGGATATTTATCTGAAGATGTTTTATAGCCTGCTGC
Source organism: uncultured Leptospirales bacterium (assembly GCA_964529415.1). Lineage (GTDB taxonomy): Bacteria > Spirochaetota > UBA4802 > UBA4802 > UBA5550 > CAYMPH01. The sequence continues at coordinate 8,373 of CAZGWD010000012.1, read as the reverse complement.
ATGAGCAGTTCCGGATAGGGCATGCAGAATTAAAACTGCATTATCCTTTGTTTCGTTTAATGTGCCGTAAGTTTCATATTCAAGCGTGACCGGACCGAGCTTTTCACCGCTTAAAAGCTTCATATAATCGGGAGGTTCTGCAAAAACAAATTCTTGAGGATTTACTATACCAACCGAATCATCCGGAATTTTAAATTCATCCATAATTTATACCATCATCATTACTGCTTTATGCCTGCAACTATAAAAAAAACCAATGAATTCAATTTTATGTTACGTGTTAAGGCTGAGTGTCAATAAATAATTTATGGGAAAAAACAAAAATATGCGTATATAAAAATTAATGTTGACATCACATTTAAAGCCAATAGTTTGGCTGTGTTTTTGATTGCTGAAAATTATTTTTTCAGTCAAGGGAGCTTCGAATAAACATGATGAATCATTTATTTAAAAATGGTAATCACTGCCTATATTTTTTCAACTGCACTTTAAGGGAAATTTTTACTATTTCCTTTTATAATACAAAATTCTGGAGGAAATAATGATAATAGGACTGGCCGAATCTTATGGTATTTCTGTAAAGCATGTAACAAGGGAATTTTATTTTAATGTTGGCGGACCTGCAGGATTCATGCGATGGGGCATTTATCTTTTTGCTGCTGCTGCTGTTGCATATTTAATCTACACAATTATCCAGAGAGTTAAAATCTGGAAACTCGGGAAACCTGAAATAAGAACAGACAAACCTGTTGCAAGAATGATTGCAGTAGTCAAGTATGTAATGTTCCAGGCAAAAATTTTCAAAGAAGGCTACGGCGGAATAATGCATGCCAGCTTCTTCTTTGGCTTTGTTGGACTTTTCATTGTTACAATGATAATTGTTGTTCAGGAAGACTTCACCGGTCTTTTCTTCCATTATCATTTCATTACAGGCAATTTCTATCTCATCTGGTCATTATTCGGAGACATGTTCGGTTTAGTTGTTCTTCTTGGTCTGGCTATGGCTATCTTCAGAAGATATATATTAGCTCCTAAAAGACTGGACAATCAGGCTACTGACTTATTTGCTCTTGGACTCATTCTATTTATAGTGATAACAGGCTTTACAAATGAAGCTCTTCGAATTGCAATAACTCACATACCTGATTTTGAAATCTGGTCTCCTGTTGGTTATGCATACGCCCATGTTTTTAAAGGTGTTGAGATTTCTTTACTTAAAAAATCTCATTATCTCAACTGGTGGCTGCATATGATTGCATCATTCACCTTTATAGGACTGATTGCTTCCAATAAAATCGGGCACATTTTCGTAGGATTTCTAAATGTATATTTCATGAATCTCGATAATGAAAGCCCAAAAACAAAATACACTCTTCCTGTTATAGACCCTAAAGTTTTTGAAACAGCTGAGACTTTCGGCATTTCAAAAATTGAAGAGTACACATGGAAACAGATGATGGACAGCGCAGCATGCACAAGATGCGGAAGATGCCAGGACAACTGCCCGGCTTATCTGACTGAAAAGCCATTATCTCCTAAAAAACTTATCAATGATATAAAAGATAATATTGAAGAACGCGCACCAAAACTTCTTGCAGCTTCCGATCCTGCTGCAGTTGAATCAACAGAGCTTATAGGCGGATCTGTTCAGCCTGATGAATTCTGGTCCTGCACAAACTGCGGTGCCTGTATGGAAGCCTGCCCTGTAAACATTGAGCACGTTCCTAAAATGCTCGGTATGAGACAGCATAAAGTTCTTATGGAAGGCGAAATGGCAGCTGAGCTTCAGGCTACATTCACTAAAATGGAAAGCAATTTCAATCCTTACGGTTTCGGTTTCTCTGAAAGAGGGGCATGGGTACCTGAAGATCTTGGTGTGAAAACTCTTGCTGAAGATCCGAATGTTGATTATGTTTATTTTGTAGGCTGTTCAGCTTCATATGACAAACGTAATCAGAAAGTTGCAATAGCACTGTTATCAATTTTGAAAAAAGCTGGTGTTAAAGTCGGTATTCTCGGAGCAGAGGAAACCTGTTGTGGTGATTCTGCATTAAGAGCTGGAAACGAATATCTGTTCCACACTCTTGCTGCACAGAACCTTGAAGTATTTAAAACATACGGAATTAAAAAAATAATAACAACCTGCCCTCACGGATACAACGTTCTCAAAAAAGAATACAAAAAATTTGCTCCTCTTGGTACTGATTCTGAAGGCAAACCTTTCTCTTATGATGTTGAAATTTATCACCATACAGAGATTATTTCTGAACTCATTAAATCAGGAAAAATCAAACTGAAAGAAGCTCTTAAAGACAAAATTACATATCACGATTCATGCTTCCTTGGAAGATACAACGAAATATACGATGCACCACGTTCAATTATCAAAGCAATTCCAGGTTCAAATCTTGTTGAAATGAGCAGACATCATGATACAAGTTTCTGCTGCGGTGCCGGCGGAAGCAGGATGTGGATTGAAGAGCATCTTGGATCAAGGGTAAATCAGTTCAGAACAAAAGATGCCAATTCAACCGGAGCAGCTACTGTTGGAACAGCTTGTCCATTCTGCCTCACAATGCTTTCAGACGGAGCAAATGAGCTTGATATGCCGAATTTAGCAGTTCTCGATTTAGCTGAACTTGTTAATAATTCAATGGAAAAATAAATAAATTGCGCACACGAGAGCCGGAGAAATCCGGCTCTCAAAAAATAAAATATGTTTAAAGGAGTAACTGATGGTTTTAAAAAAAATTTTACTGACTGTTGTTGGAATATTTTCAGCTTCAGTCATTTTTGCTTCAGAAGCCGACCTTGCAGTACCTGATCTTGGTTCGGTAAATTTTTTCGGCATTCCAGGAAACACAATTCTCATCTATGGAATCGGATTATGTGTTCTTGGTCTTCTTTTCGGATTCATGCAGTTTATAAGCATTAAAAATCTGCCTGTTCACAAATCCATGAAAGAAATTTCAGAACTTATTTATGAAACATGCAAGACCTACCTTGTAACTCAGGGAAAATTCATTCTCTTGCTTGAAAGTCTTCTTGCAGTAGTCATAATTGTTTATTTTGGATTTCTTCGCCACATGTCAACTTTTGATGTAACAATTATTGTTCTAAGCAGTATTGTTGGTATTCTCGGAAGTTATGGTGTTGCCTGGTTTGGAATGAGAATCAATACTTTTGCTAACTCAAGAACAGCTTTCGCAAGCTTAACCGGCAAACCTTTTTCTGTTTATGCAATTCCTTTAAGATCAGGTATCAGTATTGGTATGCTTTTAATAAGCGTTGAGCTTTTAATGATGCTTATTATCCTTGTTTTTATACCTTCAAAACTTGCAGGTGCATGTTTTATCGGATTTGCAATAGGTGAATCTCTTGGAGCTTCAGTTCTAAGGATTGCCGGAGGAATTTTCACAAAAATTGCTGACATCGGATCAGACCTGATGAAAATCGTTTTTGATATTAAAGAAGACGATGCAAGAAACCCTGGAGTTATTGCAGACTGTACTGGAGACAACGCTGGAGACTCAGTAGGACCTACAGCAGACGGTTTTGAAACTTATGGAGTAACTGGTGTTGCACTTATATCTTTCATACTTCTTGCAGTTAAAGACCCTATTATTCAGGTTAAACTTCTTGTATGGATTTTCGTAATGAGACTTGCAATGCTTTTAACAAGCTTATTCTCATACGCAGTAAATTCAATTTTAGCTAAAGCAATGTATGGCACTAAAGACAAGATGAATTTTGAACATCCTTTAACATCACTTGTCTGGATAACATCAATTGTTTCTATAGGCGTTACTTTCTTTATATCCTCATTCATGATTTCAGAACTTGGTGACGGATCGCTATGGTGGAAACTTTCTACAATCATTTCCTGCGGAACAATTGCAGGTGCTGTAATACCTGAACTTGTTAAATTCTTCACATCAACAAACAGTATTTTTGTTAAAAACGTTGTTAATTCATCCAAACACGGCGGAGCATCACTGAATATTCTTGCTGGTCTTACAGCTGGTAACTTCAGTTCATATTTTCTTGGTCTTGCAATTATGATTCTTATGGGAATTGCATATGCAATCAGCACACTTGGCTTAGATGTGCTTATGGTAGCTCCAGCAGTATTCTCATTCGGTCTTGTTGCTTTTGGTTTCCTTGGAATGGGTCCTGTTACAATCGCAGTTGATTCATACGGTCCGGTAACAGACAACGCTCAGTCTGTATATGAACTTTCACTTATTGAAAACATTCCAAATATTAAAGCTGAAATCAAAAAAGACTTCGGATTTGAGCCAAAATTTGATGTATCAAAACACAATCTCGAAGCTAATGATGGAGCTGGTAACACTTTCAAAGCTACAGCAAAACCTGTTCTAATTGGAACTGCTGTAACTGGTGCTACAACCATGGTTTTCTCAATCATAGTTCTTCTAACAAATAACCTTACACAGAATATAGATAAACTTTCAATACTATATCCTCCATTCCTGCTTGGTCTTATGGCTGGTGGAGCTGTTGTATTCTGGTTCACAGGCGCTGCAAACCACGCTGTAACAAGCGGTGCTTACAAAGCTGTTGAATTTATCAAAGCTAACATGAAACTTGATAACACAGTTACAAAAGCTTCTACAGAAGACAGCAAGAAGGTTGTTGAGATATGCACACAGTATGCACAGAAAGGTATGATAAATATTTTTATCGTTATCTTCATGAGCACACTGGCTTTTGCTAATCTTGAGCCTTTCTTCTTCATTGGATATCTGATTTCTATAGCAATATTCGGTCTTTTCCAGGCAATCTATCTTGCAAATGCAGGTGGAGCATGGGACAATGCCAAGAAAGTTGTTGAAGTTGATATGAAAGAAAAAGGAACAGAATTGCATAAAGCTGCAGTTATCGGCGATACAGTTGGAGATCCTTTCAAGGATACATCTTCTGTTGCTCTGAATCCGATTATTAAATTCTCAACTCTTTTCGGACTTCTCGCACTTGAACTTGCTCTTGAATTACCTCCACACATCAAGATTGTATTAACATGTGTTTTCTTTGCAATAGCAGTTTTCTTTGTTATTCGTTCTTTCACATCTATGCAAATAAAAGCTTAATTACTATAAACATAGTTTAATTTAAAGCGCCGGTTATGCCGGCGCTTTTTTTAATAATAATACTGATTCAAGTTTACAGCTCATTATGTATAATTCCCCCTGTCCCCCAGCGGGGGCACGATTATAACCGTTCATATGCATCAACTTCAATCTTAACTTTTTTTGGAATTTGCCAAACTGTTTAGGTAATCTCTTATTACATATATTGAAACTTTTTTTATACAATTTTCTCGCCCCCTTTGGGGGATGGGGGGTTAAGCTTATCTGCTGCACATATCATCATAGATTGTCTTCAGTTTGTCCAGATCAAATACAACCGGACATTCAGGGAGTGATTTTAAAAATTTTCTGCCGTAGGATTTGTTTACAATACGTGAATCAAGAATAGCTATAATCCCGAAATCAGTAGAACTTCTTATAAGTCTGCCGAAACCCTGGCGGAATTTTATAACTGCTTCTGGTATCTGATAATCATTAAACGGATTACCTCCGGAATTTTCAATTTTCTCAACCTTGGCTTTAAATGGCGGGGAATCCGGAACAGTAAATGGAAGCCTCATCATGATCACCCCGCGCAGCAGATCGCCTTTAAGATCAATACCCTGCCAGAAAGAATGAGTTCCCATTAAAACAGAATTTTCATCATTTACAAAAAGTTCAAGAGCTTCAGCAGATGGAAAATCCTCCTGCGAATAAATAGTATGATCAATATCAGACTCAAGTCTCTCTTTAACTTCGGAAAGCATTCTGTAAGAAGTAAAAAGCATCAGACAGTTCCCGTTTAAAATGCGGACAATTTCCGCTGAGGCAGATGCAGCTTCTTCAATAAAGGAACTGCTTGATGGTTCAGGAAGATTTTTCCCTGCGAATATTACCATCTGAGATTTATAATCAAATGCAGGAGGTATTGAAATTGATTTGTAAATTTCCATACCGAGCCTTCCGGATATAAAGGAAAAATCCCCTGCTACAGATAATGTTGCTGATACAAGAAAAGATGAATCATAATAATCAAAAACCTCTCTTGCCATTATATCTGAAATATCAACTGGCTGAGCTCTCAGGTGAATATCGCCGAGAATTTCCCCTGGCTCTTTTTCAATCCAGTAAACATAATCATCCAGATTCTGATAATAGAAAGTTTTGAAATTCTCGATGTAGCTGAAAAGCTTTCCTCTTGCTATGTCAAATTCCATCTTCATGGGACTGTCTTCAGTAAATTCCGTTTCCATATCAGACACAAGAATCATAAGATTTTTTAAATGTTCCGTTAGCTCTGAACCGCCTTTCAAAGGCTCCTTTAGCCTGAAATGATTGCCGTCTTTTAAATATTCTCTCAGTCCCTCAAAGAAATCGGATGCAGAAGATGATATTTTTTTTATAAGTGAACCGGCACTTTTACTCAATGAATGTGAAGCAATTGACCCAAGCAGGGATTTTTTCCTGTTATCACTTTTAAAAAGAGATAAAATTTCTACAAGTAGGGTGTAGCTCAGATCATATCCAATCTGCGAACAGGCAATTTCCTCAATGGAATGAGCTTCGTCAAAGATTACAATATCACTTTCAGGAAGATAAACCTTATTGGATGCAATATTTGTAAAAAACAGATAGTGATTCATTATCAATAGAGATGACTCTGCCCACTCTTTTCTCGCTTTCTGGAATGAACAGGTCTTGGAATGAAAACATTTGAATGAATCGCATGCGTCACCCTCCCTTTGAATTTCAAACCAGATCCTTGCAGGAACGCGGACATCGAGCCGTGTAAAAATATCGCCGTTTTCAAATTTTTTATTTAATGCTGCAATTAATCCTAAATCAGATTCCCCGAACTGTCCCCGGGATAAAACCATGTCGAATCTTTTCCTGCATGGATAATTTCCACCACCGTAACAAACGGAATATTTGAATGGAGTTACATTGTTTGCAGAAAAAAGTTTTTCAATTAAAGGCATATCTTTGCCAATAAGCTGTTTTTGCAGAGCTTTCGTTTCAGTTGATACAGCAATTTTTTTCCCTGTGGCCATTGCATATTTAATAGCAGGTATCAGATACGCGAGAGTTTTGCCTACACCTGTTCCTGCTTCAACAATTCCATTTTCCTGGTGTTCAAGTCTTTCATATATAAAATCCGACATTACAGTCTGTTCGTTTCTGTGTTCAAATCCGGGAAGAATTTCAGAAACAGGCCCGCCATTGCTGAAAATTGTATCGAGATTTATATCTGTATTTTTATTGTTCATAATTTATCTTGTTTAAACCATGTTAGATTATACGCAAGAATAAATCTGTGATTATTTAATTTTATTATTGCACATTTAAAATAAATCATAGAAAAAATCAATGAAACTCATTCTATTCTTTTGTAATAATTTTATATTTTATTAAAAACAGGATAATCTATGGAAACAATAACTGTTAAATCATCATCAAGAGAAGAGCTGATCGATATTACTTCACAGGTTGTAAAAATTATCCGCGACAGCAAAACACAAAACGGCACCTGCCTGATATACACGCCTCACACAACTGCAGCTATAACCATAAATGAAAATGCAGACCCTGATGTAAAAAGCGATATAATAAAAGGACTGGACAGCTTAAAACTGGAAAAGGTGCGATTTGATCACTCAGAAGGAAATTCACCCGCGCATATAAAATCATCTCTAGTAGGATGTTCTGAAACCATTATCATAGATAAAGGTTCACCCGTGCTTGGCACTTGGCAGGGAATTTTTTTCTGCGAGTTCGACGGGCCGAGGAACAGAAAAGTGTATGTGAAAATTAATGGGAGTTAAAAAATGAATGAAAATGACTATAATGACTTATTTATAGAATCCTTTCAAAACAATAAAAAGCATAAAGGATATTCTGAATATGGTAGCAGTGTTATGCCAATTTTAGAAGAATATAAAAAATTAAATGACTATGAAGCAAGATTAGCTTTTAAAAATGCTTTAGAGAAAATGTTAAGAGATGAATCAGAAGATTTAAGATCATTTGGAGTTACAATTTGTTTAGGTTTCTATGTTTTTAGAGATGCAATTTAATTTTCATTGAAGCCGGTGTCTAACATCACCGGCGGAATAGTGATTTTTTAAAACAGCATTTAAAGAAATTTTTCTTTAATCTATAAACAATTAAGTAACAGATAAAGGTACTATAGCCTCCGCGGCAATGAGCGGGCGGTGGGGAGTGGAGTCTTTGTACAAACCGGGAGGATGGGTAACAAAATAAACCGGGCGCATAGGTAACACAT
>CAZGWD010000011.1:0-134169 GCA_964529415.1 uncultured Leptospirales bacterium | reverse complement strand
CGGAGTTGAGTCAATGTGTATAGGCGGCGGTATGGGAGCAGCTGCTCTTTTTGAATTAGTTTAATAATTTTTAACATATAAACAATATAAAAAACCGCCTTTATAAGGCGGTTTTTTATATTTTAAAGATAAGCTCTTATAATGAAAAACATTTAAAAAACTTAACTTTTTTTAAAAAAAGATCATTTTTTTCTTGAATTTTAATGAGACATAATCAATTATTTTCTAAAGTATTATTATATTTTAACCGACTAATACATATAGCGTTATCTATAGATCTATTCTGCTGGAGGATTTTTATGACTTATAACAAAGAAGAAGTTAACCACTGGAAAGAAGAACAGATTATATATTTTAAAAAATATATTACAGCATTCAAGGCTAATTCAAAAGAATATAATCTGATAAAAGAAGGAATTGACGAACTTCAGAACAGCATAATCAATTCTTATCAGTAAATCATTTTTTATTTTTGAATTTATTGACAACCTCACGAAAAATATATTTATTACTTGTATCAATTCAGCTATTTTTATATATTTAATCAATAGGATTATAATATATCTTCATATTATTATATACTAAACTATATCAATTAACGGTTCAAATAAAATCTTTCGGAGATACTTATGCCGGACAGACCTTCATGGGATGATTATTTTATTAAAATTGCAGAGGATGTTTCAACAAGGGCAACCTGCATAAGAAGAAAAGTCGGTGCAGTAATAATAAAAAATAAAAGAATTCTAACTACAGGATATAATGGCGTTCCTACAGGGATTACTCACTGCACAAGCGAAACATGCCTAAGAAATAAATACAATGTGCCATCCGGTGAAAGACATGAATTATGCAGGGGGCTTCATGCAGAGCAGAATGCAATAATACAGGCAGCTTATCATGGAGTTAGTATAAATGATTCCATCATTTATGTCACACATCAACCCTGCTCTATCTGCACAAAAATGCTTATAAACAGCGGAGTTAAAACATTCATATATCGATCACCATACAACGATACTCTTGCGGTTGAAATGGCAAATGATGCAGGAATTGTATTAAAGGTGTATACAAATGGCTAGATTACTGATTATTTCCATAACATTACTAACCGCATTTTCACTTAACGCCCAAACCGAGAAAGCGGATTCCGGATTTAAAAAAGCTGAAAAATTTTTTTTCCAGAAAAAATTTGAAATGGCAGAAATGATGCTTCAGGAGGAAATTAAAAAAAATCCTGAAAATGATTTGGCATACTCATATCTTGGAGATATTTTTTTAAATAAAAAAAGATACGATGGCGCACTATCTCTATATCAGAAAGCTCTTGAACTCAAACCGGAAAATGCGGATAATTATTTCCGGATTGGCCAGTCATACTATTATAAAAAGCTCGGGAATCCTGCAATTGAAAATTTTCAGAAAGCACTTGATCTTGATAAATCAATTAAAATAGCATATTACCAGATTGGACTTTCATATCTGATGCTTCTTCGTGATAAAGAAAATACTATTAAAAACTGGGAAACATTCATAAAAATATCACCTGAAGATCCTCAGTATACCAGTATTCAGCGGGTTATTCAGCTGCTTAAAGATCCAAATTTTGTAATCCCACCATCAGGAAGTGATGTTTCCATTGAAGAGGCTCTGCTTCTCGGAGGTGCAACATTAAAAAAAATAGACAGGCAGGCTGATGACAAACAGGCAGGCCAGGAAACAAAAAAAACAAATCGTAAAATCGAAGATACCTATACAGATGATGATCTTTAATATAATGGAGGAACAATAAGTGCACTCAAGCGACAGAAACAAAATTATAATCGGAGCAGGAATTCTTGCTTTATTATTATTATTGCTCACAACTGGTTTTTTTCTTTTTAAAAGCGATCCTTTAAAAGATGTTGAAGATCTCCGCTTAAAACAGATTCAGCTATATGAAAAATTGCTGGATACAGATCCCTCAAATATTGATTTAATGTTGAAAATCGGAAATCTTTATAAATCAGCCGGTGAATTAGATAAAGCAATCAGCTACTATAAACGTATATTGAAAATTGATCCGTCAAATTATGATGCCTTAAATGAACTTGGTCATGCCTATGCATTAAAGCGGGATTATCCTGAAGCAATAAATATTTTCGAGCAGGCCAAAAAGAATAAACCGAAAAATCCAAAAGCATATAATAAGCTTGGTAACGTATACGACGATCAGTTAAAAAACGATAAGGCAATGGAACAATACTTTAAAGCCCGTGACGTTGCGCCAAAAGATCAGGAAAGCTACTGGAATATTGCTAAAAATTTATTAAAGCAGGGCAAAGTTAAAGAAGCTATAAATGTAGTAGAAAAAGGTCTCAAAGCCAACCCAAACGATGCTGAAGGTTACTATAATCTTGGCAATCTCTATTTTAACATAAAAGATTATGGCAAGGCAGGAAAAAATTACGATAAGGCAATTTCATTAAATTCACGGAAAAGTGTATACCACAGGGCATCTGGTGAGAATTTCATCCATCAGGGAAAAGATAATGATGCAATGCCTGCATATAAAACAGCGTTAGAGCTTGAGCCTTCCGATTCACTTTCCTCTGAAAGAATAGGCGATATTTCAAACAAACAGGGAGATCTTGAAAACGCTGTAAACTATTATAAAAAAGCACTCGCATTTAATAAAAATGACAGAAACCTGCAGAACAAATATCTTGCTGCACTTGAAAAACTGAATAATATGAAAGATCTCGCGAACAAAAATAAAAGCGGAGGATCTTCTGACGGAAATGTATCATCAGATGTAGCAAATAAAACCTTTCCTGATGACAAGCAGGATAATCTTACATCAGGAGATGCAGGCACTGCCGCTGCACAGCCGAAAAGCAACAAGGTCAATGAACCTGCACTTGACTGGAGAAAAATGGGTGATAAATACAGAAACGAAAAGAAATATGATGGTGCTATAAAAGCATACAAGAATGCAGTTGATGCTGATAAAAACGATGACTATTCACACTACTGGCTCGGAAGATTATACAGTCACAATAAAATGAATGAAGAAGCAAAAATTTCGTATACAAATTCAGTTCAGTCTAATCCTAAAAATGCAGATGCTCATTACAGACTCGGCGTTATAAAATATAATGAAAAGGATTATTCCGGGTCTATAAAGTCTCTTGACAAGGCAATATATAATCAGCCTATAAATCCAAAAGCTTATTACACGAGAGGCCTTGCCCATCTTCAGCAGAATGACAAAACCGGTGCCATTAAAGATCTAAAAACTGCAGTGGAACAGGATCCTGCGCTTGATAGAGCATATTTCAGTCTTGGCGATCTTTATTTACAGAATAAAAATTATTCTGAAGCAATGAAATATTTTACAAAAGATAAAGAAATACGACCAAATAATCCCGATACAAATTTTAAGGTTGCTGAAACATATCATGAAATGAAATCGTATAATAATGCAGTTTCATTTTATCAGAAAACCCTTGAGCTTGATCCGAAATATTATCAGGCTTATTTTAATATGGGTCTGATAAAAAATTCACAGAAAAAATATGATGAGGCCTTACCGCTATTCAATAAATCTATAGAAATAAAATCTTCCGATTTCGCATCATATTATGAAATGGGCAATGCTTATGAAGGCATGAAAAACAGCGATAAAGCAATAGAAAGCTATCAAAAAGCTTTAAATATAAATCCTTCGTATAATAAAGCACTTATAAACCTGGGGAATTTATATTCAAAAAACAAGCTCCACGATAAAGCCATTGAATTATATAAAAACGCATCTGCGAATGATCCGAAATCTTTTGAAGCTCATTACAATCTTGCAAATACCTACCGTGAAGCAAAAATGTTTGATGAAGCAATTGAAGAATATAAAACAGCTCTAAATATAAATCAAACTGACAGCAAAGCATATTTTTATCTCGGTATGGCTTATAGAGATAAAGGAAATTACCAGGAAGCGGTTTCTTCATTTGATAAATCTGCAAGGTTAAATTTAAATCTGTATGATGCTTATGAAGAAATGGGTATGCTGTATTACAGAAATCTTCAGAATAAAAATGAAGCAGTAAAAAATTTTGAAAAGCTGCTTTCAATGAAACCGGATCATCCAAGAGCAGACCAGATACAGAATATTATCAATATGCTTAAAAATAAAAAATAATTATACTGACTGCGGATTTCTTTATATTTATATTATAATTTAGAGAAATTCGCAGATAACAATTCAACCTGGTAATGTAATGTAATGAATATTAAATTAAAAATAGCTTTAATCTGTTTATTATGCTTTTTACATATTTCATGCGGCTATCAGATTAAAAATTTTGAAACAGTAGCAGAATTTCAGCATGAAGGTTTTATCAACTCAAGCATATACCAGACTTTAATAGTTTCGCAGCCTGAAAAAGATATTGTAGGGCACGTTAACCAGAGAGACAGTGCTTATATTAATGCAAAAAAAAATCTTACTGATATTGTTGCCGGGAATCTTGCAAAATACTGCATAAATAAAAAATTATCATCTTTACCAGGAAATACCAAAATTAGTGAAGAATCAGAAGCTAAATTAAAGGAAAAGCTCCATAAATATGTTAATTACGGAAAAATTATCTTTGAATATTATAATGAAAATAATTCTGTTGTACTGGGATATAGAATTAAAAAAAATGGATTGAAATTTGAGATTGATTCTATATCCTTTGATATAAAGTGATTTAAATTTACTAAATCGAGGCACTTCATGAAATATATATCAATAATACTGTTTAGTGCTTTAATGTTCTTTTCCTGCAAAACAAATTCTGTTGTAGATGATAAAAATAATATAAAGCCTAATGATAAAAAGCCGGTGGTTCTGGATAAAGAATTTCTCAAGGAAGGTTTTATCAATAACGAAATATTCAGGGTTGTTATAGTTACTGAACGCAATGACTGCAGTACTCCGGAAAGCGAAATTTCAGATATGGCAAAAAAAAGATCCTCTGCAATTTTAAAAAATTATATTATTTCGCAAAATAGAATTTATGATGCAAATACAAATGCTGCCATTATCAATTTAATTGATGAATACGGCAGAATTATTTTAAAAAAATCCGATTGTTCGGAAAACAGGGTTTTCTATCTTGATATAAAAAAGCCGGAAATAAAAAATTATATTTTAAACTCATCCAAGCAAAGATAAAAAAAGCTCATCAGAAATTCTGATGAGCCATAAAAATATATTTATCTATAATAATGTAAATTATATAGCTGCAGCTTCCTCAAAAGATAAATACCATTTCAATTCAGACTGGGAAAAATTATCAACAATCATCATATCTGTAAAATAGTCTTTCATTATTTTCAGATGTATTATTTCTTTTTCTTCATTATTAAAATCAATTTTTTCATCAACAAGCAGATCAAAATAGGATTTATCGACCCACTCGAAAAATTCTGAAGGCTTCGAAGAAAAAATCATACTGCTGGAAATTATATCAAACTTGACTGTATTTACTGCCCGCATAAACTCTTCATCGTTTTTATCCCTTAAAGCTGTAGCCATTTCAGTCTGAAAATAATCTCCCCAGGTTATTACATTCGGCAATACGCCGTATTTTTCTCTTAATCTTTCAACATCATCAGATTCAAGATATTTTTTAGATGTATTTCTATCTATAAATTCCTTGATATAAACAAGCTCTTCAATCCTGTAAAGGCTCATTGAACCGCTGTTTATCATTGGAAGAATTGCTTCGTTAATTAAATTTTTCATAATAAGTCTCCTTTATGGTAAAATTCCTTCTAAGCTAATTATCGGAATAAATTGTTTTTTTTAATCATTATTTATTTATTATTTTAAATAGAATTACCTGTAAAAATTATTTGACAGTACAGGTCAATTAAATCTTTTATTTCATTTCAATCCGGAAAAATTTATTTAATAATTATCAATTTTCCGGCAAAAAAAATTAAGGCCAGATTAAATATGAAACAGGAATTGCTGAAAATCAAGGAATCTGCTCTTGTTGAAATTTCAAATGCATCAACAGCAGAAGATATTGAAAATATCCGGATTAAATTTCTCGGCAGAAAGGGAGAACTGACAAAAATTCTTCGTTCTCTTGCCAATCTTTCCAATGAAGAAAAAAGTGAATTCGGGAAATTATCTAATGAAATAAAAGCTGATCTCGATTCAATCATTTCTGAAAAGGAAAATGATCTAGCAAAAGCGGATATTGAGAAAAATATCGGAAAAGACTGGATCGACATTACTCTTACTTCTGTTACATCAACTGAATCAAAGCAAAATGGGCATCTTCATCCTATATCACAGATTCAATATGAAATTGAGGATATATTTTCTTCAATGGGCTTTCAGATATTAGACGGGCCTGAAGCTGAAACTGAATTTTATAATTTCGAAGCATTAAATATACCAAAACATCATCCTGCGCGTGATATGCAGGACACGTTCTGGACTGAAGACGGAAATCTTCTGAGAACGCACACTTCAGCGATTCAGGTCCGGGGCATGGAAAAAATAAAACCTCCATTCAAAATAGTGGGCCCGGGAAGAGTTTTCAGATATGAGGAGATTGATGCATCTCACGAAAACACTTTTTATCAGATTGAAGGCATGATAGTTGATAAAACAATTTCAGTTTCAAACCTGATCTTTGTAATGAAGGAACTGCTCAGGAAAATTTTCCACCGTGATGTAAAAGTCAGGCTCAGACCGGGATTCTTTCCTTTTGTGGAACCCGGATTTGAACTCGATATAAACTGCCTTATATGCGGAGGAAAAGGCTGCTCCGTGTGCAAAGGTTCAGGCTGGGTAGAGCTTCTGCCATGCGGCCTTGTTCATCCTAATGTTTTGAAACACGGCGGAATTGATCCGGAACAATGGAGCGGTTTCGCATTCGGTCTCGGTTTGAACAGGCTTGTTATGATGAAATACGGAATTAATGATATCAGACACTTCCAGAATGGCGATATCAGATTCTTAAAACAATTTTAATCCACGGAGATACCTATCATGCTGCTTTCCTTAAATATAATTTCAAAAATGGTTGATATCACGGGAATAACTCCGGAGGAGATATCCTCAAGACTCACCATGTCAACAGCTGAAATTGAGGATATCGTTTATCTCAATCAGCACTATAAAAATATAGTTACTGCAAAAGCCGTAAGCGTAAAACCTCATCCTAATGCGGAAAAGCTGACACTTGTTGATGCAGATACAGGCTCCGAAATAATAAGGGTTGTATGCGGCGCAACAAACCATAAAACCGGCGATATTGTTGCTCTTGCAAAAATCGGCACAAAATTTACTGAAGAATTTGAAATAAAAAAAACAAAGCTCAGAGGTGAAGAATCAAACGGAATGCTTTGCTCAGCCAAAGAACTCGGACTCTCCGATGACCATTCAGGAATTCTTATTTTTCCTCCTGAAACTAAAACCGGAATTTCTCTTTCCGATATTTACAAAGATATGGTTGATGTCTGTCTTGAAATTGACAACAAGTCAATAACACACAGGCCGGATCTCTGGTGTCATTTCGGTTTTGCCAGAGAAATAGGAGCAATCTTCGGACGTGATGTCAATGATCCGGTTAGGCACGATCTTTATAAAACTTTTAAAAATTCTGTTAAAATAAATATTAAAATAGAGAACCCTGATGCATCACCGCGCTACAGCGCTCTTGTTGTTAAAAATATCAAAATTGCTGAATCACCTGAATGGCTGAAGTCTGCTGTAATTTCAATAGGGATGAGACCGATCAACAACATAGTTGATATAACCAACTATGTCATGTCTGAAGTCGGCGAACCCATGCACGCATTTGACAGAAAAAAACTGAGCGGCGACGAAATAATAATAAGAATGGCCGCCGATAAAGAAAAGCTGACAACACTTGATGGACAGATGCACGAATTATGCACAGAAGATGTTGTCATTGCAGATAAAAGCGGCGCGATCGCTCTTGCAGGCGTTATGGGCGGGGGAAACAGTGAGATAGATGATTCTACAACTGAGATAGTTCTTGAAGCTGCGAATTTCAATCCTGTTAATATCAGAAAAACCGCCCAGAAATACAATCTCAGAACAGAAGCAGCTGTAAGATTTGAAAAATCCCTATCACCTGAAATAACAATACCGGCACTTATAAGATGCTTTGATTTAATCAAACAGGTTAATCCGGACGCAGAAGCCTGCTCTGAAATAATTGATTCTCAACCAGTAAAGCCTGAAAAAACAGTTATTGATATAACCTGCTCTGCAATCAGAAAATCTCTTGGAGAGGAAATTCCGGACGAAAGAATAATTTCAATACTTGAATCTCTTGGATTTAAACTCAGCATACAGGGCGAAAAGCTTTCAGTAACTGTTCCATATTACAGAGCATCTAAAGATGTTTCGATTCCTGCTGATATTGTCGAAGAAGTCGGCAGAATTTACGGATACGACAATATCAGCCCTGTTCCTCCCATGATGCCATGCTCTGCTCCTGAACAGAATCTTTTCAGGCTATTTGAGCGAAAAGTTAAAAGCATTCTGAGTTTTGAATGCGGTTTAATAGAAACAAGCGGGTACTCTTTCACGGGTGAAGCTGTGTTGAAAAATCTCGGCATTGACAATGATCTTGAATTAAGGCTTAAAAATCCCTTATCCGCAGAACACGACAGGTTAAGGAGAACTTTAATACCGAATATTGTAAATTTTGTTTTATCAAATAAAAGATTTAATGATGAATTCGGAATATATGAGCTCGGCAGAGTCTACCTTAAAACAGATAGAAAATCCAGTGACCTTGCTGCAGAAAACACAAGAACTTCAGGTGCTGTTTTTTCAAAAAAAATAAACAATGGAATTTTCTATGACGCAAAAAATATTATTTTAACTTTGTGTGAAAGGCTCCAGATAAAAAATATTGAAATTAAAGAATGTAAAAATGATATACCTCCGTTTGTTCATCCTGTAAGATCCGCGGAAATTTCAATCGCAGGTGCTGTTTCAGGAATGATTTTTGAGCTGCACCCATTAACAGCCAAACAGTTTGACATTTCAGGCAGCGCTGCTTTCTTTGATATTGATATTAATAAATTCTTCAATGCAGAAAAAAATGAAACTAAATTCAAAGAGCTCCAAAAATTCCCTGAAGTCCCATTTGAAATTTCAGTAATTGCAGACAGCAGATCATACAGCAGCGATATTATTAAGACTGCTGCTTCATCTTCAAAAAACATGATTAAAGATATACAGGTCATATCTGTTTATGAAGGCAATCAGATTCAGGAAGGAAAAAAATCTGTATCATTAAAAATAATTTTCTCTTCAGATGAAAAAACTCTAACAACTGACGAGATTACTGCTTTGCAGAAAAATGTTATTGATTCAATGAAAAAATCAGGGTATGAATTGAGATAAGCAATTTTTTCCCGGACAATTCTCCCCCTTAAATAGGGGGGAGAAACAAAGAGAGGGTGAATTATTTCAGCAGCGACGATACTATATTCTTAACAGCATTTCCGTCAGCGCCTTTACAAAGCGGCATGACAGCTTTCATAACCTTTCCCATATCTGCTTCTGTTAAACCATCGCCAAGCTCTGATACAGCTTTTTCTATAATAATCTTTAACTGTTCCACAGTCATTTCAGGCGGAAGAAATTCCTGAACAATTACAAGTTCAGATTCAGCTTCTTTTGCAGCCTCATCCCTGCCCTGTTCTTTTGTAATAGCAATTGTTTCTTTAAGATTTTTTGAATATTTTTTTATTATAGCAACAGCCTCTTCATCAGAAATATCTCCACGTGCATTAACAAGAAGAATTTTTGATTTCAACATCCTTACAACAGAAAGTCTTTCCTCCTGCTTTGTTTTCATGCAGTTTTTTATTTCTTCATTCAGTTTTTCTACGATACTCATATTTTCCTCCAATTGATGTTTAATTTCTTTGATGCAATACTTTATATTCTTTGTGTAAAAAAAGGAGATAAGGGGATTTAAGAGATTTGGGAGATATAAAAAAATCAAAGATATGGTTTTTTATCTTTATTTATAAATATTTCATCTCCATTATCTCTTACATCTCTTCCATCTCTCTTTCTTACACATTTGCTATTAATATTCAGTCTTTTATTGCATCTTCTTTAATAAAAGCAATTCAAGATAGGAACGTCTTTCAAAATTATCAAGACCGAATTTTTCAGCAATATCAAGAATTTTTTTCTCTGCTTGTACTTTATCTTCGCCGATTATTTCAAGTTCAACAAAACTGCCAAGTCCCTGCACACTGTCCAGACAGACTGTAATATCAGATAATTTGTATATTTCGCGTGACTTGATTACTTCACCTGTTTTAATAAAACCAAGTTTATCAAGAATAACATCCATATCATCTGCGGATGTAATTGGTGTCTCAAGTTCAAACCTTGTTTTAGCTCTATCTCCGATTTTTGGGCCTTTATATGTTATAAAAGTATCTGAGCCGGATTTTCTAATCCTGAACGCTTCATCAGTTTCCTTGAAATCCCTGCATGGATGATTATAATACATATCTCGTTCTGTACCGGATGATTCAAAAATTCCGCCTGATTCAATTATTCTGTTTTTAAATTTTTCAATATCAGGGCAATAGGCTTTTATTTCAATTTCCAGCATTACTTCTTCCTTCTTAAAACACCGGAAATTGAAATACCCTCATTACCAAGAGTGGATTTTGTTTTTCCGTTTATTTTAATCAGAACTCCTTTTACTCCATCTACCTCGGTAGCTGTCCAGATTATCTGGTCAATCCGGCTCATTAAAATATCCGTTCCGGAGCCGCTTTCAATTGATGATGAAAAATCTATTTCTGCAATTCCATTTTTTATAGATACTTTTCTTAATTTTACATTTTCAGGAAATGCAGTAAGTATCCCCTTTTTTTTCTCTTTCTGTGTCGGCCCCTTTAAAAGCTCATTGAATGCATTTTCAAGATCAGCTCCTTTCTTTACGCTTCTTTCAACCGGGGTTAAAATTATTTTTTCAGAGGATTCATTTATTTTTATAAAGAAAATTTTAACTTCACTTAATGTTTTTTCCGTATCCGGTTTTTTTTCTTCCTTGATGATATTGTTTTCAGGATCAGCAATTTCTTTTTTCTTTTCAGGAGTTGAATCAATTTTTATTCCCGGAACATTTATAAATTTAAAAAAATTGTCATTCTTTGAATTCAATACTATAAATATAACTGTGATCAATATCATTATTATAAGCAAATAAACATGCCTGCCCGTTCCACCATGTGCAGATTTTTTTTCTGCAGGTTTAGGAGCTGATGCTGCTTTTGTTTTTTTTGGAAGTTTTTTTGTTTTTGCTTTAGCCGGCATATTTATCTTCAATTTTTAAAAGTTATTATCAGAGTATAAACTCCATTCCTTCATAGGCTATTTCAACAATCAGGTCTCCTACTTTTCTTTTGTTCATATCGAGATAGATTCTTGCGTTTGATAAAACTGCGTCAAGCTTTTCATCACTGTAATCCGGTTCATGGTGAAAAAGAACAAGTTTTTTAACTCCGAATTTTCCTGCTATATCGATGGCAATTGATGCAGAGGAATGCCCATAATCAATTTTATTCAGTGATTCCTCAAATGTATACTGGGTATCAAAAACTGCAACATCCGCATTCAGAAAAAAATCCCTGAATGAATCAATAGAATCTATTGCATCAATATTGAATTCACAATCGCTGGTATATACAAATGATCTGCCGTTTTCTTCAAATCTGTAACCGAATGCACCGCCGGGATGAGGCATTTTTTTATTTATAATCCTCATGTCATTAAGAAAAAAATCCTGCTCAGGCTCAAGCTGATATACATTTTTCGTAGCAGAAAAATAATCAAAGTTAACTGGAAAATGTGTATCCGGCTGCTGATATTTTATCCGTTCAAGAATATTTTCCATCGGCGAGTAAAAATTAAATCTGTTTCCCTTTATGTAAAATGGAACAAAAAACGGAATACCCTGTATGTGGTCCCAATGAGTATGCGTTAAAAGAATATTTGCAAATCCCTGCCCTTTTGCAAATTCAGTTTTCATCAATTCCCTGCTTAATGATTTTAAACCGGAACCTGCGTCAATTATAATCATTTCATCGCTGCCGGATGTTACAAGAAGACATGTTGTATTGCCGCCGTAAGTACCTTTTAAAGAATCCGGCAGTTTTTTTATAAAAAGATCAATTGATTCTTCAGAAGAAATATCTCCGGGTGTTGCAAGAGAAAGGGATTTCCTGATTTTATCTTCAATATTGCTGTTTGACAATGGAGTTGGTATTGATCCCCGAACGCCGTATAATTTTATTTTCATATTTTCTCTCAGAAAATGAATTTTACAATTAATCATTAAATTAATAATAAAAAATCTCCGTAAAGCAAAAAAACTTGACACTCAAATATAAGATATAATAAAAATCTTCTAATAGTAATATTTTCAGCGTATTTTATTTTCGCTCTTTTATATACATAGATACATCGAATTTTATGGCCATTCATTTATATAATTAATTTAAAAAAAAGCAAAAAAATAATTAATAAAACACAGGATAAAATATGAAATTAGCAGAAAGAATACTAAAAATACAGCCGTCCCCAACTCTTGAAGTTGCGGCTCTTGCAAATGCGTTAAAAGCCAAAGGCATT
This sequence comes from uncultured Leptospirales bacterium, assembly GCA_964529415.1. Taxonomy (GTDB): domain Bacteria; phylum Spirochaetota; class UBA4802; order UBA4802; family UBA5550; genus CAYMPH01. Next base: position 121,478 of record CAZGWD010000011.1, on the reverse strand, counting down.
GATGTTATAAGCTTTGGAGCCGGTGAACCGGATTTTGATACTCCCCGCAATATAAAAGATGCAGCAATCACTGCAATTGAACAGGGGAAGACAAAATATACACCTTCAGGCGGAATAAATGAATTAAAAAAAGCGGTTGCTGATAAATTCCTCCGGGATAACAATCTGGAATATAAACTTTCTGAAATAATAATAAACTCAGGCGGCAAGCATTCCATTTACAATTTAATGCAGGTATTATTAAACGACGGAGATGAAGTAATAATTCCATCTCCATACTGGGTATCATATCCGCCTATAGTTGAGCTTGCTGGAGGTGTTCCTGTTATAATTGATACAACAGATGAAACAAGCTTTAAAATTCTTCCCGAACAGCTTAAAAAAGCCATTACTAAAAAAACCAGGGCTGTTGTAATAAATTCCCCTTCAAATCCAACTGGAGCGGCCTATACAATAGATGAACTCAAGGCATTAGCTTCAGTTGTTGAAGGCACGGATATATTAATAATATCAGATGATATTTATGAATCTATTGTATTTGATAAATTTGAATTTACAAATTGCGCGTCTTTTTCACCGGAACTTAAAAAACAGACAGTCGTTTTGAATGGAGTATCAAAAACATATTCAATGACAGGATGGCGCATAGGTTACATGGCATGCGACGAGGAAATAATTAAAAAAATTGATATTCTGCAAAGCCAGTCAACTTCAAATCCTACATCTATAGCGCAGTGGGCATCCGTGGAGGCATTAAACGGCGATCAAAGCATAATTTCAGAAATGCTGACTGCATTTGAAAGAAGGCGTAGATTGATAGTAGACGGGCTCAATGCAGTACCGGGTTTCTCCTGTTTTAATCCGAATGGTGCTTTCTACGCATTTCCGAAAATTTCCGGATTATATAAAATGGACGGCTGGAAAAAAATATCTGAAAAATATACAAGCAAATATAATTCATCAAAACTGACATCATTTCTGCTTGAAGAAGCCAGAGTCGCTGTAGTGCCGGGCATTGCATTCGGCAATGACGACTATATACGGCTGTCTTTTGCAACATCGGACGAAAACATATTAAAAGGTCTTGAACGAATAAACGAAGCAATTAAAAAAATAAGCTGATTATGGAACCTGCATATTTCATCGGTAAATGGAAAAATGACAGTAAAGATGGAACAGGAACTCTTCGTCTAAAAGATGATACAACATATATCGGACAATTTAAAAACGGCCTGCGCCATGGATCAGGATCTTCATACTTTGCAGACGGAAGCAAACATGAAGGCTCATATAAAAACGACGTTTTCGACGGATATGGTTTATTCTCTTTTCACTATTCAGATCCTTCAGGAAGAATTGAATATTCCGGAAATTTTAAAAATGGGAAATTCCACGGTTTCGGAATTTTAAAATTTACTGATAAAATCTATTCAGGTTCATGGATAAATAATATCATAAGTGGATACGGTGAACTTGAATTTTCATCAGGAGAATTATATTCCGGCCAATGGAAAAACAACGGCTACGAAGGTTATGGTAGACATAAATTACCGGACAAAACATTTTTCGAGGGTGAATTTAAAAAGTCACAGAAACATGGATATGGGATATTGTTTTCCGGATCAAAAAAAATATTGAAAATAGGTAAATGGGAAAAAGACATATTTATTGGATAATATATTTTAAATAAAAAAATTATAATTTAGCATGAAGGTGTAAAATTGAAAAAAATATCAGTAATTTTAACAGCTGCTTTATTAACTGGAATTTTCATATCCTGCTCCTGCAAACAACAGGGCGAAACTGCAATTATTGAAGATATATCAGGAGAAGTTTTTATCATAAAAAACGGAGTTAAGCAAAAAGCAATAAAAGGTATGAAGCTTAACGAGGGCGATGAAATCATTACAGATAAAAAATCTTCCATTAATTTAACTTATAAAAATAACAAAATCAGCGTTCATGAAAAATCAAAACTGACAATAAAAAAACTGAAATTCGATCAGAAAACTGAAGAAAAAGATTCTGAATTCTTTCTAACAGATGGAAAAGTTTCCATAGATTCTACTGAAAACACAAAACAAAAAAACAGGCTGTCTATTGTTTCCAATGACAGCTCTTCCACATCAACTGATTCAAAATTCGTTGTAAATACAGCTAATGGAGATACACGGGTAGAATCAAAAAAAGGAAATGTTGATACAACCAATAAAAAAACAGGAAAAACATTAAATATTACCACAGGTCAGAAAACATCTACATTGAAATATGAACCGGAGAAAAAGCCTGTACAAAAGATTGTTCCCCAGGAATTTTCAGCTGTAAAACCAGGTGTAGAAGTACCCAAAGTTAAATAACCCGAATAAAGCGCAGAAAACATGATAGAAAAAAATGATATGCTATTAATAGCAGGAAGGAAATTCAGTTCAAGACTCTTCCTCGGTACTGGTAAATTTTCTTCAGTAACGGCAATGAAAGATGCCATAATTGAAAGCGGAACTGAAATGGTTACTGCAGCATTAAGGCGTGTTGATTTAAATAATCCGGATGACAGTATAATAAAAACTATCAGTGAATTTAATAATATCCAGCTACTTCCAAACACATCCGGAGCGAGAAACTGTAGTGAAGCACTGCGTCTTGCAAGACTTTCCAGGTCTTCAGGAGGTGGTATATGGCTTAAACTTGAAGTAACACCTGATCCAAGATACCTCCTGCCTGATCCGATTGAAACACTTAAAGCAGCCGAGATACTTGTCAATGAGGGTTTTATTGTACTTCCATATATAAATGCTGATCCGATACTTGCCAAAAGACTTGAAGAAGCAGGTACAGCAGCAGTGATGCCTCTCGGCTCCCCAATTGGCACAAACAAAGGATTGAAAACTGAAGATAATATCAGAATAATTATTGAGATGTCAAATATTCCGGTTGTTGTTGATGCAGGCCTTGGAGCTCCATCGCATGCTTCATATGCCATGGAGCTTGGTGCTGATGCTGTACTTGTGAATACTGCAATTGCAACAGCTGCAAATCCGGCGCTGATGGCTTCAGCATTTAAACTCGGAGTAATGGCAGGACGGAAAGCATACATCTCAGGTATGCCTCCGCAAAAAGATATAGCTGAAAGCTCAAGTCCCTTAACAGGGTTTTTAAGGAACTGAAATGTTTTCCGATGTATTTGAAAAAATTGACATAAGCGAAATAAAAGAAAAAATTTACTCTTCTGAAAAAAATCAGTCACTTCAGACCATCGAATCTGAAAATATCTCAAATGAAAACATGCACCATCTGTTTTCCCCAGCAGCTGATGATTATATAGAAATTCTTGCAAAAAAATCATACTCCATAACAAGAAAAAGATTCGGAAATACGATTCAGCTGTATGCCCCGCTTTACATCTCAAATGAATGCTCAAATAACTGCCTGTATTGCGGATTTAACATCAAGAATGATATTAAAAGATCAACCCTCTCTCAAAAAGAAATTGAACTCGAAGCGGATTTACTGTATAAAAACGGATTCCGTCATATTCTTTTACTTACCGGAGAGGACAGAAAAGCAGTGTCAGTTAAAGATATTTCAAATACAGCTAAATTTCTAAAAAAAAGATTTTCTTCGATATCAATAGAAGTCTTCCCAATGGATATTGAAGAATATTCTCTTCTTAATAATTCAGGAGTAGACGGGCTTACAATTTATCAGGAAACTTACAACAGGGAAACTTACTCAGAGGTTCATGTTGCGGGAAAGAAAAAAGATTTTGTATGGAGACTAGATGCTCCGGATCGCGGGGGAATTTCAGGTTTCAACAGAATCGGAATAGGAACTCTGCTCGGATTATCAGACTGGAGATTAGACGGATATTTAACAGCATTACATGCAAGATATCTTGCAAAAAAATACTGGAAAAGCCAGATACAGATTTCATTTCCAAGAATTACAGAATCCGCAGGGCATTTTAAACCTTTGGTAAAAGTTACAGACCGTGACCTGACTCATTTGATATGCTCCATGAGATTACTTCTTCCTGATTCAGGATTATCGCTTTCCACAAGAGAATCTTCAGAACTCAGAAATAGTCTAATACCTCTTGGGATTACACAAATTAGCGCCGGGTCAAAAACTTCACCCGGAGGATATTCAGAATCTGACAAAGCTGAAAGCCAGTTTACAGTTTCTGATTCAAGAACCCCATTAGAAATTGAATCTTTAATTAAAATCAAGGGATTTGACCCAGTCTGGAAAGACTGGGATAATGTTTTATAAAACATTATTTTAACTACCTTCATCTGTTTTTAATTCTTAAAAATTCTTTATATTCCAGAACATTATTTAAAAAAATATATAACATCTATTGACATAAATTAAAGGATAGAAAATATTCGATATGATTTAAGCAAAATAAAGTTTATTATCAATTCTGAAATGACAGGATTAAGGAACTCAAATGGATAAAGAACTGGTTAAAAACTTAGCAGAAAGATTAAAATCAATTAAGCTTGATAAACCATATAAAATTATGGAAGTGTGCGGAACTCATACAACTGAATTTTTCAGAAGCGGCGTTAAGGATATTTTTCCTGAAGGACTTACGCTTGTTGATGGTCCGGGCTGTCCTGTGTGCGTAACACAAAATGAATTTTTAGACCGAGCAATTGAAATCGGGAAAAAATATAATCCAATAATTACCACATTTGGAGATATGATCAAGGTTCCATCTTCATACAGTTCTCTTTCTCGCGAGAAATCCGAAGGAATGGATATTCGAATAGTCTACTCTCCAATTGAAGCTGTTGATCTGGCAGTTAAAAATCCAGACAGGGAAGTTATTTTTTTAAGTGTTGGATTTGAAACAACAGCACCAACTGAGGCTGTCACAATTCTTGATTCAAAAAAGAAAAATATAAAAAACTTTTCTCTTTTAGCCGGAAATAAACTCACACCTCCAGCTGTAAAGGCTCTGCTCGATTCCGGTGAAGTTAATCTTGACGGATTTATTCTTCCTGGACACGTATGTGCTATAATTGGCTCGGATTCATGGAATTATATAGCTGAAAATTACAGCAAACCATGCTCTATTGCCGGATTTGAACCTCATGATCTAATCATGGGAACAATTTCAATACTTGAACTTCTTATGACAGGTAAGGCTGAAATAAGAAATGAGTACAAAAAAATAGTCAAGGCAGAAGGAAATTTAAAGGCAAAAGAAATTTTATTTTCTGTTTTTGAAACATCAGATACAGAATGGAGAGGTTTAGGCGTAATTCCAGGAAGCGGCCTGAAGATTAAAGACGAATATGCCGAATTTGATTCAGTTAAAAAATTTCCAGTAACTCCGCCTGAACCAAAGGAACACAAGGGATGCAAATGCGGCGAGCTCCTCAGAGGCCTAATATTGCCGTATGATTGCCCTCTATTCGACAAAGGCTGTTCGCCTGAAAGGCCTATCGGTCCATGCATGGTTTCAAGCGAAGGGCCATGTTCAGCATACTACAAATACTGGAGAAAATAATCATCTATGGAAAAAATACTTTCAGGTCACGGAAGCGGCGGTAAACTTATGAACGATATGATTGACCGCACTATAAGACAGATACTCGGCCCTGAATCAATTCAGCTTGATGATTCTGCCATACTTGATATTCCATCCGGCAAAATAGCTTTCACTGCTGACAGCTTTACGATAACGCCTATATTTTTTCCTGGCGGCAACATAGGTTCACTTGCAGTTAACGGCACAGTGAATGATCTTGCAGTCATGGGAGCTGTTCCAAAATATCTATCCTGTTCTCTAATTATTGAAGAAGGCATGGAATTTGCAGAGCTAAAAGAAATCCTGCAATCGATGAAAAAAGAAGCTGATTCTGCTGGAGTTAAAATTGTAACAGGCGATACAAAAGTAGTTCCTCACGGCAAATGTGATAAAATATTTATCAACACTTCAGGAATTGGAATTTTTGAAAATAAAATACAAAGAAATGAAATTATTCCTGGAGATAAAATACTCATCAATGGAACAATCGGAGATCACGGAATGGCAATTATGGGACTCCGGAATAATCTTTCTTTTACAGAAGGCTTGAAATCCGACTGCGCTCATCTCAACCATCTCATAAAAGAAATAACAGATATCTTCCCTGACTCAATAAAATTTATTCGTGACGCTACAAGAGGCGGAGCTGCATCTGTGTTAAATGAAATAGTAAAAAATAAAAATTTCAGCGCAATGCTTGACGAGGAAACACTTCCAATCAGAAATGAAGTAAAAGGCATAAGCGGCATTTTGGGAATAGATCCCCTCTATTCAGCAAACGAAGGAAAAATAGTAATCATAGCCGGGAAAAATGAAGCTGAAGGAATTTTAAATATCATGAAAAAAAATAAATTAGGCACAAATGCAGCAATTATAGGAGAAATAAACGAGATTCTTCCAGGTAAAGCTTATTTAAGAACTTCTATTGGAGGAAAGAGGATTCTTCCATTATTAATTGAGGAACAACTTCCTCGCATCTGTTAAATAAACAATAAGGAGCAAATTTATGTGCTTGGCAATACCAATGAAAATAATTGAAATAAACGGCAGCAGGGCAATAGCTGAATCTAATGGAATAAGAACTGAAGTTAATTACTGCATGACTCCTGATATTACAATTAATGATAAAGTTCTGATACATGCCGGGTTCACAATTGAAAAACTCAACGAGGAACAGGCAGCCGAGATCGAAGAAACATGGAAAGAGTATATTGCTTCGGTAAATAATTAATCAAAAAAAAGCTGCAAAAAGATTTAATATCCAATAGCAGCTTTCATATATTAATTATTTATTCAATAAAACAAATTATAAATTCAGTATCTTATAAATGTGTTGCTTAATTAATCTTTAAAACTTTTCTGATAGTGTTAACTAGAACTTCAGGAACAACCGGTTTCTGAAAAACACCATTAAATCCAAGCTGGTCAATATCAATATTGTTTGCAGTCGCTGATCCAATACTGCTTAATAAATAAATTGGCAAATGCGGCTTTTGTTTTTTTATTTCCAGTGCTGCCTGAGTACCGGAATCAATTTGTTCCATCATCATATCACAGAGAACCAGGTCCGGATTGAATGAATTTAATGAACTAAGTCCATCTTTAACATCTTTTGCTGCATTAGCATCAAAATCATTTGATTCAAGAATAGCTTTAATTGAATCTCTTATATCCGGATCGTCATCTATTATTAATATTTTCTTTTTTGACATACATTATTCCTTTAATCTGATTTTATTCTTAGATTTCCTCATTCAGGAATCTATCAATTGCTTTAGATAAATAATCATAAGCTTCATTTAAATTAGCTTCAGCTTTTTCGGAAATTTTTTCCTCAAATTCAAAGCTGTATCCTCTTACAGCAAGAATGTACCCGGTCAATGAATCATTATACAAATCAGAACATAAAGCCAAAACAGATTTCGGATGCATTGAATGAGTCGTGAATGTTATCTCAGAACTTGGTTTAATCTCATAAAAAGAAAAAGGTTCTTCACAGTCATAAGATGCATCAATAAAAATTACTTTTCTGCTTTTTGAAATTTCGTAAGCGTCCTCTATATTCAGCTGATAATTACTATCAGTTACAACTCCCGGAATTTGCCTGTTTTCTATCATTCCAGCCAGAATTGAACCGATAGCATCATCCCCTCTGCCTGGATTTCCAAATCCATATACAAATATTTCTCTTTCTTTCAATATTTAAATCTACTTTTTCCTGCTGTCAATTATATTATCATTTGAATCAATCATCTGAATCTCAAGAGGCATTTTACCAAGAGCATGTGTTGCACAGCTTAAACAAGGATCGTATGCTCTAATGGCCATTTCAACTCTGTTCATCATTCCCTCAGTTATTTCCTTTTTGCCTGTGAAAACATTTTTTGCTACAAATTGAACTGCCCTGTTCATAGGCTCATTATTGTTTGTTGTTGAAACTATCAGATTCGCCATTTCAATAAGATCATTATTATCAATTTTGTAATGATGGAAAAGTGTTCCTCTTGGAGCTTCGATCAGCCCAACACCTTCGTTTGTCTTAGTTCCTTTTTTAACAAGCTCTGTTCCCAATAAATCAGGATCTTTGAGAAGGTCTCTTATTACTTCTGCCGAATGAAGATTTTCAATCAGTCTTGCCCAATGCATATGCATTGTCATATTATTCGGTTTGCCTTTTGTATAGGCTTTATATATTTCAAATTCTTTCTGTGCAAGCGGTGTTGGAATAAAATCTGCTGTATTAAGCCTGGCAAGAGGTCCTACTGTATACCAGCCATCCTTTTTACCTATAGATTTTAAATATGGAAATTTCATATAAGACCAGTTCTTTACTTCTTCACCTATATAATTATAATAATCCTGATAATCAACATCATTTAATAATTTCTTACCATCAGAATCAATAGCCCTTAAAACTCCGTGATATAGATCAAGAGCTCCATCTTTTCTTACAAGGCTGAGATGACTTGAAGGAAAAACTGCAAAATTATCAAGCATGTCGCTGTTTTTTGAATGGAAATCTTTTAAAAGATCAACAGCTCCCTGAGCCCAATCAACCATTTTATCAGCATTAAGCGGATCAGCACCTTTGAGATATTCGTCTCTTTCAGCAGGTGTTAAATTTTTATTTATTCCTCCGGGAATTGCTCCTGTACCATGTATCTTTTTGCCTGCAGTGATCCGAATCATTTCCTGGCCGAATTTTCTCATCATTACTGCCTGGACAGCAAGATCCTTATGCTTCAGCGCTACTCCGATTACATTTCTAAGAGCCGGATCAAAATCTGCACCGAAAAGCAGATCAGGAGATGCGAGATGAAAAAAATGAAGAGAATGCGACTGGAACATCTGTCCATAATGCATAAGTCTTCTCATTTTTTCTGCAGTTTTAGGAAGATTTTCAGGGCTTGTTCCAACTATTACATCCATAGCCTTTACAGCTGCAAGATGATGACTAACCGGACAAATTCCGCAAAGTCTCTGAACAAGAACAGGTATTTCCCAATAAGGTTTCCCCTGAATAAATCTTTCAAATCCTCTGAATTCAACAACATGGAGTCTAACCTGCTCAACATTGTTTGCATCATCCATTTTTATTGTTACCTTCCCATGGCCTTCTACTCTGGTTACGGGTTCTATGGTTATTTTTCTGCCCATTTCTATCTCCGATTAATCAAATTTAATAATTTCATAAGGCAATTCAAGCTCTTTGCCTGTTGCAAGTGTAAGCAGAGCATTCCAGATCAGATCAGCTCTGGGTGGACAGCCTGGTAAAAAATATTCTATTTTTACTATATCCTGAATTGGATAAACTTTATCCAGAATCATTGGTATTTCCTCATCATTTGGAATGATTTTATCATCGACTGTAACACAATTCAAGTATGCTTCTTCAAGACATTCTTTAAGAGGAATGCCGTTTCTCATTGCAGGTAAACCGCCGGTAAACGCGCATTCGCCTATAGCAACGAGTATCTTGCAGTTTTTCCTGAATTCTTTTAAAAGATGAATATTTTCACTATTGCAGCATCCGCCTTCAATAATTCCGACATCGCACTGCTTTGTAAAAGTTTTAATATCATCAATTGGTGATTTGTTGAATTCTACTACTTCAATCAGATCAAGTATTCTTTCGTCTATATCAAGGAGCGACATGTGACAGCCGAAGCATCCAGCCAAAGACGTTGTAGCTATGACAGGTTTAGACATTATATTCCTCCGCTAATTTCTTCATTAGTTCTCAATTTCACTACCGATTGCAGCATGATCATATTTTCTCTTGCCAATAGGAACCGCAAATCCAACTTCTTTTTTAATAATAGATCCGACCGGACATAAATCCATGGCTTTTGCAGCCATATCATCTGTAAGTTCTTTAACAAGTCTTGAATCAACTGATATGTGGCTTTTATCGCTTCTGTTTACAACTGCAAAAATATTTTTCCCGTCTTTAGTTTTAATTGCCCTGACGCATCTTCTGCACTGAATACATCTGTTTTGTTCGATAAGAATTTTTTCAAATGCATCAATTTGTTTAACAGGGAATAAATAAGAAAAACGCGGAACCATCATCTGGTATCTGTAACCAAGAGCCTGCAGTTCACAGTTGCCGCTTTTTTCGCATGATGGGCAGTAATGGTTTCCTTCAACAAACAGCATTTCCACTATTGCTTTTCTCATATCTTCAAGCTCAGCAGTTTTATTTACAACAACCATTCCGTCAGAAATTGGTGTTGTACATCCTGCCATTTTCCTGTCTGCAACAAGTACAGTACATATCCTGCAAGCACCTGCAGGCTTGAGGCCTTCAAAATTACACAGGGTCGGAATATAAACTTTATTGGCTTTCGCAGCTTCAACAATAGTTTGTCCGGGTTTTCCCTTGCATTCTTTCCCGTCTATTGTAAAATTAATAGTATCGCTCATTAAATCACTCCTCGATTGTGGGTTTTCGGCCTGAAACTTCGCAGTATTCTTTCACCGATCGGGATAAATCAAACTCAGAAACGAAATCATTCCCGGATTTTATTTTAGATTCATATAATCCTCTGAAATTTTTTAGAGTTGAAACAACCGGATTTGGAGATGTTTGTCCAAGACCGCATCTGCTCATTGACTTTACTATCTTTGACCACTCTTCAATTTCAGTTAAATCTGCATTTGATGCTTTTCCTGACATGATTTTTTCCAGTTTGTTTTTAATAATCACATTTCCAACTCTGCATGGCACACACCATCCGCATGATTCCTCAACAAAAAACTCCATAAAATTATGTGCTATTTCAAGAAGATTTCTGTCTTTATTGAATAGAATCATTGAACCGCCTGTTGCCAGCTGATCGAAACATATATTTTTATTAAAATCTGCTTCAGAAATACACTGACCGGAAGGACCGCCAACCTGAACTGCAGTAATATTTTTAGCTTTTGTCATTTCAAGTATTTGTTTGATAGTTGTTCCGAAGTCCACTTCATATACTCCAGGAAGATCACAATCTCCTGAAACGCTGATTATTTTTGTACCGGCAGACTGTGTAGTTCCGATTTTTTTAAACCAGTCTGATCCATTTGTTAATATTTTCGGTATACTTGCAAGTGTCTCAACATTATTAACTGATGTCGGCTGTCCCATGTAGCCATTTTGTACAGGGAATGGAGGTCTGTTTCTCGGCTCACCTCTTTTTCCTTCAGCTGATTCAATCAATGCTGATTCCTCACCGCATATATATGCACCGGCACCAAATTTAATTTTAATATCAAAATTAAAGCCCTGTTTGCCTCCTGCATTTTTACCGAGAATATTTTTCTTTCTCATATCGGCAAGAACACTCTCAAGATGTGCATTCAGGTACCTGTATTCTGCTCTTACATATATAATTCCTTCTTCTGCACCAAATGAATAACCGCCTATTGCCATACCCTCGAATACAAGCTGAGGATATTCTGTTAAAAGAACTCTATCCTTGAAAGTTCCAGGCTCGCCTTCATCTGCATTGCAAACTATATAATGCTTTTCCCCTTTTGCTTTTCTGCAGAAATCCCATTTCATTCCTGTAGGAAATCCTGCTCCTCCTCTTCCTCTGAGGTTTGACTGTTTGATTTCAGTAATTACTTCTTCAGGTGATAATGATACAGCTTTTTTCAGACCTGCACCGGATTCGAAATCAGTAAAAATTACTTTTCCGCTGTTTCTTATATTATTGGAAACCATTGATTTTATATTATCTGAAGAATTGGCTCCATCGCCATATTTCTTAACCATGTCCGAAATGCTTTTTCCTGATTTCATCATTGAAGCAATTTCCTTAACCTTGGCAGATGTTAAGCTGGTAAAAATATGTCCGTTTATAATAGCAGACGGCTCCTGGTCGTTCATGCCTATACAGGAAGTATCATAAAGTCCGATATTTCCATCCTTAGATGTAGAACCGAATTTGCAACCAGTTTCATTTTCAAAAGAAGCAGCTATTTCTTTTCTGCCGAACATATAAGAAACCGGATTGTTATTCAGATAAACAGCATATTTACCGACCGGGTTTTTCGTGAAAAAATGATAAAATGATACTACTCCTTCTACATCGACTGCAGAAATGTTGAGGCCTGATGCAATTTCAGAAATTGACTGATCTGAAACGCAGCCTTTTTCCATCTGTACTTCACGTAGGATATCGAGAAGTGCAGTTTTTTCATTTTTAAACTTTCCTATTATAGCATTTATTCCGCTCATAAAACCTCTGATAGATATTAAATTTTGCAGATTTTCAAATTTTTATAAACAAATCATTATAAAAGTTGAGATAATAATTAAACAAAATTCTTTGATATATCCATTTATTTATTAATAAAAAAAATATTCAATTAAAAAAAATTTTTAAATAAAAAAAATATCCATTTCACCCATACAAATTAACATTTTTGATAAAAACTATAAAAATAATATGTTTATAGTTTTATAAACAATTTTTGAATTTGATGATATAAAATATAATTCTAAAAAAATTAATTTAATTTTTTTTTTCTTGTATTATACATAGTAAAAAATAATTAATCAATTTTTTACTATAAATATTATAGTATATTTCCATATTAAAAAAATATATAAAATCTATCTGGAGCCAATTTATGGACAAAATCCAAATTACCATCGACGGGAAGGAGGTAACAGGAATAAAAGGCCAGACAATCCTTGAGGTTGCTCGTGACAACGGCTTTAAAATTCCATACCTCTGCTATCACCCGAAAATCAGTAAAACCGGCGCATGCAGAATTTGTATTGTTCGCGTAAACGATACAATGTTAAAAGCTTCATGTACTGAACCAGCTGCAAACGGAATAAAAGTTGTAACTGAAGATTCCGAACTCATTGAGATGAGAAAAAGCATACTGGAATTCCTTCTATCAGAAGGAGACCACAACTGCCTGTACTGTGAAAGCAACGGAGATTGTGAATTACAGACTCTCTGCTTCCGCTACAATGTTGAAATGCCTGCAGGAGCTTACACAAAAAACACAAGAACTGTTGATGTAACTTCAAGTCAGGGCCTCAGACGCAATGAAAACCGCTGCATTCTATGCGGCCGATGCGTAAAAGCCTGCGGTGAAGTTCAGATGAACAATGTCTGGGATTTCACAGGAAGAGGATCAAATACTCAACTCACCTCCGACATGTTTGAAAAAATCGGAGAATCATCATGCGTACAGTGCGGAACATGTGTTCAGCTGTGTCCTACGGGAGCATTATCATTTCAGAATGTTCTGGGCAGAGCCCAGGCATGGGACATGAAAAAAGAATCCAGCATTTGCATATATTGCGGAGTTGGATGTAAAATTGATTTTTATACAAATAAAGAAGGCAAGCTGGTTAAAGCTTTAGGACATGATGAAGGCCCGAATGAAGGTCACCTTTGTGTAAAAGGTCGTTTCGGCTTCGATTTTGTTCAGGGTGATAAACGTCTTACCACACCTTTAATCAAGAAAAACGGAAAATTTGAGAAAGCAACCTGGGACGAAGCTCTTGGTCTTGTAGCAGAAAAGCTCGGATCAATAAAAGCAGCAAGCGGACCTGATTCAATTATGGCTTTCTCTTCAGCAAAATGTACAAATGAAGAAAATTATCTTATGCAGAAATATATGCGCGCGGTGATAGGGACGAACAATGTCGATCACTGCGCCCGGCTCTGACACAGCTCAACAGTCGCCGGTCTGGCGGCTACACTTGGCTCAGGCGCAATGACCAACTCTATCAGAGAGATACCTTTAACAGAGGCATTCCTCGTTATTGGTTCAAACACAACAGAAAATCACCCTGTAATAGGTTCCATGATAAAGCGTGCTGTTCTCAATAACGGCAAAAAGCTTGTTGTAGTTGATCCGCGTAAGATAGAACTTGCAAAATATGCAGACGTTTTTTTGCAGATAAAACCGGGTACCAACATTGCTATATTAAACGGACTTGCACACGTTGCACTTAAAGAAAATCTGTACGACAAGGAATATGTAAAAACACGCTGTGAGGGATTTGATGAACTTGCAAAAACCCTTGAGAAATACACACCTGAGCACGTTGCAGAGATATGCGGTATTGATGATCCATCGCTTATAGTTAAGGCAGCGAGAATACTTGCAACTGCCAAACCTATGGCTCTCTACTACTGCATGGGTGTTACACAGTTTAAATCAGGTGTTAACGGAGTTAAATGCTGCGCAAATCTTCAGATGATTCTTGGAAACATTGGAGTTGCAGGCGGCGGAGTTAATCCGCTAAGAGGTCAGAACAACGTTCAGGGTGCATGCGACATGGGCGCTCTTAATGCTGTTTATCCAGCATATCAGCCTGTTGCTAATGATGATAATGAAAAAAAATTCCGTGATGCGTGGAAAGCGGGATTTGAACTTTCTAAAAAACCTGGACTGACTATAGTTGAATCCCTTAATGCTGCAATCAGCGGAACAGTCAAGGCGCTTTATGTTCTTGGCGAAAATCCTGTAATGTCAGATCCTAATCAGCATCACGTCATTGAGGCTCTTGAAGCTCTTGATTTTCTCGTTGTTCAGGACATTGTAATGACAGAAACTGCTCAATACGCTGATGTAGTTCTCCCTGGACTTGCCTTTCTTGAAAAAGACGGTACTGCAAGCAATACAGAACGAAGGGTTCAGCCGATGCACCGCGTTGTATCACCAGCTGGAGACAGCCGGGACGACTGGTGGATCATAATGCAGATTGCGAACAAAATGGGCGCAAAATGGGATTACACTTCAGCTAAGGATATTTTCGAGGAAATACGCAAGGTTACACCTTCCTATGCAGGTATAACTTACGAAAGACTTGAAAAAGAACTTATCCAGTGGCCCTGCCCTACAGAAGGACATCCTGGAACACAATTCCTGCACAGGGAAAAATTCTCCAGAGGACTTGGACTTCTGTCTGCTATAGACTTTACGGCTCCGGCAGAGGATGTTGATCCGGAATATCCTGTAATTCTTACAACAGGAAGGATTCTGGAGCATTTCCATACAGGCACAATGACAAGGAATTCAAGAATACTCACTGAAATTGTCAACGAAGCTTTTGTGGAAATAAACCCGATAGATGCAAGCAACTACAATGTTTCCGACGGCGAAGTTATTTCAGTATCATCAAGAAGGGGAAGCATCCGGCTTAAGGCAAAAATCAGCAATATGCCTAAACCAAATGTTGTTTTTATTCCTTTCCACTTCGCGGAAGCAGCTGCAAACAAACTGACCATAGACGCTCTGGATCCTACCTGCAAGATTCCTGAGTTCAAAGTCTGTGCATGTAAAATTGAAAAGGTTGGTGCATAGGGGGTAACCATGAAAACAGAAACTATTAAAAAAACCATAGAAAAATACGGAAATGACAGGGAGCAATTAATGCTCATATTCCGTGATCTCGAAACAGAATCAGGTAAAAATGTTCTTGAAACATCAACATTAAAGAATGTTGCTGAAATAATGAACATCCCTAAAAGTGCGGTTGCAGGATTTCTTGGATTTTACACGATGTTTAAATCAAAAACCAGGGCTAAATATCTGATAAGGGTATGTAAATCAGGTCCATGTCATGTAATGGGTTCAACCACAATTGTGGAAGAACTGCAGAAAGCACTTGGAGTCGGTATCGGCGAATCAACAAAAGACGGTATGTTTTTTATTGAAAAATGCGAGTGCCTCGGTGTTTGTTCAGTTGCACCTGCAATGATGGTCAACTACGACATCCACGGTAATCTGACGCCTGCACGCATTAAAGAAATACTTGATTCTTATAAAAAGAAAGAGCCTGTTAAAGGTGAAGCCTGCGGTCCTGAAGTCGAAGGAAAAAAATGCATTATTGACAATCCTAAACAGACAAAGCGTCTTCTTGCTGATATTGGCACAATTGATCCTTTGAGCATTGAAAGTTATACCGGCAAAGACGGCTACAGCGCCCTGAAAAAAGCAGTATCAATGAAAACTGATGAAGTAATTAATATTGTTAAGGATTCAGGTCTTAGAGGACGCGGCGGTGCAGGATTTCCAACAGGACTGAAATGGTCTTTTGTATCAAAAGGCTCAATGCAGAAATATGTAATATGCAATGCAGATGAGGGAGAGCCTGGAACATTCAAAGACCGCATTCTCATGGAAGAAAACCCTCACCTTCTTATTGAAGGAATGGCTATAAACGGTTATGCTATTGATGCAAGTATCGGCTACATCTACATACGTGGAGAATTCAGACGATCAATTGAAAGACTTCAGAAAGCTATTAATGATGCCAGATCAAAAGGCATGCTCGGTAAAAACCTCTTCGGTTCCGGCTTTTCTTTTGATATCTTCATCAAGGAAGGCGGCGGAGCATACGTCTGCGGTGAGGAAACATCGCTGATCAATTCAATGGAAGGGAAAAGAGGTTATCCCCGTTTTAAACCGCCATTTCCAGGCGGATCAGGATTTATGAATCTTCCTTCAAATGTAAATAATGTTGAGTCACTCATGTCAGTTCCATTAATAATAAACAAAGGGTCTGACTGGTATAAATCTGTAGGCCAGCCAAACTGTGCTGGCACAAAACTTTACTGTCTTTCAGGAAAAATGAAAAACACGGGTCTTGTTGAGCTTCCTATGGGAGCTACAATGAAAGAGATAATTGATGTTTATGGCGGAGGAATGAAATCCGGTTCTACCTTTAAATTCGCCCAGGTTGGTGGAAGCGCAGGAGGAATTCTTGGAAAGGATCTGATGGATCTTCCGCTTGACATTGACCATCCCACAAAAGAAGGCGTTACTCTTGGTTCAGGTGTTGTTCTTGTATGTGATGAAAAAACATGTTCTGTAGATTTTCTGCTTCAGATCCTCAGCTTTTTTGAGCACGAATCATGCGGCCAGTGCGTACCCTGCAGGGTAGGCACTTCACATCTGCATTCTCTTGTTAAAAAATTCGCTGAGCGCAATGCAACTGCAGAAGACATTGATTTAATGATTAAAAAAGCAGAGCTTATGAAAAAAGCTTCACTTTGCGCATTAGGCCAGTCGCCAATAATGCCGATTTTAACCATCCTGAAATATTTCAAGGATGAATTTGTCAAGCACACTGATAGTAAGCATGTGTGCCTGGCTTGTGATCAGTCTTTAAAAACTTATTACTCCGGTAATGTACACTGAAAATAACCGAAAGAAATAGTTTTTAATATAAAGCATTAAATAAAACAAATGGAGGTTGTATGAGCAACGAGAATTTAGAGACAAAACGCTGGCTTATTGCCGGTGCTGCAATAGTTATGCAGCTTTGCCTCGGAACAGTTTATGCATGGTCAGTTTTCAAAAAGCCTTTAATGGGTGCTCATGGATGGCAGGAATTTCCAACCCAGCTTACATTCATGATCTTAATGGGAATACTCGGCTGTGCAGCTGCATTCGGAGGAACACTGGTCGATAAAAAAGGTCCCCGTTTTGTAGCAACTATTGGTGGAATTCTTTTTGGAATTGGTACACTTGTAGCAGGTTTTGCAGATCAGACAGGAAACATCTATCTTCTTTATATTGGATATGGTGTAATTGCAGCGCTGGGTAACGGTTTTGGATATGTTACTCCGATCGCAACACTAATCAGATGGTTTCCAGACAAAAGAGGCCTTGTAACGGGTCTTGCAGTTATGGGTTTTGGCTTTGGCGCTTTTTTTATGGGTCAAATTGCTCCTAAAATGATTGCTGCTTTTAAAGTTGTTGAAAATGATAAAATTATCAGCTCTGGCGTCAGCACAACATTTTATATCTGGGGCGTTGTATTTCTTGTTCTTGTAACAGGTGCTGCTCAATTTTTTAAAAATCCTCCACAGGGATGGCTTCCTGCAGGTTTCAAACCAGCAGCAGGAACAGCAACTGCAGCTCAGTCACTTCAGTTTGGGGAAGCAGTTAAAAAACCACAGTGGTGGATGCTTTGGCTCATGTTATTCCTAAACGTATCAGCAGGTCTTGGACTTATATCACAGCTTTCACCTCTTGCACAGGATCTATACAAGCAGGTTGATTCTATTAAAAGTCTGACTGGTGAAGAATTAACTAAAGCACTTGCTTACGGCGGCGGTCTTGTAGTTGCTGTATCAGCTATTTTTAACGGTCTTGGCCGTTTATTCTGGGCTAAAATTTCCGACAACATTGGAAGAAAAGCTGTATTTGCAACTATGTTTGCAACTCAGGCAGTTCTTTATATTCTTGTGTCACAGGGATTTGTAAGCAGCTTTGCTCTTTTCCTGGTTGCTGCTTGTTATCTTCTTGCTTGCTATGGCGGCGGATTTGCTACCATGCCAGCATTTGCAGCTGACTCTTTTGGCCCAACTTATATTGGAAAAGTATATGGCTTCATGTTAACAGCATGGGCTTGTGCCGGTCTTGTTGGTCCATTCGTATTTGCTCAATTTAAAGCACAATCTTTAATGATAGCTGCTGGTCTACTGATCGTTGGTTTCGTTTTGGCTGTTCTTTATAAAAAACCGGAATTTAAAAAAGCATAATTACGCTTTTAATCAATATTCCGCGGGAATGATTACCCGCGGAATATTTTTCCTGCTTTTACAGTTATTTCCAGTGATGTGGAAATAACTGTAAAAGAGGGAGATATTTAAAAAGCACATTTATTATTTAAAATAAATGTGTGCTTTAAAAATTCCAATCAAAATGAATGAAAAAAAAGGAGAATATTTATATGGAAAATAAAAATCTTGAATACCTGATCGACAGAGCAATTAAAAACGAAGAAGATGCTTTTGAATTTTACAATAGTCTCATGAATTCTATAAGCGATTCAGTCGCAAAAGATGCACTGAAACTTTTAGCTGGAGAAGAAAAAAAACATAAAGAGTTTCTAGAAACATATAAGAAAGGCAACTACACTTCAGGCCTTCGCATGAATGAAGTTGTAGATTATAAAATCGCGCAGTTTGTCGACGCACCTGATGTTAATAAAGATATGAAATCAAAAGATGTTTATCTTGTTGCTGCGCATCGCGAACTCAATTCATATAACTTTTATAAAGGCCTATCAGAGATACAGCCTGCAGGTGAAGTTAAAGAAATGCTGCTCAAAATGGCTTCAGAAGAAATGAAACATAAAGAAAAAGTTGAATATCTGTACACAAACACTGCATTTCCACAGACATACGGCGGATGATTAAATTGTAAACAATTACTGGAATAGAACTGTTACTGTCATTTCGATGAGCCGATTATAACAGCCAATCTTTTTTAATAAAAAGATTGGTTATCTCCAACTCGTTCGAAATGACATGTAAAAATCTATCAGTGATCTATTAAAGTAATTTGTCTAAAATCACTTTAATATGATTAAATCAAACATCCAAATTAAATAATAATCTAATAAATAAATATTTAAAATCTGAAAAGAAAATTCAGCCCAACTGAAACTGCATCTGGTATTTTATATGGAGAAGAAACATAGTAATTATAACCAACATTCAGTTCTATTGCAAATATAGAAACTGGAAAGAATTGCAGACCAATTCTTGGAGAAATATTTAAAAAACCTGTAGCTAAAGAAGAAATTGAAGAATAAGTATAGGCTCCTCCAAGAAAAGCCAAATCAACTATTAAAATTATATATTTTTTATAAACAGATGTAGTAAAAGAAAAAATTGCTCCTCCAGAGCCGATAAATGGGTTTATACCCTCAGCCGGCGTTAGAGGAAATGCGAACTCTCCAATTACCCCAACCTTAATAAAATTAAAAAATTCAAGCTGAAATTTCACGCCTAAAAGCAATGGATTCGGATGATATGTTACAGGTAAAGTAAAAGCAGACAGCATAATCAGATATGAAGTATTGATGCCGAAATTAAATTTCAGATTATGTTTGCGTTCCTCTTTTTCTTTTAGCTCATCATCCCATGATGTTTTATCAGCTGCTTTTATTTCAGCCTTGGGAAAAGCTGCTGCTATTTTATCAGAAAACAGAGCCAGTTTCTTTTTTATTTCTTCTGTTGATTCAGATTCAAATTTTTCAGAAAAACTCTTGTCTCTGGATTTTACATTAAAATAACCGATTGTCATGGAATACTTCTTTTCGTTTTTTGATATCAATCCGAAAAGGACAACATCCGCTTTCAGGATTGAAGCTGAATCAGAGGCGCATTCGTTATCAACACAACCGATTGCATTAAATTTCTCTGCAGTAAAATATTTTATCATAGTTTCTCTGTTCATTAAAACAGAATTTTTTTTATTATTCAGTTCTTTTCTTAAATATTCTGAAATATCAGCATACTCTGCATCGGAGATACCGGCTTTTTTAAAATCGAGCATGGCCATTTTTACAGTCTGTGCAGAGAGAATTCCGGCACAGTTGAATATTATCAGCATAGAAAAAATTATTTTTTTCATATTATACCTTCTTTAGAAATTTTCAGAGAATATTTATTAGCGGCTGATATTTTTTTTCTTTCAGATCAAATTCAAATTCTTTTCTGCTTCCATCTCTGGATATTTCACTGCCTTTGAATAAATCTGATACAGCGGCATTATCATTAAGTTCAATTATTCCGTATTCAATAAGTTTAAGAAAATAGGTCCGTATTACGCCAAAAGCAATTTTCTGAATATTTCTATCCTCATGATGCTCATGATCATACAATCCAAGATTGACATCAGCAATTTTATAGCCTCCAAAACAGGCGTCAATATTTATTCCTGTTTCTACGCCGTACATCTGCCAGAAAGAGACCCTGTTGAAAAAATTCAGCGTTCCTGCAACCTCCCCTGACAAAGGATATGCAAAATCTGACAGCTTGTTTAATTTTTCATGATCTATAACTGAAAAAAGAGGCTGCGCAACAAATTTTTTCACTCTGCCCATTTCACGCCAGAACCCTGCTTTCGCAAAATCATTGCCCTCAAGAACTGCTCCTGCAAGGCCGGAAATAAAATGCTCACCAAAATGATCCGGCGAAACATCTGAATCAAGGAAGAGAATTACAATATTTTCCGGATCAGTCCCTGCAGCATATTTTTTATTTATATAATAAAGGGCTCTTCGCATATCAGAACCCTTGCCTTTTTCATCTCCCATATCAGATACTGAAGAAAAATTACAAATGAATATATCTGCATTGTGATCTGCTTTTAATGCATTTTTCTCAGTAGCGTCTTCGTCTGTACCGGATCTTCTGTGCGACAGAATAATCCTGTCTATCACATGACCGAGTTTATTTTTCAAAAGACTGATCTTATCAAATATCAGATCCGATTCTCTTTCTCCAAAAGTTGAAAAAACAGCAAAAATTTTTTTACCGTTTTTTAATTCACTGATTTTAGATTCAGAAAACTCACACGCTTCGTATGTTTTAAAACTCATCAAATCCCCTGCTTATTAAAAATTTCAAGGGGCTTTCGCCCCTTGAAATTTAAAATTGCTGTATTTATTTTTGTTCTTACTGTCCTACATACTGGTTATCTTTAAATTTTCCGACAAATTTATTTCCAGTTGTATCTGTATAAGTACCCTGGCCGTTCATTTTACCGTCGACCCATTCTCCATCATATGTATTTCCTTTAGGGTCTTTATAAAATCCTTTGCCATTTCTTTTTCCTGCTTTAAACTGCCCTTTGTAAAAACTTTTATTTGCATAGGTAAATGTTCCTGTTCCTTCCTGGGTATCGTTTGCCCATTCACCTTCATATTTATTTCCATCCTTCCATGTAAAAACTCCCATCCCTTGCATTTTATCGCCCAGCCAGTCACCAGAATAAACACTTCCATTGGAATACGTGAAAATTCCTTTTCCGATTCTTTCTCCGTTCAGCCAGTCACCATCATATTTATTGCCTTTGGCATCAGTAAAAACTCCTTTGCCGGATTTTTTGTTTTTAATAAAATCGCCTGTATATTTAGAACCATTAGCAGATGAAAAAACCCCTTTGCCGTCACGAACATCATCTTTCCATTCTCCGGCATATTTATCGCCATCTGTCCATTCCATTGTTCCAATCCCGGTTTGCTTATTGTTCACAAAACTGCCGGTATATTTGTTGCCTTTGGCATCAGTAAAAACTCCTTTGCCTTCCATTATACCGTCTTTCCAATCACCATTATAAGTATTCTTATTCGGCCATGAATATTTGCCTTTACCGTTAAATTTTCCGCCTTTCCAATTACCTTCGTATTCACCGCCTTTCTGCATTTTGAAAGTCCCTATTCCATTTTCACAGTCGCCTTTTACGCATTCTGCAAAAACATTTAAAGATATTGAAAATATAAAAGCAAACAGCAAAACAATTATTGACTTCTTCATAAAATTAAAACCTCCGGGAATTGTTTATTAATTTAAATTATTACTCTAAAATCACTAAAAGCATTTAGAGCAGATTAAATATTTAAAATATATTTAATAATTATTAATATTAGTTATATATATAATTGTCAATTATTCTTTTATTTTAATTTTAATGAGAAAAATTTCTATTTACGCTTGACGCAATTAAAGTATTTTAGTATATTATTAAAAAGATAAAAAGGAGTAAAAAAATGGGAGTAAAAATTACTGATATTGCAAAAGCAAAACTTGCTGATATATTTAAAGATTCTGAGCTTAAATCACCTGCTTTAAGAATAGTTTTCAACGGTTTTGGCTGAGGCGGACCGAATCTCGGACTGGCTCTGGAAGAGCTGGATAATACAAAAGATTTTGTAATAAAAGATGATTTCAATGTTATTCTTGATGAAAAGTTGAAAGGTTATATAGAAACCGGACCATCTGTTGTTGTAGATTTCAGGGAATCTGTTTATGGTTCAGGTTTTATTATAAACACAGGCGGATCCTGTTAAGGATTTGCAGTGTTTATAATATTCCAAGACCAAAATAAGCTGTTTAATTAGATTAAACAGCTTTTGAAAATTGACGAACACTAAATATTTCATCAGGTTTCAAAGATTCAATAGAAGAAACAGGAACAGTAATAACGCTGATGTTTTCACCAATAGCGTTACTTATTTCAAGAACACAACCGACTTCACCATTACCCGGATGTTGAACATAATCAATCAATGTAGCAACATCACCTGCTTTTAAACCGTATTTGGTCTCATCTTTAATCAGGGATACTCTCTCGTAAAGTTTCATCTAAATCCTCCTTTGCGGAAAAAGGGTAATGAATTGAAATTTACCATCAATTGATCTTTGCAACCAAATTGTTGAAACATTTATTGATTCTTCTTTTGTCCCATGTAAATTACCGTTAACAATATAAAAAGTTCCATAAATATCAGATTTATCCTCAAATGCATCATTTTGAATTATCATATTCTTAATATGTTCAATCAATAATTCGTAATTATCCTGATTATAGCCAGCCATACTTAAAAATTGTGACTTATCATCATAATCTCTTTTTACCAGAAGATACAAAGTAAATTTTTCTTTTGGTATAATAACATCTGCAGGCAATTTCATAATTCTTTAATACTTATATTTTTGTTTAGTGTCAATATTATTTTTATAACTCAAGTCGCCTATTACCATTTCAAAGAATGAAATAATATAAAATCATATATTCCCTGCAACAGCTTTCGCGAATTCAGAACAGCTTAAAAGCTCTGCGCCAACCATTTGCCTTTCAAGATCATAAGTGACTTTTTTCTGTTCAATAGTTTTTTCGATTCCGCGTATTATACCGTCTGCTGCTTCGTTCCAGCCGAGAAATCTGAACATCATTTCTCCGGATAAAATCAAAGAACCCGGATTAACCTTATCAAGCCCTGCATATTTCGGCGCAGTTCCATGAGTAGCTTCAAAGACTGCTTCGCTGCTTCCGATATTAGCTCCCGGCGCCATACCAAGACCGCCAACCTGAGCAGCCAGCGCATCAGAAAGATAATCGCCATTCAGATTCGGAGTGACAATTACTTCATATTCATCCGGTCTGAGCAGAACCTGCTGAAACATTGCATCAGCTATCCTGTCCTTGATTAAAACTTTTCCATCAGGCATTTTTCCTGAAAATTTATCCCATAAATCCTTTTCAGTGACAGTTTGCTCAGCAAATTCATCTGCTGCAAGTTCATATCCCCATTCCTTAAAAGCTCCCTCGGTAAATTTCATTATATTGCCTTTATGAACAAGAGTAACGCTTTTTTTCTTATTCGTAATTGCATACCTGATTGCTTCTCTGACAATATTTTTTGTGTTTGTTCTGCTGATTGGCTTAATGCCGATTCCTGCGTCATATTCTATATCTGCTTTCATATCATTTCTAAGAAAATCTATTACTTTTTTATTATCAGGAGTACCCTGCTTCCATTCTATGCCGGCATACAGGTCTTCAAGATTTTCACGATATATAATCATATCAACAAGTTCAGGTGTTTTTACAGGACACGGAACTCCTTTAAAATATCTGACAGGCCTGATGCAGGCGAATAGTAAGAGTTTCTGCCTTAATGAAACATTAACACTTCTGATTCCTCCGCCGACCGGAGTTGTAAGAGGACCTTTTATCGCAATTTTATATTCCTTGATTTTATTGAGAGTTTCCTCCGGAAGCCATTCTCCTGTTTTCTTAAATGCCTTTTCACCTGCAAGAACCTCCATCCACTCAATCTTTCTCTTTCCTTTATATACTTTTTCTACAGCTGCATCGAATACAATTTTTGCAGCATTCCAGATGTCAGGACCTGTGCCATCCCCTTCGATAAATAAAATTATCGGATTTTCCGGAACTTCTACTTTTCCGTTTTCATATTTAATCTTTTCAGGTTTCATCAGTTATCCTCGTTTTTATTATATATTAAATAAATAGTAAAAATTTCACCCACAAAGACACGAAGTCACAGAGTGTATTTTTTTTAAAGAACTTTTCTGGATTTTAATTATATTTAAATTAGACAAATTCATAAAAAAAACAACAAAAAGAAATCATTTGATATTATAAACAGAATAATAATAAGTGAATTAATGAAAAAAATTATTCATATTGATATGGATGCATTTTACGCCTCTATAGAACAGCGCGACGATATTGCCCTTAAAGGAAAACCCGTTGTTGTCGGAGGCAGTCCCGAAAAACGCAGCGTTGTTGCAGCAGCTTCATATGAAGCAAGAAAATACGGAATTCATTCTGCAATGCCTGTTAAAAGAGCCATGTCACTGTGCAGAAATTTGAAAATTGTCAAGCCTGATTTCAGAAAATATTCAGAAGCATCGGGCAAGCTGAATCTGATATTCAAAGACTATACTGATCTTATTGAACCTGTTTCACTTGATGAATCTTATCTCGATGTAACAGTAAATAAAAAAAATATTGAATTCGCAACTGATATTGCAGTTGAAATTAAAAACAGAATAAAACTTGAATTGAACCTGACTGCTTCAGCAGGAGTTGCCCCGAATAAATTTCTTGCTAAAATAGCATCTGAAACGAATAAACCCGACGGCATTTTTGTAATTAAGCCCCACATGGTTGATAATTTCGTAAAAAATCTGGAGGTAAAAAAAATCTGCGGGGTCGGAAAAGTAACAACTGAAAAACTTCTTAGGATGAATGTTGCAACATGCGGAGATCTGCAGAGATTTACAGCGGATGAACTAACTGAAAATTTCGGTAAATTCGGGATCATGCTGTATAATTTCGCAAGAGGAATTGACGATCGTCCTGTTATATCCGACAGAGAGACAAAATCTATTGCATCTGAAATCACTTTTGATGAAGATTATTCTGATTTAAATATCCTGAACAAGTCTTTAAAAGAACATTCCGGCAGAATTGCATACAGACTTAAAAAAGAAAATTTAAAATGCAGAACTATATCAATTAAATTAAAGTTTGAAGACTTCAGCCAGATTACCAGAAGCATTACTAATGGGCAATTTACGGATGATGAAAATGAAATATATAAAACTGCTTCAGAACTTTTAATTAAAAATTATACAGGTGAAAAAAAAATCCGTTTAACCGGAGTATCTGCAAGCGGATTTTTCGAAAAGGAAGATCAGCCTTTATTATTTGATTTGAAATAGAAGCCATTTATTATCATAATTTCATTTTTTCGAATTATAGCATTTAACGATTAAATCAGATCTTTGCCATTCCAGCTGGAGTCCCGGTATAAAGCCGGGATAAACTTCGCAGAATGAAAGAAAATGGTTTAATCAAATCGTTAACCGCTATAAATCCTCAATAACGGTAAAAAAATTTTAAATAAAATCTTTTTTTCAGAAGAATAATATGCCGAATATGATTATAGCGGATCTATTTATAAAAACCGTTAAAGGATTCAAAATGGAAATTATCAATAATAGCGATATTTTACAGGCATGCAGACTTCTTTTCAGGCCTGATCTTGAATTCACGCTCGATTATATAAACAGCCTGAATATGGATTCACTCAAATCCGCATATAGAAATAAAATATTTAATTCTCATCCTGACAGGGCAAGATTTCTCGGATTGAATGCTGCAGAGCTTGGTGAAAAATTTAAATTAGTGGATGAAGCATATAAAACTCTGACTTCATTTATTGAAGAATATGAAGAAAAAAAACATAAAGAATCATTCTCAATAATAAAACGGGGAGAAACGCCGAAAGTAATTAATAAATATCCCGATCATGAACTTTTATTCGGACAGTTTCTTTTCTATTCCGGACTTGTTTCCCTTAATACCCTGCTTGATGCAATTCACTGGCAGAGAAAACAAAGGCCGTCGTTTGGTGAGATTGCTCTGGAAATGAACCTTATCCACCCTGAAGATATAGGAAAAATTCTCAGAAATAAGATCAATGGGGAAAGATTCGGCGATTGCGCAGTGAGATTTGGAATTATAAATTCATTCCAATTCAGATCAATCCTGGAAAAACAGCAGAAAAGTCACTTTCAGATAGGTCAGTATTTCATAAGGAAAAGAATTTTAACACCGGATAAAATAAATACATCATTCAAACTTCAGAATGAGCATAACAGCAGGGTCAAAAAAATTAAATCCGGTTTGTTTAATTAGAAAGCAATAGAACGCGGATGACGCAGATTGTTTATAATTAAATAAGATTAATTTTTCAGAGTTATTAAAATCAGCAAATCCCATTCTATTGCTTTTCTTTCTTTAATTTAAAAAAATCCTTAATTCTTGAAAATCTGCGATCATCCTAATCATCAGCGTTATCCGCGTTCTATATTTTATACTTCAATAAGTTCGTAATCAGGATTTCCAAAGCCGATTTCTCTTGAATAATCTATCTGGAATTTATATGGAATATCGAACGACAGCTCTGAAAATTTTTTACCAGTGTGCTTCTCAACAAGATCAAGGGAAGATGCATCTATTGCAACCGGATCAAAAGACAGTAAAACCCCGATATCGTCACAAATTTTCTCAAATGAAGTCATACAGTCGCAGTCTTTTGAAATTCTTGTAAGAAAATTTATAAAAAGTATTTTATTCTTTTTTGGCAGCGTAACACCCATTGCATGCTCAACAACTTTTTTTTGCAGATCCTCGTATGTTGCTCCCCAGTTATAACCGACAGAATCAAACCTGCAAACAGCAAGGCACTGACCGCAGCCGATGCATTTTGAATTTTTAATTACAGCACTTTTTTCATTATGAGTTATCGCTCCAGCAGGGCACCATTTTTCACATTGCCCGCAGAGAGTGCATCTGGAAACTTTAATGGATGGACGTGCGGTTGAATGCTGAATTAATTTTGCCTTTCTGCTTGTGCATCCCATGCCGAGATTTTTTAAAGCAGCACCAAATCCTGCTGCCAGATGGCCTGTAAAATGGGAGAATACTATCATGGACTGAGCAGCTGCAATTGCTTTTGCAACATTCACGCTTTTATAAATTTTTCCATTTATTTCAACATCAGTCTCCTCATCTCCAAAAAGACCATCTGCCATTATAATTGGCAATCCGGTATTTTCATATCCGAATCCATGTTTATTGGCAAGATGAATATGACTTACTGCATTAGATCTGTTTCCTTTATATAAAGTTGAGGTTTCTGTTAAAAAAGGATGAGCCCCTTTTTTTTTAATTTCATTTCCGATTGCATTAATATGCAGCGGCCGGATAAAACCATTTCCGGCTGCCTCGCCGAAATGGGTCTTTACTGCAGTCATATCATTTTTGATGATAAAATCGAGCAGACCGTATTCTGTTATTGTTTTTAATATTTTCAGGGATAAGCCCTGCTCATCCAAGCTATTTAATCTAATAAAATATACATTTTCTTTCATTTTATTTTCCTGCACCTCTCTCTGCAGTCGAAAAGCCTGTTTAAACATATAGCTTCAATTTTATTTTTTTCTTTGCCTTTTCTCATGGAAGCTTTCAGAGCACAGGATTCATATCTTTCTCTGCAGATTTTTTCGCACTTGTAAATTTTAAAATTAATTGAATCATCTGAAAACAGAGTTGTATTAAACAAAACTGCTGCCAGAAAAGAAGAAATAATTAAATAACTGAAAAACTTCATTTTAATTTATTCAGAAAGAAGTTTTCCGCCGGAAGCCCAGTCTTCCCTTTCAACCTGATCAAAAACAATATATGTTGATTCAGGTTTTTTCCCTGCAACTTCAAATAATACAGCTGTAAATTTTTCAGCTATAAGTGATTTCTGGTCTTTTGTCAGCTTTCCCGCTGTTTTAACATTAATATACGGCATTTTTTTCTCCTTCAATATAAAACAAAATAGAATTTTTAACTTTAAAAATCAGATTATCTTTCCGATGCAAGCGGTAAAGTTATTGCAAGACTGACTTTAAATAGCGGTTCTCTTTTAATATCAGAATGGTCTATAATATTCTTTAGAACAACATCTCCGCCGTGTTTCATAATTATTTTTTCAATAAGAGTAAGGCCAAGACCAAAATCCAATGTTTTATATTGTTCAAAAACCAGTTTTGAGAGCCTGTAAAAAGGCTCAAAAACAATTTTTTCATATTCAGGCGGTATACCGAGAATTCCATCTGAACCCTTTTCAGGTTCACTCAGTATTGTTATGACCGAGTTTCTGTTTATAATAGAAACAATGACTATAATATAAGTTTTATTTTTTGAAAATTTAATTGCATTTATCAAACCTTCATATAACGCTTTATAGAAATATTCCTTATTGATATTTACATATGCTTTTCTATATGATGCATTTAAATCGTTTATAATTATTTTCTGGTCCTTTAATTTCAAAAGATCATTAATTTTAAATATAACAGCTTTAACAAAATCATAATAATCTCCGAATGAAATTTTCTCCTGAACAAAGTCATTAGAAATAATAAAGTCTATGCTTGAAAAAGTTTTAAAAGCATCCTGAGCTGTTTCAGCATTTGTTGCTATCATTTTAAAAAGACTTGAATCTACTAGATTTTTTCCTTCATGCTTTTCATCAGCTGATTTCATCATATCTATTAGTGTTAAAAGCGATCCGAAACCTGCACCCTGAGTAAAGCTGTTGTATATATTTCTAAAAAGAGACTTGTCGGTTCTGGAAACATTTCGCGACATCATCCTTTCTTTCCATTCCTGCCAGTCAAGATCCTTATCCTGAATTTCAATATCCGTACTTTCGATTAATTCCCTGGTTTTTTCAAGGAGCATCCGATCTTGCTTTTCCTGAGTAATATCTTCGGATAAAAGAATATAGTACAGAATTTCATTATTGATGTCTCTTATTGTTGATATTTTAGACTTAAGATAAAAAATTCCTCCAATCTTTGTAAGGCCGTATAGCTCACCGCTCCATTCATTATTTCTGATTATTTTTGACCACATGTCCGGTTCAGGCATTACTTTATTTGCCGGTTTGTTGAGATTTCCTCCTTTAAAATCCTCAAATTCATAACCTGTAATTTCACAATACTTCTTATTTACATATTCGATATTGCCCGATTTATTAACTATAGCAACAAGATTGGGAGACTGGTCAATGGCCTGTTTAAACATTTTTATATTTAACTGATATTTCTCGCTTTTCTTTACTTCCTCCTTAAGATTATTATTAACAGCATAGATTTCTTTAGCACGCTGTTCAACAAGTTCCTCAAGGTGAGATTTGTAATTTTCAAGTTCAAGCTCTGCATTCTTTTTTTCAGTAATATCTCTCAATAAGACAAGAACACTTCCAGCCCCTACAATAAGAATTCTGGCTTCAAAATAATTATTTACTGATTTATTTTTTATTGAATATTCGTAATATTGGATCTGATTTGAAGATACTGCTTCCGATGCCAGCGGCTTAATTTTTTCAAGAACAGAATCATTTAAAAATCCTGCATTGTAATATTCAGATGCAAGTTTTTCATCAGATCGGGTTGTAAAGCTTCCATCGATGTTCAAATTAAAAATTTTATCCGGGATGCTTGCAAGTATATTTGCGTTTCTTTTTTCTGTTTCTTTTAGTTTCCAGTCAGTATTAAATTTATATAAAGCAAGCTCAATAACTGCACTCAGAAGATTAAAACTGTAGGGTTTTAAAATATATCCAAACGGCATGGTTTCCTTGGCACGGTTGAAATCTTCGTCATTTGTACCGCCAGTAAGATAAACAAACGGAATACCATATAAACTCCATATCTGACAGGCAGCATCAATACCGTCGATTTTTCCTCCAAGCTGTATATCCATTAAAACAATATCAGGCCTTAATTCTGAAGCTTTTACAACAGCTTCTTCGCCAGTTTCAACTTTAGCTAAAATTGTATAACCGGCTTTAGAAAGCATAGCCTGGAGCATTACAGCCGAAGAAACTTCATCTTCAACAATTAAAACTGATATTGTTTTATTATTATTCATTATTTAACTAATCCATGAATAACAATTTTATATTAAAAATAGTAATCCGTCAATAACAAATCCTTTTTTTTGCTTTACAATATAGAAAAGCGTGTCTTATTTAACAATAATGCCAAGTAGGAGTTCTGAATGCCTGAAAAGACTGAAATCAGAAATGAAATGGATGACAAGATAAAGCAAATCGCGGACTTTTTAGATTATGCGAGCATTATAAAAATACTGAATAAACTGACAGATTATGCTGAAATCATAACAGAAGGAAAATTATCAGGAATAATCAATTACAACTTCCAGCTTGCGAGCCTGGAAACGAATCTGGTAATCATGCTATTTGAAAGAATAGGCGTTTTAACGAGAATTTTCAATCTTGCGATGAAGGGAACCAAAAATCTTGAGAACGAATTTATATCAAATATTTTCTCGGATAGCGTAAATCCATCAGGCCTTTCTTCATATATCAGCCTCAGGTCACACATTGAAAACAGATTGAGCAATGAAATCCAGCTATATAATATGAATATGCATAAAAGCAACACCACAAATGCAATGTCGATAAATGAACTCAATGGGCACGTCAGAACCTATACAACTCTCTCGCAAAGCGATGTTACCATTTCAACAAAAGCTCAGCATGGAATAATTGCCGCATCTCTGCATGATGCATATGTAACTCTAATGAATAAAAATGACTGGCGTTATGACAAAACCTATATAAAATTTTTTTTCAATGATGATGATATTAAAAACGATAATCTTATAATCGAAAAGAGACCCAGGATTTCTTTAAATGATGTAAAAGAAAATATACAATATCTTATTGCAAAAATTGCTGAAATTAAATCAATTAAACCGGATGCCCTTCTTAATGCTTCAGACAATGGTATAATGGCAAAAATTGCAAGGCGCGAAGCTGAAAAATCACAATCCATCGTAAATAAAGTTTTTAAAGACAAGATGCTTGAAACTCCATTCGGAAAGCAATACGGGAATAAAATAGATGATATACTAATGCTTATTTTTTCCGATATCAACAAGGAAAGAAGTTACGATGAGGAATTATTTCAAAAAAGAATAAAATCTTTATATGAACAATATTTAATTGATCCTGAAAATCTTCATTCGTCTGAAAAAAAAGGTGATGCTATTTTCAGCGTTGAATTTCTGATCGGACAGGAATACGGATTAAAAAATCTATATGAAAAATATTTAATGGATAAAAAAGAAAATTTCATCAAGTCATTTAATGATAATATAAAGCAGGAACTGGAATCATTTATCTTTAATCTATTTTTTATTTATCTGGATGAAATGTTCAAGTCGTTGTTTAAAATAATAAAAAGTCTTGATCTGAAAAAATACGCCTGCGCTTTCATCATTAAAAGAATTTATTTAATTACAGGCGAGAACCTGAACCCATTCGGCTATTTTTTTATCAAAGCCGTTGCTAAAACAGGCGGCATCAAGACCGATTAATTATTTTATTATTCATTCATTTTTAAAACCTGTTTTCTCGCATTCTCTGAAATATTAATAAATTCAATGCCCATACCGGTTTTCTCATCATTGTCTGCACTCCATTTAACAACTCCTTTTATTTCCACATTTTCGCCGTCAGGAGTTTTAAATGAAATCAAAAGTTCAGTTCCATTTGCAAGAGGTTCCGGTGTTGAAATAAAAATACCTCCGCTGCTTAGATCTATTGATGTGCTGTATGTCATTGCATATTCTGAATGAACTTCAGATTTTATTTTTTTATTTATTCTCTCATTTTTTCTTTTTTCCATCTGCCTGCTCCTTTTTTGATTATTAGTTAAAATTCATATAAATTTTATTTACCTTTTTTTAAATATCAATAGTTTTTTTTTGATTAAAAGTTATTAAATGGTATTTTATATACATATTGACAAAATTTGCAACCATTAAATTAATAAGCAGCAATCTTATTTTTTTGATTTATAAAAAATGGAAAAAGTTAAAATATATTATATCAACAGAAAAATTGTATTCCCAAACTGCACAATGAATGTGGTTATTCCATTAACTGAAAGTTCAAGGAATCTCCAATCAGGTGATAAAATCATAGCATATCCGATCAGGAATTTTTTAGATATATATTTCCATAAAA
The DNA here is from genome assembly GCA_964529415.1 of uncultured Leptospirales bacterium. Taxonomy (GTDB): domain Bacteria; phylum Spirochaetota; class UBA4802; order UBA4802; family UBA5550; genus CAYMPH01. The sequence continues at coordinate 88,518 of CAZGWD010000011.1, read as the reverse complement.
ATAAAATGGCAACATATGCTGAAATCGCATCTCTGGGAATTTTTGAAAAAACAGTTAAAATAAAAATAAAAGGATTAAATAGAATTAGAATTAATAATATATATAATTACACTGAAGCGGATTTTCAAATCATTCAGGACCTGAAAAACAATTCCGATGAAAAATCAATCGATGACTTGAGAAAAAAAGCTCAGGAACTAATTTTCCTGATAAATGTTGATGAATCTGATAAACTTATAAATCTATTGAATTATTTAACTGATATCGGACAGCTGACAGATTTTATTTCAAATTATTTCGTTGTTGACATCAGAACCAGACGTAAGCTTTTCAACCAGGTTGATACCGGCAAAAGAAGCATTTTACTTGATCATATATTAAAGAATCTTATAAAAAAAATGAATAGAAAAAAAAAGGATTAATATGAAAAAAAGAATTCATAACGATGAAGCATTTTATGATATAGCATGGTCACCTTTCTATAAATATGAAAAATATTCAGCTGGTAAAATTCTTCCGGAATTAGCTGGAATTGTTTCTCTTCATCATGCTGAAAGAAATTCCTATTCCGACCTGATTTATTACGGGTGCTGGAGAGATGGCTGCAGAATCGGCCTTAAAAAATTTATCGACTACGAGACTTCCAATTACAAACATATTATCGGTAATTTTGACATGGGTAATCTCTATTACAGATATACAGTTGTAGACACATCCCCCCAGGATTTAAAAGATATTTTATTCTGGCTGATTGCTTCCTATGATGCGGAATACAACAACAAAAGAACTTTTTCAGATTCAAAAAGATATAAAAACATCAATGTACGAGAAAGTAGCATGCAGCAGGGAGATGTCATAGAAAAACTAAAATAGATATTCATCTCTCATAACTGTCTATTTGACATCGTAAAGCAGGATATCCTCACTTTTATAAAGATGAGATACATTTTTTTTAATAGCAAAAAATTCGAGGATATATTTTAATCTCGCACAGGCATCAAGAGGAGAAGATAATTTATTTTCTGAATGTTTAAAAAACTGCTGAATTCTTTTAACATTCAGAGTTCTTTCATCCTCATCCGGTTTGAAAATATCCTTTTTTAAAAGCCTGTATGTATCTAAAATTGAAGTTATTATTTCATCAGATTCAATCAGATTTGCAAGATATAGATTCGAATCAGCCTCATGAACATTCCTGAGAAAAAATTTCAAAATCCTCAGAACAATATCCGGATAAAGATGCTCATTTATAAGTGATTTAACCCTTATTTCAAGATCCTTATCCATCATGCGTTTAGTAGGATAAGCCATACTCGGAATGTCAACATACCCGGTCATGCATCTCTTGTAGATGTATTCAAGAAATTTATCAAGCAGATCCCTTCGCATCATGTCTGTATCGCCGTACAAACTGTCGAGAATTTTCTCAGCTATATTCTCAAGCGGGCCTGACTTTAAAAAGCTCTGAAAATCTATGAGCTCAAGATCTGTAAGAACTATATTTTCGAATGATTGCTTCATTATTTATTCCGGATTTTAATTTAGAGGATATTATATAAATACTATCGGATAAATCAATGCGCGGACTTTATAAAGAATTCATAAAAAATAAGCCAGCAGCCAGGATCGAACTGGCGGCAGGTCGATTACGAATCGACTCCTCTACCAACTGAGGTATGCTGGCGTATATTCCTGTTACAACTCTTAAACTTATGAATAAGTTGCAACAAATTTTTGCTATCAATTCTATATATAGTATAATTATTGACAGGATTTCCAGCATAATAATTCCGTTATAAAAACTTATAGTCAATATTTTTTCTGTAAATTCAAAGGAAATCCAACAATGAAAGCTAATTCTGATGACAAACATGTTGTAATAATTGGTGCTGGTTTTTCAGGTCTCTGGGCTGTTAGAACTTTTTTTAAAAAATCAGTCCGGGTTACAATTATAGATAAAAATAATTATCATACATTTCTGCCTTTATTATATCAGGTAGGCGCAGCTGAAATTGAGCCTGAGCAGATTGCGTTCCCAATCAGATCTCTTTTAAGAAATCATAAAAATATAAATTATTTACGATCGGAAGTCCGGAAGATAAATTTTAAAGATAAATATGTTGAATGCAATAATCAAATAATTAATTTTGATTATCTGATAATTGCAACCGGAAGCACAACAACATATTATAATATTGAAGGTGCAAAAGAAATTGCATTTTCATTAAAAACCCTCGATGATGCAGTTATTTTGAGAAATCATATACTATCATGCTTTGAAAGAGCCTCATATTGCTCTGACCCTGATCAAAGAAAGAAACTGTTATCATTTGTTATTGTAGGCGGAGGTCCTACAGGTATTGAATTTGCCGGCGCATTATCAGAACTGATCAAAGGACCTTTAAAGAAAGACTTCACTTCTATCAGCTCCGAAGAAATTAAAGTTTCGCTTATAGATTCCGCTGATAGGATCTTGTCAATGTTGTCAGAAGAATTGAGTTTATATGCTGTTAATAAATTAACAAGTATGGGTGTTGGTGTTTATTTAAATTCAAAGGTAGATAAGATAAATTCAGAAGGCGTATTCTTTAATGACGGTACATCAATCCCCAGCGAATCTGTTATTTGGACTGCAGGCGTAAAAGGCGAAACTATTGATTCAGATACAGAATTGTCCATGACAGGTAATGCGAGAATCCGCGTTGAAAAATCATTACAGATAAAGGATTTTCCATTTGTGTATGTTACCGGAGACCTGACTCATTTTGAATTTAAAGGTTCTCCTCTGCCGATGATTGCACCTGTTGCGATACAGCAGGGAAAACACGCTGCAAAAAATATTTTGCGTGATATTTCAGGTGAAAATCAGATAGATTTTGTTTACAGAGATAAAGGATCCATGGTTACAATTGGTCGTAACTCAGCAGTAACCGAAATTGGAAATAAAAAATTTAAAGGTTTTAGTGCCTGGATTATATGGATTGTAATACACATACTTAACCTGATTGGTTTTAGAAATAAAATTTTTGTCTTAATTCACTGGATCTGGGATTATATATTTTTTGAAAAGTCCGTAAGACTGATACTTCCTTCGTGCTGCAGCAATCCCTGCGCTGAGACCTGTTTCAAGAGGGATTCATGTAATCCGCCAACAAGCTGATTAAACAATTTTGTTTAGATAAATTTATTCTTTCACCTCATATGTGCGGTGCTACAGCATTCTCAAAGAAGGGTTGCTTTTAATGCGGAAAAGCAACCCTCCTTCGAGACTTCCACCCGAAAGCCGCCTGCTCAACGGCGCAGGCCTTATGGTATTTTCCTGAAACAAAACTTTTACTGATTTAAAGATATTTCCCTTCCCTCCATGCTTAAAATTCTCCCTTTCGCCCGGTTTTGAAGAAACCGGCTCGTATTGAAATTTTTTTAAAATAAATAGAAAAACATATTCAAAAGATGATTAATTATAAATAATGAATATTTCATCCGTGCCGGTGCAACCCACCGGCACAAAGGGAGCATTTCTACCCTGGAGGGAAAATAAATTCCATTTAAAACAGATTAAATTTAAAATCAAAATAAGTCCCTCATAGCCCCCGCGGCAAAATGAGCGGCCGGAGGCGAGTGGAGTCTCGAGGAGAGAGGAGTGCCGGGATACTCCTCTCTCCTCGAGAATTCGATAAACAGCTTATACAATGTGAATAGCAAATAAATATGCAACAGCTAAAGTCAAACTTTATGAATTTATTTTGAATCCAATAAATATTCATATCAATAATCAATTGATAAAATTATGGTTGAAAATTTTAGGTGTATTATGTATCTTTAAACACATGGATAATAAACAGCGAATAGAACTGATCCGGGCAGGAAATGAACTTTTTAATAACGGCAATATTGACAAGGCAACTGAAATTTTCATTAAAACAGGCTATAGAGACGGGCTTACCCGAGTTGCAGATTATCATTTTTATGATAAAAAGCAGCCTTTAACCGCTTTAAAATTCTATCAGATGGTAAAAAGTGAAAATATGGTAAACCAGATATATGATAGAATGTTTTTTGCTCTCGGTAAACTTCTCGGCAAAGATCAGGAACAGAAAGTTGAACTTCCGCCGCTCAAGGTTTCCCCTAAACTGAAAATTCTTGCTGAAGAAATCCTGCAGCGTGAAAAAGAATCCAATGAAAAAAAACAGTAAAAATTCAAAAGGAATAAAAAATGTTAAAGTATATATACAGCGTATTAATGTCTCTTCTCATACCATCAGTTTTATCAGCAGGAATTACTGACGCTTCAGATTATCTTGAAAAAAACGTAACTGTCAAAAAACTGAAAAACGGCATTACGCTCATCATGCTTAACCGCGGCGTATCCCCTACTCTCGCTTTTGAAATTTCATTCAGGGTCGGTTCTGCTGACGAATCCTACAACACGATCGGAGCTGCGCATCTTCTTGAACATATGCTGTTTAAAGGAACAGAAAAAACCGGCACAAAAGATTTTAAAAAAGAAAAAATAATTATGGATAAGATTGAAATCCTCGGTGAAAAAATTGACAGATTGAGATTGTCTAATCCTTCCAATCCGAATATTGCTAAACTTCAAAAAGAGCTGACAAAGATGCAGGAAGCACAGAATGAGTTTATTGTTCCTTCACCCTATGACAGAATTTATGCTTCAAATGGCGGCGTCGGGTTTAACGCTTCAACATCGAAAGACGAAACAGGCTACTACATTGAGCTGCCGGCATCCAAAATTGAACTATGGGCTAAAATCGAATCAGAAAGACTCAAGGGTCCTGTGCTCAGGGAATTTTATATTGAAAGAAATAATGTTGTTGAAGAGCGCCTGATGAGATATGATTCAAGCGGAACTGGTGTTCTATTCGAGCAGTTTCTTGCTCAGGCTTTTTCAGCGCATCCTTACAGACACCCGACAATCGGCTGGGCTTCAAACATTCCAAATCTTTCAATTAAAGATATCAGGAAATTTTTTAACGACTATTACATTCCGGAAAGAATGACAATAACAATTGTTGGCAGACAGAACACGAATGATACTTTAAAAATCATGAACAAATATTTCGGAGATATTCCAAAAAAACAGAACCCTTCTGAAATACCTGTAGTGGAACCTGTGCAAAACGGCGAAAGAAGATTTACTGTATTTCACGAATCAAACCCGCTGATCATGATGGGATGGCACAAACCAGCATTTCCTGCAAGAGACGACTATGTGTTTGATATTTTATCAGATATTATTTCATCCGGAAAATCATCTCCGTTATATAAGTCACTTGTCATTGAGAAGAAAGCATTTACATCCATAAGCTCCTGGAACGGAATGCCTGGTGTACGATACAACAACATGTTCATGATATATGGATCACCGCGCCCTCATATCAGCGCAGCAGAAGCAGAAAAAATGATCTATGAGGAAATGGCTAATATAATAAACAATCTGAATAACGAAGATCTAGTTAAGATAAGAATCAAGATCGAATCAGAAACTGTTTTTTCCCTCGACACAAACAAGGGAATTGCCCGTATGCTCAGCTATTATCAGACTATATTCCACGACTGGAAATACCTCCTGAGCTTTATAAAAGCCGCGAACGAAATTACCGTTGATGATATTAAAAAAGTGTCGGCAAAATATATGACTGAAAAAAACAGGGTTGTCGGAATTTTATCCGACAGCAGGAAGGAAGTAAAAAGTGATTCAAAAAAATAAGATTATTATAGCGCTGATAATTATGACAACATGGTTTAATTACGGATCAGGAAAGGAAAACAGCATCAAATTTAAAATACCGGATGTTGATTCTTTCAATCTGAAAAACAATATTAAGGTTTTCTATTACAGGGATGAACTTCCGAGATTCGCAATTTCAGCTTCTATCGGTTTCGGAAAGCTGAATGAAAAAAAAGACACTGCAGGAATGTCGGATCTTATTGTTAAAATTCTGAACATCGGCTCAACGAAAAAAAATTTTGAAAAAATAGAATCTTTAGGCGGAAAAATATCAATCAACTCATCATTTGAAACAACATCAATAAACATTGAAATACTTCAGAGATACTCATCAACTGCAGTAGACACGATATATGATATTTTAAAAAATCCTGATTTCTCGGATGATACAATCACAACTGCAAAAAACATGCTTGCAGATGAGATAAAAAGAAAATCCGACGAACCTGATTTTATCGCACTTGAAAAAACACGTGAAATAATTTTCGGAGGCGATTCCTACGGCGCGGCTCCGACCGAATCAGGAATTAAACTTATTACAAAAGAAACCATACTTAAAACCTGGAATGAATTTTTTCAGGCTGATAATATTCTGATAGCATCTGCTTCATCTCATGATATAAATTCCGTAAAAAAACTTTTTGAAACAGGCTTGAGCACCCTTCCGGGAAACGGCAAAGCTGATTATAAAATTGATAAAGAAATAATTTCCGAAAATATAAAGAAATCACAGGGGAAAATATTCTTTTTCAAGAAAAATCTCACTCAATCAACAATTGCTCTGGGAACACTATCTGAAGTTATTTCCTACGATGGGAATTACGAAAGAACCATCATGAACTATATACTCGGCGGAGGATCTTTCAGTTCAAGGCTTGTAAGCGAAATCAGAGTTAAAAAAGGGATGGCCTACTCTGTTCAATCCGTTATCAGGGCGAGAAAAAAAACCGGCGTGTTTCTTGCATTTGCCCAGACAAAAACTGAAAATACACAGGAAGTTATACGAATTATTGATGAAAACATTAAAAAGATTTCAAATGAGCCTGTTACAAAAGATGAGCTAAACTGGGCTGTTGAATCGCTCACCAACAGTTTCGTATTTAAATTTGACAATACCATGAGCATTATGGGGAACATTCTTGAACTTGAATACACAGGACTTCCGAAAGATTACTTTGAGAAATATACAGACAATCTGAAAAAAGTAAATGCAGAAAAAATTCTTAAAGAATCCAAATTATTATTTGGAAATGGTCTCGTCAGGGTTGTCGTTGGCAATCCTTCATTAAAAAATGAATTAAAAAAATTCGGCGAAGTTGTTGAACTTAATTGAAATTATTGATATAATTATTGATAATAGTATTTTATAGAAGAAATATGCTTCCTACTGACGATTAAAACGGTTTAAAATATTCAATACGTTAAATGTTGCAATTTAATTCATAAAACTTGAGTTGACATATATTATACATTCTTGTATTGATTAATACAATATTTTTTTCTGGTGTATAATAATCAAACGGAGACTGAAATGGCAGATATTAACGAACTTGTAGAAGACGAAAACAACATTCATACAGTTATAGGTCATGATATTAAATTTTCCGGAACTTTAAAATTTAAAAATTCCATTAAAATAAAAGGTGATTTTGACGGCCGTATTGAATCAGACGGGCACCTGATTATTGGAAGAGAAGCTGCTGTTAATGCTGAAATTAAAGCCGGTGTGGTTTCAATCAATGGAACAGTATCAGGTAAAATTAAAGCGGACCACAAAGTGGAAATTTTCAATAAAAGCAGAATCAGCGGCGATATTATAAGCCCTGATATTTTTATTGAATCCGGTTCAGTTTTTAATGGAACCTGTTTAATGCCTGATAAAGCAAAATAACATGTTAAGAAAAACAGCTATTATAATAATTATTTTTTTCACGTTTATAATTCATGTAAACGCTGAGAATAAAGCTGTCGATAAAAAAATAATTCTTACAAAAGCATCCGATGACTTAAAAAAAGATGATTTTATTCCTGAAAAAAAAGAATTAGAGCCGAATATTTCATTTGGTCTTGCTGGAACATTTGGAACTCAGTTCCCGGTTGTTTTATACGGTCCGATTAAATTTGATCCAGGAATAAGTTATGGCGGAGGATTTGTAGTTGAAAAAATGTTCAACTCGAAAGTTGGAATTCATACAGGCTTGTATTTCACCCAATCTCACACAACACTATCAATGAATTATTTTTCAACTACAAGCTCGGATATGATGCGTTCTGGCTCATTAACACTGCCGGTTTATTTCATCGGATCATTTAATAAATCTTTTTTCTCTTTGCAGATGCTTGTTGGAGTCACTTTAACGCAGTTTTTGTATGTAATTACTACACCGAATCCCGGCGGAAACGCATCAGCAGAGGCTCTGAAAGATATCAGCCAGTTCATGGCAGGACCAGGTGTAGGACTTAATTTCAAATTCCGCGTAGCAAAATATTTTGATCTGAACTTCGGATTTATAACTACATTTTATTTTCAGAATTTTCTGCCGCGCTCGCCTGATACCTACTCATTCTTTTATGACGCCAAGGCAACTGCAGGATTCATGTTCAGAACAAATCTGTTTCCCAAAGCTGAAGACTGGCGCTGGAAATAACCTGCTGCATCAAACAAAACCAGGAATTTACTAATACAATAAATAAAAAAAAGAAGGTAATATATGATAGGTAAAACGATTAGACTTGAAAGAATTTTAAACAGAAACACAAGAAAAATGATAATTGTTCCAATGGATCATGGAGTAACAGTCGGTCCAATTGAAGGGCTGATTGATATGCCTGTTACAGTTGACAGCATTTCTGAAGGCGGTGCAAATGCGATAATAATGCACAAGGGACTGGTTTCACGTGGGCACAGGCATTCAGGACGCGATATAGGCCTGATAATTCACCTTTCAGCCAGCACTGTGCTGTCTCCGGATTCAAACGCAAAAACACTTGTTTGCTCTGTTGAGGAAGCAATTAAGCTTGGAGCTGACGGCGTTTCAGTTCATATAAACATCGGAGCAAATACCGAATCAGACATGCTTCATAATTTAGGATTTGTCTCAAATGCATGCATGGAATGGGGAATGCCTCTTCTTGCGATGATGTACACACGCGGCGAAAAAATCAAGAATGAATATGATGTGAAGGTGGTTAAACATGCAGCAAGAGTCGGAGCTGAACTCGGAGCTGACATAGTAAAAGTAAATTACACAGGAACACCTGATACTTTTTTTGAGGTAACTTCAGGATGCCCTGTTCCGGTTGTTATTGCAGGCGGTGAAAAAATGGAAACTGACCAGGAAATTCTCGACATGGTAAGCGGATCAATTAAAGCAGGCGGCGCAGGAGTTTCAATAGGCAGAAATATTTTCCAGCACGATGATCCAAGTTTAATTATAAAAAAAATATCTGAAATTGTTCATGGTAAATCAAAATGAAGCAGTGCTGGATAAGTATAAAGACCTGGGATAAAAAAATTATTACTGAATCACTTGAATCCGGGGTTGATGCAGTAATATGCCCTTCCGAATATATTTCCAAGATCAGGGAACTGGGCAGAATCCGGATTATATCAGACGATAAAAGCGCTGATATGAAAATACCCTATGATGTTGAAATAATCACCATCAAAGATAAAAACGACGAGAACAGAGCTGCTGCATCATTAAAATCAAAAATTACTGCAGTAAGACTGACAGACTGGAACATAATTCCTGTTGAAAACCTTATACCTAATGCAGGGGACCGCCTTTTTACATTTGTAAAAAATATAAAAGAAGCAAAACTTGCAGCTGAAATAATGGAAAAAGGTGTTTCAGGAATAATTCTTGAAACTGAAGATCCATCTGAAATAGCTCCGGTTGCGAGATATATAAAGCAGATTGATTCTGAAAAATTTGTTCTTGAAATTTTTAGAATTACCCAGATAAAAAATATTGGAATCGGCGACCGTGTATGCGTGGACACATGCAGTAACCTTAATATCAGCGAGGGGATGCTTGTTGGAAATTCCAATTCAGGAATGTTTCTTGTTCATGCGGAAAATATTGAAAATCCTTATGTATCGCCAAGACCATTCAGGGTCAATGCAGGGGCAGTTCACGCCTATGTTATGGTTCCTGATGGAAAAACACGGTATCTTGGAGAGCTTTCAACCGGCGATCCTGTTTTAGTTGTCAATAAAACAGGAGAAACTTATGCAGCTTTTGTCGGCAGATCAAAAATCGAGAAAAGGCCGATGCTTGTAATTTACGCGAATGATAAAAACGGAAATGAGCATACTGTTATTTTACAGAATGCTGAAACAATCAGGCTGACAAATCCTTCCGGGGAAGCTGTGAGTGTTGCAACTCTTATAATTGGGGATGAAGTTTTAGGATATGCGGAAAAAGGCGGAAGACATTTTGGAATGAAGGTTGAGGAAACTATCAGCGAAAAATAATCATTGAAGTTCTTTCAATTTTGAAAGAACTTCATTTACATGACCTTCTACAGTAACCTTTCTCCAAATATATGAAATATCACCATTTGTATTTATTAAAAAAGTGCTGCGCTCAACGCCCATATATTCCCGTCCAGTCATTTTCTTCAGTTTCCAAACTCCATAATCCTGAAGTGTCTTTTTCTCCGTATCGCTGAGAAGTTTTATTCCAAGATTATTTTTTGCAATAAATTTAACATGACTCGCCTGGGAATCAGGACTTACTCCAACTATTTCTGCATTCAGCTTTTTGAATTCTTTTACCGCACCGGTAAAATCAACTGCTTCGGTTGTTCAGCCGCCGGTTCCGTCTTTTGGATAAAAATACAATACAAGCCATTTACCTGTAAATTTGGAGATGGACACGCTGTTGCCATTTTCGTCAGGAAGGGAAAATGCCGGAGATTTCATCCCCGGCATAAGTTCATTTTCTTTCATTTTAATACAGCCAAATATTTATTCATAAATTATATAACCAAGCTCAAAGAAATCAGGCCCCATGTGCGACATATTGCTGTGATTTGCATAATGAACTTCAATTTCGGAATTCCATCCTTTATTTTTATACATTTCAACGAACTGATTAACTTCCTTTTCATGATCTCCGCAAAAAGAAACTATAGTTGAGATTTTTTTCCCGTTCTTTTTCTTCATATCCTCTTCAATTAAATTGATAAGAATCTGATTTGCCTGTGCTGCGGTTTTAGCCTTTCCTACATTTTTAAGCTGCCCCGGCACATCAGTTGAACTGAGTATCGGCAGTAGATTAAAAGCAGTTGCAAGAAGTGCTTTTGCAAAACTGACCCGCCCTGCCCTGTTTAGAAAAAACAGATCATGAATTATTCCGATGTGCCTTGAATTTTTTTTATTTTCTTTTATAAATTTGCGAAAATCATCATCTGAAATTCCTTTTTTCAATGCCTTTGCAGCTTCAAGAATCTGCACGCTGTATGCTGATGCAAGGGTGTCTGTATCAAAAATTTCTATGTTAAAATCTTTATGATCATCAAGAACCTTTTTTATCATCTGATCTGTTGCTGCAGTCATTTTAAGAGATTGTTCCATATGTGTAAGCTTTTCATTTTTAAATTTTCCATACATTGTAGTTAATGCTTCATATGTCAAGCCTGCAGTTCCGACTTTATTTTTTTTATCTTTAATAATATCTCTCAGCTTATTTTTTTCCTCCAGTGACATATTAACACTGCCGTTATAGTTTTCTCCGTTTACAAATAATGGATATTCAACAACATTTATATTTAATTCCTTACATCTTTCGCCGCTTAATTGTATAGCTGAACTTGCAACTAAAACCATAATATTCCTCCAGAATTTTATCTTCCATTTAATTATTTAAAAATAACAATATATTATAAATATTTTGTCAATATAAATATTATTGCATATAAGATAGTATAACTGAATTCCTTTTTTTATATAATCCATTCAGAAATCTATAAATTTCAAATTATCAGGAAAGAATATTGATTTGAAAAAAAATCGATTACATTAGCTTGAGTTTATCATATGCTATACCAGCCAGATTTTATAAAGAAATTTATGAACTGATACTTTTTTTTAATTTTTTATTTGACAAATTTTATATAATTTAATTAACTAACAAACGTTAGTTAATTAAATAGGCTGCCAATGGATAAAAAACAAATTTTTGATAAGATGATTGCAGAAACAAAAGGTACTCGCGAAAAACTCTTTTTAAGTGCAGTAAATCTTTTTTCAGTAAAAGGTTATGAAAATGTAGGAATTCGGGAACTTTGCAGTAGTTTGGGAATCAAAGAAAGTTCTTTTTATAATCATTTTAAAAGTAAAGACAGCCTTCTGAATGAAATATGGGACCGTTATCGTGAAATTGGTAAAAAAGTAATAATAACAGACGATGAAATCGAATCAATTGCTTCAACCGGTGACATAGACCGGTGCTTAGGCTGGATATTTGAAAAATTTAATCCGGAAACAACTAATCCGATATTTTATACCATTTGGCAGATCATTAGAATAGAAAGTTTTAAAAACCCGATAGCTGCAGAAATTGCACAGGTTAATATTTACCACGTAAGGCGTGAATGTACTGAAAAACTTCTGGGAAGACTCAAGGATAAGGGATTTATCCGGCATGATTGCGATATTGAGCAGGTTACATCTGAGCTTTTCTATGGTATTTTAGGTTTTTCGGATGAATTTTTACTTCTGGAAATCTGGGGAAAGGATACTTCCCCAATTTTACAAAAGATTGTTAATCATGTTCAGTTTATAGCAAATTTTTTAAAGAAGAAGTAAATTTTAAAATTGGTGGTGAAAAAGCATGTATAAAAATCTGTTTATTATTTATTTAATTATCTGCATGGCATTAATAGCAGGTTGTTCAGTAGATCAAATTACTGAGACGGAAACCTCATTTGGAAAGGAGAATAAAATGTCTAAAAAAATACTTGTGGCTTACGGTTCCTATTCAGGATCAACAGCAGAGACAGCTAATTTTATAGGGAAAAAACTTTCAGATAAAGGAATGCAGGTTGATGTGAAGCCTGTAAATAAAATCAAATCCATAGATGGTTATAACAGCGTGATAATAGGAAGTGCTATTATGATGGGCAAGATGAAATCATCTGTTGTGAAGTTTGTAAAAAGAAATAAAGATGGCCTTGCAAGGGTGCCTGTGGCTATGTTTCTGGTTTGCCTGACTGTTAAAGAAGACACTGCTGAAAACAGAAAAATCGCTTCCGGATATCTGGATCCTGTAAAGGCTGAAATAAAACCTGTCAGCGAGGGATTTTTTCCAGGCAAGGTTGATTTTAAAAAAATCCCATTTCCAGCAAGTCTGCTTACAATTTTGCCTGCTTTCAAAAATAGCGTTCCTGAAGGTGATTTTAGAGACTGGGGTAAAGTTGAAAAATGGGTAAATGATACTGAATCAAAGTTATAACAGATATTTTTAAGAGGTTAGAATATGAATGTGTTATGCGTAGCTGACTCAGGACAGGAAAATGGATTGTACCCGGAGTTGAAATCTGAAATTACCCGAACTGTAAAAAATCTGGGGCATCAATGTGAAATTATTGAACTGGAAAAAAACAGCGTGGCTCCATGCCTCGGTTGTTTTTATTGCTTCACAAAACATCCGGGAAAATGCGTAAGCAGGGATATCATGCCTGAACTAAAAATGAAATCGCGGGAAAGCGATGCTATTATTATATTAACTCCAGTACTTTTCGGAAATTTCACATCACTCATAAAAAATACCCTGGACAGAGGTTTGACAGCTGAAGTCGGCATTCAGGAAAAATTTCCACCACAATACATTATTGGGTATAGCAATGATATCAACAGCACAGAAAGAAGCACTTTTATTGATATTACCAGGCTCCATATGGGACATGCAGACATTGTGCATCCTGAATTTCAGAAAATGCACGTTGAATCCTTTGTGGCTAACTCGAAAGACGAAATAAACGATGTTTGCAGAAATATTGAAAGATTAATATCGTGAGGTACAAATGAAAAATATTTGTTATATCAACGGCAGTCTTAGAGGCAAAGAGGCATCAACTCTGTCTTTTATTAAAGATATAGACAACAGGTTCAGGGGAGCTTACAATAGGGAAATCATTACAGTTAAAGCCGGCGCAAACCCGGTTTATTCGGAAGAAATGCTTGTTAAAATAGCAGAGGCAGATGTTCTGGTTTTCGCTTTTCCCCTGTTTGCCTACAGCCTGCCAGGCTCACTGATGAGACTTATTGAAGAATACTGGAATTTTATTCACAGCGGGCAATCATTTAATAAAAATGCTGCAGTATATGCAGTAATTAATTGCGGTTTTCCGGTTCCTGTTATCAATAGAGAGGCTGTCCGGGTTATTAAAAATTTATGTTCCCGGCTTAATATAAGATGGCGTTTTGCGGTATGTATTTCAACAGGGCCCGTTGTTGTCATGACCAAAAAAGTCCCGTTTCTGGACCTAAAATTAAAAAGTGCTTTTAATAAAATCGGCCGGGATATATTATCAGGTGATGAAAAAGATATTGATGATTTTTATATCAAACCTGTATTGCCAAAACCGGTTATACTTATGATAAAAAAACGATTTGAGAATAAAATTAAAACCGCTATTAAAAAAGATGGAAGGAATTAAGCAATTAACTGATTTAGGCTGGAATTCTTTTTTTGAAAACCAGTTCGAACCATATCGAAATCAAAATTATGTTCCTATGCGTATAATACGTGAAAATCGCGAGAAATATACAGCATATGGAGAAACAGGCGAATTATTATGTGAAATATCAGGCAAATATAGATTTGATTCGACCGGTAAATCCAGTTATCCAACTGCAGGCGATTGGGTTGTGGGAACTGTACGTAATGAAGAAATGAAAGCCACGATTCATGCTCTACTGCAGAGAAAAAGCGCCTTCAGCCGCAAGGTCGCAGGACAAGTTACTGATGAACAGATAGTTGCTGCCAACATTGACACCATATTTATTGTTACCGGACTGGACCTGAATTATAATTTAAGACGTATTGAAAGATATCTGGCTATGGCATGGAACAGCGGCGCCACACCGGTTATTATTCTGAATAAATCCGATATTTGTCCGGAAGCTGAGATCAGAAAAAGTGAAGTTGAATCTATCGCATTCGGAGTTGATATATTTACCCTGAGCGCAGCCACGAATACCGGCATTGAATTTCTTTATAAATATATCAGGCCGGGAGAAACAGTTGCTTTTCTGGGATCTTCCGGAGTCGGGAAGTCCACAATAATTAATACTCTTCTTGGCGTGAATAAACTCAAAGTTAATGAAGTAAGCGAGCTGGGAAGCCGCGGCAGACATACTACAACGCATCGCGAATTAATTCTGCTTCCAGACGGCGGCATTGTCATTGATACTCCCGGCATGCGTGAACTCCAGTTATGGGGTGATGATGAAGGATTAAGGCTGGTATTTGATGATATAGAGGAACTGGCTTTAAACTGCCGTTTCCGTGACTGCAGTCATGTCAACGAGCCTGGCTGTGCAATAATAGAAGCTTTAAACAATGGAATCCTCGATCCCGGCCGTTTAGAAAGCTTTTATAAATTAAAAAAAGAATTCATCTACATGGCAGATCGTCAGACTATGAAAGCAAACGCATTAGAAAAAGCACGGTGGAAAAAAATCAGTAAGCTAATAAAAAATTATTCCAAAGACTTTAAAGATAAATTGTAAATATTATCGGATAAGAAAAAAACATTCTATACAAATTACAAATTTTCTCTACAATAAGGAGCTGCTATATTCTGATTGTCTTTTTATACTCGTAAAATAGAACATTTTCTCCTCTATCATTTTTTTAAAATTGTATAAAATGAAAAAAGTTATTTTGTAAAGCACTTTTCTTTTTAGGTTTTAGTATTCATAAAGCATATAATAAATTATAATGAAAGAATTATTGAAGTTTATAATATGGGATTTTTTTTATAAAAAATTTACATCAAAAAAAAAGCAGTCATTTCTGACTGCTTTTTATATTCCCCCGATCTGATGATTAACAATCTTGTATTGATAGAGAAATAATTCAAATCTTACTTCATGCAACTTGAAATTTAAAAAAAAATTTAACAAGAACCCTACTGATATTTTCATTTCTGGTTGATAATAAAAGAAAGCATATGATTAATAAGGTGATCAGTTTTATCAAGTCCTTTTATACATTCGAAATGACCTGCTATATGTAACTCCACAAGTCCATGTATAAATGAAATTAAAACTGCAGTATTTAACAATGAAGATTTAATATTTATTCCTTCATTTTTTAATACTATTTTAACCATTTCATTTGTCTCATTAAATACATTATATGCATTTTGATGAAGAAGCGGAAACTTTTCATGGCTCCAATCTGTTCCGAACATAAGTTGATAATGTTCTTTATTATTAATGCCGAATTCATGAAACTTTAACAACATATTCTTTAAAATGTCTTTTGGTTTCATATTTATCATATGTTTTTTATCAAACAAATTGGATAATAATATAAAATTCTCTGTTACAATTTCAGCAAGCAGGGATTCTTTATCTTTAAAATGTCTATAAACAGCGCTCCTGGATAAACTTGCTCTACTGCCAACACCCCGTAATGTAACGGATTGGATTCCTGACTCATCTATCAAGTCTCTTGTAACTTTTAGTAAAAGTTCTTTTGTATTCTGAAACATAAATAATCTCCAATAGTTTTTTTATTTAAATAACATCTTTTTTGTTGACAACGTCAACTTCTTTTATTAATTTGTAAATTGTTGACATTGTCAACAATTTACAATAAGAGGTATTTTTATGAAAACAATATTAATAACTGGTTCAACTCAAGGTCTCGGATTACAAATTGTCAAAAAATTAATTTCCAAAAAAAATGTCCGCATCATTATGGCAGTAAGAGATGTCGATAAAGGAAATAAAATTGCATCATCTCTTAGTAAAAATATATCGGTAGTTAAGCTTGACCTATCATCACTTAAAAATGTAAAAGAATTTATAAATAATTGGAACACAAAAATCGATGGACTGATTAATAATGCTGGAGTTCAATTTAATTCAAAAAACAGTTATACGTCTGATGGATTCGAAGAAACAATCGCAGTAAATCATATAGCTTCCTTTCTTTTGACTATTGGCCTGGAGAAATATCTTAAGAATGGACGCATATTATTTATTGGAAGTGGAACGCATAATCCTAACCATCCACATGCAAAAATATTTGGTTTCCGAGGCGCCCAATATAGTTCGATTAAGCAGCTAGCTGATGGCATAGGAAACACTTCCGATATCAACCAACTAAATCGTGATCGTTATTCAACTTCCAAGCTTCTTAATATGATAACTGCAATTGAACTATCAAGACGGAATAAAAATATTGCAACATATGTTCTCGATCCAGGACTAATGCCAGGTACTGGCCTTGCTCGTGATCAAAATAGAGTTATGCAGTTTCTCTGGAATTTTGTGATGCCACTTATCGGGTTGCTTTTACCTGATACATCCAGTCCTAATCGTAGCGGGAAAACAGCAAGCTGGATAATGACATCAGATTTTCTTCCTTATAAATCAGGTACTATTTTTTCATATAATAAAAAACCAAATAAATATGTTTGGAAAGAATTATTTTTGAATGAAAAGATTGGAAACGATGTATATGAAAATACATTATCCATTGTTCGTCCATATTTATAATTTACTAATACTTCACAAACTTGAATTAATAAAAATATAACATAAAAAGGACATGACAGTATGTGTGATGTCCTTTTTATGTTATTAAATTTCTCTAAAAAATGCTCCCCCGGCAAGCAGGAACTCTACCGATTAATTCATCAATCGATCTTCTGCTTTTCCAGGATTTTATCTGTCTTTCTCGAATTACTGCATCAGATCTCGTTTCAAATTTTTCTGAATAAATTAATTTCCATGGACCGGAAAGTTTGGATGTGGTCTTTCGTTTTGAATTTCTTGGATGATTATGCTGAAAAATTCTATTGTCAAGATCGCCAGTTGATCCGATGTAATATTTTCCTGTTGATTCTGATTCAATTATATACATGTGATACATTCTATCTCCAAAAAAAAACAACCATCTCTGGTTGCTTTTTTTTCATGCTCCCCCGGCAAGACTCGAACTTGCGACCAATTGGTTAACAGCCAACTGCTCTACCGACTGAGCTACAGGGGAATGTCTTTTCATCTATATTCACATGCATTCAATTGGTTAATCCCGGTTTACCGAGACTCTACCGACTGAGCTACAGGGGAATGTCTTTTCATCTATATTCACATGCATTCAATTGGTTAATCCCGGTTTACCGAGACTCTACCGACTGAGCTACAGGGGAATGTCTTTTCATCTATATTCACATGCATTCAATTGGTTAATCCCGGTTTACCGAGACTCTACCGACTGAGCTACAGGGGAATGTCTTTTCATCTATATTCACATGCATTCAATTGGTTAATCCCGGTTTACCGAGACTCTACCGACTGAGCTACAGGGGAATGTCTTTTCATCTATATTCACATGCATTCAATTGGTTAATCCCGGTTTACCGAGACTCTACCGACTGAGCTACAGGGGAATATTTCTTGAAGCTGATAACCAGATAAATTTAATTATAGAATGTGTCAATAAATTTTCTGAAAAACAGGAAAAACAGTGCGATCTTATTTTTTAACAGCATATTTGCTGACTATGAATTTATATATTGTATCAAGAGCCTGATCTGTATCCCCATAAATTTTTGCATCATCCAGAACATCTTTTCTGTTTTGTTTAAACCAGTTGTGCAGACGCGAAGAGCCTTCTTTTTCATTTCCGGAAGAATGACAAATATTTACAATCTTTCTCATCTGCTCAAGGGAAAAGAAAAGTCTTGCACCGCTAATTATTATAATAAAATAGCTATTATCCTCTGCCTCTTTAACTTCTATTTTGGTTTTATCAGGAATTAATCCAGTAATTCCAATCTGGTCTGGAGTGTTTTTGCGGTCTTTAATCGTTTCAACAACCTTCATATTGTGAAGAATCACCTGCGCCTGTGAAATCAGAAACTTCAGCCCCTGCTCATTTATGTCTTTAATCATTGTATTCAGCTGTTTCACCAGAACGTCATTTACATTGCTGTTTTTAACTGAAGGCTTTTTTATACTCTTTACTGCTGTTATTTTTTTTACACTTTTTACAAATTTTTTAGTTTTAGCACTTGTTGATTTTTTAGAAGCACTTGCTTTTTTTTTCATAAATCCCCCCTTCGTGTTTATTTCTAAATAAATAAATTATATTCACCTTAAAACAGTTATATCAATTGAAACTGCATTGGTTTTACTCCGGATCCATAACTCATCGTCATCTTTTGTAATCTGTAAATCCATGTTTCGTTCTGCAAAAGATGCAAGTTCTTTACTGGATTCTGGATTTATACTGTATAATGAAAGATTCTTTGCCCTGGAAATTTTTGCTTCAATAGAATCTGCCCATATTTGAGATTTTGTTCCGTAATTATATATTTTAACCTGATTGGAGCGTCCACACGCTTTCAATATTCTTTTTTCATCAGGCTGACCAACCTCGATCCAGAGATCAATAGATCCGGTGAGGTCTTTCATCCAGAAATCAGGCTCATCAGCTTCGAATATTCCGCCTGCAGGATTCAGCCGATCATCTGCATTCAATACAAAAGAAAGAATACGTATCATCAGACGCTCAGTAGTCTCTGATGGATGACACGCAAGAGTCAGCTGATGATCTGCATAATAATCCCTGCTGATATCTGCGATTGATAAATTTGCTTTATAAATTGTTGAATTTTTTGCCATTTTTTTCCATTAAATTAATATTTATTTAACACGGTCTTGATTCAAGACATATTCCATGGTTCTGCATTTTTCAGGCATACAAATTCTGCAAACCTCTTCATTTTTGGGAGGCAGAATTTCAGAATCCATTATAATTTTAAAGCCGAATTTTACATAGAATTCCGGTAATATTGTATATAAACAAACCGGTTTATCGATACTGCATAAAAGTCCGTTTATTAAATATCCGCCAATTCCTTTTTTTTGCATATCAGTACGGATTGCCATATAACTTAAAAAATAATAAGTCGGATACGGAGTAAGCTGAACAACTCCAACAATAGAAAAATCATCCTTTAGTACAAAAAAATCTGAAAGAATTTCATTTTCATCATATAAATCATTTTCTTTCAGGATTGAAATTATATCAGGAATATCATTCTGATTATAAGGCCGAATTATATATTGATCAGCATTTTTTTGAGGTTTGTCTGCTGTTTTCATTTAAATAATTTCAAAACAGGTTTTTAGATCCATGCCCGGCTCAAGCAGAGGCAATACATCCTTAAAGTTCTCAACGAAACCTGCTGAATGAATCTTAAGTGCATCCTTGTCGAGATATTTCTCATAGAAAACTATAGTATTTGCTTCTCCTTTCACAGTATGAGGAATATACTCAAGACATCCCGGTTCTGTTTTTTTTATATGTGAAACGATCTGGTTTAACTTTTCTTTAACTTCATCCATTTTGCCGTCTTTAACTTTCAGTGTTGCAATGAGTGTTATCATACAATATCTCCTTTTATTTTTATAATAGGAGATATTTCTTTTAACTCATTTAATTGCAAATAAAATTTATTTTGAAATAAATTCAAAAGCTACAAATGCTGCCTTTTTATTTAATTTTTTTGTCTGTTTAATTTTAATTTCAATTTTATTTATATTAGGTTAAAAAAAAATAAAAGTTAAAAAAATTAATGCAATAAATATCAGGCAATACAGTCATGTAAGATATGAGAGATGAAAAGAGTAACAGTAAATTTACTGACTTCTTTAAATCCGAGCGGATAAAAATGGTTAACTATGTACGGGGTTTAATCGATGACGCTGCGGATAAAGACGGGGAGGATATTGTTCAGGATGTCATGCTTAACCTTTTTAATCAGGCTGATATAACCATGCCTATAGAAAATCTTTCTGCATATATATATCAGTCATTGAGAAACAGGGTTGTGGATATGCTTAAAAAAAGAAAATTCGAAAAATCGATCGATGAAAGCAACAAAGATAATATTTCTTTATCAGACTTACTTCATGACAGCAGATATGACACTGCTTCTGAATTCGAAAGAAAATATATCAGAGACGAAATATTTAACGCAATAGAATCTCTCGATGAGGAAAGCAAAGCTTTAATTGTGTTAACTGAGTTTGAAGGAAAATCTTTTAGAGAAATTTCAGATGACTGGGATATGCCGTTAGGAACTTTACTGTCTAAAAAATCCCGGGCAATAAACAAAATAAGCAGAAAACTTATTCATTTAAAAACACATATTTAGGAGGATATTATGAGATCAATGGAATTTACAGGAAGAAGAGGAACAAAAATTCTAAAAATTGCAGGAATGGTTATAGGCGGAATTGCATTGGCGGTATTATTTGCGCTATTATTCGGATGGGTATTTCAGATGCTGTGGAACTGGCTAATGCCGGAGCTTTTCGGCTTTAAAGTCATAACCTATCTGCAGGCATTTGCAATAGTGATTCTTGCTAAAATTCTCTTCGGCAGCTTCGGCAGTCACGGAGGAGGTAAAAATCGAGGTAATCATATGCACGGCAGCGGATGCAATACCATGCATTCCAGAAAGAACAGAAAACATTTTAAAAATTTCTGGGATGCAGAAGGCAAGGACGCATTTGAAGCTTATGTTAAAAAAATTGAAGAAACAAAAATTGAACCGGACAGTAAAAAATAAATATAAGCTCAATTCTTATTAAATGAAAACCAGCGATTAAAAAACGCTGGTTTTTTTTAGAATAACCAATTCCGATGAATCAGATTAAACTATAATCTGCATCAACCACGATTTTCGATCTTCCTTATTCTCTGAATAATAAAATCAGTCATAGGAGTATTGGTGACAGATGCTTTACTTTTTTGAACTACAGCTGCTGCTTTCGGTTTTTTCACTGCAGATTTAACTTTCTTAACAATTTTTACAGCCTTGACCGGCTTAGCTTTTTTTACAGCTTTTACAGCTTTAACTTTCTTAACGATCTTTGCTGCCTTGACAAGCTTTGTTTTTTTAACAACCTTAGTCGACTTGACAAGCTTCGTTTTTTTTAATACACTTTTTTTCTTGGAAGCTGCTGATTTTTTCGATGCTTTTACCGCTGCTTTTTTAACAATCTTAGCTTTCTTCACCGGCTTTGCCTTTGCTTTCATTTTTTTAATCCTCCATATATATCATCCATAAATTCAGTATAATACATTCAAAAAATATTGTCAATAATTTATAATAAGGAAGTTTATATTATTTATTTTCAGGGCCAGGGTTCCCAGTCGCCCCAATTGTCATAGTATTCTTTCATTGCAGGAATTTTTTCAAGGTTATCCTCAATATATTTTTTTGTATTTTTAACCAGCTCCTGTTCCTTGACAAGAGACAGCTCTCCTATCATTACCCTGGTTCTGAGAAAAACAAAATACGTGTCAAGAACATCATGAATGCAGTAGTCATTAATATCTTTAATGCGCCCTTCTTTAAACAGACCGTAAACTTCATTTCCTTTTGTAGACATTTTACCAGGCTTGCCTATCACTTTTGCAAGCATGTTAAGGCCGCCGTTCATTTTAATAGCGCTGTAATTTGAAATCCAATCCTGCAGATCTATGTGTTTTGTTCCGAACCTGAACCGGCCTGCAAATTTATCCTTGAAATGTCTTTTTGCGGTAAAGCCGTATCTGTATGCCATAAGCTCGAGAATCGGGATATCGAATCCTCTGCCGTTGAAAGTTACGAATGACGCGTCGTTATAAATATCCTCAATTCCAAACCAGAACATCCTTACCATTTCTCGGGTTTTGTAATCCGGTTCATCAAGACATACTATATCAGCAAGCGAAAAATCCGCCCGAACTTTTGCCACGCAAATTGCAACAGGATACTGGAATGTAACAGGAATAAATTCAGAAACTCCTCCGGTTGAATCTGAAATTTCCTTCATAAAAAGTTCAATAGCCTGCTCTTCGCTGATATCTTCAGATGAATACTTTACTTTTTTAATGAGAGCTCCATCAGGAACGCTTTCAACATCAAACACCAGATATTTTATTTCTTCAGCTCCCAATTGGAACCCTCCCAAAAAAACAGGGATGCCTTTAATAAGAGCATCCCGATTATTTTAAAATTTAAAAAATTAAATTATTTGCCAGTAGCTTTTTCTTCAAGTTTTTTCAATATATCCAGAACATATGGATCCGATTCTTTTTCTTTTGCCTGTTTCCAGGAAGAGATGGAATTCTTCGATCCGATTCTGAAGGATGCAAGAATACCTGCGTATCGGACTTCCGCGCTCTGATCATTGAGAAAACATTTATTAACTGCTTCAACTGCGCTTTCGTCTCCGATATAACCGAGGGCAGTTACAGCATTTATGCGTACTGCTTCCCTTGAATCATCAAGTAGATTAATCAGATTTGGTATTGCAGCTTTTTCCTGTTTTGAGCCAGCCCAGTCTGCAGCGGCAATTATAGTTTTTTCGTCTTTAGATGCTGTTAAATCAGCAACTGATTGTGCGAACAAAGCAGCAGCTGCAATTATCATTCCGAAAAGTATTATTATACTGAATTTTTTCATTTTTTATTCTCCATTATATTGATTGATTCTTTATATTAAAAAATAGTTATTATGTCAATCATAAATCATTGAAAAATTTTTGATTTTTTAGAGTGTGGTTTAACAGGATAATTTCGGCGTTACTGAATTCTTAAGGAAAGAAGAGCATCCTGGCGCTCCACTATCCTTGAGACTCTCCCCAAAGGGTGTATAGGTTATACAATAAACCGGGCGTATGGGTTACACTTTATCTAAATTTCCAAGGACTTTTTTCCTTATTAAATCAAAATAACCCAATCTATACAAGTGTGATATATTTTTCTTCTCTTGCGCATTTAAAACAAAGCCTAAGTCCGTCTTTTATATTTTTAACCGGGATGTAAAAATGGTTAAGACTATTTATTTCAGCGCCGCATTTTGTGCATTTCATATTATTTCTCCGGATAAAAGTTTTTTACACATTTATTATCGGAATTGAGTAAATTTTTATACAGTAATTATTCATTAAAAGAATTTCTGTATAAAAGCAAAATGTATAAGAAAAGGAGATTGAAGAGATAGAGGAGATAATGGGGATAAAAAATGGCAAAAAATTAAAAAAAGATTTGAAAAAGCATATTGTTAAACATCCCCCACATCTCTTCAATCCCCATATCCCCATGTCTTACACATTTTTTAAGGGAAAAAAGATAAATCGATTAGTGAAGATTTACTCGTATCTTAATGCTTCAATTGGATCAAGAAGAGAGGCTTTATATGCAGGATAAAATCCGAAGAAAATTCCAACCAAACCTGAAAAACTGAACGCAAGAATAATTGAAAGAACTGAAACAACTGTAGTCCAGCCTGCAAGCTCTGACAGGAGCTGCGATGTTGTTAGTCCAATAATAATACCGGCAACGCCTCCCATAAGAGAAAGAGTTATTGCTTCAATAATAAACTGTATTCTGATATCCCATGTTTTCGCGCCTACTGACATTCGAATGCCTATTTCCCGGGTTCTTTCTGTTACAGATACAAGCATAATATTCATAATGCCGATACCGCCGACAAGAAGAGATACAGATGCTATTGCAGCAAGAAGCATTGTCATTACATTCGATGACTGCTGAGCTGTTTCCATAATCTGAGTCAGATTTCTGATGGAAAAATCATTATCCTGCTTCTGACCTATATGATGACGCTGCCTGAGCAGAGAAAGTATCTGAGCTTCAGCTGCAGGAAGATCATCTGCGCTTTTAGCCTTTACAGTTATAACCCTTACCATACCGGGAAAAGCTGTTCCGAATAATTTTTTCTGAGCTGTAGTTAAAGGAACAAGTATAGTATCATCCTGATCCTGGCCATTTGCGGATTGGCCCTTTCTGCCGAGAACTCCGACTATGACAAAAGGAACATTTTTAATTCTGATAACATTTCCAACTGGATCAATATCACCGAAAAGATTATCAACAATAGTCTGACCAAGTATTGCGAATTTTGCAGATGTTTTCACGTCTGAATCAAGAAAGGACCGTCCTGACTCCAGAGACCAGTCTCTCACATTGAGCATATTCGGAGTGGTGCCTACAACATTGGTTGACCAGTTCTGATTCCCGTAAACAATCTGGGCAACGCCATTCAGGCTCGGAGCAGCATCTTCAACTGCATCGCATTCTTTAAGTATGGCTTCCGAATCTGCAAAAGACAGGGTGGACTGGGTTCCTGAGCCCATACGCGCTCCGCCTGAAGTTGTTGATCCGGGAAGCACCATCAGGAGGTTACTTCCCATACTCGAAATCTGCTCTGCTATCTGCTTGCTCGCTCCAGTGCCCACTGCAAGCATTGTAATTACAGCTCCTACTCCGATTATTATACCAAGCATGGTCAGGGCTGAACGCATTTTATTTACTCTCAACGCGCTGAACGATATTTTTACAGCTGATGAAACATCTATCATTTCTTTACCTGTTTTTTTACCGGTTTATCGCTTATGATGTTTCCATCAAGGAATTTTATTATGCGCCTGCTGTATTGGGCTATATCCGGTTCGTGAGTTACCAGAATAATAGTTATATTCGATACTTCATTTAATTTTGTAAAAAGATCCATAATTTCATCGCTGGTTTTTGAATCGAGATTTCCGGTTGGCTCATCAGCAAGAATTATGGGAGCATCATTAACAAGAGCGCGTGCTATTGCAACACGCTGCTGCTGACCTCCGGATAGCTGATTCGGATGATGATGTTCCCGTCCTTCAAGACCAACGCTCATCAATGCTCTTTTTGCTTTCTTTTTTCTTTCTGCAAGCGGTGTTCCGCAGTACATCATAGGCAGTTCAACATTTTCAATAGCTGAAGTGCGCGACAGAAGATTAAATCCCTGAAAAACAAAACCTATTTTTTTACTTCTAATTGCTGAAAGCTGATCCCGGTCCAGATTACCTATATCAATTCCTTCAAGAAGATATCTCCCTCGTGTCGGCTTATCAAGGCAGCCGAGAATATTCATGAGTGTGGATTTACCTGAACCGGAATGCCCCATAATTGAAACAAACTCACCCTGTTTAATTGTGAGAGATACATCCTTTAAAGCACCGACTTCCACATCGCCCAGCCTGTAAATTTTAGCAAGATTTTGCGTTTCGATCAGCTCCATAATTAACGCATCCTCGGCTGTCCGCCGGAAATTGGAGAAGTTGTCTGTTTTTTTGTTTTTGAGATAATTTCGATAATAATCTCATCCCCTTCTTTTATATCACCTGAAACTAATTCAGTATATGTGCCATCGCTGATTCCGGTTTTAATTTTTATGCGTTTAGGTTTTCCTTTGTCAAGAATCCAAATGCTCTGCCCGCTTCCGGTCTTAAGTTCCGGTTTAACTTCCGGTTTCGATGAAGTTTTATCAGAATATTTAAATCTTAAAGATGAATTTAAAATTTTAAGCGCATCGGATTTACGGGTTGTTACAATTGAAGAATTGGCAGTCATTCCAGGCTTGAGTTTTAAATCAGAATTATCCACGCGGATTACAACATCGTAAGTTACTACATTCTGAACAATTATAGGCGCATTCCGAACCTGTGCAACCTTCCCTTTAAAATTGCGTTCAGGATAAGCATCAACACTAAAAAGAACATCCTGCCCTACAACTATCTTTCCGATATCAGCCTCGTTTACATTTGTGTCTATCTGCATTTTTGTGAGGTCTTCAGCAATCATGAATATTGTGGGAGTCTGAAAGCTTGCAGCAACTGTCTGGCCCACATCAACATTGCGCGAAACAACAATTCCATTTACAGGAGATATTATATTTGTATACTTTAGATTCGTTTCTGACATTCTGAGTGCAGCAAGCGACTGCTGAACCTGAGCCTTTGATACATCCACCTGTGCTTTAGCAGATTCATAATTCGTTTCAGCAGTGTCAAGATCACCCTGCGCTATCAGATTTCTCTTCACAAGTTCCCTGCTGCGTTCATAGGTTCTTTTTGTATCTTTTACAGTCACTTCAGATTTGGCAAGATTTGCCCTTGCAGCAGAAAGGTTTGCCTTTGCCTGCTCAACCTGTGCATCAAACACTGTGGGATCTATCAATGCAATTATCTGACCCTTTTTCACGCGCGAATTAAAATCAGCATAAAGCTTTATAATTGTACCGGAAACCTGGGTTCCTACATTAACAGTAATTATAGCATTTACCGTTCCTGTAGCATTTACTGATTCAACAATCTCGCCGCGTGCAGCTTTTTCAGTTTTAAATTTCTGTTCGCTGTTATTCCCTCTGAAAAATATAATCAGAACTATTACTGTAATTATTATAAGCGCAGCGCCTGTCAGAATTTTGATAAATCTGCTGTTCATCATTTCACTCCAATTGCTTTTTCAAGACTTGCTCTTGCCGCTTTATGATTATAAAGTGCCTGTATATATGAGGTTCTTGCATTTATATATGATAATTGCGCATCTGCAACCTCAATAAGGTTACCAACGCCTGCCTGGTACCTTCCATTGGCAAGCTCAAGATTTTCAGCAGCCTGTTTTACAGTAAGTTTCGCTACTGGAATGGTTTCTTCAGCCTCGCGGATTTTAATAAAAGCCTGTTCAACATCGAGAATAATTTTCTGGCGGATTAAATCCTCGTTTGCTTTTGCAGCATTTAGATTAGCTTTTGCTTCCTTTACCTGATTAGCAGTTAAAAATCCGCTGAATATAGGCAATGATAATGCAAGTCCCGCATTCCACCCCTGACCCGGGTAGGAATTTCCACCGACAGTTCCTATGCCGTTCCAGTTATAAGAAGCGCTGCCGCTGAGCATCGGAAGATATCCTGTTTCAGCAAGGTATATACCCTGCTTATAAGCCTTAACCTTGAACTGCTGGGAAAGAAAATCAGGCCTGTTTTTAAATGCAAGAGCTAGAGAATTTTCAAATGTAATTTTATTTTTTTCAAATATAAGATTATCTTCAATATTTAATTCCTGATAGTCATCAAGACCAATTGAATTGATTAACGTAACAGAAGCAAGCTTATACGCATTTCCTGCTTTAATCAGATTGAGCTTTGCATTACTTAGATCAACCTCCGCTTTGGTTACATCAAATTTAGGCTTTAATCCAACATCATGAAAACCCTTTGCCTGATCAAGATGCCGCTGAACCTGCACAACAGTCTCAACTGCAACATCTCTGTTTCTCTTTGCCTGCAAAAGTCCGTAATATGCAATCTTGACATTATAAATCACCTGGTCTGCTGTATTGTTAAAATCCGCTCTTGTTGAATCGAGATTAAATTTCTGGATATTTACGTTTGTCGGGGTCTTTAAAAAATCAAAAATCATCTGATTCAGAGTAAATCCAGCTGAATACTGGGCTCTTGAATTTCCCGGATCACCTGATAAATAACCTGAAGCAGCTCCTGAAATCTGCGGAAAAAAATTAGATTGAGCCTGCCCTACTTTGCTTTCACCTGCTTGAACATTATTTTTAGCAGCAGATATTCCAGGATGTGATTTAATGGCAATGTCGATGCATTGAGCGAGTGTTAATATTCTGGTTTTTTTAACAGGAATCTCTGCATCAGCTCTTAAATAACTAACGATTGATAAAAAAAATATCAGAAATAAAAACTTTTTCAAGCCGTACCTCGTTGTGAATTTGAAATTTTTTAAAAAAAGTTTATCAATGACTTTATTTAAGAAAATTCATGCATATGAGACCTTAAATTTATCTCTTTGGTTCGAAATTTTAATGATTAATTTTTTATTTATTTCACCTGCATAAGTTTTGTCAATTGATATAAAGGTTTATAAAAAATTACTTTCCATATTTTAAAAAACTTATTACAATTGATTCAAGATTAAAATTTAACATATAAAGCTTGATTTTTCTGAAATATTTTATATAAGCATTATTGAGGTTTTATGAATTATATTTTTATTAATATCGAAACAAATGAAATATTTACATGCAAAGAAGAACTATGGCTTGAGTTTTTAAAAACTGCCAGGGATAACGGCTGGGAACCATCCGGAACAAAATATGACCGCGCATTGGCTCTTGACAATGCATATGATGACGATGATGAAGAATCATTCCGGCTATTCATGTTTATTACTATTAATGATGAGTTTCTAAAATGGGATGGGAATTATACGGATAAAGCAGACCAGATTGTAACAGGTAACGATGCAGATAACATGTATGGATCTCTGGTATACGAAACTCAGATTGACACAGAACTTTTTGATTTTATCGGAAAAGGAGGATTCAGAATAATATCTGATTAGGGATTTAATTAAAAAATGAAAATTTGAGTTTTCAGTAATGAGGGTCAGAGCATAGGGTTTTTATAAGGGCCAGAGCATCATATTCAGGATCAGGGTGGTATGCAGTAATAAATCTGACGTTTCCACTTTCCTGGTCATCTGCAATTAGAGCATGAAAAATAATACCATTATTTATTGAATATATCAGATAGCTTGGTAGATACTTGTCTTCCGGGTATGATTCAATAAGCTCAAAGTTTTCTAAAGTTTCAACTATCATTACTCACGTAACAAAGCGGTTCTTCATACGCATATTTACATGATAAGTCCAGAAAATCCGTTTATTTCTAACGCAATCTTTTCTAAATGAAATCGGGTCATCGAGTATTTTTTTAACGCCCATTTTAAAACTCCAATAAGAATTAATAATTATCGATTTAATAGATTGATATCAAGCTATTTGTCATGAAAAATACTACTCAAAAATTGTTTTAAATCCTTTCTACAAATGATCAAGAACCAGAAACAACTTTTTTAAAATAAAACAACAGGATAGACACAGTTCTTATATTATTGATACTGCCGGCAGGATAAAAAATAAAATTTTACTGCAGAAAAATTACACTTCAAAGGAAAAAAGTTCCCAACCCGCAACCATCCCCCTTACCAAGGGGGACTGCTCTCCGAGCCGGGGGGATTGCGTTGGCCTTCCCTTCAAACCAAGCTCTGACCCTGATTCATCATCAATACCCGTTTTGAAAAAAAATTCGACCCCCTGCGCGGGAAACAAAATAGTTAAATAGCTTCAAAAAGCTCGAACAGCACGAACATAAAGTGAATCATACCTCCAAAAATAGACGTTGGACTGACGGCCATTGCTGAAATTTTGGGTAAACGTGTAGCTATCACCATATGGGCTCGAATGGTCCTGAGAGGAACTCCAATAATAGTCAGCAGCGAAACTGCCAACTCTGGATTTTTGTAAATAAAGCTGATTTAACTCATCTTTAGATGGTAAAAACCAATCTGTCTTATCACCGCCATTATACGCTCTACACAACGATGCTGCTGGATGTTCAGCTCCTGTCAAATATGAATAGGTATTAGCATGCCCTGTACCGATTGCCGTTAATGTTCCAGGTGTACTTGTATTGCTGAATTTCCACTGTGATGATGGATCTGCAGAACCTCCATTCCACCCCGAAGGCACTGCCTCTAATCCATGCAAACCGCCATCTGTTACATAGAATACAATACCTACTCCGCTCGGTCCTATATCGCCAATGGAGTACAACATAGTTAAAGTTACAGTCAGGGTATACGAATTAGTTACAGTTTCATGAGCAGCCGTTGCTGCTTTTACTGCTGTAATTACTGTAGTTCCTACTGCAAGCACTGTTACTTCACCAGTAGCAGCATTAACCGTTGCTGTTGCAGGCGTTCCGCTTGTATATGTGATTGTTCCGATTCCATCTCCGGAAACTATATTGGTATATGCTCCACTACTAATATGCTTTGATACTGATGTTCCATCAGCAAATACAATCGTTGAAGGGAGCAGATTAACATTAACCGTACAACTCGCTGTTCTTCCCCCATCCACTGTAGTAACTGTAATTGTTGTAGAACCAGGAGCTACTCCAATAACCTTCCCAGTCCCATCAACTGTTGCCACAAGTGGATCACTCGTACTCCATATAACAGCCATATTGCTCACATTTGCTGGAGCTATTGTTGCTAATAACTGAACAGTGTTTCCTGTATTAATTGTAATAGAGGATTGATTTAAAGTCACACCTGTAACCCCTATAAGCACTGTTACTGTATAATCCTGTGATGATCCATCCTCTGCGAAAACTGTATATACAACCGAAGTTCTGAAATCATTCGTAGTAGTTCCACTTGTCTGAACAACTCCTCCAACCTCCACTCTTGCTCCGTTTGTTGTAAATTCTGCAACAAGTCCGTTCAGATTGGATGTTCCATAATTTGTAAGTGTTATAAATGGAGCGGATATTATTCCAGTATATCCTCCAATTGAGAAGGTAAGCATGTTTTTTTCAGTACTTATTTTTTTCACCTGCTGTGTTGCAGTTAGATCGCCGAGAGTAACTGTAACATTACCAGTTGTCCCAGAGCCTGTGCCTACAGTAAGTCTTCCAGTCTGGTCAATTGTTCCAATTGAAGCATCAACACTCCACACAGGATTTACAAGAACTGTGTTATTAAACTCGTCGTATCCGACAACATCAAAATCGTATGTAACTCCTGTAGCAAAAGTGAGAGTTCCGCTAATAGGCTGGCCGTTCGTATCACGGATCGATATTGACGCAAGGTCTCCGTTTTTAACTGTAATAGATGCTACTGCGGAATTCGTTCCGTCCGAAACAGTTAATGTTCCTGTGCCTTTTTTCTGTGCTTTGAAATGTATCCCCTGTGTTCCCCAGTTTTTAAGTGGACCCAGATCATTCGAAAGTGAAAAATTTTCAGGTATAAATTGAAAATTTGCTCCTGAACTGTCGCGTCCCCGTACTGTAAAAAGTCTTTCAAAACCTGATGCTATTGTCAGAGATGTCGGGGTAATTGTAATGCTGCCTGCATTATAGGTTCTGGTTACATTATAACCGCGCGTTGCACTTTGAGTAGATGCTCCGAGATTGTCGAATGCAATAACATATATTTCCAGGTCATTGCCTGCTCCAATATTTGCTGCTGTGAGGTATGAGGCTGGTATTATTGCAGCATAGGTATCGAATGTATTGGGTCTTACCTCTTTTTTCATTGGCAAACTCTGCCATGAATCAACTACAGGGTTTCGCTTGCGGAAATAAACTCTTGCTGAGGCAATTGATCCGTCAGCATCATTGTCGCGGATTGTTGCACGAATATAGACCGGAGCTCCGGCTCTTATGGGATTCGGTACAGGATTCTGCAATAGTACCTGCGGCGGGTTGTTCCCCGGCAGCAGAGCTTTTGCCATTGGAATATATATTGTAAAGTGTTCTACATTTGCTGTAATCTGTTTCCTGCTTATATCAACACTGCTTTCAACAACAACATAGTTTTCGTTTTCTTCATCATAATAAAAAAGCGTTACTGTTCTCGGGTCAAGTCCTGCTGCAATGAGAGCTGTTTCATTATAGTTCAGTTCCATGACTGCTGGTTTGTCGAGACTGAAACTTGTTCCAGCTGGAGTAAATTTATATATCTGGCCAAAAGGCGTATAGCCTTCATCAAATTTCTGAGGGCATTCGCTCAGTCTTTTAACAGTAATTGTTGTATCTTCGGCAACTGCTTCTTCAGGAACAGTTAAAGTAAGCTCGCTGTTGAATGCAACTGTACCTCCATCAAGAACTGTAACCAATGCAGTTCCTGACCGATCAATTACGCTGCTCACACCTGACGCGGAATTACTGCATGCTGTAAAAGCTATTGAGGCACATAATACTAAAAGTGCCAATAATTTGGATATTGACTTCATTTTTTACTCCGGAAAAAATATTTCAAGAATTTGGAACATATACCCTTAATTTTTAAAATCAGTGCAATTAAAAAAAAAGCATCTTATATAATATTGCTTCAATATATTAGTGTTATATAATGTAAAATTTGACAAAAAATTACTCATTGAAGAACAAAAAGGGGTCAGAGCAAATGTATTTTTTATAGGGGTGCCGAGCCTTTATTCTTAAAATCAAAAAATTATAACTTTACTACTCAATATAAACCAATTTATTTTCAAATTATCTCCTCTCGTTCGTATTAATATATAAAAAACAGGAGATAAATCATGCCAAGAAAACTGCGAAATATTGCCCAGGGTGCCACCCATCATTGTTTCACCCGATGCCATGGAAAGAAAAACAAGCTGATAGGGAAATATGGAAAAATTTATTTTATTGAAGCTGTGAAAATGTGTCAGGAAAAATATGACTTTGAACTTATTGCTGCGGAAATTGTCGCAAATCATATACATCTTGTAATTAAAACATTACAAGGGAAGGAATCCGTATCCATGATTATGCAGTATATCAAGGCAAGAATTGCTGAAAAATATAATTCTGCAATGAATGAAACCGGGGCTTTCTGGAATGAAAGATTTGGTTCAAAAATTATTGAAGAATCTGAAGAACCGGAAGATTATCTGTTTAAACTTTTATGGTACATCGGTTATAATCCTGTAAGAAAAGGCCTTTCGAAAGATCCTCGCAATAATGAAATAGGATTTATAAATCAATATTTACATAAAGACGCTTCACTTCCAGTTAAAATTACATTGCATGAATTCTTTTTTAAATTAGGGAATAATTTCGAAGAATGCGTAAATAAATTTTTGAATTTTGAAGAAGCATATAGGAAAAGAATAGCGGTAATATTTTAATTTCACATGCGGGGTCAGAGCTGCTCCCTGTTTTCAAACAGAAAATCCCATTTAGCAATTATTTAGCTATTGTAAAGCTATACCAAAGTCTCAAAAAATAGCAGCTCATTTAAAATAATACGGAATAAATAAAAAATATAGAAAGATTATTCTGTATAATGAATAGTTCCGCTTTTCTCAAAAAGTTTTAATAAAATATATTAATGAAACTGTAATCACTCTAACCTTTTATCAACCAATTCCATATATTTTCAACCACCTCAAGTTTGCAAAAAAATTAACTTTACAGAAATTGAATTAACTATATCATCGGACAATAACTGGAAAATTACTTTTTGGAGAGTATTAATGGCGGAAAACAGAAAAAAAACGAGTGCAACTGCTGTAAAAAAAATTAAATTGAAAAAGAAAACAAATTTAATGAAATTATATTCTGTCATGAATAAATTGTCTGAAAACGCGGTTGATAATGAAGTTATAAAAAAATTCAAAATTATAATTGAAGCGTCGGAATTTGATATCACTAAAGTTGCTCTTGACGGTATATTAAAAAAACCTAATGATGTTGTAATTAAATCTTTTCATGAGTCACTTCATGCTTACATAAATCATTTTCTGTACATGGATAAAAAAAATAAAAAAATGTTAGCAAAAAAAAAGATATAAATTCATGAAAATCAGAATTAAGGCATTTGCTTCATTAAAAGACATTCTAAATTTCAACGAAAAAGAATTTAATTTTGAGAAAGATACAACTGTCGGCCAGGCAGTTATTGAATTAAAAAAAATCTACCCAGGATTCAGTTCTTATAGCGGACTTCTGCTTATTGCAAAAAATGAAGAATTCTGCAATGAATACATGATTCTAAAAGAAGGCGATGTTGTTGCATTGTTCCCTCCGGTAAGCGGCGGATAAAATGATTAACATAAAATATCAGACAGAACCAATAGAAGTAAATTCCATTGTAGAAAATATAGGCTCAGAAGCAGATGGAGCAGAAGTGATTTTCATAGGTACTGTCAGAAACAATTCAAATGGAAAAGAAGTTCTTTATCTGGAATATGAAATATACAATGAAATGGCTGAAAAGGAATTGAAAAAAATCGCAGAGGAAACTTTAACTAACTGGAAAATTTCCAGATGCGATGTTGTTCACAGATACGGAAAGGTTGAAATTGGAGAAACGAGCATAGTCATTGCTGTTGCATCCGGACACAGGGACGAGTCATATAAAGCTTCAAGATATATTATCGAAGAAATAAAAAAAAGAGTTCCTGTGTGGAAAAAAGAATTTTACAGCGACGGTTCAAACTGGATTACCAGAGGAAGCTGAAGTATGGAAAATAGAAAATATCTGATAATAATCGGCGACGGGATGTCGGGACTTCCGCTGGATGAGCTGGGAGGAAAAACCACTCTTGAATATGCAGACACCCCCAACCTTGACCTGCTTTCTCAGACCGGGATTTTCGGCCTTGCCAGAACAGTGCCGGATGGAATGCACCCGGGAAGCGATACAGCTAATTTATCAATTTTCGGTTATAATCCTAAAGAATATTTTACTGGCCGTGCTCCTCTTGAAGCAGTAAGCATGGGAATAAAAATGAACGCAGATGACGCTGCTTTCAGATGCAATTTCTCTCTTATCGAAAACGGCTTCATGAAAGATTTCAGCGCAGACCATATTGATTCAGCTTTCAGCGCTATTATAATTAAAGAACTGTCTGAAAAAATAAAAAATCCCGACATCGAATTTTACTCTGGCGTTTCATACAGAAATATCATGATCTGGAGAAATTATCCTCATAAAAATATTACATCTTCAACACCTCCTCATGATATCACTGAAAAAAAAGTTGAACCTTATCTGCCATCAGGCGACGGCAGTGAAATTTTAAACGACATAATGACCAGCACCCGTGAAATAATTTCAGACTCAAAAAAAATTAAAGAAGCACGCGGCAGATACAAAGGCAATCCTTCACAAGCCTGGCTATGGGGCGGCGGAAAAAAGCCTGCGATAAAATCTTTGAAAGAAAGATTCAATCTTGAAGGTTATACCATATCAGCTGTTGACCTGATTCACGGTATCGGGATTTCAGCCGGTCTTACTCCTGCTGTTGTGAAAGGTGCCACTGGATATATTGACACCAATTATGAAGGCAAGGCAGAAAAAGCACTTGAGCTACTTGAAAAATCAAATTTTGTATTTCTCCACATTGAATCACCGGACGAATCCGGTCATGAAGGAAATGTGAGCCACAAACTGCAGGCCATTGAAGACTTCGACAAAAAAGTTGTCGGAAAAATTATACAAGGAATGAGCAGGTTCGATAATTACACGATACTTGTAATGCCTGATCATCCCACACCAATCAAACTTAAAACGCACACTTCGGACGCTGTACCATTCTGCATCTTTGAAAACGATAACCGAATTAAATCTGAAAAAGGAAAAGGCGCCCCTTCATTCAGTGAAAAAACTGCTGCACAGACAGGACTTTATATACCGCACGCTCACATGCTCATTGAATACATGACAGCCGGAAAAATATTTTGAGGATAAAATGAAAAAATCAGTTATAATAGCATTCGTTATAATTTTCATTGCTTCTGTTTTCGCAATTATCAAATTCGCTATTCCGGATACGCTTGAAACAGCCATATCAAAATATGAATCAGGCAGCAACATAAGGGCCATTGAAATTTTAAACCATCTCGCGGCAAAAACCGATTACGAGCATGCTGAAAAAATTTATTACTACAAATGTAAAGCTGTAAATTCTCTTGCAAAAGAAATTGAAAAAGATTATTCCGATGAATTGCTGAAAGTTACACTGGAAAACAAAGGTTCCGCTGAATTTGAAAAATATAAGAAAAAAATAGAATCAAAACTTAAAAAGGTAAATGACAATACAGGATCAGACCTTACCCTGATCATATTAAATAAAAAAAGTTCTATAATTCCAGGAGGAAAATTCTATGGGGAATTTGTCCTTAAATACAGAGGCAGCCCTTATATCGAGGATCTCGATTTTGAAGAGCTGCAGAAAATCGAACCTGGAAAACTGCTGAATGCCCTATCAAAATTTTACTCACGATACCCCAACACAAGCTATCTTGCGCAAATAGTAAAAATGATTTTCGATATAATGCAGACTGGAAGCGGAATTGTTGAAAATGAAAAATTTATCCTGAAAGCAATCGGATCATATGTCAGAAAATTCCCGTCTGCTGCGGAAACCGGCAGAATATATATGTCAAAAGCAGACAATGTAAATCTCAGAAATTCACCAGGAGTTGAAGGCAAACCTGTTGGAAAAACAGTAAAAGACGAAATCCTTATTCAGCTTGAAAAATCTATGGACACTACACAGATCGGCGACACAAGAGACTACTGGTACAGGGTAAGCACACTCAAGGGACTAAAAGGATGGATTTTCGGAAAATTTCTTATCCCGTCAGATATAACCAAAGCAGCAGGCCTGCCTGATGAGGAATCATGGACACTTGATGAAAATTTCACAGAATGGGATGATTCAAGCACGCCTAAAAGCTGGAGCCAGGTAAATGATTCAGATAAAAGTCCTATAAGTTTCACAGCAGTAAAAAATTCCAAAATTCTCAGAACATCACCAAATCAGGGAGTGCAATCAGGACTTTTTAAAAAGTATAATTTTTCTAAAGCATTCACAGTATCAGCAAGAGCAAGGCATATATCCGGAAATACAGTTTCAATTTTCGCATTGTCTTATTCATATGAGAAAGTTTATATTTTAAAATTATCAAAGGAATCAGCTGAAATATGCGGAAGAAATATTCCGATAAACGGCACAGACTGGCATGAATACAAGCTCGAATCTCTTGACGGCAATCTTGCATCATTTTTTATAGACGGTGATCTTGTTTCAGCACGGATTCCTTCTGTTAAAAAT
Organism: uncultured Leptospirales bacterium; assembly: GCA_964529415.1. Taxonomy (GTDB): domain Bacteria; phylum Spirochaetota; class UBA4802; order UBA4802; family UBA5550; genus CAYMPH01. The sequence goes on along the minus strand of CAZGWD010000011.1, from coordinate 51,006 downwards.
CAGTTCTTTTCTCTTAAAGGTATATACATAATGCACTCATCTCCGGAAGATACCGGATCAGCTGAGATGGAATATTTCAAACTAAGGTAAATAAATGAATATTTTTATAAAAGCGAAAAAAGGCGAAATATCACCTGAAGTTGAATCAGTTGCAGCACAGGAAGCACTCGGTGCTGATGAAATTTTAAAAAATTTTGCTGCAGGTAAAATTGTAATTTTTAAAAACAATTTAAGAAAAATAGAACCTGTCGGTGTAGGTAAAAATCTCCGCACGAAAATAAATGCCAATATCGGCACATCCCCTGACCTGTTTGACATGGATACAGAGATCGCGAAACTTGAAACTGCAATTAATGCCGGAGCTGATGCGATAATGGATTTAAGCACAGGAGGCGATTTAAGATTTTTCAGAAATGCTATTCTTGAGAAATGCACAAAGCCTCTGGGTACAGTTCCTCTATATGAAGTTGCAGTGGAAATGAGAAAAAAAAGCAAGTCCATGCTTGATATGAGTATTGGGGATTTCCTTAAAATAATCGAATTGCAGGCAAAAGACGGAGTGGATTTCATGACAATTCATTCAGGTGTTACAAAAAGTTCAGTGGAATCGCTTAAATCATCAAAAAGAATCGTAGGCATAACAAGCAGAGGCGGTTCCATAATAGCAGAATGGATGGCAGTTAATAAAAAAGAGAATCCTTTATTTGAACACTACGATGAAATTCTCGATATTCTTGCCGCATATAATGTAGCAATCAGCCTTGGCGACGGTTTGCGTCCGGGAGCAATCAACGATGCAAATGACCGCGGCCAGATTCACGAAATGATTATTCTCGGAGACCTTGCCAAGCGCGCAAGGGAAAAAGGAGTGCAGGCTCTTATAGAGGGTCCAGGCCACATGCCTCTTGACATGATTGCCGACAACATGAAACTTGAAAAATCTATCTGCGATGGAGCTCCATACTATGTTCTCGGCCCGCTTGTTACAGACATAGCTCCTGGATATGACCATATTACTGCAGCTATTGGCGGCGCAATTGCAGCTGCAAGCGGGGCTGACTTCCTGTGCTATGTAACACCAGCTGAACACCTCAGGCTTCCTACTATTGACGATGTAAGAGAGGGCGTTATTGCATCAAAAATTGCTGCTCATGCAGGCGATATTGTCAAGCTTGGCGAGCGCGCAAAGAAGCTCGATGATGAAATGTCTGCTGCAAGAAAAAAAAGAGACTGGAAGAAAATGTTTGACTTATCACTGGATGAAGATAAAGCTCGGAAATACAGGGAGGGAATGCCCTCCGGAGAAGACGATCAGTGCTCCATGTGCGGGGAATTCTGCGCATTAAAAAGAGAATACTAAGAGGTTTAAAATGTCTGACGATTCAGTATTTTACGATTCATATAAAGAAGACAGGGACCTGATACTTGAATACAATCAGGTCTCCCTTGATGATGTAAATATTATCAATATCTGCGGTATCGGCATAGATAATGTCACAAGAATTCAGGCTGTTGTAAAAATCATGAAAATGGCTGATTCCGGCGGGGTTTTTCATGTAATGTCCATGAATCCCTACAAAATGCACAGGGTAAAATACAACAAGGAATTAATGACAATATCTTCAAAAGCAGATGTACATTTTGCTGCCGGCGCAGGTTTGCAGACTGCTGCAAGAATTTTAAAAAATCCTATCAAGGAAAGAATACCTACTATCAGTTTCATGATGGATATTATCAGAATATCCGAAATGAAGGAATATCCGATATTTTTAGTCGGCGGAAGGCCCGAATCAACAGAACAGGCTTTTTTTAATATAAAAAAATCTTTCCCTAAAATCAGAATTGTCGGCAGGCATGGCGGTTTTTTTAATGCGGACAGGGAAAAATCAGTAATCGAAGCAATGAGAAAATCTCACGCTAAAATTATTTTTATCGGAATGGGATTTCCGAAAGAGGACATCTGGATCGACAAAATTAGAAGCGAATTTACAAACAGCATATTTATCAGCGTGGGCGGATGCATTGACATAATTTCAGGCCAGGATAAAAAAGCTCCTGCATATTTCATGGACAGAGGCATTGACTGGCTGTTCCGGATAATGATACGCCCTTGGAGAATCGGCCGATTCATGCGGGTTATTCTTTTTTATCTGCAGGTAATTTTTACAAGATTAAGGGGATAGGTCTGATTATTTCTCGTATCTGCCCTTTTTTGCTGAAGTATCTCTTGCATTTTGAAGTTCCCTTGAACTTACCGAGCATCTGCCGAGAGTAAATTTTGAACTCTCTTCAGATGCATTGCATGTCCTGCATCTGATTACAGCATTCAATCCTTCTTCGTTCCAGTCTGATATTTCAACATATCTTGATCCGCATACTCTGCAGAAAATTACTGACACAAAATCACTCATATATAAACACCCTGTCCATATTCATAATTATTATTGATATATCTTCCATCTTCCACAGACCGGAAGAATAAATATTAATATGCGCCATCAGGCGATCCATAAGATCAGCAGAGTTTTCAAATTCGCCTTTCAGGAAATTCATAACTCCCTTTATTCCGAATTTCAAACCGTCCTTGTTTTTTACATTTAGAAGCCCGTCTGTAATTACTATAAAAAAATCTCCAGGCTTAATTCCCATTTTAATGCGTTTAATTATTTTCTTTTTATCAGTAAGTGTGCTTGCTCCAGTTTTTATATACCTTGGTATCCTGTCTCTGATTAAAATAGGATACGATGTGCCTGCATTTACAAAGCTCAGCTCTTTTGCATAGCTGTCTACTACACCATAAAAAATTGAAATTTCATTAATGCTTCTTATTTCCTTTATTACATATTTATAAAGCAGAGAAACTACAAGCGCAGCATCCTTGCCCTTTAATCCGGAAATTGCTCTTGTTGCTCCGCTTAAAATTGATGCTTTAAGCCCTCCGGATATTCCCTTTTCATGAATATCCCCGAGAGCTATACCTATCTTGTCATTTTCAAATTTATAAACGCTGTGAAACTCGCCCCCAACCTCTCTTGCTGCAAAGGATTTTGAGCATATATGAATATTATAATATTTTGTATTAATATCAGGGATAAGAGATTCCTGCATGGACCTTGCAGATGAAAGTTCAATTGAAATTCTCTCCTCTTCAAGAGCATTCTGAAAAAATATCGCGTTCTGGACAGCAAGAGACGCCTGATTGGAAAATACTTTAAATAAAGAAAGATCTTCATCTTCAAAAAGAGGCCTGTTTATAGGATTGATTGCCTGAATTACTCCCAGGAGTTTTCCTTTAAAAAGAAGAGGCGTGCATACAATTGATTTAGTTGTAAATCCTGTATATTTATCAAAAGTAGGGTCAAATCTCGGATCAGTATAAACATCATTTATTATTACAGGCTTTCTGTTTTCAGCAACCCAGCCTGCTACGCCCTGCCCCAGCTTTACCCTGTATTTTTCAATCAGTTCACTTCCGGCTTCACCAAGAGCAACCTTAAAAACCAGCTCACCTGTTTCATCATCAAACAAAAGCATGGTGCTCGCTTCAGCCTGCATGATATCTTTAATAATTTCCATAATGACAATGAGAAGTTTTTTAATATCAAGCGTTGCGTTAATTATATTGTTTATTTCAACAAGCTTTGTAAGATTGTATATCTGCCTTTCAAGAAACGCAAGGTCGTATTTTTTTTCGATTAAATCATCCATTATTTTTTTTTCCTTAAAATCTTTTCTGCAGAATCGTAATTTCCGAGTTTTGCGTAAACTGCCACCAGCGATTCCCGAAGCGTTTTGTCTCTCGGATTAATTGTTTCTGCAGCCTGATAGCTTTTAAGCGCATCATTTAACCTGTTGTATTTTTCATACGCTCTGGCAAGATTCATATAAAAATCAAAACCGTCTTTTCCCATTTTTTTTGATTTTTCAAAATGATCTATGGAATCTCTGCTTCTGCCTGTATTAAGAAGAGAAACAGCATAAAAATATTCCATTTCCCTGTTTAAAGTAATTTTATTTTTCTCAAGGGCATCAATAACTTCACCGTAATATTTTTTATCGTACAAAACGCCGACTATATGCTCAATCTCTTCATCTTTCAGCTTAACTTCATTCATGGCAGTAACTATGAGTTCAGATCCTCTGCCTTCCTCCCCGATTCTCAGAAAATTCATCCCCGTATATATTTTTGCTTCGGGACTTGCAGGATAAACAAGCAGTATTTTTTCACAATACTTTTTGAAATTTGAATGATTTTTTTCTTTTTTCAGCAGTTCAGCATTTTTTTTCATATCATTCAGAGATTCTTTTTTAAAATAGATATGATACCCTTGTAAATAAAAAGAGTAAAATTTCGTGCTGTAGAAAGCTGAAAGACCGATAAACGCTCCCATTAATATCAAAATTAATAATTTAAATTTCATATTTTAATAAAACCAGTTTTACTTTTAATAGATTTTATTTTTCTCATTTTTACCATTCCTGAAAATACTGCCGCATAACCAAGTACAATTGCGGGATTCAGATTTTTTATAAATAATATTGAAAAACTAAATTCAGACAGGTATATTATGTTTAATATTTATTATCTGTAATTAAATTTCAAGAACAATATATTTTTAAAAATTATCAAATATACCTGTTGTGTCATAAATTTAAGCTAAAAAAAATTAAATATTTTCTTAAAAAAACAACTTTTTGCTTTAAAAAATACAGTATATCAGTTAAAATATCATTTTTCGACAGTATTAATATATGAGGATATTCATGAAAATTAAATTATTATTTACATCATTACTTCTGCCGCTTTTTATATTTCCGGCATTTGCAATCAATGGAGAAGAGGCTCTTGCGAGATTTAAAGGAAGAATGCAGAGCATTGAGAAAATGACAGGCAATATTTCCTGGTCTACATCCGGAAGTAATTTAACAGGCAATTTCAAGTATTTGAGTCCTGGTAAAATTTACGTCAAATTCAGCTCACCTTCCAATAAAATTGTCGTAGCAAACGGAAGAAAATTATGGATATATGATCCGGGCAGCAGCATATGTGGAATTCAGGATCTTGCAGGTAACGGATCAGGCGGAATCGCTTCTCTGGTAAACGATTATCTTGCCATAGTAACCGCACAGGGCTCCGGCGGATATACCCTTAAGCTGAAAAACAGCAACAAAACATATTCTGAAATAGTTCTGATTCTCGATTCAACCTTTATGCTGAAAAAAGCTACACTTAAATCCAAAGATGGAGAGAGCATGACATTTTCATTGAGCAATGTAGATACATCTGCATCTGTAATGAAAAATCTTTTCGATTACAGCGTACCTGCAAATACCCAGGTGGTAAAAAATCCGTTGAATATAAAATAAAGATGAAAAAATTTACCCTGATATCGATTCTATTTTTTATTCTTCTCGGAACCTGTACGGTTTTTGCGCAGGATATGAAAGAAGATATAAAGCCTGATAAAAAAGAGAAACGTGAACTTTTCTACACATTTATCGGGCCTGTAGCAGGGTTCGGCGGGAATCTGATATGGCTTTCAGGATGGAATGAAACGTATCAGGCATCTTATTCTTTTCAGGGAATATTTGTAAAGGGCGGTGTTATGATAGATGTTTTCGCTAAAAATTTCTCCGGCGATTTCACAGTTGAATATATTTACAACTTCAACGAAAATTATCCTGTAATGAGTCTTTTCTTTAAAATAACAGGAAAATATGTTTTTAAAATCAGTGAAGTATTCAATTTAGGCTTAGGCCTGGGAGGTTTTTTTGAAACACCTCCATCAAATATTACCTACAGAGGTGCTGCCGGTGTCCAGGTCCCTTTCGGCATGATTTTAAACACATCCTCTGATTCCAAACTCATCATTGACTTTTACGCAAGATTCGGTTATTACGGCATTGGTGAAGGATCAATGAAATTATCCTACGGCATGACCATGGCTTTTCTGTTTAAAGTTGGAACATTATAAAAAAATATACTTGAGGCTGATGAGCCCGTCTCTCTCCTTAACCCTCTTTATTACAGGAGCGATTCTTCTTTCTTTTGGAATTAATTTTAACTGCAATACAATCATACAGGGAATCATTACTACAATTTTTGCCATTGCATCTGTTCCGCTTGTTTATAAAAACTCTATTAAAAATCCATCCGATCAAACCTGGAAAAATTCAGAAATGCTTGCAATGCTGCTTATTATTTCATTTTTATCAGCAGCATTCATTTTTTTTCAGAATAATGCAATTTCCAATTCTGATATTAATGTGATCCGCGATGAAAAGATTAAATGTACTGTCGAAACTGCTTCTATGGGAAGATACAGCCACGAATTAATTCTTTCATCTCAAATAAATGGCAGAAAAATTTTAATCTCTGCATATATAGATGATTATAACATTATTTCCGCTGAAGATGAAATCATTTTAAAATCAAACCTGCGTTATATCGGGAAGGATAAAAAAGATAGAACCGATTTCGAAAACAGGCTATTAATGAGAGGGATTACTTATACTGCAAAAATCAGATCCTCTGATATTGAAATAACTAAAAAAAACCGGGATAGTTTCAGACAAAGAACACTTGATGCTATATATACTATTATGGATAAAACCTTTGAAAAAAACTCATCATCATTTTTAAAAGCGCTTTATTTCGGAAATAAAAATTATGCAGATAAAGAAACAATTCAGAATTACAAGAAAGCCGGAGTGCTTCATATATTAGCAGCTTCTGGATTTAATGTCGCAATAATCGCAGCTGCACCGCTATTTATATTTTCTCTCATACGCCTCAAAAAAAGCATATCTCTTGCTGCAGCCTTAGCAGCTGTTTGTTTCTATTTTTATCTCTCGGAAATGCCTGTTTCGCTTCTGCGAGCCTGCGTAATGTTTGGGATTTTCACATTCCAGTTTTCTTTCGGATTTGACAAAAACATATTCAACACGCTTTTCCTATCCGCCTCAGTTATTTTAATGCTTTACCCTTACGAAATTTTCAATCCCGGATTCCAGCTTACCTATGCAGCAACGTTTGGAATAATCCTGTTTTATAATTTATACAGGGAATCTCTTGCCCGCCTCCCGGAATATATTAGAAATTCAGCATCTCTAACGCTTTCAGCGCAGGTTTTTGTTTTACCAATAATTCTGATACAAATGGGACAGATAAATCTTGCCGGTATCGCTACGAATCTGATAGCAATACCGCTGATTACTGCTGCAATATATTCATCTCTTGCAGGTATTATAATATACTATATCAGTCCGCTTGCTGCAGGTTTTATTGGAAATCTAACTGATATAATCCTCCATATCAATAACGGGTTTATTATTTTCATGGCAGACAGAAACTGGCATTTCTATTCCGGAAGTTTTAATCCATTACTCATGATATCATTTTTACTGACTCTTATTCCCCTGATACCATTGATTAAAACTAAAACCGCAGCTCCTGCAGCAATAATTTCAGGATTTTATCTCATGTTTGTTTTTTCCGGTGGAGTTTCTTCTGAAGAATCAAAAAAAGATATTATATTTCATAAGGATGGAAAATACGCAGCTCTAATCCATGGACCTATCGGATACACGCTCACTGGCGATATTTACGATTTTGAGTTTTCAAAAAAAATAACAGACTGGATCAATAAAAAAAATATCAATAGAATTGACCTGATTCTTTCCAAAGCAGATTATAAAAATTTAAATTCCTATTCGTTTATTTCAAAAAATATTCTTATTTCAAAATGCTACATGTCTTCAGACTACAGGTTTTCCAGAAGCCTTGAAAGCTTTATAAAAATTTTAGATACAGATAACATACAGCTTGAAACTGTTAATTTTAAAAACCCTCCGGATTACATAAAATCTATTCATGAAAGCTATAAAAAAATTAGTGAAAACAATGACTTTTCGCATTTTAATGCTGAAATTATTTCTTTTTAATGGTTTTTGATAAATACTATTTTTTAGAGGAAACCATTAAAATATTTGACAATCTTTACATTTTGAAAAAAATCTACATTATAGAGGAAAAAATTATGCCAAGTTCAAAAATTAATAATCTATATGCAGAAACCGGTCTAACTTCAAACATGGAAGATTATATGGAGTCTATTGCAACACTTGCCAGACAAAACAAGGTTGTTAGAGTAAAAGACATAGCTAAAAATCTTAAAATTAAAATGCCGAGTGTAACTGCTGCACTCAACAAACTGAAAGATCTCAAATTGATTGAATATGAAAAATACGGATATGTTGAACTTACAGAGAAAGGCCTTGAAACTGCGGAAAATGTCTGCAGAAAACATATTTGCCTTTCGGAATTTTTTACAACTGTACTTTCAATGGATTTTTCTACGGCAGATATAGAAGCCTGTAAAGTGGAACATACGCTTCAACCCAGGACATGCGGGCAGATCCATAAATTTCTTGAGTTCTATAAAGAAGAAAAGAAACAAAACCGCGAATGGATTAAAAAAATAGAAACAATACTTAAAAATTAAATAAAAATACAAAAAAGAAACCCCCGGAATTTCCGGGGGTTTCTTTTTTTATATAACATCAGAATTATTTATTAGCTTGTTTTTCCTTTTTCTTTTCAGCTATTGCCTTTAGAACTTTTTCCTGTGTATCCTTATTAACCTGCAGATACTTGTGAAATTCCATAGAATAATTTGCTCTTCCTGAAGATAAGCTTCTAAGCTGTGTTGCGTAACCGAACATTTCCATCAGAGGGACAAAGCCATTTACTTTTTGAGAGCCTTTTCTGTGCCTTCTCATTGATTCAATGCGGCCTCTTCTTCTGTTCAGGTCTCCTACAACCTCACCGATATAATCATCCGGAGTATTAACTTCAATTTTCATAACAGGCTCGAGAAGGATAGCTCCTGCTTTAAGGAATGCCTCTTTAAAACATATTGCAGAACATGTTCTGAATGCCATATCCGATGAGTCTACCGGGTGAAAGCTTCCATCCAGCAGAGTAACTCGAACATCAACAACAGGAAATCCGCCAAGTACACCATCTTCTATAGCAGACAATATACCTTTCTGCACTGAAGGAATAAATTCAGATGGAATAGCCCCGCCTTTAATATGATCAATAAATTCATATCCTTTATCCGGATTCGGTTCAACTCTCATTACTGTATGGGCATACTGGCCTTTACCGCCAGTCTGTTTAACATGCTTATAAACATGCTCTACTTCTGTAGTTATTGTTTCCCTGAAAGCAACTGCAGGCTCGCCAACAATAGCTTCAACTCCAAATTCATGCTTAAGCCTGTCTATAATGATCTCAAGATGAAGCTCTCCCATTCCTGAAATAACTGTTTCACTTGTTTCATTATCAAATCTTACATGGAAAGATGGATCCTCATTTGCAAGTTTTCTCAGTGCAACGCCGAGTTTTTCATCTTCTTTTTTTGTCTCAGGGCTTACTTTTAATTCTATAACTGCAGGCGGTATATGAATCGATTCAAGAATCAACGGGCTTTTCATATCACATAAGGTATCGCCGGTTTTTGTAAATTTCATTCCAATAAGGGCAACAATATCTCCTGGCAATGCCTGCTCAATATCTTCTCTGTCTTTAGCGCGGATTTTAAGAATCCTTCCAATTCTCTCGTCCTGGTTCTTTGTGGTATTTCTTATTGCCATACCGCTTTTAAGAACGCCGGAATAAACACGAATGAATGTCTGCTGACCGACATAAGGGTCTGTAATGAGCTTGAATGCAAGAGCACAGAATGGATCATGAATTGACGGATGTCTGCTGTGTGTTTTTTCAGAATCATTTATATCCATACCAACTACAGCGCCTTTATCAATTGGAGATGGAAGATAATCAACAACTGCATCAAGCATTAGATGAACGCATTTATTTTTATATGAAGATCCGCAAAGAACAGGCGTTACGAGCAGCTTGAGTGTCGCCTCCCTTAAAGCTCTTTTAACGAGATCATTCGGCACATCTTTTCCATCAAGAAAAAACTGCATAATTTCATCGTTATAATCAGCAAGTTTTTCAATCAGAATTGCTCTTGTTTCTTTTGATTTTTCCAGATAAACATCCGGAATTTCTATTTCATTCATTTCAAGATCTTTGAAGGTATAACCTTTCATAGAAACAACGTCAATGCAGCCTTCAAAAGTATCCTCAACTCCCATTGGAACATGAATTGCAACTGGATTTGCATCAAGGTATTTTTCCATTTGAGCTACAGCTTCAGAAAAATCCGCGCCGATTCTGTCCATTTTATTTACAAATGCAAACCGAGGAACTTTATATCTGTCAGCCTGATTCCACACAGTTTCACTTTGAGGCTCAACTCCGGCTACTGCACAAAATAGTGCAACCATGCCGTCAATAACCCTGAGAGACCTTTCAACTTCAATTGTAAAATCGACGTGTCCGGGAGTGTCGATAATATTTATCTGATAATCTTTCCATTCAGTTGATATTGCCGCTGACGCGATTGTAATTCCTCTTTCCTGTTCCTGTTTCATGAAATCCATGGTGGCCTGACCGTCATGAACTTCTCCCATTTTTCTTGTTTTACCGGTGAAAAACAGAACTCTTTCTGTTGTTGTTGTTTTACCAGCGTCAATGTGAGCTGCAATACCGATATTCCTTACTTTCTGAAAAGACATAAAATTTCCCCCGAATTAAATTATTAATATTTTAAATTTTTTATTTTCTGAAAATATTTTCAGTATATGTCTGATTATTGTGTTTTTCCGTGTTTTAAGCATAAAAACATTTCATCAAAACAATATTTTTAAAACAGAATTTATCCATTTATCCGATAAAAACTGATTTTCTACCATATATTCAGGTAATTTGGCATAATTATTTCATAGCCGAATAGTGTCAATTAGTTTCTTATCGATATAAAAAAATAAAAAATTTTTTAATTTAATTGATTCATAAAAAATAAAAAAATCAGCATTAAATATAAAGCTTTAACAAAGTTTATTTTTTAATGTATTATCCGGAATAGGATTTTTTATTGACATTTCATAGTCATTATTATAAAATATACTTAACCAAAGCATTTAAGCACGGAGGATATAAATGAGCAAAAAATTGTTTATTCTTATTTTATCTGTAATTCTGGCAGCTCCAATAATTGCACAGACAGATAAAAAAGAAAAAAAAGATTCAGCTCCAGCAGCTGCTGAAGATAAAAAAGATACAGCTGTCAAGGATGATAAAAAAGCCAAGGATTCAAAAAAAGAATCTGTTTACAGTGAAGCAATAATAGAAAGTTTCGAAGATTCTCTGTATAATGAAAAAAATATTGAAATTAACAATGTAAATATTGATTTAAAAGCAAACATAGCAATCAAGGATCAGTTTCCTGCTCCTGCAAATAATTCTAAAAAATATCTTGGAATAAAAATCTACGGGAAATCAGGTGATATTTTAAAAATTAAGCCGCCTAAACCATTAATTATTGATAAGTTCTGTAAAGAAATATCATTCTGGGTTTATGGAAAAAAAATATCCGGCGAAATATCAATGAACCTTGTTGATTCCATCGGAACAAACCATAGAATTATAGTTACAATAGTAGACTTCAATGGCTGGAAAAAAATTACAGTGCCTGTTTTAAGCACAGTAAAACAGCAGGATGAATATTTAAACCAGAAGTCAAATATTCAGATTAAAGAAATTCAATACAGACCTGGAAATCAGTCAAGACTGCCTATCTGGCACTACATTTATATTGATGATATATCAGCAACTGTAAGGGATAAATATGCTGACAGACAAAGCGACGACTGGTAGAATTTAATTAAATAAACTAAATGAAAAGACGCTCTAACAGGCGTCTTTTTTTATTTTAAAGAAAAAAGAATATAACGCGGATGATTATGATTTATTTCAGGAAATTTCAATAAATTCTATTGAAAAAATTCTACCTGTTTTCAACCGGAATCAAATATTATTTCGAGATGTTTAAATATAAATTAATAAAATATTGTTAGTTTTGACAAATATTTATTGATTATTTACAATTTTATATTATATTGAAATTGCAGCATCTAAACTAAACAAGGAGAATTAAAATGAAAGATATATATAATTTTTGCCTGAATGATGAATGCACAGTAACAAGACCGGTTCCAATTTCATTTATTGAAGATTATTTAGATTCATTTGCCTGGATTTAAAAACCGGAGAGTTATTGATTAGAACAAAGGGGGATGTATGTATTTATTCATCCCGCTGATTAAAAAATGAATATTTTCAATTCATATCATTCAATTTTTTAAAAATCAAACTGAAAACTATTCCTTTAAAATCTTAATAAATCATAAACAATCCGCGTTCTATTTCTTTAATTTATTTTTTACAGCGTGTTCCGGTACACTATAAGCAAAAGGTTTTCCAGATATAGGATTTTCAAGCACAACACACACAGTTCCGAAAAGTTTTTCAATCAGTTTATATTTAATTACTTTTTCCGGAGAACCGCTGAAGAAAATTTCCCCGTCTTTTAAGCCGATAATTCTCTGGCTGTAATCCGAAGCAATATTGATATCATGAAGAATTGATATTATTGTTGAACCGTTTTCATTTAATCTGTATAGAATATCCATGAAATCTGTTGTATGCTTTACATCAAGGTGTGAAACAGGTTCATCCATCAGAATAATATCTTTATTCTGAACAAGTGACTGCGCAAGCAGAGCAAGCTGCCTTTCGCCTGCAGAAAGTTCTGTTAAAAGTCGTTTTCCAAGATGTGAAATATCTGTCATTTCAAGAGCTTCATCAATAAGATAAATATCATCTTTTGAACTGAAATTAAACATTTTTCTGAACGGGAACAGCCCCATGGAAACAAATTCAAATACAGTAAATGGCGCTGAATCCTCAAGAGATGTATGTATAAAGGAAAATTCTTTTGCAAGATTCTTTTTTCTGTATGATTCGATAGGAAGTTTTTTATAAAAAACATTTCCTGATATCGGCTTTATCTGTCCGGAAATTGTCATTAGAAGAGTGCTTTTTCCTGAACCGTTCGGGCCGATTATCGAAATGAATTCTCCCTTTTCAACTGAAAGGAAAATTTTTTTTATTACCGGTGAAGATCCATATCCGGCATAAACATTTTCCAGATTAAAAAGATTCATATACCGCGCCTGCCTGTAAGTGTAAGTACAAGAAAAAATATACCGCCGATAAATCCAGTTATAATGCCAACAGGAATTTCATAAGGCGGAATTATAAAACGGCCGAGCGCATCTGATAGGGTAAGGAAAATTCCTCCACCAAGAAATGATGCAGGCAGCAAAAGTCTGTGGTCTGCTGTAAATATTTTTCTCATTGAATGAGGGACAATTAAACCAACAAATCCTATGACGCCGGCTGCGGATACTGTAACTGCAGCGCATGCTGATGCAGTAAAAAAAAGAATAACAGCTGCATATTTTGAAACGCCGAGTGTTTTTGAAAAATTATCTCCAAAAGAAATGATATTGAGATGCCGCGGCAGCAGCATGATAACAAAAGAAAGAATAATTATTATAACAGTATAAACTCCTGCAGTATAATCCGAAGATGATGAAAAATCACCAAGCATCCACATCACCGCTTTATGCATCTGATCCGATCTTGAAAAGGAATACAGAAGAAGAACTGAAGATGACAGTATGAAACTCAATGACATTCCGGACAGAATAAGCCCGCTTGAACCAAACCGGCTTTTCAATGAGAATATATATACTGAAATCACAGCTATAAAACTTCCTGTACCGGAAAATATCAGAACCGGTATTGCATGAAAAAACAGCACGCCGACTGCAGTTCCGAAAGCTGCTCCTCCTGAAACGCCAAGTATATAAGGCTCCGCAAGAGCATTTCTGAATAATGCCTGGAATACTGCCCCGCTGACTGACAATGCTGCACCGACAGAAAAAGCAAGCATAACTCTGGGAACACGCAGGTGATTTATTATTCTACATTCAGAAAATGAATCCGGGTTGATTACACATAGCAGCCTGTCAATGCTGAAAAAATCCGTACCTGTGAGCAATGATGCTGATATTGAAAATATCGACATCAGGATCAGAATTAAAAATTTTACAGATGTTTTCATTTTTTGTTTTTTATAAAATTTTTAATTTCAATAACCGCGTCTATGTAATCCGAGGGTGCATATGAAGAAACATGATCGGGTTCAACGTAGAAAAGCCTCCGGTTTTTAACAGCTGAAATATCAAATTTCTCAAGATGCTTTTTAAAAAAATCATCCTGCCCTGAATTCATTGAAAAAATAAAATCCGGATTGCTTTTAACAATTGTTTCAATGGAGATAACAGGATACTGCACATTTAAGTCTTTATATATATTCTCAAGACCGCAATCATTCAAGATTCCATTAATATAGGTTTTTGATGCTGCAGGGATCAGAGGCCTGTGTGAAATAAAAAAAGCTGCTTTAAATTTTATTGGTTTGATTACAAGGCTCAATCTTTTTTTTAAATATTTCTCCGCTTTTTTAAGACTTAACTCCTTTTTTCCAATAAGCCTTCCCAGATCTTTATAGTTTGAAATAATATCATCAAACGAAATATTTTTTTTAAACTTGTATACCCTTATGCCTGTATTTTCAAGAGCGGAAAGTTTCTGCACAATAGAATCTTCATCAGAAGATAAAATTATATCCGGTTTGAGATTCAAAATTGTTTCAGATACAGGATTCGTCAGATTGCCGACTATCACTGCGCCTGGTGTTTTCGGGCAGTATGATGTTATTCCAACGAGCATTGATGCAGCATCAAGGTCAATTATCTGTTTTGTTATTGAAGGAGAAAGTGATACTATGCGTTTTATTTCAGTAATTTTAATTTCAGGTTTTTTTTCTGAACAGCCGGATAAAGAAAAAATTATCCCTGTTAGTGAAAACATTATCAAAAAACATTTTTCCTGTCTGAATTTCATATAATCCCGTTTAAAAGATTGAATTCCCGCTTTCGCGATGGCCTGCACCCTCGGGTGAATGACAGATTGCATGAAACAGCAAAATTCAGATATTATAAAATTCTTCACTTTTATATTTCTTCCGGAAGAATCCTTACGGCTCCTGTGTCTGCTGATGAAACAAGCAGGCTGTAGGTTTTCAGTGAATCGGAAATTTTTCTGTTCCTTCCTTCAGGCTTATATGCTTTTCTGCCCCTGGCAAGCTCCGTTTTCTTTCTTGCTTCAAGCTCTTCATCGCTGATCAGCAGATTTATTTTTCTTTCAGGTATATTGATTTCTATAACATCCCCGTCTTTAATCAGAGCTATATTTCCGCCTCCAGCAGCTTCAGGTGAAACGTGTCCAATAGAAAGTCCTGCAGTACCGCCTGAAAATCTGCCGTCAGTAATCAAAGCGCATTCCTTGCCGAGCTTCATGGACTTGAGATATGATGTCGGATAAAGCATTTCCTGCATTCCTGGTCCGCCTTTGGGGCCTTCATATCTGATAACAACAACATCACCGCTTTTAACTTTCCCGCTGATGATGGCCTCAACAGATTCCTCCTGTGAATTATAAACCTTAGCATTGCCTTTGAATTTAAATATGGAAGGGTCTACACCTGCAGTTTTAACTATGCTTCCCTTCTGGGCAAAATTTCCGAATAATACCGCAAGTCCTCCGTCAGGGCTATAGCAGTGGGCTATATCGCGAACACAGCCGTTTATGCGGTCTTTATCAAGATCAGAAAATTTAGTATTCTGTGATCCGAGGATCAGATTTCGTCCGGCATGTGCAGGAGCGCTTCCATATACTTCAAGCGCATCAGGGGAAACTGTTTTATTCATAATATCATACTTATTAAATGCTTCTTTCAGCGTAAGACCGTCAACTCTCAATGCAGATGAATCGATTAATGAGCCGCGGTCGAGTTCTGCCATAATTGAAAGGATTCCGCCTGCCCTGTTTACATCTTCAAGATGATAATGTGAACTCGGAGCGACTTTGCACAGATTGGGAATTTTTCTTGAGAGCTCATCAATATCTTTCATTTTAAAATCAACCCCGGCCTCGTGGGCAATTGCAAGCAGGTGAAGAACTGTATTAGTTGAACCTCCCATTGCAATATCAAGTGACATTGAGTTTAAAAATGCTTTTCTTGATGCAATAGATTTAGGAAGGCAGGAATCATCTCCAGATTCATAGTATTTTTTTGTAATCTCAACTAATCTCTTTGCCGCCTTTTCAAAAAGAGCGAGCCTGTTTTTATGAGTAGCAACAATTGTTCCGTTTCCCGGCAAAGCAAGTCCCAGAGCTTCTGTGAGACAGTTCATGGAATTGGCTGTAAACATTCCAGAGCATGAACCGCAGGTCGGACATGCTGATCTTTCAATTTCATCTATATCTCCATCTGATACTGAAGAATCCGCGCTCATAACCATTGCATCTATCAGGTCATATTTTTTATCTTTAATAATGCCTGCTTCCATTGGCCCGCCAGAAACAAAGACCGATGGTATGTTAAGCCTCATAGCAGCCATAAGCATTCCCGGAGTTATTTTATCACAGTTGGAGATGCAGATCATTGCGTCAACCCTGTGAGCATTGCACATGTATTCAACGCTGTCCGCAATCAGATCCCTTGAAGGCAGGGAGTAAAGCATGCCTTCATGTCCCATTGCTATACCGTCATCAATTGCTATTGTGTTGAATTCTGCAGCGAAACATCCCTCTTTTTCAATAATTCCCTTTACCATCTGTCCTATATCATGAAGATGGACGTGGCCGGGAACAAACTGCGTGAATGAATTCACTACTGCAATAATCGGCTTGCCGAACTGCTCCTCCTTCATGCCGTTTGCTCTCCAGAGCGACCTTGCTCCGGCCATTTTTCTTCCGGTTACGCTTACTGAACTTCTTAATTCTATTTTCATATCATACTCCTGATTTCAAAATTCCATATTTCAATTATAGGCAATAAAAAATATTCTTTTAAAAGGGTAAAGAATTTTTCCGTTTTTCTGTATCTTGTAATTATCCCAGCATTGCTCAAGAACTTCATTTTCAAATTCTGCCCTTTTTTCATCATCCGGCAGGCTTTCAAGAAACGGCCTCATGCCTGTGCTTTTATACCAGTCAATCAATCCCTGGTGGGAATGAAGTTCATGAAAATAAGTTGTTTCCCAAATATCTAAATCAGAAACAAGAGGATTAAGAATATTATAATAATAATCCGAGCTCTGATAATTCAGCAGCTTTTCACATACTTTTGTATATCGTTTCCATTTTTTTTCACCGGAAACCCGGTAGAGTGCCTTATGAAGCGGAGATTCATTATTAGCAGGAACCTGCACTGCAAGCGCGCCATTTTTATTCACAAGTTTTAGAAGCCCCGGGATCAGTTTTTCATGATTGGGTATCCATTGCAGAGTAGCGTTTGAAAACACCAGGTCATAAAATTCCTCTGATTTGATTTCTGAAATATCAGCTGCAAGCCAATTCTGGTCAGGGAAATCCTCTTTTGCCTTTTTTATCATTTCAACAGAACTATCAATACCGAGGAGTTTCGAATCAGGCCATTTTTTGTGAAGAATCTGCGTACTGTTACCGGGGCCGCATCCCAGATCAATTATACTTCCGGGATTATCAATTTTTATTTTTGATAGTAAATCTATTGAAGGAGCAGTTCTTTCATTTTTAAATTTTAAATACAGTTCAGGATTCCAGTCGCTCATTTTTTTTATCTTCCATGAAAATTATTTTTTCTGTTTAAGAACTTTTTGGATCAATTCATTAAGCGACTTTAAATCATACGGCTTGCTTAAAAACGCCTGAGGCAGTTCATTATGTTTGCCTGCCATTGCATGAGATTCATCATATCCGCTGGAAAGAATAACAGGTATTCTGTGATTTATCTGCCTCATTGCTGCCAGTGCATCCCAGCCATTCATGCGCGGCATGTTCAAATCAAGAAGAACACACACAATTGATTCATGGTTTTTTTTAAAAGTCTCAACTGCTTCAATGCCATCATGTGCAGATAGAACTGAAAAACCTGAACGTTTGACAGATGCAGATGCAATTTTAATAATACCCGGTTCGTCATCTACAATAAGAATTGTGCCGGATATTTTATTTTCCCCTTTTACAAAATCATGTACTGTAGCTGATATGGCATCTGCAGCAGCTACAGGAAAAAAAATGCGCAAAACAGTTCCGCTTCCGCTTGCGCTTTCAACAGTAACTGCGCCATTATGGGTTCTGATTATTCCAAGAACCACAGAAAGACCAAGGCCTCTGCCTGCGAACTTTTTTGAAAAAAACGGATCAAATATCCTCTCAATGTCTTTTTCATCAATGCCGCTTCCCGAGTCAGCAACTTCAATGCATGCATATTTTTTTTCATCCGGCAGCCATTCTATCGGAAAACGGTTTATTGGTGAAATTTCAGAAGACAATACAGTTTTAACTGTCATTCGTATTGATTCATTTCCCAGACTTCCGGCTTCGATGGAATTATTTATTATATTTGTAATTATCTGCTGAATCTGATTGGGATTTGAGCTGATAACCGGTCCCGGATTTTCAAAATCCGTAACAAGACCGATTTCTTTTGATTTTGATGCCTCGAGTAAAGGCAGATAATTTCTGCAGATATCTGAAAGATTGAGAGGTTCGTATTTCGAATGAACCTGACCAAGATAGGATAGCATCATCTTGCTTACATCAGCCGCTTTTCGAGCAGACTGCAATGCATCATCAAGGTTTTCAATTGATTCTTTTTTGCTTGAAAGACCATCAGCGGCAAGTTCAAGATTTCCCATTACAGACTGGAGCTGATTGTTAAAATGATGCGCAATGGCTCCTGCCATCAATCCGAGACTTTCTGCTTTCTGAAGCTGACGGTTCTGGGCTTCAAGTATCTCTTTTTCATGCTGTTCTTTTTTACGATCAGTAATATCGCGCGTAACACTTAAAACACACATTGTCTTATCAAGGACAACCTTTCTTGCAGAGAACATCCCTACTATATGTTTTCCGTCTTTTCTAATAAGATCAACTTCAATATTTTCACAAAAACCGTCATCTTTTAATACACTGATAATTTTCCGCCGATGGTCAGGATTCTTCCATAAATTTATTTCAGTTACAGATTTTCCGATAGTGTCTTCATATGAAAACCCTGTAATCCGTGAAAATGCTTCATTGCTGTCAATAATAACTCCATTATCCAATGTTGTTACAAGTGCTCCATCAGGACTTGTATTAAAAATCAGTTCCTTCTGATCTTTGGCATTTTTCATTTCAGCATTGAGCCGCTGGTTAACCATGATAATAAGGCCAAAAGTTATGAGAATTCCTTCAACAAATGCTGCCATAAATACAGAGACCTGAATAAAAGAAGAAGAAAAATAACCGCCGACATCATTTGTAAAATAAGTTACAACTGCCCTAAAAATAAAAAAGCATCCGAACATAAACAGAATCGCAAGATTAAAAACAGCAGATGCTTTTACTGATTTTGTTTTATGAAAAAAAAGCGCGTATGATGACATAAAAAGAAGAAGTGCAAGAACAAGAGACGTAAATATGATACGAATGGCCAGATTATTATTTATTAAAAGAAAATACCACATGAATAAAACATAAAATGCAAGAATACAAACAAGAAAATACAGCTTTTCCTTTTTTTCAAAAAAACGCATTAATCCTGCGTATATAAACATAAGTCCAATAACAAGAAATGCATTAGATTGAATAACTACAGTATTTTCCAAAGCTGCGATACTTCTTAAAGGGGCTGTTGCAAATCCCAAAGCAAAAAATAAAAAACCAAGAGTCCAGAATCCAAGCCCCTTGTAGGTTTTATTTATTTTATACTGAAGAAAAACTGCTGCAATCTGAAGAATATATGCAATACTCAGCATTATTAAAAGAGTTAATATGTCAATTTTCATTATATATCCGGATTCAGAAATTTGATTTAATCGAGTATATTTATCTTACACCATTATTATTGTCAATAAATCTATATTTTCAGAATTACAATTTAAAATTTAATAAAAATTAGCTTGATGTTATGTTCAGTTTTAAATATAATAATTCAAGAGGTTTTAAAAATGCGTTATTATATAAAATTCATTATACTTTGCCTTGTTATTATTGCTGTATCAATTTCAGCTGGAGCAGAAAACGCAAAACCTGTTTTATTTAAAGAAATAATTACAGATATTACTGCATATAAAAATAAAACCATAAGCATGAAATTGAAACTAAAAAATATTGATTATATTTTTGAAAAAATAATTTTCTATGATCCGAAAAACATTGATATTGAATTCGATTTTTCATCAAAAGAACTTCAGAAAAAACTGAAAAATGATTTTCTGAATGCACATGAAGGAATGGATTACATTGTTATGTTTACAGTTAAAGATTCAGGAAATTTAGGCCGGATAACAGCCGATCTTGAAAGCTTCAAACCTGCGATACTGGATATTCTGCCGTAATTCCTTATAGCAGATTACAATTGAATTAGTTCTTTGTCATTCAGGCAGGAGTCCCGGCATAAAGCCGGGATAAACTTCGCGGAATGCCGGTCTTGCACCCTCGAGCGAATCTCACAGGATTTGTTTTAATCAAATCATTAACCGCAATAACAGTTTTTTCTGCACTGAAATTAACGTATTTAAAAAGAAAAAAGCAGGATAGCTGGGCGGCTATCCTGCCTTCTTTTTTAAAACAGCAGTGCCAAGTATACAGTAAGGTAAATCGGGAGGGAATTACCATATAGATACTTGTTGATTATATTTCGGTATTATCTGCTAAAAACTTTAATAAATTTTTTTTTATTTTTTCTTGAAAATTTCCATTATATCAATAGGTATTGGAAAAAGAGTTGTTGAGTTATTTTCAGCAGCAATCTCTCTTAGAGTCTGCAGATATCTCAACTGAAGAGAAATTGGATGCTTTTCCATAAGAGCAGCAGCTTCAACCATTTTTTCAGCAGCCTGGGCTTCACCTTCAGCACCGATTATTTTAGCCCTTCTCTCTCTTTCCGCTTCAGCCTGTTTTGCCATTGCTCTTTGCATGTTTTCCGGAAGGTCCACATGTTTAATCTCTACAGCTGATACTTTTATGCCCCATGGGCCGGTCTGTTTGTCGAGTACGATCTGCAATTCATCATTTATTTTTTCTCTTTCAGACAAAAGATGATCAAGATCAACCATGCCGAGAATGCTTCTTAAAGTTGTCTGGGAAAGCTGTGATGTTGCATACATAAAATCCTCAACTTCTGTAACAGCTTTATTGGGATCCACCACTCTGAAATAAATAACTGCATTAACCTTAACAGACACATTATCTCTAGTAATAATATCCTGAGGAGGCACATCCATTGCCACAAGCCTCAATCCGATCTTAACCCATTTATCAATCAGAGGTATAACAATAATAATTCCAGGCCCTTTTGATGCTGATAATAGCCTGCCGAGTCTGAAAACAACTGCCCTATCATATTCTTTAATAATTTTAATTGATGACACTAAAAACGCGACTCCGATAATTAATGCTGTTGGAATCAATCCAAATCCGAAAAAATCCATAATTTTTCTCCTTTAAATTTAAATTTTATTTTTAATTAAACTGACTGTAAGTTCCATTCCATTAACTTTTTCTACAACAAGCTGATCATCTTTTTTTATTTCGTCGCTGGAAACTGCATTCCAAATCTCGCCGTGAACAAAAATTTTTCCAGTACCGTTGAAATCAATCATCGCAGTCCCTTTTTCACCAACAAGACCTTCCACTCCTGTTGTAACTTTTCCCTTTACAGCTTTCATAACTGCTTTTATAAGAAAAAACATAATACCGAATAATGCCAGGGCAGACCCGAGAATAGTCTGCAATGGAATATGTCCGCCCGGCAAAGGTGAATCAAACATGATAGCCGCTCCTGCAATAAAAGATATAATTCCAGCTAAAGCAAGTAAGCCGTAGCTTGTAATTTTAAATTCAAGTATAAATAATACTATTGAAAGAACAAGAAGAAAAAGGCCAATAATATTTATTGGAATCATCTTTATTCCAAGAAGAAATAATATCAGGGATATCCCTCCAATAACTCCCGGAACAATAAGGCCGGGGCTTTTAAATTCAATTCCAATGCCGGCAGCAGCAATTAAAAAAAGAATGAATATAACTTCTGCATCAGAAAGATAATTTACAAATTTCCTCTTCCAGTCCATTGTGTATTCGTGCGGAACAATATTTTCAGTATTTATAATTATACTGCTTTTATTTACAATCACAGTTCTGTTATTTATTTTTTTCAGCAGGTCATTCATATCATCCGCGACTATATCAATCACCCCCTCTTTTAAAGCTTCAGAGCTTGTGCTCGACTTGGCCTTTTTAACTGCATCAACAACCCAGTTGATATTCCTGTTCCTTTCCTCGGCCAAACTTCTGCCGAATGCTACTGTATCATTCAATACCTTTTTTTCCATTGGACCTGCAGGGCTGCCGTCACGGTCTTTGGTTACAAAATCCAGCATGGAGCTCACAGGATGCATTGCACCGATTTCAGTGCTTGGCGCCATTGCAGCTATATGTGCAGAAATCATAATAAAACCTCCGGCAGAAGCAGCCTGCGCTCCTTTGGGATAGGTGTAGACCACAACAGGAATACTGCTGTTTAGAATAGCCTTGATAATATCTTTCATAGGCCCCATGATGCCGCCCTCGGTATCCATTTTAATAACAATGAAACTCATTTTACGGGATACGGCATCATTGATTGACTCAACAATAAATTCAGCCATAATCGGATTTACAGGGCCTTTTAGTTCTATAGAAGCATAATTTGCAGATTGAGCTGAGAAAATTTTTCCTGAAAAAACTACGATTGATATCAGCATTAAAAACAGTAAATACTTTTTCATATAATCACTCCATCAATCTCATCTTTAAGATTTTTATATATTCCGTCAAAACTGCCGTTTGACATTACAAGTATTACTATTTCAGAATCGAAGTCTATTTCTTTTAAAATCTGCGTTATAATTTCATCGGAAGTTTTAAAAAGATCGGCGTTAATGCCGGATCTTTTCATATCATCAACAGCCTGGCTTGCGTTGAATTTTTCATCATTTCTGATGTTCCCCTTTTCAAAAGGAGACTTTATCATAACTCTGTCAGCACCGGAAAATGCATCCGGAAATTCATGCTGAAAAACATTTCTTCTGCTCGTTGCAGATCTCGGCTCAAAAACAGCAATGAGCCTGCTTCGAGGAAATCTTTTTCTGAATGCAGCAACAACACCTTTAACAGCAGTTGGATGATGAGCGAAATCTTCATATATCCTGATATTTTTTTTTGTATATATAAGTTCCTGTCTTCTGAGAACTCCTTTGAAAGATTTAACAGCATCAATTATCTTTTTTTTATCAATCCCGATATTAAGAGCCATTGAAACTGCTGCTGCAATATTCTGAAAATTGAACCCGCCGAAAAGTTCAGTTTTCAGACTCATTTCCCCGTCCGGTGAAATAAAAGTCAGATTCGAGAATTCCCCTTTATAAGACGGCTCTGCAAAATGAAAATCAGAAGATCCGTTTCCGTAGGTATAATTTCTGGAAAGTGAATTCCTGCATACAGCGTTCAATCTATCGTACGAAGAACATCTTATAATATTACCATCCGATGGAATAATATTTACAAGCCGTTTAAACCACAGTTCTATTTCCTCTACATTATTATAAATATCAGCATGGTCAAACTCAAGGGAAGTCATGATAAGATGATCCGGCTTGTAATAAATAAATTTTGGAGTTTTCTCAAAAAATGCAGAATCGTACTCATCAGCTTCTATTACAAAATATCTGCCATTTCCGATTCCCCAGCTTGAATAAAAATTCTTTGCAACACCTCCGATAAAAAAAGATGGATTTTCACCTGCAATATTCAGTATATGAGCAAGCAGCGCAGTTGTTGTTGTTTTACCGTGCGTGCCTGCAACAGCAATCACCTCTTTATCCTTGAGAAAAAATTCCCTTAGAGCCCCGGCCATAGACATATATGGAATTTTATGGTTCAGAACAAATTCAGCTTCAGGGTTACCCCTGCTCACAGCATTTCCTATCACAACAAGTTCAGATCCGGAAATATTAGCATCATTATATCCATCAAACAGAGAAATATTTGATTTCATTAAAATATCGTTCATTGGAGGGTAAATCCCTGAATCTGATCCGGAAACAGTATGGCCTTTATGGGAGAACATCTGGGCAAGAGTTCCCATAGCTATTCCGCAAACGCCAATCAAGTGAATTTTCATTTATTTTCTCTTTTTATTCTTAATAAATACTATAAAGTGTAAGAAAAGGGGATAAGGAGATAGTAGAAATATGGGGATAAAAAAATTAAATCTCCTCATCTCTTATATCACCCCATCTCCTGCTATCTTTTTTCTTGTTTTATCTTTAACATTATATTTTAAATTTTTTACTTTTCCTTTATGACTCTACTTCAAATCGCTCACGCAATTCATTGGTAAAATATTTAAATCTATTCAATCGGCAGATTTCGCAGCAGCATCTATATCCGAGGGAGATTTATCAGCATCTTTTTTTTCTTTATATTTCATCAAACCGGCGCCAAGAGATGCCACTGCTGCTGTAATGACTGCTACATCATCAAGAAGCCCGACAAATGGGATCAGATCAGGCACAGCATCTATCGGGCTTATAAGATATACAAGCGCGCCTATAGAAACTGCTTTAAACTGCCATGGAACTTGCGGATCGCGCGCCATTTTATATAAAGAAGTTACAGATGACCATATTTTACCAACAGGGCCTCTTTTCATGCTGATGATTTTATCAGATATGCGTTTTACATCTTCAGCCTTGGCTTTGCCTGTATATTTTATCAGTTCGTTTTTATAATCTGCCATTTTTTTCACCTGTAATGATTATACCTATGCGAAGAAAAATTGTCAATACTAAATAAACCTGAGTTATTTCAGGCTCTCCCACTTCTCTAATTCAAACATCAGAATAAAATATATATAAATATTAAATTGTTTATATATTACAAAATTTAACTTCAAAGTTGCTAAATTAATAATAATTTAAAAAAAACACTTGCCAAATTATTCATAATTTGTTAATATCAATCTATGATTAAACGATATTTTTTAACCCGAATGAATAATTATCTTCAATCTGGAAAGGTTCTTGTTGTATATGGTCCAAGACAATCCGGTAAAACTACACTTATAAACCATTTTCTTGAAGATTACAAAGGCAGACTATACAAGGGTGTCGGTGAAGACAGGGTTTTATGTGATATTCTGGAAAGCAGGAATTTAAAGCGAATACTATCTGCCTTTTCAGATTATCAGATGATTTATATCGATGAGGCGCAGATCATTCATGAAATCGGAACTGCACTTAAAATGATCATTGATGCAAGACCGGATATTACAATTATCGCAACAGGGTCGTCTTCATTTGACCTTGCAAACAGAATTGGCGAACCATTAACCGGAAGAATGAGAACTATAACCCTTTTTCCGCTTTCTATACTTGAATTGCGGGATCATCTTGGCGGCATGGATATTGAAATAAGGCTTGAAGAATTGCTTATTTATGGCACATACCCTGAAATCTTCACAACAGAAAGCAGCGAATTAAAACGGGAGCTGCTTATAACTCTGAGAGATTCATACCTACTAAAAGATATACTCTCGATTGAAAAAATAAAAAGCGCAAGCCTGATTTTCAATCTTCTGAAGCTCCTGGCATTTCAGATCGGTAATGAAGTTTCCCTGAACGAACTCTCCAGCACTCTCGGAATAGCAAAACAGACTGTTGAGCGATATCTCGATATTCTGGAGAAAGGTTTTGTTATTTGCAGGGTAAACGGTTTTTCGAGAAATCTACGCAAAGAGGTTACAAGCACTGCCAGGTATTTCTTCTGGGATAACGGAGTCCGGAATGCTATTATCAATAATTTCAATCCAATATCAAGCAGAGATGATATTGGAGCTCTATGGGAAAACTTTCTGTTTATGGAAAGATGGAAATCTAATTCGTACCATGGAAAGCATACAAGCCGGTATTTCTGGAGAACATATGACGGGAAAGAGATCGATCTGATAGAAGAGTATGATGGAAGTCTTGCCGGATACGAATTCAAGTGGTCTTCAAAGAAAAAAAAAGAACCGGCACTTTGGAAAAGTACATATCCGGAAGCATCCTGGAATCTTGTAAGCCGTGATTTATGGCTTCCATTCGTCTGCGGAGAAGAATAAACATCCTTTTATTAATCTTGACATCTTTATATTATTCAAACAAATATATAAAAAATTCAATTTAAAAAATATTATTCTGAAAAATTGCAGGAGAAAAATATGGCTTCAAAAACAAGAGCGGAGTTAAAAGTTCAGGCAAAACAGCGTCTCGAAGAGGATTGGTTTAATGCAATTATATTTTTTCTTCTATTCTTTCTGCTTTTTACAATTGCAACTGCATCTTTTATCGGATCGATAATATTTTCCGGAGTTTTATTCTTCGGTCTGAATGCATATTTCCTTGACCTGATCCGCAAGCAGGAAACATCATTCAATCATCTGTTCAGCGGTTTTGCCTGTTTTATGCAGACGCTTGTAATCTACCTGCTTTCACTTATATATATTATATTATGGTGTCTTCTGCTTGTCGTTCCTGGAATTATGAAAGCCTTCTCTTATTCCATGACTTATTTCATATTAAAAGATAATCCTGATATGGAAGCAGGCCAGGTAATTGATGCAAGTGCAGCATTAATGCAGGGGCACAGATGGAGATTGTTTGTTCTTGGCTTAAGCTTTTTCTGGTGGCTTATTCTATGTGCAATTACTGCAGGGATAGCTCTTGTATATGTCGGCCCTTACATGTCAGCAACAATTGCCGGATTCTATCAGGATCTGATTGATAATAAGGGTTAGAAAAAAAATATTTCATTCCAGTTTGTTGGAAAGTGATGCAATCTTCCCCCCGTCCCCCAAAGGGGGCGAGTATGAGGAGAATACAAATTATCAAAGAAATGAATATTTATCACGTCCCCCCTTCGGGGGACAGGGGGCTTGAACTAAAGATTTAGTATTTTTTATAAAAATCCGGAAAGAACTATAAATATAACAGTTAAAAATTATGCTGCATACAATCACACGAGGAATATATGACTGAAAGAACAAGCGGAATACTCCTGCATATAACAAGTCTTCCCGGAAATTACGGCGTTGGCACTCTCGGTCATGAGGCATACAAATTTGTTGATGATTTAAAAAATGCAGGCCAGGCCTACTGGCAGATTCTTCCTATAGGTCCCGTTTCATCGGTTTTCGGCTATTCCCCATACTCATCCAATTCAACATTTGCCGGAAGCGATCTTTTCATAAGTCTTGAAAAACTTGCTGCAGACGGTCTTGTTGATCTGACTGCATCGGATATTTTTCCGGATGAGCACTTCTGCGATTTCGAAAGAGCAGAGGCTTTTAAAAAACCGCGTCTTGAAAAAGCTGCAGAAAGGTTCTTTACATCAGCATCTTATAAAAAAGATGAATATGATTTATTCTGCAGGGAATCTTCAGACTGGCTAGAAGATTATTCGCTCTTTGCTTCAGTTTCTGATTTCTACAACACTACAGACTGGACAGTCTGGGATAAAGACATATCACTGCATGAAAAAAAAGCTGTACATGAATGGAGCATAAAGCTTCAGAAAAAAATACAATTCTATAATTTTACACAATATATTTTCTTCAAACAGTGGATGGAGCTGAAAGAATACTGCACAGACAAAGGAATAAAAATAATCGGAGATATTCCGATATATATCACACTTGAGGGCGCTGCAGCATGGGCTCACCCCGAGGTTCTTCAGCTCGATTCAAAAACCGGACTGCCTCTTGAAGTTGCAGGCGTTCCGCCTGACTATTTCAGCGAAACAGGGCAGAGATGGGGAAATCCTTTGTACAGGTGGTTTGACTCAAAAGGCGGTTTAAATGAACCAACATATCTCTGGTGGAAAAGACGTGTTGCGCATTTAAGTGCACTTGTTGATATAGTCAGGATTGACCATTTCAGGGGATTTGAATCATACTGGGCAATTCCTTTTACTGAAAAAACTGCTGTTAAAGGCAAATGGATAAAAGGCCCGGGGCTTGATTTTTTTAAACGCCTGAAAGCCGAGCTCGGGGACCTTCCTCTTATTGCAGAAGATCTCGGAGTAATCACACCGGAGGTTGAAACATTAAGGGATTCCATGAATCTGCCGGGAATGAAAATACTTCAATTTGCTTTTGATTTCAATAATAAAAACAGCTATCTCCCGAACAACTATGACAATACTAACTGCTTTGTCTATACAGGAACGCACGACAACAATACCACTAACGGCTGGTTTTACGAAGGTGATATTGACGCAGGTACACAGGAATATATTCTGGATTATATCGGATCAGATTCGTTCAGCGATTTTCATATAAAACTTATCAAGCTTGCATATAGATCAACTGCCAGGACAGTAATTATACCTGCACAGGATGTTCTCGGATTCGGAAAAGATTTCAAGATGAATAAACCAGGCACAGTGAACTACAACTGGAGATGGAAACTTACATCCAGCTGTTTCAGGGATGAACATATTCAGATGCTGAAAAAATATTGCGATATGTTTAACCGGATTCCTGAGATTAAAAATCAATAAAAGGATAAATCTATGACAGAACAAAAAAGTATTAAACTTCCATTGAAAACAAAACTCGGATTCGGCGTTTGCGATCTCGGAGGCAATCTTTTCTTCACTGCCATATCTTTCGTACTTTTAAATTTCATGACAGATACAGTCGGCCTGTCAGCAGGTCTTGCAGGAACAGCTCTAATGATCGGCAGGCTATGGGATGCTTTTTACGATCCAATTATAGGCTATGCATCCGACAGGACAAAAAGTTCATTTGGAAGAAGAAGGCCATATATGCTCGCTGGCGCCATACCCATGTTTCTTGCCATGATATTGATTTTCACCAATCCATCATTATACATCCCGGGAATTGCAGGAAACCAGACATCACTTTTTATCTGGGCTCTTATTGTGTTCATAATACTCAGTACAGCCTATTCAACAGTAAGTATACCATACAGCTCCCTGACACCGGAACTCACACAGGATTTCCATGAACGTTCAACCCTGAATGGTTTCCGCTTCGGTTTCGCAGTTATAGGAACTCTTGCAGGAGCAGGAGCAGCCCTTCCTATTGTTAACGCATTTCCGGACAAAACAACCGGATTCATGGCTATGGGAATTATTTTCGGTACACTGATGCTCATTACTGCTCTCATAACAGTTTTTTCAATTAAAGAGCCTGAAACAAAACCTGCCCAGTCACTTGGTTTTGTTAAAACATATTTATCCGTTTTCAAAAACAAACCTTTTCTGCTTATACTCGGAGCTTATGTTTTTCATATAATGTCAATTACAACTGTGAGCGGAATTCTCATTTACTTTTTTAAATATATAATGGGCAGCGAAGAAAAAACCACAATCGCTCTGCTCATACTTCTTGTAACTGCAATGCTTTTTATACCTGTAAGCGTTATACTTGCAAAAAAAATCGGAAAGAAAACAGTATATGGCTTAGGCATGCTGATTATTGCTTTTATCTGCATGGTTCTGTTTTTCTTTGCCCACAAGATGGATTTGTCATTCACTTTCGGCATGATGTTCCTGGCTGGAGTCGGCATGGGATTCACCTACGCAATGCCGTACGCAATGCTGCCGGATGCAATAGAATATGATTTTATGCTGACAGGCGAAAGGCGCGAAGGCGCATATTACGGCATATGGACCTGGGCTTTGAAGATCGGTCAGGCTCTTGCAGTATTTTTAATGGGATGGATATTAAGCTTAAGCGGCTATATTCCGGATGTTATACAGAGCGAAAGCGCAAAACTTGGAATCAGAATTTTCCTTGGACCGGTTCCTGCAGCTATTTTCGTTCTTGGAGCTGTGATATTATATTTTTACCCAATCGATGAAAAAAGATATGCAGAGATAATTGATAATATTAAGAAAAAAACAGGCGTGAGTAAATAATATTTACAGCTTTTTTATTTCCTTAGCCTGTATATATGGTCTTTTGGATTCCGTCATGGCGTTGATAAAAATACCAGACACTGCGACGGAATCTCCGTTTTTTATTTCAGATCTTTCATCACAGAAAATATCAGCCATGCCGGAAAATCTGTCTTTTTCCCTGTAATCAATCATAAGATTAAAAATTACTTTTCCGTTTTTATTTTTAACATTTGCGGCTTTACCTGACCAAGCAAGCGCAAACCCCCTGTAAAGATGCGGCTTTTCCAGAACAGATGAGTATTGTATATTCTCGAATTTCCTGTCATCGCTTTCAGTTATATATTTTATAAGAAAATCAGTTTTTTCTTTTACATTCATTCCTGCATTGCTGTTCATTATCTTATTTAAAAGCAAAACAGCTTTGTTGTGTTCACCCTTTTTAATCAGAAATCTTGCATTGTTGAAGTCAGAGAGCATTTCACTGGAAGAGTAATAAAATTCAGGAACAGCGCGCTCGTTAATTTTTCTTATAAGTTCATATTCAGGACCGGAAATATTCATCATGTCAACAGTTTCATTCGATGGAATGTTTTCAGCTAAGGAAATTATAGAAGTTATTCCGGATTTCAACCTGTCATAAATATTAATATCAGCAAAAATAAAAACTGCAGAAATTATTAACCCTGCAGCTGTAGCAGCACCGAAAATTATAACTGCTTTTTTAATATATCCGCTGCTACTTCCGGAAATATATTTATTCCTGACTTTTTTATCATTGCTGCGGTGTGCATTTTTCCCTGGTTTCGGAATATCAACAAAATCAACAAGCTTTGCTTTCTGCTGAAAAGCATTAAAGGATTCAGCTGAGCGCAGACTCTTCAATGCTCGCTTTGCGTATTTATCCCCGATATTTTTCGAAGAAAGATCTATATATGCGGATATTGCATTGTTTAAATCTTTTGCAGATTTCATGGTTAAAAATGCCTGCAGCTGCAGAAGCGGAGCATAGTGTGCGTCAATGGATTTCATTCTGCTGATTTCTTTTTCAGAAAGATCAAACCTGTTTGTAAATAAATAGGAAAGAGCAAGAAGAAAATGAGGATACGGGTCGCGCATATAAGAAGAGGAAAGATTTATTTTTTCAATCAATACAGCGGATTCAGAATATCTTTTCGATTTAAATGCCTTATAGGCTTCGCTTAAAAGAAATATGCTGCTTGTATCCAATTTTTTTCAGCGGTCTCTGTTAAATATACGTTTTATCTGATCGATGATTGACACATCATCGTCCTTCAGCTTGCCTATAATATAACCGATGAAAACAAATAATGCTATAAGCAAGGTCTGCACAGGGCCAAGTGTAAGAATTAAAAGGCCTGCAAGAAATCCGATAAAAACTCCTGCTGCCTTTCCGGGATTATTTTTTATCCACTCTGCAGCCTCGCTTAGAAAATCGTTCATAGGATTATTTCACTCTCTCGACATATTCTCCGGTTCTTGTATCAACCTTGATCATATCCCCTTCATTTACAAATAGCGGAACTCTGACCTCAGCGCCTGTTTCAACCTTAACAGGTTTTGAAACGTTTGTAGCAGTATCGCCCTTGATTCCGGGTTCTGCATATGTAACTTTCAGCGTAACAAAATTCGGCGGCTCAATAGTAACAGGCTCGCCTTCATACATGGCTATATTTACAATATCCTGTTCCTTTAAAAATGCAAGAGCATCGCCTATAGCGGATTTCTGAATGGATTCCTGCTCATATGAAGATGTATCCATGAATACAAGCGTATCCCCTTCATCGTATAAATACTGCATTGACCTTGTTTCAAGTCTAACGTCTTCAACCTTTTCACCGGCGCGGAATGTTCTGTCAATTGTTGTGCCTTTTTTCATGTTCTTGATTTTTGTCCTAACAAACGCGCCGCCCTTTCCGGGCTTAACATGCTGAAAATCCACAACAGCGAAAAGTTCATTTTCAATTTTTAAAACAGTTCCTTTTTTTAAATCATTAGTTGATATCATTTTGCCTCTTTAAATAATTATAAAATCTTTTGGGGATCTGGTTAATGCTTCGCATCCCTTTTCAGTTATAAGACATGTGTCCTCAATGCGGACTCCGCCTTTTCCGGGAAGATATATTCCAGGCTCAACAGTAAGCACGGAATTCACCGGTATTTTTATTCCTCCGCCCTTTTTTAAAGCAGGCAGTTCATGAATTTCAAGACCCACTCCATGTCCGAGAGAATGACCGAAAAAATCACCATAACCCTCTTCTGCAATAACATCCCTTGCAAGAGCGTCTGCATCGCCGCTGAGCATACCGGGCTTGATTTTTGCAAGAGCAGTCTCCTGGGCATTTCTGACAACTGCGTATATTTTTTCTATATTCTTATCAATCTTCCCCATAAACAGGGTTCTTGTCAAGTCTGAATTATAACCTGAAAACTCGCATCCCATGTCAATAAGAATCGTATCTCCATATTTAATTTTTTTCTTCATTGATGTTTCATAATGAGGCATTGAAGAACCTGCTCCGCTTGCGACAATTGAAGGAAAAGCACTCTTTCTGCATCCGTTCTTTCTGAAAAAAAATTCTATCTCGTTAGAAATGTCCCATTCAGTTATTCCGATTCTGATAAATTTCAGTATATGAAGAAAGCATTCATCAACAATATCTGCAGCTTTATTCAGAAGAATTATTTCTTCATTATCTTTCACCATCCTCAGAGAATTTGCATCGTCCCCTGCAGGAATAACCTTTACACCTTTGAGAGCTTTTTTCAAACTCGTAAAAAAAGACAATGGGGCTGAATGCTCTTCAATGAATAAATTTTTTTCCTGTTTCGGGAGATATTCCTTAATTGTTTTAAACAGGTCCGATTTCTGCAGAACAAGATCTGTTTTTGAGCCGATTAAGCTGGATGCAATTTCTTCATATCTTGAATCAGTAATGAAACAGGTATATTTTTTTCCAATAATGATATAGGCGTAAGAACCATTAAAGCCTGTCAAATATCTGATATTAACCAAATCTGAAATCAGATAAGGAAATTTTTCCGCAGAAGAAAGATTTTTCCTAAGTTTCGCCATTCTATCTAAATAATTCATTTTACATCCGCCAGTTCCCCGATAATATTATTCCCGATTAATTCAGTAATTTTCACCGGATAAATAGTTCCTATAATAGATTCATCTGATTTTTCCAGATTGATTTTTAAATAATTTCCGGATGTTGCAACATAAGATCCGTTTCCTTTTTCAATTACGCACTCAAGCGTTCTGCCTGAAAATTTCTCCCTGTATTTAATTGCAAGTTCCTCAGCAAAATTTCTGAGAAGCAATGATCTTCTATTCAAAAAAACAAGCTCTGATCCGTTTTCAAGAACAGCAGCTGCTGTTCCTGATCTTTTTGAAAAAGTAAATTGATGGATGTAAGAGTATCCTGCCTTTCCTGAAGTGTCAAGAGTTTCATTGAATTCGATTCCGGTTTCCCCTGGAAATCCTACCATTATATCTGTTCCAATTGCAATATCATTATGAACTTTTCTGATTTTTTCCACAATATTCAAATAACTGGAAACATTGTATGGCCTCTTCATTATTTCAAGGATTTTATCCGAGCCGGACTGCAAAGGCAGATGAATATGATTACAAATTTTATCCATGTTGTAAATATCAATCAGCCTGTCATCAACATGATTCGGCTCAATAGAAGTGATTCTTATTCTGAATTTTCCGGGCAATGAGGCTAAATTTTCAGCAAGATCAGCTATTTTTTTTCCTTCATAATCGTAACCGCCTATAGTTATTCCTGTTAATACAATTTCAGGGCAGCCTGAATCAATTAGCTTTTTCGCATGATCTATAATATCACTGTATTTTCTGCTTACGGCTTTTCCGCGCACTGACGGTACTATGCAATACGCGCATTCTCCATCGCATCCGTCCTGTATTTTTATAAAAGCCCTTGTATGATTAAAGGGCATAGGCTTTCCGGAAATTAAAGTCTCTGCATTGCCGGTTGCCGTATTAAAAATTTTTTCCTTATCAGCATTTAAATAAATTTCTGCAACACCTTCAATTTCTGATGTTTTTTCAATGGATGCATCTGCCATACAGCCTGTTACTATTATCTTCCCGTTTCCTGAAGATTTTACAGCCTGCCTTATGAAGTTCCTGCATTTTTTCTCGCTTTTATCAGTAACAGCGCAGGTATTTACTATTACAACATCCGTTTTCTCCCCGAATGGCAGCGGCAGCCAGCCATTATCTATGAAACGGCCTGCAATTTCTGCTGAATCATACTGGTTAAGCTTGCAACCAAGTGTTTTAATTGAAAATGTTTTCTGCATAATTTAAATTTATAAACAATCATTTCTGTGTCAATATTTAATATTGAAGAAATATCATCGGCCAATCGATAATATATATGAAGAAACATATATTAAAATACTGGATATAACTATGCTCAAATCGCGCTATTATATTATAATTCTTGCTGTTTCTATTGTTGTAATCAGCGGGTTTTTAATCAAAAGCAAAATAGAATCAAAAGATTCCATTAATATTGATAAGGTAATGAATCTCGGTTCTGTAATCAATTCCAGCGGAGATGATTTTTCCCCTTCCCTGACAGCTGACGGGAAAACAATGGTGTTCAGCTCAAAAACAGAAAAAGAGGATTCGCACAACATATATATTTCATACTTCAGAAAAGGCAAATGGACTGATCCAGAATTCATGAATGAAATCAATTCCAAAGATAATGACGAAACACCGTTTATAACTCCCGAGGGAGACCTTCTACTTTTCTCATCAGACAGAAAAGAAAGCCTGCGTCCTCATGTTTCTGATGACGGTTCTTCAAGGGTTACATATGATATATACATGTCGCAGCTTGTAGACGGGAACTGGTCAAAGCCGGTTCCAATAAAAGGCGATGTCAATACTACTCTTAATGAACGCTCGCCATCTCTCAGTCCTGATCGATCTACATTATATTTTTCAAGGTGGCCTTACAGAAACATTAAACGCGCTAAAATCATGAAGGCTTCATTTGCAAATGGAGAATATTCAGAAGTTGATGAGCTTCCTGCACCTGTAAATACAGGCAATTTTGATCTCGGACTGGTTCCATCGAACAATAGAGCCGGATTCTATTTTTCATCAATGCGCAAAGGCGGATACGGCGGATGGGATCTTTATTTTGTTTCATATGTTGACGGGAAATTCGGTGAAGCTGTAAATCTCGGATCAAAAATCAACTCTGATGAAAATGACATGTTTTTATCAGAGTTTGGAGATATGATTTATTTCTGTTCAAGCAGAAACGGCGGTTACGGAGGATACGACATTTATTATGCGGAAGTTCCGGATGAAGTAAAAAAACAGAAAAAACGAGATGAAGCAGTTGAACCGGAGAATAAAAAGCAGGCTGAAATTACACCTGCAGCAAACTCATCTATTGTAATTGAACTGATAAATTCCGAGACCGGAAAATCCGTTACCGGAACTGCACGCATAGGTTTCGTAAACTCAAAAAACCCCGATGCTGATCCTGATGATACTGTATCAAGAAAAACAGATTCCGAAGGTAAAATCCGGTTAAGCTCAGGCCCTAAAACTTCATGGATATATACTGAAGTTTTCAAATCAGGTTATGAAACATACCGCAAAAGCCACCCTATTGATAAAGGCCAGGCTAATAATATTAAAATACAGCTAATACCGGAGTTCAGCTCAGCTGAAAAGAAAACCGAACCTGAAAAAAAAGCGGAACCGGAAAAAAAAGAAATTGTTATAAAGAAAGAAAAACCAGGAAAAACTGAAGATGAATCAATACAGCCTCCAATAGAAAATAAAAACGGGAATGGCTTTAAGCCGGTATATTTTTCTTTTAATTCATCAAAAATCAGGCTTAATGAAATTCCTAAGCTGCAGAAACTTGTTGAAGCATTAAGAGACGATGAAAAAATCAGGATTACTATTACCGGACATTCCGATAAATGGGGAACTCCTGAATCAAATAAAAAAATAAGCTTATACAGGGCGCTTTCAGTTCAGAGATATCTTGTTAAAATGGGAATCGATCCCTGCAGAATAAAAGTCAGGGGAGCAGGTTCAAAATATTCAGTTTATAAATCATACAGCAGATACGCGAGCAGCATGAACAGGCGTGCAGAGTTTAAAATTTCAGGGAAATAGCTTATATTAAAAAGTGTAATCCATAAATTTAATATTTGAAGTAAAAAAGATTCCAAAAAATCAATAAAATGATTTAAAAAGACTTCCGGAATTTTACTCCAAAAAAAAATTTAAAATATTTTCAAAAACAGAATACCCGATAACATTGAATGCTATAATAGCATTCAATGCTAATAAAACAATCCACATCTAATACTAAAAATCCTACTTCATCCTTGACAAAATTTTTTCTCTATTATATAAGTAAACATATTTAAAAATAACTGAAAATATTTTATAACCAATTCTATGCCAATTGGAGAAACCATAAATGAAAAAAATTGAAATATTAAATTCAAATATCTGGATCCGGTTTATAATTAATTTAAGCCTTGTTATCATTCTGTTTATAATGGGGGTTTTCATTGGAACAGTAATTCAGAATGACAAACTTATTAAGCAGGAAATTCTCTCAAGAGCACAGTCGCATTTCAATCAGATTGTACTTACACGCAGCTGGAATGCGTCTTTTGGAGGGGTACTGGTTGAAAAAACCAAAGGGATGGCATCAAATCCCTATCTTGAAAATCCTGATGTCCGTACCTGCGACGGAAAAATATATACTATAAAGAATCCGGCTATTATGACCAGGGAAATATCTGAACTTGCGCAAAAAGACGGACTATTTACTTTTAATATTACAAGTACCAAGCCTCTGAATCCGAAAAATATTGCAGATACTTTTGAGAAAGGCGCACTGATGCGTTTTGAAAAAGGTGAAAAGGAAGTATATGCAACTTCTGACATAAACGGCAATTCATTTTTCAGATACATGGCTCCGCTTAATGTCGAAAAAAGCTGCATGCAATGCCACGAAAAGCAGGGATATAAAATCGGAGATATACGCGGAGGAATCAGCGTAACTTTCAATATCAACGATGTAAAGAATACAATGGACAAGCAGAGAATTATACTGATTCTTCTGGGTATTTCAACTGCATCAATTCTGGTACTGATAATATATTTTATGCTGACAAGATTAATGGTTAAATTAAGTGATGCTTATAAAAGAATTGAAGATCAGGCAACACACGACGAATTAACCGGATTGTTCAATCGCAGAAGAATACTTGAAATATTCACCGAGGAGTTCAGCCGCTCACAGCGATACAACACGCCTCTATCATGTGTTATGATAGATATTGATTATTTTAAACCGATAAACGATGCATTCGGACATCTCGCAGGGGATGAGGTTCTGCGTCATTTATCCGACTGGATGAAAATCAACTGCAGGAAATCTGACTTTATCGGACGCTTTGGCGGAGAGGAATTTCTGATCATTATTCCGGATGAAAAAGAATCTTCTGCAAATGTTGCTGAAAAAATAAGGGCCTTTATTGAAAATCGTAAAGTTGAATTCGAACCTGGAAAAACTGTAAGCATGACTGTTAGCATAGGCGTGGCTTCCATGCGCGGGAAAAATAAAGATATAGAAAACAGCGATATGCTTCTAAAACAGGCTGACGATGCTTTATATAGCGCAAAAAGAAGCGGCAGAAACAAGGTTGTGACTGTAGCTGATTAAATTCTTGCAAGTCCGAGAAATACACTGTGTATAACTACTACAAGCACAATAAAAAAAATCCTTACTTTATCCCCGATAAAAGGGCCGAATCTGTATTGCAGACTTTTCCCGCGACAGGATGAAATACAGTCTCCGCACAGAGTGCAGGTAAGATCAGGTTTTTTCCTGCTGATATCAGACGGACGAAGGGAATCATACCTGCAGCTTGAAGTACATACACCGCATGAAGAACAGTTATCATTAAATGAGATTCTAAAAGGTGAAATCCTTCCAATTATAGTTGTGAAAACTCCGATCGGACACCATGCAAGGCAGTTTACCATTAGTCCTTTTCTGCGGGACAAAACAATCATGATTAAAATACCAATAATGCCGAAAGCAATTGCAAAATAAGCAGCATAAACAGGCGCAGTACCGGAGAATCTTAAAATTAAAGCTGCTGATATCAGGACAATTATTATCCCGGATCTTATAAAAAATCTGTTTCCAACAGTGCCGACAGGCCTTTTTTTTGAATTGGATGCTATTGCATCCCATGAACCAATATAACAGAGATAACTGCACCAGGCTGGACCGGCTAAAATAATTGTGGATACAAGGAGTATTGGCATAAAAAAACCCTCACCTCTGAAAACAGGACCTGCCATAATTACCATTGGAACCGGAACGTGAAGCTTCCCAGACATCAGGAAAATATCAGATACAAAAATACCGAGCAGAAATTGAGAAAAAAATACAATTGAAAAAAAAGTCCATATTCTGATCCGCCATTTAGAAGATTCAGAAGGATCAAGCATTTTCCACGTTATAAAACCTGCATAAATTGCAAGAATAGCCACTTCGATAAATCCGCTTCCGTAAAGAAACCTGTCTGCCAGTAACATTGGACGTGCAACCTTGATTCGGATCAGTGAAAGAATTATTGCAGTCAGAAATACTGAAATCAGGATTGGATAAAATTTTTTCATTAAGGCCGCCTGTATTGATTAATATTTCTGAAATCTTCATAATGAAAGAAAACTTTAAAATCTGCAGCTTATTCTTTTCTTAAAGTTTCAGTAAAAAATATTTTTCAATAAGTATAAATGTCAAGTAGTATAGAAATATGCAGATAATTAATCCAATAATTTCATGAAACTCAAAATAAAAAATGAATTGACCTTAATATGATTCAGCTAATTGAATTATTCAATACTAATCAGAAAAAGTAAATTACATGGACGAACGAGACAATATAATAAAACAATTTCTTGCAGATGCAACACCTGCCCAAATCGACGAGCTAAAGCGCCTGCTTGATAAAAAAAACAAAAGCCCGGTTCCCGGAACTGTTGATTTCCAGAAAATTGCAGGCAAAGTGGCAAAACAGATTCACAGCCAGATGGGTCTGACCAGCTCCAACCTGATGCAGACAGCCAAAGATCTTGTAATTAATATCGCTCTCCAGCATAATCCGGATTTAACTGCTCAGGAACTCAATGCGATAGCCAACCATATGGTTCCAGGCAGAAAAGTTGTAAAACTCCCGCCGGATTTACTTCTTACCATGATTGATCAGTTTGTATCCTATGGAACAGGCCGCATGTCTCCCGGAGAATTGCAGGAACTGCCTGATGGATGGGCGCAAAAATACTGGAATGCATTTCCCGATAATATCCAAAAACTGATTTCTGCTTATATAAAAAATGAAATATCTGAAGAAGAGTTCAGCAAAGCAGTTAAATTTAACCTCTGAAACCGCTATTCAGAATATTTCTTTTTTTCCATGTCATAAAAAAAATATTTGCGCATTTATCATTATATAAAAATATTAAACAATAAATAAAAACGGCGGTTGAAATCTTATGAGCAATATTAATAATAAAGATTTATTTGATGACAATGAAGAGGATTTTGAAAAGTTACTGAACCAGTCAGCGGATAAAAGCGACAGCTTTTACCCCGGAGACAGGGTTAAGGGCAAAGTTATATCAGTTGCAGGAGACACGGTTTTTGTTGATATTTCAGGAAAGAGTGAAGCAATGATTGATACTTCTGAATTTATTGACGAATCCGGCAAAGTAAACGTCAGGCAGGGCGATTCATTCGATGCATTTGTAGTTTCATTTTCAAAAGGTGAAATAACTCTTACACGAACTATTGGAAGAGGATCTGCATCAAATGATCTGCTTTCAATGGCCCATCTTAATGCAATACCGGTGCACGGAACAATCACAGAAATGACCAAGGGCGGATACAATGTTTCTGTTGGAGGAATAAAAGCCTTCTGTCCATTCTCGCAATTCGACTTAAAAGCATCTTCTGACAATGCTGTATATGTTGGAAAATCCTTTGATTTCATTGTAACAAAAACTGAAGGCGGAAAAAATATAGTTCTTTCAAGAAAAATCCTTCTTCAAAATGAAAGATCAGCTGGTGAAGAAAAGCTTAAAAAAGATCTTAAACTGGGAGATATAATCAAGGGCAGAATAACATCAATCCGCGATTTCGGATTTTTTGCTGATATAAACGGTGCTGAAGCTTTAATCCCTAAATCTGAAATTTCCTGGAGCAGAAATACCGATCCGAATATATTGAAAGAAGGCGATTCAGTTACAGCAAAGGTAATAACATTAGACTGGGAAAATAAAAAAATAACTCTTAGCATAAAACAGGCCCTGCCTGATCCATGGAATAATATTTCAAAATACACAATCGGAACAAGCTTAAATGCAAAAATAACTAATATTATAAATTCCGGCGCATTTGCTGAAATTGAACCCGGCATTGAAGGATTTATTCATATTTCAAAAATGAGCAAACTTAAAAAAACCAGCCGTCCTGAAGATGCAGTAAAAAGAGGCGAATCAGTACGCATTAAAATACTTGATGTCAATGAAAAGGATAAAAAAATTTCTCTGGAACTCTTAACCGGCGAATCTGATCCCTGGGAACTGCCTGCAGATGAGCTTCTGGGCAAAATTCATACAGCTGTCGTTGAATCATCATCCAAGGCAGGAATTACAGCCCGTCTTCAAAACGGGATGCTTGGTTTCATACCGAGAAGTGAACTTGCAAACTCTGCCGGAGATCCTCAAAGAGATTATAATGCAGGAAAGGAAATAAAAGCCGGTGTTCTGGAAATAAACCAGAAAGACCAGCGTCTCATTTTAAGCGAACTTCTTGCATCAAAAAATGAGGAAAATGCGGATTATGGAAAATTTATTGAAAAAAATACTCCAACCGAAAGCTCCAATCTCGGTTCGCAGTTTAAAAACAAATTCGATGATATTCTAAAAAAAGTGGATAACCGTAAATGATTAAACTTAAAAACGGTTATGAGGTTGATTTCACTAAAGATTTTGATCTATTCTTTAAAAACCTTCTAACCGCTATTATCCGCGAGTCAAAAAGTGCAGTTGAAAAAACCAACAAAGAAAACGAAGTTGAGGATGATTTGAATGATAAATTCCTCCAGGAGCTGATGGACAACTGCATTTATGTAACTCATCAGCTTTTCGAACTGTCTAAAACAAATGAAGACCTATCGAAATTCATGGTAACAGGATTTATCTTCAACAGCATTATACTTGCTCTTCCTGCTGCTGAAAAAATCACTGGTAAATCTTCAGACGAGGAAATCATACATTAAACATTACAGCAGATCCAGTATATCATCAATATCATTCTTTTTGATCAAATCCAGCTTATTTTTAAATCCAGAATAACCGCCTTTTTTATCTACAGGAATTTTAATATAAAAAAGTCCGCCTTCAAAATATTTTGGAATTTCAAGCGAGATTTTATTTCCGGACATTGAGTTTTTAACTGCATCTGATTTTTTCATCATTTCAGAATATTGAGGATATCTCAATGAGAATATTCTATCATGGATTAGACTCTCTGCAGTATTTCTGTCTTCAAAATTTTCCGGTGTTATTTTATTCAGAACATCTTCATTTATTCCGGTTTTCTGAATATCAAACAGCATATCAGCTATTGACTTGAATAGATTAAGTTTCATTCCTGTCTTGGCAGCCCACAAAGCAAAAACAGCTGTTATTCTGATATCGAGCTTAATAACTTTTTCTATAATTTTAAATTGCACGTCCCTTAGATCAATATAGTCCTGGAGTTCTGCAGGCAAAGACATAAATTTTTCAATATTTTCATTTTTTAAAAAATATGATGGTATTGAAAAATCATTGCAGAAATTTTCTATTATCATGCTTTGATATTTCAAATCATCAATTAAAATTTTTAGAAATTTAATTTTTCCGGCAGGCCCGATTTCATTATTGAATATTTTAACTACAGACTGGTTTATAAAATACTTCTCATCAATGAAATTATCTATATAAGCCGGAACAGTTTTTAAACCGGAGTTTTTTGCGCATTCAATTCTGTTGTGTCCAAAAACAGGACTGTACCCTGAAATGTTTTTTATAAGATATACAGGATTAATTACGCCATATTTTTTAATTGAATTATTCAGATTTTCAGAATAAAAATTTCTGCTGATTTTATATTTTC
This sequence comes from uncultured Leptospirales bacterium, assembly GCA_964529415.1. Lineage (GTDB taxonomy): Bacteria > Spirochaetota > UBA4802 > UBA4802 > UBA5550 > CAYMPH01. The sequence goes on along the minus strand of CAZGWD010000011.1, from coordinate 8,625 downwards.
TGAAATTGACATCAATATCATCAATTGCAATTTGACTGCTTTCTAATTTCATATATCATACGAGTCCTGTAAGGAGTTCACCAATCTGCTCCGGATAAATAACTTTAACTCTTGAAAGATTAGACAAGGCAATTTCTGCTGATGAAGTAAGAAAGCTTGTGCTTACAAAAATACCCTTCTTTGATTTTGTGTCCGTAATAGCCTGGGCAAGATTTCTAAGAGGAATTTCTCCGAGAACAGCGCCTTTCCATCTTCTTACCCATATCAGTGTCTGCTCGCCTGTTGAAGTATCTTTAGCCATAAAATCAACTCCGTCAGTATCTTTATAAGTAGAAAGTATCTGATCAACATTATACCCGAGCTTGGATACAATCCTGTTTGAAATTATTCTGAAATTTTCCGTATCAAGAGCTGTATATTTTTCAATATTCTGAAAATAATCCGTTGAAAGCACATTTGATGCAGGGCTTCTTACCTCAGCAGACGGGGTTTTCAGAGAAAAAATAATATTTTTAAAATCAATTTTTTTATCGCTTTTTAAACCGCAGATTTCCCATAAAAAATTTTCCGGGAAATATTCTTCAACCCATTTATCAAACTGATCTGTAATATTATCAGAATAAAAATCTGCTTTTGCATGTTCAGGCGAGAGCTGTTTTCTAAGAAGAGTTGTCAATACCTGAGTATTTCCAAATCCTTTATCCAGCTGATATACTTCACTTAAAATTTCATATGCTTTTTGATAATTGCCGTCTTTAATATAAGCAAATCCAAGATCATATTTTGTCAGTATCAGCTCATCTTTTAAATCGCTTCCAACCGCATACTCGATTATCTCTCTGAATGTCTGATACGATTCATCGAATTTTTTAAACTGAAGATATAAAAGCGCAAGAAGCCTTTTTGCAATCAGAAATGCCGTCTGATCAGGACTGTTATCCACAACTTTCTTTGCATAAATTATAGCATTTTTATAATCCTTTCTTCTCTGAAACGCGAAAGCAGCACTGATATTTGCAATATCCGAATCCGGCTTTAACAGGCAGGCCTGCTGAAAGCAGTCTGATGCTTCGTGAGCTTTCTGAAACATATATCCTGCCATTCCAGTACCATACATGACCTCAAAATTTTTCTTATTATGCTCCACAAGTTTTTCAAAATACTTATATGCCTGATCGAATACTTCCTGTCCGAGAAACATAAAAGCAACCTGATACATAGCCTCAAAATCTGCAGGATAAACATTCAGAATATTCAGATAAGACTGCATTGCTTTTTCCTGCTCTCCCCTGTAAATATATGCTTTAGCAAGTTTTCTCGAAACTTCGATTTTATCAACTTCATAGTTAAACTTATCAATTTTCATAATCTCTTCAAGATGTATTACGGCCTGATCTATCATATTATTTTTCTGGTAAAGATTTGAAAGGCGGTAATGAATTAATATATTCCCCGGGTCTTTCTCAAGAATTTTTTTATATTCAAGAATAGCTTCTCTAATCATATTCTGTTTTAAAAAATTCTCAGCCCTGTTCATTGGATTTAACTTTGGAGATAATATATATATATAGTATACAATTGCTCCAAATATTATTATTAAAGTTATTAGCGAGGGTAAAAGCATATATCACCTGTATTAATATCAGGAGATAAAACAGATCTCCTTATTATTATTTTCGGTTTTTTCAGCTGATTTTTATACAGGAAGAATCTATTTTTTTACAAAACGCACTATTGAAGGCCATCCATTCAGAAAAAATGAATTGTTATGCTCTTTTTTTAAAATAAAATCCTCTCCGGGAATGATTTTTGCCTTAAAAGGCAGATTTATAATAAGTTGCGGCGGGATAAATTTCGGAATTTTATCAAATTGAATCAGCACTTCTGATAAAGTGGAAGTTATATGTATGCTTAATACTCCGAATCTTGAAGGTGCATTTTCAATAATTATTTCAAATCCAGGATTAAACCAGTCCGGATTTGGAACCGGAAGGATATCAAGGCTTTCAGGGTAATCTATAAATAGTGAATTGCGTACTGCAGAAAAAAACACGGCACTCATCAGAGATGAGCTGTCATCTGTATAAACACCTGCCCCGTTTTGCGGATTTACATATGATGATAGAGAAAAAGCTGTCTTTCCTGATTCCATTATTGCTTTTACAGTTTGACAAGCATCAGGGTGTTTAAGCATCAGCATCGCATTTGCAGCAGCTGCGGAAGAGAAAAGATCCACGCCGAGGCTTTTTATATAAACCGGAAAATCACCGAAAATGCTTTTAATTTTTTCAATCATCAGCTGGCTTACATCATCGTCTGATGACAGGATTCTAAATGGATAGATTGAAAAAATATCTGAAATAAAAAATTCTTCATCCGGAATATAATCCGCTGAATTATATTTTTTAAGATAAGTGTTAATAAGAGATTCAATCCTTGAAAATTCCTTTTCAAATCTATTTTCATCTCCAAAGATTCCCATGCAGCGTGCAAGATAAGCTGCCTGTTTTAAACTTCTGCATATCAGCATAATTTCATAATTTCTCTGATAAAGAGCAGATTTATTTAATTCTTTCCCGTAAAAATCAGATATTTTTTTTATCTTTGATGAAATTTCGAGAAGAAAAAATGTTTTTTCTTTTACAGTAAAGAAAACAGACTGCAGGTATTCAGAATCCCTGCTTTTAATAAATATATCAGCAATAGACAGTATGAGATAACAGCTGTTGACAATATCAATTTTTTTTATTTTTTTGGGATTAATTTTTAAATTACTGATCTGGGTATCAGCAATAGATATTGATTCTCTGAAATATCCCATTCTATTGAAACCATGAATGGCCCAGAATGAATTTTTATAATTCAGACCGCCGTCAGCAGAATTTAAAAGGCCGTTTCTTCTGATATTCAGACAAGAAATTTTCAGAAAATAAAACCATTTCTGGAATTCATTATCTGAAATTGTAAGTTTAAATCCATTGTTTAATACTGCTCCCGAATATGAAACAAACTCATCCCTGAGATCTTTATAATTGGAATTTAATTCTTTTATATAATTTTTATCATCAAGGCCAATCCGCAGATGAATTTTTCTGCCGGTTTTATTAATCTTATAAACTGCTGCTACAGAAGCAAGCCCTTCAGAACAGGATGATTTATATGATATATGCTCCATAGACAAATTATACGGCAAGTTCGAGTTTTCAGAAATTATAAAATCAGGCCGCTGGTCCATAGCAGCATGCTTTGTTCCATTAATTTTAAATATGAGTTCTTCTTTGATAAATTCAGCTTTTTTAACAGTTCCAAGTTTTGAAAAATTATACGGCCTGAGAGCTACAATAACATAAGATTCCGATGTACCGGTATATGAACAATCAACCTCAATTACAGCTTCATCAATATCCGTTCTTGCTCCGAAAACAGTTTGAGATAAATTAATTTTTCCTGTTTTTGAAATAAAAGAAGTTATATTCTGCATATAATTTCTTTTTATCTTCACCTGATCAAAATTCTCCTGAGGTCTGAAAAGTATTCCATCTTCAATGCACCATATTTCAAATGACCAGTCAGCATAGGAAACAGAAACCATACCTGAATAATCGATCATTAATTTTTCGCTGGATAGAAAATTGGTAAAAGGGAGAATATCAGCAATAACATTGTTAATCAAAGGATTTGTTATCTGCCTGAAATATTTTGATTTGGGATCTGAAGATACATTTAACCAGAGAGGCCATTTAAAAAAAGGATGATTCTGAAAAATCTGATAATTTTTAATTCCTGTTGAAACACCTGCATCATATGTTTCATTTTTTAAAGGATTATTATCATTAAAAAACATTTTTTAAACGGCCGTTGATTTTACTGATTAATTTAATTTAAGCTAATTTAAATGAAGCGATCGCTTCCTCTTCTGTCTCATATATATCAAACATATCCATAAGTTCAACGACTTCAAAAATCTTTTTAACTGCATTATTCATGTTGCAGAGCCTGAGAGATCTTTTTGTTTCTTTCAGTATTCTCATTGTAGAAACAAAAATTCTTAATCCTGAACTGCTCATATACTCCACATCTTTCAAATTAAGTAGCAGATGTTTTCCGGTTTCAGTATGAATAATATTATTAATCTCTTTTTCAACATCAGCAGAAAGATGAACATCAAGCCTGCCTGCAAGATTGATAACTATGACATTATCCACGGTCTTTGTATTTAAATTCATAATAATCTCCTAAAAAAATTAACATTTTAAAAGTCCGGGCGCTATATCAGGAATTACTAATATTTTATTTTTCCTGGCTTATTCGGATGTTCTGCCCAATTTAGAATAACCGAAACGTATATTACAATGCTTAATGAAAATAATCAATCTATTTTTTTTATTTTTCCTCCTTTGAAAACTTTTTTGTTAAAATAAGTCCAGACAGATTTATCATAAAAATTACAGCAAAAGTGACTCCAAGGATAATTATCAAAGTATGCACATGATTTGCAGCATAAACCCCCTCGGCATTCTCAGCTTCCGGTACTTTTGTAAAAAAAGCGGAGATGCTGGTTTTTAACAGTAAAATTGAAGATAAAAAAGGAAACACCAGTCCATTATAATAAACAAGCCCCCTGTATTTGACAGGATCAAATAACGGCATTATCATTGCAAGACCGGAAGTAAATACCATAGCTGAAAAAGCCTGAAGTATGATATACATAGGTGCAAGCATTTCATCGCTTCTTACCTGATCCAGCCATGTGTCTGGAACATTTTCAGCAAAAATCTGAAGAATTTTAGTTGGAGAAAAATAGAATGCCAAACCGCATATAATATATGTTACTCCGGTTATTATGATAAAAACCTGAAGTATATTCGTTGCTTTTGATCTCATTTAGCCCCCTGAATCGAGTTGAGAATTTTTGATGATAATTCCTGTGAAACTTTAATAATTCTGTCTATTTTTATATCTCTTTCCGATACTTCAAGCAAAATATTTTTATCAGATACAAGCGAATATGCCTCGAATGGTAACTCATAAAGAGAAATGATATTTTTATAAAAATTCAATACCCTTGAATCAGAAAATGTCAGGTTTTCGGCATTTTTAACAATTACATGGTAAATCTCGTCAACTCCAGTTAAAATCAGATCATCCGGACGCGGTCTGATATATGGAAGCCCTGAATTAAATTTATTTCCGGAAATAATATTATCCTTAAACACAGGAGACAATGAAAAAGAAGATATGAATGCATCTTTAATATATCCAGTAGATAGAATTTTTTTATTATTTGAGGAATTATCGCCAAGCATTGCCCATGGAGCGGTTTTAAACATCTCAATGCGATTTTTACCGAAAATATCATCTGCAGATTTTCTTATGCCGGATAAATCAAAAACAAAATCATCTGGAAAAGATACATCAAGAAATTTGTTGATTTTTTCACCCTGAAAAATTTTTTTCAAAAGTGTGGAAAAGTCGCCCTCATTTTTGCTTATTGAAAACAAAGATAAAATTAAATAGCTGTAGGAGGATGCATAGCAGCAATCAAATCCGAATTTTAATGACTGTGATGCGTTTAGAAAACCCGCATAAAACAATGAATCTGCAAATTTTGTTTCAAATACACAGGCCTTTCTCTTCCTTGATGCTGATTCGGCAATTTCTGAAATTTTTTCCGAAGAAGCTATTTCAGATAATTTTAATAAATAGTCGCCATCTCTGGAATATTCAAATGCAGGCAATATAAACTGTCCCTGCAATTCCCCTGAATTACCGGCATAAAATTCATTTAAAACATAATGAACGCTCTGGCCATAAATGAGTTCCTGGTCAAAAATTTCATAGTATAACTCAAGTGATGATCTTTTTTTTAAAATTCCGTATATAAAATCTGAAATTGAAAATGCAGCTTTTCTTAAATCATTGTCTTCATTTGAAATATCAAGAATTATATATTTATATTTTTTTGAAAGTATCAGAATAATTGCCTGTAAAATTTCAGGGTTAACTCTCACTTTTGAATCATGGGAAATATTCAAAAGAGAAATTCCATTGCCGACTTCAACAATCCTGTCTGTTAAAAATTTTTCTGAATCAAGCGCCCCTGTTTCTTTCTGCGACAGAGGAGGATAAATCCTGCTTCCAAAATAATTAAAAACAGTTTCACCGTTATAAGACAAATCAAGAATTACAGTTTTGCCATTTTTTGCAAGAACAGACCCGAGAGCCGAGCTTAAAAAAGTTTTTCCTGATAATGGATCAATACTGAAAACAGAAATGATCCTCGATTTTGTCATATTAAAATCGAGACCGAAACCTGATAATCCAAAACCGAATTTTTCAATAATGCGAAGATACCCTCTAAGTGTTTTGATTGAAGTAAAGAAAAATTTCACAAGCTCATCAGCATCCATAACAGCGATGATTGAATCTGTTAAAGCTTTAACAGCTCCTCTGTGCCTGTTGTCGCTGAATGGAAGATTTCCAAAAAAAGATCCAGGGGATAGATAAACTATATCGCTCCTTCCTGAAGCTTCAATTTCAAATATACCGTCGATAATGATATTTAGAGAATTATTTTTCTTAACATCAAAAAGCTGGCCTTTTTTAAGAGAAGTAGTTTTTACTATTTTTAGAAGTCCGGGTAATTCTTTTTCAGGAATATACCTGAAAAGCGGATTTGATCTTATGATTTGTTCAGGATTATACATAATAACCGGCTCTGCGGCGTTAAATCTTCTTAAGAAGATTAATCAGTTCTGTTTTACCGAGAAGATCAATCGGTCTTGTATTTGCAAAATCAACTGATTTGGAATCAAAATCCCCGGCAGTAATAATAATTACCCTGAGAGCGTTTTTGAGTTTAAGTCCTTCATGAAGCGACCGCAGCAGCCTTTCCTGCACCTGATCGGTTGTTCTTATTACCCTGATTATTTTATTAAACTGCCTTGCATTTCTCCATTTGCCTTCTGAATCTGAAGCAATTATTTCAATTTCAGTGTCATTGATTATTTCAATTTCCATGACATTAAACCCCATGGATTCAACCATTTTCCTGGTCATATGCTCAAATTGGGATAATCCGGCTATCATGAAATCTTTTATTCTGTCATCCTGCCTGAATTCAGAATAATTTCTTAATTTCTCCTGGACATCCCTGAAATTGCTGTTCGATTCAGCAATTTTCTCCCAGTTGATTATAGCAGAATGGATATCCCTCATCTTCTCATGGCATTCAGCCATAAAATATCTTAAATTAAGATCAGTTTCAGATCCTCTTTTGGAAAATTTCAGTCCCCGTTCAAATTCCATTATAGCTTTCGGATACTGAATTTTATCCATCAGACATGAACCTTTTGCAAGAAATGCCTTCACTTTTAATTCATCGCTTTTCTGGGCTGTTTCAAATTCTTTAATGGCCCACTCGTAGTCTCCAATCTGCCTCAGAACTAGCCCGAGATAATAATGTGATTTATAATTAGACGGATCGAGTTTAATGGAATTTATAAACATCTGCTTAGCATCAACGTATGTGCCGCCTCTGTAATTTATCTGGCCGAGAAAATAATATGAAGGTTCATAGTTAGGATTTGAAGCCAGACTTTTTTTAAAAAATCCGGCAGCTTTTTCCATTACATTCACATCAAAAAAAATTTTTCCAAGTTCAAAATAATTTTCAAAATTTGCAGGATCTATTTTTGTAAGAATAAGATACTCATTTTTTGCTTCTTCAAGAGATTTTCTGTCTTTGTATAACTTCGCCAGATTAGATCGTACCACGGATTCTCTAACTTTATCATCAAATTTGGAAAGCTTTAGAACCTGACGGTATTCAACAATTCCGTATTGAATATTATTTTCTTTTAAATATGCTGTAGCAAGCAGATAATGAGCATAAGCATTTCTATCGTCTTTTTCAAGAACATCATTTAGTTTTTTTATTGCAAGTTTAGTTTGTCCTGCATCTATCATTTGAGCTAATTCATCAATCTTTTTGGGAACAACAAATGTTTGGACTATATATAAAACTATTATAGCAAACATTGCAAAAAAAACAAAGATCATTATATATGTCAGCATATTGTTAAAACCCTGTCGAAAAAACAAGAGTATGGTATTTATAAAATATTTTATAATATAATATAGAAACAACTCGATATATTTGTCAAGATTGTTCTTGCTTTAATAATATTTTTACAATAAAATATTGCATAATAAAATTAATCGATAAATTTTATAAATAATTTCAATACAGGAATTATAATTGACAAAAAACAGGGATATTCAAAACATCCGAAAGTCGAAAAAGGGGGCGTAGCTCAGTTGGGAGAGCGCTTGAATGGCATTCAAGAGGTCAGGGGTTCGATTCCCCTCGTCTCCAATTAAAATAAACCTAAAGGCAATCCACCACAAGCCCGTCTCTTAGTTTTGGTTCAAACCAGGTAGATTTAGGAGGCATCAGCTCATCTGCATCCGATACTTTTATCAGCTGATCTACTACAGTTGGATACATTGAAAAAGCAACAGCATCCATACCTGAATCAACCCTTTTTTCAAGCTCAGCTGTTCCGCGAATTCCGCCAATAAAATCTATTCTTTTATCTTTTCTCGGATCGCTTATTCCAAGAA
>CAZGWD010000010.1:0-190054 GCA_964529415.1 uncultured Leptospirales bacterium | reverse complement strand
TAAAGTGTAACCCATGCGCCCGGTTTAATATGTAACCTATGCGCCCTTTGGACAATAATGCATCCCTTCTTTAGATATTGTTGCACCGCATATTTGAGGTGATAGAAAAAATCTATGCCAGTAGAAGAAAAGGTTATTTTACACATTAAACCTGAAATGAACAATATCACCATCTTCAACAATATAGTCCTTGCCCATTACAAGAAGCTTGCCGGCTTTTTTTACGGCATCTTCGCTTCCGAGCGAAATCAGATCATTGTATTTTATAACTTCAGCGCGAATAAATCCTCTCTGGATATCCTTGTGGATGGCTCCTGCAGCAACCGGAGCTGATGATCCGCTTCTTATCTGCCACTGGCGAACCTCGTCCTCTCCAACTGTAAAAAAAGATATCAGGCCAAGAGTCTTCATAGCAAGAGCTGTCAGAATGTTGAGTGCAGGTTCTTTGATTCCTGCATCAGACATAAATTCTTTTCGTTCTTCAGGAGAGTCAAGAACAGCGATTTCAGATTCAAGCTTTGCTGAAACTATCATGAAATCAAGTCCTAAGTTCGAATATTTTTCTGTCAAATTCTTTACAAGGGAACTGTCCCCGGCTGATGAATCATCTACATTTAAAACTATGAGCATTTTTTTAAATGTAATAAAAGGATAGCTCCCGATGAGTTTTTCCTCTTCCTCTGAAATTGTAAAAGTTCTCAGATGAAGATCAGCTTCAAGATGCGCTTTTAGTTTTACAAGAAGCGCTGCTTCCTCGTCTCCGGATTTGTCATTTTTCTTTTTTCTGTTGTTTTCGATTCTCTCAAGGCGCTTTTCAATAAATATAAGATCGTACATTGTGAGTTCTGAATTGATTGAGTCTATATCCCTCGCAGAATTCACTGAGCCGTTAACATGATATATAGAATCATCGTTAAAGGCCCTCACAACATGGCAGAGTGCATCCATATCTGCGATGTCCCTGAAAATTGATCCTTCTTTTATTGTATTGGCTTCTATTTTAGGAAGCAGCTCAAGCTGAATTCTCGCTGGAGCTTCTTTTTTCGGTTTGAACATTTTAACAAGCTCGTCGAACCTTTCGTCCCGTACTGCAGCAACACCGGAAACTGATTTTGCTGATTCTGTAATGTTGATTTTTGATCCGGTTAAAAGTTCAAAAAGTATTTTTTTCCCTGTTTGCGGCAGGCCTATTATTCCAAGTTTCATATAATCCTCTTTTGTGGAAATTTTTTCTGTCATTCCCGCGAATACTCAGGCTTTGCTCAGCACAAGTGCGGGAATCAGGCTTCTCAGATGCATATATGCTGAAAAATATATGAATTATGTGAAATCTCTGCACTCGCCATGCTGGTATGACAGGATTTTTAAATAAAAATCATTCAAGAGATTCATCTGCTGCTTTGTCAAGTTCTTCAGAAATTTTACTGATAATTTTTGAAGACTCTAAAAGCTTTGAAGAAATATCAATTATCTCAAGGCTGGTTTGTGAAATATCAGCAGAAGTCTTTACAGATTTGTCTGCAGAAACCAGCTGCTCGGATGTTACATTTTCAATTGCTTCGCTTGATTCATTTAATGCTTCATTGAATTCAATTACCGAGAAAATAGTTTTTGCAAGATCATCTATCAAATGTTTAATCTGATTTATTGTTTCATGCATTCCGTCAACAGATGTATTCAGTTTTTCTGTAATTTCATAAGACTCCATAATCATGGAATCGCTCTGATTGATTAAAGACTTGTTCTCAAGAATTATCTTCCCTATTTCTTTTGAGTTGACAGTTGTGGCATCTGCAAGCTTTGAAATTTCATCAGCAACAACAGCAAAACCCCTGCCGGCATCGCCTGCGCGGGCAGCTTCGATAGAGGCGTTAAGCGACAGAAGATTTACTTTATCTGCTATATCGTTAATTACCTGTACGAATTTTTCCATTTCCTGGCTTTTGTTTTTTAATATATCAAAACTTTCCCGAGCTTTGAGAATCTGTGATATTGATCCTGTTGAGAATGAAGCTGCGTATCCGAGCCTTTCTGATACATCAGCAGAGCTTGTCTTGACGCTGCCGTTTAACTCCATCAGCTTGTTTAACAGCTTAACAGATGAAATAAATTCAGCAAAAAGTGAAGTTGAAATATCCATTAACTGTTCCGCATTTTTTTTCATAATGACAAGCGAAGCACTGATCTCTTCTATGGAATTCGATTGTGTTCTCGATATTTCATTCATTTTCCGGGATATTATTTCATTTGAGTCGGTTTCCTTTTTCATTACATTAGTTGATTTTTTTATTGCGCGGGCGATTTTTTTTAAATTAGAAACCGAATTTTCAGTTTTTTCATTTTTATCCAGGGCCATATACAGCAGTTTGTTTGCTGCGTCTGCGCCTGCTGCTGCTCCAATGCCTGTTAAAAAATAAGCAATATATTTGATAATTACATTTGATTCAGCTCCGGCCGGTATTGTTTCAGGTGATATATAAAAAAGAATAGTTTGTCCCAAAAGAACAAGAAGCAGTGTGTATAATGTAACTTTTTTATCGAAATAAAAACCGCTGAGAGCTATGGCAATATAATATGTTGTGAAGATTTCTGTTGTGTTTGAAAAAATAAACTGGAATATCCATAAAGATATTAAAATGCCTGTAATGTTTATGTATTGTGAAATTTTCTTTTTTTGTGACAGTCTTGCCAGGAAAATTGTTAGTCCAAGAATAATTGATAATATTACAAATTCAATTCCAATCTTCAAATAGGTGAGCTCAGGAGATCCCTTGCCGGTTAATTTAATTATTAAAGTAGCTGCATTCGCGAATAAAACAACAGCTGTAAAAGCAACAGCAAATCTGCGGTTATTTTTTTTTGTAATATCGAGAAGAAGCTCGCTTTTACTGTTTAATTTTTCATTTTTGCCGGAGCTCATCTGTGATACCCTTAATAGTAATAGTTGCTTTGTTCTTTTAACTGGCTGCGTTTTTTAATAAAACTATTTTATGTCATTCCGCGAAGTTTATCGCGGCTTTATGCCGGGACTCCTGCTGTAATGACAATGGGCTGATTCTACCGTTTTATGCTATTATTTGGTAGATTTTTTAACTCTAAATGTTATTCTAAAAGAGCTTTCATTAAGCTGTCAATAAAATATTAATTCTTGACATCGTGATGCCTGGAAAAAAGATTATTAAATGTTCAATAATAAAGAAAAACTATTGTACTGATCATTTCGTAAATTGCTTTAAGAAGGTATTTTTAATTTAACAGGTTGATATTATGAACAGAAAAGAGATCCCATTTACAAAAAATCAGATTGAAGAGATAATTAAAAAATATCCGACACCTTTTCATATATATGATGAAAAAGGTATAAGAGAAAATGCGCGAAAACTCAAGGAAGCTTTTGCATGGAATAAAGGCTTCAGGGAATTTTTTGCTGTTAAAGCAGCGCCGAATCCTTATTTAATGAAAATTATGAAAGAGGAGGGTTTCGGTTCAGACAGCAGTTCAATGGCAGAGCTGATACTTTCCCATAAGTCCGGCATTAACGGTGAAAATATATTTTTTTCTTCAAATGATACGCCTGCTGATGAATTCATCAAAGCCAGGGAGCTCGGAGCTGTAATTAATCTGGATGATTTTTCGCATATCGATTTTCTTGATAAAGTATGCGGTCTTCCTGAAATTCTCAGCTTCAGATACAATCCGGGTCCTTTGCGCGAAGGAAATGCAATTATAGGCCATCCGGAAGAGGCGAAGTACGGATTTACCAGAGAGCAGCTCTTCAGGGGGTTTGAAATAATTAAAAGCAGGGGAGTCAAGAGATTCGGTCTGCATACCATGGTTGCATCAAATGAGCTGAGTCCGGATTATTTTATCGAGAACGCGCGTATGCTGTTTGAACTCGCACTTGAGATTAATTCTAAAACTGGAATCAGGTTTGATTTCGTAAATATGGGCGGCGGTTTCGGAATCCCGTACAAACCGGAACAGAGCGCTGTAGATATGGCATATGTAGGTAACGGTATCAGAAAAGAATATGAGAAAATGATCGAAGGCACAGATCTTCATCCTCTTAAAATTTATATGGAAAGCGGAAGAATGATGACAGGGCCGTACGGTTATCTTGTTGCGAAGGTTCTGCATAAAAAGGAAATATATAAAAATTATATCGGACTCGATGCGTGCATGGCAAATTTAATGAGACCTGGCTTGTATGGCGCGTACCATCATATTACTGTTCCGGGCAAGGAAGACACGCCTTGCAATAAAAAATATGATATTACAGGCTCGTTGTGCGAAAATAACGACAAGTTCGCAGTGGACAGAATGCTTCCGGAGATAGAGATCGGAGATATAATTGTGATACACGACACAGGCGCTCACGGTCACTCAATGGGATTCAACTACAACGGAAAACTCCGTTCAGCAGAGCTGCTTCTGAAAGAAGACGGCAGTGTAGATTTAATAAGAAGGCAGGAAACTGTTGAAGATCTTTTTGCAACTCTGGATTTTTCACGTATCTGAAAAATTTTCCTGCTGAAGATATTCGCTGATTTTTTTCTTTATGTATCCCGGAATTTTTATTCCAAGAGATTTGAGTCTTGATTCATATTTATCGAAGGATTTGATATGTGTGCTTGTTGTTGCGAATATCTTGAAATATGCTCTGATGCTGCCTTCTAATTCCTTTTTCAATTCCTGATCCTGATTGATCATGTCCTCAAGCGGTGAAATTATTTTATAGTTTATCGGCCTGCAGATGGATCTGTAAACAATGAACCGCTGCGTAAGTTCGCTTTCGAAATTCCTGAATCTGATATCATGCTCTAATGTTACAAGGTCAATGCAGTCTATAACCTCAAACTTATACCTGTCTCCAAGTGTTTCTGCGAGCAGAGTCTTGGCTTTCTCGAGCGTTCCGCATCCCCGTCGCGTGTCATAACACTCCTGGCCGCATTTGAGATAAAGCACAATGTCAATATCAGAACTTTCAAGCGACATGCCTACATTGACTGACCCTACAATGTCAATGGCGATATTGTCGAATTCACCCTTCATGAGCTTTATTGAGTTTTCAAGGCTTTCCAGCCTGTTTTCAGTCTCAACAGTCTGATACATGCGGAAATAATGCTTTATATCATTGAAAAGAACAATCTCCCTGATGGAAGTTACCTTCTCTGAATCGATGTCATAATTAACAAATGTTTTCCTTGCGTTAAATCTGTCTTCATCAATAATTTCTTCCACCCAGGAATTCCCATTTTTATGATATTCGGCAATATCATATATTCTTTCACCTACAAGTTTTCGGTGTGAAATTTTAACCGGTTCTTTTTCATCGAAATCTATCTGATAAAAAAAACCACCTTCGGAAATTTCGCCTGTAGGAGTAAGCACCTGCCCGAAATTTGACGGATTGAGGAATACGCATCCGTTTAAATATTTAAAACCCCAGTCTGAATGAATATGTCCTGACAGGCATAGCCTTACCGGATTATTGGAAACGTAAGTTCGCAGAGCAGGCGAGCCGGATTCACCTTTATTCATCAGCCTGTCGAGAATTCCCAGCGGAGGCTGGTGGACTGCGATAATATCCGGCTTGATGGCCTTGAAAAAAGTATAAAGGTCATTTTTCTGGTCATTCACATCTTTTCCCGCGCCGTACTTTATGATATATTTTTCAGGTATTCCTCCTGTCCAGATATCCGCTCCGCCGTATCCTGCGATTTTCAATCCCTCATGCTGATGCCATCTGAGATGAAGATCCCTTTCATGCAGGGATGTGAATTTCATATCCATGTCGTAATTTCCCGGGAGTGTGAAAACCCTGGCAGATGATTTCATAAACATAATATTTTCAAGAACCTTGTATTTCTGCTGCATAACACGGCGCGCCCTGATTGTGTACTGCTGGTACTTGCTTCCTTTATCCTGGATGTCATCCTGGGTCTCAGGCATTTCTAGCAGGTTGTCGACAAAGTCTTCAATCACCATCTGTTCCTGTTCCATTGATTTGCGTAGATTTACGAAGAAAGACTGTATTTCGTAGTAACTGATTGCAGTTTCCATATTATAAAAAGGTATATCGATAAGGTCGCCTGAAATAATGTACATATCAGCGACTGTTTCAAACAAAAGAGTGGATACATGCTCAAATGCGCCGTGTATGTCTGTGAGGTATATCAGTTTCATATGATTGATTTAATTTGCAGGCTTATTATTACTCAAGGATTTTTTTGCGGAGGATTATAAAAAAACGCTCTCTGAATTTTTTCTCTAAATAATTAATATATTGACTGTTAATCCTGATTTTATAACTTTTTACTGAAATACCAGTGCAGGTATAATCAAAATGATAATTATGGAGAATACCTATGCTGGCATTTTTACCGGGACCAATCCTTGGAGTTACAACTTTTATTTTATACATATTAAACTCCCTTTTTTTTACAATTCCTCTAATACCGGCTGTAGTATTAAAACTGATAATGCCATTTAAATTCTGGAAATCATTCTGGAATAAAGTTTTAAACTTTTTAGCATCAAGCTGGATCCGCGCGAACAATCACATCATGAGTTTTACGAAAAAAATCAAGTGGGATATCAGCGGTCTTGAAGAGGCGGCTTTGAGCATGGATGAATGGTATCTTATTATAGCAAATCATCAATGCTGGCTTGATGTTCTTGTTTTGCAGAAAATTTTCATAGGGAAAATTCCATTTTTAAAATGTTTCATTAAGCAGGAGCTGTTCTGGCTGCCGATTTTCGGCATAATCTGGTGGGCTATGGATTATCCGTTCGTGAAAAGATACACAAGACAGCACCTGTTAAAGCATCCTGAAGATAAAGGCCGGGATGCTGAAATTACAAAAAAAGCCTGTGAAAAATTTAAATATTTTCCTACTGCAGTAATAAATTTTGTTGAAGGCACGCGTTTTACTGATGCAAAAAGAGACATGCAGAAATCACCTTTTAATAATCTGCTCATGCCTAAAGCAGGAGGCGTTTCGCTTGTAATGGATATAATGGGGGAAAGCCTGAATAAAATAGTAGATGTTACAATTGCTTACCCGCAGGGAATCAGATCATCCTGGGGATTCTTAACAGGTAAAATTACAGAAATCAGAATTAAGGTGGAAGCGCTTCCTGTGCCCAGGGATATAATCAGGCTTTATACCGGAATAGAGCCGGATCAGAAAAAAATCCATGACTGGTTAAATGGAATATGGGCAAATAAAGACAGAAAACTTTCAGCTATGCAGGGTAATGCCTAATAGCAGTTTTTTTCTTCAGGAAAACTTCCGGATTTAACTTCGCTGTCATACTGGTCAATAGCGCTTTTCATTATTGATGACAAAGACGCATATTTTTTTAGAAATTTCGGTTTGAAGCCGTCATCCATGCCAAGCATGTCATTGACAACAAGCACCTGTCCGTTGCAGTATCTGCCGGCTCCGATTCCTATCGTAGGTATGCTTATTTTTTCAGATATTTCCTTTGCGAGAGTTTCCGGAACCATTTCCAGGACTATTGAAAAAGCGCCTGCCTCTTCAAGGGCTACGGCATCTTCAATCATAGCCAGCCTTTTTTCCTCATCTCTTCCCTGAACGGTATATCCGCCTATTTTGTGAATTGACTGGGGAGTCAGCCCGATATGTCCCATTACAGGAATTGATGCTTTTACAAGAGCCCTTACAGTCTCGGCAAAATCTCTTCCGCCTTCAAGCTTAACAGAATTAGTGCCGGTTTCTTTCAGAATTCTGCCGCATGAATTGAGAGCCTGTTCAGGAGATACCTGGTAGCTCATAAAAGGCAGATCAGTAATAATAAATTTTGATGGTGCCCCGCGCCTAACTGCCTGGGAATGATAAATCATATTATCCAGAGTAACAGGTATTGTGCTTTTATGCCCTGAAAATACCATTCCCAGCGAATCGCCGACCAGAATGGCATCTATTCCTGTTTCGTTTATAATTTTAGCAGTTGAAAAATCGTAGCAGGTAATAACGGATATTGAAGTATTTGATTCTTTAAAGGATTTAAAATCATTTATATTTTTTATACTCACATCGTTACTCCGAATATTTTTTCCCTGTAATCGGGTCTGTCAAATCAGGTTCCAGTTCAGCAAGATGGTCAAGAATAAATTTTCTGTTTTTTATTTCAGGATGAGGTATTCTTAGATTATATTCTTCTATAATATGATTATTATATAGAAGAATATCTATATCAATTATTCTCGGACCCCTGGGTATCGATTTTTTTCTTCCAATCGAGATTTCAGTAGATTTAAGTTTTTCAAGAAGCTCTACCGGAGAAAGAACTGTTTCAATTACGATTATCTGATTTAAAAATTTAGGCTGGTCTAAAACAATTACAGGATCAGTTTCTAAAATACTGCTTTCTTTCAATATTTTTATGCCGGAATCAATTAGTAAATTTTTAGCTTTGCTGATGTTTTCTTCGCGGTTTCCTAAGTTAGATCCAAGTCCAATAAAAACCCGCGGCACTATTTATTTTCCCTGTAATCAGTTCCTGAAAGTTCCATTATTCTGCACATTTCCTTTATTCTTGACAGAATTCTGCCGCCAAAAAGCTCTTTATATGTAGCTGGATTGTTGTTTGTGGTGTATATCGTGAATTTTTCTGCTTCATATCGTGCATCTACAAGATTATAGAGAGTTTCCTGTTCCCATTGGGAATCCCTTTGAACTCCAAAATCATCTATAACAAGAATATCAGCATTGGCAAGATCGCTTTCAATTATGGAGGATTTTCCATAGGTTTCAGATCCTTCGACAAAAGTTGCCTTAAGTCTGCTGAAAAAGGTTCTTGAAATTTTAATAAATCTTCCTTCTGCAGAATGTCTTAAAATCAGCTCTGTTAAAATTATTGAAGATAGAAGTGTTTTGCCTGTTCCGGGATTTCCCCAAAGGAAAAGCCCTTTACTTACATCAGGGAATTTGCTTATAATATCGTAGGCGGCATTTTTTGCATCAGCAGAGAGCTTGTTCCCGGCTTCAAAATCGTTAATGAATTTCCACATGAATTTTTTTTCAATACCGGTTCTGCCGTAAATACTTATAATTTTATCAATCTTCATCCTTGTTTCCCGGCATGTGCATTCTTTGATTTCTCCATTTTCTTCAATAAAATAAGGCTCATCACCGCCGCATTTGCATTTTACTTCAACGCATTTCGGGCAGACAGACAGGGGATTTTGTGATAATTTTTCAAAATGCCGCTCATGTACTATGCCTGTTTTGTCACAGTATGAGCAATATTTTTCTTTGGGTGAATTCTTTTTTATTATGCCGGTTGTCTGTATTTTGCCGCTCAATATGTTCCTCAAAAGAAGTTATTTTGTTGTTTAACAGTTTAAGCTATTTTTATCATTTTTTTATAAGTCCATGTCAATTAAAAAAAGAATAGGTTTTTCAGCTTTAGGTATTTTTCGTGCTTCCTGTAATAAATACCTAAATTTTTTCACTTTTTTCCCGATAATGTAAACAAGTATATGTAACTGAAATTTGTTATTTTATATTAGAATGAGTATATTAGATTAAAGATCTGGAATTTTATAAAATTTGAAATTATTCCTTTTTTAAATATACTCTTATTATTAATTAAAAAATGCGAGGTTTTTATATGAAAAAAGAAAATCCAGTCCGCGGTTTTTTTTCTGCTGTTGCACTGTTTTTATTCATAATTGTGCTGTCTGCGGGCCTTTCAGCTCAGCAGAATCCGCCGAAAGATAATAAAGAGGCAGCTCCGAAAGAGGATAAAAAAGATGATAAAAAAGCAGCCACAGTCAAGGAAGATGACGGCGGTTGGAAAGTCAGAGATTTCAAGCCTTATGTTTCTGCATTAAAAGAGCTTGAAAAGCTGAATAAGGAGTATTCTGAAAACTTATTGAAGCTTGCTATGGATGAATATGCAACTGGACTTGATATTCTTGAGGATATGGAAAATGATGTTGTTAAAGTAACCAATCAGACAAAAAATAAAAAGTTTCTGAATGAAAGATGGTACTGGCAGGAAATTGACAGAAAAAACCAGGAACAAAGGTATATATCCAGGAAAAAATTTACAGCTAAAATGAAAGCTGTTACTTATTTTACAAAATCTATAAATTCTCTTGATGAAATACAGTCAGTTGAAGTTAAACAGAAACCTGAATATATAAATTTTCAATCAAGATTATTTCAGATTTATGTTTCAACCCAGTATGATTTAAACAATCTTAAGCCTTGTATTCCAATACTTGAAAGATATATTTCACTTTCAGACAAGAATAAGAAAGATGTATGGGCTTATAAGTATCTTGCAAGCTGCTATGGTTATATGGAAGCTGTTCTGGCAAAATATAAGCAGGCTACTGAAGATGAAATCAATATATATAAAACCAAGAAAAACAGAAGTATGCTTCAGGCTACAGAGATGAAGTATGGAGTCGAGTCGCCTCATTATAAAAGACTCCAGGATGTAGTTGAAGTTGATGAGAAAAAAAGTGAAAGGATAAATGATTTCAAATAATTATTGATTTTTTATAAAAATTATATTAAAAAAGGGCATGTTGTTAAATATGCCCTTTTTTATGCTCTTTATTAGGAATAAAAAAATAAAAAGTAATCTGATTCTTTTTTGTTGACAATTTTAAGTGATTTTTTGCTTATATAGATTTTGAAAATTTCAGTATAATTATGTGATTCTTATGAAGAATTTATATTTATATTGAATATTTGGAGTTTATTTATTTACTATACTTTTAAATTATTAAAGGCATTTAATTTAATGATTAAAAGATATAGACTTTTAATTGAGGATGGGAAAAATGCAGGTTACTCTGGAGGAAAAATTGAGCAAGAATCATGCTAAACAGGCTTATCAGAAAAACCACACACAATATACTTTACGAACCGAAACACTGACACAGGCTCTAATAAACAGATCTTCAAATCCGGGAAGGTTTTTAATTTTTTTAGATGGGAAAAACAATGAAACTCCAATTACAGGAGCAGATGCACTTGCTGGAGCACTTGCAACAGCTCAGTATCTTGTTTCGCGCGGATTGAAGAAAAACGATAAAGTTGTGGTAATGCTTCCAACGTCTTTTGATTTTGTTAAAACTTATTTCGGAATTCTTTTTGCAGGGGGCATTCCAGTGCCTGTAACTCAGCCTGCAGGAACAAATAATATTGAAAAATATCTCGATAATTTAAAACATATAATATCCAACAGCGATGCAAATTTTTTCATTACTTATGATAAAATAAAAATTATAGTAGCAAGTCTTCTTGGAAACTCCGGTATTAAGGAATTTATTTTCGCAAGTGAAATTAATGAAAATCCTGTTCAAAAAGAGAATTATAAAGAACTTCCGGTTATTGATACGGACGATATAGCTTTAATTCAATACACTTCCGGTACAACCGGAAAGCCAAAAGGTGTTCTCTTGTCTCATAAAAATCTTCTGCATAATGTTCATGGCATTTGTATAGCCGGCAGAATGACAGATAAGGATGTAGGTATAAGCTGGCTTCCATTATATCATGATATGGGCCTTATAGGTACTCTCTTTACAAGTCTTTACTGGGATTGGTCATTATACCTGATGCAGCCTGAGATTTTTCTGTTAAAACCTATCTGGTGGTTTGAAAATATCGGTAAATACGGCGTTACAATGACAGTTGCCCCGAATTTCGGATATCATTACTGTACAACAAGAATTTCAGAAGCCGATCTTTCAAAATTAAATTTAAAATCATGGCGTTTCGCTTTGAATGGTGCAGAACCAATTGATAAGCTGACAATAAAGAAATTCATTGATAAATTTAAAGTATGCGGCTTAAGAGAGGATGTTTTCTGGCCTGTCTACGGGATGGCTGAAAACAGCCTTGCTGCAACCTTTCCAGATCCTGATATGCCTACAGTTTCCAAACGTTTTATCAGAGAAAGACTTGAAGTTGATGGTATTGCGGAAGAAACTGACAGCAATGATTCAAAATACTATATTGATCTTGTATCAGTTGGTTATCCTCTGATTGGCCAGGAAGTTAAAATAGTTGATGCTGAGAGCAATACCCTTAATGAGGGCATAATAGGTGAAATTATTATAAGCAGCCCGAGTCTCTCTCTTGGATATTATAAAAATGAAAAAGCCAGCGCTGAAGCGATTCGTGACGGATGGCTTTATACAGGTGATATGGGTTTTATAGTTGATGGTCAGCTGTTTGTTTCAGGAAGATCCAAGGAGATGATTATCAAGAGGGGCAAAAATATCTATCCTTATGACGTTGAAAGAATAGCATCTGCTGTACCAGGCGTTAGGCTGGGATGCACAGCTGCTTTTGCCATTCCAAATGAAGCTTCAGGAACTGAAGATCTTGTTCTTGTCTGCGAAACTAAAACAAAAGACAAAGAAAAAATGGACCGCATCAGAAAAGAAATAATTAAAGAGCTTATGACAAGATTGAATATAACACCGGATGTAGTTGAACTTGTTCCAAGAGGAACCATTCCAAAAACTTCCAGTGGAAAAACACAGCGGGTTCTTGTTAAGAAGAATTATCTTGATAATAATCTGGTTCCAAGCAAAAACAGAAATTATTTAATTTTGGCACGTACTATGCTGCTAAGCTATTTTCAGCTTTTTATTCTGAAAATGAGCAAGTCCAGCTGATAATCCGGAGGATTTAATGAGTAGTTTTTCAAAAGAGCAGATTCAGTCGGATATTTATAAAATTATTTCAAAGCTGGCCGGATTAACACCGGATAAACTTAATAAAACCGACCGCTTCAGAGAGGATCTTGGTTTCGACAGTTTAAAGAGCATGGAAGCTCTTTCAAGGATAACTGAATTTTATGATATTGATCCGGATCCACATGAAATATTAGAGCTTCAAACACTCGGTGACATTACAGATTATTTGTTTAATTTTATTAATCCTCATTCATAATTTTGCTGCTTGACAGATGTAACCTATTTTATTTTTTGTTCATGACAAAATTTTAACTATACGCAGTAATGGTTAATATATACCGTTATGTTTATGGAGATTTTATGGACAGTAAAACCAATCCAAATATAAAAGAAAAGATAGATATGATCAAACTCCTGAAGGAGAATGATCTGTATACATATTGTCTTGAAGTCAGTTCTGAATGCGCTAATGTAATAACCGTTAACGGTAAAAAATGCATTAATTTTATATCGAACAATTACCTCGGTTTTTCTACGCATCCAAAAGTCAAGGAAGCAGTTGCTGTTGCTTTGAATAAATACGGCCTCGGTATCGGCGGTTCTCCTATTGCATGCGGTACAACTGATATTCATTTAAAATTAATGGAAAGAATAGCGTCTACATACAATAAAGATGCATCAGTGCTTTTCGCAAGCGGATATCAGGCAATGCTCGGCTCAATTCAGGCTGCAATCGGTAAAGGTGACGTGGTTCTTCTGGATGAACTTGTTCACAGAAGTATTGTAGACGGAGTAATACTTTCAGGAGCTGATAAGCGCATGTGGCTTCATAACGATACAGAGGATCTGGCTGAGCTTCTTGAGAAGGTTTCAAAGAAATATCAGAAAATTCTGGTTATTGTTGATTCAGTTTACAGTATGGATGGGGATATTGCGAATCTCCCGGAACTTAGGAGATTATGTGAAAAATATAGAGCTCACCTGATTCTTGATGAGGCGCACAGTCTTGGCGTGCTTGGAGAAAAAGGCTGCGGAATACTTGAACATTACGGCCTCAAAGGCGGGAATGAAATAATAGCCGGCACATTCTCAAAATTTGCCGGAGCTATTGGCGGCTTTACTGCAGGCAGCAGGGATTATATCGATTTTCTTCAGCATACTGCTTCTCCTTTCGTATTTTCAGCATCCCTTTCACCATTAATTGTTGCAGGAGTTTACAAGTCATTTGATTTACTTATAGAAGAACCGCAATGGAAAGAGAAACTCTGGAAAAATGTTATATTTTTTCAGGAAGGTTTGAAGTCAATAGGATTTGATATCGGACCCACAAGAACCCCTGTTATTCCTCTAATGATCCGTGATATGGAAAAAACTTTGAGATTTAATAAAATGATTCTTGATAATGGTGTATTTGCATCACCAATAATTGCACCTGGAGTTCCTCCTGCGGAATCAAGAATCAGGCTTGGAGTTATTGCCACTCACACCCAGGATGATCTTGAGAAAAGTATTGAGGTATTTAAAAAAGCCGGTAAAGAACTGGGCATTATATAATTCTGAAATTGACATTTAAAAAATAAAAAAGCCATCGGAAAATCCGGTGGCTTTTTTTTATTGTCATCCTCGTGAATGCGGGGAACCATTTATATTGTAGAACTAATCTTGCATTGAAACAGATAAAATACAATATACAGCTTTGTAATTATTTTTTTTTATAAATTCTGGATTCCCGCCTTCGCGGGAATGACGAAAATAAAAAAATAACTCAAATCGTTTTACATGTATTTTGGTTCAACGTATGAATACATATCATGTACATGGCCTTCTTTTTGCGCTGATGCAGACCTGATTTCAAATCTGAGATTTCCATTGTACAGGGAATCGTGAAGAGATGCTATATCGCGTACCCCCATATCCTGAAATGAATGTTTTAGCCCCTGCAGTAAATAAGGCACAAAATCAGATAGTGAACCCTTGTCCACTACTGAACCAGTAACTCCCTGAGCCACTTTTATTTTTGCCTCTTCGGCAAAATATCTTTTTGAACCACCGGCTTCAAGTGCTTCCTGCGACGCCATGCCTCTGTATATTTTAAGTCTTATTCCATTTTCATAAAAGTATTCACCCGGAGCCTCATGCGTGCCTGCAAACATTGAGCCCATCATAACAGTTGAAGCGCCAAGCGACAGGGCTTTTGCTATATGGCCTATTGTTGAAATGCCTCCGTCTGCAATTACTGGAATGCCGCTTTTTCTTGCAGCTTTTGCTGATCTGTAGATTGCAGTAGCCTGGGCCCGCCCGACAGACATGGTTGTTTGTGTGGTGCAGATTGATCCTGGTCCCATGCCGATTCTGAGAGCATCAGCGCCTGCATTGATAATGTTTATGCACTGTTCTTCAGTTACAACATTTCCGCCTATAATTTCAATTGACGGATAATTCTTTTTTATAAATTTAATCATATCAATCTGATAGCTTGAATTTCCCTGAGCTGAATCAATTACAATAACATCCACTCCTGCTTCGGATAGGGCTTCAAGTCTTTCCCTGGAGTCATCCCTTGTTGAAATTGCAGCTCCTACGCGCAGCTGTTTTTTTTCATCTTTTGATGCAAGAGGATACTCCATATTTTTTAAAAGATCATTCCTGCTCATTAGTGCAACAAGCCTGCCGTCAGCATCGACTATGGGGAGTTTTCCTTTTTTTGATTTTCTTAGAATAGCATTTGCTTCAGTTAGTGAAACTCCTACTTTTGCTGTCAGAGGATCCTTTGTCATTACATCAGAAAGTTTTTTTGAGCGGTCTGTTTCAAAATCGATATCCCTGTTTGTTACTATGCCTTTTAATCTGGAATTCAGGTTTCCGTTTTCAGTTATTGGTATTCCTGAGAATCCGTATTTTGATTTAATTAAATCAATGTCTGCAATAGTGTGATCTGGTGATAACACTAATGGATCAATTATAAATCCGTTTTCAAATCTTTTAACTTTTCTTATTTCATCTGCCTGTTTCTGAATGGAATTGTTGTAGTGGATAATTCCTATGCCTCCAAAAAGAGCAAGTCCTATTGCCATATCCGCTTCAGTCACAGTATCCATCGGACTTGATATAAGAGGGCTTTTAAGTCTGATATTTCTGGTTAGATTCGATTCTAATTGAACATCATCAGGAGAAAAATCAATGAATCCAGGCAGAATAATAAAATCATTATAAGCCCATCCTGTTTTTTGTGTGAAAATTTCTTCAGCTGAATGGCCGTCCATAAATACCTCTTTAATTTACGTTCAGTATTTTAGTAGCAAAATCTTTATTTGTAGAAAGTCTTTAGATTGACAGCATTTTTCTGTCAAGCAATTGCGTTAATTTATTGATATGTTGCTCCATTGTTCCGGACGCGAGAGCAGATATATCATCAGATATTCCTCAATAGTTTTCTTGGGGCCTTCAATATCTGCAAGTTCCCTGAAATTTGCGTTTTTCTTTCTGTGTCTGAAAGACCGGAATATTTCCCTTGGGTCATCAGTTTTGTATGGAGGATATATCTTGTTTTCATTTAAAATGTCGTTTATTTCATATTCAGTGAGACAGGATTTGGCGTTTTTATCCATATGTCTTGCGAGCAGTTCCATTTCCTCAAAGCTCAAGCCCATTAAAAATTCCTGTAGGGAATCAATTTCCTCGTGCTTCATGTCGTCCCTGTGAAAAAACTCGAGCCAGACATCACCTGAATCTTCCGAAAGCTTGAAAAGCTCGGATATTCCAAGCATTGTTCCGTATGCAGGTTTCAGCTTTTCCCGGGCTTTCCAGATATTATTGAGAATCGGAGTGAATTCCTTGACTCCATGATCTATCCTGTATTCCCATATATTCGCAAGCAGATATGCTGCATTGGATCTTATGTGGTATGACACTCTTTTGTCAGCTATAATTGAGAGGAAAACTTCTTCAGCCATAATTGTAAAAACATATCTGTAAATCAAATTTTTTAATTCTGATTTTAATATTTCATGGTCCGGGAAATTATTTTCATCAATTGTGTAGTTAAGTAAAAAAAAGAAATTTATTTTAGCCACGCTGAAACCCTGACCGAGAATGGCTTTTGTAGGAATGTGCAGTGCTAAATCAAGAGAGTCTTTGATGCAGAGATTGTCAACAAGCGTATTTATGGAACGTGTAGTGTTTCCTATATGCTGTTCACCAAGAATTGATGGGTAAAGAGATATGCATCTTGCCAGTTCAGATAGTGCGGATTCATTATTCTCAATAATTTGAATATCTTTGAATTTTTCATTAAGTGAGAGAGTTTTTTTTATTCCGTATATTAAATTGGTTTCTTTTTCGCTTAAAGTTACTATAGTTTTCATGATTTAAAAAAATCCAGATAAGTAGTTATTTTGGTTAATTCAATATAATATTTTAAATTAATTTTTGCAAGAAATAATTAAAATTATTGCGATAAAATAAGAAATTATTTAATTGAATTACACAGTCTTTTTTAATCAAGGTAAAAAAATAAATTTGAAATTAGTTAAAAAAATTCAGGAGGATATATGAATTTTAAATATCTGGCAATAGCTGCCATTTTGCTTTTTAATGATCTGCTTGTATTTTCTGATGAACCGGCTGTTGTTAAAAACACAAGAACAGCTTATATTCAGATAGAAGATATGATTAAAAAAAAGCATATGTATACAGTGAAAATAGCATTAAATGAAACTGATTTTTCACTTGCCGGTTTCGGAAAGTATAATAAGAAATATTCTTTTTTCTATAGAATTGAAGACGGCAGAGTTCTCTCAATTGCAAAAATAAAACTTGATTATCAGATCAGCACATCAAAATTTTCTGAGGATTATATTTTTTCAGAAGACGGAGTTTTGCTGTTTGCTTTTATTGGGCGGGAACATGAGAATTTCGAAGAAAGATTTTATTTTAATGCAGGGGGGCTTGCATTGATATTGTATGACAGACCTGATTTTTCAGGAAAAATTTCAAGGACAGTTGTTGAAAAATTTTCTGTAAAGGATATAAAAAGATCCGAACAGATTTCTGCTGAAGCTGAGTCGCTGCTGAAGTACATTTCTGAAATGCCGGGCGGGGCTGCTTTAAAATAATTTTAAAATTCGATTATCTGTTTAATGCTTTAATTTATAATTGACTCTGATACATAATACTGTTATTTTAACAGAATTCTTTACTGTGAAATTTTTCATATAAAACAAATCAGGAGGCTTATATGTCGGCACTGGGTCTGATTCTCGGCATAATATCTATTCTGTTATCATTGACTTTTTTTACTTTTATAGGCCCTGTGCTTGGGGTAATTGCAGGAGGTATTGGAATAATACTTTCTGTTATAGCAAGAAAGAATGAGAAAGAGCCGGATACAATTACTACGGTTGCTCTTATTACCTCAATACTCGGATCAGTGCTTAATATTATTATTGCATTGACGTGCATGGCCTGTATTTCCGGCGCAAAATTTGTCGGTGAGAAAGTTATGAAAGAGATGCAGAAATCAGATGTGGATGTAAATAAAGTCCAGGATAAATTTAAAAAGCAGTTTGATGAAGCTTTCAAAGAAGCAAAGAAAAGCGTTGAGAAAAAACCTGATACAGAAAAAAAAGATTCAGACGGCTGGTGAAGAAATTAATTTTATATAATGCACCCTGTACTTTTTCAAACAACAGTTTTCAGCCGGGAACTGATAATAGGCACATACGGCGCAATTACTGTTGCGGCCCTGATTTCAGGCATTCTTGTATTTATGCTTTCAGGAAAAGTCCGCGGATTTACATACAATGAATGTTTGAATTATTCACTTATTCTTGCAGCATCAGCAATGCTTGGAGCTTCTGCTGCTGGATTTTTACTGTTTCTTCCTGAAAGAATTACATACGGTTTCTTTGACTTCCCTCCGGTTCTTGTAAGCTGGGGCGGTATAACAGGAGGAATAGCGGCAGGCCTCCTGATATCCCATTTCTGGGATATTGAATTTTTAAAGCTTGCTGATATTTCCGGTCCTGCATTTTTAACTGGAATCGGAATAGGGAGAATCGGATGTAATTTTGGCGGATGCTGCTTTGGAATTCATACTGAAGGTTTTTTTTCAATAACATTCACTCATCCTTATGCTCCGGCTTCATTAATGTTTCAGCCTTTAATTCCGACACAGTTATTAAGTGCGGGTTTTCTGATTATCACCGGAATAATATTTTTTATTTTAGTCAGATATATAAAAATCAATGGATTGATTTCTGCATTAATATCAATCTGTTATTCAATATTCAGATTTATAATAGAATATTTCAGGGCTGACAGCAGAAAATTTTTATACGGTTTTTCTGATGCGCAGATATTTTCAATATTTTTTTTTACGGCAGGCATATTTATCATAATGTTTATATTTAAAACTAAATATAAACATTATGATATCAAAAATGAAATCTGAATATATATTACTTGACAATTATTTTATATGAAAGATTATTAAATCCGGATTGAAATTAAAAATAGCATTTTACCCTGAAAATATATTTAATTAATCGGGTGATTCCGCTAATCAAGGCAGATGTTTTTTAGTATTATTTTAACAACTTCTTGATTTTTTTCAGCCTTTATTTAAAAAATGATTATAATTGTTTAAAATCTAAATAATCCAAAAAATAGAGATACCGACAATGAAAATATTCCATAAAGCACTTCTTTTATTATTTATCCCTGTATTTATTGATTTATTTGTTATTGCTGTACTTACGTTAAATAGAACTTCACTGCAGCTGGCAGGATTTTCTTTTGGAGCAGTCATTGTAATTATATTCAGCCTAATATGGATTTTAAGTATAAATCGTATCCGGATGTTAAATGTGATACGATTTATAAAAAGATTTGTAATTTTATTTCTCTGTAAATTCGGATTTTTACTGGCAATGCTTTTTTTGAGTATTGACATACTGGGAAATGATCGTATTTATTTTGCACTGGGTTTTATTGTTACATCTTTTTTTTCTATGCCAATAGAAATATGGTTCTGTTTGCAAAAGGGGAAAAAAGATGCCGAATTATGAATTAGACGATGAAACCCTGAAAAAAATGTCAAGAGATGAGCTTGCTGCTCATATCTTGTTGATTCAGCGTTCAAGAACCAAAAGAGCTCATCCGGATATTTCATTTGCAAGCCTTGTAGAAGATTCTTCAGACGCTCTTTTTGTAATTAATTTAGATGGCAATATAGTATATTATAATAAATCCTGGAAAGATGTTCTTGGTGATAATGCATTAGCGCCTGGTGAACATTACTCAAAATATATTAAAGGATTGGATAAAGCAAAGGCAGAGATTATATTTACTTCAGTTACTGTTGATGGCTCTACATTTCAAAATGAAATAATGAAAATTGAAGATGGAGCCGGTAAAAAGCTTTATTTCAGCGCAAGTTTTTCTCCGATAAGAAATTCAGAAAAAAAAATTACAGGCCTGCTTGCATCATTTAAAAATATAACATTGCTGTATCTTGCTGAAAGAAAACTGAATGAAAAATCTTTAATTCTTGAAGAAAAAGTAATGGAGCAGATCAGAATCCATCAGGAACTGCAGGTTCTACATGATTTCAATACAGAAATAATAAAAAATGCCCCGATTGGAATTTTCATGATAGATACTTCGGGTATTCAATTAAGTGAAAATCCAAAACTGAAAGAAATAATGGGACACGGGAATCAGTCAAGAATCGGAGTAAATCTTCTTAATTATGAAGGTTTTCAAAAGAGCGGTCTGGCTGATCTTTTTGAGGAATGTATCAGAAAGAAAAAACCAATACAGAGATCAAATGTAAGTTATATTCCGATTTCAAGGGATAGAGAGCTTGTTATTACAATGAGCATGATGCCTGTATTGAACAAAGCCGGCGCTGTTGAGAAAGTAGTTGCAATGGTTGAGGACAATACCGCTGAATTTATTATTGCAGATAAAGTAATCAAGGTCCAAAGAAATGCAATTTTAGGTGTTTTTTCATCTGAAATTGCAACTGATATCCGTAATAATGTAAATAGAATTTTAATGGACTTGAGTTTTGTTTCAAACAATCTTCCAGAAAATAGCCCTGCAATAGATTATATAACTGAATTGAAAGAAAATGCAGAAAGATTGAAATTGATTTCAGATGATTTAATAAGTCTTTCAATCGCTGATGAAAGTGAAAAGATGCCGCGTGATCTGATCTCTATTTTTGAACATCCAAAATTTCAGCTTATTTTTGAAAGTCTTTCTCAATTTAATATTAAGCTTGAGACTCATTTTCCCGATGTAAGACCCCAGATACTTGCTACCACTTTGCAGCTGCATAATATTTTCAAGCAGCTTATACTCAATGCGCGGGATGCTATGCCGAATGGCGGATTTTTAAAATTAATTGTTAAAACTTTGAAGAATAACGATTTAAACTTTGTAGTTGTTGAAGTGCAGGATACCGGTTTCGGCATACCTGAAGATAATATTAAAAAAATATTTAAACCATTTTATTCAACCAAGGGTGAGAATGCTACCGGACTGGGACTGATGATTGTCTGCTTTATTCTTGATGATTTACACGGGACACTTGGAATAAAAAGCACTCTTGGCGAAGGTACAACCATGCGAGTGGTAATCCCTATGCTGGCAGATTAAGGATATATAATATGTTTAGAATCCCTCTTGTTGTAAGAGATCTTTTTACTGCAGACGGTTTTTTCATTATTGCCAATGAAAAGCCTATCCAGGCTATGATTGATGGAATAAAAGATTCGTCGGCTGCAGGTGATACTGTCGGGATGCTGACAAGTGAATCTATAATTGAAAAAGCTGATAAAACACATTTTGTGCCAAGTTCAAAATTAGCTCATTCTGAAAAAGTTATACCGGTAATACCGGATATACATGAAGAACCGGTATATAAAGAATCAATATATAAAGAAAAAATACATGAAATTCTGCAATCCGAGTCAAGGCCGGAACTGATTATTGCTTCTTTAAAAAAACATATTGATCATATTAACTCATATATTATTGGCAGAAATGACATTATTCTTCAGGCGATATTTGCTCTGCTTACCGGTGAACATTTGCTTATACTCTCAAGAACCGGTATGGCGAAATCGTATCTGGCAAATGCAATTTTCAGTATTTTCGATTCAGCCCGTTTTTTTTCTTCACAGGCAAGCAAGGATCAAACACCAGATAATTATTTCGGTCCGTATAATATGGATGAATTCCGGAAAGGGCGCATCAAGCATAATATTAAGGGATCGGTTATTGAAGCTAATTTTATCTTCCTTGATGAATTCTTTGATGCGAGCGATGTAGTTCTTCGTTCGCTTCTTTCAGTTCTGAATGAAAGAAAATTTATTAATGGATCTGAACAGATTGATACTTCAGTTCATACTGCAATTGCTACTGCTAATTATATGAGGGCAAACGAGGTAACTGAAGCTATACTGGACCGATTTACCTATAAATCGATTATACCAGAAATGAGCAACACTTACTCCCAGCTGAAAATTGATAAATCTTATGAAGGGCTTAAAGGTAAAATTAGTGAACCTGAAAGGAGAATACCATTTGATCGTCTGATAGATTTGCATAATATAGTAACCAATAAAAATAAAGAATATAAAATAGAAATCCCTGATTTTATTTATTTTATGAAAAATGTAATTGTAAATAAATTCACAAGCGATATGAGGCTTTCAGACAATAAGTTTTTCGTAAGTCCGCGCAAGCAGGCAAAGCTAAGTGATTTTCTAAGAGCGTCTGCTCTTTTTAATGGCAGAAAAGAAGTAAATATGGATGACCTGAAAGATCTTTATCTCGGACTCTGTACTTTAAATAGCCATGTTGTTATTAAAACCGTTGATAAATCTGAAATGGAAATTTATCTCGATGTTTATCAGAAAACCATGACTCATTTTACAGCCACAGGCGCAATTGATCAGATCCGTTTTCTGCTTGAAGTTAAAAGACTATTACATGATCTGAAATGGAATCCTGAAAGAAAAGACAGCATTTTATCAGGAAGCGGGCCTCTTGCTTCTATCTTTAATTTATTAATGAAAATTTTTCCCGGACGAAATAAAGATGAGTCTGAAAAAATTACAATACAGGGGCTTAAGCAGAGCGTTTCTGAACTTAACCCTTCTGTTGAAGAAGTACATGAATTAAAAATTGGAATATTAATTGAATATCATGATTTAGTATGAAAACCAGCAGGAGCAGCTCTTCTATTTCAGATGATTTCCTTGCATACTGGGAGTCTCTCGGTTTTTTCGGTTACAGCAGTTCTGTCATTCCTCAAAAATTTATGTTATTATTCGACATAGCCCGGATTATAGAAACAAACGAATCAGGTGAAGAAATAAATAAATTTATTGCTAATATATGTGATGAGAGTAAAGAGAAGGATGTTGATGAAGAAATTATTTTAAACCGTATCGACAGAAGCGCTCCTCTTGGAGACAAGATGGAGCTCGATCATTACAGGAATATTTTTGATTTAAAAAAAGCCCTCCCTCGTGAACTTGCAAGCGATGATGATATTTTTGATGTAAAACTTTTCACAAAAACATTAATGGTGCAGCGATATTTTGAAACATCCGATGATGATTTCCGTTATATAAATACAACTCTAACAGGTGAAAGCGATTCAAACAAATTTGAACAGAAATTTTATCTGCTGCTTGACCGGTCTAAATCCATGGATAAAAAAATGCGTTTTTTCTATGCCAAATGCATTGTAACAGAACTTCTTCGCAGAAAACTCGGTTCAGGTGCCCGTCTATATTACCGTTCATTTGATTCCAAAACCGGACCTCTTTTTAGAATTACTGATAGAAATGATTTCCCTGCAATTATTCGTGAAATACTGCTGACTCAAACCGGAGGAAGCAGAACTAACATTCAAATGGCGGTAATGCAGGCTGTTGATGATATTGAGTATGACAGCGACATGATGCATTCTGAAATTCTGATAGTTACAGACGGATTGTCTTCTATCGATAAAAATATATTAAAATCTAAACTTGGTTCTATTAAGCTTAATACTCTCAAGATAGGTGATGACAAGACAGATCCGGATTTATCCGTAATGGTAGAAATGCTTAAACAGGATAATATCAATATAGACTCACTTTATTCCGAAATGGATAAGGTTAAGGATTCAGGAAGAAAAAAGAATGAACAGGGAATTGGCGGATCTCAAAAAGAAACAGTATCGCCAAAAGAGGCTATGCTTAGAAGAGTTATCCAGAAATTTCAATCAAAACTTGAACGTGATTTAAATGAGGTTTCATTCAGATATTTTGATATTAAAGACCTTGATCCAAAATTGCTTTATTGTCTTACACCGGAACAGGAAGCTGGAATTTTACGGGCAATAAACGAATTAGATGAAAGCATAAAAGTAAGCTTGGACCAGGACGACAAGGTATATCTATATAAAAAAGTTTATTTTTTATCTCAGTACGTTTCAATGCTTATGGAATCATCAAATGAGAATAATGCAAATCTGAAAGGATTTCTTGATCGTCTTTACAAAATGAAATCATTGCTTCTTGAAGATCATGAAGTTTTTTCAGTTATAACTGAGATTCCTGAATTAATGGAAGATCCCAAATTGATGAAAATGGCTGGAAAAGAAGCAGTTGAAATGATGAAAAAAATGACTGAACAAAAAAAGAAACTGACATTCGAGCAGATGAAAATGGCAAAACTTCAACGCGGAGGTTCTTTGAGAAAAGCAAATCCCGGAGAACTTATTCTTATACTTTTATTAAAAATTATAGAATCTTTGAAAAAAATGTTGTATTTCACTTCCAGCAGATTTAATCCTAAATCTTAGACTTCATCTTATTTGCTCTATACCATTTGATTGTTTCGTTTAATGCTGATTTTGAATCAAATTGCGGACTCCAATGGAGATTTTTTTTCGCAGATGTAGTATCAAGAACTAAATTTTTTGAAAGCATGTCAAAATGATCACCAGTAAGATGATGAGATCTTATAAGACCGAGGAAAAAAGATAAAAATTTTGCTTTCATATATGAAAAATCATGCAATTGGATTTCTGAATCTATTTTTTTAAATACATCCATCAAATCTGATGTTGTTGAAGATCCGCCGCCGCTTATATTGAATATTCCTTCAGATTTTTTTTCAATTGCAGAGGAAACAGCTTTAGCAAGATCGCTGTATGCAAGAAGTTCAAATATATTTTTACCACCTTCAATCAAATTGATTCGGCTTTCATTTTCCTGAGCAAGAGCGAGAAATAAAATCAGTAATATCGCAGGGTTGTCAGTTTCAGGCCCCACTGTAAGTGCTGGTCTCAGTATTGTTGTTTTCATTGGTGAAAGTTTTGGTGAAGCACATAAAAGTTCAAGGCTCTTCATATCTTTCCCGAGTGGAGAGCGGGGTGACAATGGACTATTTTCATTTACTGACCCTTTTTCAGTCTGGCCATAAACCTGCCATGACGATTTTATTATAGCGTGTGAAACTCCGGATGCAGCAGCTGCTGTTAGAAGTTTTTTAGGCAGATTGACGTTAATTTGTTTCATGAATTTGCGTCCGCGTCTGTCGGATTCAGTAATTTCAAGAAAATGAACGATTGTATCCACTCCGCTCAAAGCGTTATCAATTTCACGCTGATTGTCAAGCATACCTGAAATAACTTCACATCCTGCCGGTAAGTCTTTGGGATGATAAATATCGTGGCATTTTAATTTATAATTTTTTGATAAAAGCTCTTTGATAAGTGCATGTCCTTCCGGACTGTCGCAACCTGTGATTAAAATCATATTTCCTCCAAAAAAACCAATAGCAAAGTTTTTTAATCAATCTTTATGTTCTTAAAATTTACAATTTTTTTATTGAAACTGAAAACTAAAATTATATGAAAAAATTTCCACTACTTTTTAATAAAACTAAAGTATTATTTGATATTTTGAAAATGCTGAACAGGTTGATAAAAACATTTTCCCATACTTTATTGTAAAAGGATCCAAATCTTATCAGATTAATAATTACTGCTACAAAAAAAGCAGCTGTTAACAGGAAAAAAGGTATGCTGCCAATAAATATTGTTAATTCTTTTTTTAAAATTATTTCACCATGATAGACTCTCTTGCCGAAATAATTTAAATGGTACATATTTTTATCTTTTCTTCGCTTGATAATTTTTCTTGCGATGTTGATTTTAATAGATAACAGAAGGATAGACGTAAATCCCGATAGTAAGAAGGCATAGAATATAAAATTAATTTCTTTTAAATTTACAGGATTTTTATAAAAGTAATAAAAAAGAAGTCCAAATGAAATAAGATTTGTGATGAATGTTCCTATAAAAATAAGAAAAGTTATATTTTTCCTGTTTAAGAAATAAAATACTATTGAGGCTCCGTGTATTGAAACTGATAAAATCAATGTTATAATAACAATATTTAAAAACAATCTTTTCTCTCCGGAAATAATTTTAGAGATCTTTTTATAAATTATATTAACATATTAAAAAAAAAGATGTCAACAAACATTTAATGTATATTTTTAGAATTACTGATTATTGCAAAGCCAATGCAGATATTTTCGATAAACCTGCCATTTTCACTAAAATATTCTGCTCTTTTTTTATTAAAATAAAATTTACTAAATAAAATCTTACGCCTTCCGATAACTTAACTAAAGAGTGCTATACAAAATATTAGTAAATATTTCTTGACATTTTTCTTGATATAAATTCTTCTGATAAATATATGTGACATATTAAAAATTATAAAAATTTTTTATAAATATCAATATTTAATAGTATATATATTTACAGGAACATTCTCTGAACTGCTTTTTAATCATTCAATAGAGCAGATATATTAGAGAAATATTAACTGATAAATTTTTGAAAATAATTTTAAGAGGAGAATCATATGACAGATAAAGAACAGCAGCAGAAGAACCAGGCTCTTGAAGCAGCAATAGGCCAGATTGAAAAGCAATACGGCAAAGGTTCCATTATGAAACTTGGCGATGAATCTGCAAAAGCAGTAATTCCTGTAATATCAACAGGTTCACTGGAGCTTGATATTGCACTTGGAGTTGGCGGAGTTCCAAGAGGAAGAGTTATAGAAATATACGGACCTGAATCATCCGGAAAAACAACCCTGACGCTTCATATAGTTGCAGCTGCACAGAAACTTGGCGGTGTTGCTGCTTTTATTGACGCAGAGCACGCACTTGATCCGATATATGCATCGAAACTCGGTGTTGATTCAAAGGAACTTTTAGTATCTCAGCCGGATACAGGTGAGGAAGCTCTTGAAATTACGGAAGCCCTTGTCCGATCAGGAGCAGTTGATGTCATAGTAATAGATTCAGTTGCTGCGCTTGTACCAAAAGCTGAAATAGACGGCGATATGGGGGATTCCCACATGGGACTTCAGGCAAGACTGATGAGTCAGGCCTTGAGGAAGCTTACAGGAGTAATTTCAAAATCAAAGACCTGCGTTATTTTTATCAACCAGATAAGAATGAAAATAGGCGTTATGTTCGGATCTCCTGAAACAACTACAGGCGGGAATGCACTGAAATTCTATTCATCTGTCCGGCTTGATATCAGAAAAATAGAAACACTTAAATCCGGCGATGAGGCAATAGGAAATAAAGTAAGAGTAAAAGTCGTTAAAAATAAAGTTGCGCCGCCATTCAAACAGGCTGAATTCGATATTATGTTCAATGAAGGAATTTCCCGTGAAGGCGGAATTCTCGATATGGGTGTAACTTATGAAATAATAAAAAAATCAGGAACCTGGTATTCTTATAATGAAGAAAGAATCGGCCAGGGGCGTGAAAATGCAAGAAAGTATCTTATTGAAAATAAAAAAATGACGCTTGAAATTGAGCAGAAAGTTAAAATTGCTTCCGGAATTATTAAGCTGGAGGAATTACCTAAAACTGCAGAAAAACAAACTGTAAAAACAGCGGAAAAAACGGTTCAGGAAAAAAAAGCTGTTGAAATTGAAGAAAAAATGGCAGCTGAAGCATGATTTTATCGATAATTAATATATGGAAAGAAGCGCCACCAGGCTGAAAAGCGGTGAAGACATAAAAAAAATTCAAGACGCCGGAAGGATAATATCAGATATATTCAAAATCCTCTCCGGCTTTTCTTTTTCAGGAATGACAACTGATGAACTTGACAGATTTGTTGAAAGCTTTATACATAAGAATAAAGCCCGTTCAGCATTTAAAACTGTAAAAGGATATAATCATGCAACATGCATTTCAATTAATAATGAAGTGGTTCATGGGGTACCTTCGAAAAAAAAGATAATTAAAAACGGGGATATAGTTAAAGTCGATACAGGAGTTGTTTTAAACGGATATTTCGCAGATTCCTGTAAAACATTTCCAGTGGGTGAGATTTCAGAAGCTGCTTTTAAACTTATAAAAACAGCAGTAGAATGTTTAAACGAAGCTATAAAGCAGATGATGCCAGGATCAAGAACAGGAGACATTGGAAGTGTGATTCAGGATTGCGCAGAAAAAAAAGGATACAGTGTAGTTAGGGATTTTACCGGCCATGGAACAGGTTTTTCACTTCACGAATCTCCGTCAATTCCTCATTATGGCACAAAGGGAACCGGGATTAGGCTTGTTGCAGGAATGGTTCTTGCTATTGAGCCAATGATAAATGAAGGTACATATGAAGTGTTAACTTTGTCTGACGGATGGACTGCAGTTACTTCAGATGGGAAGCTTTCAGCTCAGTTTGAACATACAGTGGCAATTACTGATATAGGCCCTATTATTCTTACCTCATGAGGAAATATATGGAAAAAGAAAGTTTGAGAGACCTTCAATCCGAGCCGGATAATAGAAATATTCCAATAAACAAGGTTGGCGTTAAGGATATAACATATCCTGTTGTTGTTTTAGACAGGGCCGAGGGTGAGCAGCATACAGTTGCGCGGGTAAATATGTATGTTGATCTGCCGAAAGAGTTTCGCGGTACACACATGAGCAGATTTATTGAAATTCTAAACAGATACAGACACGGCATTAGCACTTTTAAAATTAGAGAAATATTAAATGAAATGAAATCAGCTCTGAATGCTGAAACAGCTCATTTTGAAATTGAATTTCCATTTTTTATTACAAAAAAAGCACCTGTTTCCGGTGTTGAAGGAAAGATGGACTATATTTGCAGGCTTACAGGAAATTCGAGTGAAGATTTTTATACGCTTGAAGTCAGGGTTCCTGTATTGTCTGTTTGCCCCTGTTCTAAAGAAATTAGCGATTTCGGCGCCCATAACCAGAGATCGTATCTGTCACTTAAAATCAAAGCTAAGGAAAAAATCTGGATTGAGGATGTTATTGATATTGCTGAAAATTCAGCAAGCTGCGGCATCTATTCTATTTTAAAAAGAGAAGACGAAAAATTTATCACAGAAAAATCTTATGAAAATCCGGTATTTGTTGAAGATATTGTCAGGAATGCGTCAATAAAATTAATGAAGTTAAGCGGTATTTTGTGGTTTTCAGTAGAATCTGAGAATTTTGAATCAATTCATAACCATTCAGCATACGCCCAGATTGAAATATCTATATAAATTTTATAATAGATATTGATTTGACTTAAGTTGATAATAGCATTATAATTAAATGAATTGGTGTAATTTAAATGAAATATTTTTATCTTTATGTTGTCATCGCGAAGGATGGAATCCATTATTTTTATAAATAAAATGGAAAAGATTTTGTTAGTTATATATTAATTAATATAAAATGAAAAAAATAATATTAATATCAGCAGTTGCGTCTTTACTGGTTACTCAAAGACTTGAGGCAATCACAACTATTACACCAAGCAATCCATTATTATTGCCGCCTTCAGTTACAGATCCTATTGCTGCATATATTCAATCAGTATCAGACAGTCTGGGGCCTGCAATGTCAAATGCATATTCGCTTGGAAATATCTCTGGATATCCAATGGGTACATCACATATAAAAAAATTTTTTGTTGGATTATCAGTAAATGCAGGATTAACAAATACATATTATTTTGATCCTGCTGTAACAAAGTCGCAATATGTTCTACCGGGAATTGGAGTTAATCCGGTAATTTTTTTTGGATTCAGTCTTGGAGGTAGTATTGATTTAATGGCAAAGGTAATGATTTATAATGATGCTATTTATAAGCCTCCAATTGATTTTGCTCCGATGGCAACTCTAACAAAAATAAACTTATATTCAGCTGGAGCAAAATTCAGATACACGCCAGTTAAAAATATTCCAATATTTCCAGGACTATTTGAATTTGGCGGAATAACGCTTACTGCAGGTGTAGATGCAATTTATGGAATTTTGGGACTACAGGGAGTCTATCCATTTTCACTTTCAAATATCACAATCCCCGTGGCTCCTTTTATAGTTGATATATCAATTGATCCTCAATACCAAATGAATCTAAGTTGGTGGTTGATATCCCCGAGTGTACAGGCAATATTTTATTTTGACTTTTTTTGGATTTTCAGCATATATACGGGATTTGGACTTGCTGTTCATATTGGATCTTTTGATCTTAATTTAACAGCAAATGGAAATGTTGATACATCTACTGCAGGTTATGGAGGACCTCATCCTATAGGTACTATATCTGCCACCTCGGTAACCGGATACGCTCCGTCAATTATAATGCCTCTATACATTCTTGGGCTTGACATAAATTTATATGTTCTGCAAATTTCATTCGAAACAATGGTGAATTTGTTGAATTTAAAAGATATAAATCTTCAAATCGGCATCAGATCACAGTGGTAATTTTTTAAAATTTAGCAACTTATTAGTATTAATATATATATTAATTTATAAAAAAAAAGGAAGATTTATTATGATTAATTCAATGAAGAAAATATTTTTTATTATTCTGCTGATGCCTCTGGTATTATCATGCAAAATGTCTGGAGATAAGCTTGCTGCATACGAAGGCGGATTTA
This sequence comes from uncultured Leptospirales bacterium, assembly GCA_964529415.1. Classification (GTDB taxonomy): domain Bacteria; phylum Spirochaetota; class UBA4802; order UBA4802; family UBA5550; genus CAYMPH01. Next base: position 159,340 of record CAZGWD010000010.1, on the reverse strand, counting down.
TAACAAGAGGCGAATTTCATGATTGGCTTGATTTAATGCAGTTTTCAAAAGAATCTGTTTTGAAAGATAAAAACCAGCAGAAAAACCGTTTAAAGCAGATGGGTATGGACCGCATAACTTATATTGAAGCTAAGAATGCAGGCTATGATAAAAATCCGGAAACAGAAGAAATATTAATTCTTGCTAAAAGAAATTTCACTGCAAATTTCTATAGAAAACAAATAAAAGAAAAAATGCAGTTTAAAGAAGAGGCTTTAAAATTAAAGCTGATAAAGCTAATTGTGAAAAATTATAAAATTGAAAAAAATAACAGAGTAATGTTAACTGAACCGGAGCTTGAAAAAGAATTTATTTCAAAAAAGGAAACTGCAGGTAAAATTGTAGCAGAACTTAATTCAGGCAAGTCATTCGAGGATATGGTCAAGTTATATTCAGATGATCCATCTAAAAAAAATGGCGGTGATACCGGATATATAACAAAAGAAATGAGAAGCCCTGATTTCTGGAATGCTGCAGCTGCTTTAAAAAAAGGTGAGTATACAAAATCTCCTGTTAAAGCTGATAATTCCATCTACATAATAAAATGTGAAGATAAACGCGATCTTACTGAAAAAAATATTAGCGATATTATAAAAGATGAAAATCAGAGGAATTCAATAAAAAACAGGCTTCAGATGACTCTTGGAAAAAATTATGAGGAGAGTCTAATGAAAGAATCAGGCGTAAATTATTATGAAAACGCAATAAATTCCCAGGATCAGGAAGCAGTTTTATATACAGTTCAGAATATTGTATTTAAAAAGAAAGATCTTGAAAAATTATTTAATCTAATATTCAAAAAAAGAGGTGAGAGAGCTCTTCAATCTATTAAGCTTGATGATAAAATAAGGAAAGACATTGCAGGAAAACTATTCCGTGAGGAAGTGCTTCAGAAGGAAGCTATTGCAAAGGGAGTAGATAAAGATCCAAAATATTCCTCTGAATGGGATTTTTTTAAAAACTATACAATTATCGGCGGATATAAAAATGAAATAATTATGGGGGATATTTCTATCAATGCGGATGATATTAAAAAGGAATATGAAAAAAACAGAGAAACTGCATTTACAACTTTAGAAAAAATAAATGGTGTTGATATTAAAAAAACTGTTCCATTCGAGACAGTTAAAGATAGAATAGAATCGTCATTGCTAAACAGGAAACGATCAGAAAAAAGACGAATCTGGGAAGGGGATATTATAAAAAAATATAAATTCACTTTAAATGAATCAAAGCTTGAAGGAAAATAAGGATTAGTTTTAATAAAAGTATTATTACCGGTATGTTAAATAATTCAGGAGTTACATTTACTATCGAGTGACTCCTGAATATGTAACTTAATTAATTGTTTCAGTCAGCGGATTTGCGCTTTGCAGATTAAGCTCTTCGTTTTTTTCTCCGTCAATGTGTATCTCTTTCAGATTCTCAACATCAAGTCCGAGTTCTTTTGCTGAATCGATATAAAAATTTATAACAGTTTTAATCCGTCTGATTGCTTCAATTTTATCAGAACCGTAACAATTAATATCCAGTTCCGGGCAGTTGGCGATAATTTCATTATCATGTTCGATAAGTTTTACAGATATTCTCATAATGCCTTCCAATTTTTTGATCTGGCGTTATATATAATTAATATAAGCATCTATTAAAATTATCGACATAAACCCGATTTCTTTTTTTATATAAAAATGGGTTTTTTAATAAAATAAGGTTTTTAAAGCGGATTATTTAATAAATCTTTGATTTTATTTATGTAATATTGTACAATAATATTATATGTATAATAATAAAAACAAAATATTAACTAAAAAGTCTAAAAATAAATATTTTTTTTTTGCATTAAATGATTTATAATAAAATATAATTTTTTTTATATTTTTTTATATTTTTTATCTTATTTTGTTGACAAAAATATCAAATGTTTTTATTGATTTGATAAATAATAAACAAATAAGATCAATTTGACTAAAAAAAATACAACAAAAGCTGTAATATTTAATGTAGCAGCTGGATTTCAACTAGGAATAACAATTTTTATTTTTGTATATGCTGGATATAAGTTAGATGAATATTTTTTAAAAACTCCCGTTTATACAATTATTGGCGCAGTAGTAGGTTTTATTGCTGGATTTTATAATTTACTTAGCGAACTTTCAAGAGTCAGTAAAATGGAAAAAGCTAATTCTGAGAAAAAACAACCTGATAAATGGTTATAGTGATCTGCTTTAAGGAGTGTTTTTAGTGAAAAAGGTGATTCTGCCAGTTGTAATTATTTTATACGTATTTTTCATTGCGTTTATGCTTGTTCCTTCCGGACATCATTATACAAGTGTGTATGAAATTGTTGTTAGTCACCTCACTGACCATCCTATTGAAAATATTTCTATTACAAACCAAGATAATATTATAGTATCCTCGGTTAAGACAATCAATAATTCAATTTCTTATGTTAATAATACTTATTTAAAAAATAAGTTTTTTGGAATTATTGATATGAAGATAACCAGATGGGTTTTAATGATGTGGCTTGCCTTGTCTCTAATGGTGGTAATATTTATTACGCTTGGGCAGCAGATTAAAAAAGCTCAACTTGGATCGACGTCAAGATGGGTTAATCTTTGGGAAGTTTTAATCGGAGTTATTCATGATGATATAGTAGCTCCTTTTTTTGATCATAAATATATAAAAATTGCTTTGCCATATTTTGCAACTTTGTTTTTCTTTTTATTGTTTTGTAACGTGCTTGGATTGCTGCCTGGTTTTTCTACTGCAACTGGAAATCTTGCTGTTACAGCAGCTCTTGCAGTATTCACACTACTTGGTATAGTAGGCGTAGGCTTTATTAAACAGGGGCCTTTATTTATAATTACAGGTATTGTTCCTGGCGGTGTGCCAAAAGCAATATTTCCTTTGCTTTGGCTTATAGAGCTTGTCGGTCTTTTAATAAAGCCATTTTCATTGACAATTCGACTTTTTGCAAATATGCTCGCAGGTCATATAGTTATAATAATATTTTTATATCTTTCAATAATGTTTCAGAATTATTTTGTTGCTATAGGTGGAGTAATGGGAGCTCTAATGATATATGCACTGGAATTGCTTGTTGTACTGATCCAGGCATACATTTTTACAACTCTATCGGCGATATTTATTAGTTCATCAATGCATGCTCATTAATCTTGAATTGTAAAATATGATTCAAGTGAAATAAATTTAAAGAAAAAAAGTAAAATTTAGGAGGAATTAGATGGAATATTTAGGATTAGCGTATTTAGGTGCAGGCGTTGGAGCTGGTTTATGTATCATAGGAGCTGCTGTTGGTATTGGAATGCTTGCTTCAAGCGCAATTGAAAGTATGGCAAGACAGCCTGAAATGTCTGGCGAGTTAAGAACAACGATGATTATTGCTGCTGCTCTTATTGAAGGTATGACATTCTTTGCTCTTGTAATAACATTTATGCTTTCAACAATGAAGCCTTCAGCACCTCCAGTTGGTGTTGATACAAAAGCTGCTCCAGCTGCTGCAGCAGAACATAAGTAATATTGTAGTAAAAGTTATTGTGTCATATAATTTATAAAACAGGAATAAAATCATGCAAGCTCTAACAGAAGGCTTATTAAAGGTTGATCCGGGTCTGCTTATATGGACTTTAATTACATTTTCTATACTGGTGCTGATATTATGGAAGACTGCATGGATCCCTATTATTGGCGCACTCGATTCAAGAGCTGAGAAGATTAGAACTGATATTGAAAATGCTGAAAAATCAAGACTTGAATCAGAAAAGATGCTTGCTCAGTATAAAGAAATGATGGCAAATGCAAAGGATGAATCTGCAAAAATAATTTCTTTATCAAGAATTGAAGCTGAAAAAGTGAAAAATGAGATTATTGATAAAGCTTCTATAGAATCAAAGGCGATAGCAGATAGGGCCAAGAATGAGATTAGTCTTGCTAAAGAAAATGCTTTAGCGGATATCAAGTCAGAAGTTGTTTTGCTTTCAACTGAAATTGCTTCCAAAATTCTTAAAAAGAATATCAATGCGGATGATCAGAAGTCTATCGTAAAAGAGACACTGGATAAAATGAGGACAGTTCAGTAGTATTGAGCTGTCCTTTTTGTAAATAAGGCTTTATTATCTTTATTCACATAAAAGTATTTAAAATGAATAAAGTTGATAAGCCAGTTGAAAAATAAATTTAAGGGTTAAATACTGTGTCAGTAAATGATATAGCATTTGTATACGCTTCATCTCTTGTTGAAATTGGCCGAGAGAAGAAGATTTTAAACGATCTGGAAGATGAAATTAAATCACTTTCGTCTGTAATCGAAGATGATGCAGATCTTAAAAAATATCTTTATTCTCCTCAATTTTCAAAGGAATCAAAAAAAGGAATTATTAAAAAATGTTTTTCAGGTAATTTTTCTGAATACACAATTAACCTTTTATGCGTGATGATCGAAAATGATAGACAATCTGTTTTAATCGATGTTATTAATTCTTTTATTTCTCTTCTTGATGAAATGAATAACAGAGCAAGGGTTACTATCACATCAAACGAAAAACTTGATAATGCTACAGTTAATTCTATTGCTGCTCAATTAAACAGCATATATAAAAAAGAAATAATTATTAAAGAAAAAATAGATGAAAGCATTATAGGCGGCATTATAATAAATATAGGTGATATAGTTATAGATGGTTCAATCAGTAAAGAAATTAAAAAGATAAGAACCAGTCTTTTAAACAGTAAGGTCAGGAGTGATATGGCTTATGAAGATTAAAACAGAAGAAATAAAATCAATAATAAAGAAAGAGATTGAGGGTTATAAATCCGATCTTGATGTGAGTGAAGTCGGATCGGTACTTCAGGTTGGAGACGGTATAGCAAGAGTTTATGGCCTTTCCAACGCTATGTCAGGAGAAATGCTTGAGTTTGAAAACGGCATTCTTGGAATGGTTCTAAATCTTGAGCAGGATTCAATTGGTGCTGCTATTCTCGGGGATTATTTAAAAATCAAAGAAGGTCAACCGGTTAAAAGACTTAACAAGGTTCTTGCGGTTCCTGCTGGAGAAGCATTACTCGGAAGAGTCGTGAATCCGCTTGGTATTCCAATTGATAATAAAGGACCTATCGTAACTGATAAGCTAAGACCTGTAGAATTTCTTGCGCCAGGCATTGCTTCAAGACAGCCGGTAAAAGAACCTCTGCAAACAGGTATAAAAGCTATTGATGCGATGATTCCAATAGGAAGAGGCCAGAGAGAGCTTATTATCGGTGATAGAAAAACAGGGAAAACAGCAATTGCAATTGATACAATTATCAATCAGAAGGGTAAAGGAGTAATCTGCGTTTATGTTGCCATCGGACAAAAGGCTTCAACTATAGCCGGACTTGTTCAATTGCTTACAGAGCATGGAGCTATGGAATATACCATAGTTGTTAATGCAACTGCATCTGATCCTGCACCGCTACAGTATATAGCTCCTTATGCAGGGGCAGCAATGGCTGAATATTTTATGTATGAGAAAAAAGGACATACATTATGCGTATATGATGACCTTTCAAAACAGGCAAATGCTTACAGAGAAATGTCACTTTTACTTAGAAGACCTCCAGGACGAGAAGCATATCCAGGTGATATTTTTTACTGTCACTCAAGACTACTCGAAAGAGCAGCTAAGCTTTCAGATGATCTTGGCGGAGGCAGTATGACAGCTCTTCCTGTAATTGAAACGCAGGAGGGTGAGGTTTCTGCATATATTCCAACAAACGTTATTTCCATTACAGACGGGCAGATATATCTTCAGCCTAACCTTTTTGCTTCAGGTATTCGTCCTGCAGTTGACGTTGGTATCTCTGTATCAAGGGTTGGTGGAAACGCTCAAATTAAAGCAATGAAAAAGTATGCCGGTTCTCTAAAACTTGATCTTGCTCAGTTCAGATCTCTTGAGGCTTTTGCTCAAATGGGAACAGAGCTTGATCCTATAACACAAAAACAGCTGGATCGCGGTAAAAGGCTTGTTGAAATTCTTAAACAGGTTCAGGTTGTGCCTAAGCCTATTGAAGAGCAGGTTGCTGTTATTTTTGCCGGTACACAGGGATTTCTTGATACTATTCCTGTTCCAAAAGTAAAAGATTTTGAGGAAAAATTGGTAAAACTTATAAAAGACAAGCATAGTGATATTCTCAAAGAAATATCTGATACAGGTGTACTAAAAAGCGAAGATAAACTAAAAGAAGTGATTTCTGCTTACGTTATTGAATACTTAGCATAATAAATAAATTATTATGCTGATACTTAATTTTATTCAGGGAGCTGGTTGTGGCAACTCAAAGGGATATTAGAAACAGAATCCAGGCTATATCGAATACAAAGAAGATAACTAAAACCATGGAAATGGTTTCAACGGCCAAGATGAAGAAGGCCCAGGATCGATATGAAATGACAAAGCCATATGATAATAAAATTGGTGAAATAATTTCTAATCTTTTGTCTTCAGGTGCTTCCGTTGAACAGAATCCATTTTTCAAAGAATTAAAGAAACCTTCAAGAGCATTAATTCTTCAATTTACAGGCAATAGAGGATTATGCGGAAGTTTTAATACAAATATAATAAATCAAACTTTAACATTAAAGAAAAAATTGAATTCTGATGGTGTTGAAGTTCTTCTTTATGTAATTGGAAAAAAAGGAATCGGTTATCTGAGTTTTATTAAAGAAAAAATATTTAAATCAGCTATGAATAAGGAAGCAAAATTTACTTTCAGTGATGCTTCAGATTTGGGAGTTGAACTTACATCTATGTTTCTGGAAGCAGAGGTTGATGAAGTTTATATTTCGTATAGCAAGGTAAATTCATCAGTTAATCAAAAACCGGATATTATTAAAATTTTTCCAATTACTTCAGACATAGATAAAAACAATTTGAATTCACCAAGAAATACAGGTATAACATCTTCTTATATATATGATCCGGATCCATGGAAGATTTTTTCATATATTATTCCATTGTATATTAAAGTAAGAATACTTTCTTGTTTTCTTCAAACTGCATTTTCTGAACAATTTGCACGTAGAGTTGCAATGAAAAATGCAAGTGATGCTTCAACAGACATGATTCGAGAGCTGACAATATCTTATAACAGGGCAAGACAGGCGAGAATAACGAAAGAAATTTCAGAAATTATAGGTGGAGCCGCAGGGCTTGATTGATTAATATTTAAAAGGGGTATATTATGAGTCAGAATTTTGGTAAAGTAATTCAGGTTATCGGATCAACACTAGATGCTGAATTCCCGGAAGGAAAACTTCCGAATATCTATAATGCTTTAATCCTTGAAACAGAGGTTATGGGCAATAAAATTAGGCTTGTTAGCGAAGTGCAGCAGCATCTTGGCGGAAATAAAATCCGTGCTGTAGCTCTTTCTTCAACTGATGGAGTGAGAAGAGGACTTCAGATATTAGATACTGGAGCGCCTATATCAGTACCGGTTGGTGAAGAAACGATTGGTAGAATTTTTAATCTGCTTGGCGAGGCTATTGATAACAAGGGAACTGTAGCAGCAAAGGAAAAAAGATCTATTCATCAATTACCTCCTTCATTTGATAAACTTCAGCCTAAATCTGAAATTTTTGAAACAGGAATAAAGGTAATCGATTTGCTTGCTCCGTTTATTAAGGGCGGTAAAACAGGACTTTTTGGTGGTGCTGGAGTAGGTAAGACAGTTGTAATTATGGAACTTATAAATAACGTTGCACAGCAGCATGGAGGTTTCTCTGTATTTGCCGGAGTTGGTGAAAGAACCAGGGAAGGAAATGACCTCTGGCTTGAGATGCAGGAATCTGGAGTTATAAATAAAACCTGTCTTGTTTATGGACAGATGAATGAGCCGCCAGGAGCAAGACTAAGAGTTGCTTTAACAGCATTAACAATGTGCGAATATTTCCGTGATCAGTCAGGTAAAGACGTACTATTGTTTATTGATAATATTTTCCGTTTCTCTCAGGCTGGATCTGAAGTATCAGCTTTACTGGGAAGGATGCCATCTGCCGTTGGTTATCAGCCTACACTTGCTACTGAGATGGGAGCTTTACAGGAAAGAATCACATCAACAAAATTTGGCTCGATTACATCTGTTCAGGCTATTTATGTTCCTGCGGATGACCTTACAGACCCGGCTCCTGCTACGGCTTTTATACATCTTGATTCAAGCACAGTTCTTTCAAGGTCAATTTCTGAAAAAGGAATTTACCCTGCTGTTGATCCTCTTGAATCATCTTCAAGGCTGCTTGCTCCGGAACTTGTAGGAGAAGAGCATTATACTGTAGCAATGGAAGTAAAAAGAATTCTTCAAAGATATAAAGATCTTCAGGATATTATTGCGATTCTTGGTATGGATGAGCTGTCTGAAGAAGATAAACTTCTTGTTCAAAGAGCAAGAAAAATAGAAAGATTTTTATCTCAACCATTCTTTGTTGCTTCTCAGTTTACAGGTTTTGCAGGAAAATATGTTAAACTATCTGAAACAATAGTAAGTTTTAAAAGTTTAATAAATGGTGATTATGATGATCTTCCAGAGCAGGCATTTTATATGGTAGGTCCAATTGAGGAAGCTGTAGAAAAAGCTAAGAAACTTCAAGAAGGCAAGTAACCATGTCAAAAATTAAATGCACAATTTTAACACCTGAAAAATTGTTTTATGAAGGTGAGATAGATTTAGCAGTGCTTGAAGCTCATGACGGAGCAAGAGGATTTTTAACTAATCACTGTCCGATGTTTTCAGAATTAGGCATTGGTGAAGTAAAACTGATAAATGGCGATTCAGCTGAATTTATGGTAATTGAAGGCGGAATAGTCGAAGTAAAAGATAATAAAATGATTATTCTTGCAGAATCAGCTGTTAAAAAATCAGATTTAAATGCAGAACTTATTCAAAAACAAATGGATGAACTGCTTGATGGCGATTCAAGTGCTAAAATTGGCTTACATGTTGAAGGTAAAAAATTAAAAGCACGATTAAAACTTGCATTTAAGCAATAGACAATTTATAGATATAATTTTAAAAGGGACGCTATTATGGCGTCCCTTTTTGTTTTAGGATATTAAAATATTATATGTTTTATAGCTTTGTTATAAAACATATAAAAAAAGATTAAATTAAGTTTTTAACTTCAATGAGCATTCCCGGCAAAAAATTAAATTATAATAAATAATTATTTTCAGGATTGAATTTTTATATTCTTTAATCGTTTTATTGTAAAAAAAATATAAATAAATAGTGATATTTAATCAAGATTTATACCGAAAATCATTATAAGGCGAAAAAGATTTTATTATGCCTGGTGTTTTTTTATTTATTACAAGTTTAAATGAAAAATTTTATTCTTGATGAAAAAATCAATAAGTATATAAGGGTGTTAGATTTTCATGACCGGGGATATTAAAGACACCGGCTCCACTGTTGATTCGGAAGAGCCTATTATAAGTACAACGGGTTATGATTATGAGGTAAAACTTAAAATATCCCGAAGCGCGAGGAGTAAATTGCCGGAAAATTTTAATATTCATGAAATCGGCAACATTGATTTAAAAGAAGCGGAAGCAATTGCTAACGAAGATATTCTATTCCTTACTGAAAATGATCTTATAGAAGGATTAGAAGATTTTGATTTAATTCCTCTCAATGACGATGTAAAACATCGTCCAATTCAGGATACTGAACTTGGAAATATTAAAGTAAATTCTGCAGTGACATCTGAAACTATAAATCCTTCTGTTTCAATTAAAAATGAAATTTCAGAAAAGCCTGTAAAAATTACTGATGAAATAATAAACAAAGATTCTAAAAAGGAAAATATAAAATATAATATAGAGGATCTTCCGAATAATAAGGAAATTGTTTCATCTGTTGATGGTAAGAATATTTTACAAAAAGATGAAGATTCAAAAAGTATTAAAAATAAACCTGAAAAGTCAATTAAAGATGATACTTTAAATGATAATCAGGAATTATTTGTTATTGATGCTAATAAAAAAAGTTCCATTGAATATGAAATAAAAAATACAAGCAGCATTGAAACACCTAAAGATTATGTTGATCTGGAAAAATCAATATCAATATCATCAGATGATATTCTGACAGATATAGGTGCTGCAGATTCCTATCTGCAGATTAAACCATCACTTGAAAAAGAGAAACTGCCTGAATGGGTATACGCACTTGAATCAACTGCGGATAAAACATATTTTATTGATGATGAAACAGTTGATAATGAAAAACGTTCTGTAGTTTTGAATTTCGAAGAAAAAGAACTTGAAAAAATAACTTCCAGAATTATTGAAACTTTTGATGTAACCCCTAAAATTTTAATTGAAGCAGACATAGAAGATGACAAAGAAAATATAGCATATACATCGAGCAGCATTGCGCCGGTATTTGATGATTTGCTGATAGATTTTGAAGATGATGAACTGAAATATAGAGATGATGATCTTGACTTTATTCATAGTGCAATAATTGAAGAAGATTTCAGTAAATATCTCAGGCTGATCGATGAATATCATGGAACATCCGGTGAAACAAAAATAACTGCAGCAGTGGAGCTGCTTGGACTTACAAATGATGAACTTGATGATATAAGTGATTCACTTTATGCTAATGATTATAAGGGAATTAATTTAGAAGAAATTTTCAGCATAATAAAAAATCAAAGCGCATTAAATTATAAAAATGCTGGAAGAAATAAAACATGTACTTATCTTTTATCTGATGTTTCAAGCCTATTACCTGAGGAAAAATTATCTATAGAAGCAGATATCTCATCCGAATTCGCGTTAATTTATGAAGAGGATGTTGAGCAGTTAAAGAGCCATCTGAAAAAAATATTTGTTGAAACAAAACCTGATTCAGTGAAGGTCGTTGAGGAAATCTATGATATAACTGATCGTATTGTTATTCTTGAAGATGAAAGCGATATGAGAAGATTTGTAAAAGAAATACCAGAGCATAAGAGGGATGATCTGGTAAGATTGATGAAATATCTTGATGGGATGTTTGAAAAGTTACCTGAAAATGCAGTTAAAAATTTTGCTGATTCAGAATATTTTAATCTTTATGTTAAAATATTAAATGATCTTGGTATATGATATGGGACTTTTAGAGAAAGCACTGCAATATAAACAAAATATCAATAATAAGGGCGAGGATACTCTTATTGACAGAATAAAGGGTCCGGCTGACACTGAGATAGTTGATGAAATTGAGGATGATGAAACAATTAAAGTTTCAGTTAGAAAAGAAGACGAAGTAAAAATCGGAGATATAAATTTGACATCAGGCAGTAATATTGAAAGGGATATTTCTTCAGATGATGATCTTTTTGATTTGCCTGAAGCGGATAATGTGATGCCATCTGAAAAATTAAATAGTCAGAAAATAACAAGGGAAGCACAAGCGCAGGTTGCTGATCCGGAAATTAAAAAAGATAATATTTCCCGTGAAACAGAGTTTTTTGGTGAAGCTGATGAACCGGTAATTTCAAAAAATAATTCAGTCGAATCCGGATTTCAAAGAAAAACTTTAAAAGATAAAACAGACAATACATCTTTTGACGTTAATGCATCAGACGAATCATCTATAAGCAATTCAAGATTCAGCGATATTATTGTCCTTTATGAAATTGAAAAGGATATAATAAATGCAGAAACAAGGGAAGATCTTTTTGACGTTATTCTTTTTTCAATTATGGGACAAATCGGCGTTTCATCCACCTCAATAATGCTTCCAGCCGGGATTGGAAATAAATGGATGATAGCTGAATCAAGAGGAGTTGAAATTGATAGAAGAGGCATTGAGTTTACATCAGCTGACAGCGTTTTAAAAAAAATAATATTCAACAACCGTATTACTGATATAGAAGATTTTAATAAGGATGACTTCAAGGATGAATATTTAAAATATATTTCTATTGATGCGAGAATCCTTATGCCCATGATAAAAGATGATAATGCATTAGGCGTAATTGTTCTTGGTAATAAAATAACCGGTGATGATTACAAAGATGAAGATTTTGATTTTATAAAATCCATAGCTGATCTATCTGCAAGAGTTTTACAAAATTTATCAATTAATGAAAAGTATATAAAGCAGATTGAAGATTTAAAACAGAATACGGAAATTATTCTTGAAGCTGAACTTCTTCAGGAAAAAATTTTATCTTTTGCAAATATTGAAGAAATACAATCTGAAATTAAAAAATATTTTTTAAGTCTCGGAATTGACAGTTATGGAATATTCAACAGGTTTGAAAATGAATCAGCTTATAAACCTGTTATTGTTGAGAATGAGGACTTTTTATTATTGAAAGAACTTGATTTTAATATAAAACTTACAAGTAAGTTTTCCCGTTATATTTTTGGTTTCGGACAGGTTGTTGATATCAATGATTTTAAAAAAGCAGAGATTGCAAGAGATGTGTTTTCGGAAAGTCAGATCAATAAAATGTCTCATCTCAGAATCTATCCGTTTTCTATCGCGAAAAAATCATGGGGTTTTATTGCTCTTTTCAGAATAAGACAAAGTGCAAATTTAGATCAGATAGATGCAAGATTGACGAGGATTTCGAAATATATTTTTCCGTATATTAATAGTATCCGGGATATAAATTTTAAAGAGAATAAATATATTGATAATATTGAAATTTTATATAAAAGAATAGATGATGAAATTATTAATGCAAGAAGCCTTGGAATACCTCTGACTCTTGTATTGTTTTCAATAAAAAATTATAAAAGATATTTTAATCTTTATGGTTTTGAGGAAGTGAAAAAACTTTTTGAATCATTTGAAAAAATAATTAAAAGCAGGCTGGCGGATGGGGATTTTTCTGTTAGGTATGACAGGCATAAGATATTAATTATACTGCCGGGTAAGGATAAGAAATTTGCAGTTCCACTTGCAAATTCAATCAGGAACGAATTATTATCAGTTTATCAGCAGAAGGAAGTACAGCTTTTACTGACATACCTAACTGCAGAATATCCGGAAGACGGAACAAATCTTTACAGCCTTATTGATACAATTGACTGATAAAAAATTTTTCACAATCCAATCATCTGCTGTCGAGGTTGGTATCGATATTTCGCAAATTAACGCGTCTTTTTCTGATATCAAAAAAAAATTCTTATTAAATTCTTCGCCAAGGCATTCCTGCGAAATTAGTAATTTTTCAATTTCTAAAAAACTTATTTCTTATAAAGAATTCAATAATTTCATCATTGATACAAATTATATTACAGATGCTGAAAAAGACGGATGGGGCTGGATGTGGAATAAAGGCTGGGTTAAGAAATCCGGTGTGAATTTTAAAAATCCATTTTCAGATAAAGCTGATGAAATTTACAAATCTGTTTCTGAAATTCCGGTATTGCAGATCAGCTGGAATGATGCATCAGCTTTTTGCATTTGGCATTCAGAAAAATTTTCAAAATCAGCAAGGCTTCCTTCCGAGATAGAATGGGAGGCTGCATCAGGTATGTTTGAATCATTTTCTTTTAATAATATTGATGGTAAAAATATAATAAATGAAAATATTTTTTCTGATTCTGTTGAGTTTATGAATTATCTGGCAAAAATTTCGGTCAGTGAATTTAGTCCTGCAGGAATTCTCTGGGAATGGACCAGCGATTGGTTCGATTCTTACAGTCCTGAGATTGTAAATAAGGATTTTGGTAAAATTTATAAAGTCCTTCGAGGCGGTTCTCTGCTGAGCGAACCTTATCAAAAATGCGCTGAATATAGATTCAGAAGATGTCCTACCGCAAGAAGTCCATATTATGGCTTTAGAATTGTTGTTGATATTTAATATAAATAAAATTATTATTGCTTGTTATGGATAATAATAAAAAACAATTTTCTTTTAATATAATAGAATTAAAAAAATTTTTTAGCAGTATTAAAGATCCTGTTTTTATATTTAATAAAAAAAATATTATGCTTTTTATGAATTCCCCCGCTGAACTGCTAACCGGTTATTCAACTAAAGAGATAGTTAATAGAAAAATTTCAGAATTATTTGAAACTGATGATTTATATAAATTAAATAAAGCCGATTCTTCTGAATATTTTATAATTAAGAAGAAAAATGGGGAAATGCTAAAAGTTTCTATGACTTCAGTAATTTCCGAGTCAGATGAACTAAATATTTTTTTGGTAAATCAGTCCGGAAATAAAGATGAAATATTGACAAATGATAATCTGATTAAGGTTCTTGAAAGATCATATGATTTTTTACAGAGTGTAATGGATAATGCGAATCCGATTATTGTGATTGATCCATTGGGTTTTATATTATTGATAAATAAAAGTTTTTTATTAACTTCAGATTATTCATCATCTGAAGTTATTGGTAAAAGTATAGGTGAAATTTTATCCGGTGATATAATAGATATATTTAGAAAAAGTCCGGAGGATGTATTAAAAGTTTTTTCCAGCACATCATTCAGCGAGGCTGAGATGATGAAGAAAAATGGAGTTAAGGCAATTGTTGAATTGAATTTTAATCCACTTATTAATGATGGAAATATTGTGAGCATAGTCTGCTCGCTGAATGATGTAACTGAAAAGAAAAAAGATGAAGGGAAAATAAACAAGCTCTTGCTCGCCATTGAGAACAGCCCTGCTACGGTAGTAATTACGGATTCATCAGGAAATATTGAATATGTAAATCCGAAATTCTCAAGAATAACCGGTTATAGTTTTGAAGAGGCTGTTGGGAAGAATCCATCTGTTTTGAAATCTGGAACTCAGGGAGTTGAATTTTATAAAGAACTATGGGAAACAATATTATCCGGAAAGGAATGGAGAGGAGAATTTCATAATAAAAGAAAAGATGGATCATTGTATTGGGAATTTGCATCTATCTCATCAATTAAAAATAAAAATAATGAAATAACAAGTTTTATTGCAGTAAAAGAAGATATAACTCAAAGAAAAATTATTGAAGAAAATCTTAAAATAAGTGAAGAGAAATTAAGAATAAAAAATCAATCAATGCAGCAGGATCTGAATTATGCTCAAATGATTATTAAAGATATACTACCTTCCAGTTCTCCGGATTGGGATAGATTAAAAGTTGAATTCAGATATATTCCGCTTGATGCAATTGGCGGAGATTTCTTCTGGTTTTATAATCTTGCTGATGGAACACCAGCTGTTTATTTAGGAGATGTGTCAGGGCATGGAGTTTCCGCAGCTCTTTTTTTATCTATGGTGAAAGCTGTATCTGACAGCCTTTTACCGAAATATGGATACAATCCTGGAAAATACATTCATGCACTTAACCGGCATTTATATAATAATATGTTTTCTTATTTTCTTACTGCTCTTTACGGAGTATTTGATTTCAGTACGGATAATGTGAAATTTTCTTTCAGCAAGGGAGGGCATCAGCCACCTATTATTTACAGGGAAAAAGAAAAAAAAGTTTTTAGTATACCTTCGAAAGGAAAACCGATTGCTTTATTTGAGAATGATTTTTTTGATGAGATATCTGTAGATTTATATAAAGGTGATAGAGTTTTTCTTTATACTGACGGTCTGGTAGAAGTTAATAATAAATCTATGGAAATGCTTGATCAGGAAGGTCTGGAGAAAATAATCATGTCAAATTATTATCCTGATTTAAATAAATCGCTTGAATATATTTTATCTGCTGTACAAAATTTCATGGGAAAAAATAAAGCTCAAGATGATATAATAATAATTGCTATAGAATTAATTTAAGTCCGGAGAGCAGATAGTATGATAAAAAAAACAGTAAGAGATCTTGTACTTGATGACTGGATAGAGTTCTCGGCTATTGGTATGTGTCATTTCAGTGTTAATGGTGAAATTTTATCTATTAATGGACCTGCTTTCAGATGTCTGCATCTGGATAAATCTTTTAAAAGCATAGATGATATGATTGGAAAAAATATTACTGATTTAATTGCTGATTATAAATTTCTTTTTGAATTATTAAAAGATCATAGCATTATCAGGGATTACGAACTTCAGCTTATTTTTAATGATGGAACGCAAAAATGGCTGCTTCATGACTGTGTCCGCGGGCATGGGGGGGAATCTGATACTGCTATTCATGTTATTTTCAGGGATATATCCGATTATAAAAATGTTCAAATGAATCTCTGCCAGTCTGAAAAATATTTATGTTCAATTATTGATACAATCCAGGATATTGTTTACAGAATTGATTCCGAGGGGCTTGTTACTTTTATAAGCGATTCAATCAGGCAATACGGTTACGACCCGGAGGAACTTGTCGGGAAAACCATAACAGAAATTATTCATCCCGATGATAGAGAAAAAGCAAAATTTAAAATTGATGAAAGAAGATCCGGAGACAGAAAAACAAGAGAATTTGAAATCAGGCTTTTGACAAAGAATCAAAATGAAATTAAATTTGAATTTAAAGAATCTGCACTTACTTCAATTCCTTCTTTTGAAATAAGTGCAGAAGGTCTTTATGATATTGATGAAGATGGAAGAAAAAAATATATAGGGACACAGGGAGTCGCGCGTGATATTTCCAAAAGAAAATCTGTAGAAAATGCGAAATTAATGCTGGAGGAAAAATGTTCAACTGTTCTTCAGACACTGTTTGATGGGTATTATGAAATTACTATTGACGGAACTATCCTGTTTGTGAATAACGCTTTAGCTGAAATGCTTGGATATACTTCTACTGAAATTATCGGTAAAAATTTTATTAGTTTTTTCCCTGCCGGTTCAGAAAATGAATATGAATGTATTACAAACGGTATAGAAAAAATAGATAATAACCATATAAATAAACTTTGGAGTCTATTAACAAGCTCCGGAAGAATAAAAAATTTCGAGGGATCCATTTCTCAGATAAAAGATAATTCAGGAAGTTTAATCGGATTAAGAGGAATACTCAGAGATATTACAAATAAAACTAAAAATGAGCAGGAGCTGCTTAGAGCAAGAAAACTTGAGGCTATCGGTATTCTTGCTGGAGGAATTGCCCATGATTACAATAATGCACTTACTGCAATTATTGGTAATATTTCTCTTGCTAAAATGGAAGCTGGAGAAAACAATCCGGATTTAATTGAAATATTAAATGATGCAGAAACAGCTTCTTTAAAAGCAAAAGACCTGACACAGCGTCTAAGCGGATTCGCCAAGGGTGGAAGGCCTATTAAAAAAATTATTTCTATAAGTCCAATTTTAAAAGAAAGCGCTGAGAATGCTATTTACGGATACACCGGGAATTATAATTTAAAACAATCAGATGACATATGGAATGTGGATGGAGATGAAATACAAATTGGACAGGTATTTGATCATATAATAAAAAATGCTCGTGAAGCAATGCCTGATGGAGGGACTGTTTTTCTCAATATTGAAAATGTTATAGTTGATCAGGAAAAATCCCATCATGAAATATCCTTGCAGCCTGGTAAATACGTTATGGTAACAGTGAAGGATAACGGCTGCGGTATTGAATCTGAAGATATCTATAAAATATTTGATCCTTATTTTACAACAAAGGATATGTCGAGCGGCATGGGGCTTGCAATCAGTTATGCGATAATAAAAAGACATAGAGGATATATTGATGTTAAAGTAATTATGGGAGAAGGCACAGAATTTTTAATTTATTTCCCTGCAGTTTTTGAAAAAGCTGTTTAAAAAAATGGAGTGATTGATATGGCAAAAATAAATAAATTCAAGGTGGTTCCTTATCTGCCTGATACTCTGAAACCACTGATAAAAATTTCAAACAATATGTGGTGGGTGTGGAACTTCGAAGCAATTGAACTTTTCAGAAGAATTGATGTAAATCTCTGGAGAGAATCCGAGCATAATCCAATGAAACTTTTCGGTCTGATGTCACAGACTGCTCTTGACGAGCTTGCAGAATCTGAAAGTTTTTTAGCTCATATGAAGAAAGTCGAGGAAGATCTTGATTTTCACATGAAAAGCAAATCATGGTATGATGAAAATAAATATAATTTTGAAGATTCCAGAATTGCATATTTTTCTCTTGAATTTGGAATACATGAGAGCTTGCCGATTTATTCAGGAGGTCTCGGCATACTTGCAGGTGATCATTTGAAATCTTCAAGCGAGCTTGGACTGCCGCTTTGCGGAGTTGGTTTATTTTACAGGCTCGGTTATTTCAGACAATATCTGAATCTTGACGGTTGGCAGCAGGAGAAATTCCCTGTTACGGATTTTCATACAGTTCCCATTAAATCTGTAAATAATGAAAAGGGTGAACCAATTATAATTGGCGTTGAGATGCCAGGCAGAACTGTTTATGCAAGAATATGGGATATTCAGATTGGAAGAATTGTGCTTCATCTCCTTGATACAAATATTGACCAGAATAGTCCTGAGGATAAAAAAATTACTGATCACCTTTACGGCGGCGACAGCGATATGAGGATCAGACAGGAAAAACTTTTAGGAATTGGAGGAATAAGAGCGCTTCATGCAATGGGTAAAACAGTGACAGTTTTTCATATGAATGAAGGCCATGCTGCTTTTTTAAGTATTGAAAGAATAAAAATGGCTATGCTTAATGACAAGCTCACTTTCAAAGAAGCCTGCGAATTCACGACAGCAACAAATGTTTTTACAACTCATACTCCTGTACCTGCAGGCAATGACAGGTTTGAACCAGATATGATAGATGCTTATTTTTCAGAGTTTTATCCTAAACTTGGCATAACCAAGGAACAGTTTCTTGCTTTAGGCAGGGAAAATAAAGATGATAAAAAAGAAACTTTCTGCATGACAGTGCTTGCTATTCGTATGGCTTCAAAGTGCAACGGCGTTTCAAGACTTCATGGTAAAGTTTCAAGAAATATGTGGAAAAATATATGGCCGTCACTTCCGGTACATGAAGTTCCTATCGGTCATATTACTAATGGAATACAGACACTATCATGGACATCGGACGAGATGATGAGGCTTTTTAACAGATACCTCGGGCCAAGATGGATAGACAATACAGCAGATGACACTATCTGGCAGAAAATTAATAGCATTCCTGATTCTGAATTATGGAGATGCAGGGAAAGACTGAGGGAGAGGCTTGTTGTCTTTGCCAGAAAAAAACTTAAAGAACAGCTGTTGAGCAGAGGTGTTCCTGCGAAGGAAGCGGAAAAAGCAAATTCGGTTCTTGATGCTGAAGCACTTACTATTGGTTTTGCAAGAAGGTTTGCGACTTATAAGAGAGCTGTACTAGTTTTGAGAGATGTTGAAAGGCTTGATAAAATCCTGAATGACAGAGAAAAACCAGTGCAGCTGATTTTTGCAGGTAAAGCCCATCCTCATGACGGCATGGGCAAGGATTTAATTAAGCAGGTTATTCATCTTACCAAGAATGAAAGATTCAGGGGGAAGATTGTTTTTCTTGAGGATTATGATATTAATATTGCCCGTTCTCTTGTTCAGGGAGTGGATGTGTGGCTGAATACTCCTATCAGGCCTAAAGAGGCTTCTGGAACAAGCGGAATGAAAGTCGTTCCCAATGGAGTTCTCAATATCAGCGTTCTTGATGGGTGGTGGGATGAGGCTTACAATTCAAATAACGGCTGGGCTATCGGCAATGGCGAGGAATATTCTGATCTTGAATATCAGGATGAAGTGGAAAGCCTTTCTTTGTATGATCTGCTTGAGAAAGAAGTTAAGGAAATATTCTACCATAGGGGTATTGACGGTCTTCCAATGCAATGGATTGCAAAAATTAAAGAATCAATGAAAACTCTTAACGCCGAGTTCAACACGAACAGAATGGTCAGGGATTATACTGAGAAATATTACAAGAAAGCTCACAGAAATTATAAAAAATTTACAGCTGATAATTTTTCAGCAGTAAAGGAACTGACTTCCTGGAAAAACGTAATATCTACCAAGATTGCTTCTGTTGCTGTAAAAAATCTTTACAGGACGGAAGATACGGAAATTACTGTTGGTTCAAAGGTTGCAGTACGTGCTGAAATTGCTCTCGGACAATTGACTCCGGAAAATGTTATTGTTGAATTATATTTCGGCGGACTTGACCAGTCTCAGGAAATTCATGAAGGCGCTTCTTTGCCGATGAAATTCATTGAAAGCAGGGACAGCATTCACGTTTTTGAGGGGCAGGTTCTGTGTCTGAGATCCGGGGAGTTCGGTTATACTGTTAGAATCATTCCAAACCATCAGGATATTACAAGAAAATTTGATCCTGAACTGAAAATAATCTGGGCTTCGTAGTAATTTATAAATCGGATTGATATGGAAGTAAAATTATGGATGATGAAAAAATCAGAGGTTATAATGACCAGGAACTGCTGTTAAGGGCTCTTGTAACTTTTGCATCAAACGCAATTAATCGTTCTGAACAGATAACAACTGGAATGATGAGACAGTGCATTACTGAATGGGTTAATGTAAATAATATTTCCCTGAAAGAGCTTAAACATCTGGAAGAAGGCAGGAGATTAAAGGCCGTTAATGAAATAATAGATATTTTTTTAGATAAAATCAAACATCTTGTTGTTAGCAAGTTTCAAAGAGATAATTTAAAGAAGGATATAATCCAGATATATATTCAATGGAAAAAAACTAAAAGAGATTCATCTACTGATGATATAGTTTCAGAATTGGAGAAATTCCAGGAAGACTAATCAAGCTGGAAATTAAAAAAAATAAATTAAAGCAGGGGAAAAACATGGATGATATTATTAAAACAGCGGAAATTTTTACTTTTAATGCAAAGGTTGACTACTCCTCAAACGGAATTGTCAGTAAAAAAATCATTCAAAAACCCACAGGCAATCTTTCGCTATTTGCTTTTGATGCAGGTCAGGAACTGAGTGAGCATTCAGCGCCATTTGATGCTGTTGTTCAGGTGCTTGAAGGTGAGGCTGAAATTATTATAAATCACGAGCCTTATACAGTTAATGCGGGCGAAACAATTATCATGCCGGCAAATAAACCTCATGCGGTTATTGCACGCAAAAAGTTTAAAATGCTGCTTACTATGATTAAAGAATAATTTTTCTTTAAAAATTTTAATTCATTTAATAATATTTTATTTCAGTTTATGTTTATAGTCTTCAAGCTTTACAAATCTGAAACCATGTTTAATTAAAACTGGTATTGCAATTTCAAGAGCTTTTAAAGTATTATTTTCAGGATGATTTATATGCATCAGGATGATTGATCCGCTGCGGGCTGATTTAAGTATTCTTGATGCAAGTAAATCAGCTGGAGTATTTTCATTGAAATCACCGGGGTTTATGCTGAAATTCAGCGGTATATGATTTAATTCATAAGATATTCTAACTGCAACATCGTCGAAAAAAGCAGTGCCTGATCTGTAAAAAACAGGCCTTCTTCCTGTGATATCTTCAATCCTTCTTGCATTAATTTCCACTTCTTCAACAAACTCTGATATACTTTCTGTTCCTTTAATTCCGTAGCCTGTTAGACCATTGACAGATGCAGGCTTGTGTTTTAAACCGTGGTTTTCAATTTCAAATAGATGATTTTTTGAAATTTCATATAATGATCTTAAATTTTTATCGAGCCACAAACCTGAAATAAACAAAGTAGAAGGAATTCTTTGCGAATTAAGATATTTTATAAGCTCTATATTTAATTTGGATCCTTCAGGTGTGCGTCCGCATGCATCGAATGTCAGTGCTATAATTTTGTCATTGGTTGATATATTGTTTTTTATACCTTTGTGCTTTTGAGAAAAGAATACAGGCCTGGTATTTGAATATTTTTTTTCAATGGATTGACTGATTGATTTAATATCTGTGCGTTTGTTTACCTGTGAAAAATTTGAAGATAAAAATAAAATAAAAGCTATAAATATAATTTTCATAAATCAGCGTGAGTTGGTTTTTTTTCTCTTATTTTCCATTTTTCAATCGCATCAGCAGCTTCTGATGATCCATCCTCATCTTTCATCATGATTGCAAGTGAATCAGCATTTAATCTGTAGTTTTTATTCTTTTGAAGATCGATAAGAATACTTGTAAGTTTATCAACAGTGATCCTGTTCGGGTTGAATGATTCAGGTCCGAGACCGAGCTTGCAGACTCTATGTGCCCAGTAGTACTGGTCTGCTATCTGAGGAAGAATAAGCTGGGGAATTCCTGCTCTTGCAGCAGTATGTGTTGTGCCGCATCCTCCATGGTGAATAATTGCAGACATGTATGGAAACAGAGATTCGTGCGGAGTCTCTCGCACAATTAAAATATTCTCATTTCTTCTTTCATTACCGAGACCTGCCCATCCCTCTTCTAGAATTATTCTTGTTCCTGATTTAAATGATGCTTTATAAACTATATCAGTGAATCGGTCCGGATTTTTTATTGAAACACTTCCAAGTCCTATATATACCGGTTTTTCTCCTGATTGAATAAAAGATTTTATTTCAGGTTTTAATCGGCCTTTCATTTTTCTGTAGCAGTAGCCGGTATACCTGTATCTGTACCTGCTTTTCCACGATGGGCATTCAGGAGAAAGTTCCTTATTAATTATAAGAAGAGTCCGGCTGTTTTGTGTGAAATAATCAGCAATAGAGCCTGTAGGCTGGAGATGAATTTCTTTTCTTTTTTTGTCGAGTAATCTCCTGATAAAAAGACCGGCTGATTCATTTAATAATTTCCAGAAAATTCTGTTAGCAAAATCCGGAAGCCCCTGAAGCGGAAGAAGCGGTGGAGGCAGGTTTCCAGGAAGAACAGGATTTCCTGCAATTCTGTAATGGGGTATATTTCTATACTCGGCAATAGTGGGTGCAGCAAGCTCATTGGCGCTTGTTACAAGTGCATCTGCATCTTTAGTTTCATTGAGCATATAATCGAACTGCTCATTAATTGATTGCGAAAACCAATAAAGAGCATTGGCAGCATGTTTCCATCCGCTGCCCATGTTTTTCATTATCTGTTCGCTGTCTTCTTTGTAAAGTACAGGCTGTATTCCTTTAATTCTTGCTTGTTCATCAAAGAAATCAGGAACGCATAATGATACATTATGTCCTCTTGATTTTAGTTCAGAAGCTATTTCTATTACTGGAGTAACATTTCCCCTTGAGCCTCTGCTTGATAGAACAATTTTCAATTTTATGCTCCGGATAATATTAAAGATTCAAGTGTAAATAAGCTTAAAATTTTTTATTAATTTATTATTGATTTTTTTATAAGTAAATTTTTATTATACTTGGGTTACTTAGTAAATAAATATTTACCAGATTTAATTATAAGATAATATTTGCAATAAAAAAAAGGAATAATTTAATGGAACTTTCAATTGCAATTAAATCAAGAAGAAGCATCCGCAAATTTACGGACTATTATGTGACAGATGAAGAAATTTCTGATATTCTTGAAGCAGCGCGATTTGCGCCTTCCTGGGCCAATACCCAGGTGTGGGAATTTATTGTAATAAGGAACAGGGAGCTGATACAGAAGGTTACTGAAACCTATTCATCAACAAATCCTTCAAGAAAATGTTCATTCAGCTCTTCTGCTTTAATTGCTGTTTGTGCAAAGGTAAAAGTTTCTGGATGTAAAGATGGTGCGGAGGGAACCAAGTTTTCGAACTGGTTCATGTTTGATCTGGGTCTTTCTGTTCAGAATTTATGTTTAAAGGCGTTTGAACTTGGAATAGGCACTGTTATTGTCGGTTCTATGGATCAAGATGCTTGCGGAAAAATTCTTAAGCTTCCTGAAAATATTGAACTTGCTGCTGTCATCCCTCTTGGCAAGCCTGAATCCTTTCCGGAAAAAGCTCCACGCAGAAAAGAGCTCAAAGAGTTTGTTCATCTTGATTATTTCGGCAATATTTTTTGAAATTTTTTTCTTGCCTAATATCAGGGTGAGGTTATTTCTGCTCCCTTAATGAAATTTAATACCAAAACAGGGGTTATATGATGAAAATTAAATCAATTCCAATATTACTGTCAATTTTGTTTTTATTCGCAATCAGTGATGCAAAAGCCGCTGCTCTGACCGGAGCAGATATTAAAGAAATAAATAAAGCTCTTGTTTCAGCGCGAACATGGATAAAGCAGGGGAATTTTGAAAAAGCGTTGTTTTATACTGATACCGAGGAAGTTGGAAAAATTCTCATGAAGGGTTACTGGGATAAACTATCCCAGAATGAAAAAAATGATATAACATCTTTTATGAAAGATACGCTTAAAACCAAATTTCATATTATTCAGAAAAGACTTGCCGGATTGAAATTCAATAATCCGAGGGTTGATGAAGGAAAAGTTTTATGCAGAACTGTAGTTGTTTTCGACAGGTCGGTTGATAAGAAGGATCAGGTTGTTGATATTTACCTTGTGAAAAAAGCTACCGGCTGGAAGCTTGTTGATATTTATATCATAGGTGAAGGTTTTATCTCCGGTCTCAATGAAGACAAGGTGCGTCCGATTATGAAAAAAGGCGGAAAGATTGCAGATGTTAAGAACAGCATTAAGGTTGTGTTTGAGTAAATTATTTTCTGAATATGATTTACATAAAAAAGGAATAAACAAATGAGCATAAGAGAAAAAATTGTAAAAAAGACAACAGAAATTATTTATAACAGAGCCGGTACTATTATGCTGACTGTTTTGCTGCTTACGGTAATTTCTGTTTATCTGACTTTAAAACTTACAATCAATTATGATCAGCTTGGAATGATTCCTGAAAATCTCGCAAGTGTTAAAGCCACCAGGGAAGTAATACAGAAAGTGGGCGGTATAGGAAATCTTATTATTGCACTTAAAGGCAACGATGTCAGGCACATGAAAAATGTTGCTGATGATCTTACCCTGAAGCTAAAGGAACTGCCTGATATCAGAACTGTTGCATGCAAAGAAGAAGTGGAATTTATCCAGAAACATGTTGCGTATCTTATAAAAACTGAAGATCTTGAAGAAGCATACACCCTGCTTAAGAAAAAAATCAGGCTTGCAACCCGTGCTGCACTTGGGAAACCCGATAAAGAATCGGATGATGAAGTTAATGCTGAATTTGTTAAACTTTTTGAGAAATACAGAAGGATAAACAATAAGGAAATAGATGATCCGTATTATCTTGATAATTCCAGGCAGATGCTGCTTATTATGCTCAGGGCAAACGGCAATCCGAATGACCTGGATTACACAAGAAAGCTTCTCGGGGATGTTCAGTCTATTATAGATAATTATAATAAAAATAATAAGAGAAAAGCAGTATTAAAGGAAAAATATAAAAGTCTCGCTGATGATGCTACCATCACATATGGAATTACTGGAGACTATAAGAGAAATCTTGAAGACGCGGATGTTATACAAAAGGCTCTTGCTCCTACAGCGGTTGTTTCATTCGTCGGGATTTTATTATATCTTCTTATCACCATGAGAAGGGTCTCTCAAATTGCAATTCTGCTTTCAATACTTACTGCAAGCGTTATAATGACATATGCTTTCGCCAAACTTGCTCTTGGTGAATTGAATACCATTACATCAATATTGGGCGCTGTATTGATGGGTTTCGGGATAGATTTCGGAATACATTTTATATACCGGTTCAGGGAGGAATATTCTCATCTCAAAGATCTGAAGCTCAGCATTGAACACACGCTTTTTAATTCAGGATACGCATCTCTTGTAAGCTCATCGACAACTGCTATCTCTCTTTTTGTTCTGCTGTTTGCAGACTTTAAAGGATTTTCGCATTTTGGTCTTATGGCTGGAGCCGGAATTATTATAACTTATCTGATGATGTATATATGCATACCGTCTATATATGTTTTGATTTGCAGGGTGCGTCCTGATTTCAAAAAAAATCTTATTGTCAAACTTGAAAAAATTCACAGGGGAGTTCTTGCAGAAAAAGTTTATCCATTTGCGAGGCCTGTTTTAATTGTTTCTGCAATATTAACTGTAGTTCTGACATTCTTTGCATTCAGGGTTTCTTTTGAATATGACAGCAGAAAATATATGACAGGAGAAACTCCTTCTGTAGTGCTGCAGGAAGAAATTGCAAAACGGTATAAATTTGACGGAGATCCTGTTATAATTTATACTGAAACTATTGAAGAAGCAAAAGCAGTTTATGATAAACTCAGCAGTGTGCCTGATACATCAGCAATAGGCCAGGTTCTTTCAATTTACACTGTAGTTCCGGATATGGAAAAGCAGAAAGCCAACAGGGAAATTCTCGACAGGGTTCAAAAGAGAATGAAAGACTTTCCAGAAGATGCATTCAAGGGCCCTGATAAAGAAGTTTATAAAGTCGTAAAGGGAAT
Source organism: uncultured Leptospirales bacterium (assembly GCA_964529415.1). Taxonomy (GTDB): domain Bacteria; phylum Spirochaetota; class UBA4802; order UBA4802; family UBA5550; genus CAYMPH01. Next base: position 132,976 of record CAZGWD010000010.1, on the reverse strand, counting down.
GCTCGGCGCAAAAACATTTACAATGGATGATGTGCCTTTGAAAATAAAATCACAATTCTGGGCTGATCCGAAAACTCCGGATAAAGGCTACATGACATTTGTTTATCCAAGAGGAAATGTGTGGGATGGAAAACAGATTGTAGAATTCACGAATGAAATAGGAACATTTGAGGCTGGCGGGAAAATATATCATGCCGGCGGAATGCATGTTTTATGGGGGGATCTTGCTAAAATTGTTTTAAGAGATGGAAGGATTTTTCCTTTAATCGCTGCAGGTATTATTCTAATTGTAATACTGATCGGTTATCGTGATCCGAAAGCTATTTTTTTTGCAATGCTTCCTCTTGTTCTCGGTATGGGCTGGCTGCTTGGAATAATGGCTGTTACAAACTGGAAAATTAATTTTGTTAACATTGTGGCTTTCCCTGTAATCCTGGGATACGGAATCTCAAATGGAATACAGCTCTACAACAGATATCTTGAGAACAGGTCAATTATGGTTGCGATCAGAATAACCGGAATGGCTGTAATCGGTTCTGCTGTAACCACGCTGATTGGATGGGCTGCACTTCTTGTTTCAAATCACAATGCGCTGATATCCATGGGCGTGATTTCTATTTATGGAATTTCAGCAACACTGATAATTGCATTTACTTTTATGCCTGCACTGATACAGGTTGCAGGTGAAGTATTTCCTGCAATGAAAGTTAAAAAATCCTATAGTATGGAAATGACACATATAGATGATTCGGATTGTAAAACTGCTGGAGTTAAATCCTCAGCGAAGAAAAAAATAAAGTCAAAATCCGTGAATAAAAAATCAGGGAAAAAATAAAATGAAAAATAAAATATTAATAGCTGCTTTAATTTTTTCTGCTTCCTGTTCATCGGTTCAGAAAATTTATCAGATTCCGGATTATGGGAAAAATCCATCTGAAATGATTAAGCGTATCAATATCATAACAAAAAATGAAACTGCAGATGACAGTAAAAGCATGGCTTTATCCCTTATTGCGTCGGATATGGTTAAATCAAATACAAATTATATCATCAAAGGAACAGGTGCTGCAAAAAAAGAGACTGCTGCAGTGCGATGCTCCGGCTTTGAGGGAACTGCAGTTTTTACTCTTTCAAATAGTGACAAGGATGCTGCGGGAAAAATTAAAATAAAAGGCGAATTGTATAAATGCCCCGGCCTGAAACTAATATGGGAAGCAGTTGCTGAAACGGACATGAATGTTTCAGGTGATAAAAAACTTGAGAATATGTCATTGATGTATGAGGATAAATTAAATAAAATAGACGGCAAGGCAGGGAAGTATGCACCTGCCATGTTTTCTGTTTTGTATGATATTATTAAAACCATGCCCAATCCCTCATTAACAGATGATGAAGTTAATGAAAAAATTGAAGGGGAAACAACTGATGCTACTTTTTATGATTATTTGCTGAACTTGCCGGCAAGAACTTCTTCATAAAGCTTTTCAAGTTTTAAAGCAGTTGTATTTGAGGTCCAGTTCATTGCGTATTTTTTTGCTTCAATTGATTTTTTAGCATATAGTTTTTTATCTGTCAGCAGAAGTTTTACCTTACCTACGAATTCATCAAGATCGTCATTAACCATAAATCCGCCATTGTCGCCTTTCATGACATCCTTTGTACCCATAACCCCGATTGCAACCACAGGTGTGCCACAGTACATTGATTCAATTGCAATAAGCCCCTGTGTTTCAGTTTTTGACGGGTACACAAGAACATCTGCAAGAGTATACCAGTATTTTATCAAATTTCTGCTTACATAACCGAGAAGGATCAGGTTTTTATCGAGGCCTTTCTTTACAAATAAATTTCTATATTTATCAATTTCCGGTCCGCTGCCTGCTATTACAAGCATTGCATCAGGAATTTCTTTTAATACCTCTTCAAGAACACCTACCAGGAAATTAACATTTTTTTCTGCTGTAATTCTTCCTGCATAAAATAATATTTTTTTTGTTTTCAGTATTGGATAATCTTTGTATAAACCTGAATTTTTTCTTTCTTTTACTTTGTCTGTGCCTTTAAATTCATCTTCATCCAGGCCTGTTGGAATAATAAAAACAGGATTTTTTGTTTTATAGGATTTTATAACATCAGCCATTTGCTGTGTTGGAACTATAATGATCTGAGCGCGGTTATATGCCTTGAGAACCCTGTATTTAGGGTATTTTCTGGTGAAAAAATCCGGCAGGAACGGATAGTAAAGTGCTAAGTATTCCTCCCAGAATGTATGGGCTGTTGCTACTACCGGAATATTTTTTTCTGCAGCATATTCCCAGCACAGTCTTGCCATTGGAAATTCAGTTTGGATGTGAATAATATCTGGCTTTATTTTATCAAGTTCAGCATTTACTTTTTTTTTCATCCATGGATAAACCATTCTGGCTTCTGATTTGGTTCCAAGCAGAGGATATGAAGCAAACCTGTGTATATCCGGATTTTTCATATCCCTGTCGATATTTTCATAACCTGGATACTCCGGAGCGAATACGTGAATTCTATGGCCGCATTTAATGAGTTCCTTTTTAAAAGAATCAATTGAAACCGGCATGCCGCTTATAATCGGCCAATAATGTTCTGTTGCGTATACTATATTCATCTTTTTTTCTCTTGATTTACATTATTTATAAAGCAGGGTAATAGTCAAATAATATTTTCAATTAAGAATCAGGACCGCGTAATTTGCTGTCAGACACGTTTTAATCTGAAAGAAAACTACACGGATTGTTACAGGTAAAACAGATTATATTATTTGCTGAATTTTCCTGATAGAACTTCCTCGTAAAGTTTTTCAAGATCAGCTGCTGATTTTTTTGATGTCCAGCTCATTGAATATTTTTTTGCTTCAATGGATTTTTTTGCATAAAGTTTTTTATCTGTAAGAAGGAGTTTGACCTTGCCGGAAAATTTATTATGATCTTCATCAACCATAAATCCTCCATTGTCGCCTTTCATTACATCCTTTGTTCCCATAACACCAATTGCAACTACCGGTGTGCTGCAGTACATTGACTCAATTGTAACAAGACCCTGGGTTTCAGTTTTTGAAGGAAAAACAAGAACGTCTGCAAGCGCATACCAGTATTTTATTATGGTTCTTTCAACATACCCGAGCATGATGATATGTTTATCGAGACCTTTTTCAGTAAATAACTGTTTGAATAAATCAATTTTAGGGCCGCTTCCTGCTATAACGAGCATTGCATCAGGAATATCTTTTAATACATCTTGAAGAACATCCAATAAAAAATTAATATTCTTTTCAGCACCTACTCTGCCGGCATAAAACATTATTTTTTTATTTTTAAGTACTGGATATTCCCTGTAGAATTTTGAATTTTTCTTTTCTTTCAGCTTGTCTGTACCGCTGAATTCATTTTCGTTTATTCCTGTAGGTATTATAAAAACAGGCCTTTTTATTTTATACGATTTTAAAACATCGGCCATTTGCCGGGTAGGGGCAATTACAATCTTCGCGCGATTATATGCTTTCAGTAATCGATAAGGAACATATCTTTTGATAAAGAATTCAGGAAGATAAGGATAATATATTTTAACATATTCTTCAAAATAAGTGTGAGCTGTTGCTACAAGCGGAATATTTTTTTCAGCAGCATAATCCCAGCAGAATCTCGGCATTGGAAATTCAGTTTGGAGGTGAATTAAATCAGGTTTTACTTTATCAAGTTCCATATAGATTTTCTTTCTTGACCAGGGGTAAACCAGCCAGTCTTCAGGTTTTCCGCCTGAACTGAAAAGCATTGGATATCCCGGGAATCTGTGCACATTTTTATTATTCATCTCTTTGTCAATATTTTCATGACCTGGATAAATGGAACAGAAAACGTGGAGTTCGTGACCGAGCTTTTCAAATTCTTTTTTAAATGAATCAATTGAAACAGCCATGCCGCTTACGTGGGGCCAGTAATTATCTGTTGGATAAACAATCTTCATATTATTCCTTCTGTATTAAGATTAATTTTTAAATCAGGCTTATAGTCAAATATTATTTTCTGTAAAGTGTTAAAACTGTATCATCAAGCATTCCGGCTCTGTTGTAATTTCTTTCTGTAATTACCATATTGATATCTTTCGGAAAGCCTATGTTGCCAATGCTTTTTTCATTTACGAATGATAGGATTTTTTTTACAATTGAAATATTGTTGTCTGCATTTGTTCCGGTCCTTTCCTGGTAAAGAGCTGTATTTATTGTCGGGTGTATTGAGTCATTGTTTTTTGTTTTCAAAAAGGTAATTTTATGAAATAAATCAGATCCGATATCAGAAAAAATATCTGCAGCTCTTGACAGGCTGACGTCATTTAAATATCCTAAAATAAAACCGCCTTCAATTTTAACAGCAATATTATTTTTATTCATTTCCTGTTTTGTAATCGAATTAATTATTTTCCTGGAAATTTCAATTAAAACTTTATCACCGGTTGAATGTCCTATTAATTCGTTTACTTTTTTCAGCTCATTTATTTCACACAGGAAAATAATTCTTAAATTGTTTAATTTGTAATTTTTATTTTCATTGTATAATTTTGGTATTATCTGATCTTCAAAATATTCCTGTTTCCATAAGCCGGTTAAAGGATCCTTGTAGAAATTATTTATTTCATCTAAAACAACGCTGTTTTTTTCTAAATCTATCTCATCAAGGAATTCGTCATATTCATCAGCTTCATTTTCATCTTCCTGATTATTTTTTGAGGTTTCAATTTTTTTATTAAGTGTTTCCTTGTCCTTGATCATCGCGTCAATGCCTTCGTGATTGAGCTCTTTTGCGATATGAAAACCCAGTGCGCATATTCCTTCCAGAAAATCCTGCAGGGTAATTTCGTCTTTTTTTAAAACTATTCCGGTACGTGATGATTTTATTTTTTTTATTACTGCATTAATATAGAAGTCATAATTTTTTATAATATCATCATGATTGATTTCTTTCTGGGAATAGTAATGTGTGATTGCTTCATTAACCCTCACGGCAAGTTCATAGCATTTATTTGATATATTCTGTAGAGTGGATTTTGCCATAAGTATGGTTGGACTGTAAGCTGATTTTGGAATTTCGAGTCTGGTTATATTGTATATAAACTGCTTTGTATTTATTTCAGGTGGAATTGAAAATTTCAATAATTCCTTTATATCTGTTGGAGATAATTTAAAATTATTAATATTCAATGCTTCCGCAGCGTCTATTATCTTCGGGAATTCCCTGAAGTAATTATTGTATTCTTTTCCGTCATAAATCAGAATGAAGTTATCCTGCTCGTATAGCGGTTCAACAAAAAGCCTGATGAAACCTTCAGCAAGCCTTATGAATTTTGCAATAGGCCGGGTCTGAAATTCATTTATCCATTTTTTATATATGACATCTGATTCAATGCGGAATATTCTATCTTCTAATTCAGGAGATGATTTAAGAAAAATTTCAAAAATTCTATCAATGATATTAATTTTTTCGATTATAGTCTTATCATCCCCCTGATTTCTGGTCCTTGATTCTTTATCTAAATTTTCTGCCTGGAGAGTCAGATGCTTTTTCGTAGCATCAAGTTTTATGTCTGTATCGAGCAGATAAATAATCTGATTTATGCTTTTAATAATTATTTTTTCTCTTGCAGTATAGTAAGACAGTAAAAGTCCTGTTACAGTTTGTGTAATAATTTCATACTGAGAAAGCTTTACGGGCCTTCCATTGCTGATAGGCTGATCCAGCATAAATTTTATATATCCGAAAAGGCCATGCTCCTGAGGCTGATTTTTTACTGCCTTTTGAAAGGATGAATCTATGAATGCTGCATTTTTTAAAATGATGAGATAAACATCTGTAAAAAAATCAAAATCTTTGACTATTTGCCTTGTATCGTAACTGCTTTCCTGTTTTATATTCATAAGATTAATCATAGGTTCTTTTAATCTCAATAAAACATCAAGAGCGTTATATTCCAGTGTGCTCAATAAATAGTATTCTTTATTCATTACAGGAAGAATGCTGTTTTCTATAATGTCCTGCCATGGGAAAATTTTTTCTCTTAAAATTCTGTAACAGGAATCTTTCAGTTTATGTGAAAAAAGCGTAATGGTACCGTATTCAATTGCAAACTTTGTTAATCTGAACCAGTCAATTATTCCGCTTGATGATTTCAGCTCTTCAATTTCTCTCATTGACTGGGCTTGTTCCTGCTGCGACCTCTTTTCAGATTCATGCCTTGATTTAATTTTATGTATCAGATCTTCCATCATTCTTTTTGTAGAGACCGGGGGAAGTTTTGATCCTGTTATAGCAGTGATTTCGTTTTTTTCATGATCAGTGAGCATAACTCCGTTGGATAGCATGTAACGGTTGAATGTCTGGTATGCATTTTGAAATTCTATGTAGGCTTTCTGATCTGCGGAATTTTTTAGAGATTCCTTCATTGTTTCAAGAAATCTATCGAATTTTTCTATGTCGGTAAAATGCTGCTGGGAATATACTTCGACATCATTGAAATAATGGTCTAATTTAGCTGATTTTTTATTATGTATATCTTCTGGCATAAAACAGGCCTTTTTATTTTAAAGTATATGAAATATATCTTTTTTTTTATTTAACAATGATAATACAGTCAAGCATATATTTATTTTGTTATTGGAACATCCTGAAATTAGTTTTTAAACCCCCTCTAACTCCCGTTTAAATCAAGGGAAGAGCCGAAGACGGGTTAAAAAACAATTTTTTACTGTGCTGCGAACCCTTTGGAAAGTCCTTTAAATGATTTTTAGAGATTCCATTATAAAAAAATCTGATCAATATTTTCTTTTGAATAAAATACCTCGGTTGACATTTCATGATATAAATTTTAATTTGTTTCAAAAATATTTGAATTATAATAAACTATTATTTACGGATGTTTTCATGAAGACAGTAAATTATTCTGAAATTGCTGAGCGTGTATCATTGATGTGTCAGGATGCTAATTTTGATCTTGGTGATGATGTTGTTGCTGCTTTAAATAAATTTAGAAAAACAGAAGAGTCTCCCATAGGAAGCGAAATTCTTGATCAGCTTTTGAAAAATCAGGAAATTGCCCGTAATGAAAAAATTGCTCTATGTCAGGATACAGGTTTTTCAGTTTTTTTTGTTGAGCTTGGCGATGAAGTAAGTATTGAAGGCGGTACATTAACTGATGCAATAAATGAAGGAGTCCGCAAGGGATATGGAGAAGGATATTTAAGGAAATCAATATGCCATCCATTCACCAGAAAAAATACCGGAGACAATACTCCTGCAATAATACATTTTGAACCTGTGAAGGGAAAACGCCTGAAAATTATTCTTGCTCCAAAAGGCGGAGGCAGCGAGAATATGAGCCGGATTGTGATGCTTAAGCCTTCAGACGGTAAGGATAGAATTAAAAAAAGTATAATTCAGATTGTAAAGGAAGCTGGAGCCAATCCGTGTCCGCCGGTTATTGTAGGAGTTGGTATCGGCGGTACATTTGAAAAGGCTGCTCTAATATCTAAAAAATCCCTGCTGCGTACTATCGGATCATCAAATCCTGATCCTGAGCTTGATGAGATGGAAAAGGAGCTGCTTGAGAGTATAAATAAACTTGGTATAGGTCCTCTGGGTCTGGGAGGCAGTACAACTGCCCTGGCAGTGCATATTGAGATGCATCCATGTCACATCGCATCGCTGCCTCTTGCTGTAAATATAAACTGTCACTCAAGCAGGCATAAAGAGTGTGAATTCTGATGGAGAAACAAAATGGCTGAGCATCATATAACTACGCCTTTAACTGATGAAAAAATTTCTGAATTAAAAAGCGGTGATACCATTTTTATATCAGGTGTAATATATACAGGACGCGACACTGCACACAAAAGGCTTGTTGATTCAATAAATAAAGGCGAAGTTCTGCCTTTTGATATCCGGGGGCAGATCATTTATTATGTCGGTCCGGCACCTGCAAGGCCGGGTTATGCTATCGGGTCAGCCGGACCGACTACCAGCTGCCGCATGGATGCATTTACTCCAAAACTTATTGAGCTTGGTTTAAAGGGTATGATAGGAAAGGGGAGCAGATCCCGGGAAGTCGTTGACTCAATCAGGAAATACAGAGCGATATATTTTGCAGCAACAGGCGGGGCAGGGGCGCTGATATCAAAATGCATAAAAAAATCTGAAATAATTGCGTACGAGGATTTAGGTCCTGAAGCAATCAGAAAACTGGAAGTTGAAAATTTTCCTGTTATAGTGATCAATGACATATATGGAAATGATCTATACGAACAGGGCGTGAAAAAATACAGCCGGATCTGATCCGGCAGCTATAAGGCAGGTTATTAAATGAATAAAATTGATTTACAGTTAAAAGATCTTTCATCTATTTTTCCTGATTCATTCAGCGAAGAGCAGATTGCAAAGGCAAAAACTTTATTCCTTAAAGAGCTTTCTATCAAGGCTCATAAATTTTACAGTGGAAAAGTAATGACTGTACCCAAAGCCGGAATATACGGTTTTAACTGGTTTAATGTGTGGTATACGCCGGGTGTTTCAAAAGTATCTACCTCCATACGAGATAACAATGATCTTTCATATGATCTTTCAAACAGGGGGAATCTTGTTGCTGTTGTTTCTGATTCAACAAGGGTTCTCGGCGACGGGGACTGTACGCCTCCGGGCGGTCTTGGCGTTATGGAAGGCAAGGCTTATCTGATGAAATATCTTGGCGGGGTTGATGCAGTGGCTTTGTGCATGGACAGCACGAATAAAAAGGGCGAGAAGGATCCTGACAAAATTATAGATTTCGTGAAGATGGTGCAGCCGAGCTTCGGTGCTGTCAATCTCGAAGATATCTCCCAGCCTAACTGTTTTAAGGTTCTTGATGTTCTGCGTGAAGAATGCAATATTCCAGTGTGGCACGATGATGCGCAGGGTACTGCGTGCGTTACTGTTGCAGGGCTTGTTAATGCATTGAAAGTTGCAGGCAAGGATATAGGTAAAGTGAAGATTGTTCTGCTTGGAGCAGGCGCATCGAATACAACTATTGCCAGGCTTATCCTGAAAGCTGGAGCGGACCCGGCTTTGATGTCGGTTTTTGATTCTAAAGGAGGTCTTCATACAGGCCGCGAGGATATTAAAGCGCAGACTGCATTCTACCGGAAATGGGAACTGTGTGAACAGACCAATCCTCAGAAAATAAAAGAAATTGAAACTGCGTGTAAAAATGCCGATGTGCTGATAGCGCTGTCACAGCCGGGACCGGATGTGGTCAAGCCGGCATGGGTGTCATCTATGGCTGAAAAAGCAATTGTGTTTGCATGTTCAAATCCTGTGCCTGAAATTTATCCGTATGCTGCAAAGGCAGCCGGCGCTTATATAGTTGCAACAGGAAGAGGCGATTTTCCGAATCAGGTGAACAACTCGCTTGGATTTCCCGGAATTCTTAAAGGTGCATTGCTTGCCAGAGCGCAGAAGATTACTGATGATATGGCATTAACTGCTGCTTATGCAATTGCGTCTCACGCTGAAAAAAAAGGAATCACGCCTGAATCAATAATGCCGACCATGGTTGAGACAGAACTTTTTGCTGAAGTGGCAGCGGATGTTGCAATGCAGGCAGTCAGGGATGGCGTGTCCCTCCTGAAGCCGTCCCGCGAATCAGTATATGAAAAGACTCTTGCAGATATCAAAGAAGCGCGCGGAACCATGGATCTGCTTATGAAAGAAGGATATATTAAAGAGCCTCCTGTTTCAATGCTGGAAGATGCATTGAAAATTGCGATTGATGCAGTAAAATAAATTTTTCAGAACATTTTCTTTACTTGAATTATTTATAAAAAATATTATATTATCAGCAGGATAATTTTTTAAGGAGAATATTATGGATCACAAATTGGAATTTATAGATGAAAATGGAGACAAGAATGATTGTGAAGTCACAGTTTATGCTTTGTCAACATGCGGTTTCTGCAAAAGAGGGCTTGAGTTCCTTAGAAAGAATTCAATTAAATTCAAATATATATATATTGATCAGCTTCCATATGATGTTAAGGATAAATTGAAAGAGGAACTCGAAGCAAAATATAAAGAGAGAATCGGTTTTCCTTATTTAATTAAGGATGATAAAAAAGTTTTAGTGGGATTTTCTCAGGAAGAATGGGAGAAAGAGTTTAATGAGTAGGGAAAAAACTTTTAATGATGTCGATGTTTTCGCAGGCATGGTTGCGCAGAAACAGGGATGGGTTATCAATCCTGACAGGGAATTTATTGAAATGATTATTGACGGCTTAACGGTTAATTATAACAGGTACGGATACTTTTCATGTCCGTGCAGGGATGCAAGCGGTGTCCGTGAAAAAGATAAAGACCTGATTTGCCCGTGCGAGTATTCAAAACCGGATATTGCAGAATTCGGGCATTGTTTTTGCGGACTGTATCTTTCAAAAGAATTTTATTCAAGCGGCAAATCTCCAAAATCTTTGCCAGAGAGGAGACCTTTTTAAATATTTATGCAATAATCCCCGTTCGTTCCTTCATAAATAAAAAACTTGATTATTTGCAGATTTAATTATATATAATCTTAAATTTTAATGAATTTAATAATTATTATTTTATTAAAGAACTTTCAGAATCACGCAAAGATAATACAAATTAAGGAGATGATTAAATATGATTTACTCCCACGAAGTAACCAGTATGTGTACACTCTCGAAGGGTGCCAAACATGGACCGGCTCCAATACCGGAAGAGGGAAGATGGGTAAAGGCCCGCGAGATAAAGGATATCTCGGGACTCACCCACGGCATAGGCTGGTGCGCTCCCCAGCAGGGTGCATGCAAGCTTACTCTGAACGTTAAAGAAGGCATCATTGAGGAAGCTCTTATTGAAACTATAGGCTGCTCAGGCATGACTCACTCTGCTGCAATGGCAGCTGAAATACTGACCGGAAAAACGATTCTCGAAGCAATGAACAGCGATCTGGTGTGCGATGCTATCAATACTGCAATGCGGGAGCTTTTCTTGCAGATAATCTATGGTAGAACACAGACTGCATTCTCAGAGGACGGACTCCCGATCGGCGCCGGACTCGAAGATCTGGGCAAGGGACTGCGAAGCCAGATAGGCACCATGTACGGAACAAAAGCGAAAGGTCCTCGCTACCTTGAAATGGCAGAAGGATACATAACTAAAATTGCTGTTGATTCAAACGATGAAATTATCGGATACAGATTTGTCAATTTGGGCAGGATGATGGAGATGATAGCCAAAGGTACATCAGCAGCCGAGGCTCTTGAAAAAGCTGCCGGCCAGTATGGAAGATACGAAGAGGGCGTTAAGCACATCGATCCGAGACACGAATAAAATAAGGAGGATACCAAAATGCCGTTATTTGAAAGCTATGAAAGAAGAATCGGTCAGATTACACCGGTTCTGAAAAAATATAATATTGCAACATTAGAGGAAGCGCTGAGTGTGTGCAGAGAAAAAAAAGTTGATGTACACCAGCTGGTTAAATCGATACAGCCGATCTGTTTCGATAATGCTCTGTGGGCATACACTCTCGGCGCAGCAATAGCAATAAAAAAAGGCAACAAATCCGCTGCTGATGCTGCGGAATCAATCGGCGAGGGACTGCAGTCTTTCTGTATCCCGGGCTCAGTCGCTGATCAGCGCGCAGTAGGATACGGTCACGGGAATCTCGCTGCAATGCTTCTGCGCGAGGAAACAACTTGCTTCGCCTTTCTCGCAGGCCATGAATCATTTGCTGCTGCAGAGGGAGCAATAGGAATTGCCAAGAGCGCGAACAGGGTGCGCAAGGCGCCTCTGAAGGTAATACTGAACGGCCTTGGCAAGGATGCAGCCTATGTAATTTCCCGTGTTAACGGTTTTACTTTCGTTGAAACAGATTTCGATTATAAAACAGGAAAACTTGTAATCGTTGAGGAAAAGGTATTTTCAAAAGGCGATAAGGCAAAAGTAAGATGCTATGGTGCAGATGATGTTATGGAAGGTGTTGCTATCATGCACCATGAAAATGTCGGTGTTTCTATAACAGGAAATTCAACTAATCCAACACGCTTTCAGCACCCTGTTGCCGGTACCTATAAAAAAGAATGTATTGAACAGGGCAAAAAATATTTTTCTGTAGCATCCGGCGGCGGAACAGGAAGAACTCTTCATCCGGATAACATGGGTGCAGGTCCGGCATCATACGGCATGACAGATACAATGGGGCGAATGCATTCAGACGCGCAGTTCGCAGGATCATCATCTGTTCCTGCTCATGTTGAAATGATGGGCCTGATCGGAATGGGAAACAATCCAATGGTCGGGGCTACTGTTGCTGTTGCTGTTGCGGTTGAAGAGGGGATGAAATAGGATATTTTACCATTGAGGAGAAAGTAAGAGTTTTACTTCCTCTTCAATGGTAAACATTTTAATTTTTTATAAATTTAAGGGAAATTTCAAAAAGATGAATTAGAAAATAAAATTATTGACTATTTGTGCTCTATTATGGATTATATTTTTCAACTCAGCATTAATTAAACGTTTCAGGGTGGTTTCAATAATGCAGGAATTTTTTAATAATCTCAATATTTTCATAATCCCGCCCATCCTTTTTTTAATTACCGGAGTTTCTCTCGGAATTTTTTCACTTATAAAAGGGAAAAGGCAGTTTGAAAATGTTTTATTCGCGCTTGTATGCTTCTGGTATTCACTTATTATGCCGGTTTTTATATCACACCATATTTTTAAAGGCAATATTGATCTCATCATGAAAATAGAACGGAGCATACATTTTTTATATGTATATGGCCCTGCAATTTTAGTATTATTTTCACACTCGCTCGTAAATAAAAAAAATAGAATTATTGAAATAGGGGCTTTTGCTGCCGGATTTTTGATATCACTATTTGTATTTACGGATTATTATTTTTCCGGTGTTTGGGAATTTAAGTGGGGATACATTGCAAAAGGCGGGATTGTTCTTCAGATATTCGGCTTCTATGCCATGAGCTCTATTGCATATTCACTTGTTTTATCTTTAAAAAAATTAAAAACAGATATTGATCAGCATACGCGGCTTAAAATTAAATATATAATGTTTGCAGTATTATTAATAGGCATTCTGACAAGCGGCAATATGGCAGCTCTTAATGGAATAGACTTTTATCCTCCGGGGAATTTTGCTTTTATACCTATGATCTTTATGGCATGGGGAATATACAGGCACGATGTTATCAGAATAAATCTTTATACCAAGCGAAGGATTGCAGGTACTATTGCGCGCATAATTGCTGTCGCAGGGCTCACTGCTGTAATACCTGTGAGCCTGTGGGCGATTGGTAATTACAGCCTGAATCATATATACAGTAAAACAATAATGTACGGGCTTCCTCCGCTCTTGTCGTTTATTTGCTGTGTATTTTTATCATTTCTATCGCTCAGGCTGGGTGAAAACCGTAAAGACTCAATTATCTTCAGTCTTCTGATGCTCGTATATGCGCTTTTAAGCATAGATATATATCTTAACTGCATTATAAGTACGCCGGAAGCAGGTTTAAGAATCAGCAGATTCAGTCATATTTTTGTCGTTTTTTTACCTGCACTTGGGATGCATCTCATGCAGATTGTAACAAATCGCCAGTCTCATAAACGTCTACTTATCGGCAACTATCTGTTATGCACTGTTTTATTATTCTTATCACAAACTGACTTATATCTTCAGGGAATGTATAAATACTCATGGGGATTATTTGCCAGAAAAGCAGTCCTGTTTGACGTAATGAGTGTTTTATCAGCAGCGACACTTGTCTACAACATCGTTATCCTTGCATCTGCATACAGAAAAAGCAATAACAGTTTTTTCCGGCACAGGTTTCTTTTTCTCCTGATAGGTTCAGCGAGTATGGCAGTAATGTCGCTCGGTAATGTGCCTGCAATGAACGGTTACGATATATATCCATTAGGAAATTTTATTTTTATTCCGGCAATTTTTTTTGCTATAGCTCTTTTCAGGCAGAATATCCCGGAGATGATCAGATTCTCAGGTTTGTTTTTATATTACAGTCTCATTGCCGCAGCTGTAATTTTTATGGTTTATATTCTGACGAAATTTCACTCAGACGATTTTTTGCCGGTTTATACTTTTTTATCGATTTCAGCAATAATCATTTTTGATTATTTTCTCCGCAGGCTGCGTAATTCAATAACCAACAGGCATGCTGTTAAATTAAAAATTGCTTTTGAGATTCTTAGCGATAAATTATCAAGAGTAAGCAGTTTCGATGATATAACAGAAAAAATTTCGCAGTCATTTTTTACTGACTTGACCTGCGGTCATTGTGCAGTGCTGATATTCAGTGAAAAATTAAATCAATATACAGGACCTATATTGTATAATTCTCAGAGTAATTTTATAAACGGATTGCCTGCCGGTGATAATTCTCAATCAATAATTGTTGAATCATTGAATCCTTTACTCGAATATATCAAAACAAAGCATTCATATATCAGGCAGGAGGAAATAGAGTTCTGGATTCTCAATAATGAGCTTGCAGCTGATATTAATGATCCGCTCCGTCAATTCGAGATTATTCTGCCTGTTTTTTTTGAAAACCGTTTATCAGCAATTATCATGATAGCTGATAAGATCGACGGTTCTGCTTATTCCCCCAATGATACCGGATTTCTATATCAGCTTGGAATCAATCTCGGTCCTCATATTGAAAATGCACATATACTTCAAAGGCTTGAAGAAACCCTGGATGAACGCACGCAGAAGCTTCGTGATTCCGAAGAGAAATACAAAACACTGCTACAAACCAACAATGTGGGATTCTTTGAAATTGATATAAATGGAAATATAATTTCATTTAACGATGTGGTTGAGATGTTTACCGGTTATTCACAGAATGAATTAATTGGAGTTAACTTTTCTAAAATTGTAGATCCAAATGATATAGAAAAGATTTACAGGGTATATCATCAGGTTTTTAAAAAAGAAATTTCATTTGGATCTATTGAGCATGAGGTGATACGTAAGGATGGTACTATCGGTTTTATAGATACAACTGTTTCGATCATAGCAGACGCAAACGGATTCATATCAGGTTTTCGTACAATTGCAATTGACGTCAGCAACAGGAAAAAAGTTGAGGAAGATCTGCGTGATAGTGAACGAAAATACCGCCACTTTATAGAAAACGCAAATGATATCATCTACAAAACAGACTGGCGGGGAAATTATATTTATTCAAATCCTGCTTTTCAAAAGGAGTCAGGATATTCTAATGAAGAAATACTTCATATGACATACCTCGATCTAATACCTCCTGAAAACCGCGAGAGTGAATTCGCCTTTTACAGTAATCAGCTGAAGAGTAAAATCGATGAATCACACCGTGAACTGCCTATTGTTACAAAATCAGGAAAGATTCTGTGGGTTGAACAGAGTGTGAAATCGATCAAAGATATGACCGGTCATATTATTGAATTCGACTGCATTGCTCATGATATTACAGAAAGAAAAGCTGCAGAGGATGCGCTTCGCGAAAGTGAAATGCTGTATCAGCAGTTGATGGAGAATGTCAGCGATTCTGTTTTCATAATTAAACTGGACGGGCATTTTAAATATATCAATTCAGCCATTACAAGGTTGAGCGGAATATCTCATAATGAATTAATAGGAACGCACTTTCTTTCAATTGTTCAGAAGGAATACCGGCAGCAGCTGATAAAATTTTATCAAAAACAGGTAGCTGATAATATTGATACAACCTATTGTGAATTTCCGGTAATTAAAAAAAATGGTGAAATTTTATGGGCAGGACAGACTGTACGAATGAATAAAAGCAGCACGGGTGAAATAAATTTTTACGGCGTCACCCGCGATATTTCAGCAACAAAAAAAGCCGATGATGCCCGCCGGGATCTTGAGGAGGCGAAAACACGCTTTTTCGCGAACATCTCTCATGAGATACGAACGCCTCTAACGCTTATGCTCGGTCCGATAGAGTCTGTTCTTCAGGGTGATTACGGCAAGGAAATAGGAAATGATTTTTTTAAAAATCTGCATCGAAATACCCTGAGCCTTCTAAAACTTGTAAACAACCTTCTCGATTTTTCAAAAATTGAAGCTGGTAAAATGATATTGAATGTCCAGGAGGGGAATATAGTTCATTTTGCGCGTCATTATCTTTCAAGCATACAGCTTGCATGTAAATCAAAAAATATAAACCTGGATTTAAAAACTTCAGCTGATTCTGTTATGCTTTTTTTCGATCCTGAAAGGATGGATAAGGTTTTCATGAATCTGCTTTCTAATGCGCTGAAGTTTACAGGTGCAGGCGGTACTATTTCAATGTCAGTTATAGATAAGGGTGATCACTGCTGTATTTTATTTTCAGATTCAGGAGAAGGAGTTCCGGAGAAAAGTTTAAATACCATATTTGACCGTTTCAGCCAGGCAGATACCACATCAACCAGAAAACATGAGGGTACAGGCATAGGTCTTGCGCTTGTGAAGGAACTTGTTGAACTGCATGGCGGATCAATTGCTGTCGAAAGCAGATATAAAGAAAAATATCCGGATAATCACGGATCGGTTTTTACTGTGTGCATCCCTAAGGGAATAGCGCACTTTGAGAACAGGCAGAATGTGAAATTTTCTGAAAATAACAATCTTGATAACTATGTGAAAGATTACAGGTTAATCGGAATTAATGAAATTGAAGAATCAAAAAATAGTGAATCCTCTTCCGGAAGCTCTACAGGAATGGAAGAAGTAAAATACAATGGCACTGAAAAAACAATATTAATTGTTGATGACAATGAGGATATGAGAAATTTCCTGAAACTGCTTTTACATAGGAATTACAGGGTAATTCTTGCTGTGAATGGCGAGGATGGTATCAGCAGTGCAAGAGACATGAAGCCGGACCTTATTGTTACTGACGTAATGATGCCTGTCATGAATGGATTTGAGATGACATCTGTAATCAAAAACGATGAAGCGCTGAAAACAACGCCGGTCATAATGCTTACAGCTGATACAGAGCTTATGAACAAGGTTGCGGGACTTGAACATGGCGCTGACGATTATCTGCATAAACCGTTTAACTCGGCGGAGCTGATTACCCGCATATCGTCGCTGCTGAAAAATTATGAGTACCAGCAGATCATCAGCCGCAGGAATGCTGATATAGAAAGCGAACTTGAAGTTGCGCGGCTGCTTCAGGAACGGCTGCTGCCTTCGTCCATGCCGGAAATTTCAGGATTCCGGGAACATGTAGTATATATACCCATGGACAAGGTAGGCGGAGATTTTTACGACATAGAAAGGCGTGAGGATTTTATCGATATTTTTATTGCCGACGTTTCAGGGCATGGCCTTCCCGGAGCGTTTCTTGCAACTGTAACTAAAATTGCACTCGAGAATATTACTGTGCGTACTTCAACAGACAATGTTCTAAGCCTGCTTAATGATGTTATACACCAGCATACTGTAAGGAGTAATTTTGTTACAGCGTTTTTTGCCATGATTGATATCAATACCAGAAACATGCGCTATTCATGCGCAGGGCACGCTGCCCCGCTTTTGTACAGAAAAAAAACCGATGAATTTATTGAACTGAAAACCAAGGGGAAACCTCTCGGCTGGTTCAGGGAAAATAAAATTGAGGAAAAAAATATTCAGCTGGAATCCTGCGACAGGATTGTATTCTATACAGACGGCATTACTGAATGTTCGAATCCTGAAAAGGAATATTTCGAAGAGCTCAGGCTGCAGAAAACAATCAGGGATCATGCCGGTAAAACTGCAGAAGAATTTTCAATTGAGCTGATGAAGAGGCTGGAGGATTTCAAGTGCGGAAATTCATTCGATGACGATATTACTCTGGTTGTGCTTGATGTAATTTAAAAAGTAAATATTTTTTCTGCCTTTAAATATCAATTTATATTTTTATATAAGGATGTTCCAGTATGATATTTAAAAAAATATGGAATAAGATTTTAACTATAATGAAATTTCCATTCAAAATAATTGATTATTATTCCGGCATGATTAATGAATATTCTGTTGAATACTGGCAGAATTATATTTTTTATTGCTTCTGTATTTTTGGAATTGCAGCAATTTTTCTGCTTCTCATTCCAGCTTCTATTTATCTGGTTTCAAAAGGACAGCTTGTATTTTGCATTATCAATATAGTATTATTTGTAATAAATGTTTCAATTATTTTTTTAAAGGTAATTCCTCTTAAAATTAAAGCTGTATTCGTTTCTATTATTTTATACCTTGTAGGACTTTTTACTTTTATATTCGGGGGGCCTGCCGGTCAGCATGGGATATGGTTTGCCAGTGCAGCTTTATTAGCCGGTCTATTTGCAAATACTGTTATATCAATAATAATTTCAGGATTATCTCTTTTAACCGGGATAATCGTAGCTTTGTTATTTAATGAAGGATTAATCAGTTGGTATTATATTAAGGATTATTCCTATTTTGGGATTATCATTCAGAGTTTGAGCATATTTTTCATATCGCTGATGTTTATCTTTTCCAATTCGACTTTAATAAAAGGTGTAAAACAGGCTTTCAGGGTATTGAATAAAAGCAAGGAGGCTACTATTATCGGTCTTGCAAAACTGGCAGAATACCGCGATACTGATACAGGTACACATCTGGAAAGGATCAGAGATTATACCCTGCTTCTGGTAAAAGCACTGTCTGAAAAAGAAAAATATCATGATTATATTGATAAGCAATATATCTATGATATACAGATTTCATCAGTTTTACACGATATAGGAAAAGTCGGCATTTCAGATTCTATTCTGCTCAAGCCAGGTAAATTATCCGATGAGGAATTTAATGCTATTAAGCAGCATTCAATAATCGGAAAAGATGTTATCTATGAAATTTCAAAGCATCTTGAAGACAGGTCCATATATAATATGTCTGAAAATATAGCGCAATACCACCATGAAAAGTGGGATGGCACAGGCTATATGAGCCGGCTGTCCGGAGAAAAAATACCTCTGTCAGCGAGAATTGTATCTTTAATTGATGTTTATGACGCTATGACATCCAGGAGAGTTTACAAAGATGCTTTAACGCATGAGGAAGCTCTTGATTTCATCATCAGCCAAAAGGGTATTCATTTTGATCCGTATATTGTTGATGTTTTTTTAAGTATAGAATATAAGATACTTGACCTGAATAAAAGTTTTTTAAAAAATTAATCTGCCATCAGATCAGCCCCAGAGATTTTAAAAGAAATATTCCGCCTGCAACTGTAAAAATTGCTCCAAGCGTTGTGATTAAAACTATATGGCCTGCAAGCTCGTCATCGCTGTCCATTGCTTTTGCCATTATGTAGCTTGAAACTGCAGCTGGAGCGGAAAGAGCAATAAACAGTATGCCGAGAGATTCTCCTTTGAGTCCTAAATGAACTGCAATCAAAATTGCAGTAAAAGGCATTACAGCAAGTTTGATTATTGATGAAACCAGTGCAGGAATAAATTTTTCCTTCATTGATTTAAAATTAAGCGATCCTCCAATGCACAGAAGAGCGAGCGGAATCGTTATTTCTGAAACAAGAGTAACGCTTTGCCTGAATATAACAGGGAAAGCTATTTTCAAAAGTGAAAAAGGAACAGCGAGCAAAACAGCAATAATAAGCGGATTGGTTGCAATGTATTTTATTATCAAAAATTTTGAACTGCTGCTTTTTCTTATTGGAACTGTAAGTGCAACCACTGACAGAACAGTATACATCGGCATTAGAAATGAAATTACTATTGCAGCGCGGGTTAAACCAGTTGAACCGAATAAATTATTCGCAAGTGCCAGCCCTATAATTGCCACGTTGCTCCTGAATGACCCCTGAATAAATGCGCCTTTTGTTCTGCCGTCTTTAATTGTAAATTCTGCAATGATCCAGGAAATTATAAAGAAGGAAAAAGTAACTGAGCAGGCAATGATGATTTCTGCAGAGCTGAATACGCTTTTAAAATCTGCCGCGGAAATTTTAATGAAAATCAGGGACGGCAGTGAAACATTAAAAACAATAAGATTTGCCTTATCAATGAAATTTTCATTAATAAATTCTATTCTTTTTAAAAAAATTCCAAGGAAAACCATAAGAAAAACAGGAAGGGCAGTATTTATGCTTACGATTAAATTATCCATCTCAGCCGCCGATTTTCGACATGGACCTTTTTGTGCTGATGGAATAACATCCGCCGGAGTCTGTTGAATATTCTATAGAATGCCCTTGTGATTTGGATATAACAGCCTGCGCAATTATTTTTTTAATATCATCATCGCTTAAATCTTTTCTTAAAGCGCTTTTCAGGTCAAATTCATCATTGGAATACAGGCATGATTTCAGAAAGCCGTCGGATGTGAGCCTGAGCCTGTTGCACGATTGACAGAATTTATGCGAAACAGGAGGAATAATCCCGATAGCAATTTTATATTTATCTCTGTATGTAAGGTCGTACATCATTGCGACATTGGTGTCTATGTGCCGGTTTCTTTCAAGACTGCCGAAAGTTTTCAGAATATCGACCAGCTGATGTGAGGATACAAATTTAAAATTATCCTTTATTCCATTGAATGGCATTTTTTCTATAAATCTGAGTTTTACAGGCTTATCTTTTATAAATTCAAGGAAATCTTCAATTTCACTTAAAGCGCTTTCAAGCAGAACCGCATTTATTTTAATATCAAATGATTTGTATGAGATAGCTTTTTCAATATTATTGATTACTGTGTCCATGGAATCACTTCCGGTAATCTCTGCAAAACGGGAACGCGACAATGTATCGAGGCTTATGTTGAGTTTCCTGAGCCTGTACCTGGCGAGATCATCTAAAAAGTTTCCAAGAAGTATGCCGTTCGTGGTGAGTGCAAGGTCCAGGTTCGGTGATATTGCTCTTGAATCTGAAATTATATTGATAAATCCCTTCCTGACAAGGGGCTCACCTCCTGTGAAGCGTATCTTGTCAACACCCATAATGCTGAAAATTCTTATAAGCCTCGTGAATTCCTCGTTTCTCAATACCTCGTCGTGCTCGAGAATTTCAATTCCGCCCGGAGGCATGCAGTAAGCGCACCGCAGGTTGCACTTGTCGGTTATTGAAACTCTCAGGTATGTGTGCTTTCTGAAATATGTATCTGTGAGCATCATGGTTTGTATGTATCCAGAAGATACAGAAAGTTTTTTCTATATAAGGAATTGCCCGGGTCAATGCTGCAGGCTTTGTAATACATATTCATAGAAGAATCAAAATTTCCATCAAACTCATACAATACTCCAAGATTATTTGCAGCACACGGATCATTCGGGTTTTCAGTTAAAATATCTGTCAATATTATTTCCGCTTCAGTGTATCTTCCTTCTTTAATGAGGGTTAACGCTTCAGAATTCATGACTGTTCCATTGTCCGATAAATATTTATTCAGTAAAAAAGTAATTTCACGGGTTTTGATTTTTAATTCAGCAGAACTTTCTTTATTTATTATATACAGGCTGTCTGCTTTTTCCATTGCGGAAGTTTCATCCGGGATGAGGATTTTTTTTACTGTACCTACCTGGGTATAGCTCATGCACGAACATGCAAAAATAAAAGTAAAAAAATTAAATAGTAGGCTTGATCGTAGCACCTGTTTTTTCCACTGCTCCGGCAATATTTAAAATTGTTTTTTCATCAAAGTGGTTTCCCATGATCTGCAAGCCGATCGGCATGCCGTTTGAATGCAGGCCTACCGGAACTGAAAGAGCCGGGATACCTGCAAGATTAACTGAAATTGTAAGGATATCCGACATGTACATCTGGAGAGGATCGTTGATCATCTCGCCGATTTTAAAAGCTGTAGTTGTTGTTACAGGCGTGATTATAACATCAGCCTTTGTAAAAGCATTTTTAAAATCTTCGATGATAAGTGTTCTGCCCTTCAGCGCTTTCAAATAATACGCATCATAGTAGCCTGAGCTGAGCGAGAATGTGCCGAGATGGATTCTTCTTTTAACTTCCTTGCCAAAGCCTTCGCTTCTGCTTTTAATATACAGCTCGGATAAATTTTTTATATTCGGAGATCTGTATCCGTACCGGACGCCGTCGTATCTTGCAAGATTGGATGATGCCTCTGCAGTTGCAATAAGGTAGTAAATGGGAATTGCATACTCTGTATATTTCAGTGAAATATTCACGGTCTGTGCGCCGAGTTTTACAAGTGCATTTATTTTATCCAGGGTTCTTTCTTTTATTTCAGGATCGATTCCGTTGTAGTATTCTTCCGGTATTCCTATTTTAAGCCCCTTCGGATCAAAGGTGAGTTTATCCGGGGAGAAATCTATTTCTTTGTCAACGGATGTTGAATCTTTATTGTCTTTGCCGGATATTATCGAAAGAAGAGCTGCAGCATCTGTTACGCTGTTTGCGAATGTTCCTATCTGGTCAAGAGATGACGCGTATGCCACAAGACCGTATCTGGATACTCTGCCGTATGTAGGCTTGATACCAACAACTCCGCAGAATGATGCAGGCTGCCGGATTGATCCGCCGGTGTCTGAGCCGAGAGATGCAGGCGCTGTCATTGCGCTTACTGCTGCTGCAGAGCCGCCTGAGCTTCCTCCCGGAACTCTTTCCAGGTCGTAAGGATTTTTTGTCGGGCCGAAAAAAGAGGATTCTGTTGAGGAACCCATTGCAAATTCATCGAGATTTGTTTTTCCTAATAGTATAAATCCCGAGTCTTTCAGTTTTGAAAAAACTTCAGCATCATAAGGAGCAACAAAGTTTTCCAGAATTTTGGATGCGCAGGTTGTTTTAATCCCTTTAGTGCAGATATTGTCTTTTACTGCAATTGGGATTCCGTCGTAAATGGATTTCGTTTTTTTCGAGGCGCGTCTTTTGTCCGCTTCTGCTGCATCTGCCAATACTATATTTTCATCAACAGTTATGTATGCATTTATTTTACCATTGAGATTTTTTATTCTTTCAAGATATGATTTGCAGATTTCAACTGAAGTAATCTGCTCTTTATTAAGCATTCCGGCCAATTCGGTCAGTTTTTTCTCATGCAGCATAATGCTCCTCCGTAAATTTGAACTTTCTTAAAATGGCGCGAAGTGTCAATAAAAAAATCTCAGACAGGATGTTCACCATAGTTTGCTGATTATATCCTCTTTTGAAATTTTTTAAATGACCGGAAACATCCACAAGAAATTAGAAGGGCTTATTCATTTCATCAATATGACATTGAACTGCATCTCTGATATTCATTTTTAGATCGTCAAGATTATCCCCTTCAGTAAAAATGGAATAGCCAAGGGCTTTAGCCTCGAATCCTCCATCTATAGATTCTTCTATATAAAATATTATTTCATTTTTGCTCCTTTTTTTTCAGGATAAGAATTAGAATTTAGTAAAGATTTGATATTAATAGAATTTAAATTTTTTAAAGCCAGAAATCAAGTAATTTTTATATATAAATCGTTTAACGGCCAGCCGTGGAGAGAGGCCGCCCGCACCGGCGAACTGCAAACTTCACCAGTATCAGCTATTGACAAAAACAGCTGTTTATCCTATTATATTCGTTTATAACAAAAATACTGATTTCAGGTATTAATAATAAAGATTGATTACTGTGAGGTATCTTGGTAATATATATATTTACTGAATAAGGAAATATAAAATTTTGGAAATAATAAATTTCAGACAAATTACTCCTGTAACATTGAAACGTGTTTTATTCTCTTTACTTGTAATTATAATCTCAAGTATAATACGGGAGATTTTTTTTAAAGATCTCGGGAGAGGTATACCTTATTTAACCTATTATCCTGCATTAATGGTGATTTCTATTTATGGAGGCTTGTTTTCCGGTTTGTTTTCAACAGTCATTTTATCGTTTATTACTTATTACTGGATTCAAAAAGGAATTTTGTCATCTGTAGAATGGATGGCAATGGCTATATTTATTATGAGCTGTACTATGATTTCTTTTCTTTCAGAAACAATGCGCAGTGCAAATAAAAGAGCAGCAAAAGCGAAGGAGCAGTCAGATAAGGCTAATCAGGCAAAGAGTGTTTTTCTGGCCAACATGAGCCACGAACTACGTACGCCCTTAAATGCTATTTTGGGATATTCACAATTGATGCATAGAGATGCTTCTATGAGTCCTGAAAACAGCGAGTTCCTGAAAATAATCAATCGAAGCGGGGAACATCTTCTATCATTGATAAATGAAGTTCTTGAAATTTCAAAAATTGAAGTAAAACGAGTGGAGATTGAAGCTGTAAATTTCAACATTCGTAATATGATTTCAGATTTACAGAAAATGTTTGAATTGAAAACAAAAACAAAAAATATATTGTTTGAAGTTCATGGATTAAATGATTTACCGGATTTTATAATTGCCGATGAAACAAAATTGAGGATAATATTAATTAATCTGATTGGAAATGCAGTCAAGTTTACTCAAAAAGGAAGTATAAAAGTCCGGATCTCTATACAGAAAGAATCTACGGAGGAAATATATTTATTGATAGAAGTTGAAGATACAGGGCCGGGTATTTCAGAAGATGAGAAAGGTCTGCTTTTTAAATATTTTGTTCAGACTGAAAGCGGCAGGCAGAGTAAAAGCGGATCAGGTCTGGGTCTTGCCATCAGTCAGGATTATGCAAAGTTAATGGGTGGTGAAATTACTGCTGAAAGCATTCTGAATGTAGGAAGCATTTTTAAAATTAAAATAAAAATAAAAGAAGGTATAGAAGAATATCACCATGCAAAATTAAATTTAAGACGGGTTATTGGTTTAGAACCAGGATATAATCCACGAATACTCATTGCAGAAGATAATGATGTAAGCAGAAATCTTCTAATTGAAATTTTTAAAATAACAGGTTTCAATATCCGTGAAGCAGTAAATGGAAAAGAAGCAGTAGAAATAGCTGAACAATGGAAGCCCGATTTTATCTGGATGGATATCCGTATGCCTGTAATGGATGGTCTTGAAGCAACACGGATCATTAAATCTGCTGATGCCGAAAAACATATTAAAATTGCAGCTCTTTCTGCGCATGTTCTTGGTGAAGAACGGGAAGAGATCTTTGATGCAGGCTGTGACGATTTCGTTACCAAGCCATTTAATGAAAACGAAATATTTAATGTTATGGGAAAACATCTTTCTATAAAATATATCTATGAAGTGATGAATCCGGATGAAAATGCTCTGGTAGTGTCTTCCGGCAAAACCTTGAATTTAATTTCTCTTGACGAGGATTTTATAACTGAACTTAATAAAGCTGTAATTAAAGCTGATGCAATAAAAATTGAAGAAATGGCGAATAGGATAAAAACAAAGGAACCGGCTCTTTCAATGGCATTACGAAAATGTGCCAGAAATTTTGATTACGAAACTATAAGTAATGCAATTCAGGAAAACATAAAAGCCGGGAAGCAATTATGAAAGAGAATCAAATTTATGGAACAGTTTTTATAGTTGATGACATATTGGAAAATCTGCAGCTTCTATCAGAATTGCTATCCGGATATGGATATAAAATACGGGCTGCCAAAACCGGCCGTGAAACAATAGCGTCAATAAATGCGGAACTTCCGGATATTATCCTT
This sequence comes from uncultured Leptospirales bacterium, assembly GCA_964529415.1. Classification (GTDB taxonomy): domain Bacteria; phylum Spirochaetota; class UBA4802; order UBA4802; family UBA5550; genus CAYMPH01. The sequence continues at coordinate 107,297 of CAZGWD010000010.1, read as the reverse complement.
CTTGATATAAAACTGCCGGATATCAATGGTTATGATGTATGCGCTGCATTGAAATCAAATGATAAAACAAGCGGAATTCCAGTCATTTTTATTAGCGCACTGCATGAAACAGCAGAGAAGCAGCGGGGTTTTGCTGCAGGCGGTGTAGATTATATCACAAAGCCATTTATCAACGAAGAAGTTCTCGATCGCGTGAGGACTCATTTGGAAATAAGCAGGCTGCAATTGGAACTGAAGCAGCAGTCATTGGAATTGCAGACAAAAAATGACCGGCTTCAACTTGAAATTAGCGAGCGCAAAATTGCTGAAGAAAAAATACAATTACTGCTTTCGGAAAAAGAACTCATACTAAGTGAAGTTCATCACCGGATAAAAAATAATATGAACACTATACATGGTCTTCTCAAACTTCAGTCTTATGCGTTGAAAGATGCTTCTGCAATAGCTGCTCTTGATAATTCTGCAGGACGCGTTCAGAGCATGATGCATTTATATGATAAATTGTACCGTTCAATGGATGTTCAAAATTTATCAGTCCTTGATTATATTCCTTCTCTTGTGGATGAAATTTTAAAGAACTTTCCTGAAGGGGAAACCGTTAAGATTGAGAAAATAATTAATGATTTTATTCTGGATGCAAAAAGACTGCAGACACTCGGAATAATTATCAATGAGCTATTAACGAACATCATGAAATATGCTTTTACCGGAAGAGATGACAGGAAAATTGTAGTGGAAGCAGGTCTGAATCCATCCGGAACAAAACAGGACTCTGTAGTATCAATTGCTATAGGGGATAACGGACTAGGTATGCCGGAAACAGTTGATTTTGTAAATTCAACCGGATTCGGTTTGCAGCTTGTAGTGATGCTTGTTAAAGAACTCAAAGGTGTTTTACGCTTTGAGAAGAAAAACGGAACAAGAATTATTATTGAATTTGATATTTAAATGTGTACAAAGAAAATCGAATGAGGAATATATTCTTTAATCTGGATAAAGCATTATGAGATATGCCTGATTATTAAAGGAGATATTGCTGATTATGAAAAAATCCATAAAAATTTTACTGGTTGAAGATGAAGCAGTGCCTGCCATGCTTTTACAGACGCAGCTTGAGAAACTCGGATATAATATTTCAGAGCATGTTACAACAGGCGAAAATGCTATAGCAAGCTCAAGGAGGAATCCTCCGGATATTATATTAATGGATATCAGGCTTGCAGGTGAAATTGACGGTATTGAAGCTGCAGCAGCAATAAGGTCTGAATCGAATATTCCTGTTATATTTATAACAGGTTATGATGATCAGAAAAACAGGGAGCGGGCTGGTATGCTGAATCAGCTGGAATATTTATTAAAACCATTAAATGTAAATAAATTGAAACTGGTAATTGATGCTCATTTTATTTAAAACCATCTTTCCACTGCAAATTATCACTATTTTCAGCTATTGACATATTTCAGGATTTAGTGATAATTAAATTCATAGACAGAAAATATTTGAAAATGATGCTGATATAGATTTTATTATTTATTAAATTAAGCTATTTAAAGACAATCCTTGAAACAAATTAAATCTTCAGGTAAATCCATTATTATATGAGGAAATGTATTGGAAACTAAAACAATATTACTGGTAGAAGATGAAAGCGTTACTGCAGCATTTCTCACGAATACGCTGAAAAATGAAGGTTATACTGTTATCAATGCATCAACAGGTGAAATGGCGCTTCAGATAGTTTATGCCGACGGCAGCATGATAGATATAATTCTTATGGATATAGAGCTTGATTCCAGGATGAACGGTATTGAGGCGGCAAAAGAAATACTTAAACTTTTTGATTTACCGATTTTAATTCTATCCTCTCATTCTGAAAAAGAAATTGTAGGAAAAACAGATGAAATAAGCACCTATGGATATGTTCATAAAAATTCAGGGTCTTATGTTCTGCTTGCTTCAATTAATATGACCCTGAAACTCCATGAAGCAAATATTAATCTGAAAAAATGGAAAAATGCAATTGAGCATGCCGAGTGGGGCGTGATGGTTTGCAGTCCGGACGGGGAAAACCTTGATATAATGAATCCCTGCTTTGCAAAAATGCACGGGTATTCAGTCGAAGAAATGAAGGGCATGAATCTTAAAAGCATATTTGCGCAGGAATCCCGCAATGAACTTGGAAAAAATATTAAAATAGCCAATGAAAACGGCCACCATACTTTTGAGTCAATACATTACAAAAAGGACGGTTCACAATTCCCTGCACTTCTGGATATTACAATTACCAAAGATAAATCCGGAAATACAGTTAACAGGATTATTAATGTTAAAGATATAAGCCATCGTAAACAGGCGGAAAAAAAAATCCGTTTGAGCGAAAAGCGCGCTCAGGATATACTTAACACAATTCCGGATTTAATGTTCCGCATTAACAGCCATGGTATTTTTCTTGATTATAAGGCCGATATTAAAGATTTATATGTGCAGTCCGGAACTTCATTTATCGGTAAAAACATCTGTGAAATATTACCTCACGAATTTTCTGAATTAGTTTTATATTATATCCGGCTGACACAGGAAACCGGCCAGCTGCAGACATTCGGATATCAGATGTCCATACCAGGCACGGGCATGCGTGATTATGAGGCGCGAATGATAGCAAGCGGTGATGATGAAGTTATTGCAATTGTCCGTGATATCACCGAAAAGAAGGAACTTGAAAAGGAAATTACAAATATAAGCGAGAATGAAAGACGGGCTATAGGGAGCAATCTCCATGATGATCTTGGCCAGAAATTATCCTATCTTGGATTTTTAACGGAAATGATGAAACAGGAAGTGCAGAAAGGAGCACCTGTTGATATTAAGGATCTGGATGAAATGATTTATCTTATAAGCAATTCCATTGATCATGTGAGGAATATTTCTAAAGGGCTGCATCCGGTTAATTTTGAAACCGGGGGTTTTATATTTGCCATTGAGGAGCTTGGAGCTGAAGTAAAAAAATATTTCAATACGGATCTGATAATAGATAAAGATTTTGATGTCAACATCACGGATGAAACTGTTTCTTCAAATTTATATTATATTATAAAAGAAGCCATTAATAATTCAATCAAGCATGAAAAAGCGGAGAAGATAAATCTTGTTTTTAACCACGATGGCAAGAATCTGCATATATTGCTTTTTAACAATAAAAAAAACAGTAAACAAAGCAGTAAAGACGGTATGGGCCTGAAAATAATGAAATACAGGGCTGATTTAATAGGAGCATTATTGAGAATTTCTGAAGAAAAAGATATATTCAAAATTGAAATTAATTTAAAAATATAACAGATAAAAATTAAAAAAATCACTTAAATCCGCTATTGATTTATTTGCTGATCTGTTATAATTTCAAGTAATGTGAATACTGGAAAGCCCCCCATCCCCCAAAGGGGGCGAGTACATTGATATATAATTCTCTGTATGCCCCCTCCGGGGGAAAGGGGGCTAAAGTGGGAAGTTTTTTTTTCCCTAAATCTGTAATGTGAATATTATGACTAAAGAAAAAATAAAAATTATTATTGTAGAAGACCATCCTCTGATGCGCCAGGGGATTAAAAGAATGATCGAGAAGGAATCCGATCTTTCGGTAATTGGTGAAGCTGATAATATTAATGATGCAATAAAAATTCTTGCAGCTGAAGAGCATGATGTTGCTATAGTCGATATCACTCTCGATGGTGAATTAAGCGGAATCGATTTGATTAAGAATATTTCCAGGCGAAAAATAAAAACAAGAATACTGGTACTGTCCATGCATTCGGAAATTCTGTATATTGAACGGGCGATTAAAGCCGGAGCGCACGGATATATAACAAAAAATGAAGCACCGCAGATTATAATAGAAGCTATCAGGTCGGTTTACTCGGGTGATACATATATCAGCAATAAAATTTCAGGTAAAATGATAAATAAGCTGATGCAAAAAGAATCTGATTCTGAACGGATTGAAATTGAAAAAATGTCAAACAGGGAAATTGAAATTTTTGAACTGATTGGCAAGGGATGCAAAACAGGAGAGATAGCCAAAAAACTGAACCTCAGCACCAACACAATTGAAAGCCACAGAAAAAATATAATTGAAAAACTCAATTTTGAAAGCGGCAACGATCTTGTGAAAAATGCCATACACTGGGTTTCAATGAAAACCTGATAAATGGAAACAAAAAAGAAAAAAAATACAAAGCAGCCGCATACAGACGAAACAGCATGTCATGATAAAAATGATGAGTTGCTGAAACTCTCTGCGGATATTGTAGAAAATATCCAGATAGGATTGCATATATATAAACTTGAAGACTTAAACGATGATAGAAGCCTGCGGATGATTTACGCCAATCCTGCTTCAGCTGAATTTACCGGAATTGCTGTTAAAGATGTAATAGGGAAAACACTGGATGAAAATTTTCCTGGATTAAGAGATAAGGGTATTCCTCAAAAATATGCGGATGTAGCCAGAACAAAAAAATCCATGTTTGTTGAAGATATTTATTATGGAGATGACAGGGTTGTGGAAAATGCTTTTTCTATCAAAGTGTTTCCGCTGCCGGATGATAAAGTAGGAGTATCGTTTGAAAATGTCACTGATCGTAAAAACTTTGAGAGTGATATTATAGTAGCTGTTCAAAATGCGGATATTTTCAAGGATAAGGCCGAGCAGGCCAATCGCGAAAAAGAAATTCTGCTTAAAGAAGTGCACCACAGGATCAAGAACAACATGAATACAATAACCGGCCTGCTTCAGCTTCAGGCAGCAACAATGAAAGATCATCCTTCTGCTATTAATGCTTTAAATGATGCAGGAAACCGCGTGCAGAGCATGTCAATTCTGTATGATAAGCTTTACCGGTCTATTAATTTTAAAAAAATGTCTATTAAAGAATATTTCTCAACACTAATTGATGAAATAATTGTAAATTTTCCAAACAGCAAATTTGTAAAGGTTGAAAAGAATATTGATGATGTAATGATCAGCGCTAAAATATTATCATCTCTCGGAATTATTATAAACGAGCTAATAACAAATATCATGAAGTATGCTTTTACCGGTATAGAGGATGGGCTTATAACTGTAAATGCAGGTTCAACAGGTGCTGGTTCGATGCCGGACAGCACCCGTGTCCGCATAGTCATAGCAGACAATGGAATAGGCCTGCCCGAATCAATCGATGTTGAAAATTCTGCCGGATTCGGCCTGAAGCTTGTCTCAATGCTTGCAAAACAGATCGGCGGAAACATAAAAGTTGAAAGAAATAATGGAACAAAGTTTATTCTGGAATTTGACGTGAAGTAAACTCTGTAACCGGGGTCAGAGCATCGATTTGAGGGGAATAGGGGTCAGAGCAACGGATGAATTCAAAGAACATGTGCTGAGAGAAGCGGAATCAAATCGTTTGCTGTATATATATTGGTATTTGTATAATTTTTGCTGTTGGGATTATCGGGAGGTACTTTGAGATTGTTAAAATGCCATCACCGGCAAGGATGCTCTGACCCCGACTATTATTTAAATACAGGATTACAATAAAAATGACATCAGACGGGGCAAAAACAATACTGCTTGTTGAAGATGAGCGCGTGACAGCTCTTATGACTTCAACTGCCATTCAGAAAGCCGGTTACCATGTAATAACCGCATATTCCGGTGAAAGTGCCATACAGATCGCACAATCCAATAACGAAATTGATATTATCCTGATGGACATTGAGCTCGGCGACGGTATTGACGGCACTGAAGCTGCTCAGATTATATTATCGAAAAGAAATATTCCGATTGTGTTTCTTTCTTCGCATACAGAAAAAGAATATGTAGATAAAGTTAAAAAGATTGCCCGCTACGGATATGTAGTAAAAAATTCCGGTGATTTTGTACTGCTGTCTTCAATTGAGATGGCATTTGAACTTAATAATGCAAATATTCAAGTTAAAGAAAGCGAAGAAAGATATAAAAGAATTACGGACGGTTTAACTGATTATCTCTATACTGTAAAAGTGAAAGATGGAAAAGCAGTAGAAACAAATCACTGTGAAGCCTGTTATGCTGTTACTGGCTATACAGCAAAAGAGTTTTCAGAAAATCCCTACCTGTGGTTCAATATGATTGTTCCTGAAGAAAGGGAATGGGTTGCCGGAAGTTTTTCAAGAATAATAAATGGGGAAAAACTTAATCCGATAGAGCACAGGATTATATGCAGGGATGGAAAAATAAAATGGATCAGCGATACATCAATTTCCAAATATGATTCAAGCGGTAAACTTGTTTCTTACGATGGAGTGATTAAAGATATTACAGAGAGGAAACATACTGAAGATTTGCTTGTTTCAAGAGCCAAAGCATTATCAACAACACAGGAAGCTACTATCAGCAGCATGGCAATACTTGCAGAATTCCGCGACCCTGAAACCGGCGGCCATATACAAAGAACCAAGCTGTATGTTAAACTTATACTCGAAAAAATATCTGAAAATCTTCCGTATGCATCCGGTGATATTGAACTGATATGGCATTCAGCTCCCCTGCACGATATTGGCAAAGTTGCCATACCGGACAGCATATTATTGAAGCCCGGCAGGCTGACATCAGACGAATTTGATATAATGAAAAAACACACAACGTTCGGCTGTGATGCAATACAGCGGACTGAAACTATTCTCGGTGAAAATTCTTTTTTAAATTTTGCCAAGGAAATCTCAAAGTATCATCATGAAAAATGGGATGGAACAGGCTATCCATTTGCATTAAAGGGTGAAGATATCCCTCTGAGTGCGAGAATAATGGCGCTCGCAGATGTATACGATGCGCTTGTTTCAGAGCGCCCTTATAAAAAATCTTTGTCCCATGATAGAGCTATTGAGATAATATTGAAAGGTTCCGGATCGCATTTTGAACCTCATCTCGTAAAAATATTTATAGACAACAACGAGGACTTTAATTTTATTGCAAAACAATACGCTGACTGACTCACCCAGGCTGCATGTTTGGAGAACAATATTGCTCGAGGAAGAAATGAAATTAGATAATTGCCTGAACTGTGAATTCCACAAAGAATATTTATATGGACAGATACTCTGCAAATTCAGCAGTAATATAAATAGTGTTGCTACATATACAGATGAAAAAACTTCTGTAGTGTTTGTTGTCGGCTGTCCAAAAGAAAAATGATTGATTAACTGACCCATAATTGCACTATAATTGAAAAAATAATTGACTTGCTTCATGATTATAGTGTACCATTCCATTATTATATTAAAAACTTAATATAATAAAAACTAATTGCAATTTCAAAGTAAATTCATCTTTATGAGTTTCAATAACATTGTGAGATTATTATAAATTTTTTTACATATTTAAAGGATTAAATATGGGGAATAAAACAATTCTGCTTGTTGAAGATGAATCTGTAACTTCAATAGTGACAACTATAACATTGCAGAAATTCGGCTATGATGTTCTAACTGCAGATTCAGGTGTAAATGCAGTTGATACAGCCGCTTCCAATAAAAATATAGATCTCATACTGATGGATATTGACCTTGGTGAAGGGATTGACGGCACTGAAGCTGCAGCTATTATTTTAAAAGACCGTGATATTCCTGTGGTTTTTTTATCCAGCCACACTGAGCCTGAAATTGTTGAAAAAACAGAAAAGATCACTTCTTACGGCTACGTTGTAAAGAATTCAAGCACTACTGTTCTTGATGCATCAATTAAAATGGCGTTCAAGCTCTTTGATGCGAATCAGAAAATAAAAAACGAACTGGCTGAACGTAAACTTGCTGAAGAAAATTTATCACATGCAAGAACCACCTGGGACAAAACTTTTAATTCAATGTCAGATATTGTGTGCATGATATCACTCGATCATACTTTTCTTGCAATAAATGAAACCGGAATGAAATCACTTGGCCTGCCCAAAGAAAAAATAATCGGAAGAAAATGTTATGAGCTGATTCATGGAACAGGATGTCCGATTGATACATGTCCATGCAGCATGGCACTGCATTCTGGGAAAGAGGAATTCAGCGAATTTGAACAGGACGGGAAAAACTATATTCTTCAGGCAAGCCCCATGCATGATAATTCCGGAAAAATCATTTCGTTTGTTCACAATATAAAAGAAATCACAGAACGCAGAAAATCTGATAAAACCATTGAACGCCAGAACAGTATATTTGACACTTTGCTGAATAATCTTCAGGTGGGAGTTATGATGATAGAAGCGCCGTCCGGAAAACCGATTGTAGTAAATGAACAGGCTGTAATGCTTCTTGGACGCGGCATTCTTCCGGATACATCAAAGGATAATCTGGCAACAATTTACAAGGCAGTTAAAGCTGGTACACAGGAGAGTTATCCGGAGAAGGATATGCCCCTGATTCGTGGACTCTCAGGTGAATTCTCCAGCGTTGATGATATGGTCATTGAACGTCCCGATGGAACAAAAACGCTGCTTGAGGTTTTCGGTTCGCCATTATTTGACAAGAAGGGTAATGTGTGGGCAAGTATTGTAAGCTTTTCGGATATTACAAAGCAAAAGCAGGCAGAGGAGTCACTGAAGGCCGCCTTTGAGGAGATTGAACAGACTAATGAAGAGCTCAATGCTGCCATGGAGGAAATGGAAGCATCAAATGAGGAGCTTCTCGCAAACAGTGAGGAACTCCAGGAAAGGGAGAGCCGTTTACGCAGCTATTTTGAAATGCCGATGATTGGAATCGCAATTACTTCACCGGAAAAGGGATGGCTTGAGATAAACAACAGGACATGCGGGATGCTTGGTTACTCCAGCAGCGAGCTGAAACAGATGACCTGGGCTGAACTGACGCATCCGGACGACCTTCCGGCAGATGTTGAACAGTTTAACAGGATAGTTTCAGGAGTAATTGACAGTTATGTACTGGATAAACGTTTCATCAGGAAAGACGGCAGAGTAATATGGACAACTCTCGGTGTGAATTGCGTACGCAATGTCAACAGATCGTTGAAATACACAGTAGCTGTATTAACTGATATAACTGATAGAAAGCTTGCTGAAGAAGCGCTGCGCGAGAGCGAGGATAAATTCAAGTATTTGTTCGACCATTCAATTGTGGGGAATTCACTCACTCTGATTACCGGTGAGGTTAATGCAAACCAGTCTTTGTGTGAAATGCTTGGCTATACTTTGGATGAATTTAATAATAAAAAATGGCAGGAATTTACCCACCCGGATGATATTGAACTGACTCAAAGTAAAATTGATCAGCTTTATACCGGTAAACTTGATTCAGCGCGTTTTAATAAAAGATTTATCCACAAAAACGGATCTGTTGTGTGGGTGGATTTAAGTTCATCCCTGCGCCGCGATAAAGACGGCAAGCCGCTTTACCTTATGTCATCCATTATAGAAATCACAAACCGCATGCAGATGGAAGAAAAACTGATAATGTCAAATATTATGCTCGAACAAACCTTTGATCAATCTCCAATACCAAAAGTTCTTGTAAGCATGCCGGGTGCAGTATTACAGATTATCAATCCCGCGTGCAGGGAGTTCCTTGGAATAATGGATGAACCGTCATATATTGGTACATCACTTTTGGATTTTAATCCTACATTCAAGGATTATGATGTAAATGGTAATCCTGGTAATGTCAGCGATTTGCCGTTAGCCCGTGCATTGGCAGGGCAGACAACAACAAATGAAGAAAGGAGAATTGTCAGAAAGGACGGTACAGAAAGATGGGAGCTGGTCAATGCAGTACCTATTTATAATTTTAATGGAGAAGTTATCGCAGGTTATCTGAATATGATTGACATCACTGAGCGCAAGATGGCGGAAATAGAATTGCGCAGGAGCGATGAACGTTATGCAATGATTCTAAATGCTGTGAATGACGGTTTCTGGGACTGGAGTATTCCAACAGGCAGCGCGTATTTCAGTTCTAACTACTATGCCATTCTCGGCTATGAGGATAATGAATTTCCCGCAGACTACGCTTCCTGGCGTGTGCTTGTTCATTCTGAGGACATTGACCGGGTGGAAAAGGATCTTCAGTCAAGCATTGAAACAGGTATTGGTTTTGCAATTGATCTCAGAATGAGAACAAAATCCGGGGAATGGTTATGGGTTTCCACCCGCGGCAAGGCAGTAGAGCTTGATGCCTATGGGAAGGCGCTTCGTATGGTAGGCACGCTGAGTGATATCACTGAACGCAAAAATTATGAAGAAAAATTAATTGAAAGCAAATTATTACTGAACGAAACTGAAAAGGCAGGTAAAATCGGAGGCTGGACATTTGATGTGGAAACTCTGGTTCAAACCTGGACAGAAGAAACTTTTCATATACTTGAAATAGATACATCTAAAGGAGAGCCTGAAGTTCCTGAAGGTGTTGGTTTTATAACTCCTGAATACCGTCCTATGGCAGAGCGGGCGATACAGAGAGCTATCGAATCCGGTGAACCTTATGATCAGGAATGGGAAGTAACAACAGATAAAGGGAATAAACGATGGGTACATTCGATAGGTAAAGCTTATAAGCAAAATGGCAGGACGATAAGACTATCTGGATCTTTTCAGGATATTACAGAGCGTAAAAGGATTGAGGATGAAAATAAACTGAATGAATCACGCTTAAGAAAGCTGGTGGATATTCTGCAGCATCCTGCTGGTACAATTCAGGAATTTCTTGATTATGCCCTGGAACAGGCATTGCAGCTGACAGGAAGCAAAATAGGATACATTTACCATTATAATGAAGAACGCAAGCAGTTGATTCTTAACTCATGGTCAAAAGATGTAATGCCAAACTGCGCTGTTGTTAATCCGCAAACCTGCTACGATCTGGATAAAACAGGAATATGGGGTGAGGCTGTACGGCAGCGAAAACCCATTTATGTAAACGATTATCAGGCTGATAATCCTTTGAAAAAAGGATACCCGGAAGGGCATGTGAAACTTCTGAAATTCATTACGATCCCGATATTCAGGGGCGAAAGTATTGTAAGCGTGGTGGGACTTGCAAATAAAGAAACTGATTATCTTGAAACAGATGTGCTTCAGGTTTCTTTATTGATGGATTCTGTATGGAAAGTTATTGACCGGATGCAGGCTGAAGAAGCAGTTCGGGAAAGTGAAGAGAAATACAGGCTGCTGCATGAATCCGCTGGAATAGGAATAGGATACTACAATATTGATGGAATCGTAATATCATATAATCAGAAGGCTGCAAAAAATATGGGCGGTATTCCAGAAGATTTTAATGGAAAATCCATATATGATATATTCCCGAAACAGGAAGCGGAATTTTACCACAACCGTATAAAAAAAGCCGCTTTAGAAAATGAACCTGCTATTTATGAGGATTTTGTTCCATTGCCTTCCGGGGATAAATATTTTTTCAGCACATTTTCGAAAATTTCTGATGCAAACAATAATATTACAGGGGTTCAAATTATATCGCAGGATATAACTGAACGCAAACTCGCAGAAGAAAAAATTAAATCGCTGCTTTCAGAAAAAGATATTATTCTCAGAGAAGTTAATCACCGCATAAAAAACAATATGAACGTAATACACGGTCTGCTAATGCTGCAGTCGTATGAAATGAAGGACCCGTTGTCTGTTTCAGCGCTTGAAGATTCAGCAATGCGGGTGCAGAGCATGATGATTTTATATGACAAGCTGTATCGTAATTCGGATGTTCAGAATTTTTCAGTTATGGATTATATTTCATCTCTGGCGGATGAAATAGTATCAAATTTTCCTGACAGCAATACAGTAGAAATCCGGAAAAAAATTGATGATTTTATTCTGGATGCAAAAAGGCTGCAGACGATTGGAATAATAATCAATGAGCTTTTATCTAATATTATGAAATATGCGTTTGTAGGAAGAAAAAATGGTATTATAAATCTGGGCGTTTCATTGATAGAAAAGAATATTTCAATTGCAGTAGAGGATAACGGACTCGGCATGCCTGAATCAGTTAATTTTGAAAATTCAACCGGATTCGGACTAAAGCTGGTTGGGATGTTAACAAAAGAACTGCATGGATCAATAAGTATAGTGCGGAAAAAAGGAACAAGGATTATACTGAAATTTGAGTTGTAAAACAATAAAATTTACTTGAATAATGTAAACCTGATGCAGTATATTCATTTTATTATTGAATTTTGTATCGGGAGATTGATATAATTATTTTAAGGAGGCGTTTTTGGATAAAAAAATCTTCCCAAAAAAATTTATTTATCTAAAACATTTTTTCTTTTTATTCCTTAATTTTTTTTTACTTTCCATATATTCAATAGAATATGGACAGGCTGCAACTGCTGTGAATAAAATTGAGCCGGTTAAAAAGTTAAAAACTATTATTGTAGATAATTATTATCCTTACACATTTGTAAATGAAAAAAAAGAGCCCGACGGCTATAGTGTGGATCTGGCTAAAAATGTAGCACAGGCTATAGGTCTTGAGCTGGATATAAAAGTGGATACATGGGAAAATGCCCAAAATTTATTATTAAAAGGAGAAATTGATTTTCTTCCTATGATGGCATATTCTCAGGAAAGAGACAGATTATTTGATTTTACACCCCCGCATACTATTGTTTATGATGCTTTCTTTACCCGTAAAAATGAAAGAAGCATCAATTCTTTTCTGGATATTCGCGATAAAACAATCATAGTAATGAAAAATGACCGAGCCCATGAATTTTTAATTTATTCCGGTTTAAATCAGTATAAAAAAATAATTTTAACAGATAGTTTGCCTGAAGCACTCCGTTTGCTTTCCTCCGGCATAGGAGATGCGGCGGTGATGCCAAAATTGGTGGGATTACTGCAAATTAGAAATTTAAAGCTCGGCAATATTGAACAATCGCCAATTATTATAGATTCATACATGAGATCTTTCTGTTATTCTGTAAAGGAGGGAAATCAGCTGCTGTTAGAACGATTAAGCCATGGGGTATCAATAGTAAAAACCTCAGAAAAATATAACTCAATTCATCAAAAATGGTTTGGTGCTGTTGAGCCTGAGCAAATACAGATGAACTTCATCCTGAAATATATTTTTATTGGTATTTTTATTTCTTTGATTGTAGTAATTACTTTATTATACTGGTCATTCTCATTAAAAAAACAGGTTGCTTTCCAGATGCAAATTTTTGAAAAGGAGACAGCAGAGCACAGACTGGCGGAGGAAAAAATTCATGAAAAGGATATTCAATTTAGAAAGCTCTCTTCAAATGTACCGGATCTGATTTTTCAATTTACGAGGAAACCTGATGGATCATATTTTGTACCAATTGCATCGGAAGGTATTAAAAACATTTTTGGGTGTACACCGGAAGATGTAATTACTGACTTTACTCCTATTGGAAGGGTAATTTATCCTGAAGATACAGAAAGAGTTATTAACGATATTGAGTATTCTGCGAAAAATTTGTCTTTCTTTACCTGTGAGTTCAGGGTTAAAATACCCGGCAGGCCAATCCAATGGATTTATTCCAGATCAACACCCGAGGCACTGGCTGATGGCAGTATAACCTGGTATGGTTTTAATACAGACATAACCGAACGCAAGCTTGCTGAGGAAAAAATAATCCAGTCCCTTCGTGAAAAAGAAACTCTCATCCGCGAGATTTATCACAGAACTAAAAATACCATGCAGGTAATCCGGAGCATAATTCTGCTTCAGGCAATGGAGTTTCCGGAGAACACCGAGCTTCAGAAGATTGTAAAAAACACTGAAGATAAAATCCAGGCAATATCTCTTGTTCACCAGATGCTTTATAAATCGCAGGATTTATCCAGAATATCAATAAAAGAATATATTTTTGAACTGACAGATCTGATTTTGCAGAGTTTCGGTTTTTCAAGAGACAGAATTTCATTGAATATCAAGATTGATGATCAGGAATTTTTACTTGATACTGCAATTCCGTTCGGCCTGATAATAAATGAACTTATGACGAATTCCTTAACGCATGCCTTCCCTGAAAACAGAAAAGGCATGATTAATATCAGCCTCAATTGCGATGATTCGGATAAAAATATATTATATTATTCGGATAACGGTGTTGGCGTTGATGCCTGCTTTGACTTTCGAGGACAGAATACACTGGGTTTAAAACTTATATATAATATTGGCGAACTTCAGATGATGGGAAAAGTGGTTTTTGAGAACAATAATGGCATCAGCTGCCTGATTGAATTCCCGGCAAAACTGTATAAAGCGAGAGTCTGATTTGAAATACCCAATAAAAATCCTGATTGTGGAAGATGAAGTAATCACTGCCATGCTGATGCAGGCGCAGCTCAGAAGTCTCGGCTGTATTATTTCACAACATGTTACAACGGGAGAAAATGCAATTGTAAGTGCAAGAGAAAATCCGCCGGATTTAATTTTAATGGATATTGTCCTTGCAGGAGAAATTGACGGAATTGATGCTGCAGCAGCAATCAGATCCGAGTCTGATATTCCGGTTATTTTTGTTACAGGATATGAGGATCAGAACAATAAGGTACGGGCAGAAAATGTTCACCCGCTTGATTATTTAATTAAGCCTTTTAATATAAATAAATTAAAGATTCTTTTTGATGCTCACTTTAAATAATCTGCCATATTTACAGATGAAATTCTAAAAAAACTCCATTTTATCAGTAACATATTCCATCTGCATTAATCACCAATATCTGCTATTTACTTTTTTTTCAAATTATGCTTATTTCAATATATAAGTTTTATACGTGATATTCACATTGTGTTTATATGAATTTTATAAATTAGAACAGTTCAAAGGAGAGGTCAACGTGTATGCAAAACCCGGCTTATTTAATGATCCGTCTTCCGAAAGTTCAAAAGGAAATACATGTGTTTATCCAGGGGAAGAATTATACAAAGATTGTAAAAAAGATTTTAACGCAGTCGATGCCATTATTGAAATATTCAAAGGCGAACTGGTGAATTGATTTTAAAAGAAACAGCTCTTCCTACACTAAACAACCTGAGTTATGAAGTACCCGCATCCTCCTCGTAATTGGGCTGTATCTTTGAAATAAAAAGTTAATACAAAAGCGACCGTAAGGCCGCTTTTGTATTTTTTGCGGGTTGCGTAGTAACAGGGGTCAGAGCATCAGGAGGGTCAGAGCAACGTTATCTGTGTGTTTTAATAGTTTTGTTGAGTTATTAATGTGAAGTATGAAGTGAAGCAGGGCTCTGACCCCAATTCCAGATCAACCAACTCAATAGGGCTCTGACCCCGCTTACCAACTCGATGATGCTCTGACCCCCTGTTTCAGGAATATTATAATCACTATTGAAATTTTGTGTATTTACAAGCAGGGCTCTGACCCCTGGCACTGTTTTATGCTGCCAAGAGTGCTCTGACCCCCCACTTGCCTGCCCGATCGATGTTGCTCTGACCCCGCAGAATCCTGAATATCCTACCCATCCATGCTAAATAATCCCTTAAACCCCCCTCAAAAAGAGTAACCGATTCCCTCTGAAAAAATCACCATTTCCGGTTATATACATTTTATTCAATATATGTTTTATTAACACTATAAATTTACCGGACTATTCAATTTATAATATTTCATACGTTTTCATGGAGAGTGTGTAATGGCTGAATCAAGAGCGGCTGAAAAAGCAGCAATGAATGAGCAGAACCAGTATGTGGCTTTCACAATTGCAGAGGAGTCATTCGGCATAGATGTTATGAATGCCCACGAAGTCCTTAATCTTACTGAAATAACGCATATACCGAATACGCTGAAATTCATGAAAGGTGTTACAGATCTCAGGGGCAGGGTTCTGCCTTTGATAGACATGAGAATCAAGTTTAATATCGAAGAAAAAGTTTATGATGATCAGAATGTTATAATCGTTGTGGAACTTCTGAATAATACCGTAGGGCTCATTGTTGACGCAGTACTTGATGTATTAACTCTGAACAGGGGGGATATCCAGAACACCCCTCACTTTACCATTAAAGCCGAAACAGACGCTGTTACAGGTATCGTGAAATATAATGAAAAACTTTTCGTGCTGCTCGATGTGGAAAAAATATTCACTGAAGAGGAATTCAAGGGCATCACACAGAGGCTCGGTTAAATGGCATTCACTTATTTTTTCAGGGATCTTCATGTGCTTGAGCTTACAGTGGAAAATGTTCTGCCTTTTATTTACGGAAAAAGTAAAATAAAAATCTGGGACGCAGGATGCGCAATGGGACCTGAACCGTATTCTATTGCGATTTTATTTGCAGAGTGCATGGGACAGTTCCAGTTCCGCAATGTCTATATTACAGCAAGCGATCATGATGAAGGCGGCGGGTTCGATAAAATAATTGAAGAGGGCGTTTACCCTGAAGATCCGTTGAGCCGCATACCTGAAAGTTTTTTTAAGAAATATTTTTCACCTGCAGATAAGCCCGGATATTTTAAAATAGCAGATGTAATAAAAGACCGGATAAAGTTTTTAAAGCACGATCTTCTGTCTTATAAAGAGATTGGGAATGATTTCAGTCTTATAATATGCAAGAATGTTCTGCTTCACTTTCAGCCTGATGAGCGCATTGAAGTTATGAAAATGTTTCACAGGGCTCTTGCGCCGGGCGGTTTTTTTGTAACAGAACAGACACAGAAACTTCCGCCGGAGCTTAACCATCTTTTTGAGAAAAAAGTTTCAGACGGAGAGCTCTTTCAGAAAATCGGATAAAATATGAAAATAATAAAACTGAAAAGAAATCCAAATGAATATACCTGTAATGCTTATCTTGTGCTGGGAAGCTGGAACAGGATTCAGGATAAAAATACTCTAATAGATGTCGGATACGATGGATACATTATAGATGAAATTGAAAGTATTAATACAGGTGTTGGGAAAAAACACATTGATCAGGTTGTTATCACACATAACCATTATGATCACACAGCCGGGCTTCCGGCAATAATTGAAAAATACAAACCGGTTGTGTATGGAAATATGAAATCACAGTATGTTGATAAAGTGCTGAAAGATGGAGATATTATAATGATCGGCGATAATGAATTTGATGTGATAGAGGTGCCGACACATTCCGACGATTCAATACTTCTATATTGCAGAAAAGAAGGAATTCTTTTTTCAGGCGACACTACCCTCACTGTAAGAACTTCAGAGGGAAATTATGACCGGAAGTTTATTGATACTCTTGCTTATTTATCAAAAACAAATATAAAAACAATATATCACGGGCACGATGATCCTATTATTCATGAAGCCCGGAATGTTATTCTTAACAGCTTGAACAGGATTAATAATAAAGAATTAAATTTTAATGAATACTTTTTCAACGAATTAAAAATGGAGGTCTGTAATGTTTAGTAATGTGAAAATCGGAACAAAGGTTCTTGCAGGATTTATTTTTGTAATTATTATTGCAGTTGTTATTGGGGTTCTGGGAATAAGGGGTATAAAGACAATTGATGATGCTGATACCATGCTATATGAAAAGATGACTGTTCCTATTGGCCAGGTGGGCCATATAGTTGAATCATTTCATAGAATAAGGGTAAATGTAAGGGAAATCTTAATGGCTGATAATAATAAAGAAATAGATAGATTTCAGGAGAGAATTGTGAAATTTTCAGCTGAAATTAAAAAAAGCATGAATGATTATGAAAAGACAATAGTTACAGAAGATGGAAGAGCTTTATTTAAAAAAACCAGTGATGATCTGGATGCTTTTCTCGCGGCTCAGAATAAAATAATTTTACTTGTTAAAGCAAAAAAAATAAATGAAGCTCATGAATATATGGCGGGAGAAGGATTTACAGTAGCAATGAACGCGCAAAAGCACCTTGATGAAATGATGGAAACAAAGCTGAAAATTGCTAAAAAAACAGCGGATGATAATACAGTTCTTGCAAACTCCACAACAACAATGGTTGTTATTATTCTGGTTATTGGAGCAATAGCAGCTCTTGGTCTTGCAATATTTATTGTACGGAGCGTCAGCGGTTTAATTAATTCACTCCTTGCTGAAGCGAAAAACTTGACAGAAGCTGCGATTGCAGGAAAACTTTCAACACGTTCAGACGCTTCGAAAATAAATTTTGAAGTCAGGCCTATAGTTATCGGCGTTAATGACTGTCTTGACGCTGTTATCGGACCGCTTAATGTAGCTGCTGAATATGTTGACCGTATTTCAAAAGGCGATATTCCTCAGAAAATTACAGATAATTACAACGGCGATTTCAACGAAATAAAGAATAATCTCAACCAGTGTATTGATGCTGTTAATTATCTTGTTGCCGATGCAGCCGCGCTTTCCAAAGCAGCAGTAGATGGAAAACTTGCAACAAGAGCGGATGCATCCAAACACCAGGGAGATTTCAGAAGTATTGTTACAGGCGTTAATGACTGTCTTGACGCGGTTATCGGGCCTCTTAATGTTACTGCTGAATATGTTGACCGCATATCCAAGGGTGATATTCCTCCAAAAATAACGGATTCATATAACGGCGATTTTAATGAAATAAAAAATAACCTCAATATGTGTATTGAAACACTGAACGGGCTAATATCAGAGATGAATAACATGTCACATCAGCATGATCTCGGAGATATAGATATCAAGATGGATGAGAGCAAGTTCCAGGGATCATATAAGGAAATGGCTGCAGGTGTTAATAACATGGTATTCGGCCACATTGCTGTTAAGAAGAAAGCCATGGCGTGCGTCAAGGAGTTCGGTGTTGGTAATTTTGAAGCACCTCTTGAGAAATTTCCAGGGAAAAAAGTTTTTATAAATGACACAATAGAACAGGTGAGAGAAAATATAAAAACTCTAATAACCGAGATGAATAACATGTCACATCAGCATGATCTCGGAGATATTGATATCAAGATGGATGAGATCAAGTTCCAGGGATCATATAAGGAGATGGCTGCAGGTGTTAACAACATGGTATTCGGCCACATTGCTGTTAAGAAGAAAGCCATGGCATGCGTCAAGGAATTCGGCGTTGGTAATTTTGAAGCGCCTCTTGAGAAATTTCCAGGGAAAAAAGTTTTTATAAATGAAACAATAGAACAGGTGAGAGTAAATCTTAAGGCTCTTATTGCTGATGCAAACATGTTATCCAAAGCTGCAGTAGAAGGAAAACTTGCAACAAGAGCGGATGCAACCAAACATCAGGGAGATTTCAGGAAGATTGTTGAAGGTGTCAATAATACACTTGATGCTGTAATTGGTCCTCTGAACGTTTCTGCTGAATATGTGGATAGAATTTCAAAAGGAGATATTCCTCAGAAAATTACTGATTCATACAATGGAGATTTCAACGAAATCAAAAATAACCTCAATATGTGTATAGAAGCAATTAATGCTCTGGTTAAGGAAATTGTTCGTCTGACCCTGGCATCAAAAGAAGGCTTGCTGTCGGAAAGGGGAAAAGCCGATCAGTTCCAGGGATCTTATTCTGAATTGATTTCAGGTGTTAACAATATGCTTGATGCGATTTTAATTCCTATAGGAGAAGGAAACCGCATACTGAGACAGATACGCGGCGGTAATTTACGCGAAAAGGTTGAGATTTTCTGCAAGGGTGACCATGAGAACATGAAAAATGCTATAAATGGTGTTCATGCATGGCTGACTGAGCTTATAGAGTATGTAACCAAGATTGCGCAGGGTGACCTGACAGCTCAGATGGGCAAGGCATCAAATGACGACCAGATTCATCAGTGGCTGGTTATGGTCAGGGATAATATATCCGACTTTGCAGTAAATATACAGGGAGCAGCGCAGCAGGTTGCAACAGGAAGCGAACAGATGAGTTCAGCAACAGAACAGATTTCACAGACCGCAACAGAACAGTCCGCAAATGTAGAGGAAGTAACAAGTTCTATGGAAGAGATGAACAGTTCAGTTCTTCAGAATGCTGACAATGCACGCCAGACAACTTCAATAGCTGAGAAAGCAGCAAATGATGCATTTGAGGGCGGAAAAGCAGTTAATGAAACTGTCAAGGCCATGAAATCTATTGCTGAAAAAATCGGCATAATCGAAGCAATAGCAGCTCAGACAAATATGCTTGCTTTGAATGCGGCAATTGAAGCAGCGCGGGCAGGCGAGCACGGCAAGGGATTTGCAGTTGTTGCATCTGAAGTAAGAAATCTTGCAGAAAGAAGCAAGACTGCAGCAAAAGAAATAAGCACACTGTCTCAGTCAAGCGTAGAAGTTGCTGAAAGAGCCGGAAATCTTATCAATGATATGGTTCCTCAGATCAAGAAAACTTCGGATCTTATTCAGGAAATAAATGCTTCAAGCAACGAGCAGGCTACAGGTATTGAGCAGGTTACCAAGGCTATTGAGCAGCTTGACAAGAGCATTCAGCAGAACACATCAGCAACAGAGCAGATGGCATCAACAAGCGTTGAACTGTCAAGCCAGGCTGAAGATATGCAGAAGATCGCGGCTTTTTTCAAGGTTGATAAAACTGACGCGAAATATGTTAAAAAAACAACCGGAAGTTCAGGCAGTTCAAAGAATACAGCTGTTAAGAAAGAAGCTCCGGCTATAAATAAAGCATCAATTGCAGGTACAGCCGTCAGAACAGTTCCGGAGTCAGAGAAAAAAGGTGTCAACATAGATCTTGGTTCGCACGATGATTCAAATTTTGAGAGAATTTAACCACCCCTCCGCCTTGCAGGCACCTCTCCCTTGGTAAGGGGGAGGACGGGTGGGGGTAAAAGGAACGTGAATAAACATGAATCAAAAAATCACTAAAGGGAGTAAAGCAAGCTCTTTCATGCTGCCTGTTATGAGTGAATCTGATTTCATGAATTTCAGTACACTCGTATATTCTGAATCCGGAATAAATATACCGGTTTCAAAGAAAAGCATGATCTCGGCAAGAATTTTCAAGAGACTCAAAGCTCTGGAAATGGATTCCTATTCTCTTTACTATGATTATCTGATAAATTCACAGAATAAAAAAATTGAGCTTGAAAATCTGATTAATGTTGTTTCTACAAACAAAACGGATTTTTTCAGAGAAAATGATCATTTTGATTTATTACAGAATAAGGCAATACCGGAACTTATGGAGAAGGAAAGATTTAAAACCGGGAAGCAGTTTTATGCATGGAGTGCAGGATGTTCAACAGGAGAAGAACCTTATACAATTGCAAAAGTTATTTCCGAGTCTTTAATCGGAAATTCCGCAGCGGATTTTTCATTGCTGGCAACAGACATATCAACTGATGTAATTGAAAAAGCAAAGAATGCTGTTTACAGCTGCAAAGATGTGGAAGCAATTCCGGATAATTATAAAAAGAAATATTTAATGAAGGGCAAAGGACCGATGGAAGGATTTTACAAGATTGTCCCTGAATTGAGGTCAAAGGTTGTTTTTAAAAAGCTGAATCTCCAGGATCCGTTATACAAACTGGGCAGGAAGATGGATTTTATTTTCTGCAGAAACGTAGTTATTTATTTTGATAAGGAAACCCAGAAGAAGGTATATACCAATCTATACAACAATCTTGTGCCAAACGGTTTTCTGTTTATAGGACATTCTGAAACTCTTATTGGAACCGGCTTAAATATGAAAAGAGTGGCTCCGACTGTGTATCAGAAGTTATAAAAATTATGAGGTACTTTTTTTGAAAAAAATCAGAGTGCTGATTGTTGATGATTCTGCAGTTGTACGGCAGACATTGACAGATATACTGGAATCTGATCCTGGCATTGAGGTCATGGGAGCTGCATCTGATCCTTTTGCAGCTGTTGAATATATCAGGGAGGAGGTTCCGGATGTGATAACTCTTGATGTTGAAATGCCTAAAATGGACGGCATCACATTTCTTCATAAAATCATGAGCCAGCATCCTATACCGGTTGTAATGTGTTCGAGCCTCACACTAGAAGGATGTGAAACCACTCTGAAAGCTCTTGAGTATGGAGCGGTTGATATTATCACAAAGCCCAAACTTGGAATTAAGGAATTTATAGAGGAATCCGAGATCAGAATCTGCGACGCGGTCAAGGCTGCAGCCCAGTCAAAACCGAAAACATTCAAACATAAGCGTGTTTCTGACAAGCTTACAGCAGATGTGATGCTTGCTCCTTCAAACAGAAAGTCCATGATAAGGACAACTGAGAAAATAGTAGTTGTCGGAGCATCAACAGGCGGAACTGAAGCTCTGAGAGTCTTCCTTGAAAATCTGCCGGAAGACTCACCTGGCATTGTAATAGTCCAGCATATGCCGGAACATTTTACCGAGGCATTTGCAAAAAGGCTGAATACTCTATGCAGGATTGAGGTCAAGGAAGCAAGGGATGACGATACTATTACCCGCAGCAGAGCTCTTATTGCCCCGGGTAACAGACACATGCTGTTAAAAAGAAGCGGAGCGAGATATTATGTTGAGATCAAGGATGGTCCTCTGGTGTGCAGGCACAGGCCGTCTGTGGATGTGCTGTTCAGGTCCGCGGCTCAATATGCAGGAGTGAACTGTGTCGGAGTTATAATGACAGGCATGGGCGATGACGGGGCGAATGGAATGCTGGAGATGAAAAATGCGGGCGCGTTCAATATAGCCCAGGATGAAAATTCCTGCGTTGTATTCGGAATGCCGCAGGAGGCGATCAAGCTTGGCGGTGTTGATAAAATTCTGCCGCTTGAACAGATCTCCGGTGAGATTATGAAATTGACTGAATGATTATTTTTATTACTTAACTTAATATCATTGTGCTGGTGAGGGGAAATGATATTTGTTACGAAAATTATTTTAAGGAAGGGAGCGGGTATATGGAAAATTCAGCGGGAAGCGCAAATACCCTTACAAAAAATCTGCAGTATCTGACATTCTTTTTGGGAAACCAGGTGTATGGTTTTCCGATTGAAATTGTCAAAGAGGTAATTGAATACAGCAGGACGTTTATCATTCCGAAAACGCCGGACTATATAAAGGGAGTAATAAATCTCAGGGGAGAGGTACTTCCTGTAATTGACCTTTCGGTATTGTTTTATAAAAAAAAGAGCGATATAACAAATTCAACAAGCATAATTTTTATTGAGATGAATTATAAAAATGAAGTCCTGCTTGTCGGCGTGATAATAGACG
The DNA here is from genome assembly GCA_964529415.1 of uncultured Leptospirales bacterium. Classification (GTDB taxonomy): domain Bacteria; phylum Spirochaetota; class UBA4802; order UBA4802; family UBA5550; genus CAYMPH01. Next base: position 84,148 of record CAZGWD010000010.1, on the reverse strand, counting down.
CAGTTGAAGCAGTTGTTGATGTGCCTGAAGATACAATCAGCGCAGCACCGGATTACAGCACTAAAATCAAGGCTGAATATATCAATGGAATCGGCAAGGTGGATGAAAAATTTATCATTCTGCTTAACATTGAAAAAATTTTAGACATTGACAAGCTTTCAAATTATAAAAAGTAATTCCAGGGAGACGATATATGGGAAAAAAAATTCTGGTTATTGATGATGCTGTTGCTATCAGGCAGCTTGTCGGAATGGTGCTCAAGCAGGAAGGTTATGAAACAGTTGAAGCCGGTGACGGAAGCGATGCTCTGAAAAAACTTGATGGCCAGCAGTTTGATCTGGCAGTATGCGATGTAAATATGCCTGTTATGGGCGGAATTGAATTTCTGGAATCTTTAAAAAATAATGCAGCTTATTCTTCTCATAAATTTATGCCGGTTATTATGCTGACAACAGAAATCGGATCAGATATCGCGGAAAAAGGAAAAGCTGCGGGAGCCAAAGCCTGGCTGATAAAACCGTTTCAGCCGGTAGATCTAATCGATGCTGTAAAAAAGCTGCTCAGCTGAAAAATTTCAGATAAAGGAAGTATTGATTATGAAGCTCGATATCAGCGAAAAAAATACAGGAACCGGATCCGTTGAATTGATTCTGAAAGGAGAACTGACCATTTACTCAGTTACATCTTTCAGCGAAAAATTGAAATCTCTGATAGATAAAAAAATTCAGAGTTTGGAACTTAATCTTTCCGGTGTGGATAAAATTGATACAGCGGGATTTCAGATATTAATATCGGCGCTGAAACTGGAAAAAATAATATCACTTAAAAAGTGTGCAGACAAGGTAGCGAAAATATTCAGCTTTTATGGTGAAAAAATTTAAAGAGGTAACATCATGAGCAGTAGCGACAAATATAACATGCAAAGCGCGATGAATCTTTATTTCACTGAAAGCAGGGAGATGCTTGATGCAATGGAGAGCTGTCTGCTTGTTATCGAAAAAGACAATAAAGACCAGGAAACCATAAACGCACTTTTCAGAACAGCACATACAATTAAGGGGTCATCCGGCATGTTCGGATTTTCTGAGATAGAAAAATTCACTCATAATATTGAAAATATTCTGGATGATGTAAGGCATGGAAAAATTGAAATCAGCCCTGAACTGAGCAATATATTTCTTGAAGCAAAAGATTTTATAATGACTCTGCTTGATTTTTTTGAAGAGGATAATTCCGCTGTTCTTGATGCAGGGCTTACTGCGGTTAAAACAAAGCTGCTGGATAAATTTAAGCCTTATATCCCTGCGCTGGCTAAAGATGTTATACCGAAGAGCAGGCTTTGGCATATATCCCTTAAGTTTAAAAAAGACTCATTCAGAAACGGTTTTGATCCGGGAACATTTATTGCATATCTCGAAAGTCTCGGTAAAATTGCCGCCGTTGAAACAATAAAAAAAGACGTCCCTGCTTTATCAAAAATAGATCCGGAAAGCTGTTATCTCGGATTTGAAATTGATTTTGAAAGTGATACAACCAAGAAAAAAATTGAAGAGGTTTTTGAATTTGTAAAAGATGACTGCGATATACACATAATATCTCCGCTCGATGCGATAAACAGCTCAATCAAATTAATTAATGAGCTGCCGGAAACACCGTCGCGTCTTGGAGAAATTCTGACAAATACAGGAATTCTTACTGATACAGAATTAGACAAGGCCCTGTTGCTGCAGAAACAGGAAATTACTAAAGATGAAAAAAATAATACAGATAACGCTTCTAAAATCGGTGAAATTTTTCTTGAAGAAAAAATGGTCCATAAACCGGTACTTGATGCTGCAATTGAAAAGCAGAAAGATATCGCAAAAACCGAGGAAAGAAAAAATAAATCCATACGTATTGATGCTGACAAGCTCGATGATCTGATAAATGTTGTCGGAGAACTTGTTATTACAGGAGCCAACATCAGGCAGCTTGCAGAAAAAAACGGCGATTCGGATATTCTCCAGTCATCGATAACCATGTCGCGCCTGATAGAGGATGTCCGCGACAAGACAATGAACATCAGAATGGTTCAGATTGGAGAAACATTCAAGCGTTTTGAAAGGGTAGTTCATGATCTGAGCAAGGAAACAGGAAAGGAAATTGATCTTGTTATAAGCGGAGGAGACGCGGAGCTTGATAAGACTCTCATAGAAAGAATTTCAGATCCGCTGATGCATCTGATCAGGAACTCGGTAGATCACGGTATTGCAACTCCACAGGAAAGGCTGGCAAAAGGCAAACCGAGAAAAGGAAAAATTTTTCTTAATGCTTTTCATGAAACAGGAAGCATTGTTATTGAAGTCAGAGATGACGGCGACGGTTTAAACCGAGATAAAATTTTTGAAAAAGCATTGAAGCTCGGCATGGTTCAGCCGGCTCAGAATATATCGGATAATGAACTTTTTCAGCTGATTTTTGAACCGGGATTTTCCACTGCTGATAAAATAACAAATATTTCCGGCCGAGGGGTTGGCATGGATGTGGTCAAGAGAAATATAGAAGCGCTGAGAGGAACAACGCTTCTGGACAGCAAGGAAGGCGAAGGCATGACCATCCGCATTCATCTGCCTCTTACTCTTGCCATAATAGACGGGTTTATGATCAAGGTGGACGAGTATTTTTATGTCATACCTCTTGATATGGTTGTTGAAGGAACTGAAGTGACAAAAGATGAAATATCCGGAAGAGATGGAGGAAATTTCATGAATTTAAGAGGCGAGATGCTGCCGTTGCTGCGGCTGCGTAATTTTTTTGAATTTGAAGAAGGCGAACAGCTCACGGAAAATGTTATTGTGGTGGAGTATTCAAGGAAGAAGATCGGCCTTGTTGCGGATAAGCTGATGGGAGAATTCCAGACAGTTATAAAACCGCTCGGAAAATTTTTCACTGATTTACAGTGGATAAGCGGAGCGACAATTCTCGGCAATGGAGAGGTTGCAGTAATACTTGATATTCCAAAGCTGATACAGGCTGTTTGAGTGATTTTAGTATATAGGAGATTAAAATGAAAATTCTTGTTGTTGAAGATGATTTCACGAGCCGGATTCTGCTGCAGAGATATTTATCTGCATACGGTGATTGCCACATAGCTATTAATGGACTGGAAGCTGTAGAAGCGTATAAAAAATCTTTAACAGAAAATCAGCCTTATGATCTTATTTGCATGGATATCATAATGCCTGAGATGTCCGGTCAGGAGGCATTAAAGATAATACGGGATATAGAAAAAAGTAATGGAATACTTTCAAGTGACGGCGTTAAGATAATTATGGTTACTGCTGTTGAAGATGTAAAAAATATATTTACAGCATTTAATGAACTATGCGATACATATCTTGTGAAACCTATTGATAAAAAAAGACTTGAAGACCAGTTAAGGAATATGAAACTGATATAGAAATCATGTTAGAGGAGTTGAGTATGGGAAAAAAAATAATGGTAATTGATGATTCATCTGCTATCAGGCAGATAGTAAGCCTGACTTTAAGCAGTTCCGGTTATGAAACAATTGAAGCCGGGGATGGATCAGATGCTTTATCGAAGCTTGATGGAAGAGAAATTGATCTTTTTGTATGCGATGTAAATATGCCTATTATGAACGGGATTGAATTTCTGCAGACATTAAAATCCGATTCAAAGTATGAATCATATAAATTTACTCCAATAATTATGCTTACAACTGAATCGGGTGAGGATATGAAATTAAAAGGAAAAGAGGCAGGAGCAAAAGCCTGGCTAATTAAACCTTTTCAGCCTGAAACATTAATAGAATCAGTAAAAAAATTTCTGCCTTGAGTTTTGAATTGATAAAAAAATATTTAAGTGGAGTTTGATATGGATAATTTAAAGATAGCAAAAATGTCCGCAATCGCTGATGATATGACATTAATAGCAGAGAAGGTAAATGAGTCATCAAGAAAAAGAAAGCAGCACTCCATGAACACCCTTGCTGCTGTAGCTCAGACTATAGAAATCGGCAAAGCTCTCGAAAGTGATTTTGATAAAATTTATAAAGCTGATAGAGATCAGTCTATAAAAGATAATGCGATAGTGCTGACTTGTAGGATCCTTTTATTAAATCTTGAAGAGCAGAAATCCAGGATTGACAAGCTTAAAAATATTTCCGGTTCAAATGCTGAAATATTACAGAAGATTACATTGCTTACAGAAGATTTTTATAAATCGCTGCTCGATGCTTTTTCAACCCTGGAACTGATTATTGAAAAAGACTCTGAGATTCTGCTTGCTGATAAATTATTAAAGATGAAGAAAAAATTTCAGCTAAATTCTGTCAAGGCAATGAATAATATTACAATAATGGTTCTTGAAGATGCAGAGAAAGCCATAAATGGTTCTGCAAAAAATCTTGAAAGAGGAAAAAAAATATCTGAAAAAATAAAGAAAACTGCAGAACTTGTTGAAAGCAAAAACTTTGCTGAGCTGAAAAATCTTGCTGCTGAAATTGAAGCAGCACATGCTACAGCTACGCAAGTTAATGCCAGTTCAAAATCGCAGTATGAATTTGCAGAGCAATCCAATCAATTCACTAAAAATCTTCATGAAGATTCAATGTCTATTAAAGAAGTTGTTGATAAAAAACATTTATTGTTCGAAGAGACTCTGCAGCATGTTACTGTATTGACCGTAACAATATCTTTAAAGTTCAAGAAATATCTGGAAGTGGAGCAATTGTTTAATTCAATGGAATATTCAAATGATAACAGGGGAATTTTAAATGAATTAAATGTTTTGTCCAGTGTGGCAATTGAGGATCTTAAGCATCTGATTGAGCTGAATTACAATATGACAGATCTGAGCCATATGAACAATGAGGCAGAGCAGACTGCAGTTGATCTTACCGAAAAAGAACATAAAATTTATGATACAATTAAAAATGAAGTGGAGCAGATGACAAAAGCCACAGCATATCCTGTGGAGGGATCGGCAAAAAATATGCAGAATACGGATGAACTGAAAAAATTAATCAGCGAACTTCTTTGACGAATTGCTCTCGTTGCATGATTCAGCTGCGTTTTATATAAGCTGCTTTTTTTTAAAGGGAAAGCAGGGGGTGTTGTGGGGGTATTGTAGGGGTCAGAGCAATAATTGGGGTCAGAGCTGTGATGTTTTCCCTCCTCAGATTTATCATATTTTTCATCATGCCCAGTTCATGCTGTGTTATTTTTTTTAGATTTGATCATTACCATCAGAGAGTCAGAGCATTTAAAATCTATAATCAAAAATTAGGCCTATATTTAAAAATTGCTCTGACCCGCTTTTTTTCAAAAATTTTTTTAAATTTATCCATCTCGATAGTATTAACATATATATTCACAAGGAGATACTATGTCGAGAAAACTAAGAAAAATTGCCCAGGGAGCCACACATCACTGTTACACCCGGTGTCATGGAAAGAAAAACAAGCTTATGGGCAGGTATGGAAGAAAATATTTTGTCGAATCTGTAAAAATGTGTCAGGAAAAGTATGATTTTGAACTGATAGCTGCAGAAATTGTAGCAAATCATATTCATCTTTTGATAAAAACAATTCACGGGAAGGCAACTATATCAACTATTATGCAGTATATCAAGTCAAGGATAGCTGAAAAATATAATTATGATACGAATGAAACTGGAGCTTTCTGGAATGAAAGATTCGGATCAACAATAATTGAAGAAGCAGAAAATCCGGAAGAGTACTTTAATTGGCTTTTATGGTATATCAGCTATAATCCTGTAAGAAAAGGGCTATCAAAAGATCCCCGTAATAACGAAATAGGTTTTATAAATAAATATTTGAAAAAAGATGCAATAGTTCCAGTTGAAATTACACTTCATGAGTTTTTTTTAAAATTAGGAAACAATTTTAATGAATGCGTTCAGAAATTTCTGATTTATGAAGATGCTTACAGAAAACGCTTGTCGTTTTTATAAAATTTAGATCCTGATCAAAACTACTCCCCTTTTTCTGTCAGAAAACTTCTTTTTATAACGCTTTTATAAAAATATAAATTGCTTAGTAAGCTGTTTATCTCTATTCAAATTATATTTTTTCATGTAACAAAAACTCACTTATTATAACAAATCACTATCCTGTATTTTTTACTTGAACGCATACGAATAATTTTATTTGCTGGATTTATTGTTTTATAAAATTTCAGTCTTTATAAAAATTAATCAATGAGGGTCAGAGCCCCAATATCAAGTTGCATGACAAAAAATAAGGGGTCAGAGCCCTTGTTGAGAAGCAAGATAATAATAGAGGGTCAGAGCCGCTTAACTTCACCCTCATAACCATAACATAACAAAATAACTATAAACCATAAAATGGAGCAGAAATATGGATTATGCGCAGATTGAAAAAATAACAGAAAGGGTCAGAGCCGAAAACCCCTTCATCCAGGAAATCAAAACAGAAATTGAAAAAGTCGTAATAGGACAGGCAAGGCTTATTGACAGGATCCTCATCACTTTTATTTCCGGAGGACATATTCTTTTGGAAGGACTCCCCGGCCTTGCTAAAACTTTGGCTGTCAGAGCTTTTGCCCGGGCGATAGATACCAATTTCAACAGGGTTCAGTTTACTCCCGACCTTCTGCCTGCAGACCTTCTCGGAACGAGAATCTATAATCCGAAAGACATGGACTTCTTTACCAAAAAAGGGCCCATGTTCACGAACATTCTTCTTGCTGATGAAATTAACAGGTCTCCTGCCAAGGTGCAGTCTGCTCTGCTCCAGGCAATGGAGGAAAAACAGGTTACAATCGGTGATGAAACTTTCAAGCTGGATGACCCGTTCATGGTTCTTGCAACAGAAAACCCGATCGAACAGGAAGGCACATATCCGCTGCCTGAGGCGCAGCTCGACAGGTTTTTCATGAAAGTGCTTATTGATTATCCTGATATGAAAGAGGAAAAAGAGATACTCACCCGCTTCAAGGATATCAACGCTGAAAATATAAAGCCTGTAATAAAACCTAAAAAGGTAAGGGAAAAATCTGAAATAGTCGAATCCATCTACATTGATGAAAAGCTGATTGAATATATTGTAGCGATAGTTAATGAAACAAGAAAGCCTGCACGCAAGGAACTTAAAAAATATATTGATTTCGGAGCAAGCCCCAGAGCGTCAATCGCGCTAATGAAAGCATCAAAGTGCGTTGCATTCATGAAGGGACGCGGATTTGTCACTCCTGATGATATCAAGGAAATAGGCGCTGATGTTCTGCGGCACAGAATAATTCTCTCATACGAAGCAGAGGCAGACGGTAAAAATTCTGACGATGTGGTAAAATTTGTTTTTGATTCAGTGGAGGTTCCTTAATTGGAATCAAGAGAACATTCGTACCTGAAAAAAATCCGTCTTAAAACCAAGAGGAAGATCACGAATCTTTTTTCAGGGGAATATCATTCCGCTTTCAAGGGTCAGGGACTTGAGTTTGAAAGCGTTCGCGAATACAATTACGGCGATGAAGTGAGAAACATTGACTGGAATGTATCTGCAAGGATGAATCATCTCTACATAAAGGAATTTTCAGAGGAGAGAGAGCTTTCTATTGTTCTTCTTCTTGATATGTCTGCTTCAAATGATTTCGGCACAGCAAAAAGCAAGAAAGAGCTGATGATGGAAACAGCATCACTGTTTCTTTATCTCGCTCAAATGAACAATGATAGGGTTTCAGTTGTGCTTTTTACAGATAGAGTTGAAAAATATATCCGTCCGAAAAAGGGAAGAAAATTTATTTTAAAAGCTCTGGATGAAATTGAAAAATGCAATCCAGTGAGCACGAAAACCGATCTTTCCGCAGCAGTGGATTTTTTAAGCATGGTTATGAAAAAGAGATCAGTAGTGTTTTTTATTTCGGATTTTCTGGATCGCGGAGATTATCTGCTGAAACTGAAACATTTATCAAGAAGGCATGATATCATACCGGTTCATATTTTTGATAAGATGGAAAGAGAAATGAATTTCTCAGGACTGGTTGAGTTTGTTGATCTTGAAACAGGAAAAACATTCCTGTCCGATTCTGCTCCATCGGACAATAATTTTAAATTTGTTGAAGGTTTTGATTCAATTGTTCTGGATACAACTGACCCCATTGAAATGCCGATCCTGAAATTTTTTGAAAAGCGAAACAGGAGCAGGCACACTCATGCGTAAAATTGCCATACTATCTAATGCTTCGACTCCGCTCAGCATGCGTGAGGGAATCCAGTTTATTCCAACGATGAAGAACTATTTTATTGGCAGGGCTTCTGTCATTCACCCGAGGGTGCAAGCCATCGCACAGGCGGGAATCCATTATTTATCAGATAGAATTTGTTTCAAACTGCAAAAATTGGATTCCCGTTTTCGGGGGAATGACAAAACGAAAATCGCTTCTATTGCGGACGATTATGAAGAATCAATATCATATAAAAAAAACCTCACCATAAGATTTCCTCGAAATAAAGGTTATGCGGCACGTTTAATTGTATTTTTATTGATAACAGTAATCGGAATAATCTCCAGTCTATACTCAGAAACAAAAAAGGATTTCCCTGACATAACTGCACGAGCAGACAAACAGTCTGCAACTGTTGGTGATGAAATAATATATAAATTCAGCCTCAAAGGCGGTGATATTGAATCTGCAGTTGTATCGCTGCCTGAAAAAAAAGAATTATATATTGAAAAGAAAGAAAAAGATACCAGTAAAGAAAAAGATAAGGATTCAAATACACCGGAAGATGATCCTGATAAAGCAATTCCTGTTTATATTATTCACAGCGCAAAAAAAGATGTGAGGAAAGAGGAAGCTTCTTTATCAATAATAATGAAGCTTTCTTATTATAGGACTGGAAAGTATTCAATGCCTGTAATAGAAATATCAGACAAAATTGGAAACAAGGTCGGATATAAAATTCCTGAAATTGAAATCAAGGCGGTAAATGAAAAGGGGGAGTTTTCGGAAATTGAACCGCCTCTCGATCTTGGCGGCAACTATACAAGACTGATCATATTGATTATTTCAGCGATAGTTCTCGGAATCGCAGGATTTATTTTATTTAAATATATCAGAAAAAGAATGCTGGATAAAAAAAATGAAATCGTGATAATTCCTCCAATAGAAATTTTCAGAAAAGAGATGAATGAATTCAATCCAGGCGCTCTAATTGCTGATGGCAGGTACGACGATTATGTTTTCGGAGTATCGATTATTTTCAGACGCTTCCTGTCAGGTCTTTTTAATATTGATGCAGAAGAGATGACAACTGATGAATTAAAGGAAGCAGTGAAGCCGTATCTGCCTGGAGGAATCCTTAAAAAATATGAAAGAGATATTGATGATATTATGAGCCTCTGGGATCTTTCAAAATTTGCAGAGTTCAGGCCGTCGAATGAATTTCTGCTTACAAATCTGAACAATACTAAAAGTCTTGCTGAAAATTTAAACGGGGATCTGGAAAATTATGGCGCTGGAATTTAAAAATCCTCTATTTCTTCTGCTTCTTATACCGTATGCTGCAATGCTCGCCTGGTATATTTTCGGAAAAGTTTATTCAAAGGGAGCTTCGTTTGCAGTTTCATCTGAAGCAATTATAAAAAGAAAAAATTCAATACGGGTTATGACCTACAAGGTTCTTCCTGTGCTGAGATTTTTAACAATTTTTTTATTGATCATTGCTCTTGCCCGGCCGGGCAGGGGCGTGAATTACACAAGCGTAAAGAATTTAGGCATTGATATCATGATCGCGCTTGATCTATCAGGGTCAATGCAGGGCGAGGATTTTCAGCCGAAAAACCGCCTTGAGGTTGCCAAGCTTGTTGTTAAGGATTTCATATCAAAGAGAAAGTCCGACAGGATCGGCATGGTTGTTTTTGCGGGAGATGCTTATCTGCAGTGCCCTCTTACATCCGAGCACGATATACTTCATGATATAACCGATGATTTGGATTTCACTTCAGTAGCTGAGGACGGGACTGCTATCGGCGACGCAATTGCTCTTGCCACGTCCAGGATGATTGACAGCAAGGCTAAAAGTAAAATTATACTTCTGCTTACTGACGGGATGAACAACAAAGGCTCGATTGATCCAGAGACTGCTGCAGCAGCATGCGCGGAAATGGGAATGAAAATATACAGTGTAGGTATTGGCAGCGAAGGCCAGGTGCCGTATCCGGGGCGCGGCGGCATATTCGGAAAGCAGTATCTGTATAATCATTTTGATGAAACCTCTCTCAGGAAAATTTCAGAGATAACAGGCGGAAAATTCTACAGAGCTGAATCAAGCGGTGTTCTATGGGAAAATATTAAAGACATAGACAAACTGGAAAGAAGCGAATCCGAGCTGAAAATCTATCATGAGTTCTATGATAAATTTGAAATGCTTCTGTTTGCAGCATTCGCGCTTTTTGCAGCAGAGATTGTACTGACTTCAGTTTTTTTCAGGAAGGTTCCCTGATGGCATTCGGAAATTTTAAATTTATCATATATATCATCACCCCTGCAGTCCTTGCTGCTGTTTTTTTTGCGGGATATATTATCTGGAAAAGATATGTACTTAAAAAAGCAGGAGCTTCAATGATTCTGGGAAACGGAAAAATCAGAATTGTAAAAAATATTCTGATTTTTTTAAGCCTGGCGCTTTTCGCATTTACCGCGCTCCGTCCTCAATGGGGCGAGCTTATGCGCGATGTGAAGAATGAGGGCTCGGATGTGCTGATCATGCTTGATGTGAGCAGGAGCATGCTTGCAAAAGATGTAACTCCTGACAGGCTACAGAGATCAAAGGACGCAATAAAATGGATTGCAGGATCACTCAAGGGCGACAGGATCGGGTTGATATTATTCGCGGGAGATGCTTTCCTTCAGTGTCCTCTCACGAACGACATCGGAGCATTCATGATGTTTCTTGATTCTGCTTCTCCGGATTCTGTGCGTCTTCAGGGAACGGATTTCGGCAGGGCATTCAATGAAGCGTATCGTGTGTTCAGGAAAAAAAGAATTACTTCAAGAATACTCATTATAGTCACTGATGGCGAGGACAACGAAGGATCTGCCATGCAGGCAGTTTCAATGTTCAGGGAGCTTGATGTTTCAGTTTATACAGTCGGTATTGGAACTGAAAGCGGCGATTCCGTTCCAGACAGTTCACAGGATTCCGGGAATACCTATATGAAAGATGCATCAGGTAAAATCGTATCGAGCAGGAAAAATACAGGCTTGCTGAAGAAGCTTGCAGGCGCTACAGGCGGGCACTATATAGATATTACAGACAGTCTTTCAGGACTCAAGTTTATTCTTGAAATTATCAGCGATCAGCAGAGAAATGATTACGGCAACAGAATTATTAAAGAGAGAATGGAACGGTATCAGATCTTCGCAGGCGTTCTTATCTTTCTGCTGGCTCTTGAGATAATGCTTCCTCAACGGAGGAAACGCAAATGAATCCGAAATATATTCTGATATTAATGGCTCTGATATTTATTTCATGGCTTGATCCGTACAGGGATGAGGTGAGCAGGGGCAATTCAGAGTTTCATGAAAAAAAATTCAGTGAAGCAAAAGCATCATACGACAGAGCTGAAAAATATGCACCAGGCGAAAATGATAAAAGTAAGCTTTCTTTTAACAAAGGCGACGCGAATTATATGCTTGAAAATTTTACCAGCGCTGAAGCTGATTTTCAAAAAGCTGTACAGTCAGAGGATAAAGAGGTGCAGAAAAAAGCTTTTTTTAATATGGGAAACGCATTTCTGAAAGCAGGAAGAAAAAAAGACGCAGCAGGAGCCTATATTAAGGCACTGCAGATTGATCCGTCATATGAACCGGCAAAAAAAAATCTGGAATATCTTCTTAATAAAAAGAAAGATGATGAAAAGAAAAAAGACGGAAAGGATAAAAAAGACGGGAAAGACGGCAAAGATAAGAATAAAAAAGAAAATGAAGATAAAAATGATAAAAGTGATAAAAAAAATCAGCAGCAGAACAGTTCAGGTATGAACAGGGATCAGGTGAAGAATATTCTTGAATCAATGAAAAATAAACCTGTAAAAAGAGAGAAGGGAAGCAGCAATGATAAAAGATTTCTTGATAAAGCATGGTAGATTATATAGGTTAATTTTTTTAACACAAATTGTCATTCCCGCGAAGGCGGTAATCCATTATATGAAAAAGTATTGCTGGAAATTGTTTCCTTCTATAAAAATTATAACTTTTGCTTTGTTTGTTTTATTACTGTCAGGTATTCCTGATACCGCATCAGCTCAGTCGCTTGAAGATTCAATTGATGATGAAAGGATTTCTGTTGGAGAATCAACAACAATCAGGCATAAAATCAGCGGTGCTGATGGAGATATAAAACCAGTTTCTGTTCCTGCAGTTCCCGGATTGAGAATTGACTATAGCGGTATGCAGAAGAGTTTTCAGTTTGTAAACGGAAAAACCTGGAGCGGTATAATTTTTACTTTTATCGTATCTGCTGATAAGCCCGGCAAATATAAAATTCCGCGTTTTATTTATGATATTGGAGGGAAACAGGTTTCAACAAGGGAACTTCAGCTTGCTGTTGCCAATGGCAGCAGTACTCGGCCTGGAAGAACGGGTGCCGGAGTACCAGCAAGATTAGACACTGCAGTTGAAGCAGCGAGCAGAAGAGTCTACACGGGAGAGCCTGTAATTTTCAGATATTATTTATTTTCATCAGGATTGAGAAATCTGAAATTTGTTAACAGGGAAAATCAGGCTGATGCAAAGGGTTTTGTTGTTAAAGAATACAAGGAAGACATTGAAGATATTTCTATGGATGACGGTACTGTAAAGTATCATCTGTACACACTTGTCATGATACCGGCTCAAGCAGGAAATCATGAAGCCGGGGGCGGTAATTCCATAATTTCATTTGATGTTGATTCAATGTTTTTTGGAATTGAAAAAAGACCTGTAAGGGTGTCATTTGTAAATATTCCTATTAGTGTAATTCCGCTTCCGAAATCTCCGACGGATTTTAAAGGCGCGGTTGGAGATTTTAAAATAACTGCTGAATATTCAAAAGATGCTGTAAAAGCCTACGATGAAAAAAAAATAAATATTATTATAAAGGGAAAAGGAAATCTTGTAAGTCTTACAAAGCCTGATTTTGAAAACCAGGTTCATGGAATAAAAGTTCTAACTGAAGAGGCTCAGCCTGAAATCACATTGAAGGGTATAGAAATTACCGGTGAAAAAAAATTCATATTTACTGTTATACCTGAAAAACAGGGTGAGCTTAATCTTGGGCCTGTAACTTTTACTTTTTTCAATCCTGCAAGAGGCGAATACGTAAAATTAAAAACAGAAGATATTTCATTTAATGTAACAGAAGGCGGGAAAGCCAGAGCATCATCTGAGCTTGATGCTGAAGGATCGGAAAAGATTGTTTTTAATTATATTTATATTGTAATTATTTTTCTGCTTGTCGGCGGTATTGGTGCAGGAGTTTTCTACTGGGAAAAGAAAAGAGAAGTTAAAATCAGTCCTGAAAAAAAAATAAAAGAGCCGGAAGTTATAAAGCAGGATACAGAATCAAAAATTGATTTTGTCAGGGAAATGTCGTCATCAATGTTCAGAATGGATAAAAGAGCTTTTCTTTCTGCATCGGATAATGCACTGTCTGAAATTGCCCGGACAAATGCAGGTGTAAGTTCAGAGGAAATTTCTAAATTTAAAGATGAAATTTATTTATACAGGTTCGGCGGCGGAGATCTCACGCAGAAAAAGATGGAAGAGATTCTGGAAAAAATGAATTTGCTGAAAGTTCTAATTTATAAATAAAAATATTGACTTTAGCGGGTTACTGTATAAATTTTTAATTGAATTATTTTAGGAGAGGGATATGGAAACTGCTTATATTGTAAAAGGGCATATTGTAAATCATACAACAATACAATTGTCAGAATCAATACCAATTGATGACAATGAAGTTACAGTAATAATTGAAACTGTTAAAAAGACAGCAAAAAACAGAGATCAAGGTTTGCTTAAAGGGAAAATATGGATGTCGCCTGATCTTGATGAACCGCTTGTCGATAATATCAAGTCGCTAATAAGTTTTTATGGAAGCATCCCAGATTTTCCTGATAGAGTCAGCCAGGGTATTTTTGAAAAAAGAGAATTATTGTGAAATTTCTTTTAGATACAAATGTTTGTATAAAAATTTTAAAAGGTCAGTCGGATAAGGTACTCTCCCGAATTGCTGAAATAAAAAACAGTGATGTATGTATACCTGCTATTGTTCGATATGAGTTATATTATGGTGCTTTTAAAAGTGAAAACAAGGAGAAAACACTCAATCTTCTTGACAATTTTCTTTCACAGTTTTTTAGCGAGACATTTGATGATAAAATGGCTCTAATATGTGGGGAGATTAGAGCATTGCTTGATAAAAAAGGAACTCCTGTCGGTCCATATGATATTATGATTGCAGCTATTGCAATGTCTAAAAATTTAATTTTAGTTACGCATAATACAAATGAGTTTTCTCGCATTGAAGGTCTTGTTCTTGAGGATTGGGAGTTGTAGCAGTTAATATTAGAAAGTAATGGAATATCATTCTCCTGAAAATTGTTGAAAACTTTGCGGGGCGCATCATAATGAATAAATTCTTTATCATAATTATTCCTTGCCTGATAATTCTATTCTCGCCATATCTATATTCAGACACTGACTGGACCTTCTATAAAGAAGATGAAGGCATTACTTCCTATACAAGAAAGCCTGTTGATTTTCCTGTTGAGGAGGCTTTCGGCGAAGGCTATGTTAACGCAAGTCTTGAGGTGGTTGCTGAATCCATGACCGATCTTGAAAAATATTTCAAGTATTTTAAAATGGTTAAAAAAGCATATATTGCAGAAATATTGCCGGATGGTTCCAGGGTTGTTTATACTCATATTGGAATGCCCTGGCCAGTATGGGACAGGGATACTGTTGCTCTTTACAGGGTTTTGCGTGAAAAAGATAAAATAACAATTATTACAACAGCATTTGAATCGTATCCGAAGATTCCTCCAAATGAGAAAATTATCCGAATGACTCAAATGAAGGATGTGTATACATTGACCAGAAGCGGAGAAAAAACACTGCTGAAAATTCAGTCAAGAGCAAATCCAGCGGGTGATATTCCTAAGGGTTTATTCAATAATCTGGTCGGCTCAGGTCCTATCAATACTATAAAAGCAATCAGAGATATGCTGAAAGATTATAAAAAAATAAAATAAATATAAATTAAGGAAGGATTATTATGATTAAAATGAATGAATACTTCGATGGAAAAGTTAAATCCCTTGCTCTGGATAACAGCGAAGGCAAGTCAACTGTTGGAGTTATGAAACAGGGAGAGTATGAATTCGGTACATCAACAGTGGAAATCATGAGTGTAGTTTCAGGAGCTCTGACTGTAAAGCTTCCAGGGTCTTCCAGTTGGAAAAAATTCTCAAAGGGAGAAAATTTTACGGTTGAAGCAAATCAGAAATTTCAGCTGAAGGTTGAAGAGGATACGGCTTATCTGTGCATTTATAAATAAAAATTGCAGATATAAGCTGATCTAATTTTTAAATGATTGTTTACTTCAGATGTGCAGTATTGGGAAATCATAAGAAGAGGTGACTTTCTTGGAAGTCCCCTCTCCTTATGGATCCACACCCCTCCGCCTGCTCATTGCCGCAGGGGCTAAATGACTTTGAAAGTTACAGAACTCACACTAAATCATTGTAAGAGCAGATTATCATCTGCCTTCTAAATACTGTTTGGAAACAATAACTATTCCGCCGGGTTGAGAGGCACCGGCTTGTTTGAAAGTTTATTAACTTATTTTTTTTGCTTCTTCCCATAATTCTTCCATTTCGGAAAGACTCATTTGTGAAATTTGTTTGCTGGAATCTGCGGATTTTTTTTCTATGTATTTAAAACGTCCGGTGAATTTTTTGATTGTGCTGTTTAATGCAGCTTCGGGTTCTACTCCTGCGAATCTTAAAACATTTACAATGCTGAATAATACATCTCCTGCTTCATCGGAAATTTTTTCATGATCACGAAGTTTAACAGCTTCCTTTAGCTCGGTAATTTCCTCATCTAACTTGTCTTCTGCGCCATTAATGCTCTCCCAGTCAAATCCGATCCGTGATACCTTTTCCTGTATTCTGTATGCTTTCAATAAGGCAGGCATGCCTTTCGGAACTCCATCAAGAATCGATTCTCTTCCGCTTTTCTCCTCGGTTTTAATTTTTTCCCATTTCTCTTTTACCTCGTCTGCAGTGGCCTGTTTGTCGTCTCCGAATACATGAGGATGCCTGCGGATAAGTTTTGCTGCAATCGCTTCAGCCACATCATCCAGGGTGAATAAACCTGCTTCAGAAGCTATCTGGCTGTGGGCATATATCTGGTAAAGAAGATCGCCAAGTTCCTCTTTTAAATTTTCATCATCATTCATATCTATCGCATCATATACTTCATATGCCTCTTCTATCAGATATGGCTTTAGAGTTTTAGAAGTCTGTTCCTTGTCCCATGCGCATCCGTTTTCACTCCTAAGAATCGACGCTATTTCTTTAAGAATGTAAAGAGGTTTTGTTTCCTTTAAATTCATTGATATTTCCTTATATAATTATTGTAGACCTGCATGAATGATTTTACATGAAATCTGATATTTTTTGTCATTAAAAATTTATTTTGCATTCTCATTTGACAGAATATTCGAATAGAAAAATAGTTGCTTTAGTTTATAAATATAATTATGATGTCTGATAAACAGCAGGAACTTTGATGAAATGCTCTGCATTTGCAATAATGTTTATTAAAATGAGAAGTGAAAATTATGCCTACAGATAAAGAAAAAAAAGATTTTGAAAAAGACATTGAGCATGTGCAGCTGGAAGTACGGCTGATCAAGCCGGGTGACCGCTACGCCTATGATGTTTATGACGAAAATTATAATCTCATACTTGAAGCTCATACACCCATTTCAGATGCCATTCTCAAACATCTTGTGATTTCCAATATAAATCAGCTCTATTATAATCCATCCCAGTCAAAGAAAAATGATAAAGCATGCGGAACCGATTCCGGTCTGAATTGCAACAAAGGGGTCATTGATGACCAGCTCAGGGGCGAAGCAATTGAACACACGAGAAACCTTCTTGAAAATGTCAGGGATATGTATAAAAGCTCCCCAGGATCTTCAGTATCAAAAGGGATGATTGAGCAGTCCCGGGGACTTGTAGACAAGATCCTCACCCAGATCGAGAATAATAATGATGGAATATTTGATGCCGTATCCAAACTGAAGGACCTTGATGATTACTACTATCATCATTCAGCAAATGTATCAATGCTTTGCGCGATTCTTGCATCAAGGCTTGATTTTAAAGGTGAAATAAAATCCGCCATGGGTGTCGGAGGCCTTTTTCATGATATTGGTTTTTCTTCTGTTTCAAAGGAAATTCTGTACAAAGCCAAACTGAACGATGAGGAATTCGATGTTATCAAGGGCCATACTCATGTTGGATATAAGTTTATAGAAAAAAATCCTCACCTTCATGATATTGAAAAAAGAGTGCTGCTGCTTCATCATGAGCGGGCCGATGGTGACGGGTACCCGTACGGTTTTGATATGGATCACTACCAGAATA
This sequence comes from uncultured Leptospirales bacterium, assembly GCA_964529415.1. Classification (GTDB taxonomy): domain Bacteria; phylum Spirochaetota; class UBA4802; order UBA4802; family UBA5550; genus CAYMPH01. Next base: position 66,459 of record CAZGWD010000010.1, on the reverse strand, counting down.
AAATTCCGCGCGAGATCAGGCTTGCAGGGCTCATTGATGTTTATATCTCCCTGATACTTGTCAAGCCAGGTGAAAAAGCCTTAACAAGCAGGGATGCTCTCCGGACCATGCTTAATATGACTTATGCTGATTATAAAAAGGAATATCATTTTCTTCCGGCAGATTTCAGGGATTTTATCCGCGCCCTGGGATTTATTCTGAATAAGGGTGATTTTTTAATGGGAAGGGGCGACCTTGTGAGGCTCAATACAGGAGAGATCGGCATCATTGAAGAAATGAACAAGCTTTATCCCATGAATCCGAAAATCGTAATCCTTAAAAATGCCCAGAATGAGAAATTAAAACGTCCGGTCACTGTGGACATGATGAAAGTTTATCAGAACTACGTTGCCAATGTATATGAAAGGGCAGCTGTCACAGATCAGGCGGATAAAACAACGAACACTGCCGGCGAAGCATGAAAAATTTCAGTATATGTCCATAAAAGATTTATCGGGATTCCCATATGATTGAAAAGCAGCTTAATAAAAACTGAAAGCATCAGGAAATGCAATGGATATTGAAAAAACAACTGACTTGCTTGACCGGATAAAAATATATAAAAATATTTTCATCAAATACAATGATATTAAAAAAAATAAACTCAATGAGTCCATTTCAAGTCCCGAACTTCTGAGCCTTCTTGAATTCATTCCTTTTCTTTTTACTGTAAACCTTCCCGAATTTCCAGGTTTTGTTGAAGGTGAAAATATTCCGGGCGGAATTTATAACTATACTCCTTCTCAAAAAGCAGTATCATACATTAGAACAAATCATCCTTCTTTTGTATTTACAAAAATTCGTGCTGCTGAGCAGTTTATTCAGATGTTTGCCCTGATAGGCAGCACAGGGACTATTGCATTTACTGCAGAATCAGATTTTGATTTCTGGATATGCGGGGATGTTTCAACAGTAACTCCCGAAGGCCTTAATGCATTCAGGACAAAATGCCGGCTTATCGAAGACTGGATAAAAGAAAACTACAATAGAGAGGTTCATTTTTTCATCAATGATATTAATCAGATTAGAAATAATATTTTTGACGAGGATGATGAATACGGTCTTACAGGAACGTCTCTTGGCCAGCTCCTGAAAGAGGAATTTTTCCGAAGCTCAATTATCCTCTATGGCAAATTGCCATTCTGGTGGGTAGTTCCAGCAGACTGCGGAGACGCTGAATATGCCGAGTGGTTTTCTGTGATCAAGGGTACAGGCTACGAGTATGACTTCGTTGAACTTGGAAACCTCTCGAAGATCGTGAAGGAAGACTTTCTCATTGCAGCGCTGTTTCAGATTATGAAGTCGCTCGGCAATCCGTTCAAATCGATCATGAAACTGGGTCTGCTTGAAAGATATATACATGACAAGACTGAAAATCCGTTTATCAGCAATTTTATAAAGAAAAATATTCAGGAAGGAAAAACCGATCTCGAAAGCATAGATGCCTATCTGATTATGTTCAATCAGGTGTACGAGTACTACAGTCAGAGCAACGATGATCCGACTGCTTTAAATATTATCAAGACCTGCTTTTATCTCAAGGTTGATCCTGGGCTTTCCCAGCCGGCCGATAAACAGCTGAACCCGGATAAATCAGCAAAAATGCTTGAGTACACAAATAAATGGCGCTGGGACGCAGACACTGTCAAGCATGTTGATAATTTTGATAAATGGGAAATTAAATCTGTCAATCAGCTCCTGAACAACGCGAAAAAAAATATTCTGAAGGGATACAAGAATATCCTGAACATGATTGATGCAGGCGGAAGAGTGAATTCGATCAATCATGAGTCTCTGCTTCATATCAACCGGAAAATTTATTCTCATTTTCAGCCTGAAGACAACAAGATCGACAATACACTGAGCTTTAAAACATATCCGCCGGAAAAGCTTCTGCTTCTGGCTTTCATAAGGGACAAGTCAAATAATGAATCCTGGATTCTCAGCAAACGGCTCATTGTAAATGAAAAAGCTGAGCAGATTTTGATTAAAAAGCATAAAAATCTTTTTGTGCTTATTACCTGGATAAGCCTGAACGGGTTGTACCAGAAAAACTATACACGGCTTGATATTGAGCAGGGTTTTTACCAGATGGATGCAAATTTCATCAGGGATCTCATTCTTGAGCTGTCATCGCATTTTACAATCAAGAAACTCGATATTCATAACAGTTATTTTATAAGAGATGTTTTTCCTATCGTAAGTTATATCATTATTAATCCTTTTTCAAAATATTCTTCTAAAATTGATGAGATATTTTTTCTTTACCATAACAGCTGGGGTGAAACAAAGTTTGAAATTTTTCATAAAGAAAGCGACATCGCAGGAATTTTACAGAGGATAATCAACGGAGCTCTTATAAGCGGAAAAGATTTGGAATCGTCTCTATATATAACCTCTTCAGATCCTTACCGTTCAACAAAAGATTTTTCAAGAATCAAGAATTCCATAAACTCGCTGTTTTCTTTTTTTACCGGAAACGCAAAAAAGCAGAAGCTCAGGTATATAACAATGCTCGGCAATGCCTATGTAATTTTTTCAAATATTATGAAACGCGGAATTGAAAGCAGCGTATCGTTTACTGTATGTGAGACAGAAATTAAAATGCTGTACAGTATTGCATATAACAAGGGATTAAAGAATCTGATTGCTGCAGACACCCACATACCGGAATTAACCCATGTCAGGGAGATGCTGAAAAGAAACTCCTACAATTCCTTGCAGATATTTTTCCAGACAGGGCATAAATACTGTTATTATTTTGTACTGAACGAGCGCGGATCTCTGATGTTTTTCAGGAAAAAAACTGAAATGCACAGCCAGTATTTAGGCAGTCTCATTTCTTTTGCGAAAAGCTCAATTAATCAGGTGCTTGACCACAACAAAAATTCCGTGTTTCTTGAAGAAGAAAACAGAATAAAAGTTTATCGTCTCGAACGGGATGCTTCTCATAACTGCACAGTAACAGAAATCAGGCATGAGTCGGACCAGGGTATTATAACGGGATTGAAAAAAATAATTCCGCTTACTCTCTCACTGCATCTGCTTGAGTCAGGTGATATCGGATACCGATTCACTCTGCCGGACGGGGGATTTTCTGAAATATTCAGCAGGCAGGATGTTGAACAGATCAGCAGTGAAATTTCTGTTCTTATGGAAAGCGTAAAGGGGTACTCTTACTTTGCAACAGATGTCAATCTCGATAATATTGAAATTAAAATGTATATGAATTATACCTCATTTGCATTTTCTGAAAAAAACAGATTCGAGGTTCTGATAGAGAAAAATATGAAAGTGTGATTAAATTATTTTTCATTCTAAATGCAGCTGTAATAGTAATAATTATTTATTGAAATTCTTGTCAAAAAGATAACTGAATATCGTTTGCAAATATAACTATCAGGAAATGAAATGCCTGCTGAACAAATCAACAAAGGTGACAGAGAAATTGTAATTCAGCAATTTTTAAACAGAGACTCATTCTTTTCTAAACGCCGAATTTTAATTATATCCCTTGTTTTGATTGGTGGTATTTTCTGTTTAAACATATATTCTGATTATAATAATACAGTGAAACGAGAGCAGGAACGTCTTCTAAATAAAACAAAAATTCTTCAGAAAAATATTGAACAAAATCTGATTGCAACCAGAGATGTCCTGGTTGATCTGCGCAAATATGTTCCGCGGTATACCGCAGGGCAGGATCTTATTGACCGTTTGCAGATATTAACAAACGCACTGCCAGGTGTGCGCACTATCGGGATAACTGATGCATCGGGTATCTGGCTGGCTTCCAATAGAGTGGAACTGATTGGAAAAAATTTTGGTTATCGTGATTATTTCAATGTTCCAAAACATCATCCGGATGAAAAAATACTTTATTTAACACCTCCATATATAACAAGCCTGGGTGTAAATACTCTTGGTATCAGCGTTGTCATTATTGGGCCAAAGGGTGAATTTTCCGGAGTTATCACTGCTGCACTTGAGCCGAATTATTTTACCCCGCTTTTGGATTCCGTATTACATGCCGGGGACATGTGGGTCGGAATCGCTCATTGGGATGGAATTATTTATATGATCAGGCCTGAAATGGAAAAATTATCAGGAAATACAATTCAATCAGATAGTTTTTTTTATCAGCACAAGGGAAGTGGAAAGGAATACTCTGTTTTTAGCGGAACAGCCAATGCGACAGGTGATGATCGGTTGATTGTCCTGAGCACTATTAGCCCTTCAGGACTTAATATACCGGCTCCTCTGGTCGTTGCCGCCAGTCGTAACCGAAGCTCATTATTGACCAAATGGCGGAATGATAGTATTAAAATTATCTCTCTTTATGTATTTTTAGCTTTAATATCGGTTATCGGATTTAACACATTTCAAAGACGTCAGAGACGATATATCAGAAAAGCGGCAGAAGCTGCAGAGGCACTGCTCATTACGCAAAATAAAATCATTGAGAGCGAAAAAAAATACCGTGATTTATACCAGGGTAGCCGTGACGGTTATGTAATGGTGGATATGGCAGGAGTTATTCTTGAATACAATTCAGCATATAAGCTAATGCTGGGTTATACAGATGATGAGCTTGTTCTTAAAACATACGCTGATCTCACGCCTGTTAAGTGGCACGCTATGGAAAAGGAAATCGTGGAAAATCAGGTAATACCTCATTATTATTCCAGTATATATGAAAAGGAATACATAAGAAAAGACGGTAAGGTTTTTCCTGTTGAATTGCGGGCACATCTTGTTAGAGATGAAAATGACCTTCCGCAGTATATGTGGGCTTTTGTCCGGGACATTACCGAGAGAAAACTTAATGAGAAAAAAATAGCAAAATTTACAGCGGAACTTGAACGCAGTAATAATGAACTGGACAGTTTTGCTTATATTGCTTCCCATGATCTCAAGGAACCGCTTCGTGGAATTTATAATTATTCATATTTTTTATTGGAAGATAATGCTGACAGGTTAGATGATTCAGGCAAAGAAAAATTAAATACACTGGTTTACCTGACAAAGCGTATGGAGGGTTTAATCAATGATTTGCTGAAATTTTCCAGAATCAGCAGAGTAGCTTTTGAAATGAAAGAAATTAAAATTGATGATGTTGTTAAAGAGTCTCTGGCCATATTGCAAATCACCCTTGAAAAAGGAAATGTAAAAGTTGATATACCCCGGCCTCTGCCCGCTGTTGAATGCGATAATTACCAGATCGCAGAAGTGTTTCAGAATTTGATTTCCAATGCTGTTAAATATAATGATAAGGCAGAAAAGAGAATAGAAATCAATTATATGGAAGACACTAAAACCGCCAATAAGTATATCTTTTATGTCCGGGATAACGGCATAGGCATTGATGAAAAATATTTTGATTCTATCTTTACAATTTTTAAACGGCTGCATGCCCGCGACAAATTCGGGGGAGGAACTGGCGCCGGGTTGACTATCGTGAAAAAGATAATTGAACGTCATGGCGGTAAAATATGGCTGGAGTCAACTCCGGAAGAAGGGACAGTATTTTATTTTACTTTGCAGGGAGAATAAAATGAACAATGAAAAAGTTCAGATTCTAATTATCGATGACAGCAGAGAAGATAGAGAAATCTGCAAAAGATTTTTATCGAAAGATAAGCAGCTGAAATATGAATTTATTGAATCAGAAACTGCTGCTGAAGGAATTACGATACTTGATGATATTAAACCGGACTGCATTCTGCTCGATTATATACTCGTGGATATGAACGGCCTGGAATTCATGAACGTTTATAAAAATAATATAAAAAAAACAGCTGCCCCGGTAATCTTTATGACAGGACAGGGTGATGAATCAGTTGCAGTGCGGGCTATGAAATACGGAGCAATGGATTACATTGTCAAGGATAAGTTCAGCAGTGAATTGCTGATTAAAACAGTCCGATACGTTATTGAAAAACATCGCGATGAAATTGCCAAAAGCGTCCATGATGAATTGATACAGAAATTGTACGCAGATTCAGTTGAAAACATAAAAGAAATTATACGTGTGGCTGAAAAAGAAAAAAAACGTATGCTTAAATTGATGCAAAAGTATGATTCAATAATTCAAAAACTTCCTAAAGGTAGTGTTCAAAAAAAAACTATTGCGGGTAAAAAGTATGGTTATTTGCTTTTCAGAGAGGGCGGTAATGTAAAAACTGAATATTTAGGGCCTTATGATTCCGGAAAAATTGAAGATTTAAGCAAAAAAATAATCCGGAGAAAAAAATATGAAGAAATGAAAAAACAGACAAGTGATAATTTAAAAGCTGTAGAAAAAATTATTAAAAATAAAAAATAAACTAATTAATTTTCGATTTTAGTCTATCCTTTATTGATTTAATCCCTTAATATCGTTAATCCATCGTTGGGCAGCTCTTCTAAACAGGTATTCTATTGTTGCCATACTATTTATTTTTTTATTTCATTGTAGGTTAATATAGAATATTTTTGCATAAAACAAGCTTTAATAGAATATTATTGAAGAATAATTATGCAGGTTATCTCCATTGAGTTTATTTATCCTACAATTGCATTTTTTTCAGGATTGAAGGTTAATTATATTGAAAAAAGTGTAATTGTGATTGACTTTTAACCTACAGCAATGTATCTTGTTTTGATCAGAGGTTAACTAAATTCGTGCAAGTAATTATTCTATAAAAGGATTTTGTGGGAAAAATAGAAAAAAAAAATGAGCCTGTAATAGCAGCTGTGCTGAAAGAGGAAAAAAGACTGCTCAAACTGATTAAAATCTGCGATAAATACCTTGATACGCTTCCAATCGGCAGTTTGCAGAAAAAACATATTTCAAACAGGGATTATATTTACATGGTCTACAGGGAGGATGGAAAGGTAAAAACTCAGTACATGGGAGTGAATGATTCCATTGAAGTTGAAAAAATGAGAAAAAAAATTGAATTAAGGAATAATTACAGGGACTTGAAAAAAAATGCATTACTTCATTTAAAAAAGATTCAGAAAATATTATCAATGAAAGATTTGGATTAGATTGAATTTTTTTTATAACAATTTGAATTTTAAAAGAAATTAAACATTTAACTAAATATATATAAGATTCATCCAGGAGAATATCATGATTTTAAAAATTATTACTACAATTACAGTTTTGTTTATTTCAGCATTTGCTTTTGCGGAAGTTATAACGCTTGATGATGGATCAATATATTTCGGTTCTATAGTTAAAAGGACCGACTCAAGTATAGTTGTTTCTGCGCTTGGAGGAAAAAAGGAAATTTCTACATGGAGTATTTCGAGTATGGAAAAAGATTTTACAAATATTTCCAGGAAAAAAATCGAGATACTTCTTGAAGACGGTTCTGTATTAAAAGGGAATTTAATGAATTACGATGAAGAAGTGGGCATTCTGCTGAAAACAGATTTTGGAAATGTTACTCTTCCATATAAAGATGCGAAATCTATTTCTGATCCTGTCCGTAAAAAAAATTATGAAGGTCATGGCGTGTTACTCGGCATCACCGGTGCTGTTTATTTCCCGATAACAGATTTCGGTTCAAAATTCACGCCTGATCCGCTTTTTTCTCTTTTTGCAGAATTCAATTCGTATTTTTTAAGAGGTCTTTACTTTGGTGTTGATTTCACGTATATGATGATGAATTATACTCCGAACGCTTTGTTGATATATAATTCATTTCAGTTAAAAGCCTATGCAACTTACAGGTTTCTTCAGAACAGAAATTCAGAATCTGCAGCGGCCAGAATGTTTATTCCATTTATTTCATTTGGAATGGGAGCTGCATTCAATACTCTTGCAGATAACAGACCTGCATCTGCAATACACCGGAGAAGTGAAACTGATCTGCTGTTTACCGGTGCTGTTGGACTGGATTTAAATGTATGGGGACCGTTACTAATACGTTTACAGGGCGGCTGGTCCGGGATGAATGATGGCTCGGTGTTTCTTCATAGTTTTTCTGTTAATTTAGGTGTTGTAATCGGTTTTTAATGATTTTAAAAATAATATTCCAGGAGGCGTTTAAAATGTTAAAACGCATGGGTTTTTTTATCATACTTTTTGTTATTATTATAGGCATAAGCAGATGTGATGATCTTATGACTATTGATGCAACAGATACAGCAACCGGCACATCAGTTTATATTGTAGGGGGGTTGTCAGATACTGCAATTGGAACGACAATATCGGGTATTGATGTTTATTATCCATCAACAAACACATGGCGATCGGCAGTTACAACAATACCTATTCCAGTTAGTTTTGCTTCCGTTGCTGAATATAATGGTAAAATTTATGTAATAGGCGGTTATACATTAGGTGGAGCAATATCATCTACAGTTCAAATATATTCAATAGCAACAGGACAATGGACAACAGGATCAGTTATCGGTTATACAGCTCGAGCACATGCATATGCTTCAGTTGTATATGGCAGAATTTATATTTTTGGTGGTGTAGTAAATTCAGCAGCTTCAACAACAGCATTGGCTGCAATAGCAACACAATATTATCAGGTTTCTTCTGATTCTTGGACTTCTCCAGGTTTAAATTTAACATTAACAGATAGAGCAACACTTGCTTTTAATGACGTAATATATCATTTTAATGGAAGATCGGCTTTGACAACAATTGCCCTTCCAGCTACAACAGCTGCTTTTTCTGTGTCATCAGGAGCTGCTACAACAGCTGCACCAATTGTTAGCCCCGCAGCAAAAACAGGGGTTTCCTTTGCGTTATATAATCCATCTAATGGTGCTGCTAAATTGATTATGCTTGGAGGCTTTACTACTTTTGCATCAACAACAAATTATGCTTATAGTGGAGGTTCCGGTTTTGTTGCGACAAATTTAACACATTATATTAATTACCCTTTTACAGGGCCGCCAGCAGCTTGGGTTCCGACATCAAACACCTTTGGTACTGGAACAGGATTCGGTTCAGCTGTTATAATAGGTTCAACGTTGTATTATTTTGGAGGATCAACAACTCATGCTGCAGGTACCGTGCAGACAACGGTATACAGTTTAGATATATCATCTTTGCCAGCAGGTACTTGGACAACTAAAGCCTCTATGCCTACAGGAAGAATAGGCCATACGGCTTTAGTAATCAGTCAATAATCATAAAGGATAATTTCATGAAAAAATATCTTCTATTATCAATAATATCAATCACAGTGGCACTGTACTCCGCCACTGTTGAGGAATCAATACAGCAAGCCAAAACGAAATATGCTTCAGGAAATGCGCAAGCGGCGATATCAATTCTTGATTCAGCTATTGCATCAAACCCGGATAGCTCCCAGGCAAAGAAAATGCTTGCTGATATATGCGTTGATACTGGCGAAAGGGAATATGCTGTTAAAAACTATAAAAATGCTTATGACTATTTCAAGAAAGCTGTAAAAGCATATCCCACCCATGCTATAGCAACTGAAAGATACTGGAAGATGAAAACCGATTTTGATGTAGCTAACTTGAAAAATGAAGGAGGAGTGATACCGGAAAAAACATCAGAAGAAAAGCCTGAAAAAGAGAAAACAGAAAAAGAAAAAACAACTAACGGAAAAAATAAAGCTGTTGTTTCCGATAAAGAACCAGAAGATTTAAAACCATTAAGAGATATTAAAGAAGCAAGAAAAAAAGCAATCGATCCTGTTATGGCTGATGATATATATACAAGAAGAATCAACCAGATGGAAGAAAGATACAATAAACGTTTAAAGGATATTACAGCTCAATCAAAAGCAGATGATAACAATAAGAAAGGCCTAATTAATCGTATTATTGATGATACATCCCTGACAATTGCAGCGTCATTTGTTGCGGTATTGGCTGTTATTTTTTTAATAATTGCTGTTTACTTTGCTAATGTTTTTATTAAAAAGAAATTATTGTATTTAAAAGGCAGGAAGGAGCATGAAAAACTTTTCAATGGAAAAGATTCTTCTGCTTATTATAATGAACTTATTAAAATGCAGAATGTAAATGAATTAATCAGTAAAATTAAAAACGGAGAACTCGACTGGAATACAATTAAAAAATCAATCGGCGAACTTGATAAGGAACTGAGGCTTGAAGTTTTATCTATAATTGAAAATAAAATTGAACGCGAAAGGCAGCCGCTTACAGTCGGCCAGGCAGATGTATTGATGGCTCTTCTACTGGACGGAAATGATTATCTGAAAAAAAGAGTCTCTTCTACTTTATCAATGCGGATAGGATATAATGCTAACAATGCTAATGTTTCTGATTTACAGGCTCTTCCGGATTATTCCGATTCAAATGGTAATGGCCAGGATGTTCTACAGCTTGCAGACCAGAGGGATTCTGCTGTCGAATCATCAATGATTGAGGATTTAAATATCGTACTGCCTTTGTCTAAAATTGTAGATAGAAAAGTATTTAATGACAACCACGCGGTTAGAGTTGGAGTTGACGCTTTTTATATGTCCGGCCTGCTCGGTTTGTCTTCAGAAGACCGCAATCTTTATTACATTGCAGGACTGGTTCATGATATAGGATATCTTGATGTTCCATCGGAAGTTTTAAATAAAAGAACATCATTGTCTGAAAAAGATTTTGATTTAATTAAAACACACACACATAAGGGGCTTGAGCTGCTTGATTTTACTGTTATTCCGCAAATCGTCAAGGATGGAATTTTATATCATCATGAAAGGTGGGCAGGGGATGGATACAATGAAGGTCTAGCTGGAGATAAAATTCCTCTTGTTGCAAGAGTTATTTCAATTTTTGATATGTATGAAGCTCTTATACTTCCAAGGCCTCAAAGACCGGCTTTCTCTACAAAGGAAGCTGTCAGAATAATTAAAAAAGGATCTGGTGTAATGTTTGATCCGGCAATAGTAAAACATTTTGAAGCAATGATAAAAGATAAACTGGTTTCCCGTGAGGATATATGGAAGAAATAAAAAAGCATCTTCATTATTCTTTTATTGGATGCAGAGAAGGGGTTGGTTGCAGCTTTATCAGCCTTAATTTTGCAGTTGAATTAATAGCGCGCAATTACAGGGTTATTTACAGCACTTCAAATGAAAATGAGCATGCGGATATACTTCTAAAAAACAAGGTCAAGGTTATATCCAGCCTGAGTCTTAATAATTCAAAAATTGACAGGTTGAGAGTGATGACTTTTCCTGAAGATTTCCAGCCTACAACAGATGAGAAACTGGATGCCATGCTGGCTGCTTTGCCTTATCATCTTTCAGAAGAAAAAGATATTTATATTCATAATTTAAAAGACCCGCAATTTTTCCCTGACCGCTACATACTTTCAAATAGTGATGCATGTATTATAGCTCTCAGGGTTGATGCTAAATCAGTTTCAGAATATTTCAGCATAATAAACAACATGACATTATATGGCATTAAACCGGCAAAAATTTTTGTGGTATTTAATTATACATCTGACATGGAAAGGGCATTCGATCTCTATTCGAAAATATTAAAAGAAACGGGTGATTTCAAAATTGATATACAGCCGTTTTTTATTGGTGTAATTCCAAATGATTTTTTAAGACAGGCTTATGCAATTAAATTGAAATTCCCTTTAAGGCTTCTTTTCCCGGAAAGTTCAATTAAAGGCTCTATGGCATTTATGGCAGACAAAATATTATCAAATAATATAGAATCGGCTGCAGATACAATGTCGATTGTGCCATATGCAGAAAATGAATAAAATTAATTTTCCTATTAAAAATAAGAGGTTATGACTATGCAGAATAAATTTTTCAGAATAAAATTTTTTACCGGAAGCCATATTCAGATCAAGTATCTTTCACTGCTTTTTATTTCGATGACAATTCCAGTAGTATTGATAATTTTCTGCATGTATTATTTTATTTTCATGTTTCTGATGGAGCAGATTGGAAATCCCGTATATACAGAGTATATTATATTTCCTGTAATAAAAAAAGTGAAAATGATGCTTATCATAGGGATCCCTCCATTATTTCTTGTTTTATTTATATGGGGTATGGTATTATCATATCATTTCGCCGGCCCGATCAAAAGACTTGAGAAAGAGCTCAATGAAGTGTTGGCTGACAAGAAGTACAAGCACAGAATTTTACTTCGTAAAGGTGATGATATAAAGCCTGTATCTGATGCTATAAATAATCTTCTGGATAAGCTGGAAGAAAAGCATAAATGAGCAAAAGTTTATTCTTTTGCATTGGAATGAATCGCCCGGTTCATTTTTAATGTAATGAACTTGCTGCTGGTTGATGACGCAAAAGTTTTAAGAATAAATTTAAAAAATTCAATTAATGAATTTCGTCATAATCCGATAGATGTTTTTTATGAAGCTGGTGACGGAGAGGAAGCTCTCAGATTTATTAAAATCCATGAAATTGATTTTATTTTCCTTGACCTTAACATGCCGGATCTTAACGGATTGGAAGTTTTAAAAACGATAAGGGAAAATGTGAATAATCGGAATATTCCGGTAGTTATAATAACCGGTGATGACAAGGAAAAAACAATACTGGATGCAAATGATGCTGGAGTGGTAGATTTTATTGTTAAGCCGCCGGATAAAGATAAAATAAAAGCTATTCTTGGTAAGATAAAAAAATAGATAATTTTATTTGTCAGCTGATTCCGGAAATTGAAAGTTAACAGGATGAAAAATGGATAATACAGCAGAGACATTTAAAGTATTGCTTGTTGAAGACAGCAAAACCACCTTGAAAATGCTTTGTAATTACCTCGAATGCATGGAAATCAAACAGCCGTTGATTGCCGAGAATGGTGCAGATGCTATTAGTCTGTATTCCAAAGAACACCCTGATATTATCCTTCTTGATATTCAATTGCCCGATATAGACGGATATGAGATTGCAAAACAGATTCGCGCATTAGAGCGTATCAATGACTGGACGGCGATTATTTTTCTGACCGGCATGACTGATGATAAAAACCTGGCGCGCGGTATACAGGTTGGCGGTGATGATTATCTGATGAAACCTGTCAGCAAGGTTGTTTTTCAGGCTAAAGTAAAAGCAATGCAGCGGCTTGTAGGAATGCAGCGTTCGCTGGTGGACATGTCTCATCAGCTTAATGTAGCTAATAAAGAACTTAAGCACCTTTCCTCAACTGATGCCCTGACCGGCATCCCCAACCGGCGTATGTTTGATGAATTATCTGTTCGAGAGTGGAGGCGCTGCATTCGGGCTAAAAAACCTATTGCTTTTGTAATGGTAGATATTGATAATTTTAAACTTTTTAATGATGAATATGGACACCTGGCTGGAGATGTTTGTTTGAGAGAGGTTGCTGCTCAGGTGTCACGTGCAGCTTCCCGCGCTTCCGATTTCGCAGCCCGTTATGGCGGAGAAGAATTTGTTCTTGTGCTTGGAGAGACTGATAATGACGGCGCTTTCCTTGTGGCTGAGAATATCCGCAAGTTTGTAAATGAGATTAATATAAAGCATGTTACGCAATCGAAACACGTTACCGTCAGTTGCGGTTTTGCTTCTGTTATGCCTGACAGCGATCTTTCACTGGATATTTTTTTAAAATCAACCGACCATGCACTGTATGAAGCCAAATCTCAGGGACGTGATAAGGTTGTACTGGGGAAGTATGGAATAATTTAGTTTTTGTATCTGCTTTATTTGACTGCTGATAAATGCTGTAGCTCTGCACAATTTATAGATTACAAAAAGTTCGTTTATTGGAGAAAAATTGGCAAAAAGAATTCTTATAATTGACGATGCAGTTACAAAACTTCTATATTAATGTTTTATCAAAAGTTGGGAAAAGTATTTGATGAATTACGACTTAATCCGAAAGATTTTTTTATGTAGAATGTGACGAAGCTGAAGCTTGTAGACTTATTTAAATTTATTAATGGTCTTTCATTTCTCTGAAAAAATTTACTTGTAATTAATCCATTCCCGAAGAATTATGTCACCTCTATAAAATAGATTTAGGAAACCTCTTCTATTTAAAAATAAGGGAATATCGATAAATCATTTTATTGACATTCCCTTGGTCGAAGCCAATTTGCACATCGTGTGCGGCTTCGACATTGGAACCTCCTGTTCGGCAGGTTCACAACATAGGTAAAAATTAGTTTTTCAACCCCCACTCGCTCCCCCTTGGTTTAAGGGGGAGAATAAAAGAGGGGGTAAAAAACTATTTTTTAGAGGCTCCCATAATGCAATCTGAACTATACGAACTGGAACAGGATCTTTTTTCATCTGTAACTCCTATTGTGGAATCCGAGGAGGTGGATGATGCACGCCTATACGCTGAAATAACTGAACGGGGTTTTCAATCAGATCCGTCAAGGTTTCTTCTGAAAAACGAGGCGCTTCTTCTCCAGCTTGCCTATTCGTACAATAAAATTTTATCTCTGTCAAATTCCAGAACCAGAATTCTCGCGCACCAGGTGGAAAGCACGCACAGGATCGTTAATTCGCTCAATCACAGAATTTTGCTCGCTGATGAAGTAGGACTTGGCAAGACTGTTGAAGCAGGACTTGTTATCAAGGAGCTGATATACAGGCACAATTACAAAAGAATACTGATCGTTTGCCCTGCATCGCTTCTTTATCAGTGGCAGAATGAAATGAGAAGCAAGTTCAATGAAGAATTCATGATCATGGACCGGAATCTTTATAAAAAAACAGTTAAAGCTGTAAAAAATAAAAATCCCTGGAATGAGCACGGTAAAATTTTATGCTCAATAGATTTTATCAAAAGCAAATCTTTTTATGATGATATGATGAGAACAGACTGGGATGCTGTTATTTTCGATGAGGCCCACAGGCTCAGAAGAGATTCCAAGCATTCAACCCAGGCCTATACAACTGCCGAAATAATCTGCGCGAGAACCAGGGCTTTGCTGCTCCTGTCAGCAACTCCTTTCAGGGGCAAGCTTGAAGAGCTTTATTTTCTCATACATCTGGTTGATAAAAATATTCTCGGACCTTTTAATTCATTTTACAATGAGTACTGCATTGATACGTCATCTGCTTCAAATTTGAGGCAGAAATTATCTTCAGTGATAATACGAAGGACGAAGAAGGAAGTAGGCGGCTTTACTATCAGGCGGGCAAAAACAATCAGGTTTGATCTTTATTATGATGAGATGGAGCTCTATACCCAGACTACAAGATACGTTGCCGAAGAATTCAACAGGGCTATTCAGTCGGAAAACAGGGCTCTCGGTTTTGTCATGACAGTGTTTCAGAAACTGCTCGACTCATCCACCCATGCTTTGTATTCAGCTTTAAAGAAAAGAACAGCGCGTCTTGAGGAGATGCTTGAAAAAAACAACTCATCTGTTTCAAAAACTATAAATGAAGATGAATTGAATGAAGATGATATAGACGATATTGACGGGATGGAAGACGCAACAGTGAGGAAAACCCGTGAAGAGACAGAAGCTGAGATCAGAACTTTAAAAGGCCTTATTACCCTTGCCTCGAATATTGATAAGGATAAAAAAGGCGAAAAACTTTTAGAGCTGATAGATATCAGAATGAAACGCGGAGATAAAAAGATTCTTATATTTACGCAGTTCAAAACAACGCAGGATTATTTAAAGGATCTTCTCTCGGATTATGTAATTGAGGTTTTTAACGGTTCAATGTCCGGAGATGAAAAAGAGGATGCAATTTCACGATTTAAAAATGATTCCCAGATCCTTATAGCAACTGAAGCAGGAGGCGAGGGCAGGAATCTCCAGTTCTGCAATATAGTAATAAATTATGATCTGCCGTGGTCGCCGCTAAAGATTGAGCAGAGAATAGGAAGACTGCACAGGTTCGGTCAGAAAAAAGAAGTTCACATTTACAATTTTTCAACAAAAGGAACTGTAGCAGAAAGGGTGCTGGAGGTTCTGGACGGTAAAATTAAAATTTTTGAAGATTCCATAGGTACACCTGATATTCTTCTGGGGGAAATGGAGGATGAGCTTAATCTGAACCAGCTATTTATGGATTTGGCTTCCGGAAGAAGAAAAGGCAAAGATGTTGAACTGGAAATTGAGAACAGGCTTGAAACAGCAAGAATAAACTATGAGAAACTTGCTGACCTGACAGTTGCAGAGCGTCTTGATTTTAATTATGATGAGTATTATAAAATAACCATGAAGGAAAGAAATTTTTCAAACATTCGAATTGAAAATTTTATCAGAAAACTTGCTGAGGCTGACCCTTCTGCAAAAGAAATTATATCAGAGAACGGCAAGAAAGGACTTTATAAAGTAGTGATGCCGGGCGTGACAAAGCCGGTTCTCGGATCATTCAGCAGTGAAAAAGCCCTTGATGACGAGAGGCTTGAATTTCTTGCATTCGGACATCCTGCAGTTGACGGTCTTATCTCAAGCTGCGGTATGGACGAATTCGGTGGGCTTACAGGCTGCGTATCAATTGATCACCCGAAAAAATTTCACGGCATGATATTTAATTATCTTGCAAGATTTGTTTCAGCGGAAGAAACAAGAGAGTTTATTTCTGTATTTGTAGATGGAACCGGTATCCTTGACAGATTTGAAATTGAAGATCTGGAATTATTTTTTTCGGATATAGACAATTTTAAAATCTTGAGCGGTGTTTCATCCGGAATTATCAGGGAAGTATCAGAAAACATAAGTTCGTATTTTTCAAAAGCGCAGATTAAAATCAGGGAAAAAGTAAAACAGCGTATATACGATTTATCCGGAGATATTGATCTTCATATCGACCCTGAAATAGAAAAAATAAAAATATCCTATGACAGAAGCATTGCGGAACTTGAGCATAAACTTGATCTGCAGCAGGGGCAGATGAAATGGTACGGCAAGGATATGAAAAGTGCGATTACCCGTACAAGAAACAGCATCATAAAACAGAACAGGGATAAGCAGAATCTACTGGATAAATACAGGGGTTATGCCGGAATAAAATCTTCTGTTACTCTTGTCAGTGCAGGTGTTGTCTCTTCAGAAAAATAATTTATCTCAACGCGAGTGTATCTGAAATCAGCGAGTCAATATCCTCTGCAATAATATCCGCATTGTTCTGGTTTGAGTTTTCAATGATATCTGTTTTATTGTTTATCTGAACTTTTTTTGATGCATTTTTATTTTTAACAGGAAGCGCTGAATCGTATGTGCCTTTTATCTGAGCTGTTATAAATTCATCGTATATCAGCCCTTCGTTTTTGCTGTTAAAAACTCCTGATAAAATAAAAGCGATAACAGCAGCTGCAGCAAGAGATGAAATTGAGGCTGAATAAAATATTTTTTTTATGGAGTTTTTTCTTTTATCCATTACAGATGCAGCAATTTTAAAATCCCATTCTCTGCTTTCAATCCTTTTGCTGATTTCCTCGTTCATTTTATTTTTATAAAAATTATTGATTTTCATGGATTAACCCCCTTCGTAAATTTTTTTCAGAATTTCTCTGCCGCGTGAAGCCCTTGACTTGACAGTGCCCTGTTTGATTCCGAGCTTCAATGCAATTTCCTTTTCTGAATATCCCTCTGCAACAAGCTTCATTACATTCATGTATCCTGGCGGAAGTTTCATTATATTTACATACAGTTCATCTATATCTTCGCGTTCTTCGTTTTTTTCATTAATCTCCGGAACGTATTGTTCCAGGCTTCTGCTGAATTTTTTTTCCTCACGGTTCAGCTTCTCGTTCATCCGCAGGGATTCATTTTTTGCTATTGTGTAAAGCCAGGTGTTTATTGATGAATCCCCCCTGAAGCTGTTTCTGGAAATGCTTTTATATGCCCTCAGATACGTTTCCTGAACAACATCATCTATTACCATATAATAATTTTCTGAAAGATGACTGCTGATAGCAGAAAGAACGATGCTTTTTGAAGTATTTATTATTTCAGCAAAATCTTTTTCGGTCATAAACCTTTCCTGCCCATTCTGCCTTTGCGCATCATTTTTTTCTGATCCGGAGTCATGATATTTTCTATTTCAATCCTGTGTTTTATGAAAAGGATTCTTATTTCCACATCAATCTCTGAAATTTCCTTAAGCTTTGATCTGATTTTTTCAAAATTTATATTTTTATCAAGAATGAGATTTTTAAGCTCTTCTTTTTTTGGTTCAATCTGAGATCTGTATTTTGTCATTTCAGTCCTGTGATCTGAATTAATCTTTTCGATTTTTGTTATCTGGTCTTCGCTGAACTTAAGGGTGTTTCTGAGATAATCAAGATCTGAAAAAATATTATTGCGATGCCTCGGACCATGTCTATGTCCTTCAGAATCCATTCCGTCCATCATTCTGTCATCCGGCCGTGCACTGAGATCTGATGCCATAACAAAACACAGCAATATAATAAAAGATGTTATTAAAGTTTTCACCTGATTCTCCATTTGTAGGTTATCCTGTTCGCTTAATCCATAGCCTGATTTTTTATTCCGGGCTTTTTGTTGTTATGAAAAAAAATTAGTTCAATAATAAATTGAAATATATTTTCAATTATTTGTATAATATAAATTATAAGTAATCCCGCAAGTATAAAAGTCGTTAAATTCATAAAAAATTCACCTTCAGACAAAATTGTTTTCCCCATCCATCTATGTGAGGGGTGAGGGGAGGGTGATTCAGAATTCCGATTTGAACCGGAATTTCATTTCACCCCCTCCCGACCTCCCCAGTCAAGTGGGAGGAATTTTCCTGCTTCCGGGACATTCCCTGAATCAAGAGTTACTTCCCGTCACCGTGTGGTCCATGACCATTATGTCTTTTTCCTTTTTGTTCATGAAATTTTTTCAGCTTTTCAAGCTGTTCTTTTGTAAGAACTGAATCCATTTCTTTTCTTTTTTCTTCTCTTAAAGCTTTTATTTTTTCAGGATCGTTTTTGCTGTCAAAAAATTTCTGTCTGTATTTGGTTCCAATGTCGAACATCTGCTGTTCCTGTTTTTCGGTTAATCCGAGTTCTTTTTTCATTACAGAATGTTTTCCGTATCCTGGCCCTCCAGGTCCGTTTCCATACCCCGGACCGTCGCAGTCTCCGCAACCATGGCCTCCGCCTCTTGCAAGAAGTTCACCTGCTGCAAATAAGGCAACAGCAGATATTATAAGTCCAAGCAGTAATTTTTTCATATATGTCTCCTTTTAATTGTATTGCCTGTTAGACCGCAAATGTTGTAAAATGGTTCCACGAATTTGTAATAATTATTGCTTTATAAAATTAATTTTTCTTGTCATATAAAAATAATATCAGATAAATTGTATTTATTCACAATACTGTATAAATTATAGATTCCCTCGTTTGTTCTGAACAATGACTTCACTGAAAAAATTGAAGTGCAGCGAATTACCGGGAATGACTGCATGTGAGGAAAAACAATGGCTGAAATAATAGACGGAAAAAAAATCGCGGCTGATATCAGGGCTGAAATAAAATCCGAGGCGGATCTGATCAAGGAAAAAACCGGCAAGGAAATAGGCCTTGCTGTTGTTCTTGTAGGAGATGACGCTGCTTCCGCAGTATATGTGCGAAATAAAATAAAGGCCTGTGCGGACACAGGAATTACATCTTTTGAATTCAGGCTTCAGAAAACAACAAGTGAACGCGAACTGATTGATCTGATAAACAGGCTAAATGCAGACAGCACTGTAAATGGAATTCTTGTGCAGCTCCCCCTGCCATCAGGAATAAATGAAAATCTTGTTATAAATACCATTAACCCTATAAAAGATGTTGACTGCTTTCATCCTGTAAATGTCGGCAAAATGCTGATCGGCGAGGATGGATTTTATCCGTGCACTCCGGCCGGATGCCAGGAGCTGATCAACAGAACAGTGCCTGACCTCAAGGGAAAACACATGGTTGTAATAGGCAGAAGCAATATTGTCGGCAAGCCTATGGCAGCGTTAATGATACAGAAAAACACAAGGGCGAACTGCACTGTTACTGTCTGCCACACAGGTACCAGGGATATAGGTTATTTTACAAAACAGGCTGATATTATTGTTTCAGCAGCAGGAAGATACGGCACCCTTACAGGCTCTATGGTGAAGCAGGGAGCAGTTGTGATCGATGTGGGCATGAACCGCATTGATGATCCCGCAAATCCAGGGAAAACAAAACTTGCCGGAGATGTGATATTCGATGAGGTGTCTGAAGTTGCTTCAGCTATTACGCCTGTGCCGGGCGGAGTCGGTCCCATGACAATTGCAATGCTTCTGAAAAATACTTTAAAGGCTTTTAAACTTCAGAATAAATAGGACTCATCCTCTTATCCATTTTTTTTTTGTAAACTCACTTCTACCCGAATTTATGTGTAAGAAAAGGGGATAAGGAGATGCAAGAGATATGGGGATGTTTTTTTTTAAATATTTGTATAAACCAATTATTATCAATGAAATAAATGAAAATAATTAATAAATATCTCATCATCTATCCTGTTTTTTATCTCCTTATCCCCTTAATCTTTTATTATTAAAGATGTAAGTAGAAATGATTTTTTGAAAAAGAAGGTCGATGAGGCTTTATATCAAAATCTGTTAAATCAGGAAAACTGTAATTTGAAAATAGAAAATAAAAAGCGTGCAGTGTTTTTCGACAGGGACGGCACCATTAATGAAGATGTCGGTGATCTTTATGAAATTGAAAAACTTGATTTTATTCCCGGATCGATCGAAGCCATGAAAATGCTGCAGGAGAAATTTTTACTATTCATAGTAACCAACCAGACAGGAATAGGAAGAAAAAATTTTACAATTGAGCAATATCAGAAATTCAATAACGGCTTTTTGAAAATTTTATGCGATAATGGTATTAATATTCAGGAGGTTTACTGCTGTCCGCATCTGATTGAAGATGAATGCTTATGCAGAAAACCGTCTGTTCATTTTGTAAAGCTGGCTGAACAGAAATATAATTTAGACATTAAAAATTCATTTGTAATCGGAGATCACGGTTCTGATGTGGAAATGGGCCTGAATGCCGGTTCAGGATCAATTTATGTTTTAACTGGCCATGGGAGCAGACATCTGAATGAACTTGAGGTAAAACCTCAAATCGTCTGTCAAAATCTTTATGATGCAGCTGAAGAGATATTTAAAAAATATAAATAATGCAGATTTTTTTTGTCACTTTTCTGTATAAATGCCACTTATTAGTATTACTGGAAAAAATAAAAAACCTGCTGAAAAAATTTACACTATTCTTTAGTAAAACAGTAATAATAGAGATAGTTAAAACTCACAGGTTTTATTAAATATTCAAGTGAAACAAATAATGATCGAGGGAATTATGAATTTTCAGGAAAAAAATACAGCAGTAATCTTAGACAATCAGGTTTTTATATCATTTGATTCCTGCGCTACATGGAATGCGCGTGATTTAAACAGGAAATGGTCTAAAATTGTAAATTCAAGTGATACAGCAATGCTTTCTGAAGCAGTTATTGACGAAAAGATATACACTTCAGGAGATGCTGGCGCAACCTGGACAACCTGGCATTTAATATAACAATAAATTAACTTAGGTTATTTTTCTATACCAAAAGTATTGTTTATTATTTTATTCAGGTCGAATGACATTTTATCTTTTTCTTTAGTCTTGATTTTTCCTGTCATGGCAGTTGTGAATACAGAAAAAAATTCCCGGCTTTTGTATATTCCGCCGCTTAATTTTTCCGCAATATCTGAAACAGCCCTGATTCTGCTTTCGGGGAATTTTATTTTATTTAAGTTTTTCGGGATGCGGCTTCCAATTCCGTTGATCCAGCTTTCTATCATTACAGCTGTTACTTCTCCTCTCTGCTTTTCCGGAGTTATGTCAAATATTTTCTTTCCTGCAACAGCAAGCAGAATACCGCTGTCATGCGGGCCATGATGCTCATATGAGTATTCAATCGCATGCGGCATTATTATTCCGGCAGCAGTCCCGAAAGGCAATCCTGTTTCTTCTGAAATGGCAAGGCCTGCACTTGTAATGAATCCGGGATTTGATGAATCACATGCAGCACCTGTGATGGCGCCTGCTTCTACAAGAGCGGTTTTAATTTTTTTGTTACCAGGCTTTTCGTGCATAGTTTCGAGATTTGAGCATATTAAATTTAAAGCTTTGAACAGATATGTATTTCTTTCAGGATCACCTTTTTGCAGCATAGCTGAGTCAAGTGATAAAGAGAGAATTGACAATGCGCTTTCGAGTATGGAATGTTTCGATGCGAGAGCAGAAAGTTTCGGGTCAGAAGCGATAATATCCGGATAAAGATAGCCTGAGATGTATTTAACACCGTTAATGAGTGCCATGTTCGATGTTTCATTTCCGCGGAGTACAGGAAGAGGAACTGCAACCATCGGCTTCAGTTTATTCGGAATTTTTTCCTTGCCTGCGAATTGAACTATGTTTTCATTTCCTGTTGAAACAATAATGTTTACTCCGCGTGCAGTGTCCATTGCTGTTGCGCTTCCTATGGCAATAATTGAATCGCAGCTTTTCCATCTGTACAGTCCTGTAATCCTTATAATTTCATCAAGGCTTGTTTTGTTTTCAGCTTCAATATGTATTGAAACTGGAGTGCAGTTTGGCTTGCGGAAGGATTTGGTAATTTTTTTTTCAGCGCCCGAGCCCTTGTATGCTTTATCTGTGATTACAAGAGGTCTTGATGCTCCGAGTTGAGCTAATTCAGAAGGAATATTTTTTAAAGAGCCGCTGCCTGATATTATTTTTGAAACAGCATGGAATTTTGATTTTTTTTTCAAGGACTTTTCACCCTTTTGATATTTCACAGGCCTGTTTGCAGACACATTGTTTTAATCAAAGCGTATTTTATTATTGTTCTGATCAAGCATTTTTTTATAAGAATTTTTTCTACCGATATGGCAAATGCCGGCTGTTATTGAAAATTTTAAATAAATAAAAATCTTGACGTATTGACTGATATATTATTTCTAATGTTACATAAGATTGTTTTGTTTTAAAATCTATATTAACGTTTAAATTGTTTTTTTAAAAATGGAAGAATGAAAAAAATACTGAATATATCCATAATCATGATTGCATTGCTGAGTTATTTAATAACCCAGGTGATATCACATGATGTTTTTGATTTTATTGAAAATTCGGATAAAAGTGTCGTTGTTCTCAAGATAAATAAAAATCTTTCAAAAACTAATTTAATTTCAGGAAAAAAAAGAAATAAAATATATGATGATATTTTAAACACTTTTTTTTCTTATGATATTTATCAGAATTCAGACAGCATTTTTTCTGAAATTATTTCTTCTCAAATTATTCCCCTGATAGCCGGATACTCAGTCTGGTCAAGATCCACCTTCTCGTAAATATTTTCATCAGATTACAGCATTATTAATTTTAAAGTAAAACCAATAGTTTAAACGTCTATAACTGTTTTCTTTTTTGAAAATAGTATTATAAATCATAAGGAGATATTTATGAACTGTCCTCAATGTAATGTTACGCTGCTAATGAGTGATAAGCAGGGAGTTGAAATTGACTACTGTCCAAAATGCCGCGGTATCTGGCTTGACAGAGGCGAACTGGAAAAAATAATAGAACGTTCCGAATCCGCAGTCAGCTCAAATGTTTATCAGGATAAAGAGCATCACTATGATAAGCACAGCAGCGGCCATCATTCCGGAAAGAAAAAAAGTTTATTAAGAGAATTGTTTGATTAATATAATGAAAAAGAAATATTAACTTTTTACTCCTCCCTTGACAGCAGCTCATCTGCCGAATCTCGGCATTCGTGCCTTATAGGTTCGGTTGAGGGAGGGAGATTTTAAAAAGAAAAAGATTATTAATAAATGAAAAATATTACTGGAGACTTAACATGAATAGAACTTTACCATCTTTTATTATCATAGCTGTTGTCTTTTTTTCAGGATGCGGTTTAAATTTAAATACAATAGAGTCTGATTATTTCATTAAAATTTCCGGAACTCATGGAACTAAATTTAAGGGAAATTACTCAATACCAGGTTCCAGAAGCATTGGTATTCCAACTAATGTTGAAGGCGTGATACCAGTTGAGTATAAAGGGAGAGGTGTTTCTGCTCTGTGCATGTTCAGAAAAACAGAGTCTGCGCCTGGAACGCTTAAGGTTGAGATATTTAAGGATAAATCTGTAGTGGCTGCTTCAGAGACTTCTGCTCCGCTCGGGGTTGTCACAATCGGAAAAACTATTGATCAGAATTCAATAATTAATAATGTTATAGGAAAATTATTAGAGATGATTAAATTGTAGTTTTTAACTTAAAATTTAAAGTTAATGCTTGAATTAATTAATATTGCGAAAACTTATGTAATTTTCAGATTTAGCGAGCTGGAAGTATGTTTAAGATAACAAGCTTTATATAAAATAATCAAAATTATTATGTTTAGGAGCGTAATTCATGACTTTTGATATCTGGTGGATCGGTTTTGGAATATTTATAGCACTTATGCTTGTGCTCGATATTGCTGTATTCAACCGTAAGGCGCATGAGATAAAACTTAAGGAAGCTCTTCTGTGGTCGGCATTCTGGATTTCTCTTGCTCTTGCTTTTAATGCTGTTGTGTATTACTCAAAAGGCGGTGAAAGCGCACTTCAGTATTTCACTGCATACATTATAGAAAAATCCCTGAGCATGGATAATCTGTTTGTGTTTCTGATGCTGTTTACTTATTTCAGGGTGCC
Organism: uncultured Leptospirales bacterium; assembly: GCA_964529415.1. Lineage (GTDB taxonomy): Bacteria > Spirochaetota > UBA4802 > UBA4802 > UBA5550 > CAYMPH01. Next base: position 41,756 of record CAZGWD010000010.1, on the reverse strand, counting down.
GGTAATTTATCAGCATAAGGTTTTATTCTGGGGAATCATAGGCGCTCTTGTGATGCGGTTTATTTTTATTGCAGCAGGCATAGCGCTTATAAGCAAATTTTACTGGATAATTTATATCTTTGGAGCGATTCTTATCTATTCCGGAATAAAAATGTTCAATTCACAGGATGTAGAGGTGCATCCGGAAAAAAATCCTGTTTTAAAACTTTTCCGCAGAATCATGCCTGTTACAGGTGAATACCATGGAGGAAGCTTTTTTGTCAAGCAGGGTTCAAGGTGGTATGCAACTCCTCTTTTCATTGTCCTGCTTGTCATTGAAACTTCAGATATTATTTTTGCCGTGGATTCAGTTCCTGCTGTTCTTGCAATATCTCAGGATGCCTTTATTGTGTTTACATCGAACATAATGGCTATACTGGGTTTGCGCGCGCTTTATTTCGCTCTCTCAGGCGTAATGGGGCTTTTCCGCCATCTTCATTACGGGCTTTCACTGATTCTGATATTTGTTGGAATAAAGATGATTATCTCTCACTGGATAAAAATACCAATTTACATTTCACTCGGGATAATTTGCGGTATTCTGATTCTGTCTATTGCCGCTTCCATCTTTTTCCCTGATGAAAAAGATGTGAAATAATAAAGATATGGATAACCAGGACAGAAATAAAATAATTAAAACAGCTTCGATTATCAGTATTGCCGGGAATGCTGTTCTTTCAATATCAAAAATAACAGTTGGGCTTGTTTCAGGAAGTCTCGCTGTTCTTGGGGATGGTATTGACAGCCTTACGGATATTTTTATTTCCATCATAACTCTTGTTGTCTCAGTTATAATAGCTGATCCACCTGATAAGGAACACCCGTATGGTCATTTCAGGGCTGAAACTATTGCCACATCCATACTGGCTTTTATTATTTTTTTTATCGGGGGACAGCTATCTCTATCAACTTTAGATAAGCTTTTAAATCATGATTCGATTCAGATGCCGGAAGCTATTGCGGTTTATGTTACTGTTTTTTCTATTGCAGGAAAACTGCTTCTCTCGTGGAGCCAGTATTCATTGGGAAAAAAATCCGGCAGTGCTATGCTTATTGCAAACAGCAAAAATATGCAGAATGATGTTATAAGTTCAGTCAGCGTTCTTGCCGGTCTGGGGTGCGTTTTTTTCTTTAATCTGCCGGTCATTGATAAATTACTCGCCATCATAATCGGCATATGGATTATGATTACTGCAGTCCGCATATTTTTGGGTACAATTACCGAAATGATGGAAGGTGAAGTGGATAAGGATCTATATGATAAAATATTTGAATCAGTAAAAATTTCTGATGGAGTAAGCAATCCGCACCGGGTGAGAATAAGAAAACTCGGCGGATACCATGTTATTGATATGGATGTTGAGGTCAATGGCAATTTGAAAGTAGTGGAAGCTCATGACAGGATCATGCATCTTGAAAAAAACATCAGATCATCTATTCCGAATATTTACGACATTATTATACATATCGAACCTCATGGCAATATTGAAAAAGAGGAACGATATGGTTTAACAGAAAAAAATATCAGGTGAGAATATTCTTAATCGAGCTTGATTATAATTTCCACCCTGCGGTTTTTTTCTCTTCCGGTATTCGTTGAGTTTGATTCTCTCGGGTTGTCTGCGCCGAATCCCTTGTATGAAATTTTGTCGTGGCCAAGTCCTTTCTTTAAATATTCCGCAGCAGATTTGGCCCTGTTTTCCGAAAGCTGTTTATTGTATCCTTTTTCGCCGATAGAATCTGTATGTCCTTCAACTATGATTTCACGATTAGGATATTTTTTCTTCAGAACATCTATGAGTGAGCTTAATTTTTCCCTGGCATTATCTTTAAGACCGTATGAATCGAAATCAAAAAGAACATCGCCCATTCGCACAACAATTCCGCGTTTTTCAGTCTCAACATCAATTCCGTCCTTTCCTATCTTGTCTTTTATATCATCGCGCGCGATTTCCTTTTCATTTTTTGGGGTAGAAGGATATATTGTGTTCTCTGTGAGGATCTGCATCTGAAATTCCTCAGACATGAATTGCCCTGATCTTCCGGTATAGGCAAAAATAATCCGGTACTTGTCTTTCATATCGAGAGGTTTGCTTTTTTTAACATCCCAGTAGATAATTCCTTTATTCACTGCGAGAATTTTTGAAGGGAAATCGTCCGGAACTTTCTGATTGGAAAGGTTTTCATTGATCTGGTACTCGTATTCAATTACAGCAACATCATCACCTGCAATTCTGCTCATCTGTGAAAGCTTATAGTTTACCTGAAAAATAATTGAGAAGGGAACTGAATATTTTGTTATAACAAGTTCGCCGGGCAGAGTCCATGATTCGCCTGTTTTTAAATTTGTTGATGGAAACGATGGAATGTTTCTGAGGTTCGGCATGTAAATATCGCGCTTGATCTGGAATTTTCCTGAATCTTCAATTATGAATTCAGATTCATATTTTTCCTTCATCAGAAAAATGTTTGTGCCTGCGTCTTTCTGGTAGATGGAAAAATTTCCTTTAACAAAATTCTGAGTATTCTCTTTTTTAAAACATGTGAGGTCAATGATGTTCCTCTCTTCGTATAGCTTGAATTTTGTATTTTTATCAGAGTTTAGAAGATATTTTACTTTGGCGGTTTTTACAATTTCAAGTCTGTCGTTAAGCGGAATGTCCCATTTCAGTATTATGCCGTTTCCTTCGCTGCGGGCATTTTGAAAACTGAAAATTATTAATATCAGAATTAGTGCTGAAAATTTTAATTTCATTGAGTCCCTCCCTGGACAGCATGATTTTCCTTGTCTTTATTATCGGACAAAAACTTGAATTTTAAAGAGAATTTTTTAATTTATTAAATAATTGACTTTTTATTCAGGAAAGTGTTATTTTTTTAAAAATCATATCTCGAAAATCTTTATGCTATAATCATTTTGTTAACAGTTATAATAAATTTGTGGTCCGTATATTGTTAATGCCGGATGTAATTTACAATAACCTTATGGCTGTAATTATTCTGAATATTGCCCAATATATATGGTGCCTATATGGATAACAGAAAACTAATTCTCATAGTAGACGATACACCTGAAAACCTTAAGGTGCTGGGTCAGATGCTGGAAGAGCAGGGGTACGAGGTAATGGTTGCCGGTAACGGTAATGATGCCCTTGTAATTGCCGGGATAAAGCCTCCGCCGGATCTGATTCTGCTGGACATTATGATGCCAGGCCTGGATGGGTATGGGGTTTGCCGTGCCCTGAAAGCCAATCCCGAATTGAAACATATCCCTGTAATTTTTATCAGTGCTATGGGCATGCTGGACCAGAAAATCAAGGCTTTCAGCGAGGGCGGTGTTGATTATATTGTAAAACCGTTTCAGGTGGATGAGGTTATTGCACGGGTGAAAACACATCTTCAGCTTATTCAGATTGATGAGCTAAAGCGGGAAATTATTGATCGTAAAAAGCTTGAGGATGAGATTGTTATAATCAGGGATGAGGAAAGGAAGCGTCTTGGCCAGGAATTGCACGATGGTTTAGGACAGCAGCTAACAGGAATTGCCTACAGACTCAAATCTCTTGAAAATAAATTGGTTAAAAATGAATCTCCTGAACTTGATGCTGTCAAATATATAATTGAACTTAACAATACTGCTATTGATGAGGTAAGACTTCTTGCGCGGGGTCTCTACCCTTTAATTGATGATCTGGAAGGCGCAGCTGACAACATAGAAGAAATGGCTATCAATATAAATAAAATATTTGAGGTTAACTGCCGCCTTGAAAAAAATATTATAAATAATATATCAGATAAAAATATTGCAACATGTCTGTATTCAGTTGCCCGTGAAGCTATTAGCAATGCCATAAAACACGGGAAAGCCCGGAATATTCTGATTTCACTAAACTCAACTAACGCTGAGCTGGATTTAACAGTAGAGGATGACGGATCGCAGGTAAAAAATGAAAGCAGTCATGACAGCGGTATGGGATTGAGAATAATGAAATACAGGTCGGATTTGATTGACGCAGAATTTGAGTTTATTAAAAATGCAGGGGAAGGCTTTATTGTGCATGTAAAAAAGAGATTATAACTTTATGATGGATTTCGTCATAAAGTTTATAGGGTTTTTTATTATTTACAGAAATAAGATTGCTGGCTATAATAATGCAAGCAGGTAAATTAAACATGGTTAACAAAAATAAAGAAATAATAAATATATTGCTCGTGGATGATCATCCTGTACTTCGTAAAGGGCTGAAGGATCTTATAGAAGAGGAAAAAGATCTTGTGGTATCTGCTGAGGCAGGGGACTGCAATGAAGCAATCAATATACTTGCAAACAATAAAATAGACGTAGCAGTGCTTGATTTGACTTTGGAAGGTGAAATGAGCGGTCTTGATCTTGCCAGGTCAATTCGTGAGCGCTTCCCTAAAGTAAAATCTTTAATACTGTCCATGCACGATGAGTCGCTTTTTGCTGAACGGAGCATTAAAGCCGGCGCCCGCGGATATATTATGAAAAAAGAAGCAACAACAAATATTGTTGGAGCAATTCGAAAGGTTATGAATGGCGAATTGTACCTCAGTGAGCGCATATCCGGAAAAATTATTGATAAGCTGCTGCATGGCCATTCGGATGATTCATCCGGATCCCCCCTTGACAGTCTCGCGAACAGGGAATTCGAAGTGTTTCAGATGATCGGCAACGGCCTTTCATCAAGTGAGATTTCGAAAAAAATGAATATTAGTGTAAATACAGTTGATTCGCACCGCAGGAATATAAAAGAAAAGCTTGGTCTTACAAGCGCTGCTGAACTTGTAAAACATGCTGTACAGTGGAATCTTACTAAAGATCAGAATTGATTTTTAATTGCATCAATGGATTAATTAAAACAGGATTAAAAATGAACAATGAGGAAACCAGGCTTCCCGAAGAATATATTAATATTATTAAAACCATACCATGCAGAGTAAAAAAGATTTTCATTGTAGATGACAGCTATTTTGCAATAGATTTCTTCAGTCACATTATCAAACTGATCAGTCCGGATATTGATGTTATTTCAGCCAGAACAACTGCAGAAACAAAAGAAATGTTTAAAAACAATATGCATGATATTGACATTGTTTTAATGGATTACAGGCTTGAAGATGCTGCTTCAGGCGTGAGCTTGACAATAGGAATGATTGCTGCAAAGCCGGATGTTATAGTGCTCGCTAACAGCTCCTTAAATGATTTCAATGAAATGCTGATAAGTGCAGGAGCTGTGGGGAATATACATAAAAAGATACAGAATTTTTTTAAATGGTATATAGAGTATTATGGCGCAAAAATATAAATGTTTTTTTAAATATTTCACCTTCCGGATCCCGCATTAAAAAATCACAAAAAAACTCTTATCATACACTATGACGGATTCCGTCATTCATTATGCAGGTAATGATCATGAATTAATCAACATAAGCGATTATTGATTAATTTCTATAATTAAATAATATTAAGTCATTCAGTGAAAATTTTAAAGTTAAAAACAATCTGTAAATATTAACGTAATGGCATTATTCAGAATCGGAGGTTTTCAATGGCGGATATAAAAACTGAAAAAAAGACCGCACAGGATTTAGGCCAGTATGTGACTTTTTTAATTGAGAATGATCTGTTCGGCATAGATGTTATGAATGTACAGGAAGTTGTTGAGGTAAAAAGCATTACACATGTTCCGAAAACTCAACCTTTCATGAAGGGAGTAATAGATCTTCGTGGCATTGTTGTTTCTCTTGTGGATATGAGAATTCTTTTCGATTTAGAGGAAAGACCAGGCAGAGAACTTACTGTAATTATAATTGTAGAACTATACGACCGGCTTGTAGGGCTCATTGTTGATTCTGTTCAGGATGTAATGAATCTTACAGCAACTGATGTGCAGGATACTCCTCATTTTGCTGTTAACATAAATAGAGACTCAGTAACAGGAGTAGCACGCGCTAATGGAAAGCTGATCATAATTCTTGATTCCGGTAAATTATTGAGCCGTGAAGAAATAGAAGGTATTGATACTGCAACTGCCTGAACATATTGAGGAATTTTAAGATCAACTTAGCAATTATTTTATTAAATATATAACCATGTAACGGATAACCCGTTTATCATGTATCACAAAAGGAGGATTAACATCATGTTGCAGAAAGTTAAACTTGGAAGTATTGTAGGAGTGGCATTGGGAATACTTGTGGTTCTTGTAATTGCCATGGGAACGGTTTCATACTTTTCTTTTCAGAATGTGGAGAAATCAGTAAATGTTGTTACTAAAGAAGTTATGCCAAGCCTCGATGCTTTAAATGTAATCAATGAGGCTCAGACAGCTATTGACGGCCAGGAGAATGCTCTTATGTCGAGAAGAGTAACAGGGGATAACCGCAAGGCATCTCACCAGAAAATTGCTGATAAATGGAAAGAAATAGATAAACATTGGAAAATTTATGAACCTCTTCCTCAGACAGTAAAAGAAGCTGAAGTCTGGAAATCATTTGTTCCTGCCTGGAACAAATGGAAAAAGGACCATGAACAATACATGGCTATGCTAAAAGAGTGGGAGATCAGCAAGGATGACCGTTTGCATGACCGCTTGATTGATCAGGCAATTGTAGTTAACGGAGCTTCTTTTTCAGAAGCTGAGAGCTGGCTTGATAAAGTTATAAAGGAAAATGTTATTAATTCGGAAGCTCAGACAATGATCGTTGAATCAAATATTAAATTTGCCGAGAATTTAATATTCATATTTATTGTTTCTTCAATTATTTTTTCGATTTTTCTCGTTGTATTTATTCTAAGAAGAATCAATAATATTATTACTGGACTAATTGGTGAAACGACCAAACTTACCGATGCTACTATAGCTGGCCAGCTTCGTACAACCCGCGGAGATTTAAACAAGGTTAATTTTGAATTTCAGGGTATAGTAAACGGAATAAACAATATTCTCGAAGCAATTATCAAGCCACTGGGTCTTAATCTATCATATATAGACCGTTTATCTGTCGGGGATATTCCTGAAAAAATTACCGAGGAATACCATGGTGATTTCGATGTTCTAAAGCAGGGCTTGAACAAGTTGATAGAAAATATTTCTGATTTTGCAATGAACGCACAGAGCGCAGCTTCACAGGTTGCAGCAGGCAGCGAGCAGCTCAGCTCATCAGCAAATGAAATGTCACAGAGTGCGCAGTCGCAGTCATCCGGCGTGGAGGAAGTAACAAGTTCCATGGAAGAGATCAGCGCATCAGTGGAACAAAACGCGGACAATGCACGTCAGACTGCATCCATATCTGAAAAAGCCGCAAGAGACGCAATTGAAGGCGGAAAAGCAGTTGTGGAAACAATTAAAGCCATGAAGTCAATTGCAGAGAAGATAAATATAATCGAATCTATTGCAGGCCAGACAAATATGCTGGCTCTGAATGCGGCAATTGAAGCTGCAAGAGCAGGCGAGCACGGCAAAGGTTTTGCAGTTGTGGCTTCTGAAGTCCGTAATCTTGCAGAGATGAGCAAGAATGCCGCAGTTGAAATCAGTAATCTCTCGCAGCATAGTGTTGAAATTGCTGAAAAAGCAGGCCAGCTCATAAATGAAATGGTTCCGCAGATACAGAAAACATCAGAACTTGTTCAGGAGATAAAAGCTTCCAGCAGTGAACAGGCTCAGGGCATCGGGCAGGTAACTATGGCGATTGAACAGCTGAACAATGGAATACAGCAGAACTCTGCAGCAACAGAAGAGCTTGCCAGCACAAGTGAAGAACTTGCAAGCCAGGCTGAGAATCTTCAAAAGACAGCAGAATTCTTCAAGATAAAAGGTCATAATCTGTCTTCATTCGAAAGAACGAAAAAATTGCCTGGTGCAAGAAAATCCATTTTATTATCGCATGAAAAAACGGATGCGGGCCACAATAATGCTGAAAAATCAAAAGGCTTTAATCTTGATATGAACAGGAACGATGACGACGGCTTTGAGAATTATTGAAATTGCCTGTGATTGGAAAATGATCGAAAAATGAGGTGTTTTTTTGAAAAAGATCAGAGTGCTTATTGTTGATGATTCTGCTGTGGTTCGGCAGGCAATGAAAGACATACTTGAATCTGATCCGGATATTGAGGTAATGGGTTCAGCAGCTGATCCTTATATTGCAGCAGAATATATAAAAGAGGAAGTGCCGGACGTAATTACTCTTGATGTTGAAATGCCGAGAATGGACGGCATCACATTTCTTCAGAAAATTATGAGCCAGCATCCGATTCCTGTGGTGATGTGCTCAAGCCTTACTCTTGAAGGATGTGAGACCACGCTCAAGGCTCTTGAATACGGCGCTGTGGATATTATTACAAAACCGAAACTCGGGATAAAAGAATTTATTGAGGAATCGCAGATCAGGATTTGCGATTCTATCAAGGCAGCAGTGCAATCGAAACCGAAAAAATTCAAGCATAAAACGGTTTCGGATAAACTGACTGCAGACGCGGTATTGCCTCCAATCGAAAGAACGTCCATGATAAGGACGACTGAAAAGATTGTGGTCGTAGGAGCTTCAACAGGTGGAACAGAAGCTCTGCGCGTGTTCCTTGAAAATCTGCCGGAAGACAGCCCGGGAATTGTTATTGTTCAGCATATGCCTGAAAAATTTACAGAGGCTTTTGCAAAAAGGCTCAATGCATTTTGCAAGATCGAAGTTAAGGAAGCAAAGAATGATGACACCATAATACGGGGCAGAGCCCTTATCGCTCCGGGGAATTTTCATACTCTGGTAAAAAGAAGCGGCGCGCGGTATTATGTTGAAGTTAAGGCAGGCCCTCTGGTGTGCAGGCACAGGCCGTCTGTTGATGTGCTTTTCAGATCTGCTGCTCAATATGCAGGAGTAAACTGCGTAGGTGTTATAATGACAGGAATGGGCGATGACGGGGCAAGAGGCATGCTTGAAATGAAAAACGCAGGCGCAGTCAATATAGCCCAGGATGAAAATACGTGTGTTGTGTTTGGAATGCCGAATGAGGCGATCAAGCTTGGCGGAGTTGATAAAATTCTTCCTCTTGAGGACATTTCAAAAGAGATAATAAGATTAACCGACATTTAATATTAAACAGGGGGCGGGTATATGGAAAAATCAGCGGGCAGTTCAGGTGCCCTGACAAAATACCTTCAGTATCTGACATTTTTACTGGGCAACCAGGTTTATGGTTTTCCTGTTGAGATTGTCAAAGAGGTTATTGAATTCAGCAGAACTTATATTATTCCCAGAACTCCGGAATATATAAATGGTGTAATAAATCTCAGAGGTGAGGTTCTTCCGGTTATTGATCTTTCGGTTTTATTTTATAATAGAATTACAGAAATATCAAAATCAACAAGTATTATATTTATTGAGATAAAAGATAAAGGTGAAGTTCTTCTGGTAGGTGTTATTATTGATGCAGTTGAAGCAGTTGTTGATATTGCTGAAGAAAATATCAGCATTGCCCCTGAGTACAGCACTAAAATAAAAGCGGAATATATAAATGGAGTAGGCAGGATAGATGAGAAATTTATCATACTGCTGAATATTGACAATATTCTGGATATTGATCTGCTTTCAAAATATAAAATGTAATTCCGGAGATGATTTATGAAACTTGAAATCAGCGAAAAGAAAATTAACACCGGGGCAGTTGAGCTGCTTCTGAAAGGCGAGTTGACCATAAACTCTGTAAAAACATTCTGCGAAAAATTTAAAACTCTTATGAAGGATTTTCAGAGCATTGAAATAAATATGGCTAATGTAGCAAAAATTGATTCAGCCGGATTTCAAATTTTATTGTCTGCATTGAAATCATGCAAAAATGCATCATTGACAAAGCAGGGTGATGAAGTGATTAAATTGTTCAGCTTTTATGGTAATAAAATATAAAGAGGTGCCGGTATGAGCAGCAACAGTACATTTAATATACAAAGCGCAATGAATCTTTATTTCACTGAAAGCAGGGAAATCCTTGATGCAATGGAAGGTTATCTTTTAGATATAGAAAAAGACAGTAAAAATCAGGAAACCATAAACGCGCTGTTCCGGACGGCTCATACAATAAAAGGATCATCCGGAATGTTCGGCCTTTCGGAAATTGAAAAATTCACGCATAATGTTGAAAATATTCTGGATGATGTGAGGCAGGGCAAAATTGAAATTGATACGGATCTGAGCGCCATATTTCTTGAATCAAGAGATTTCATATCAGCAATGCTTGATTTTTTTGAAAATGACAATAATGCAAAACTCAGCGAAGATTTAATTGATATTAAGGAAAAACTTCTGATTAAATTTAAGCCGTATATGCCTGCTTCTCCTGAAGAGAATTTATCAATAAATAAATTCTGGCATATATCCCTTGGATTTAAAGAAGATTCTTTCAGAGACGGTTTTGATCCAAGAACATTTATATCTTATCTGGAATGCATTGGTAAAATAATAAATTTAACAGTAAAAACGGATGATATTCCTTTAATATCTGACATTGATCCGGAAAGCTGTTATCTCGGTTTTGATATTGATTTTGACAGCGATGCAACCAAGAAGAAAATTGAAGATGTGTTTGAATTTGTTAAAGATGACTGCGATATTCAAATTATTTCTCCAATCAGTGAAGTCAATGCCTCAATTAAATCAATTAATGAATTGCCCGAAACGCCGGTACGGCTGGGTGAAATGCTGAAAAACACAGGAGCCCTCACGGATCATGAACTTGATAAAGCGCTTGCAATTCAGAAAGATGATCTGTCCAACCCGGATAAAAGTTCTTCAGATAAATCTTCGCTGATCGGTGAAATTTTTCTTGAGGAAAAAATGGTTCAAAAACCTGTACTTGATGCAGCTATTGAAAAACAGAAGGTCATTAATAAATCAGAAGAAAAGAAAAATAAATCAATCAGAATTGATGCAGATAAACTTGATGATTTAATTAATGTGGTCGGCGAGCTTGTGATTACAGGAGCCAATATCCGCCAGCTTGCTGATAAGTATAAGCATCCTGATCTTCTTAAAACTTCAAAAACAATGTCCAGGCTAATTGAAGATATCCGCGATAAAACTATGAATACAAGAATGGTTCAGATAGGAGAAACTTTCAAACGTTTTGAAAGAATTGTGCACGATCTTAGCCGGGAAACGGGAAAAGAAATTGATCTTATAATAAGCGGCGGAGACGCAGAGCTTGATAAAACCCTGGTGGAAAGAATTTCCGATCCGCTCATGCATCTGATCAGAAATTCGGTTGATCACGGAATATCATCCCCTGAAGAAAGGATGTCGAAAGGAAAACCAAGGCGGGGGAAAATTTTTCTTAACGCATACCATGAAACCGGAAGCATAGTTATTGAAGTCAGAGATGACGGTGACGGCTTAAACCGCGAAAAAATTCTTGAAAAGGCTTTAAAGCAGGGATTGATTCAGCCTGGTCAGAATCTGCCTGATAGTGAACTTTTCCAGCTGATATTTGAACCTGGATTTTCAACAGCAGATAAAATAACAAATATTTCCGGGCGCGGAGTTGGAATGGATGTGGTAAAAAGAAATATTGAAGCCCTCAGGGGAAATACAAACATTGAAAGCAGAGATGGTGAAGGTATGAGTATACGCATACATCTTCCTCTTACCCTTGCTATCATTGACGGATTTATGATAAAGGTAAATGAATATTTTTATGTTATACCTCTTGATATGGTTATTGAAGGCACTGAAGTAGCCAGAGAAAAAATAACCGGAAGAGACGGAGGAAACTTCCTGAATTTAAGAGGTGAGATGCTTCCTCTTTTGAGACTTCGTGATTTTTTCGGATTTAAAGCAAGTGAACAGGAAAAAGAAAATATTATTGTTGTGGAATATTCAAGAAAAAAAATCGGATTGGTTGCAGACAAGCTGATGGGTGAATTCCAGACTGTTATTAAGCCTCTCGGAAAATTTTTTACAGAACTTCAGTGGATCAGCGGAGCAACAATTCTTGGAAGCGGAGAGGTCGCAGTTATACTGGATATTCCAAAATTAATACAGGCTGTATGATGTATCACGATAATCCCCGGCGTCCCGGAGGGGGTTAACATTTACTTTAATCTGAAAGTCACTATTCGGGTGATGTTCTTAGCGCAGTCGAAGTGGGATTCAGGGGGCTTAATTTATAGGAGTAATCAATGAAAATTCTTATAGTTGAAGATGAATTCATCATTCGTATGCTTCTGCAGAAATATTTATCTGTCTATGGAGAGTGTTTTATAGCAATTAATGGAAAAGAAGCAGTTGAAGCATGCAAACAGTCTTTAATAGACAAAAAACTCTATGACCTGATCTGTATGGATATTCTAATGCCGGAAATGTCCGGATTTGAAGCATTGAAAAATATTCGGGATATGGAGAGCAGTTTTGGTATTTTTTCAAGTAAGGGGGCGAAAATTCTTATGGTAACAGCTGTTGAAGATATTAAATCAATATTTTCATCTTTCAGCGAGCTGTGCGACGGCTATCTGCTTAAACCTATTGATAAGAATAGACTGATATCACAGCTTGAAATCATGAAACTGATTTGAAATATTTTATTTAAGGAGTGTCCGCAAATGGGAAAAAAAATAATGGTAATAGATGATTCTTCTGCAATAAGGCAGATTGTAAGTCTTACACTTACAAGTGCAGGTTATGAAACTATTGAAGCAGCAGACGGATCAGATGCATTATCAAAACTCGCAGGTATGGACATTGGTCTTTTTGTATGCGATGTGAATATGCCGGTTTTGAATGGAATAGAATTTCTGCATGCGATCAGGTCTGATGCAAAATATGAGGCATATAAGTTCATTCCGATCATTATGCTTACAACTGAATCCGGAGAGGATATGAAATTAAAGGGTAAGGAAGCCGGAGCAAAATTCTGGCTAATAAAGCCGTTTCAGCCGGAAACTTTAATTGAAGCAGTTAAAAAATTGATTTAATGAAATAAATTTTTATGGAGATCAATATGGAAAAGCTAACAATAGACAGAATGTCTGCAATAGCTGATGATATGTCATCAATTGCAGAGAAGGTGAATGAATCGTCAAAGAAAAGAAAGCAGCATTCTCAAAATACCCTGACTGCTGTAGCTGAATCTATTGAAATTGGAAACGCCCTTGAAAAGGATTTTGAAAAGATTTATATTGCAGATATGGGTCAGTCTATAAAGGATAATTCAATTGCTCTTGCATGCAGAATACTGCTGTCAAATGTTGAGAAACAGAAACTGAAACTTTCTGAATTAAAAAATATTTCCGGAACAAATGAAGATAAAATTAAAAAAATATCTGCAATTACAGACGAATTTCAGACTTCTCTGCTCGAATCGTTTTCAACAATCGAATTGATAATAGAAAATGATTCTCAAATATTACTTGCGGATAAATTGCTGAAAATGAAGAAAAAATTTCAGCTTAATTCAATCAAAGCTATGAAGAATATAACAAACATGGTGCTTGAAGATGCCGAGAAAGCTATAAATGGCTCTGCAAAAAATCTTGAAAGAGGCAGGAAAATTGCAGAAAAGGTAAAGCAGGCTGCCAGACTCGTTGAGAAGAAAGATATAACAGAATTAAAAAATCTTAAAGATGAAATAGAAGCAGCTCATGCAACTGCAGCAGAAGTTAATTCAAAATCAAAATCCCAATATGAATTTGCAAAACAGTCAAATCAATTTACTAAAAATCTGCATGAAGATTCTTTGTCCATTAAGGATCTTGTTGATAAAAAGCATTTATTGTTTGAAGAGACGCTGCAGCATGTTACTGTTTTAACAGTAATAATTTCCCTGAAGTTCCGGAAATATCTGGAAGTTGAACAGTTTTATAGTTCAATGGAATATTCAAATGAAAACAGGGGAATTCTTAATGAATTAAATGTTCTTTCAAGTGTTGCAGTTGAAGATTTAAAAGGTCTTCTTGAGCTGAATTACAGCATGACAGACCTCAGTCACCTGAATAATGAAGCTGAACAGACTGCTGTTGATCTCACAAAAAAAGAACATGATATTTATGATTCTATCAAACATGAAGTGGAACAGATGACAATGTCTACTGCATATCCTGTGGAGGGATCCGGTAAAAATATGCAGAATACTGATGAACTGAAAAAAATTCTCAGCAGTTTAGTGTAACATTAGTAGATGACGATATAATTTGAATTTTAAATGTCATTCCCGCGCATGCTTCGACTTTGCTCGGCACAGGTGCGGAAAACTACTAACAGTAAATGTTATACTTTATGTTTTTTTAATATAATGAATATGGGAGTTTAATATGAAAATTCTGATTGTTGAAGATGAATTTATAATACGGATGCTTCTGCAGAGTTATTTGTCCCCGTTGGGTGAATGTCATATAGCAATTAATGGAAAAGAAGCTGTTGAAGCATACAAACAGTCTTTAATGGATAAAAAACCCTATGACCTGATCTGCATGGATATTCTTATGCCTGAAATGAACGGAGCTGATGCACTTAAAACAATCAGGGATATTGAAAGCAGTCATGGTATTTTTTCGAGTAAGGGAGTAAAGGTTGTTATGATAACAGCTGTTGAAGAAATTAAATCCATCTTCGCTTCTTTTAATGAATTGTGCGACAGCTACCTGATCAAGCCGATTTCTCTGGAAAAGCTTTTAGAACAGTTAAAAAAATTTAAATTAATATGATACAGGTTTTTATATACATCTGATAGTTGTAAGTACCATGCCGTTTTTCAAAATTTTTTTTCCTGAAAAAGCCTTGATTATTTCAGCGTTTGAAGATTACATTATAAAAAATCAGGATTATTTCGCTGCAAAAAAAACAGGTAAAAAATTAAATCCATGCTGTATTGTCTGAATAATCTTGATTTTGAGTTAATTTCAAAGAAGGAAATTCAATGACAACATCACGTTCTTTTGTTATCCGGCTTATATCAGGTGCTGTGATTCTCAACATGTTAATATATTTTATTGTGGGGCTTTCACTGTATCAGATCCGTCAGCAGTATGAGAAACAGACTGAGCTTTCTACTCAAAATCTTGCAAAATCTCTGGAAGCAAGTATTTCATTTATGATTGAGAGAACTGATACAGCCCTATTCAATGTTGTGGGTGAGATTGAACGACAGCTTGTGTCAGGTGGTGTAAATGAAAAAATATTAAATACCTTTTTTATCAAGCAGCATTCTCTTAACACGGATTTAGAGGGACTGCGGTTTGTTGATGCTAACGGGGATGTAAAGTATGGAACCAATATTCCTGCCAATAAAAAGATAAATATTGCGGACCGTGAATATTTCCGTTATCTGTTATCAAACACTGATGCAGGACTGGTAATATCCAAACCTATAATAGGCCGAATAACCGGGGTAGCAACTCTAATTGTAGCGCGGCGGGTAAATTATCCAAATGGTTCCTTTGCAGGGATTGTATTCGGCGTGCTTCCCATTAAATATTTTTATAATTTATTTTCAAATATTGATGTAGGCAAAAATGGGAGCATTGCTCTTCGGAATAATGATCTGGAGATTATTTTACGTTATCCGGATTCAGATAAAGCAAGATCTGCAATTGGCAACAAAGAAGCATCCGAAAAAGGAAAAGAGTGGCTCAAGTCTGGAGCAACAAGCGGAACTTATATTGCTGATGTAAAATTTGATAACATAGAACGCACCCTCAGCTTTCGTAAAATAGAAAAATATTCTATGTATATTATAGCTGCACAGGCCAGCAGAGACTACCTCGCCTCATGGAACAGAGAAGTTGCAGTGACTTCCTCGCTGTTGCTGCTATTTACTGTGTTTTCGATTGTTTTTTCAAGAGTAATAATTATAAACAGGATGAAAGATAAAGCAGCTCTTGAGACTTTGCAGAAAAGCGAGTCACAATTTCGTATTCTGGTGGATACCATTCCGGATCTTGTTTGGCTGAAAAATGCGGATGGTGTATATCTGACCTGCAACAAAATGTTTGAACGCTTTTTCGGAGCCAGTGAAGAAAATATAGTTGGCAAAACAGATTATGATTTTGTTAACAGGGAATTAGCAGATTTTTTCCGGGATCATGACAGAAAAGCCATGGCAGCAGGCGTGCCAACCTCCAATGAAGAATGGGTTACTTTTGCAGATGACAAACATGAAGCTCTGCTGCTTACTACGAAGACGCCAATGTATAATTCAGATGGAACTCTTGTTGGTGTTCTGGGTATTGGACGTGATATCACTGAAAGTAAACAGTCAGAGAAGGCAATAAGAGCATCGGAACAAAAGCTCAGCCGTATTTTTGCAACAATGAGTGATGCTTTTGTCTCTGTTGATATGGATGGGTATATCAAAGAATTTAATTTTGCTTATCTTGAGATGCTTGGATATGAAGCTGATGAAATCCAGGGTCTGACATATATGGATATTACTCCTGAAAAATGGCACGATATGGAAGCGTCTATAATTAAAGAAAAGGTACTTGTGTATGGAAGTTCCGGAGTTTATCAGAAAGAATACTGCAGAAAAGACGGGGTGATTATCCCTGTAGAACTGCGTGCGTCTTTATTCTGGGGTTCTGATGGAAATCCGTCAGGTATGATGGCTATAGTGCGGGATATCACTGAGAGGAAACAGGCTGAATCTGAATTCCTGAATATCCAGAAAAATTTACTTGAGGCACAGCGGATTGCACAGATTGGAAACTGGGAACTGAATCTTCTGGATAATAATCTCACATGGTCAGATGAAATATTCCGTATTTTTGAAATTGATAAAGAGAAATTTAAGGCAAGTTATAATGCTTTTCTTGAGGCCATACATCCTGAAGACAGAGAAGCGGTTGATGCTGCTTATATAAATTCACTTGAAAATCGCATGCCTTATGAAATCAGCCATAGACTTCTCATGCCGGATGGACGAATTAAATTTGTATATGAACAATGCAGGACATATTTTGATTCAGAAGGCAGACCATTAAGTTCAATAGGAACCGTACAGGACATTACAGAGCTTAAGCAGGCAGAAAATGAGCTGCGGAAATCCGAAGAAAAATTTGCAAAAGCATTCAGATCGAGTTCTGATATTATTGCTATAACTACTATGAATGATGGGAGAATAATTGAAGTCAATGATAGAGTTAAGGAATTGCTTGGTTATACACGGGAAGAAGTTATTGGAAAGACATCAAACGAATTAAATTTATTTTCTGATAAATCACAGCGCGGTTACTTTATAGCTGCCATGTTACGAGATGGTTACGTGCATAATCTGGATGTGAAATACATTGCTAAGTCAGGTAAACTTATTGATACTCAGGTTTCCGGCGAGTTCATAGAACTCCAGGGTGTTAAATGTATGCTTGTCACAATCCGCGACATCACAGCGCGAAAGATTGCTGAAGAGCGGATGCTCCTTCTAAATAAAACAATTGATGTGGCATCTGACGGTGTTTATTGGATGGATTTAGAAGGTAAATTCATATATGTGAATGATTCCGCTTGTACAATGCTTGGTTATTCAAGAGATGAATTGTTAGAGTTGAATGTTTATGATATCAACCCGAAAGTAACTGAAGAGAGATGGGCTTCTCTTTGGGAAAAAATACGTGTAGATAAAAATTATTTTTCTGAGTCTGTGCATTGCCGTAAAGATGGCTCAACTTTTCCTGTGGAAATAGTATCTACTTATTTGAAATTCGGTGATAAAGAGTTTATTAATGGATTCGCCCGTGATATAACTGAACGAAAGAAAGTTGATGCAGAACTGAAAGAGTATCGAGATAATCTGGAAAAGATTGTTCAAAGCCGCACAAACGAACTTCTAATCGCCAGAGATGTAGCCAATGCAGCCAATCGGGCAAAAAGCATTTTTCTTGCAAACATGAGCCACGAGATAAGAACTCCATTGAATGCAGTTCTTGGCTTTGCCCAGCTTTTAGAGCGCGATTCATCAATGCCGCCGCAGGCTTTAAAAAATGTCTCAACTATTTTAAAAAGCGGCGATCACCTCCTTGCGATAATAAACGATATACTTGAGATGGCCCGTATTGAATCAGGACGGGTAGAGATTCAGCTTAAGTCCATAGATCTTCACAGTCTGCTTGACGACCTTGCAGTAATGTTTCATATGCGTGCAAATGAGAAAGGGCTCATGTTTACAATAGACATGTCGGGAAATCTGCCGCGTTATATAACTACAGACCTGAATAAACTCCGTCAGATACTTATTAATCTGATCGGGAATGCTGTAAAATTTACGAATACCGGTTCAATTGAATTAAACGCTTTTCCTGAAGGTTCTGAAAATATAGCTATTGAAATCAAGGACACAGGCATAGGCATAAGCTCTCTGGATCAGGGTAAAATTTTCAGTCCATTCGAACGAACTCACAGCGGCGAGCAGGCTGCCGGAGGTACCGGACTCGGGCTCGCAATCAGCCGTGAATATGCGCATATGCTTGGCGGTGACATTACTGTTGTAAGCGATGAAGGCAAAGGGAGCTCCTTCCACTTTGTGTTTAATGCACCTGCAGCTTTTGAGATTCCTGATTCGTCATATTCTTCTGATAAAGTAACCGGTATTGCTCAGGGTCAGGGAGAAGTCCGTGTGCTTGTTGTGGATGATATGAGAGCTAATCGGGAACTTTTAAGGATGATGCTTGAACCTCTTGGCTTTATTGTGGATGAAGCCAGTAATGGAAAGGAATCAATCGAAAAAGCAAACTCTCTGACTCCTCGCATCATACTGATGGATATGGTTATGCCGGATATGGATGGAGCCGAGGCAACTCGCATTATACGTAGCACCTATACAATGGAGCAGCTTGCAATAATCGGAATCAGCGCAAGTGTATTTGATGTTGATAGACAGAATTTTATCGACGCAGGTATCAATGCTTTTATAGCCAAGCCTTTCCGTGAACAGGAGCTTTATGATGTTCTGGGAACTCATGCTGGTGTTTTATTTGAAACAGAAAGAGATAAAGATTATACGAAAATTCAAACTGATAATGTAATCCCGGATATTAACAAAATGCCGATTGAATGGCGCGGGAATTTCAGGGATTCTCTGAATAGAAAGAATATTACACGATTGCGCAAGCTGGGAGAAGATGCAAAAGAATTAGATCCGGTTCTTTCTGCATGGATTATTGAGAAGGTTTTATTGTATGATATTGACGGACTGAAAAAACTGGACATTAACCTTGAATTTGAATCAGGCGTGTGATGATAAACTCCGGTATAAATCGAAACAGGATGATAAGGTAATATAAATGATTGTTTTGAAAAGAATTGATAATTCATCTTTATTATATCAGTGGATAATCTTATATTCTGCTCTGCTTATACTTGGAGGATTTATCATCTATACACTATTCCGTGATTATCAGCAAATTGATAATCAGGAACGTGAGAGGCTGGTAACTCAGTCAGAGATTGTGGAAAAGAATATATTGCCGCAGCTTCAATTGGCAGATAGCGTAATAGAAAGCATAATTAATGAATTGCCCTACTGGCTGGAAAATAATACAAAAAACAGGTTTAGCAGCAGCAATCTGCAGGCCATAAATAAAACATTGCTTGGCATCCGCCCTATACTGATTATTCAGGCCGATGGCAGAGTCATTGCCTCAAGCAATGAGAAGCTTGTTGGAATGAATTTTAAGGACAGGGATTACTTTAAAACAGCAATTAAAAACCCTGATCCAAAAATACTTCACATTAGCGCACCTTTCAGGACAGTTCTAGATACTTTCGTTATAAGCTTGTTCCGGACTATAACCGGGCCGAATGGCGAGTTCGCAGGAATCGTAATTGTGAGCGTTGTTCCGGAATATTTCTCTGTACTTCTTAATTCAGTTCTCTACGTGCCGGATATGAGTGCAGCTATTATTCATGGCGATGGCAGGCTGTTCCTGCTGACTCCAGGCAGGGATGGTGTAACCGGGGGAATGGATCTGGCAGTGCCGGATTCAATTTTCATGCTTCATAAGAAAAGCGGCAGGTTAACCAATGTGTTTTCCGGAATAGATTATTTTACAGGCGTAAACAGCATGACTGCTGTACGCACAATTCAGCTTGCTGACACTCCAATGGATAATTCGCTTGTTGTGGCTGTTAGCCGTGATCTTAAAGGTCTTTTTGATCCCTGGCGGAAACGAGTCCTGACCCAGGGCGTATTGTACTTTATAACAATCATATTCAGTACCTTAGGGCTGCTGGTTATACAAAGAAGGCTCCGTTTCCAGTTTTTTAAACGTAAGAGAGCTGAGGAGGAGCTTGCACTTAACCGGGATCATCTTGAAGATCTGGTAAAAGAGCGCACCTCTGAACTTCTTTTTGCCCGTGATGCCGCTAACGCTGCAAACCAGGCAAAAAGCATGTTTCTTGCAAATATGAGTCACGAGATCCGTACACCTATGAATGCTGTGCTTGGTTTTGCCCAGCTGCTTGTACGTGATCCATCCCTGTCTGAACAGGCCCATAAAAAAGTGGGCACTATCATGAAAAGCGGTGAGCATCTGCTTTCAATCATCAATGACATTCTGGAGATGTCGCGCATTGAATCTGGAAGAGTTGAGATTCGGAACCAATCCATTGATTTACACAGCCTGCTCAATGATCTTGCTATTATGTTTCGCCTGCGTGCTGAAGAAAAAGAACTCATGTTCACCCTTGAACTTGCTGAAAATCTTCCTCATTATATCATGACAGATATAAGCAAGCTGCGCCAGATTATGATCAATCTGCTCGGTAATGCTGTGAAATTCACCAGAAAAGGCAGTATTGTTTTGCATGCATATTCAACTGATTCTGATGCTATTTCCATAGAAGTTCAGGATACAGGCATTGGAATAAGAGCTGAGGATCAGGATAATATTTTCCGGCCCTTTGAACGGACACGCAGCGGTGAACAGGCAGCGGGAGGTACAGGGCTGGGACTGGCTATCAGCAGGGAGTATGCTCATATTTTGGGCGGCAATATAACAGTGAAAAGCTCAGAAGATAATGGGAGCTGTTTTAGTCTGGTATTTCATGCTTCTGCGGTTTCATTGATTCCATCGACATCAGAAACTCAAGAAAGGGTTATTGGCCTTGTTCCGGGCCAGGGAGAAATCAGAATTCTTGTTGTTGATGATATAAAAATAAACCGTGATTTTCTCAGAATGATGCTTGAGCCGCTCGGATTTTTTGTGGATGAAGCTTGTGATGCAGTTGAGTCTTTGGAAAAAGTAGAATCATTTAAACCGCGCATTATACTAATGGATATGGTTATGCCTGGCATGAATGGAGGTGAAGCAACAAGGATTCTTCGCGGAAAATATTCCATGGAAAATCTGATTATTATCGGAATCAGCGCAAGCGCTTTGGATACGGATGAAAAGAAGTTCTTCGATGCAGGCATCAACGCTTTTATTGCCAAACCTTTTCAGGAGCAGGAACTTTATAATATTCTGGAAAATCATGCAGGAGTATTATTTGAAACAGAAGCAGTCAGGGAATCTATAAGGATTAAATCTGATAATGCAGTTCCGGATATTAACAAAATGCCGGATGAATGGAGCGTGAATTTCAGGGATGCACTGAATAGAAAGAATATCACGAGAATACGCAAACTGGGTGAAGATGCAAAAGATTTAGATCCGGTTCTTTCAGCATGGATACTGGATAGAGTCTTGTTGTATGATATTGACGGTTTGAAAAAACTGGGCAATGATTTGTATATTCAATGATTATTTAAATGTTCGGTAATGATTTAAAGGAGGGTTTATGGGGGCATTACTGATACCGTCGCTTATTTCAGCTTTCACAATGACATTGATGGTGACTTTATTATATCTGTATTTATATCTGAAGAGCAGGGACAGGCATCTCAAGCTATGGTGCTGTGCCTGGGGAATTTATTCAATGCGGTTTATTCTGCATATCGGGATTGTATTGAAGATTTTATCTCCATGGATGGCTCCAGTACAGGATACAGTGACATTGATAGGAGCATTTCTTTGTTTAGCCGGCGCAAATAGCATGGCTGGGCGAACTACCGGGAAGTGGTGGTATTTCGGGGCAGTTCTTACCTTTGTCTGGGTTGTTTTGGCGCAGGTTTTACAGGTGCCTTTTTTCTGGGCTGAAATGCCTTTATCTTTATTCACAGGTTTGCTTTTCTCCTGGTCTGGTGTTACTATACTGAAATATATCAAGGTTTCCGGTTCAGGCAGAGCGATAGCAGGTTATGCACTTATATTGTGGGGTATTCATAGGGCGGACTATTTTTTACTTCGGCCTGTAACCTGGTTTGCATCATGGGGTTTTCTGCTTGCTACACTTCTTTTTCTTGCGTCAGCTATAGGTGTACTTCTGCTGTATTATGACAGATTGCTTGGAGAGCTTGAAAAGGATATTACCGGGCGCAAAAGAGCAGAAGAAGCTTTGAGGGAAAGTGAGTCCCGCATCAGATCCATAAGTAATAATTTTTCAAATGGTATGATCTATCAGGTTGTTATCATGCCGGATGGCTCCAGAAAATTTACTTATTTAAGTGATTCCGTACAGAAATTATATGGAATTACACCGGAACAGGGTATGGAGGATTCATCCATCATTTACAGCAGGATTCACGAGGATGATATTGCCTTATTGATAAAAGCCGAGGAAGATGCAATTAAAACGTTTTCCACTTTTAAAACTGAAGCCCGGATCAGAGATGCCAACGGAGAAATTCGCTGGTCGTCCTTTGTTTCAACTCCAAAGAAGCTGGAAGATGGTTCTACTTGCTGGGATGGAATTGAATTTATAATTACCGAACGCAAGCAGGCTGAGGATGAATTAAAAATGCGTATGAATGAACTTGTTTCCTGGCATCGCGTAACTCTTGGACGCGAGGAGAGGATTATAGAACTTAAGTATGAAGTAAACGAACTGCTGACAAAGATGAAACTGGAGCCGCGTTATGAAAGCCAGGCTAAATAAAAATGGTTTTAATAAAATTTTAAACTTAAAGAATACAGGAGGAAATGGATGATCTGGAATGATATTCTACTGATACGTTCAGAAGCACCTCTTGTTCATAATATAACAAATTATGTGGTTATGAACAATTCGGCCAACGCTCTTCTGGCAATAGGAGCATCTCCGGTAATGGCTCATGCTGTTGAGGAGGTTGAGGAGATGGTTGGTCTCTCAAAAGCTCTTGTAATCAATATCGGAACTTTGAGCTCATTATGGATTGAGGCAATGCTTAAGGCTGGCAGGGAAGCTAATAGACTGAATATTCCGGTTATAATTGATCCGGTCGGTAGCGGCGCCACGCAGTTCCGGACGAAAACTGCGCATATGCTGATCAAGTCAATACATCCGGCAATCATTCGCGGCAATGCATCGGAAATAAAATCACTTTTTCATGCGGAATCCACTACCAAGGGTGTTGACAGCAGATTTAATCCGGAGGAAGTGCTGGATGAAGCGCGCGCTCTTTCCAAATCTGCGGGATGCGTTGTTTCTGTGAGCGGTCCATTAGATCTGATCGTTGAAGGAGATGCTGCTGCCCGGATTGAAAATGGCCATCAGATGATGACCAGGGTAACTGGCATGGGCTGCACTGCAAGCGCTATAACAGGCGCATTTTCAGCTGTGAATGATTCAGCGTTTAATGCTGCTGTCAATGCCATGGCACTAATGGGTATTGCAGGAGAGATGGCTGCAGAAAATTCTGCCGGGTCCGGTAGTTTTCAATTGAATTTTCTGGATGCACTTTATTCCATTCAGGAATCGAATATAACTAAACGTCTTAAAATGCAAATGCTGTGATAGTCAACAGGAGAGCTATATGACGCATGACGCACGAAAAACCGCAAAAGGAAATAATTCAAGGCAATCAGAGGGTGCATCATTTAAGGGCATACTGGATTATAGCATAATATTCAATGCAGCAACTAACGGTATGGCCATAACAGAGTATGATTCCGGTATAATAATTGACGTTAATTCAGTATGGATGAAATCTACAGGATTTAACAGGGAAAATTCTGTTGGAAAGACTGCATATGAACTGGGTCTGTGGGCAAATCCGGATGAACGCAAGGCGTGCTTTGATGAATTTTTAAAGACCGGACATATTGTTGATTTTGAAGCAATGCTTAGAATGAAGACTGAAAAATTGCCTCATTTAATTTCCGGGCAAAGTGTTGAAATCGGCGGTGAAAAATATATCCTCTGGGAGTTTCGCAATATTGCCGAGCAGAAGCATATGAATGATGTGCTGATCCAGGGTCAGGAAAAAGTCAAGCATCTGCTTGCCGAGTCCGAACAGTCGCGCAGGGCGCTGTTGAGTATAATGGAAGATGATAGACGTACCAGGGAAGCGCTGCGTCTGAGCGAAATGGATTTCCGTCTGCTTGCGGAAAATTCAACAGACATGATATCGCGGCACGACGAAAACGGGAAATATCTTTACGTTTCACCGGCATGCAGAGCTTTGCTGGGATACGATCCTGAAGAACTGGTTGGCCATTCTGCGTTTGAGTTTGTACATCCTGAAGATATTTCCAAAGTTGATGAGTCCCGTTCCAGCATAATCGAACAGCCGATTATTTCCACTACTGTATTTCGAACCCGCTGTAAAAATGGAAATTACAAATGGCTGGAAACTATCAGCCACACGGTGTTTGATAAGGATACAGACGCTGTGTACGAAATCCACGCAGCAAGCAGGGATGTTACAGAACGTAAACGTACTGAGGAAGAGTTGAAACTTTATCGGGAGAATCTTGAAGAGCTGGTGAAAGAACGGACTTCAGAACTCCAGCTTGCCCGTGATGAGGCCAATGCAGCTAATCGTGCCAAAAGTATATTTCTTTCCAACATGAGCCACGAGATCCGTACACCTATGAACGCAGTGCTTGGATTTGCCCAGCTGCTTGAGAAAGATCCTGCTATGTCGTATGAGTCCCGTAAAAAAATTAACACTATCATGAAAGGCGGAGAGCATTTGCTAAACATTATTAACGATATTCTGGAAATGTCCCGCATAGAGGCAGGACGGGTAGAAATAAAGGAGGAGACAATTGATCTTCACGGTCTGCTGAGCAACATGGCAATGTTATTTCGTATGCGCGCTGAAGGAAAGGGTCTTGTGTTTACTCTTGAACTCGATAAAGATCTTCCGTGCTATATTGTTGCGGATATAAGCAAGCTGCGCCAGATATTAATTAATCTGCTTGAGAATGCTGTGAAATTCACACACTCCGGTTTTATTCTATTGCACGCTTTTCCAGCTGAAGAAGGCAGAATCGCAATAGAAATTCAGGATTCAGGAATAGGCATCAGTTCTGAAGAGATGGGGAAAATTTTCCTTCCTTTTGAACGCACCCGGAGCGGCGAACAGACTGCCGGCGGTACCGGTCTTGGGCTGGCTA
The DNA here is from genome assembly GCA_964529415.1 of uncultured Leptospirales bacterium. Taxonomy (GTDB): domain Bacteria; phylum Spirochaetota; class UBA4802; order UBA4802; family UBA5550; genus CAYMPH01. Next base: position 16,302 of record CAZGWD010000010.1, on the reverse strand, counting down.
TAAGCAGTAAATATGCCCGCATGATGGGAGGCGGCATAACAGTGAATAGTACTGCAGGAAAAGGAAGCATCTTTCATTTTGAATTCAAGGCTCCTGTGACATCGATACCTCCTGCATCCTCAGAAATTCCGGATAAAGTAATAGGTCTTGCTCCGGGGCAGGGGGAAATCCGCATCCTTGTTGTAGATGATATGATGTCCAACCGAGAGCTGCTCAGGATGATGCTTGTACCGCTTGGCTTTGTTATAGATGAAGCAGAAGATGGAGAAAAATCCTTAGAAAAAGTGAAGCAGTTTAAACCGCGCATCATACTTATGGATCTGGTTATGCCCTGTATGGATGGAGGAGAAGCTACACGGATTCTTCGCGAAACCTATTCCATGGAAAATCTGGTCATTATCGGTATCAGCGCAAGCGCACTCGATACGGATGAAAAGAAGTTTCTCGATGCAGGAATCAATGCATTTATTGCCAAACCTTTCAGGGAACAGGTGCTTTACAATGTTCTTGCCCTTCATGCAGGAGTTCTGTTTGAAACTGAAATAGAAAAAGTGTCGGTAACCATGAAGCATAATACCGGAATTCCGTCAATTGATAAGATGCCATCTGTGTGGCGCGAAGAATTTATAGAGGCATTGAAGAGAAAAAACATCACGCGCATACGCAAATTGGGACAAGATGCAAAGGAAACAGATCCTTCCCTTTCATCCTGGATGCTGGAGAAGATTATAGCATTTGATCTGGAAGGGCTGAAAAAGCTGATAAAGGATTATGCATAGGAGCTATATATGAATAAAAAACAAATTGTTCTAATAGTGGATGATACCCCGGAAAATCTGCAGGTGTTGGGAAACATCCTGGAATCTCAAGGGTACGAGGTGATGGTTGCCGCAAATGGCCAGGAAGCGATTGCCAATGCCAGAACTATTCCGTCTCCCGACATTGTTCTTCTGGATATTATGATGCCTGGCATGGATGGATATGAGGTATGCAGGCGACTTAAAGCGGACCCTGATTTGAAACGTATTCCTGTTATTTTTATCAGCGCTCTGGGTATGCCGGAACAGAAGATTCAGGGATTCAAGGAGGGTGGAGTTGATTATATAACAAAGCCCTTTCAGGCAGAAGAGGTCATGGCGCGCGTGCAGACGCATCTTAAACTGGTACTTGTTGATGAACTCACTCATGAAATTTCCGAGCGGAAGAAGGTTGAGGAAAATCTGCTCCAGTCTGTCCGTGAAAAAGAAACTCTGATCCGCGAGCTTTATCATAGAACAAAAAATACGATGCAGGTGATACTCGGCATGCTGGTTCTTCAGGCTGATGAATATCCAGGGAATGAAGAGCTTAAAAAAGTTGTAAAGATTACTGAAGGCAGAATCCAGTCTATTTCATTGGTGCATCAGCTTCTGTATAAAAGCCGGGATTTATCCCGGATTTCAATAAAAGAATATATACATGAACTATCCGATCTGATAATTCAGGGTATGAAGCCATTCAATGATAACATATCATTGAATTTAAAAATAAGTGAGCAGTATTTTTTACTGGATACAGCTATACCAATCGGATTGATACTCAATGAGCTGATGACAAATTCATTAAAATATGCATTCCCTGATAATAGAAAAGGAGAAATTTCAATATCATTGTCTGAACCGGTAACAGGTAAATTCATATTCCTGTATTCGGATAACGGAATAGGTGTTCCGGATAATTTTGATTTTAAGAAGCAGAATACCCTGGGTTTGAAATTGATATACAATGTTGCATTACAGCTCAATGGAAAACTGAAAATGTATAATGATAAAGGGATATATTGTACACTTGAATTCCAGAATAATCTCTATGAGTCAAGGGTTTAACAGGAGACATTTATGAACAAAAAACAAATTGTTCTGATAGTGGATGATACCCCTGAAAATCTGCAACTGCTGGGGCACATGCTTGAATCTCAGGGATATGAGGTTCTGGTTGCAACAAATGGTCCTGACGCACTTGAAAATGCCGGAGCAATACCGTCACCGGATCTGATTTTGCTGGATATCATGATGCCTGATATGGACGGTTATGAAGTGTGCCGCCGCCTGAAAGCTGATCCTGGAACGAAAAGGATTCCTGTTATTTTTATAAGTGCACTGGGTATGCCGGATCAGAAAATCCAGGGATTCATTGAAGGCGGAGTGGATTATATCACAAAACCATTTCAGGCAGAAGAGGTTCTTGCGCGGGTGCATACTCATCTTCAGTTGATACAGGTTGAGGAACTTAAACATGAGATTGATGAGAGGAAGCGCGTTGAGGCGGAAAAATTATTGATTGAAGAACATCTTCGCCAGGCACAGAAGATGGAAGCTATTGGAACTCTGGCAGGCGGTATTGCGCACGATTTCAATAATATTTTAAGCGCTATAGTCGGCTATACTGATATTGCTTTATTGCATGGCCCGGACGAATACGAAGCAATTCAGGCAGATCTGCATCAGATAGCCCTTGCTGCAGACAGGGCTGCAGATCTGGTTAAACAGATTCTGACATTCAGCCGTCAGAGCAAACAGGAAAAAATGCCTATAAAAATATCAGCTGTTGTTAAAGAGGCTTTAAAACTTTTATCAGCTTCCTTTCCTGCCACCATCGAAATCAGGCAGGAAATTAATTCTACATTTTCAGTCATGGCTGATCCAACACAGATTCATCAGATAGTCATGAATCTCTGTACAAATGCCTACCAGGCTATGATTGAACGTGGCGGTGTTATGATTGTTATATTGAAGGATGTTTCTATTGATGTATCAAAACAAAATCACGATAATGATTTAGCTTCCGGAAAATATGTAATGCTGTCTGTTCAGGATAACGGCTTCGGAATGAATAATGAAACCATTTCAAGAATCTTTGATCCGTATTTTACAACTAAAGAGATTGGAAAGGGTACAGGTCTGGGTTTAGCTATGGTTCAGGGAATTGTCAACGACCATCAAGGCAGGATCAAAGTGCAAAGTGAACCGGGGAAGGGATCTGTTTTTGATATATTTTTACCCGCAATTACATCAAAAGCGCATTTAGATATAGTTGAGGAAGCTCCCCCAATGTCTTTTTCGCACGAGCATATTATGTTCGTGGATGACGATAATGCCATTCAGAAAATTATCAGCCGGATTTTGATTACTGCCGGTTATCGAGTTGATGTATATGCAAATGGTTTCGATGCATTGGAAGCTTTCTCAAAATCTCCAAATGATTGGAATATTCTCATTAGTGATCAGACAATGCCTAAGATGACAGGCACTCAGCTTGCATATAAAATTAGTGAAATCCGTACTGATCTGCCGGTTATTCTTTGTTCCGGATTTGATATGGCTTTTAATGATGAGTATAAATTACAAACCGGTTATATTTCATTTTTACAAAAGCCGATAACACGAAACGCATTGCTCACTCATGTTGCTGAAATTCTGGAAAAATATCGCAATTCGCGAATTTAAAAAGTATAATCTAATTCGGGCTTTGTGATTTTAAATGCAGGTCTTGGCCCCCGGGGGAATTATTATAAAATATATGTAATGGAGTTTCTGTTTCTGCAGAATTGGCAGAAATTATACATGAATCCGGCAGCACTGTTTTCTAAATCGGCTGCGCTGCCAGAATCAATGCATATAGAGAAAATATTATTAATGGCAGTATTTAATATTAGCAGCGCCGGAGCAGGATGAATATCCTGAAATTTTGCATCCCTTGTTTTCGCATGCTCTTCTGTCATCCTGTGTGTCTTTTCCTGAAGGAGAAGGGCACTGCTCGCATGAACTTCCGCTTCCGCATGAGAAACAGAGACCGGATGCAGCAGAAACTGTATCTGAAGTTGAAAGAATCATAAACATTGAAAAAATTAAAAAAGCACTGATCACTAAAATTTTTTTCATACTCGTTTCCTCGCTTTTTTTTTAATTTTTTTAAAACAGTAAATATTGGATCCAGAAACTTCAATTATACTAATTAATATCCAAATGAAAAAGTCAAGATTAATATCTCATTTTACGTGAACCGGACGGTAATCCCTGCAGTGTAAAAACAGATTTTTTAATTTTTTTTTTAAATATTTTCTCCCCGATCGTATTAATAATTATGAAAAGAAAAATAATATTACACGTGTCAGTTTTTATGCTGATATTAGCAGGAAGTTTCCCTTTATCCGGTGAATTCAAACTTAAAACTTATGATGATTACAGAAATAATCTCGATAAGGTTTACGATTCAGCGAGATATAAACAGAATGAAACTGAATGGGACAGGTTTGTTCAGAGCGGAATCGAAACGCTAAAAACCCGATGGATATCAGATACTGAAATTGAGATTAAGGCAGAACTTGAGCGGAGATTACAGGCCAATGGAGATGAAAACTCTGACAGAATAAAATTTGAACTGGATTTAATCTTTAAAGAAAATTTAAGTAAATTCAATGAAGATACACAGAAGAAAAAGCTCGGTGAAAAAGGCGCGTGGCTTGCTGGGATAATTTCCATTCTCATGCCGGCTTTTAACAGGAAAGCTCTTGATGAAGTAATAGAATCCAAAAAAACGGAATTTAACAGCAAGGCAATAAATGAAGCATTTGATTCGTGGCAGAATGAAACTGGTACGGTATATAACTCTCTTGCAGATCAATACGGCATAAGCGCAGAAACAAGCAGACAGGCAACACTTCAGAAAGCTCTTGCTCTTGCGTGGATGAAAGATGAGGCATTGCAGGGTTTTTCGGATGAGCTGACACAGAGGTTCTCTGATCTGAAAAAAGAGAGACTGCGTCTTGAGGAAATATATTTAATTAAAAAAAGAAATTCTTATTTTTATGAAAGAACAGCGGACACGGATTCTTTAAGGAGGGAAAGTGATAGCCAGTCTGCAGAGGCAATCGCGTCACTGATTTTATCTGATGCTTCAATCAAGGCGGATGATCTTATGTCCGGCGCTCTTTTTGTTTCACAGGTCGAGGAATCAGCAGCAGGGCTTCCAATGTCGCCTGATGAAAGCGAAGAGAGAATCCGTAACTTTATCGACGCAGGGCTTTCATCGTGGAGACAGGCTGAGGAAGCAATGCTTGGCGCGCGTCTTGAGTGGGAGCGCAGGGCTTTCAGGAATTTTGATTCTGCGGATGAAGTCTGGAAGCTGAACTACGAAAAACTGACTCAGGCGAAAAATGCCTGGCTTGCGAAAGCGCGCGCGCAGATTTTTGAAGGGAACCTGCTCTGGCAGGCAAAGTTTGATGAAACAGATTCAAATTTTGAAAAAGCAATCAGCGATCTCGACAGGTATATTGATGCACAGAATGAAACCTGGGATGATTATTCAAGCGGCGTAAGGCAGATGATAGTAACGGGATCCTCCGCTTTGTCAGCTGCAGCGGAAAACTTGGCCTGGTTAACCGGATACAGAAATGAACTTGCAGGACTAAATGATGCAACGAGTGTGCAGCTTCTTGTAAAGGCTGATGCGCAGATATTGGAATGGAAGAATACGATAAGCAGCTTCAGGAAAATTCTCGCATCAAGCGAACTGCAGTATCATTCTATTGATATGAATGATCTTCTTACTGACGGAAGACTTAATAAAGACGGAACCGAAGCTATGCGCAAATATTACTATTCCGATGGTACAAATGTTCTGATAAACGGCAGCTATGCAGTATCGAATGATCCCTATTTAATGACTTCGGATGAGTTTGAACTTGAACTTTTAAAAATAGAAAAAGCATACTGGGAGGAAAGAAAAAACAGAACAGCGCTTGTGTATGATTACGCAATAAATGATTTATCAAGGCTTTCAAAGGACGAACAGCTTGCAAAACTTCAACTTGCAAAACTCGAACTGAAAACAAATAAAGATGATTATGAAAAAGCAATTAACGCACTTTCCGGGGTAATTTTACCTGCACTTGTTACTGCGAAAGAAAATATGAAAAATGCAGCTGAAGGTTTCTCGGATGCGCGAAGAATTTATGACCTGGCACGGGTAAAGTATGAAGAAGCAATGAATTTTGTATATGTTCTATCAAGCCCTGATGCAATGCGCATAGCAGTAGATGATATGAACGAAGCAGTTAATGCAATTTCAAGCCTATCAAACAGAATCAATGACAGGGAATCTGAGTGGCTGCTAAGGGCAAAGGATTATTATGGAGCATTAAGCATGCAGGAGAAAAGCGAAAGTGCAGCCATTTATGCCCAAAGATTAAAAGCAGCTATTGAAGTCAGGGATGGGCTTGATTCAGCCGGTGGCTACAGAGAAGCTTGTCGGCAATTTGAAGATATAGTTTTAAAAAACGGTTCATTGAAATTTTCAGGCAGTAATTTTGACGAAATGATTTCTGAAATTGAATTGAAAAAGAACCAGCTATTTAAAACAGTAACTCCTCCAGTTATTGAAAGTGAAAATTTTGTAACTTTTATAAAAGAATCATCTGATGAAATTGCAGCAATAAAAATCTTATTTGAGACAAACAGAAACAGTTATTACAATCAGCAGAATTTAATTTCAGACGGTTCATATAAAGAAATTCTTTTTCAGTATTCAAATGGATCAATCAAGTCTGAATCTGATTTGCAGAACAGTTTGACTTCAATTTTAACATCCTGTTCAGATAAATCATCCTCCTCCTGCTCAACAGCAATAGATGATTTCAACAAATCAATAGCGCTTGATTCAACTGAGAAAATTAAAACAATATTATCAGTAAATTCTTCAGAATCAAATAAAACTAAAGAAGAACTTGCAACTCTTTTTTATCAGAGCCTTGCAAAAATTTATCCGGATTCAGATCCTCTTTCTGTTTCTGATAATATGAGTAATAATGTACTTCGTGATTATGTATTAAGCCTCGCATCAAAAGAAATTTTAAATAGAAAAACAATTCTGCAGTCCTCGGTAATTTCAGCCCTGAATTCAGTAAGAAAAGCAAAAGATGTTTCAGACGAAATTGTCAGATATCTGCTGACAGATATGAGCATTGCGGGGAATTCAAATGATACCCTCGCAGAAATAAATAAACGGTTTGCAATTGGGAATAAAAATATATCAACAGAAAAAGCAACAGCAAATATTGAAATTGCATCCGGCGTTAAAGATTTTCTGAACGGATTCAGCGGTGATACTGCCCCGAATCTTTATGATCGAATTATTTCTTCAGCATTATCTGCAATTAATGATTCTGCAGACTTGAAAACTGCTTCAAAAAATATTGAAATATATAATTATATTAAAAATCTAAAGACTAAAATTATACTAATTGAAAAAGCGGACACTGATTCTAAAGCAGCTGAATATAATAAACTTTTAAATGAATCGGATAAAATTGTAACTCTTCTCGGATACATTATGAATTTTTATTCAGTGGAAATATACGGGTTAACCGGAAGCCAGGCAAATGACAAATTTACCGAGTACAAGAATTTAATTATAAAACCTGAAACATCAGCTGAGGACAGGGAAAAACTTTCAGCATATATCATGGAACTTTCAAATCCGGGCTATTTTAATAACTTTTTTAATACCCGGAATTATATTGCGCATACCTACACAGAACACGGAAAAGTTTCAGCTTTATCCTCCTACGCTGTAAAATTTTTCTCCAACTCGTTTGAAAAAACTGCCAATCTGAAAGAAAAGGGAGCTGCTGGTATAATCGCAGATATTCTCGGTATTACGCAAAGTGATGCAAACATTTCAGAAATAAAATCCGGCGGTATAACCTATGCGAAGCTGAAGGAATATGGTTCTAAACTGACTTCATTCGTAAAAGGTGAAGAGTATGGAAGCCTGCCGATTGCAATAAGAAGATCAATCGAAGAAACTGTTTCATCTTATAAAAGCATGATCAGAGCCCGCGAAATTTATGAAACTGCACCCCGACAAGGCTCGGCGACCGTATCTGCTGCAGCTTTGAAAGAGCAGAAAGAAAAATATCAGGACCTTGCAGATTCAGCTGAAAAAATAATGGCAGGCCTTTCTGAAATTCTGGAAGTTAGGCAGAATATATTAAAATCCGCTTCAGGAGAAAGTTTCAGCAAGGCTGAAGGCGCAGGCAGAGTTATAACGAGTCTTGAAAAAATATCTGCAGACATTGAAAGTTTTAAAAAGAAAATCAGCGAAGCCGAATTCGGCGCCGGTTTCAGTTTCTCTCTTGCAGGTGATCTGGAAGATATCAGAAAGCTTAAAAACGAGGTGTATGTATATACCAGGGCATATGAATATATAGCCGGATATGTAAACGGCAACCCGCCTGTGCCGCTTGCGGATTTTCAGGCGAGCCTGCTTGGAATAAACATGGACACTGAGATTGTTGAAAGGATCGGTTCAGTTATAACAAAATATAATATTAAGAATAATATAATTGAACAGATTGCTGATCTTGCTTTCAGTAAAGACAGTCAGGATCTGTCAGCTCTTGCTTCTGAATTCAGTGCAACTACGCCTGCAGGTATAAACGCAGAAGAATATAAGCAGATGTATGAAGGGCTTGTAAATGAAGTTTATGCTGAATCCATAAGCGCCATTATCGGCAGTGATGAAAATTTCAACGCCTTGCTCGTAGATGCTTCTTTCAGGGACTACGGCATGGCTCTTCACTTTCATGAATTTATAAAAAAGAAATTTTTCAATAAAGAGTATAAATCTTTTGAGGAGATATTCGGAAAAATTGAGAGTGATGACAGTTTTTCCGGCGGAGACTTTGCGAATTTATCACAATACAGTTCTTCGATTGATTATCTGAAAACATTATCCGCGAACATGAAAAAGATTTACTATGCGGAACTGGCGAATTCACTTTCAGTGAGAGTTCTTCCGGATAGCAATACTGTAGAATCATATCAGGCTGATAATTATTTTGAGCTTGTGCTGCATTTTGAAAAGTATATTGAAAAAAATTATTCAGCAGATTTGAACTTTGATGCTTATTTGACAGGGTTTAAAGTATTATATCTTGATGAAGATCCTTTTATAAATGAAATTACTAATAATACATCAAATCTTGAAGGTGTTTACAATGGGCTTCTTCGAAAAGATTTGGTTCATAATGCAGAATTATTAAACGGGAATAAGGCAGGGGCTTATTTAATAGAAAAGGATTATTATTCAGCACTTCTTGATTCTATAACTTACAATACGGATTTTATTGAAATGGATGGTTTTATTTCTATCTATAACATGAACCTTAATGCGTCTCCGGCACTTGCTTCAATTAAAAACGAATTAAAAGCATACGGGAATATTTTAAAACTTGCATATGATTATAACCGCAATGGTGCAGGCGACATTGAAAAATTTCTGAAAGATAAAAAAGTGGCGGACCCCAGATGTGAGAATTTTTTAAGACTGTTTGCGATTGACCCGGCACTTGCATCCCCTGAATATTTAACGGATACAACCGGCGAGACTGATCTTGCCCTGTCAGCATCTCTGTTAAAAACAGCAATTGAATCCATGTATGCAAATATAAACACAGGTATCGGGAAAACTTTTTTTAACAAACTCCCGGTAATCGGTTCGGATAAAAGCGAAGCAGCGTGGCTCAAGGGCGAGGCGCTCGACGTGATTACATACGGATCCCAGGGTTACAGGCATTACAGGGATTTTATTGAGACTGCACGGAATAAATATGAAGTGTATTATAATCCGAATGACCGATTTCAGACTACTGCAATGGATACGCTGATTTTATCAAAGGAAGGAAGTCTAAAGCAGGCGGAAAATCCTGTGTCATATAAGTATAAAGATGCAAATAAAAACGGTATGCTCGATGCAGGAGAAAATCTGATTGATTATTATAAAATTCAGCACAGGGCTGAATATAATGCCTTAATAATGCAGCAGATTATGGATCAGAATAACGGTGTTTATCCTTATTCAGCAATTGATTATAATACAGGGCAGACTGTAAATACTATGCCTGAGAACATTGAGAATTGCAGTGGAGGCTGGGTCAGTATATGCATTTCTCCTTACGCGTATACAGCACCATCTGATGCTGAAATCATCGGAATATACGGTCTCAGCACTTTTAATGTTGCATATTTTGCAGATAGTAACAGCAACGGTGTATGGAATTTCGGGGAAAAAACCATTTCGGAATTTTACAATGATTTCAGGCAGAACGGATATGGGCTGCAGCCATTACTTAAGACACTGCCGGCCAATGCTGATGAAATGGTTTCAGATTTAATCCATTCAAACATGATGCAATATTTTGCGGACAGCCGCGCAAATGAGCTTGTAGAAGAGATGACAATGTTTAACCGTTCTCTTTTGAAAATGGTTTCAGCTGCTGAAATTGAAGTTAAAGATCTTTCGCAGATACAAGTCAGAAAAGAGCTTCTTCCGAAAGCAGACGGCACATTTACAAATTTTAATACAGCAGCAGATGGTGATTTCGGTTCAGGCGGTCTGATCAATTCAATTGCTCTTGCCGGAAAAATTGCTCAGATTGCAATTACTGATATTCCTGGTACGCAGAAGTACCGTGCATCCATAAATGAACTTCTTGATAAGGTTTATACAACCCAAAGGGCCCCGAATGCACAGATAACCAGAATGGTTGATGACATGCTTGCGCGCATGCAGCATGCTGAAGGGCAGATATCGGAAAGCAAACAGAAAATCAGGGATAACGGAGCAGTGTTGATAAACCCTGGAATTGAAGAATATAAAAAAACCGATGATTATATAAAAGCTGATGCGGATTATTATGCAAGTGATGCAGCTTTTAAAACTGCTCAGGTAAATAATAAGAATAAACTCGAAGCATATGGAATTGCAAAAAAAACGTACACGAATCATCTTGAAATAATCAGTATACTTTTTAACAGACTTGAAGCAGCAAGAGTTGAATTTGAGGATGAACAGGCTGTGTATGACTATGCTTCAACTGCGTATCTTTACACCACAGGAACAGGTGTAACTAAAATTGGAACGGATGCAATAAAATCCGATGCTGTTGAAGATTTTAATCAGGCGAAAGCCATGCACGATGAGATTGTTAATACATACAATGAAGTGCTTAAACGTGCTGAAAAATCTGTTTTGCAGTCTCCCTTGTCGGACAAAACATATGCAAAACTCGCAGCTGAACTGAAAGACAAAGCTGAACGCGCATACAGGATTGAAAAAACCAAAGTTCTGATGGAAAGAGAGATTAAGGCAAGAAGTTTTGACTGCGACCAGGCAAAAGATAAATATGAAAAAGCAAGAGAATCAATTTTTCCTGCAGATAAACAGCCTGCAGATATCCAGATCAAACGTAACCTACTTTCAGACAGGTTTATAGAAAATGAATATTTAAACGGAGCATTGTACAGTGATGCAACGTTCATGTCATTGTACGACAACACCATTACCGGATCACCCAAAGGCTGGACTGCAGATAATATACTTACAGCTACTCTATCTGATCAGGCTGTGGCTGCATCAGGTGCTCTATCTCAGCTCAAAGCATTTGATTCACCCATGCTTGAGTATTATAATATGATGCGTAGCGGACAGATATCAAACGTAAACCTGAACAGAACAATAAATAATTATCAGAAGTATAAGGAACATTCAACTATTGCAACAAATATATATTCACTAGTGTTGCCTGTGACAATTGTTGTATCAGGTCTGCTTGCAGCAGCAGCTGCTGTTTGCTGGGCCTGGCCTGTCGGACCTGGAATTGCTGCAGGTTTTTTGATTGCAGCAGGCGCATTATCAATTGGTGTTTCAATTCAATTAGGTCTTATATCGGATAATAATAATAAAGCAAGCTCGCACATAAGCATGTTTAACAGCGATATGTATGCATTTAAATCAAAACTTAACAACCTGCAGAACCTGAAAATAACCATGTATGAAAAGCAGGCAAGTCTGGCTGAGTTCAATCAGATAGAAAGCCTGGAAGACGAATCAAAATCCGGTACAACTGCATACTATGATCCTAAAACCGGAAAAAATGTTGTGAAGAAAAAGTATACACTAAAAGGTGCATTCAGAGAAATAAGCAGAATATACGGATATGAAGAGGAACTTACAGAGGACGATTTAAAATTTCTGAAGCAGGACTCTTCGATACGATCTGCTGAAGCAGATCACACTTCGACAGGCTCAGTGCATAGCTCGGAGACCGGAAATGTAGGTGATTACTTTAATATAGAAAATTATAAATCTGATTCCATGGTAATGGACGAATACGGAAACATGACAATGTCTGCCGGAAAAAAATTCTATGACGCACTTGTAATTTCAAATATGTACTCGGATCATCTGGAAAAGAAAAGACAGGATAAACTCAAGGAATATTATTCCCACACCATAGTAATGGGGCAGGCCGGGTACAGCGGATATACTCAAGGGTACGACAAGGCAATTATAGGAAAAGCGAATGAAAAATTATTCTACGAAATTTTCAGCGAAACAGGAGAGGAAAAATATAAATTGCCGGTGAATTTAAAAGTATCAGATGAAATAAGCGCAAGAGCATTTAACGGATATACAAAAGCCGCAATAGAATATTTCGGGGCAGTTGAAGGTTACAATACAGACGCTTTGCTCGATATAGAATCTAAAACAGGAAACGCAGAGCAAATGCTTTCAACCTTCAAGCAGTACGATGACAGTTTCATCGGGCTTGCAGAAATGGAACTTGCGCAAAAGAAAGAAATGCAGCGGCTGAAATGGACTATATCCATAACACAGCTCTCGGATAAAAAAGAAAGATGGGATGCGCTCACGCAAAGGATACTCACGCGCGGTGCGGAACAGTGGGGCGCAATGGACGCTGCATACAGGGAGAAATGGAAACACTGGAAAGCTGAGAGCGAAAATGGAATTATTGAAGGACAAAAAGCTTGGGACGCCAAATGGTCGGTTCTCAAAAATAAAAAAGTAAAATGGTTCGAAAATATATCGAAAGAAATTTCCGAAGAGGAAATGAAAACGAGGCTCGCTGAAATTACAGAAACAGTAAACTCCTTTACCGCAGATGTGAATGACAGATACGGAAATATAATTACCAATGCGGATGTGGGCGCTATACTCGCTGATATTATGAAAGATTCGCCGTCATTACTGTCGCAGGATATGCTTGATAGAATTAAAGATGAAGACATGAAGTTTGCAATGACAACCTTCACGAGCATTAAAGCAGACTCGCTTCTGTATGGAACATTTTCGGAATTAATGAATAAATATGAGAAAGATATACAGAAAACAAGAAATCTTAAATTGATCGACGCGCTCACTAAACTTCTTGGAACTCTTGCAGACAGAATACTTGAAGCAGATGCAGATGCACGTGACACTGCAGACAACTACGCAGCTGGTGAAGGGTATACCAGAAGCGGTGACCAGTACACAAGCCGCGAACTCCTCAACCAGCAGATCGATGCATACAGGCAGTTCAACTTCACAAGAAGCCTGCTTGTGGATGACGCTGATATGAACAAAGCAGTAATGGCAATAGACAATCTTCCCGACTGGCAGTACGAATCTATGCTTGGAATTTTAATGAAGCAGTCTAAAATAAAATTTGAAAGTATAATGGACAGAAATGTGGCGAATAGTTTGCCGGCGCACATAGGAAACTTTGCTCAAATTGCAGCATCATCAAACTTTTTCGTTGGCCTTATTGGCATGAACGACATAAGCGGAGGAAGCGGAGAATATGGCCGCATAAGCACCCAGATTGGAAACCAGAGAAACGGCAACAATGCGATAATGGGATCCTTGAAGCTTGCAAAGACTGTAGTTTCGCTATTCAGCGGATATGGTGCAATTGCTATTGGAGCTGTTGACACTTTGCAGTCAGCTGCAAGCGGAGAAATTTCATTTGATGAGGGAATGTTCAATGCAGGTAAAGGCGGGATTATGGCAATAGGTACTGCTGTATTAAATAATCTTGGACCTTATGGAAAGATAGGTGCAGCTGCTATTAACTTCGGAATGAAAGCATTAAAATACGACAATGAAAGAGGACTTTATGGAGAAATGACCCAGCAGGATGCAATTATGGGTGGAATTGAGTTTGGTATGTCCACAGCAGCAGCCGGGCTTGATAAACTTGAAGGGGATAAAGCAATTTCTTCAGGAATAAGGCGTGCATTAAACTTCGGACTTGATTTTACAAAAACAACTTTTGCAAGCGGAATAAAATTTGACAGAAACGGAAACTATACCGGATACGGTCTAACAGGACTAAATTTTATTGACGGATTTACAACAGCATCAACAAATTTAGCCACGAGTTTTCTTTCAGGAAAAAACGGAGAAGATAAAATTAGCAGAGAAAAAAGTTATTCTGAAGGTTACACAATCGCTGCCGGAGGGAAATTTATTTCCGGATTAATGAGGGGTGCAATTTACGAAGGGTATGATGCGATAACAGGATCGAATACTACAGCTGGGATGGGGATTAGGAATTTAGCCTATAGTTTGGATGATACAGTGGGTTTTTTTGGATCGTATTATGGGGGGAAGCTTGTGGCTGATGCGAAGAAGCGGGCGGAAGAAAATGAGAAGAAAAAAGAACTTGTTGCAGGAGCTTTTATACGGCCGGAAGATGAAAAAGCAGTGGAATTTTTACTACTATCAGATAGTTCTGATGGAAGTGATATCAAAAAGATAAAAGATAATTTTACTAAAGATGAATTAAAGCAGATTAAGTCATACATGGATGAATTAAAAGATAAGATCCGTAGTGGGGAAGATAATAAAATATCAACACGTATGGAGTATTATGGCATGAAGGTAGCTTTTGGAGGTTCAATTGACGCCTTGACAGAGACTGAAAAGAAAGATTTATTAAGTATGAATAAATATACTAATGGAATAACCATGAACGAAGGAGCTGTAAATGGTAATTCTAATTATATATTCAAATTTCCAATGGCAGGAAATTATTTTGAAAACAGTGCGAGCCAATATAATGCTCAAGAGCATAAATATGGTGATTGGGGATTGGTAATGACTCTTGTGAATACAATGGAAAAGTGGGATAAAGAAAGCACTTACCCATTAAGAATAAATGATCTTGGATTGCTGGGGGATGCGCCTTCAAGTTTACATAATGGTTTACGACATACTGGTGTAGATATTAATTTAAGAGATAAAAATGGTAATCCAATACAAAACTATTTTGATAACAATGGAACTATAAATAATCCAATAAATTATGATAGAGAAGCTACAAAACGTATTATAGATTTATTAATAAATAACGCTCCTAATGGTTATGAGATTAAAAATATTTATTTTAATGATGATAACTTAATAGAGTATTTTCAAAATAAAAAGAATACACAAGGTGACCCTGTTGTAAATAGGGCGGTTGGTCATAGTAATCATTTGGATGTTTATGTGGATTATCCATGGAGAAATAAGAACTACAGGTGGAATCAACAATGAAAAATTATTCGGATTTTAAATTAGCCAAAATATTTTTAAATAAGAATGGTTTAAATAAATTTTTATATATAATTATTATTTTATCTTTTTTAATATCAACAGTCAATATTGTTTATTCAAAGAATGCTATTAATAAACATGATAAAATGGGGATTCTTGATTTAAGAATAACGAATGAAGAATTTGAAAATAGGAAAAACCAGTTTGAGTTGATGCAGAAAGGGATTATTCTGAATTTTAAAAAAAAGATGAGCCTATTAATAATTAGAGAATTTTTTCGTAAAGATTTTTATTTTATGACAGATTACGGGAAAATTGATTATTGTAGAAAACTAGTAGAAAAAAATATAGATTTTTATGAAGCATGCCATTGTGGTGGGCGTTTTGAAGATGCTATATATTGCAAATCAACTAGTGATGAAATTTTAATAGAGCTTGATAAATATGTTCAATTCAATAATTTAATATATTTATTTGAAAATGGTGATGTTTTTATAAGAGAAACAACAGCAAGTTGTATGATTGAAAATCCTAAATATCCCATAGTTGATTACCGGTATGATGAAAAATTAAAAAAATGGTTTATTCTTTCAATTAGGTATATTATACCAAGATGAAAATTTTACACGAGTCGATTTCTTCATCTCGACTCAGTTCGGCTTCGCTCACTGCAAGTCGCTCGATGACCTGTCAACCAAAGGTGGTGGTTCACCCCAGGAGGGACAAAAATTTCTTTGAATAAGAAAAAATATAATTTAGATTAATACCTAATAGCCTCCGCGGCAAAATGAGCGGGCGCGGGGGAGTGGATACATAAGGAGAGGGTGTACAAACCGGGAGGATGGGTAACAAAATAAACCGGGCGCATAGGTAACACAT
>CAZGWD010000009.1:0-201418 GCA_964529415.1 uncultured Leptospirales bacterium | reverse complement strand
AAAATTGGAATTTGTATAGGGCTATACACTCATATCATTACAAGGTTTTTCCCCCATTTACATCTGCCGGCATTTAGAGTATCTACAAGTCATATATAAAGCATAATTATAACTATCGATCATATTAAAAAAATCATCTAATTTTTTTAATCCTGGAGATAAAGACTATGAGCAATAAAAAGTATAAGCTAAACAGAATTGTTATCACAGTCAAACAGGTTCCTGACACAACCCAGGTAAAAGTAGACCCGGTTACAAACACCCTGGTGCGGGAAGGCATTCCATTTATTGTAAATCCATTCGATACTCACGCTGTAGAAACAGCCCTCCTGATCAAAGACCGCTTCGACTGCAAACTTACTGCAATCACAATGGGACCTCCGAATTCAATCATTACTTTAAAAAAATGTCTCGCTATGGGAGTTGATGATGCGGTGCTCATATCAGACAGACTGTTCGGAGGCGCTGATACTCTTGCCACAAGCTATGTTCTCTCTGAAGCAATCAGACGGATTCAATATGAACACGGACGTGTTGATCTTATCATCTGCGGGAAACAGACAATAGACGGAGATACAGCGCAGGTAGGGCCAGGTATTGCCACAAGACTCGGCTACAGCCAGCTCACTCTGGTCGACAAGGTAATTGATCTTGATCCGGTTGAAAAAAATATTATCGTGCGCAGAAAAATGGAAGGCCTGAAAGAGGTGGTGCAGTCATCTTTGCCTGCTTTACTTACTGTTGTCCGGGAAATAAATAAACCGAGATATCCGAGCGTACAGGGAAGGCTCAATGCAGAAAGCACGGAAATTCCTGTATGGGACAATTCAATATTAAAACTATCACCAGCCAGGCTTGGAATTAAAGGCTCACCTACAAATGTAAAAAAAATATTCGCACCAACCAGGGCAAAGGGAGAGCTCATCGGAGATGACGGCAAGACACCGAAAGAGATTGCACGTCAGCTTGTGAAACGCCTTATAGAACTGGATCTCATTCATGTAAATTAATATTAAGTTTTAATCCGTACCTAAGGAGGAATTGAATTATGCAGGAACAACCGAATACGCCTGAGAAAAAAATAAAAAAACCACGTGGAAAAGTCCGTCTTATATTAAATAAATGTATCGCATGCGGAGCTCGCTGCGAATCCGAATGCCCTGCTGATGCGATTGTAATGAATGAGCGCGGCGAGCCAATAATCAATATTGATCGCTGCATAACATGCAAAAAATGCATCAAGGTCTGCCCTGCACAGGCAATTGAACATTACTACCGTCCGGAAGAAATTGCAATTCTCGACGAGATGAGCAAAAGCGGAGTTGCTGCAGCCAAAGATGATGATGACAGGGATACAGCGCTTGAACCAAAGGCTGATCCAAGCTATAACGGAGTATGGGTTTTTGTAGAACAGGAAGACAGCATAATCGCGCCGGTAAGCTGGGAGCTTCTGGGTGCCGGAGTGAAGCTTGCACAGGATCTCGGAGTAGAGCTTTCAGCATTCATACTTGGAAGCGAAATTGAAAATATTATTTCAGAAGCATTTGTTTACGGCGCTCAGAAGGTGTACTGCATAGACGATCCAATTTTAAAGCACTACCGCACACAGCCATACTTAAAGGGTGTAGCAGGCATGATTATCAAATACAAACCTGAGATTGTGCTTTTCGGCGCAACAGGGCTAGGCAGAGACCTCGCAGGCGCTGTAGCAACAGTTCTTGAAACAGGACTCACTGCAGACTGCACTGAACTCAGCATTGACAGGGAAAACAAGCTTCTTGAGCAGACCCGCCCTGCATTCGGCGGAAACATTATGGCTACAATATTGAACAAGCTCCACAGGCCGCAGATGGCTTCAGTACGGCCACACGTAATGCCTGCACCAAAACGGACATTGAACACTGCAGGAGAAATAATAAGAGAAACGATTTCCATGAAAGAGGAAGAGGTTACAACAAAGGTGCTTGAACTGATCCGCGAACAGTCAGCTGACCACGTGGACATTTCCGGAATGGAAGTTCTTGTCTCAGGCGGACGTGGAATGGTCTCAGCTGAAAACTTTAAGCTGCTTGATGACCTCTCCCATCTTCTTGGAGGAACAACTGCAGCCTCAAGAGCTGCTGTTGATGCAGGCTGGGTTCCTTACGAACGTCAGGTTGGCCAGACAGGAAAAACCGTACGCCCTAAAATGTATATAGCATGCGGCATATCAGGAGCCATTCAGCACCTTGTCGGGATGCAGGACTCTGAAATGATAATTGCAATCAACAGAGACCGGCAGTCACCGATTTTTGAAGTGGCTCAGTTCGGGATTGTAGGCGATCTTTTCGCAATAGTTCCGGCTATTATCGATGAAATAAAAGAACTCATCAAGAGTGAAAAACCATATGCCTTACCGTTAGATGGAGGTAAATAATTATATGACACACATAGAAAATATAATTTTCACAATAATTTTTACAGCATCAATTCTTGCATTTCTATATTCTTTTATCCGTCTGACAAGAATCATTCTACTCGGCAAAAAAGATGACAGATTGAAAGGCACGTTCCTGAAACGGTTCAGCACCATGATCTACTATGCTTTTTTCCAAAGGCGTGTTATATCAACAGGATACGGATGGAATCACCTTGTAATATTCTGGGGATTCATCATACTTGTTTTTGCAAATGTTGAATTTATTTTTTCAGGACTATTCCCTGGAATATCGTACCGCACTCTTCTGCCTTATACCTGGATTGAGTATGTTTACACAGTTTTTGATATTGGATCAATCGTAGTTCTTGCATCAATAACACTTGCGATGATACGAAGAATTATTATCCGCCCGAAACATATAGATGCTATGAGCCGCGATGCTTTTATAATTCTCGGACTTATTTCCGGTCTCATGGTCGCATATTTCGGCATGCAGGGAAGCGAAATCGCATCAGGAAAAATCACTGGCTCTGTATTTATGCCAGCAAGCAGCATTATAGGTTCAATATTTTCCGGAATGGATTCAGGATTGATTAAAGTTTTATATCATTCGTTCTGGTGGCTGCATGCAGTAATATTTCTATCCTTCCTGAATTATTTGCCTCACAGCAAGCATATGCATATTCTTGCTGCAATACCAAACTGTTACTGCCGTTCATTCGAGTTTGTAACAACTGTTCCCAGGGAAAAATTCCGCGCAGGTAAACTTAACGGCGTATCAGCGTTTGATCAGTTTTCATGGAAAGATCTTCTTGATTTTGCAGCATGTACTGAGTGCGGCCGCTGCAATAAAAACTGTCCTGCAACTATAACAAATAAAATCCTGAATCCGCGCATAATGATTCATCAGGGTAAAGAAAATATGCTCGCCAATGGAATGAAATTTTTAAACGGCAATAAAACTGAGGGTATTACTCCGCTGATAATATTTGGAGAAGGCGAAGCTTCAGTAAATGAAAAGATTCTATGGGATTGCACCACATGCGGTGCCTGCATGGAAAACTGCCCTGTTTTCATTGAGCATGTTCCTAAAATTATCAAAATGCGAAGACACTTTGTGCAGAACAAGGCAAAATTTCCTGAAGAGCTTGTTGTGTTTTTTGAAGCAATAGAACAGCGCTCAAACCCCTGGGGAATTGCACCGTCAGACCGCGGCAAATGGGCGAATGATCTTGATATTCCTGCATATACAAAAGACGGCAATTATGAGTACCTGCTTTATGTAGGCTGCGCAGGTTCTTTTGACAGCCGCATAAAAAAAGTAAGCACTGCTGTTGCCAAACTATTAAAAGCAGCGAATGTTTCTTTTGCTGTTCTCGGCCAGGAAGAGCTATGCTGCGGTGATTCACTGAGGCGTCTTGGCAACGAATATATTTTTGAAAAAATGGCAACCCAAAATGTTGAAAAATTCAACGGGCTTGGTGTAAAAAAAATTATCACTTTGTGCCCACATTGTTTTTCAACGCTTAAAAATGATTATGCTCAGTATGGATTAAATGCAGAGGTTCTTCATCATACTGAATTGCTAAATACATTAATGGATTCAGGAAATCTTAAATTAACAGGGAAAACAGATAATACCAAACGGATTGTGTTTCATGATTCCTGCTATCTTGGAAGATATAACAATATCTATAAAGAGCCCCGTGAACTAATTGAAAAGGCTACAGGAAACAAGGCAATTGAACTTGACCGGAAATTCGAAAAAAGTTTCTGCTGCGGAGCAGGCGGCGGAAGGATGTGGATGGAAGAGGAGCCTGATAAAAGAATAAACATGAACCGCACAAAAGAAGCGCTGGACAAAAATCCCGACCAGATAGCTGTGGCATGCCCGTATTGTCTTACAATGTTTGTTGATGGAGTCAAGGACATGAAGGTTCTTGAGTCAGTACAGGTTATGGATGTTGCTGAAATATTAAGCGAGCGGATAGAATCTGAATAAAAAAATAAATTTCCCGGAAGTTCGCGCCTGGGGAATTCACGTGAAAGAGATTAAGGTTTATGCACCTTAAAAGGTTTGACAAAATGTTTCCTGAAATATATTTTAACAGGAAGTTTTTATGCTCTTTTTGATTTTTTAATATTCTTTTATGAAACAGGAAATTCAATTTAAAATACAAGGAGAATATTTCATGCCTGATAAAAACATACTCATTATTGATGACGATCCGGATATTCTGACAACTGTCAGCATGGCTCTCAAGGCTAATGGCTTTGATGTATGTACTGCTTTAAGCGGCAAAGAAGGCGTAAGCACATATAAATCCGAAAGGCCTGATGCAGTGCTTTGCGATATGATGATGGAAAATATTGATGAAGGATTAAAAGTTGTTCATCAGATACGCCAGGACAACAAGAGAGTTCCTATTTTTCTTATCAGCAGTATTGCAAAAGAGTCGGAATCAAAATATGAACTGGATGAGCTCGGATTTAACGGTGTTTTCCAGAAACCGCTCCCTCTGGATAAACTCATTTCTGCAATAAAGAAATCACTGGGAATTTAAAATCTCCATTAATCTATGCAGCTGGAATATTTTTTCTGATTCTACAATGTAATATTCCAGCAATGCAATAAATTCTGAATCTGAATAAAATAAAGTTATACCTGAAAACCATTGTTAAAATTATTTCCATAAATGGACTTTCATCTTTTTAAAATTTACTTGATTCCTGTCACCAGATCATACAGCCGCATGAGAGAATTAACATAGCCGAATTCATTATCATACCAGAAATTCAGGTCAAACATCGTATAGTAACGGCCTTCGCGTTTTGATGTTCGGTGGTGCGTAAATGGCGAATCGTAGATCGTTGAGTATGTACTTCCCACAATATCCGCGCTTACAAGCTGCCTGTCGGAAAACAGCATAACTTCCGGATTTTTCTGTTCGTATTTTCTGAAAATACCATGCATAAAATCATTATCATACTCCCCTATTATCGATACATCAAGAATAACAATTGATCCCGTAGCAGTAGGCACCCTGATAGAAGAAGCCTGCGAACCAATGCCGAGCTCACGGATCTCAGGAATAACCTCAAGAACCGCGTTTGCAGCTCCTGTAGATGTAGGGATCATGTTCCCTAAAGTGCTGCGCCTCTTTCTCGTATCCTTGTCACCGTCTTTCGGAAGAACATCAAGAACGCTCTGGCTGTTCGTTGCAGAGTGAACAGTAGTAAGGGCATAGGAAACAAAATTTTCACCAAAGTGATCCACAATCGCCTTGATAGGCGGAGCGCAGCAGTTCGTAGTGCACGAGGCATTTGAAATAATATTATGGAGCGATGCGTTGTACTTGTCGAAATTGACGCCTCCCACAAGAGTTACAGTATCAGCCGGCATGGCAGTACCCTTATTCTTGATTTTAAAAGGAGCTGTAAGTATTACCTTCTTCACGGTTTTCATGTGACCCCGGAGCGAATTGTCGTCCTGCGACGTGGGGTCAACTGCCTTGCCTGTGGTGTCGAAAACAACATCAATCCCGTGATCTGACCATGGAATGTTGCCTGCGATCCGGCACTTCGGATCATTGAGCCACACAACGCGCATGCCGTTTAAATATACAGAATTATCCCTTATCTCAATGCGTTTGCCTCCGGTGAATCCGTACATGAACCGGTCATATGAACCGTATGTTGAATCGTATGCAAGATATGTCGCGAAGTCATTGATGTTTTTACCGACATTCCTGCCTGTAGATATAACTATTTCAGACTGCTGCTTTCTTGCAGAAATCATCCAGAGAAGAAGCTTTCCTATACGTCCGATACCGTTGATGCCGATTGGCGATTTATGTGAAATAATAGCCATTACTGTCCTCCTTATATACTGTTGATTTTTGTCGGGTGATACCCTGTATACACATGCCCGTTTGCGCCGTTAATTGTAATAAAATCCCCTTCATTTACTGCAAGATCAACTCCGGATTCAAGCTTCACTACAGCCGAATTTGCTGCAGCATTTATATGCATTGCAGAGAAATCGGACACGCCTGCCTTGCCGAACCTTCTCATCTGTAATACTGCATGCGACGTCATGCCTCCAAGACAGGTCAGGATACCGTCAGATTTCTGAAGGCCCACAACGTCTTCAGGGCATGTTTCAGGTCTCACAAGCACCACACGGTCGCCGCTGAATTTCTCCCTGATCTCATCAATGCGTTCTATATCGAACACCACACGCCCTGAAACAGCACCGCCCGATGCTGCAAGGCCTTCTCCAATAAATGACTTCATCAGCACATCCTGATCATCAAGGGGTTCCTCGCAATTAAAGGCATAGCCGGTCATGCCCCTTACCTGTAAAATATACAGAGTTTTGTCTTCAAAAGTAAACTCAATCTGCAGATCATTGCCCCACTTGTCGCGCATCTTCTTGACAGCATTAAAAAGCGTACGGTAATGATCTGGAAATGTTTTTTCCAGGGATAGAAGGCCGCGGGATTTCGCGTAAAGCTTTTTCTGCTCTTCGCTGATTGGAAATACCTTTGCAACTCCGTTTACAATATCGTGCCCCTGAGCCCGCGTTTTATATTCCCCCACAAGATAAATATTCTCATCGCCCTGATACTGGCTGTTAACAACACCTGACACTCCATCCTTCGAAAGATTTCCGAATACCATATTCTGGATTATAACTGCAGTACCCCACTCGTCTGATATATTGACAAATTTTCTGTATGACCGTGCTGCAGGTGAATCCCATGATCGGTACACTGCAATGATCGAAAGAAGCAGCTGCTCGTAAGGTTCAACAGGAACATGGAATCCGCGTTTCTCAATTTCATTTCGATAAGAAAGCGCGAGCTTCTTCATCTGCTCACCAGGCATATTTTCTTTCAGCACAACTGTTGACTCGCGCTTCATATCGCGCATAAGATTTTCAAAAACCTGCCTGTCAATATTATAATATGATGTGGCGATATCCTGCAGGAATCTTCTGTGGCAGTCATACGCGAACCAGGCATCTTTTTCTGCATATAATTCCAGTATTTCATCAGAAAGACCCACATTCGTTATTGTGCTCATAACGCCCGGCATGGAAAATACCGCGCCGCTGCGCACCGAAAAAAGCTGCGGATTATGCGGATTGCCGAATCTGTTTCTCGAGAACGTATCCACATAACGCTTGAGAATATAAATCATCTGATTTCGCGACATTGGATCATCAAGTATGCCGGATTCCAGCCTCTTGTAAAGCTCAGATGAAAGGATTATTCCCGGAGGAGTATTTACATCCTCCATATTTGCTATGAAAAGAAGTCCGTGCGCCTTGTTTCCTATCTCCCAGATCGGAGCATAAGGCCCTGTTTCAGAAGGTTTCTCAGCCAGTTTTTTTATATCGTGGATCGGAGCATATATTCCATTATCATATGGATCAAAGGGATCGTACGGATCGTTCGGGTCATCAGGCAGTCTTATTACATCGTAAACATTGCGTCCCCTGCCTAAGGCCTCATCGTTCCTGTTAAGGCATACGATATCGCCTGCATGGCTGATATTTTCGAGGATGTTTTCCTTTAACTTCAGAAGCAGATTATCAAACAGCTGAATAAGCGGCGACTGCAGAATCTGGTCGCGTAAAAATCTGTCAATAATCGCCTCAATTTTTTCCCCTTTGCCGCGCGGCACATATTTAGACGAGATCTTCTCAATACCAATGTTTCTGATAGCTTCACGGCAGACATAACGGAATGTTTCGTTAAACCTGTCAGCGATGCCTCCATGCACGTTCAGAAGCTGATTCACAATATCCCTGAACTGGGAAAGCTTCATGTTGGGAGTTTCAAGAAGATTAAAAAGATTTATCATTTCCTGGTTTGCAAGACCATCTATCAGGTATGTCTTATAGAAAAGTTTCAGAAACCGCTTGACCTTCACGTACTCATCAGTAGATCCGGAATCGAGCCTGATATTTTCATGTATCATCTCAAAGAAACGCGACCTGATCATATTCATGTGGAATACAACCTTTAATGTATCAAATTTCCGTTCCTTATACGAACCGTACATTGATGGTATTCCGAATGCGATATGCCTCTTAAACTCAATTGTGTCGAGCGGTTCAAATTTTTTATCCGAAAGAAGAATATTCATCTTAAGGGAATTCTGCTCCTCAAGGAGAGTTTCAAGAGCGGCAAATACATCTTTGCCCCTGAGAACATCAAAAAAGCCGGCTGGCACGCTGAACAGATCCTGGCCTGCATACTGCTCAAGCTTCTCAACAGCGCGCACTTCAGAAAAATTATACTTGTCGTAAAGCATGCGGTACACGTGAAGAAAAAGTATGAACTTCTCAATATTTACTTTGGATATGTCGCACAGCCGCACAACATCAAACATGGTCCTGAATGCGTCGTCGGATATTTCATAAAGAAGCTTCCATATATTCGTCTTGGTCATGTCAATTCCACCGAGGTTCTCGATATATAAAAGAATTTTTGTCATCTCAGTCGGATTTTTTGTCAGAAAATATTCATGTAGAAAACCAAGAATATGAGTCTTTTCATCCTGCGAAACGCCTGGAAAATTCCGGCTTTCCACAAAATCGATGAAGCTGTCTTTGCCAACCTCGTTCAGAAGATCCCAGAAGCGGTCATTCTCATGGCCTGTAAAATATTTCCGCGCTTCCTCATAAATTGATTTCACTGAATCAAGATTATCGAGATTGATAAAAGTGTAGATATGATCGAGGTTTTCAAAAACCTCCCTGGGCACCATGCCCTCAAGAAGATTCTTGTCTCCGGTCATCCAGTACTCCATCACTTTCTGGATCAGCATAACAGTGCGGCTTGACGATTCAACATGCACCTGTTTCCTGATAAAATGAATCAGGTTATCCATTCTGTGATCTGTGTCAATCTTCTCAGTGAATGCGCGGATATTTCCTGTTGCGCCTATGTCGTGATAAAAAGCAGGGAACACTGCAGCAAGCGAGATGATCAGATAAAAAACATCGCCGTACCTGCTGTTGAGAAGCGCAGAGATATCGCGCTGGAACACGTCCGTATCTTTAAGAAATACTCCTCCAAGTTTCAGATTTACGATAAGGCTTGCTGAGAGCTTTTTCATCACAGGAGGATTCAATTCAATCAGCTTCATCCAGGTCCGGATATTTTCAAGATGGCTTGAGTTGGTAATTACTGACCAGTCCGAAGCAATACCGGAAAATTTCGGGAAACAGAATTTTGCCTGAACAAGAATATCCTCGAAGAAATCTATCTGTGTAATGTTATCGGACTCAATGATCGCTTTTCCGATATTATAAATGGCAGTGAACGAAGCTGTGTAATTCCCCTCGTCCTCAATCTCCTTTAAAAGTACAGGCATTACCAGGCCGATAACGCTTTTCAGAAGCTCGAACCTTCCCCTGTTTGCAAAAAAAGCGCATAAAGAAGCAATATTTTTTGATATGAACGAATTCAGCTCGCGGTCGCTTCCCTCATTTGATTTTTTCACCAGATACCCGAGCAGATTGATTATTGTCTGATCACCGCTGATAATATCTTTCTCAATCAGATCCCGCGCAAGGAGTGTAATTTTCTCCCAGGCGCGGGTATTCTGCGCAAAATTGACAATATCATTCTCCTCATCAAAAAGCTCATCCGGCCTCAGACGTACACTGTCTTCAATGATCTTAAGTTTTCCGGTGTATGAATCCTCAGATTCAGATTTCAGAAGATCCAGAAGAATTTTCGAATTTTCATCACCATCAAGCAAGGCAGATAAAACAATTATTTCACTCCTGCTCGTAATAATTGACGCTTTAATATAAAGGCTGTACTGGGCATAAATAAATTCAGCTATGCGGGAAAGCAAACTGGACTGGAAAGCATCCGTTTTATCGAGCAGCCTTGCGAGTGTGATAATTTTTGAAATAACATTATCGAAATAAAAATCTTCCTGACTTTCAGATAAAATCAGATCAATATACCGGACAGCAAAAGCATCAAATTCATGCCTGATGGAGGTAAAATTTCCGCTTCCATCATTCATTGTCCGGATAATATATGAATAGCGGTCAAAAAAAGTATCAAATGCCCGGAACGATGAAATCTTTTTCCGTCTGGTTGCCTCCTCTAAAAAATGAAACAATACAGGAAGAACTTTTTCTGAAAAAGGGGAAATGTCATACATGCAGTCGAAAAAATAAGTTCTGATTCCTTCAACAATAATTTTCCAGTCCATGTTTTCATGCTTCATTTCGTTGATAAGAATGTTAACTTTTTTCAAAGCGCCGTAATTGTTCTGCACAGGCAGGGTCAGACAATTTAAATCCCGGGTGATATTGTGTTCAATCGTTGAAGGCATAGACGGCCTCTTTTTAATGTCTTTTCTTTAAAGAAAAATACTTTAAAAAATAAAAAGCTTCATCGAAAAAAACTGCTATAATAGTCAGAATGAATTTATTAAGTTGCAAAATCAAGTATTATTTCTATACATTTTGCCTGCAGATAAACATAAATTTTTTAATTCACGAATAAACATAGTTGACGATTTATTATTCTGCCCGCTTTGTAAATCTGAATTCAATAGGAAATTCATTCTACCTGATAAACCTTAAACTCCGGAGTGTATAAAATGCCGATACGCGTAGCAATTAATGGTTTTGGAAGAATCGGCAGAAGTGTTCTGCGTACAGCCTGCAATGATAAAAATATAGAATTTGCAGCAATCAACGATATTACAGATGCAGCTACTCTTGCTCATCTTTTAAAATATGATTCAGTACATGGGCATTTTGACGGAAAAATAGAGGCAAACGATAGTTATATTGTAATAAATGAAAAAAAAATAGCGGTTTATTCTATCAAAGAGCCTGCTGATTTACCCTGGGCTGAAGAAAATATAGATGTAGTTATCGAATCCACAGGCAGGTACACAGCAAAAGATAAACCGGATGATCATCTGAAAGCCGGAGCAAAACGTGTAATTGTTTCAGCGCCTGCTGCAGGCGCTGATATCACCATAGTTATGGGTGTAAATGACCATCTGTATGATTCCAGGAAACATTTCATTATTTCGAATGCATCTTGCACCACAAACTGTCTTGCGCCGGTAATAAAAGTCATTCATGAATCATTCGGCATTGGAAGCGGATTAGTGACTACAGTTCATTCCTACACAAATGACCAGAAAATACTTGACCAGCCTCATCAGGATCTGCGCCGCGCTCGTGCAGGAGCCATGTCTATAATTCCAACAACAACCGGAGCAGCAAAGGCTGTTTCCCTTGTTCTTCCTGAACTGAAAGGCAGGCTCGACGGCATATCCATCCGCGTGCCTACACCAGATGTTTCTCTTGCTGATATTGTACTTACGCTGAATAAAACATGTGACAGAACCCTGATAAATTCCGCGCTAAA
Organism: uncultured Leptospirales bacterium; assembly: GCA_964529415.1. Taxonomy (GTDB): domain Bacteria; phylum Spirochaetota; class UBA4802; order UBA4802; family UBA5550; genus CAYMPH01. The sequence continues at coordinate 189,574 of CAZGWD010000009.1, read as the reverse complement.
GACAGCTTCAGAAGGATATCTCAAAGGCATACTGGGGTTTGAGGAGGATCAGCTTGTTTCGGTTGATTATATAGGGAATACGCTTTCTTCAATTGTTGATGCATCATGCACTGAAGTAATAAACGGCAAAATGGCGAGAATTTTATCCTGGTATGATAATGAATCAGGTTATTCTTCACGAATTCTTGATCTTCTGAATCTCATTAATACAAAAAATCAGTAAAGCCTGTAAAATTCCTTCATATACTGTGCAGCTAAATCTTTACTCACAATAATTAAAGTATTCTCATCATTAACCTTATTCGCATTTTTGGAAAAATTATACGAGCCTGTAATAACTGTCTCCTCATCAATGATAATAACCTTATGATGCATATTGCCTTTTGCCCTGTCAAGTTTCACAGGCAATCCCTCAAGTTTCATTTTATGATATTCCGATTCTTTCTTTTTACTTTCCTTCTTTTCAAACAACCCTAAAACCTTTACTCCATGTTTATGTTTTTTAATCATGGCTTCGCCTATAGGATCGCTTGTAAAATTAAAAGCCATGAAATGAATGCTTTTTTCAGCCTTCTCAATTCTCCCTATCAGAATTCTTTCAACATTATTGCCCGGAGAGAAATGAACATTTACATCCACATCTCCTGCTTTAACATAATATTTGTTTGAAAGCTGAGAGAAAGGTCCCGCCTTTTTACTGCTGCTGAAAATTCCGTGATCGAACATGTCATTAAATTTAGCAGTGTAGATACCGGAAAGATCTTCTGAAACTATGCTCACTGCATTGTTATTATTTGTATATGAGCAGTTCCGGGTAAAATTATATGATCCTGTCCAGAGAGTTGTTCCGTCTATGATTGCAAATTTATTATGCATGAGCCCTTTTCCGGAGTTGGTTACAACAGGCACACCCGACCTGATTACCGGCTCCATGCCTTTTTTAACTGCATTGCTTCTGTCTGTTACGAGCCTCACATCAATGCCGCGGTTTTTTGCTTTAACAATCGCATTTACAATATCCGGTTCATTTAAATCATAAATGGCTGCAAAAAAACTTTTTTTTGAATTATCGATCAGATCAATTAAAGCTTTTTTAGGAGCCGGTACATGATAATTATTCAACGGGCTGGTGAAATAAACAGATATTATATTATTTTCTGCGGATAGCGGAAAAATCTGAAACGCCAGAAATAAAATAAGAAATTTAATCTTAAACATTTTTCGCAATCAGCTGTCTTTTTGCTTCAATAAGATTTTCGTATTGATTATATAAAACCTGATCCTCTTTACCCGGATGTATTGACTTGGCCTTCATAACCAGTGTTTTCAGAGGCGTCAGCTGCCTTACAGTATTACCGGATTCGATCATGCTTCTAACCGATGGATCGTCTTTGTTCATCAAATAGTGATAAAATTTAAAATTTTCTTCAAGGCCCTGCAGCATTGGAAGATTCTTTTTTACAGCTATATCTGTTTCAGAAGCTGAAATAAGTTTCTGAATCATAAATAGAATGAAATCCGCATCAAGTGCTGACAGATCAAAATCGAGAAGGAGCTGGTTAACCATTGAAAGATCCATTGAGCGAAGGTGGATGCTCGAAAGAAAAACAGGATTGCCGGACATCATATTCAGATTTATATTTCTTGAATCTTCTTTAAGCGGCCTGTTTTTAACAATATAATCATTATTGCTTTCATCTACAGACAGCACTTCCCTTGTGCCGTATCTGTTATGAATTAAAATTATTTCATTCTGGGAAACAGTTTCATCAACAATTACGCATGTCGGCTTTACAGTTGCATCGGCTTTTTTCGCGAGATCCTGAAAATCAGTTGCTGTAATAATTTGAACAGGAATCATATCTATTTTTTCCTCAGTTGGAAGAAAAAGATATTTCCACAGCGAATCAGCTTTATCAAAATACGGGAATATTATTTCTCCGCCTTGAATTCTTAATATGGAAAATGGCTTATCATAATTTTTTTTTAAGAAAATTTTTTCCCCTACTACAAAATAAAGCGGGATTGAATGCATGAGCTTTCGACCTTCGCTGTCTGCATAAATCGATTTTCCTTTTCTGTCAAAAACGAGAAACTGACCGTTTGCGAAGGTTATTCTGAGGCTCAGGCCTCTTGGTGTTTTTTCTTCTATAAAATCCATAAATTAAAATCTACAATGACGCTGCCTTTTTACCGCGCTTAATATACCTTTCTATTTCTGTTTTTAAAAAATCAGTCATTTCTGTGATCTCTTTAAACTGTCTGATAGTAAAAAATGCCTTTATTATAGATTTGATTCTTGAGTCATCCTTAAGAACCGCAATCTGTTTGTTAGTTGCAGTAAAAACTTCATCTGAACCCGGATAGTTATTCCGTATAATCTGATCTACAGGTTCTGTTACATTTGAAAAAGGCCTTCCTGTTCTTTTGCACACATTTTTCACAGCAAGAGCCACCAGTTTCAGAACTGTTCTTTTTTTATCAGCTTCAACATCTTCTTTGATCTTTCTGAATGAGGAAACAATGGATTCATTTCTTGTTTTAATTTTTTCAAAAAGCTCAAATTTCACGCTCTCAGGAAGCTTGCCGAATGAAGGCGGATGATTTTTGTAAAACACCTTCAGGTATTGCGGCGATAGCATTATTTTACCGGAAAGAGAATCATTTGTTCCCTCACCGTTAATAAAAGTATCAAGCTCATCCGGATTAAGCTCCAGCAGGGAATTCAGCTGTTTGATGAATCCCGGGACTTCAATTTCAGCAATCAGAGCTTCAAGGTTTTTCCCGCCTTCAGATTCTTTCTTAAAAAAGTATTCCTGAAGAATTTTAGAAAACAATTCATCCGGTTTGGAAATTCCTTCCTCTTCAAACCTGATGCAGATATCTATTAAATTATTAAATGTTTCCACTGAGGTTATACTTCCTCTTTTTAAAGTTATTTCGATAAAAAATAATAGAACACGGATTACACGGATTTTTTAGTCCAAACCCCCTGTCCCCCTAAGGGGGTACGTGAATGAATATCTATTAATCTGTTTCATCCTCAATACTAACCATTACTTTTAATGGGAATGCATCATGGTATTTATTTATTTTTAAAATAAAAATCATTTTTATTTCCATACTGATCGCCCCCTTTGGGGGACGGGGGGAAAATTATATAATTAACATCATTTTCCCAACAATCCTTAATAAGCCATTGTTATATTTTGCTCAATTCAAAAACCTTCTATTTATTAATACGAACGAGAAATAAAATCAAGCAAAATAAATTTCATTCCCGCGGAGAAACATCAGCTTCAAGGCTGGTAAATTTACCGGATTTATAATAATGATACGCAAGGCCGGCTGTCATAGCAGCATTATCTGTACATAATACCGGAGTAGGTATAATAATATCAATTCCGCGGGCTTTTTCTTTAAATATTTCCCTTAGCCTTTTATTTGCTGTTACACCGCCTGCAGCTGCAATTCTTCTGATATTGTTTTTTTCTGCAGCGAGAATTGATTTTCTGACAAGAAGCTCAAGAGCACGCTCCTGAAAGGAATATGCAGTTTCATTGATATCGAAATCAGGATTTTTTTTACAGTAATTAACAAGTGCTGTTTTTAAACCGCTGTAGGAAAAATCAAAATCTTCTGAATCTGCAAGGAGCTTAGGTAAAATTAATTCTTTTTTTACAGCTTTGAAAGCAGCTTTTTCTATCATTGGACCGCCCGGATAACCCAGATTCATGAATTTAGCAGCTTTATCCAGTGCTTCCCCTGCTGCATCGTCGCGGGTTCTGCCTAAAAACTCATAATCCCCGATACCTTTTATTTTAAAAAGCGCAGTATTTCCGCCTGAAACAAGAAGCCCTATACACGGATAAATCATTTCAAAACCGTCAAGATACGGAGCATACAGATGCGCTTCAAGATGGCTTACTGCAATCAGAGGAATTCCCAGGGTATAAGAAATGGCTTTTGCAGACTGAAGCGAAATTATCAGCGAACCTATCAGACCAGGCCTGTTGGCTGAAGCAGTATAATCCAGATCGGTGAAAGATACGCCCGCATCTTTCAGAGCTTTCTCTATAATTCCGTTAATAACCTCCAGATGCGACCTTGAAGCAATTTCAGGAACAACGCCGTTATAATCGCGGTGCAGATCAATCTGGCTGAAAATTATATTGGAAAGAATTTCCTTTCCATTTTTTACAACTGCAGCAGCAGTTTCATCGCACGAGCTTTCAAGACCAAGACCTATAACATCCTTGCTCATTTTTTAAATTTGCCTGCAGCAAACGATAGCTGATTGTCAAATTCAAGATCGTACAAATCTTTTTTTCTGTACTGGCCGATTTTGTTTTTCAGGAATATATCAGCAGCCCTGTCTGAAATTTTAATATTTTTACCAGCGATATATTTTTTAAAATCAGCTCTTGTTGTTTCATTAAACTGCATGTCTTTTTTAAAAAAAGCATCTGCAGATTTATCAGCATCAATTTTTTTCAGGCTGTCAATTTCATCTTTCTGAAGTTTTTCTTCCGGTACCTCGAAATCCGGCATTATGCCTTTTTTATGAATAAGCTCGCCTGCAGGTGTATAGTATTTTGCAACTGTAACCGCTACTCCGATATTTTTATCCAGGTTAAAAGTTTTCTGCACTGAACCTTTTCCGAAAGTTTTCTCTCCGACCAGAATTCCTCTTTTATTATCCCTGATCGCTCCTGCAAAAATTTCAGATGCTGAAGCGCTTCCCTTATTAACAAGAACTATTACATTCCCGCTGTATATAGGATCATTTTCAACTTTGAACATGTTCTCGTTTCCGGTACCCTCTTTACCTTTTGTTGATACAACCACCTGCCCCTTTTTCAGAAAAATCTCAGAAAGGGAAACTGCTGCAGTTAAAAGTCCTCCCGGATTATATCTTAAATCAACAATAACTTTATCGATTCCGGATTTATTAAAAAATCTGATTCCGTCATTAACATCTTTGGCAGTGTCTGAACCGAAATTTTTTATTCTTATGTATCCGATATTATATTCTTTAATTACACCATATTCAACGCTTTTCAATTTAATAGGTGCGCGCTCAACATCAAATGACAATATATCATCCACACCGTCTCTTCTTACGTATAATTTAACAGTTGATCCTGGAAGACCCTTGATAAGATTGATTATCTCTTCAATCTTCATATCCTTGATTACCTGCTTGTTTACCTTGAATATAATATCCCCGGCTTTAATGCCTGCTCTCATTGCAGGTGAATCTTCAATAGGAGTAATTACAACAACCTCGCCGTCCCTAATGGAAATTTCAACCCCTACACCGACAAATTTTCCTGTGGTCATTTCATTAAGTTCGCCATATGAATCCTCATCAAGAAATCTTGAAAACGGATCGTTCAGGGACTTGATCATTCCCTGAATAGCTCCGTAGAAAAGATCCTTATTGTTAGCTCCGTCAACATACTCGCTTGAAATTATCTGATATACCTGGTGAAAATAATCGAGGTATTTATGGGTAGATTCCCCTGCCTTTGCGCTAAAGGAAAAATTAACACCTATAAAAAGCCCAAATAGAAACGCAAACAGCAGAAAATGAAAATTTCTTTCTTTTATTTTTTTCAGCATTTTCAACTCCGGAAATAAATATAATTACAATAGAAGATATTCATATGCAAATTCCTATGACAGTGACAATTAGATATTTGTTGATCAGAATTTATATATCAGCCTGTAAGCTTTAGAAGCGCCTGGTGGAACTTCATCAATTTCCTCAAACGAAATATCCGGCATATCTGCAGCTTTATCTTTTACAGAGTCAGTTACAAGAATTTCCCAGGGCTCTGCTGTATCTTCACCCAGTTTGCTTGCAGCATTTACCTGTGCACCGAAAACGTCCGCATCACCGATTTTTAAAACCTTTCCGAATCCAAGACCCACACAAAGAAGAACTTTTTCCTCATCTGATTTATCAACGTTATATGTTTTTAAAAGCCTCTGCATATGTATAGTAGACTGAATTGCTTTTTTTACATTCCTGAAAATAACAAGAAAGCTGTCTCCTTCAACTTTAAGCATGATGCCGTCATGGCTTTCTATAATAGGAATAAGCAGCCTTTCAGATTCATATATGGTTTGCAGAAAATGTATAATTCCGAATTTAGCCACACCGCGGGAAAATCCTGAAAGGTCAGTAAACATAATACACCATTCCTCTCCGAACAGGTCCCAGATTCTTTCATCAATAAGTTCTTTATCCGCACCCGGCCTGATTCTTTCTTCTATTAATTTTTCCAGCCTGTCTTCTGAAGCGCTTACTCCAATTGATCTTTTTGTAGCCATTTTATTTTCTCCGGTTATTATTATTGATTACTGTAAAATATTTAAACTGTATCAAAAAAAAAGTCAAATATAAAAAAATAGGATAAATCAATTCTGCAGATGCTTCAATTATAGATTATTTTTTACAGGGATCACTGAAATGGAATATTAATTACTTTTTTATATAAGGCACATACAGCTTATCAATTTTCAGGATATGATTTTCCCACCAGAACCTGATTTCCTTTTCCATTCTGATAGCAAGATAATTATCCGGACCTTTCTTTATAAAATCACTGGTGAATTCTTTAAAAACATTGATGAATTCTTTATGATTATTAATATGCTTTGATATTTCCGGATACAAATTATCGAACAGCATTTTCTCTTCTATTTCAAAATGTTTTGTAATATAATCATCGAGAAATTTGATTAATTCCCGAACCTTTGTCTTTCCCTTTCCTTCATAAATCGCAAGAGTAATTTCATCGATTTTACAGAACAATTCCTTATGCTGTTCATCAATTAATTCAATTCCGGTTTCATAACTTTTATCCCAGATTAAATCAGCCATTATTCCTCTTGTTTAAATAAAATTTTCCACTGCTGCAAGCGGCACTTCAGGATATATCTGCCTGTGATTCGGAGCCATTGAATTATAAACCCAGTTGATATCAACTGATGCAAGTTTAATTCCTCTGGATCTTCGAGGCGCATGATATTTTCCTCTGATCAGCACATCCTCCATGGTCAGAGAGAGGCAGAATACTGCAACATCTGATCCGTCGGGAATCAGCGCTATATCTTCCTCATAAGCAGAAGGAGCAAATACTATTGTTCTGGAATCAGAAGCCTGAGCCTGAATTACAGGAAAAATTACAGGAAATCCGTCTTTACCTATATACGAAATAAATTTCAGGGAATCAAGCTTATTAAAAAGGGATTCTGCAAAATATGTCAATATTTTTTCTTTTTTACCTGATCTTGATCCGCCTTTTGCAAATCCTGTTTTAAGCGCGCCTTTGATTATTTTATTCATTGGAAGAACTTCAAGGCTCGTTGTTTCAACAAGATCAAGATAGTGGACTGTGTTTATACCGAAATAGGTATTATAACGGAACATAGGCTGGTTATTATACATCTCATACTCTGCACCTTCTTTTTTAAGATTTGTCCAGAGTGCCTTTCCGCGGCTCAGCTCTTTTGAAAGTGTCATTATCAGAAATCCGATTTTAGGATTCTGCTGAATATGAGATTTAGATTCTCCCTTGCAGAATTCTCCGAGAGTCATTTTGTCCGGCCCGATCGCCTGTATTGATGTGATCAGGGTAATATGAGGAAGCCCATCCGGATTAACAGTAGCTGCTATTCCCACCTTCTCAGCCTTTGCAAAAGATTTAATTTCTGTTTCATTAAAATTGTTTTTTATTTTCATATCATGCTCCTTTTGTTATCAGCACGCTTTATTCTGATGTGCTTTTTCTGATTTTACATCATCAATACTGACAGGAACTTCAAGCTTAACCGGCCCGCTCCATTTCAGTATTGAATTATCTTTTAAAGAATTTTTTGCTGCATTAAAAAAAATTTCAATTTCATCTTTGCCAAGAAGTTCAGTTTCATAATAATCCCAGCTAATTCCCAGTCTGTCATACTTGTCCCTGCAGAGATTGTTGAATGCACAGAGATCCCATCTTGTAATCTTATCGAACATTATTTCTGAAATAAAAACTGCAATACACTTAATTGTTTCTACAGTTGCAGTTGCGCCTGGAATAAGCGGTGTTCTCAGCCAGAGTTCCTTAGGATAAAGATGGTCCTTCATATATGCGCAAATAAATTCGAGGTTTGTTTTTATGATTTCGTTCGAAACTCCGGTAAGATTTTTATGAAGACCGCTATCCATAATTTTTAAATCAAACAGAACAAGATCAGCATAAGGCAGCAGCTTCTTTAAGTTTTCCTGGGAGCTGAAACCGCAGGTATCTATTGCTGTGTGAATCCCCTCTGCCTTGAGAAGTTTCAGAACCTCAAGAGCAAAATCAGCCTGAACTGTAACCTCTCCGCCTGATAAAGTCACTCCGCCTTTGGACTCCTCAAAATATGACTTATCCTTTACCAGTTCTTTTACAAGCTTTTCCGCAGTCCATTTTTTACCGATCAGTTCCATTGCTCCGGAAGGGCATACTTCGGTGCATTCTCCGCAAATGCTGCATTTTTTTCTGTCTATAACAATTCCATCATCAGTTTTACTGAGAGCTTTTTCCGGGCAGGCCTCCACGCACGTACCGCAGCCGATGCACGACTTGTCGATCCACTGAATTTCATGATGAATGCCGATACTCTCGGGATTATGGCACCACTTGCAGCGCAGCGGACACCCTTTGAGAAAAACTGTAGTGCGTATCCCGGGGCCGTCCTCAGTTGACATGCGCTGAATTTCAAGCACCATGCCTTCACTTTCAGTATTCACGCACATTCTCCCTTAGAATTCATTATGGCTGAGCCTGTGAATTACTTCATTCTGAAGTTCCCTTCCAACTGTAACGAAGTATGCATTGTAACCTGTTATTCTCACAAGAAGGTGCCTGTAGTTCTCAGGATGTTTCTGCGCGTCGCGCAGCATATCAGGATCGAGAATGTTTATCTGAAGAGCTGTGCCTCCGTTCCTTGTATATCCACGGAGGAATGCCTTGAATTTTTCTCTATTCTCCGGATTCCGCAGAATTGACGGATTAAAAGTTATTGTGTGACTTGCGCCGTTCGGAAGATGGTTCAAATAACCCTCCCAGTCTCCTTTACCGTCTGCAGCTTTTCCGCCCAGAGCCTTGCCTACTGAATTTGTGTTGGATGTAGGACCATTGATGTCAGCTCCGTTTGAAGGACAGATAGCATTTGACAGAAACTGTCCCTGCATTCTGCCGTCCGGACTTGCCGGAAGAATAAATCCGTCACCTGCCCAGTAATTCCAGGAAAGCATCCCGGGCCGGAACTGCCTGCGTGTGCTCTCAGTATTGTATTTCCACGTTTCCCCGCACCATAGCTCCATTACCCTGAGCGCGAGATCATCAGCCTCATCATCATCCCTGCCGTATTTAGGAGCTTTATTTTTCGCCATAGTCTGAAGAATTTCAAAATTTTTCCAGTTCGATTTTAAAGCATCAATCAGTTCCTTCATGGTGCAGGCTTTCCTGTCATACACAAGATATTTTACTGCAAGGAGTGAATCCACTGTAGTTGCGTATGTAACTGCTTCAATGGTAGTGAAACTGATCTCTGCTCCGCCCTGCGTCACATCCAGACCCTTATCTGCACACCCCTTGACAAGACATGACAGATACGGTGTCGGAAAATATTCCGCGCGTATGTTTTCAGAACTGTTCTGAAGCTCAACGCATTTCCTGATTATGTATTTTGTCTGCAGAACATATGCGTTCCAGAACTCATCCCATGACTTAAATTTAACAGGATCGCCAGTATCAGGCCCGTCCCTGCGCACTTTGGCACTCTTGCCTGTCATCGGATCTTTAAAAGAAAGAAGGTCTGTTCCGCCTGTAAATGCAAGCTCAACAGCTTTCAGCAGATTGAGATTGTTGTCAACAGTGCCTGACCTGTCATTACCAACCATTGTGTTTTCAAGGCATCCAACTGGAGCGTATTCGTGAACATTACCGTAATTTATTAGCTGATCCAGTTTTGAAAAGCGCGATTCGCGCATCATGCCTGCCATTGACCTTTCATCAAAATTAAGAAGAAACGGCGCACCCTGGCTCGATGAAATCATATCAACGCATTTTTCGAGAAGGGCTTCAGGTGATTTTCTGTGAAGACGCACATTCGGCTTGGGTTCAAGTATAGGCGACATCTCATCTATGACTTCAAGGAAAACATAGGTGAGCTCGTTGGTCATGTCAGCACCGTCTTTTCCGAGTCCGGAAAGCGTGATCAGCTGTCCAAAACCTGCTGTAATGCCCTGGTTGCCGTTTTTAATCATAGCATCATATGCAGTGTTGCAGTGCATCCAGAAGCATTTCAGAATCTCTTTTCCGAATTCACGGTCCATTCCCTGCGAGATTGAATAGTTCCAGTAAGGAAGCAGATACTGATCTATCCTGCCGAATGAAACTCCGGGACCCGGATAATTTTCATCTGACATGACAAGCATGTGGGTGATCCATAAAGCCTGAACAGCCTCCCAGAAAGTTTGCGGCGGATTCCACGGAATTTTTTCAAGATTGGATGCCATTTTGAGCAGTTCCTCTTTTCTTGCTGAATCTTTTTCGTTGCTTGCGAGCTCTCTGCATTTAGCGGAATATTCAGCAGCAAGTTCACCCGGCATTGAGGCTGATATCATCATCGCCCTGAGCTGTACGCCTTTCTTTCCTTTTTTATCTTTCGCGGACAATGCAGTATATATATCAGCTATTTCTTTATGAATCCCTTTCCATCCTATCTTAAGAGCTTTCTCGTAACCCGGAACAATGTGCCCGCTTGTTGCTCCTGCATTGCCGTAACCGTGATCATGAAACCATTTCATAAAAGCGCGCGAACCTTTTTTCCCGAAAATTAAGCTGTCATATTTTTTCTGCTCTCTTTCATCAAGGCAGAGCGATGTCTGAACATTGAATCTTCCGCCTGCTATTAAATCGCCTGGAAGAATTTCTTTCGGCAGATATTTCACCATGACCTCTTTAACAAACCACGCGCGTCTTTCTGCGATGCTCAGTTTCCAGAAATTCTCTAAAATTTTCACAGGCCTTGCAGACTGCCTGAAAGACGATTTCAATGTCTGCATCAGTGCATAGGTTTCTGGCACGATATAGTATGTCAGCTCGTTGAACTGAATGTCCCATGGAGTGCCGGTGGTCCAGCAGGTGAACTCATTGTTCCAGTTCCGGTCATATCCGGTGAAGTAATAGTCTCTCAGCCATTTTATACGGGAAGATAGCCCTGCAGGTTCCTTGATTCGAAGCATAGGTTTTGCACTTGATTCAGCCATAGTTTTATCCTTTTAAAATTTATTTTTTCAGGAAGTCATTGAGATTTTTTTCTCCGTGACTCAGCATATTTTTCATTATCAATTCAGATTTTTCTGTATCGCCGGATATAATCGCTTCTGCAAGGAGCCTATGAAAATTAAATACAACATCTATCATGGATTTATCATAGCTGAAAAACTGTTTTGTAAAATTCGTATATGGAGCCTTGAATGAATTAATAATAAGCGGGTAAACAAGATTTCCAGTGGCCATTGCAACCAGATGATGAAAATCGAAATCCGCTTCAACAACATCATGAATCGATGAACGTGATAAAGACGTTTCAAGATCAATGTGATTTTTAAAATCACTGATTTGTTCTGCAGTCCTGTTGAGTGCAGCGAGCCTGGCAAATTCAGTTTCGAGATGCATCCTCATTTGAAGCAGGCTATTTAGAAGTGCAGGTTCGAGCCTGCCATTTCCATAACTGATAATCGAAGACAGAATCGAAAGAGAGCCATTACGTCTGTAATCATTAATTACTGCTCCGGAGCGGGGTTTAATAGTTAAAAGCCCGCGCGCTGCAAGCTCAACAAGGCCCTCATGAACAACAGGCCTGCTGACTCCAAGTTCCAGAGCCAGCTCTCTTTCAGATGAAAGACGCTGGCCAATATGCAGTTTCCCGGAAAGTATAAGATCCTCGAATTGCTTCACAAAAACGTCTTTGAGACTTTCTGAACTGATCGGGGAGAGTAAATTCAGCATATTAAATCCTGTATCTTTTTAATGGCAACTGGTATTACCAGATTGCAAAATAAAGATACAGTTTTAAAAATCAATCGGCAAGTTTTTTCTGAATTTTTTTGAAAATTTTTGCATTTTTAAAGGAATTTACCCCCTCTTACTCCCCCTTAAAAAGGGGGAGAATCAAAGATAGTGGTAAATTATTTTTTATCTGAAACTTTAATCCATATTCCAGGAAGATATGCACCAATCAGAATCAGTATCAATCCAAACATTGTTCCTTTTGTAAAAGGATCAGTGCGGCTGAACTTATCCCATCCCACAACCCCAATTGTTATAAACCATCCGAAAAAAATAAACATCAGTCCAATAAGATGCGGCACTAATTTTTTCTTTAACCAGTCCATAGTACTTCCCTCATTTTTTTATAGTTCAATAATAAAAATTACTGATCAGCCGGCAGATTAATATCAGACTAAAATTAAATGCTATAAAAAAAAATTAATTATCCGAAAAAAAATCTGCTTTATAAGTTTTTTACATGTCATTTCCCTGATTTAATTTTTGCTGCTATACCATTTGCAAGATTCAATACATCATTATCCAGCGCTCCGTCGAATGAGTTAACTTTCCAGTTTCTTGGAAAAGGAGCAGCGCATGTAGCTATTATTGATGACGTGTAAAGCACCTTTCCTGTTTTTCCGTCCAGATAAATAACATCAACAGGCAGCTCACAGGTAACAGTCATGCCGATCTGATACTTTATTTTATTATTAAGTTTAAACTGAAGCTGAAGATCTGCAGTACCCTGATATGAATCTGCAGCAGAAGTTGCTCCGGAAATTTTCTTTCCCGGAAGAGCATCTCTCAGATAAATCTGAAGCCCATCAATATTATTTCGCCGGTTTTCACTGGCCCAGTCACCTGGTTTATGCCCATAGAGATTCGCGCCAAGATCAAGCCACCCGACATAAATGGAATTATACCCGCTCAAATTTACAGATGTAGAACTTTCTCTGATAACATTGAACTGAGTCATGCAGCTGATTGTAAAAATTACAACAGATAGAAAAAGCATACAAATTTTAATTGTTTTCATTGCATCCTCCCTATATTATTATAATTTACATTTAATAACTATAATAGAGGGAAAAGTCAAACAATTAATAATGAAAAAGTCTCCATACTCTTTTATTCAGTAAGATATCCCGGAGATGATTCAAATTGCAAACTCCAGTATAATTTTTGTTCCCTTTCCGCGCTCAATCCGTATTGTCCCATGCAGCTCTTTCGTAAGCATACTAACAAGCTGCAATCCGAAACCGGCAGAGTTTTCGAAATCAACTGATTCAGGCATGCCGTTTCCGTTGTCCTGAATAATTATTGATGCCAGGGACTCTTTATTCTGTTTCAAATCCGTATATACTCCAGCTGATACTTTTATCATTCTATCGGTTACGTCTGTAAAAGCATACTTCATAATATTGGTCAATATCTCGTTGACAATAATTGCGAGCGGCTGAATTTTTTTCGCATGTAAAATAAAATCATCTATCTTTTTCTCAACCTTCACTGTTTTACTGTCAGGAAAATTATCCAGAATTTCATCAATCAATGAAGAAAAATAATCATTTACAGATACATTCTGAACATCAGATGAGCTGTATAATTTATTGTATAAAATCATCATGCTCTGAATCCGGCTTCCTGCATCTTCAAGCGCCTTGACAGCAATCGGATCTTTTAAGGTATCAGCCTGAAGCACAAGAAGGCCGTTTATTACATTCATATTATTTTTAATCCGGTGATGCACTTCACGCAGTATTATTTCTTTTTCAAGAAGCAGGGATTTTATTTTATCCTCAGCAAGCTTCTGTTCAGTGATGTCGCGAAATTCCGTTACTCTTACAGTACGTCCGTGATATGGTATGTTTTTAGCCTGAATTCTGAGATTATATTGTGTTCCATCCTTGCGTCTGCCTTTAATTTCATATGGCTGCTCATATCCAGTGATTATTTTTTCCATTACCAGATCACGCATGTCACGCTCAATCAGCTCCAATCCATTCATGCCAATTAATTCATTTATGGAATATCCGGTTAAATCTGCAAGTCCCTGATTGCAATCAAGTATAATTCCCTTTTCGTGAATTGATATTCCGCCAAATGACGCGTTATGAAGAGCTTTGAAACGTTCTTCACTCTCATTCATAATTTTTTGAGCTTTTTTACGCTCATTAATTTCATCCATCAGAAATTCATTTATTTTTTCGAGATCAGCAGTGCGCTCTTTAACCCTCATTTCAAGCTTGTCTATTACTTCATTAAGTTTTGTTTGTGCCTGTACGCGCTTTCTGATATTGATGAGAAGCAATGCAACAATTCCGAACAGAGCAATGAAACCTGCTAAGTATCCAAGAACAAGTTTTCTATTAATAGAATAGAACAATTCCTGTTCATTAATCACTATACTTCCATTTGGAAGACTTGAACGATTGATGCCAAAGCGTTTTATCTGCAGAAAATCAAACATATATTTATTGGGACTTTTTTTAATAACAGGAATTGATTCAGGTGATTCGCCTCTGATAATCCGTAAAGCCAGAGAACCGGCACTATTACCCTGGGAATATCCGCTTGTCAGCATGCCGCCGGTAATACCGAAACCGAGATTAAAATCCCATAATCCATAAACAGGTTTTACACTATTAATTGAAATCATGTTTGTGCTTTCGCTGAACTCGAAAAAAGTACCGTTTATGTCTTTTTGAAATATTGTATGCAGAATAAGACTATTTTCAGGAGCATTTGCAACGGTATAGATAATAGATTCCATATCCATTTTTTCCAGCAGAATAAACGAAACTCTGTCCTTATACAATGGTATCAGTTCGATAATTTTTTTATGTATTATTAAACCTGTTGTTGTAGAATCTATGACTACATAAATATTTTTTGTCCCGGGATGCAGTTTTAGCATGAGATCTACAGTCAGGACAATATCAGCGTCTTCGTTTACGCCTGTAAATAATGTCTGACCCAGAAGATCTTCATCCTTGAACCAGTTTACACCGCAGAAAACAACCGGAACATTTCCGAAAACTTTATTGCGATACAGCCTTAGAAAGTCAAAAGCATCATTATCCGTTGCAATTATCACATCAAACTTCATCTTATGAAACTTTTGCCGGTATAGCTCGCTAAGCTGCAAAATATACTGTTCATCATTTATCCATTTAGCTCCCATATACTCAATGAAAAGCTTGATATTTTTCTTATCCGGCTCTAATGCAGCAATGGCTCCTTTTGTTTCATCATCAGTCCATTTATATCCCTGATGATAAGAATTGAGTATAAGGATATTTTTTTTATCATTAGCTGAAACTTCCTGAGATAATAACGAGGCTATTACGAGACAATGTAATAGAATTAAAATAAGAAAACGGTTTCTTTCTAAATAAAGCCGTATCAAAAAAGCATAAAGATTTTTCATTAACGAACTCCTGAAAACCAGCAAATATTTCTATGCTAAGAAATCAATTATTATTAAATCACACTTTTTTAAAAGAGAATTGCCTGTGATGAGTCAAATTGAAAACTTCAAAATAATTTTTGTTCCGTTTCCGCGCTCAATCCGGATATTACCACCAAGCTCTTTCGTTAGAATACCCACAAGCTGCAATCCGAAACCTGTAGAATTTTCAAAATCAACTGATTCAGGCATGCCGTTTCCATTATCTTCTATTGTAATTGAAACTGATTGTGCTGAATTCAAACCAGCCTCAACTGCTGCACAGACTATTATTTTCCCGCTTTCTCTGCCGGTAAATGCATACTTCATTATATTGCTTAAAAGTTCATTTATGATGATTCCAAGAGGCTGAAGCCTTTTTGCATCCAGAATAAAATTATCAACTTTTTTTTCTGCAATAACAGATTTACTATTTGGAAAGTTTGATATTATTTCATCAACCAGAGAAGAAAGATATTCATTTACTGATATTTTCTGAACATCAGATGAACGGTATAACTTGTCATATAAAACCATCATGCTATGTATTCGGTTTCCGGCATCTTCAAGAGCTTTAACTGCAGACTTGTCCTGCAAGGTATCAGCCTGAAGCACCAGAAGACCATAAATTACGCTCATATTATTTTTGATCCGGTGATGAACCTCGCGAAGTATAAGTTCTTTTTCAGCAAGAAGTTTAACATTTTTCTCAAGCAGCATAATGTTTCTCTGCTCAGCCTGCTTGCGTCTTGTAATGTCTCTAAGAACTCCCCTGAAACCAGAATACTTCCCGTTATTATCTTTTATGAGATCAATAGATACATCCACAGTATATTTATTATTTTTAACATCAACCCAATCGCATTCCACAGATGTGACAGGCTTTCCTGTAACAAATACTTCATGGAATATTCCGTAAAGCATTTCTGCATTTTCATGATCCATAAAATTTCTGAAGTTGGCATTGATAATTTCACTTCCTGTATAACCGAAATGTTCCGGAGAGAGATTATCAAAATATGTAAATTTTCCAGAAAGGTCCACTTCATATAATACATCCACACTGTTCTCCAATGCTGCTTTATATCTCTCCTGAATTATTTTAAGCTCATCTTCCGTATTCTTGATATCAGTTATATCCTCATAAACACCCAGAACACCATAGACTTCACCCTTTTCGTTTACAAGCGGCAGTTTGGATGTATCAACCCAGAATCTTGTTCCATCAGGATTCTGGGCCTGTTCCAAATAATGAATTTTAGGAATATTATTTTTCATTACATACATATCATCAGATCGATATGCTTCTGAATCCTCTTTTGGCCACGGCAAATCAAAATCCGTTTTCCCAATAATATCTTCTGAACTTTTCAAACCAACTGTTTTTGCAAATAAATGATTACATCCCATATATATACTGTTAATGTCTTTCCAGAAAACTGATTGAGGAATGGTATTAAGAATATATTTAAACATTCTTTCATTTTTTATCAGATCTTTTTCCATTTGTTTTCGATCTGAAATGTCACTAAGAATACCAAACATGACATCGCGCCCTTTCCAGGTAAATAATCCGCCTACAATATCAACAGGAAAAACAGTTCCATCCTTTTTAATGTGATTCCGTAACGGAATATAGAATGTACCTTCAATTTTGGCTTGAGAAACCGTCATCCTTGTTGCTTCTTTCTCCGCAGATAAATCAAGAACTGTTAAATCAGAAATCTCATTGCTGCTGTAACCGAACATCTGAAGAAATCTTTCATTTACATCCAGAAGCTTCAAAGTTTCAGCATCAAACATGCATATTGCATAAATTATATTTTTATTAATAACCTGATACTTTTCTTCGCTTTCACGAAGATCCTGTTCCGTTTTTTTGCGGTCAGAAATATCCCTTACAATGGCCCACATGCCGGATGCTTTCCCCCTACTGTCAGTAAGAAGGAAAGTTCTCAGATCTATCGGAAAAACCGTGCCGTCTTTCCGGCGATATTCTTTTTCATAAACCTCGGAATATCCATTCACTAAAATCTGTTCAGCAACAATTTTTGATTCAAAGTCATGCCATTTTTCAGGAGTTAAATCCTTATATGTAAGAAGTTTCAGTTCGTCAGAGGTATAGCCAAGCATTTCATCAAATGTGCTGTTTGTCTCAACTATGGTACCGTTCAAATCAACAAAAACAAAAGCATCCATCAATGATTCATGAAGAAGTCTATACTTTTCTTCGCTGTCTCTAAGCCTGCACTCTGTTTTAATCCTGTAAATTGCAAGACCCATGCGGGATGCAATTCTTTCAAGAACTGTGCGTGCATGCTCAGGTATGGAAGTCCATATATTGGAAGAAATATTCATGCAGGCAACAGTTTTACCCATCATGACCACAGGAATTACTGCTAAGGATTTAATTCCCTCTTTTTTTGCAAGTGAAACCGGATTGTTATCAGCTAAACGGCCATTATTATAAATATCATGTCTGTCTTTATAAACAGGAACACCTGTTTGAGCCATGCGCGCATTTGGAGTATCAAAGCTGTAAAAAGATACGGCTTTCATAAAATCATCTGACAGACCTTTTTGAACTACGAGAGTTAAATTGCCTGAATCATCCACCGTATATACACCGCCGCAGTTCATCTCTCCAACAGACATGGCCGCATCCATGCAATATTTTAATGCGTAAGTTATAGAACTCGTGCCTGCAAGCTCTATTCCGAGATCTCGCTCTGCCTCAATAAGCATCTGTTCCTGTTTTCTTCTTGTGATATCTGCAGCAAATACAAGAAATTTATCCTCATCAATTTTTGCAAAATTTAATAATCCGTAAAATTTCAGACCGTTCTTTACGGCTATAATGCTTTCTTTGGAAAATGTGGCTCCGGTTTTTAAAATTTCAATTAATGCATTAAACATCTCTAAATCTTTGATTTCAGAAACCTGCAAAAAATTCATCCTGAGTAATTCATCTCTGGTATATCCGAAAAGGATGCAAGCAGCATCATTAACATCCTGAAAATATCCGTCCCTATTAATTACAAAAATTCCTTCAGGTGCATTTTCAATGTAACTGCGGAATTTTTTCTCGCTTTCCAGCAATGCAGATTCCATCTGTTTTCTATATGTTATATCAAACGCCAGAACAAAAAGATTTCTGACCTGACCCTGTTCATCAAATTCAGGAATGTAATTTACATTAAATAAACGGGGCTCACCCTGAATCGGCACAATATTTTCATATGAAATCCGTTCACCTGATTGGGCACGTTCAATATATGGCAATGCACGAATGTATGCTTCTTTGCTTAATATGTCCTTTACCTGCTTGCCGATAATCTGATCAGGAGTCATGCCAAATGCATCGGCATAAGACAGATTAACAAATAAATAACGCAAATTCCTCGCATCTACATAATTAACAAATGCAGGAATATTATCTGTAATCAATTTCAGCTGCTTTTCACTTTCTTTAATTTCATTAAGAAACTGTTCTTTTTGCATTTCTGCCTGCTTTCTTTCAAGTGCATTTGCGGTAATATTTGCAAAAGCCAGCAATACTTCTCTGCCTGGAATTTCATGATGGGAATTTCCTGCCAGAACAATTGTACCGGCAAGCTTGTCTTTATTCATTAGCGCTACTGAAACAAACCAGTTAATTCCGAATAATTTCTCAATACCCCTGCATATAATTTCAGGAATAGTGTGAAAAGATATATCATAAAGTGATGAGTTTCCTCCTACCGGCTCCTGTTTTATTAAATCGTAATTTACTTTATTCAGGAAGGTTCTATAACCGATCAGTTTCAGTTCGAACAGTTTTACAATTTTTAAATTTTCCTGATCTGAAAATGTGGATGCAGTAAAAACCAGTTCAGATGTTTTTTCATCGAATAAATTAATCCATGACTCTTTAACATTAAAAATAGTTCTGATTTTTTTTACTATATACGGATATATTTCATTGTTTGAAATATATGAAAGATTCAATGAAAATTCATTTATAGACAGCATGGTTTTATTGAACTTGATTAAAATTTTCTCAGCATGTTTGCGGTCTGTGATATCGTGCGCCACTACAGCTGCACCGACAATCCGCTTTTCATGCCTTAAAAATTCGGTATAAAGTTCAACCCATCTCAGCTTGCCGCTTTTTTCCTTTATGCAATATTCAGGATTTTTTATGACATTCTCACCTGCTAAAATTTTATCAAGGCGCGCGAGATAGGACTTTTTGCTTTCATCAGATAGAATATCAAGCGGATTCATGGAAAGAAGCTCAGCTTCAGAATAGTCTGTATATCCGGCCATAACTGAATTTACTTTTTTAAAACGTCCTGATACATAGTCAACTTCGTATATGCCTGTAGGTGCATAATTAAAAAGCTGCTGATATTTAATTTCATTATGCCGAAGCGACTCCTCCACCTGTATCCGCTTAGTAATATCAATGAAGAATCCAACGAGACAGTCTTTTCCATTTATTTTACTTTTACTTGCAGTAAGATCAGCAAAGAAAACCGTGCCGTCTTTGCGGAGACATGGTATAGCGGAACTGGTATGAGTATCAGAGATTATCCTTTTATTGAAATCTGAAAAAGCCCTGTCTAATGAATCCTCCGGATGAAGATCTTTCAAATTCAACTGAAGTAATTCTTCATTTGTATATCCGAACATTTTACAAATAGCCGGATTACAATACACCACTTTATGAGTTTCAATATCTACTGATAAAATTCCCTGTGCGCTTCCCTCCAGAATTATACGGAACTGTTCTTCAGAATTATGCAGCTTTTCCTCTGCCTGTTTGCGGTCAGTAATATCTGTTCCGATACAAAGAAAACCATACGGAGCTCCATCTTCATTCCTCTGTAAAATAACTTCCGTTTCTCCAAGAAGAATAGAGCCGTCCTTCCGGTAATATTCGAACTCTGATTTAATATTTATTGTATCATTTTTATCTGCCAGTCTTTCAGGAGTAAGATTCTGCGCATAAAGAATCATCGCTTTATTAAGCGATTCCTGTGTCATATGTTTATCTAAAGTCATATTCTGCAGTTCTTCGAGCGTAAATCCCCGCGACCTGACAACCGATGGAGATACCCAGATCGTTTTCAAATTCATATCCATCAGCCATATAGTATCATTTACACGCTCAACAATATACCTGTACTGCACCTCGCTTTCACGCAAAGCATGTCCAATCACTTTTCGTTCAGCCAGTTCAATTTCAGATTTTTTATGCGCATCAAATAGTTTAAACGCCATCTTTATCGATGCATCGAGAACTGTATTGCTCGAATTTTTTACTACATATCCGTATGAGGTTATCTTTTCTGTTTTTTCAACAATTTCAGGTTCAGTGTGGCTCGATAAAAAAACTACCGGGATATCACAGCTTTTTAGGATTATTTCAGCAGCTTCTGTTCCATCAATCCCTTTTCCAAGATCGATATCCATAAGAATAAGGTTTATATTTTTATTATTTGAAGCGATCTCAACAGCTTCCTCGCCTGTTCTGGAAGCAATAACAGTATATCCAAATTTCTGAAGTGTTTTCGATGATACAATTGAAGTAACTGCTTCATCTTCAACGAGCAGAATAGTTTTTTTATTCACTGCATTCAAAATCAATCCCTTAAAAATTTTATTCATTCCTTTTTTAAATTAATATCCGCCAGTAATTAATCAATTAAAAAATAAACAAAAAGTGCAATTAACCGGAAAAATCAATAAAATTGATCATTTAGTAAATCGTTGACAAAATCCGGTTAATCATTTAACAAGTAACTGAATTTTAAAAAATCTGGAGGATTTAAAAATGGTAAAAAGAGTATTCCTGTTTATAATTACAAATATTTTAATAATAACTACTATATCAATCATCACTTCTATATTCGGCATTGGCCATTATATGGAAGGACGCGGGTTGAATCTTACATCACTATTATTTTTCTGTCTTGCGTGGGGTATGGGCGGATCATTAATCTCTCTTGCTTTTTCAGGAATTCTTGCAAAATGGATGATGAAAGTTCAGCTGATTGAAGGAAATCCTTTAGGCCGCGCTTTAGATATTCAGCTTATGGTTAAAAAAATATCAACAGCTGCAGGTCTTAAAATGCCTAAAGTAGGCATATATGATTCGCCGGAAGTAAACGCCTTTGCAACCGGACCTACAAAAAACCGCGCGCTTGTAGCAGTATCAACAGGCTTGCTGAACAAAATGAATAACGACGAGCTCGAAGGAGTTCTTGCTCACGAGGTATCTCACATAGCAAACGGCGACATGGTTACCATGACTCTCATTGCAGGAGTTGTGAACGCGTTTTCAATGTTCCTATCAAGAATTATCGCATATGGCGTTAGTACACTCGTAAGCGACAAGCTTGAATATATTGTAAGAATTGTCACCACTATTGCCCTTGATATAGTTTTCTCAATTCTCGGATCAGTTGTTGTATCATATTTTTCAAGGATCAGGGAATACAAGGCCGATGCCGGAGCTGCAAAGCTATCAGGCAGGGATAGAATGATCGCTGCTCTTGAAAAAATCAAAACCACACTTGAACTGCCTGCAGATGAAAGAGCACCGTCGCTTGCAACCATGAAAATATCCGGAAAGAAAAAAGCAATTTCCCTTTTTTCAACGCACCCCGCTATTGAGGACAGAATTGAAGCATTGAGGAAAATGAATATATAATTACCTCTGCTCTTCGAACATCTCCCCCTTGCCAATGGGGAGATTGACTTACTCAAACCCCTCACTGTTGTACGATGAGGGGTTTTTTATTCATTTTCCTCAATAATTAATTTAATACGAATAATTCACTTGACCGAACAATATTATGATATTATTCTTAAATATGTATTTTGAAATTATAAGTGAAATCAGTGAAATTGATCAAATTGCTGCAGGCAACTCAATAAGAGAAATAGCGCGATTGAAAAAAATATATGGAAATGGCAGATGGAGGAAATTAAAAGGGATTGCTAAAGTTAAAATTCAATCCGGAGAAATAGTAAGAGCTGAAATTCATTGGTATGAAGCCCATGGAATAGGCAAAAAAGAATTTAAAATAAAAAGTTTTTTATAAAGATGGTGATAAAATGAAATATGTTATCTGTCTTCAAAATGAAGGATATGAAGCATCACTTGAAGTAAGAAAATTATATAAAGTTATTGAAGATGAAAAGGCCTCAGCTTCACATTTTCTTCGCATAATTGATGAATCAGGAGAAGATTATGTATACCCTGAAGACTTTTTTATTAACATTGACCTTCCGCACTCAATAGAACAGGCTATCGAAATAAGAAAATAATTAATTCAATATCCCCCTTTTCATAGCACGCTCCCCGAGCGGAGCCGAGGGAAGTCTACTCTTTCTGCGAATCAAGAAGCACAATCGACTTATTTTTATCAGCGAAGTTCTGCATTGACCAGGTGTTCTGAAAAAGCAGAACCCTCCGGTTCAGTTCATCAAATCCGATAGTTGCGCCGTATGGCAGGGACTTTTTCAGTTCATTTTCATCAACAGAAGAATCAAGCCATCTGAGAGCTGCCCACGACATCATCTCAAGCCTTGACTCAGCTCCGTACTCATCTTTCAAACGGTACTGAAAGACCTCGAACTGCAAAGGACCAACTGCTCCGAGAAGCGGCAGATTCTGCGAATGCCCGTCAACGCGGAAGATCTGAACAATATCCTCAGCCAGCAGATGATCAAGACCCTTGCGGAATGATTTATAACTTGAAGCTGTGATATTATGCAGGTAAGCAAAACATTCAGGAGCAAACCTGGGAATTTCATCAAAAACAATTTCCTGGTTTGAGCTGATAGTATCACCGATTCTGAACGATGTATTTGTGACAAAGCCGAGGATGTCTCCGGGAAAAGCTTCGTCCACAACCTCACGGTCGCGTCCAAAAACATTATGCGAACTGGAAAGCCGAATCTCTTTACCGGATCTCGTATGAAAAACTTTCAAACCACGCTCAAATTTTCCCGAACACACACGCACAAAAACCATTCTATCCCTGTGCATAGGATTCATGTTTGTCTGAACCTTGAACACGAAACCGGAAAAATAGGAACTGTCTAGCGGTACGAGTCCGCTTCTGGCTTGTCTTGCAACAGGACTCGAAGAATATTCTATATAACCGTTCAGCAGAAGCTCAACTCCGAAATTGTTTGCAGCACTTCCGAAAAAGACAGGAGTTGTCCGGCCTTTTAAAACCTCCTCCCTGTCGAATCCGCCCTGTGCTCCATCAAGCATTTCAAGCTCTTCAACAATTTCTTTATATACAGCTTCGCTTAGAATATTTTTTACTAATGGATCAGAAATTTCATGAACTGTCTCAGGAGCCCTATACGCTCCTCCAGGCACCCTTTCGAAAAGGTGCATCTGCTTATGAAGTCTGTCATATACTCCTTTGAAATTGGTACCGTTTTCAAGAGGCCAGTTCACAGGATAAGCGTGTATTTTCAGAACCTTTTCAAGCTGATCAATCAAATCAATCGGCGATAATGCAGGACGGTCGAGCTTGTTCATGAAAGTAAAAATAGGAATACCGCGCCTGCGGCATATTTCAAAGAGCTTGATAGTCTGACTCTCTATTCCTTTACCTGCATCTATTACCATGATAACACCGTCTACAGCAGTTAAAACGCGGTATGTATCCTCTGAGAAATCCTTGTGACCGGGCGTATCGAGCAGATTCAGCCTGAAGCCCTGATAATCGAACTGCAGAACTGTAGAAGAAATAGAAATGCCTCTCTTCTTCTCAAGCTCCATCCAGTCAGATGATGTTTCTCTCTGTTTCTTCTTTGCAGTTACAGAACCCGCAAGTTCAAGTGCGCCTCCGTACAGCAGTAATTTTTCAGTTAAAGTAGTTTTTCCTGCGTCAGGATGGGAAATTATTGCAAGAGTCCGTCTGCGCGATATTTCTTTATTCATATGCCCTTATATCAATCATTAAAAAATAGTTTCAACCCCCGCAAACTCCCCCTTAACTAATGGGGAGAACTGAAGAAGGAGTTTATGCATTGATTAAAATGGAGGATTATTTGTAAATAAAAAAAGTTTTTACGCTTGTTTGTCATTTTATATAATATTATAAATGCAAAATAAAATATATTATTGACTTTCCTATTTTTCACTTAATTGTAATTAGTGTTTTAGTATAGAATTTAATTAAAACCCGTATTGGTGATTATATGGCTGACAGCATAAATGATTTCGATGAGATTAGAAAAAAAATAAGCGATAAAGATTCAAGATATAATTTATCTTTTATTCCATTAGCTATTTCATTGGCTATAGTTTTGTGTTGTTATTTTTTTTCTTTTCCTTTTTTTTATTTATTATCAATTTTACCTTTAGAAAAACGCTACGGCCATTCAGGCTTTGGCTTGGCTGTAGAAATAGCGTCCTGGGGATTCTTTTTAATAGGGTTATCCATAAGTCTTATAGCATCTATTGTCAAAAAATCAAAAATAATATTCTATATTTTTTGCCTTATTCCTATTCTTTTATTATTGATACTAAAAATCTATAGTTCAATAATATTAAAAACTGAATAAAACAAAAGTTTAATGTTTTTTTATTTCATTTCCAATTTTATAGCCGGACATCTTTTTTTCAAAAAACCAGCCAGTTCCGTGTTATTTTTAATTTTAAAAATAACCTCATCGCTGTCTTTCGGATCAACCATATAAAGCTCGCTGTTTTTAACCTGACATGCATTGCCGAAACTGTCTTTAATCACAGAAGACATATAAAGCAGAGAAATGCTCATTCCACCGGTTCTCCAGCCGTAATCTATTACGATATTTCCATTATCAGGTTTAATATCAACTCCACCGCCTTTTATTACCATTTTATCAAAATGCTCAATGGGCTGAAGCGCCACATTGAAACCTTCTATTGAAACAATATCGCCTTTCTCAGCGGAAAAAACTGCTTTATGACTGGACGGAAGGAGAACATTAATTTCATCACCTGTTGGAGGTTCGTATGAAGGTACTGTTTTATTTTTAAAAGGCAGAAGATGAAACGACCGTGATCCTGTTGATTTAGACATATATTCATAATCATTTGTTCCAATGAATGCCATAATTCTTCCATCCGGGAAAAAAGAATATGAACGGTTCCTGTTCTTATTGGCTTTCAGAAGATAATATTCCTGGTCAATCTTAAAATAACATCCGGATACTCTTGAAAAAAGAATTCTCAGCTGAATATTTTTATAACTTTTCATCTTATCACAAGTTTCCTGTGAAATTGAATGTGATGTAAAAAGCATAAGTGAGAATAATGCTGCGGTGCAGATAAAAAATATCTTTTTCATAACAAACTCCTGAAAAAATTAATTTATTTATATATTAACTTGATGCAATTAAATCCTATACTTGTAAAAAATATCATCAGTAAAAAGGAATTCAATTTTTTCAGCTTTTGACTGAGCAAAAATCAATCTGTCAAATGGATCTCGGTGATGAAAAGGAAGTGCTACTGATATCTCTATATGTTCAATAGTAATAGGAATGATTTTTATGCCGGTTTTATAAATGTAGTTTTGCAAGAAAACAGAAAATTCACCTTCAAGATGTAAAAGACCTTTGGCATTTTTAAGTCCAAGTTCCCAGATAGATGCCATACTCAAACACAATTCTTTTTTGTTTGATTCAATTTGGTTACGAATATTTTCCGGAAGTTTATTATTGCCTTTATATACCATAGAAAAACATTGGTGTCGGCCAGATATTGCATTATTGATACTCCTGCAACTCTTCCAATGGATCATCAAAACCAGGCATTATTTCTACTGAGCCTTTTGCCATACCATATTTCAATTCTGTCAGATATTGATCGGGAATTTCAATGACAACTTTAATCGATCCAGTTAATAAAGGAATCGATTCATCAAGTTTAATAGTATGTGAATCCAATAAATGCCCATTAGTAATAATTGATTGCATTATTTCACCTATGTTATATCTTTATAAATTAATAACAAATCATATCTCATCCTAAAAAGATTGTGTCAATTAAAAAACATTCACTTTATGTAAGCCATGATATTATAAATAACATATTATCAGTATTCAGGCTAATCAATTAATGTAAAAAAACAGTTTGATGAATCAATTGTATTTGTGGTGAACCTTTTCAAAATATCGAGATGTGTTTTATTTTATTCCAATCTTTTTCTTAAAAGTTTTTTCCATTGTTTTAGCGACAATTTTAATTCCGAAAGCCCGAGGAGCAAGTCTCATAAAAACAGTCCCGATTTTATTTACAAGTCCGGCTGACAGGCTCGGTTTTTTACCGATAGTATCAAGAGTTTCTCTTATTGTTTTTTCAACGCTCATGGGTTTAAGTGGTGCATCATGTTCCGGCAGATTGGCGTACCAGCCCGGTGATTCAGTTGGCCCGGGCATCAAGGCAATTACATCTATTCCGGATTTTTTTAATTCATACCAGAGGCTTTCTGCGAATATAAGATTCCAGGCTTTTGTTCCTGCGTAATTTGCCGAGTAGGGAACCCCGGCATTTGCAGAGCCGGAAGAGACAAATATCAGCCCCCCTCTTTTTCTTTTCTGCAGTAGCGGAATAAAATAACGTGATAATACAAGAGGCGCCCTGACATTGACATCAAGCTGGTTTTCAAGAAATGCCGGATCAAATGAGAGGAACGAACCCACAGGTGATAGCCCTGCATTGTTTACTACAAGGCCTATGTCGAGCCTGGAAGTTTTTTTTATTATAATTTTCAGAAAATCTTTTTTTGATATATCAAGAAGGAGAGTTTCAACAGAAACTTTGAAATCAGTACGGATTTTTTTTGCAGTTTTTTCAAGTTCCCTGCCTGCTTTATCAACAAGCAGGCAGTTCAATCCTCTTTGTGCGCACTGCCTTGCGAACTCGGCGCCCAATCCCATAGCGCTGCCGGTTATCAAAGCCCAGGGGCCGTATTTTTCCTTAAAACCGGAATTGTTCATTTTAATTTTTTTTCTATTTTTTCAATGTCGGTCTGCCAGATTTTAACATAATCGGAACCCCACTTCTGAACAGACAGAAGCTTTCTTGCCTGCTCGAGTTCGCGTTTAGCTCCATCCTCATCGCCGTCTTCGATCAGAGCCTCTGCGTAAAAATAATGATTCTGCGGATGATCAGGATATGTTTTGGCAGCCTTTTCAAGAAGATCAATTGCCTTGTCAACATCACCGCCAAGACTTTGAGGAGTTTTTAAATAGAGCATCCCGAGTGAACGCAGAGGGCCTCCCTGATCTATTGAAGGATCTTTCAACGCATTATTCAAAGTACTGATAATTACAGGGATCTTTTTTATTCCAAAAAGTCCCTGAATCCTTACAATAAGACCGAGATTTGTTGCGTAGAAGTAACTTGCTCGCGGACTGTCCATTGCCATGTTCAGAGACTCAAGAGCATCCCTGCCGATTACAGCAAATTTTTCAATCAGTGAATTTTTGGTTTCAATATCAGCAAGCATAAATGAAGCTCTTGCAAGAATCAGGGCTATTTCTTTATCCTCTGCATCTTTTTTGTGCGCACAGTCTGCAGTTTCAAACGCCTTTAATTTATCTTCCCTGCTTGCATTATAGGGGATCTTAGATGCGTTTTCAGCATTTTTTTTTGTACTGCCTTTTTCAACTGTGACTGTTTTCTCAGGACAGTCACTTTTATTTTTAACAGACGCCGTAGTGCATGAAAAAAGCGTAAATAAAATCAGTAAACTAATTACCGCTGTCAAATTTCGAAATTGCATTGTCGATTAACCCGGTATTTATTTTTCTGAATCCGTCCATGCCGTTGGCATTGAACATGGTCTGCGCTTCCTGCATGGTATTCATTTTAATAACTGCATTCAGGAACTTATCTTTCATGCTTCTGTTGTATGGAGAATCGTTCATCATCAATCCAAGTGCAGGGATGCTTTCTGATGTATAAATAATTTCAAGGCTTTCGAAATCTTTTCTGCTTTTGAATTTAACATAATCCCTGTGGTTAAGAAGAATAGCATCAAGTTTTCCTTTCTGCAGATTTCTGACAGATGCGCGAACTGAAGTTGTAAAGCTTGTTTTAAAATATGAATAAGCATCAATCCTGCTGTTAAAAATAAATTTATTAATAAACCTGCTGTCCTCTTTGAAAACATTTCCAGCAACAGTTTTTCCTTTAAGGTCCGCCATTGATTTATATTTCCCTTTCTGAACTGTAAGATAATATTTTTCCATGTCGCTACCAGCATAATCTATAGAAGCAACCGGAACAAGTTTAAGCCAGTTCCTGTTCGGAAGAAAAAAACTGAGCGAACCCATTACGAAAACATTTTTATTTTGCGATATGAAATTCTTCGCATCATTTCCTTCATTGAAATATCTTCCTTTGAAATATTCAGGTTTCATGCCAACTGAATTTGCAAGAATAGTAATGAATTGCCCGATATAATTTTCACCTTCAGCCTGGGTAAAAGGCATATCAGGCGCAAATATTGCAACGTGAATTATTTCTGCAGCGTTTGTACTGCTGAATATACCGATTGAAGCTGTTAATATCAGCGATAAGACTATTTTTTTAAGCATTATTTTCTCCTCAAATTACTTCTTTTTGTTTATACATTCTGCTTTATGCAATAGAATAAAGTTAAACCCCCTAAATCCCCCTGAGGGGGACTGGGGGAAATTTATTTCTTTTTATCCTTATCTAAATATAATAAATCTATAATTACAGGCAACACAAAAAGCGCTGCAACGAGACAAAAAGCCAACCCGATAAAAAGCACTACTCCGAAAGAAGACATGCCGTAATGCCTTGCAAATATTATGCTGAACAGAGCAATAAGAGTTGCTGATGCAGCAAAAAATACTCCTTTGCCTGTTGTCTTTGTTGCAATGAAAGCAGTTTCTTTCGGATTCTCAAGCCAGCGGTGAACTATCCGCACACCATAAACAACCCCGAGCCCGAAAAGAAGCGGAAGCCCTGCAATGTTGGCAAGATTATATGGCATGCCTATAATATATATAACGCTCTGCATCCAGACTATGCCCAAAGCAAGAGGTATAAATGCAATTGCAACTGTTTTGAAACTCCTGAACTCAATCCATAGCAGCAGTACAACCATAATAAATGAATAGATTATTGATTCAAAAATAGCTGATGCAGCCTGCCTGGAATAAACCCTGTGAGTTACGGGGAATCCGGTTACCTCAGGAGTTATGTTTTTTACCTGGCTGACAAATTTATCAAGAAAATCCACATCCCAGATTTGACCATTAGGAAAAACGTATGCAACATATGTTCCTTTGGAACTTTTAAATCTGTTCACAAAAGTTTCAGATAGATTTTTTTCAGACATAGGTTCAGGATTAAGCCATGCCTGTATCAGCATATTGAACATTTTTATCCGGGAAAAAAGCGTTTTGTCAAAATCATTGGTTCTCGCAACCGCATTGGAAGTCTTATCACCTGTGAATTCCTCATTTAACGCATTCAGTGTTATTAATAATTTATCAAGCTGGTCCTCTATATCTTTCATTCCGCCGGCAAATGCCTTTTCCTGGTAATTTTCAAAAAATTCTATAAGGCCTTTAATTACAATGGAATACTCTGCAGCAGATAAATTTGATGGAATGTAAGTTAAATTTATTCCTCCTAATATTTCCCTGTACTGCTGCATAATTTTTATTTTTTCAGCCTGATTATCAGGGATCAGTTCTGCAAGAGAATCAACTCTGCTTACTGTTGAAAGTTTTTTAATCTGCGCTGTCATTTTTGTAAGTTCATCAAGGCTTTTTGCTGTTACAGCTGCAGAAGACATTTTATAATCACTGGTCTCCTCCATTCTTTCCTGATATATGGTTGATTCAGTATTTCTCGGCAGAAGTTTAAGTGCGTTGTAATCCATTTTAATATTAAAGGAACAGAATATGCTGAATAATGTAAGCAGAATAGTAACAACACCGAATGCAATAAGAGGCTTTTTTCTGTGAATTGTTTTTGCTGCTGTCATGATTCCCTGAACATCATATTTTTTCGGTTCAACACCTACATGAATTATCAGAGCAGGAAGAAACATGAAAGTTGTCATAAGCATAATCATAATACCCATACCAGCTGTTATGCCCAGCTCTGAGAATCCGACAAAGCTTGAAAAGCCTATTGCAAAAAACGCAAGACCTGTAGTAAAACCTCCTGTTACAATTGACTGGCTCGTTTCAACAACTGATCTGTATGCAGCCTGATCCAGAGTGAGCCCGTTACCCAGCTCCTCCTCTGTTCTCTGAATGAGATAAATTCCAAAGTCTATGCCGATGCCGAAAAGAACTGCAATCATGGCAGAGCTGATAAGGTTCAATCTTCCTACAGTAAGCGTGATTACCCCAAGTGTAATTATGAGTCCTGATAAAATAGGAATTACAGCAATTATCATTTTCCTGAAAGAGCGGAAACCAATCAGCAATACTATTGCAACAAATATTATTGCAAGGCTTCCGTCGAATGCAACATCTTTA
The DNA here is from genome assembly GCA_964529415.1 of uncultured Leptospirales bacterium. Classification (GTDB taxonomy): domain Bacteria; phylum Spirochaetota; class UBA4802; order UBA4802; family UBA5550; genus CAYMPH01. The sequence goes on along the minus strand of CAZGWD010000009.1, from coordinate 158,488 downwards.
TAAAGCGTTTCAGTTTCGGATAAAGTGTGTGCAGGCATTCCTGTATATGCAGCCTTAACCTTTCCTTTTAGTTCCGGATTTTTCTCAAGCACAGAATCAACTGTTTTTTTAATATCACCCACAAAAGGCTTTAAATAGCTCATGTCGTCATTGGATGACTGAGGCTGTACAAACATAAACAGCAGTTTGAAATCCTTTGAAAAAAGATATCCTTCGCTTTTTACAAGCATTCCCATTTCGTTTCCCTTGGGAATTATTTTATCAGCAAGATCAATTTTATTCTTTTTGGGATTTTTAATCCACTGCTGCCACTCGCCTATAAATGAATCCATGGCTGAAATTAATCCTGGTGCAAGATCCGGTCTTGTTGCGAATGCAGGGTTATTTGCCGCATTTTTCACCATGCCGAGCAATGAATTTAAATTATTGATTCTGCTGATCCCGTTAATTTCAGCTGAATTTTTTTTAACTACATCAATGCCTTCTTTAAGTTTATCAGCAGGAATAAAAAGAGGAGCATTTTTTATCAGAGATAATGTATCAATTTTATAAAATACAGACTTTACCCATTTTTTCTGTTTCAGTATTTCCTCAGCAGTATCATCAGCTATGCTTTTTAAATCATCAGGATCACCTTCAAGAACAACAATTAGATTATCCGCTGCGCCGAATTCTTCCATATATTTCAGATATCTTGCCTGGTCAGGGTGGGTTTTGGAAATCAGATCTGCTCTTGATGAAGAAATTTTCAGTACAGGAAGTCCGGGTATAAAAAGTCCTCCAACTATGAAAAAGCCGAGAATCAGGGTTATTACTGCCATGAATATCAGCAGCTGTTTTCCTTTTTTAAGGGAGATATTGTAAATCAGTTCAAGAATTTTTTTCTGCATTTTACCACACCTGTCATTTATCATTCCAGCAATTACTTCGGCTTTACCCGGTGTAATTACGGAAATCTGTTATTTTTTCAGAATCAATAAAAACATTTGCTGATATTTGCATGTTTACCGGCAATTTCCGGTTGTCAAAAAAAAACCGGGCTTTTTACTGTCATTTGAGATTTTATCTGCATATTTTTAAAAAAATCAAACACCGGTAAATATCTATCTATACTGTTACAAATCGGGTTTATAAAAAAATTGTCAAGATATTTTGGACATGCTCTGGTTTTATGACCTCCTCTATTTTTCACTTTTTTATTTTAATAAAACGAATTAATTTGACAAAATTGATCTTATAATAAAACTATATTTTTCAGTATGAATTCATTAAAAAATAAAGACCTTCTCGACATCAATTCCCTTTCCGTTGAAGAGATTAATTTAATCTGTTCTTCAGCCGGTTATTTTAAAGAAGTTTTCACCAGATCAGTTAAAAGCGTCCCGATACTCCGCGGAAAAACTGTATGCACGCTTTTTTACGAACCATCCACAAGAACCAGAATCAGCTTTGAACTCGCTGCCAAAAGGCTGTCTGCTGATTTAATAAATGTCACAGTAGCGCAATCAAGCGTTGTCAAGGGTGAATCGCTTATTGATACTGTTCACACAATGGAAGCAATGAAAGCAGATTACATTGTAATAAGGCACGGCGCTTCACTTGCACCGCACTTCCTCTCAAAGAACATAAAAGCATCTGTTATAAATGCAGGAGACGGTTTCCACGCGCATCCCACTCAGGCTCTTCTTGATACATTTTCAATAATGGAAAAACGCGGCTCAAATCTGAATGGAATGAGAATCGGTATTGTCGGCGACATTAAGCATTCAAGAGTTGCGCGGTCAGATATTGAAATTTTTAAAAAGCTCGGCGCTAAAGTTATACTCTGCGGTCCACCTACACTTGTGCCGGATGAATTCAAGGCATACGGAGTTGAAATATCATACAACCTTGATGACATTCTCCCCGGGCTTGATGTAATAAATTTATTGAGAATTCAAAAAGAGCGCCAGGAAGGTTCACACTTTCCATCACTGCGCGAGTATCATCAGAATTATGCCCTTACAGAAGAAAGATTAAGCAGGTGCAGAAAAGATATTATAGTAATGCATCCAGGCCCCATAAACAGGGGAATTGAAATAGACAATTCTGTGGCAGATTCACCGAATGCAATTATAAACGAACAGGTTACAAACGGAGTTGCTGTAAGGATGGCAATATTCTACCTTCTTGCAGGAGGAGCTCCACTTGAGGACATCAGGGAATAATAAATGAAAATAATTATCAAAAACGGAAGAGTAATAGATCCTGCATCAAATACCGACAGCATACTTGATATTCTGATTGAGGATGACAGAATAATTCAGATAACAAAAGATATCAGGGTTCCGGACGGCACAGGCGTAATTGACGCAAAAGGATGCCTTGTCCTTCCCGGCCTCATAGACATGCATGTTCATTTCAGAGAGCCCGGACGGGAGGATATAGAAACAATAATCGGCGGATCAATGGTTGCTGCTAAAAGCGGATTTACATCCGTATGCACCATGCCAAATACTAATCCGGTGATAGACAATCAGGCGCTTGTACGCTTCATCAAACTTGAGGCGGAAAACGGACCGATCAATGTACTTCCTGTAGCAACAATTTCCAAAGGGCTTAAAGGCGAGGAAATTTCCGAGATGGGTGAGCTCATCAAGGGAGGAGCAGTGGCTTTTTCAGATGACGGCAAGCCTGTATCAAGCTCAATTCTTATGAGACGCGCTCTTGAATATTCCCGCATGTTCGATGTTCCGCTTCTCGTTCATGCCGAAGACCTTCTTCTTACTGACGAAGGCATTATGAATGAAGGCATAAATTCAACAATGCTTGGTCTTAAAGGAATTCCTAACGAATCTGAAGAAGTTATGATTGCAAGGGATGTTCTGCTGTCGCAACTGACCGGAGGCAGACTTCACATATGTCATGTATCAACAAGAGGCGCTGTACAAATAATCAGAAGAGCAAAAAAGGACGGAATAAAAGTTACCTGCGAAACCGCACCTCATTATTTTTCACTCACTGATGATGCAGTTGCAAAACATCTGGCCATGGCTAAGATGAAACCTCCGCTTCGCTCCGAAAAAGACAGGCTTGCAATAATTGAAGGGCTGAAAGACGGAACAATTGACGCTATAGCAACTGATCACGCTCCTCATTCCATGAATGAAAAAATGCAGGAACTTGCATATGCCCCATTTGGAATAATCGGCCTTGAAACAGCAGTGCCTCTTATTATCACAAAGCTTGTGATGGAAAACGGATTCAGCTATATTGATGCATTCAAAAAAGTGACTTCTATACCAGCGCAGATTCTTAAACTGCAGAGCGGGGAATTGAAACCAGGCGCGCTCGCTGATATTTCCATAATCAACCCGGATAAAAAAGTTATTATTACTGAAAATTTTCTTCTTTCTAAATGCAAAAATACGCCTTTCATAAATTCTGAATTGTACGGTTCTGTGGAATACACATTAAAAAACGGAAATATTGTTTACTCTTCTTAGAAATCTTCGATAGATAGACAGAAAATAAAAAGACAGAAAATTTTTTATATTTAATTTGGCTCGGAAGACATGTGGTTAATTAATATAATAACTCTAAAAAAAACAGCAGGTGTATTTGAAAAAACCTGCTGTTTAAATAACATATAAATCTTGAATAAAAATAAAAAAAGTGATTACCTGATACAGGATTTACAGTAGAAATCCTGAACAGGCCTAATATACATAATCTTTACTATAAATATTTTTTATAGGCCACACCTTGTTTTTAATCAATCCCAGATTCCTGCGCTGATTATTACACCGTTAGATTTCACAAAATAAGAATGCTTCAGACCTACTTTCTTGGTAACCGGATTATTCCATTTGTATGACAACCAGCAGGAATCCTGATTTTTCAATATGGTTATAGCTTCTTTTACAAAATACTTGCCGTCAGCATCCTTAAGATTAATAAAAGATTTTCCTCTAAAGCTTGGAAGCATTGGATGAGATAGACAAATTCCATTCATATCCAGTGAATAAATATAGAGATCACCTTTAACAAACATCCCGTTAGTCTTATTTGTTTCGGCAATAAATTTATCTTTGCCGTTAGCTATTAAAAATGCTTTTCCGCGTTCAGCTGTATTCAATGCATCCTGTTTTGTTGCTGCAAAAAGCACACATGTTAGAAATAACATGACCGCAATTGATACAATTTTTTTGGTTGTAACTGTTTTCATTCGACACTCCATTTATTAATTTAATTTTATAATCCCAGATTAAAAAAAACAACTAAGATTTTTTATATATTATGCTTTTTTAAATAAGGCTAATTTTTATCAAAGAAATTTCTTATTTTGGATAAATAAGACTTACTCTTTATATGAAACCAAAGTTTTCTCATTTTCATTTTCATCAACATTAAATGATTGAATAATTTTATAAAGATCAGTCAGATTTTGATAAATAACAGTTGATGTTGATGCAATCATCTCTGAAGCTGCAGCGTTTTTCTGAGTTATTTCACCCAGCTGATTCATCCCGGTATATATCTGTGATACTCCTATGTTCTGCTCTTCTGTAGCTATTGATATGTTTTCAATAAGTTCGGCAGTGGTTTTTATTTTAGGTACAATATTGAAAAAAAGTTTTCCTGTATTTTCAGCAATAGAAAGTCCATTAACTGCAACTAAACTTATCTCCTGAGCTGCTGTCTGGCTCTTTTCTGCAAGCTTTCTTACTTCACCTGCTACAACAGCGAAACCTTTGCCGTGATCCCCTGCTCTTGCTGCTTCAATTGCTGCGTTTAATGCAAGAAGGTTTGTCTGATAAGCAATATCCTCAATAACATTAATCCTGTGAGCGATCTGCCTCATAGCTTCAACAGTTTCATTTACAGCTCTGCCTCCATTCTCAGACTCTGTTGAAAGTTCAGAAGCTATTTTATCGGTATCTCTGGAGTTTTGAGAATTACTTGCTATGCCTGCTCCTACCTCCTCCAATGAGGCAGTTATCTCTTCAACATTTGCCGCTTGATTTCCAGCATCCTGGCTGAGCAAAAGTGAAGTTTCATTAAGCTGCTGGGAAACACCAATGAGGTTTTCACTTGTTTTTTTGACTTCAACAATAATATTCATTATTTTTAAAACAAATTTATTAAAATATGATGACAATTGGCCTAATTCATCCTTTGAATCAGCATCCAGCCTTAACGTAAGATCACCATCTCCTTCAGCAATATTTTTCATTGCGTTTATCGTTTTATTTAAAGGGGTTAATATAAATATTGAATTTATTATACTGATTAAAACTGATAACAATAAGGCTGCTATAAAAATAATCAAAGTAAATGAAGTAAAAAAAGTAAAATCACTTTCTGTTTTTTTTAATTTTGTCATGCTGACATTTGCCTGCATGTTTTTAAAGTTGTTCAGATTCTGCTTTAATTCCTTAAACTGATCATCGCACATTCCCAGCATTATAGTGCCGGTGTTGATATCATACTCAGCTGTGGATACTGAATCAACTGCTTTACTTCTGTATTCGATAGCATTTTTTAATGATTCAGCAAATAATGCATTTTCCTCTTCTGTTAATTTTTTTGAATCGATAATTGATTTTATCTTTTCTATAGTTTTATCAAGAACAGGCCATTGCTCTTTAAATAAATCTGCAACTGTCTGTTTATCGTAATCTGCACGCGTCAGCATGAATCCCTTATAAATATTGGCATGAACAGATGTCAGATTATCTATTATTGCCGCACATTCAAGGGTTAAGGAATATCGGATTGAAACAATATCATTAATAGTCTTTTTTTGAGATTGAAGACCAATTGTGGCAAAGGATCCAAGGAGTATTAGGAATAAAAACGAGAACAATGACTGAAAGAAAATTTTCTGTTTAATTGATAAGTTCGATAATAATTTTTTCAAAAAAAAGCCCCCTTAACCAGAAATTTTCTTTTTTTCTTTTTAGGAATTTTTTATATGAAAGCAAAAAGTTTTAAAACTGCCCGATTCCAATAGAATTTATTGGATGTTGCAGGAAGCTGTTAGCAACTATAATTCTTGATTTTTTTTAATGCCTGCAGATTTAATCAAGGATTGAACCGTCTAAAAAATCAAAAAAACAATTCCCATAATTTCTTAATCTAATTAAATTTATTAAAGAAGTCAAGATATTTAATAAATTAAAAAAATAAAAATTCCGGACCTCGAGTGATTTTCTAAATCGAAATATATTGAGGTCTTGGTTTCATATTTTGGTTTTTTTCTGCAGAAGATCCGAAATACACATTGAAAAAAGGGAATATTGTTTACTCTCAGTAAATTAATATTCTTACATGTTTCTTCTGTATTTTCCTCCGACCTCGTACAGCACCTTTGTAATCTGCCCCATACTCGCGTAACGGGTAGTATTCATGAGTTCCGCAAATATGTTTTTCCCGTGAATAACAGCATCCCTTAATTCGTTTAAAGCTTTTGCTGCAGCATCCCGGTTTTTTTCCTGGAATGATTTCAAATTACTGATCTGTGACATTTTTTCTTCCGGAGTGGCGCGCGAAAGCAGAACTTCTGGTTTAATATAATCATCCTTCCCGACTTCCGGATTAAGAAAAGTATTTACTCCAATGATGGGGTATTCGCCTGTATGCTTTTTGTGTTCGTAATAGAGAGATTCGTCCTGTATGCGGCTTCGCTGATAATAAGTCTCCATTGCCCCGAGAACCCCGCCGCGCTTGCTGATTGCCTCAAATTGCTCAAGCACAGATTTTTCCATCATGTCTGTAAGCTGGCCGAATATGAAACTTCCCTGCAATACATTCTGATTTTTAAAAATACCGTATTCTTTGCTGATGATGTACTGGATTGCCATGGCCCTGCGCACTGATTCCTCTGTAGGTGTGGTTACAGCCTCATCGTATGAATTTGTATGCAGCGAGTTGCAGTTGTCGTTGAGCGCATAGAGAGCCTGCAAAGTGGTGCGGATGTCGTTAAACTGCATCTCCTGTGCATGGAGCGATCTTCCGGATGTCTGAATGTGACACTTCAGGCGCTGGCTCTGTTCATTCGCGCCGTACTTGTACTTCATGGCAATTGCCCAGATGCGGCGTGCAACACGGATGAGAACGCTGTATTCAGGATCCATTCCGCTTGAAAAGAAGAAAGACAGGTTCGGAGCGAAATCGTTTATTTTCATTCCGCGGCTCAGGTAATATTCAACGTAGGTGAAAGCATTCGAAAGAGTAAGAGCAAGCTGGGTAACAGGGCTTGCGCCTGCTTCGGCAATATGGTATCCGCTGATTGAAACAGAATAAAAATTACGGACATTGTTGCTGATAAAAAATTCCTGGATGTCGCCCATCATCCTTAGAGCGAACCCAATTGAAAAAATGCAGGTATTCTGCCCCTGGTCTTCCTTTAAAATATCAGCCTGTACTGTGCCGCGGACTGTTTCGAAAACAGTTTTACGAATCTGTGCCAGTTCAACCTCGTTCGGCCTGCGTCTGTTTTCGTCTGTGAATGCATCAATTTTCTGGTCAATGGCCGTGTTCATGAAAAAGGCAAGCATGATAGGAGCAGGACCGTTGATTGTCATTGATACGCTTGTTTTCAGAGCGCACAGATCGAATCCGGAATACAGTTTTTTCATATCATCAAGAGTGCAGATGCTCACGCCGCTCTCTCCGATTTTCCCGTAAATATCCGGATCCGTGCCCGGATCCTCTCCGTAAAGTGTTATGGAATCAAAAGCAGTTGATAACCTCTTAGCTTCATCATCCTTTGTGAGAAAATGAAAGCGGCGGTTTGTGCGTTCCGGAGTTCCTTCGCCTGCAAACTGACGCTTGGGATCTTCACCTTCGCGCCTGAATGGAAAAACGCCTGCCGCATAAGGGAAAAATCCCGGAAGATTTTCTTTGCGTAACCACTTCACTGTATCAGCAAGGCATTCGTAACCCGGCAGGGCTATTTTTGGAATTTTAAGTCCGGAAAGCGATTCGGTTGTGAGCTCTGTTACGATCTCGCTGCTGCGGGATTTAGTTATCATTGTGTTCTGTAAATATTTATTTTTTATGTCTTCGTATTCTTTTATCATTGAAGAAATATCAGCATCGATTGAAGATTCAGAGATCTCAATTTTTTTCTTTATCTCAGGATCATCAATTTCATTTTCAATAATTTTCAGCGCATCAATCTTTTTTATAAGATTAACTGTTTCTTCAGTTTTTTTATGATAGGATTCAATTGTGTTAGATATTTCCCAGAGATAATTATTGCGCTCTGTAGGGAGTATGGCGGACATCGATGCCTCATTAATCGAATATTTCTGTATTTCCGGCACATCCCAATCAATAAGTTTTTTCTCTTTCATTAGCGTGAGTATTTTATAAAAAAAATAATTCAAACCCGGATCCATAAAATTGTTTGCAACAGTTCCCAGAACCGGCAGATCGTTATCGGAACCATCGAAATTTGCCCTGTTCCTTCTGTATTGTTTTCGTATATCGCGAAGCGCGTCGAGCGAGTTCTTGTGATCAAACTTATTGAGTATTATGCAATCAGCAAAATCTATCATGTCAATTTTTTCAAGCTGCGACGGCGCACCGTATTCAGATGTCATCACATATACTGAAAAATCACAAAATCCGGTTATGGTTGTATCGCCCTGGCCAATGCCTGGAGTTTCAATTATTATCAAATCATAACCTGATGCGCGCAGTATTGCAATTGAATCTTTTATGGCTATACCAAGCTCCCTCTTTGATTCACGCGTGGCAAGTGAACGCATGTATACACGATCCGGATCAATGAAGTTCATGCGGATACGGTCGCCGAGAAGCGCGCCGCCTGTTTTCTTCCTGGTAGGATCAATCGCAAGGATCGCAATCCGTTTGTCCGGATAAAAGTTTAGAAACCGTCTGATAAATTCGTCTTCGAGAGAGCTTTTACCGGAACCGCCAGTGCCTGTGATGCCGATAACTGGCGTATTTTCGGACATGGCCTGAATCACCTTTCCTATAGTTGCATAGATCTGCTTTTTATCCAGATAATCCATTTCCGCAAGTCCTATGAGCTGGGATACCACCAAGCTGTTATGCAACTTGACTTTTTCTTTCCAGTTTTCCTGCAGTGCAGGATAAACAACCTGACGGGTTTTTTCAATCATATCCTGAATTATACCAACCAGACCCAGGCGCTGGCCGTCTTCAGGCGAATATATCTTGGTGATTCCATATTCTTCGAGCTCTTTGATTTCCCCGGGAACGATTACACCACCGCCGCCTCCGAAGATTTTTATAAAACCTACAGCATTCTCATCAAGAAGATCCTTCATGTATTTGAAATATTCCATGTGCCCGCCCTGATACGAGCTTACTGCAATGCCATGTACACCCTCCTGTATTGCAGTAAATACTATTTCCCTGACAGAGCGGTTATGGCCGAGATGAATCACCTCTGCTCCCTCTTGCAGTAAAATTCTTCTGATAATATTTATTGCAGCATCGTGTCCGTCAAAAATTGAAGTTGCTGTTACAAATCTTATTCTTTTCACTGCACTTGCGGTTTTATGCATGGGAAGCACCTCTACAACTGAATTTATATATTTTCAATCAATACTGCAGCGCCCATTCCGCCGCCAACGCACAGAGTTGCAATTCCCTGTTTTAAATTTCTTTTCTTCAATTCATTCATAAGAGACACTATAAGCCTTGCTCCTGTGCAGCCAACAGGATGTCCAAGTGCTATACCGGACCCGTTTACATTTACTTTTTTGCGGTCAAGACCAAGACTCTTTTCGCATGCTATATACTGTGCTGCAAAAGCTTCATTGCATTCAAACAGATCAATGTCATTGAGGTTCTTTCCGGTTTTCTTCAACAGTTTCTGAACAGCCGGAACAGGTCCGTATCCCATCAAATGAGGTTCAACACCTGCAAGTGCATTTGCTGCAATTCTTGCAAGGGGTTTCAATCCAAGTTCTTTTGCTTTTCCTGCAGTCATTATAATCATAGCTGCTGCTCCATCATTTAAGCCGGATGCATTCCCGGCTGTAACTGTGCCTGTTTTTTTAAAACCAGGCTTCAGGAGTGACAGGCTTTCAAGTGTCACGTCTCTTCTTGGATGCTCGTCTGTGGTGAACATTTTAGGTTCGCCTTTTCTTTGAGGTACAGGCACAGGAATAATTTCGTCATTAAATCTGCCAGAATCAATAGCTGCTATTGCCTTGGTATGGCTTTCAAAAGCAAGCTGATCCTGTTCCTGTCTTGTGATATTATATTTTTCAGCCAGATTCTCTGCTGTAACTCCCATGATATATCCATCACCAAGCAGATTGCTTCCTGAATGAAGAAGGTCCCACATTGCATCTGTCATTTCAGAATGAGTGAGCCTTGCTCCCCAGCGGGCTTTTTTAAGAACATAAGGCGCATTGCTCATGGATTCAGCACCACCCACAAGCACAATCTGTGAATCTCCTGATATAATCTGCTGCGTACCGAAAATGGTTGCCTGCATGCCGGATGCGCACTGGCGCTGAATCGTTACTGCAGGAACTTCTACAGGTATTCCTGCTTTCAGGGCAGCTGTGCGTGCGGTATTGGCTTCATCGCAGCACTGTATGCAGTCCCCGAATATTACATCATCAAGCATATCTGCATTTATTCCTGCCCTGCTGATTGCTTCCTTCATTACAAGGGCTCCAAGCTCGAATGCCCTTACATCCTTTAAAGACTGGCCAAAACTGCCGATTGGTGTTCTGCAGCCTGATACTATTACTACATCTTTATCATTCATATACTTTCTCTTTTATTTATTTTATTTTAATCTTCACAATATAGAATATTGAATCAGTTTTTTAATAAATTTTGCAGGAATAAATGATTTAAATAAATATATTGATGATTTTTTTATTGTCAATACAAAATACAAGATATTTTTGAATAAAATATATAAAAATATGCATTTTTTCATACTATTTGATTATTTTATGCAAAATAATCATGCATATAGATTTATTTCATACATTTTTCTATAGTGTATATAAAAAATTATAGACAGAATATCATTATAAGCATATAAGATCATCAAACTTTATGATGCTTCAAGATTGGCTCAATGTTAAATATTTGAAAAAATTACAGGAATTTATAAAATGAAAATCAAAACAAAAAAAGAAAGCAGAAGAGAGCAGATAATTAAAGCAGCTGAGGATGTTTTCTCCAAAAAAGATTTTCAAAATACAACAATCTCAGATGTTGCAAAACAGGCAGGAGTTTCCGATGCCACAATATATGAATATTTTACTTCAAAAGAGGAACTGCTGTTTTCAATACCAGGGGAAAATATTGAAAACAGCAAAAACATTCTCGACGACCACCTTCTGTACATCAAGGGCGCAGCCAATAAACTCCGGGGAATAATTTACCATTTACTGTCTTATTATCAGGACAATGCGGAATTTGCAGCAATTTCACTAATGATTCTCAAAACGAACAGAAAATTCATGGAAACCGAGATTTATAATTATCTGCGGGAGTATTATCAGATTATAATTAAAACAATTGAGGAGGGAATTGAATCAGGAGAGTTTAAAAAAGAAATCGATCCGCATTTTGTCCGCTCAGCAATACTCGGCACAATTGAATTCATCGTTGTCCGATGGCTGATGAAAGGTGCACCTGATGATAAAACAAAACCAGTTGAAAGCGTTGATTCATTATTCAATCTGGTTTTTGATGGAATTAAAAAAGAAAATAATTTCAAAGAAATGAAGTGCAGAATAATTTTTGAACCATAAGCATATTGAAATTATTATTTAAATACTTCACCGTAAATAGCTGCATGCGATACTTCATCAGGCAATATTCTTTTTAGAATTTTTATAAAGGACGCATCGCTGTTTCCGGATATCAAATATTCAATTTTCTTCACTGCATCAGATTCCTTAATGCTTAAATTTTTCAGCTTTTTTTTCAAAGGAATCAGCATCATTACAACACCTGCAATTTTTCCAGCTGATATCCAGATTTTTTCATTTCCAGCATCTTCATTAAATTTGTTGCGGAAATACTGCCTGAAAAGCTTTCCATGCATATGCTCTTCTTCCGAAGCCTTGCTGAACCTTTTCCCGATTTCAGGATTTTTTTTACCGTACTGATGCGCAAGAACAGCATAAAGTCCGGCAGCAATCATTTCAGTACGGAAAGAATTTTTTACACTTATTTTCAATTTATTCATTTTATACTCCAATTTTATCAAAACTCAGTTTTTCATGATGCTTTATTCTCAATTTTTAATAAAAAATCCGAAAGAATTTTTTTCATGGATTTATACTCAGCCAGATCCATACCTGATTTACAGAAAAGCTCAGAAGGCACTCCGGCAGCTTTCTGCTTAAGTGCAGATCCTTTTTTTGTCAGGGATACAATCACCTTTCTCTCGTCATCCTGTGATCTTTTGCGTGTTATCAAACCGTTCGCTTCAAGGCGCTTAAGCATCGGGCTTACTGTTCCTGTATCCATGCGAAGCAGCAATGTAATCCTGTTAACTTCCACATTATCGTTCTCCCATAAAATAAGAAGCGCAAGGTACTGCGGATAAGTTATTCCAAGCTCAGCAAGAAGCGGACCATACATACGTGTAATGGCCATTGAGATTGAGTAAAAATCAAAGCAGAGCTGGTTATTGAGCTTCAAAAATTCATCATTCATTATTTACTTATCCCTTATGAGACTAATTATATCTTTTTCAATTTTTTCCGGCTTTATATATGGAGCGAATCTTTTAACAATATTGCCTTTGCGATCAACAAGAAATTTCGTGAAATTCCACTTTATTTTTTTTGACCCGAAAGCTCCCTTTTTATTTTCTGTAAGATGTCTGAATAGAGGATGAATTGAATCACCCTTGACGTCAATTTTATCAAAAATAGGAAAAGTGGTATTGAAATTAAGCGAACAGAACTTCTGTATATCATCATTAGTTCCTGGTTCCTGATTCAGAAACTGGTTGCTCGGAAAAGAGAGCACTTCAAAACCCTCAGCTTTATGCTTTTTATAAAGATCTTCAAGAGCATTATACTGAGGCGTAAAACCGCATTTGCTTGCTGTATTTACAATCAGCAAAACCTTTCCTTTATATTCGGAAAGTGATTTTTCTTCCAGGCTGTTTGTTTTAATTTTGATTTTGTATAAATCTGACATTTGATCCTCCTTAATTATATTGTGTACAATATAATTGCAATCAATATAAAGTCAAGAATAAAAGTAAAAAAATATTGACATTATTAATGCTGATATTAATATACTGACCAGTTGGTACTTTTTATGGAGAATAAAATGATTACAAAAGGTGAAATAACCCGCGAAAAAGTTCTAAATACCGCTATTGACATCATTAACATCAAAGGCTTCACAAACACCAGCATTAATGATATAATAGATGCTACTGGCGTTAAAAAGGGGAATCTCTATTTTCATTTTTCAAGCAAAGAGGAACTCGGCAAAGCTATAATACTGGAAGCGAAAAAAGAATACAATAAATATCTCATGAGCTGTATAAAAGGAACGGAGCCTCTTCAGAAACTGGACAGCCTGATTTATGCAATATACAAATATCACAGGAAAAAAAATTTTATTGGAGGCTGCATATTCGGCAATTTCGCGCTGGAGCTGTCAGATATAAATTCCCAATTCAGCACTATTATCCGTGAGGTTTTCAATGATTGGACAGAAATTTTTTCAGGATATTTAAATCAGGCATCGCAGGATGGGAAAATATCTTCAGCCATCAAACCAAAAATGCTTGCCCGCCATATAATTTCAGCCATTGAAGGCGGAATCATGATGTCAAAACTCAGCAAAGATGATACAGATATGCTTGATTGCATAAAATCTATTTATATTCTTTTAGGGCTTAAATCTGATTTTTTTAAAATATAATTAATCTATTATTTCAGAATGCAAACTTTTTTTTAATTCTTTCCGATTTGCGACTGATAAAGGCTATTATTAAAAAATTTCTTAAAGGATAAAACTAATGAGTGAGACAACTGTATTCAGAACCTGCCCTTTATGTGAAGCCACCTGCGGTCTGGCCATTACTTTGTCGGATAATCGAGTTACAGGTATCCGAGGCGACCAGGACGATGAATTCAGCCGCGGCTACATATGCCCCAAGGGAGCTAACTTAAATAAGCTTCATGAAGATCCTGAACGTCTTCGCAGACCATTAATCCGTAATGGCCGCCAGTGGACAGAGGTTTCATGGGAAACTGCTTTTGCTGAGGTTGAGAAAGGTCTCACTTCAATTAAAAAACAATACGGCCAGGATGCAGTTGCTGTATATTTGGGCAACCCGAACACGCATACTATTGCAAGCATAGCTCTTCCGCCGCTGTTAAAATCTATCAGAAGTAAAAATACATATTCATCATCATCTGTGGACCAGCTTCCAAAACAGATGGCATGCGGACTGATGTACGGCAATCCAAATACGATTCCGATTCCAGACCTTGACCGTACTGCGCATTTGCTGATAATCGGCGCAAATCCTCTTGCGTCAAACGGAAGCCTGTGCACAGCTCCTGATTTTCCCGGACGCCTTAAAGCTATTAAAAACAGAGGAGGAAAAATTGTTGTTGTTGATCCAAAAAAAACTGCCACTGCCATGATGGCTGATGAACATCATTTTATCCGACCAGGAACAGATGCGCTTCTGTTATTCGCAATGATCAGCACGTTATTTGAAAATAATCGCATAAAACCTGGGAATATAGCTCAATTGATAAATGGCCTTGAAACTGTTAAGGAGCTGTCGAAACAGTTTACTCCGGAAAAAGTTTCACCTGTATGCGGAATTTCTGCTGCTGATATCCGCCGGATGGCAATTGAATTAGCTGATGCTGATACTGCTGTGGTTTACGGGCGTATGGGAGCAAGCACTGTTCTTTTTGGAGGACTCACAAACTGGCTTGTAGATGTTTTAAATATTATTACAGGAAATTTTGACAAGCCAGGAGGAGCCATGTTTACAACACCGGCTCATCTTCCTTTAAATAATAAAACAGGAAAAGAATTCAGGGTAGGCAGATGGAGAAGCCGCGTACAGAATCTACCGGAGATTCTCGGCGAATTTCCGGTAGCCACATTGGCTGATGAAATAGAAACTCCGGGAGAAAGCCAGATACGTTCCTTGATATGCATAACTGGAAATCCAGTTATATCAAATCCGAACAGCCGCCGCCTGGATAAAGCACTGAGCACACTGGATTTTATGGTCTCAGTTGACTATTATCTTAACGAAACCAGCAGGCATGCTCATGTGATTCTTCCTGCCACATCCCAGCTGTCACAAGGACATTATGATTTTGTATTTAATCTTTTTTCAGTCCGCAACATAGCCAAGTATTCCAAACCTGTTCTGCCTGTTGAATCAGATGAAATGAGTTTCTGGGAAATCCTGACAAGGCTTACACTAATAACATCAGGAATGGGAGCATCGGCTGATCCTGCAGCGCTGGATGAATATATAATCAGGCAGATGATTGATGCGAACATGAAACTGCCGGAAAGCAAAATTTCACAAAAAACTGCGGAAGAGGTAATTGCTGCACTGAAGCCGCTCAAGGGAACTGAGCGGATGCTTGATTTTCTTCTGAGAACAGGACCATACGGAAATGGATTTGACGCAGACAATAGCGGCCTGTCTTATCAGAAATTGATAGACAATCCTCACGGCATCGATCTGGGTCCTTTAATGCCAAGGCTTCCGGAAATACTCTCAACATCCTCTGCTAAAATAGAATTGGCGCCTGCATTTATTACAGATGATGTTCCAAGACTTGAAGCTTTCATGAACTCCTCTCCTACAAAGGGTTTTCTGTTAATAGGACGCAGAGACTTGAAATCAAATAATTCCTGGATGCATAATATACCTGCACTGGTATCAGGCAGGCCGCGATGCACTCTTCAAATCAATCCGGATGATGCCAGGAACTTGAATGTATCCGCTGGAGACAATGTCTGCATTAAAAGCAGAGTCGGTTCAATAACAGCTCCAGTGGAAGTTACAAGCGATTTAATGCCTGGTGTGGTATCGCTCCCACATGGGTGGGGCCATGATCTTCCGGATATCAGGATAAGCGTGGCTCAGGCTCATGCAGGCATAAACAGCAATATTCTTGCAGATGAAACAAGCTTCGACCTGTTATCCGGAAATTCCGTACTTAACGGAATACCTGTTGAGATTTTTCCTGAATCTTAATGCGAATAGATTTCTATCGGAAAACTTAATTAAATTTTTTTGATGAAATAATTCCAGGATACAGCTGCAGCAATATTATATCCTATCTATAATATTTAGTTTTTATTCTTGACATATTAAAAAAGAAGGAACACCATTGCATTGTTGTAAAAATGTTCCGCATTTGATAATCAGGTGCGGTTTATATTCTATATGGAAAATTTCATGGAGGAATTATGAAACTTTTAAAAGTAATGGCTTTAATAATTATATCAATGTCATTGATCGTATCCTGCGCAAAACAACCAAAAGAAATGACAGCTGAAGATTTCTTGAAAATTGAAAATGAAATAAATCTTCCGGACCCTGATATCAATCCCGAGAGATCAAAAGAAATACTTAAAAAATACGGATATACGCTTGAGCAATTTAAGGCATTTTCTGCAAAAAAAGATAAAGATCCAAAAGTAATAGATCAGCTGGGCGATATTAAATTGAAACAGGAAAAGAAGTAAATATTTTTAATGGAAATAAGCTGTTCAAACTGCGCACAGAAATTCCATATACCCGATTATCGTTTAGATGATAAACGGGTATATTTCTTCTGTGAAAAATGTAAAAATAAAGTTGTAATTGACAATAAAAAAGAAGCCTGGACTGAATATAAAGGCATTTCTGAAAATAATCTTTCAGCAAAAGATATTCTTGAAGGAATTTTCTACTCATTCAATCTAAAAAATATTGCTGTATCATTTCTGTTTCTTTTATTTTTTTCAATATTCATACTTCTAACAGGCTTTGTGGTTTATGAAAATTTTACTTCTTTTATAACACATCCATTTTTATTTGGAGTATATATTTTAACATCTGCAGTTTTCCTATCATTCCTGTATGACACCATGCTTTATCTTGTAACAAAAAATATTTTTCACAGAATTCATTACGGCAGCAATGTTACATACTCGCTCATAAAGCATGAAATATTCAATGATCTTAGAAGTGTTTTTATAGTTTCTGCAGGAATGCTATTGATTTTTATTATTGCTGTACTTCCTGCTTATCCTTTAAAAAGATTCGGCATTCTTTACACTGGAATTTTTGAACCTGTATTGATTACTGCAGCTTTAATTATAGTGTTTACTGCAATTTTCAAACCAATAATAATATCATTTATATCATTAAGAAGCCGCAGGGTAAAATTCACTATAAAAAGCCTATTCAGATTTATAGCAGTTGAAAATATAAACATTCCTGTTTATTCATTTTTAAATTCTGCAGTTATGAATTTTATTTACTTCATGACATTAATCACTGTTGGAACAGCGCTTATTGGAACCGGAGCAATTATTATTCTTTCATTAATGCCTGAAGCAGCTCAAAAGATTGCATCATCCCCTCAAAATATTTTATCATCAATTGCAGGAATAACCGGTTCAGGGGTTTTCGATGCAGGAATGATCTTTATTTTTTTCTGGTTATACATTCTGAATCTTTTAATACTATCTTATTTCATTTCAGCATCCCAGAGTCTTGCAGCTGTATCTGTTCACATTATGGAATCAGATCCAGGCAGATCAGTATCAAAAAAAGCATTATTGTTAAGCATGGCAGCGGGTTTAATTTTAACAGGATTAGCTGGAATTGTTTTTAAAAATCTTATTCCCTTATTCCTGAAATTCTAAGGGCATTTTTCCATAAAACACATTCCATCTCTTCAGAGCTTAAATTTTCTTTTATTCCATTAAAATATCTATTCAGTCCGATAACAGGAAAATCCGAACCGAATAAAATCTTATCCGCGCTGATTATATCTGCAGCAGTTCTGTATATTCTGTTGTCATATAAAAATGGTGATGCTGCAGTATCGTACATGCAGTTTTTTAATTTTTCCTTTACCTCGGGCATGAGTTCATAAAATAGCAGGCCTCCCCCCCAGTGTGATAGAATAATTACTGCTTCAGGATATTGAGAAATAATTTTAAATAATTCATTAAACGAAGTCTGATATTTGCCCGGATAATCATGCCCAACAGGTTCATTAATATGAAGGCAAACCGGCAGGGAAAGTTTTACAGAAGAATCCAGCACTGATGATAAAAAATCCAAATCTGCGCATGAGACACCGCTGCAGTAAAATGCAAGCTCGCCAATACCATAAAGACCGGATTCTTTAATTGATATGCACCAGTCATGAACATTCTTAGCTTCTGCAGGAATTGATCCAAAAGGATAAATTGTTGCCGGAAAATCCAGTGCGGCTTTAAAAAAGTACTCATTCTGTTTTTGGCAGAAACCGGAATTTTCCCAGGCAAACCCCATTACAGCTGCCTTTGAAATTTCATTATCTTTTAAATAATTATTGATTCCGGATACATTCAGAATTTTTGATTTCGAATCGCTATATAGCAATTTAAAATTTCTATCTGAAAAAAAAGCTTCCCTGTTATTGCAAACATCATCAGGAAAAAGATGTACATGAAAATCAAATATCATGACCGGGCAGTATTGATTTTATTTTAGAAGCTTTCTCATGAGGAATCTTATCCTTCGATGTAAATATTGCATATTTAGATGCTTCCGGGCAGGCACATGATCTTTCATCCTTCCCTGCTCTTTTTAACAGTGCATGAATCAGTTTTTTTCCGTTTGCGGAATTTTCATTCATATACTTGATTATCATTTCCACAGATACATGCTCCTCGTCATCTTTCCAGCTGTCATAATCAGTGCTCATGCAGATTACAGCATAACAGATCTGCGCTTCGCGCGCAAGCTTGGCTTCAGGCAGAGTGGACATATTTATAAGACCTGCACCCCATGTTCTGTACAGTCTGCTTTCAGCTCTGGTTGAAAATGCCGGACCTTCCATGCATATAAGAGTTTCTTCAGAGTGATAAGTTATGCCAGCTTCTTTCATAGCCGGTTTGATAATATCGTGCAGCCTGAAGCAGAATGGATCTGCAAAAGCGACATGGCCGACAACACCTTTTTCAAAAAAAGAATTTTCGTGCTGTCTGAATTTTGTTCTGTCAATAACCTGATCAGGTATTACAAAATGCGTAGGCTTTATTTCCTCTTTGAGACTTCCTACTGCTGAAAAAGAATAAATTTCCTCAACACCTATTATTTTCATTGCTGCAATATTCGCCCTGTATGGGATTTCTGACGGAGTGAATACATGCCCTTTACCATGCCTGGGCAGAAATGCGGCTTTAACACCGCCAATCTCTGCAACAGTAATTGAATCCGAAGGGCTTCCCCATGGAGTATCAATAATTATTTCTTCAAGTACCTTTGCGCCATCAACTTCATATAAACCAGATCCGCCTATAATTCCAATTTTAATTTTTTCCAATTTGGTTACCTCTTGATTTTAATTTCCCTTGAATCTCTCTGAAGCCCCCTGTCCCCGGAGGGGCACTTGATAAATAATAATTTCCCGAATTTGTAATTTATATTTTTTTTAATATATCTTCATCTCAAGCAAAATTATTATATTATATTCGCCCCTTTGGGGGACGGGGGGAATATAATTGAATTATAAATTAATTATCCAATTTTTAAGATATTTTTTGCAAGCAGAATTTACAGGAATATTTTTCCGGGATTTAATATGTTATCCGGATCAAAAGCTTTTTTAATTCTTTTCATCAGTTCAATTTCTCCATCTGTAAGGGCAATTCCAAGATAATCCTTTCTCGTGAACCCGATTCCATGTTCGCCTGTTATTGTCCCGCCTAATGACACTGCAGTTTTATATATCATCCCTTTAATATGCGGCACAATTTTTTTCCACTCATCATTATTCATGCTGCCTTTTAAAACATCAATATGCACGTTGCCGTCTCCGGCATGACCGAACATGACAGAGCGCAGATTCCATTCAATCAGTTTTGTTTTTATTTCCTTTAGAAATGCAGGTATTTCAGATCTCGGTACAACTGAATCTTCAGCAAGAAAAACAGTGCTTTCCGATTCTATTGCTTTTCTCATGGAACGCCTTGCTTTCCAGATAATTTCCCTCTGAATATCCGATTCTGCTGCGGAAATTTTATCCATATCAGCATTTATGCATGAGACAATTTTTTCCATTACCGAAACAACAGATTCATCTGTGGGGCCGTCAATCTGTATCAGCAGATGGGCGCCGGCTTCGGGATAAGGAAATTTTTTTTCAAGATATTTCGAAGCAAGTTCGATTGCGTCCTTTTCCATAAACTCAAGAGCAACAGGCATGATATTGGATGATAATATTTTTGTTACAGAGTTTACAGCCTCATCTATTGTATCAAATGGAATCAGAATGTCTTTAACAACAGCAGGCGCCGGTATCAGCCGCAAAAATATTTTTGTTATAACTGCAAGCGTTCCCTCTGATGCGCAAAGCAGTCCAGCAATGTTATAGCCTGTTACGTTTTTTATATTTTTCCCGCCGGATTGAATTATAGTTCCGTCCGGCAGAACGAACTCAAGGCCCAGAATATAATCTTTCGTAGTGCCGTACTTAACTGCTCTGGCGCCTCCTGCATTTTCAGCAACATTCCCGCCGATTGAGCAAATATCAAGACTTGCAGGGTCAGGAGGATAATATAATCCGTATTGTTTTACAGCTTTGTCAATTTCTGAAGTTATTACTCCGGGTTCAACAACAGCAACCATATTTGCAGAATCAATTTCAATTATTTTATCAAGCTTTTCCAGGCTGAGTACTACGCCACCGGACATGGGAACTGCTCCTCCGGTTACGCCGGTACCTGCACCGCGCGGAATTACCGGAATTTTAAATTTTCCGCATATTTTTAAAACAGCGCTGACATCCTGCGCCGATTCAGCACGAACAAGAATATCCGCGCTGCCTTTGAGATCGGATGTTTCATCCATAGAGTATTTATCAAGGATATCTGCATCAACTGTAACCTTGTCAGCACCGAGATGCTTTATCAGTTCATTTATTATATTCATTTTCATTTTAATTTTTTCACCCCCTCTTTGATTCTCCCCCTTATTTGAGGGGGAGTTAGCGGGGGTCACATTGAATTTTTCATGGCAAGGGCTTTTTCGTTTTCAGGAGAAAGCAAAATCACTTTATCCAGCAGTTTATCTGCTTCAAAATAATTATTCTGTGTGATATAAATTTTAGCAAGATGAAGAAGATATCTTATATTCTCAGGATTTCTGAAAACAATTCTTTCGGCAAATTCTGCGGCTTTGGTGTAGTTTTTTATTTTCATCAGTGAATAGGAATAAATATAAATCATCTCTGTATCTATAGGGTTTATTTCATTGTACTGATCAAGATACGGAACTGCAGCTTTGTAATCTTTCTTATCAACCAGAAGCTTAACAAGTTTTTTTATAATTACGGGATTTTTTTTATATAGCCCTGCTGCATTTATCAGCAGTTCAATTGCCTTTTCAGGGGAATCATTCTGAATTGATTTAATATCATCAATAAAATTATTCAACTCATCAGTGCCGTAAGTTACAGCAGGAGAAACATTTTCCTTATATGAAATCCTTATCATTGAAATATCATCTGTAATTTTGCCCTGATCGGAAATTGCTTTATAAATATCTTTTAATCTACCGTTTCCTTTTTCAACCATTTTAAGAAAAAGCGATTCATCCTCGTTCATTATTCCCGGCTGATTTTTTTCTGTAAATTCAAAATCATTATCCTGGTCATTCTCCAGTAAAACGTCATCCCTCCCGTCAGAACCAATTATAATTACATCGCCGGGTTTAAACTGGAAAAGTTTAACTGCAAAGAGTATATCGTGATCCGGAACTCCGAGCTTTCTGATCATCATCTCATTTTCAATAAATAGTGATTTTTTATTTCTATAAAGAACTGTCCATGGATGTTCAACATTTATATAATACATCAGCCCGTTCTCGTCATCCACTAAAGACAGGACGAGAGAAATAAGCATTGAGCCGTCGAAACTTTCAAATACCCTCTGCATCTCAACATAAGCCATATGCAGCCATTCTTCAGGATACTTCTCCTGCTCCATAGATGAAAATCTTGTTCTGTTTATCAATGCCTGAAAAACAGAGCCGAGTACAATAGCTCCGCCTGCTCCCTGAATTGATTTACCCATGGCATCAGCATTGAGAATTACTGCATATAGCTTGTTCTTCAGGAAAAAGCTGCTCGACAGGCAGATATCTCCGCCGATTTCCTTGTTCCATTTTTTAAACTGAAATTTCTTTTTTTCTTCTATATAAAAATCAATTGCCAGATTTACGCATGAAGCCTTGTTCATGTTTAAAGGTTCCAGCAGCAGAGATATCAGAAAGTAATCACCATCCTGCTGCTGCTTTAATTTCTGCATTTCATTAAGTGTATGCTGAAGCGCGTCCATGGTTGAGTTGAATTCAGATGTCCGCTCATTGATTTTATTTTCAAGATTTTCCCTGAGGTCATTAACAACCTGTACTGCTTTTATAAATCCGAGGCTTGCCTTTACAACCTCTTTGTCGCTTGACCTCAGAAACAACTTGCCTGTACCGCCTTTGGCAAGATCAACAGCTGCAGATTCAATATCATGAAGAGAAAACTGAATTGATAAAAAATACAGCAGGAGGAGGACTGCAACAATTATTGTTGTTAAAAATGCAAAAATTACCGGCAGGAGTATATTCCCCTTTGCACTTGAATAATAAAAAATAAGTCCCATCTCAATCAAAGATACAAAAACAAGAATATTAATGAAAATGAATTTATTTCTGATGCTTGAAGTGAATGACTCTTTAAACTGGATCTGATTATTATAAAGATAGCGTTTTATTTCACTTCTCATCTCGCCGGTAAGAAGTTCTGACAGAATGGATGTAATAAAAACATTTATCATTATTGCGGTTGATATTCCAATGAACAACATTATGGAATCGAACACAGTTCCTATTATAATATGCTGTATAACTGCAACTGCTAATACCACAGACGGATAAATTAATGCAGCTTTCATATTCTTATCAGGCAGATTTTTTATTGCCTCAAGAATTGATAATGATGTTTGAAAATTTACTGATGGAACAAGAGAATTATCCCCTATATGGCTGTTTAGCTGATTCAGATCTGCAGAAAAGCACGGGATTCCTTTTTTTGCCAGAAGTCCGAAATGCAGATTATACGCAAGTATGCATAAAACAGTTACAACTATAATTAATGCAATATTAAAAGTCTGATAAACCGGTCCGGTGCTTAATCTCATTGTAGAGAGAAGAAATACAATAAAATAAATGATTACTATGAAGCTGAATAAACCTGATGTTAAAGCAGCGGCAAAAGTAAAATTTATCCTTTTTGAAATAAATGAAAATATTGCCTCAAAAGGTCTGAAAATATATGTATCAAATCTTTTTGAATTATATATTGGCATTATTTTTTTTCATTCCTTTCAGAAAAGAAAATAGCAAGCAGAACGGTATATAATATTATCGATATAATAGAAAGAAAAGCATAATTTTTTCCAAGCGGCGCAATTATTCCAATTAGAATCCAGTGAAATAAAATCACCTGCAGCGTATTCAGCTTCAGAGGGAAATCGTGCCATCTTAAAATAACCATAAGCCCGCTTAAATTCCATCCATAAAGCGAAAGGTATGCATGTATAGATAAAAGATTTTTCCCGTATTTTGAATGAAATTCAGGGCTTAAATATAGCAATAAATAAAGAAGACCGGTTATTGCAGTAGAAAGCAGAAAACCCATCCCTGAAACGAGAAAATGCTTCTGCTGAACTGAAATACCAAATCTGAGAAAATATATAAAAATCATTGTTACGGAAATAAACAGGGTGAGAGCCGCCATTAATTGAGCAGGAAATATTTCAAAAATAATAAAAATAAAAAATAGCACCACCCCAAGATTTATTGACCAGAAAAAAAATTGTGATAGAATAATGAATAAACGGCCTTCAATCCTGTTAATGAATGAAAACATTACAGACATTGTTATAAGCGATACAGGAAATGAAAAACCGAGAAAAAAAACATTCAGTTTAAGTTTTTCAAAATGAATCCAGTGGAAATATTCATTATTCAAAATAACAAATGATGCAATCATTAAAGCCATTGATAAACAAAGAAGCGAAGCCTGCTGGAATTTATCAGATAAAGCTGCATCCTTCCGGAAAAAATCTTTAGGGAAAAAAGAAAAAGTTCTGATGCGTATTGTTTCTGCAATTAGAGAAAGTATTATTGTTATTGCTATTGAAACAGGATATATTTCAAAAAATGCTGAAACTGCATAAACAATGCTGAGGAGAAAAAAAAGAATTACTCTAATTGACGGTATCGCTCGCGTTTCGGTATAATATAAAATTATTGATCCGCCTGCAGTCAGATTAAAAAGAAAAATATGAAGTCTCTCAAAACCCTGATTTACAAACAGGTGAAGATATCCGAAAACGAAAGCTGAACACATTACTAAAAAAACCGCTGATTTGATATAACGGTTTTTAAAAAAATCTGTTTCTATTTTATTGTAAATCATTAATCCGCCTGAATAATTTATCTAAGAGGCGTAATTGTTCCAATTAAGAAAATATTTGTAAAGGATAAAATATTATTTATAAATGTTAATTTATTTTTTAAAAATATTTCCATCGGTTAATAAACTGCCATCTCTGACTGCTCATGACAGTTTATTAAATTCAATTTAATTTAATTTAAACCCTTTTATTTTAAATCAACCTGATCCCAATCTGATGGATTAAAAATACAGTCACCCAGGCAATTGCAGTTGTATAAACAACAGCTATAAACGGCCACTTCCAGCTTCCGGATTCTCTTCTTATGGCGGATATAGCGCCAACGCAGGGGAAATACAGAAGGACAAAAATTATAAATCCGAAAGCAGAAAGTTTAGTAAACACCTTCTGACCGGTTTTCGGTCCGTCGGAAAAAGTCTGTTCCTTGAATTTATTGATCAGTTCGGTTTTTTCACCGGATTCTTTTGACTCAACATTATACATGACAGACATGGTGCTTACAACTATTTCCTTTGCAGCAAACCCCGACAACAGGCTCACGCTCATTTTCCAGTCGAAACCAAGAGGCGCCATGACTGGTGCAATAAAATGGCCGACTGAAGCAAGAGCAGAATCTTCAAGCTTGACATCTTTTGTAAAAAATCCGCTGCCATATTCAAAATTTTTAACAGGGATTCTTCCGAGAGCCCAGATCACAAGCGAAGCTATTAGAATTGTTCCTGCAATTTTTTTCATATATTCCGCAGCTTTATCCCACATATGCCTTGCAGTAGCTTTTAATTTCGGAGAACGGTACGGAGGCAGTTCCATTACAAATGGAATCTCGCTTTTTTTAAATACAGTTTTTTTCAAAATAAGCGAAGTCCCGATTGCGGCAAAAGAACCAAGCAGATAAATTGCAAAAAGCATAGTGCCCGGATATTCAGGGAAAAATGCGCTTATCATTATCACATAAACCGGAAGCCTCGCGCTGCAGGACATGAATGGTATGATCATCATTGTTAAAATCCGCTCTGTTCTGCTTTCAATTGTTCTGGTAGCCATGATTGCAGGCACATTGCAGCCGAAACCCATGAGCAGCGGAATGAAAGATCTTCCATGCAGGCCGATCTTGTGCATCACCCTGTCCATTATAAATGCCGCTCTTGCCATATAGCCTGAATCTTCCATAAGAGATATCATGAAAAATAGAATCAGAATATTCGGAAGGAATACAAGCACTCCTCCTGCTCCGGAAATTATTCCGTCTGTAACAAGATCCCTGAACAATCCCGGCTGAAAAATTTTCGAAATAAAATCAATTGATAATTTAATCAGCGACTCAAGCCATGATTTTGGAATTTCTCCTGCAGAAAAAGTAAGCTGAAAAGTCAGCCACATAAAAGCCAGAAAAATCGGAATTCCCAGAAATCTGTGAGTGAGAATTGAATCTATCTTTTCACTCATGGTAACTTTCTGCTTTTTCGCAAATGTGTATGTTTCCTTGAGAGCTCCTGCAATAAATGCGTATCTTGCATCTGCAATTATGGTATCAGCATCTTCATTGAGATGCTCCTCAATTTTTTTAATTTCTGTGTCAGCAGTTTCAAGTATATCAAGGCAGTTCAGGCAGGATGTTGATATCAGCTTCCTGGTATTTTCATCTTTCTCAAGCAGTTTAAGGGAAAGATATCTCGAAGACATAAGATCTGTTAATGAAAAATTTTCCTCCCTGTTGATTTTCGCCTGAATTTCAGAAACAGCTTTTTCAATATCGTGCCCGTAATTTATATGAATGTGACGAACAGAGTCATCCCTGTCCTCGTAAACCTGAATTACTTTTTTTAACAGCTCGTCAATTCCCTTATCCTTTGTGCCTACTGTCGGTACAAAAGGAATCCCGAGCATTGCACCGAGATTAAGGTAATCGAATTTATCGCCTTTTAAAGTAAGCTCATCGAACATGTTCAGCGCGCAAACTGTCTTTACGTCCATATCAATCAGCTGAGACGTCAGATACATATTTCTTTCAATATTTGATGAATCGAGTATGTTTATAACAACATCCGGAGCATTGTTCGATATAAATTCCCGGACAATAAGTTCCTCAGGCGAGTATTCCGCAAGAGAGTATATTCCCGGAAGATCAATTATGTTAATTGTATATCCGTCTAATTTTATTTCAGCGCTTTTAGTTTCAACTGTAACACCGCTGTAATTCCCTACTCTTTCGCTTCTGCCTGATATGGAATTGAACAGCGTAGTTTTTCCTGAATTAGGATTGCCTACAAGAACAGCAATTATTGTTTTTCCCTTTTCCTCTATCTCAGATATTAATCCTCTGGAAGGCTTATTTCTATCTGCGCATTCCTCTTTAGTCATCCTCCTGAAAGAGCCTGCATTCTGCAGATTTTTTCTTCGTTCGCGGGGATAGCAGTCTTCATCTTCCGGATTTACAATTTCTATCAGTGCTGCTTCACTTCTTCTCAGAGAAATATTATATCCGAGTATTTTATATTCAATGGGATCGCGCAAAGGGGCGCTCTTGATTACTTCAACCTCACCGCCTTTGATGAAACCCATATCTGTGATTCTTTTTCTGAATGCGCCTCTTCCTTTTATTTTTACAATAATACCTTTTTCGCCTGTCTGCAGATCTGAAAGATTCATATAAATTCCGATTTAACCTTATATTAAATTAGCTGAAAAGTTTTTCGAAAAACCATCTTTTGCAATATACAATTAATTAATATTAGTGTCAACTAATATTTTTAGAAGAAACACACTTTTTGCTCTTTTATTTTATTTAGACTTTTGGAATATTCTTATTTTTTCAATAAAAACATCAGGGATTTTACCGGTTTTCTTTTCTTTTAAATTCAAACCAACTATTCCCGATTCAGCAAGGACTGCGGTTGCTCCGTTATTTCTAATCCTGTAAAACATTCTGAAGCTTTTTTCTTCAATTTCATCAATTTCACAATCTATTGACAGTTCATTTCCATAAAAAATTTCTGCTTTGTAATTTATAGAAATATCCCCAATTATAATTCCTGTATTTCCATCACCCATATCCCACCCGCTAGATCCGAAGTGTTTCAAATATCTTACTCGCGCTTCATTTAAAAAAGTAACGACTTTCGCGTTATCAACATGGCCTCCGAAATTAATATCATCAAGCCGCACAGTGCAATTTGTTGAAAAGCTGTAGGCTGATTTTTCTATAAGTTTTATTCTTGGCATTTTTAACTCCGCTGGATATAATATTTCTTGCATTTATTCAATTACAAAGAAATTATTGGGCATACAAGTCTACAAGGAAAAAACAGGAGATACAGATGAATAACGGGACAAAATTCAAACTCGTAAAACTTACAGTATCCATAATCATGCTTACAATCGGCGGAATTATAATTTGGTTTTTCGGATTAATGCTTACTCTCACCTTTGATCTGAATGTTTTTGACAAAGGTTCCATGGGATTTATGGCATCAATTCTCGGAGGCGCTTTGGTTTTAGCAGCATGCTCAGCCCTGCTGAATCTTGTACTGAACCTCAGCATAATTGCTGAAAAAAGCGTAACAGCTGAAGAAAAAAATGAACCCTCCCCGGTTAATTATAAATCTGCAATAATTTTTGGAGCTGTACTTTTTTTTACTGCTGTTTTTCTTTTCGCAGGGGATTATTTATCAAGAAAATCGTTTCAGAAAAAGCTTACAGGAGAGGTGCATGATATTATAGCCCGCTACCCGAAATCAATTGAGAAAATTGGAACTTTAATCCAGGATAAAAAATCACTTAATGAAATACCAACTATTCTCAGCTTCTTATCAAAGCTTAAACACGAATTTCCATCTGTAATATTAATAACATCCGGAACTTTCAACAGCGAAAAAGCTTTTATGAAAATTACGCCATACACCCAGGCAAACGATCTTTTAAAACCGGGAATGTATAATTCATTTTACGAATGCGGCAAAAAAGACTGCGATTATCTGGCACAGGTTTTTTCAGGCAAGTCCAAAGAAAAATATTTCTGGAATGAAAATGACAACTATTACTATTATATTCCTTATGGTACTGGAGAAAATATACATATACTTTTATTTTCAAAACTTCAGAGATACGGAAAAATCGGTTCAGATTCAATGCGTTAGAAAATTTAATTTTTTTCAGCAGGTTTATTAAATTCCTTAGATGTAATTTGACCCTGTTTCTTTAAATAATCAGCCCTTTTTCTGAATGTATCGAACATTTCAGGCAGGCTTTTTTTAACTATATCAGCCATGATCCAGTCATGCATTAATTTATGTATTACAACAGCTCTGTAATTCACTCTGGTTTTATTATCGCCATAAGGCTCAAGATGCCAGCTTCCGCTGTTTACATCAAATGGTCCTTCTACGAGAGCCCAGTTATAATAAAATTTTTTCTCGCCGAAAGTATGAACAGTTGTAATTCCTATTTTAAAAAACAGAATTTTGATTTTAATTTTTACCCATTTTTTATTTGCTTCACTTTTCAAAACACTGCTTTCAATAACCTGAGGCATATAATCAGCCTGGTGATCATAATCATTTATCATATCCCAGACAAGTTTTACGGGTGCATCAATAATCAACTCAGCCCTGACTTCCCGCTGTTCTCCATCCCTGATGATATTTGTAATAATATCGCCTTTATCGATAGATTTTATCTCATTATTTTCAGCCTGAACGATGTTCATCGAAATAAATAAAAATACTAATAAAAACATTTTTCTCATTATATTTTTCCAAAAGGGATGTTAATTTCTTTTTTAAAAAAAGAAAATTCATTGATTTTTTTATTATAAATATATTTAATGTTTTTTAAAGTATAAACTAATTTGTCAAGATATAACTCGCACTTGCAATCGAAATGACATCAGGTTAATCTTTTACGGAATTAATTAATTTTAAAAAATAAAACTGCAAGCATAAATAAAACATTAACTGGAAACACTGATGAAAATAATTATAACAGGCGCAAATGGATTTATCGGCTCTAATCTTATTAATTATTTTAATGCAAAAAAAATAATACCATACTGTCTGGTAAGAAAAAATGCCGACATATCAATTATTGAGGCAATAAACAAAAAAAAAGAATCCTACAAACTCATTGAAACTGATTATTCAGACATGAATTCATTAAACAATTCCCTTCGTGACGCTGATATCATCATTCACCTTGCTGCAGTTTTAAGAGGTTTCACATATGAGGAAATACTTCAAGCAAATCTTCACGTAACTGAAAATCTTATTAGTTCAGCAAGGCAATCAGCAAAAAAATTAAAGCAGTTTATTTTTATATCATCACAGGCTGCATGCGGACCAAGCAGTTTAAATTGCGAATTATGCGAGGATGACCCTGCAAACCCTATTACAAATTACGGTAAATCAAAACTCGAAGCTGAAAATTTTATATCAACCCAAATGGACATTCCATGGACAATCCTCAGGCCGGTTTCTGTTTTCGGCCCTGGAGATAAAATTACTTTCAAGATGTTTAAAATGGCTGCAAGCGGAATGATTTTCTGCATCACAGGCAAACCAAGATACTATTCAGTTGTAAGCGCTTACGATGTGTGCGAGGCGGTCTATCTGTCCATGAATAATAAAAAATCCATTCATAAAAAATATTTTGTAGCAGCAGATGGAAAAATTTCCATGAAGGAAATGTATTTGAAAATCATGGAGCACCTTCCTGGAAAAAGAAGAATAATCATACCTCTGATTTTCCCTCCATTTTTAATCAAAGCATACGGGCATTTATCAGAATACACAGCAAGACTGTTCAGATTTAAAGAAATTCCATTTATTAATATTGAAAGAGTAAGAGAATCTGTAGCTGAATCATTTCTTGTAACAAATGATAAAATAAAATCTGAGATAAATTTCAAGCCGTCGCACGATCCAGACGCTGTATTTAAAATAGCAGCGAACTGGTATGTAAAAAACGGGTGGCTGTAGATGAAACAGTTCACGCATAATCAGAAAAGAATAATCATAATAGCCACAACAATATTTCTCTGCGGTTTATATTATTTTCTCGGGCTCTGGTTTGAAAGAATATCTGCAACAGAAAAAAGACTCGTTGTATTTAATTATTTTTTTCCCCTGCTTGAAAACAGGGATTATTTTCAATATATCTGGCAATACCTGGCGTCTTTCATTTTTTTATTTTCTTTTCCATTTATAATTATTAAATATTTATTTAAAGATGATTTAAAAAAATATGGAATTTCAAAGGGAAATTTTTCCTGGAATATAAAGTGGCTTATAGCCGGATTGATTATCGCTCCATTTACTTTTGTATTCAGCAACGACCCTGCTCTATTGAATGAATATCCGCTTTCAAAGCTAAGTGCAAAAAATATAAATCTGATACTTGTTGATTCGTTTTTTTATTTGTTTTATTATATAGGATTTGAATTTATATTCAGAGGATATCTTCTCTTCGGGATTCAGGACAGGGATTCATTTGAAAAAAATATAATGCCTGATATAAAAATTACTGCAGCTATAACAGCATTATCAACTGTGCTGATTCTGGCCATTCACGCAGGTAAACCGGAATCTGAAATTGTCCTCGCCGGATTTATCAGCATATTATGGGGCTACATAAACCTCAAAGGCCGGTCAATTTATCCGGTTTTAATCATGCACTATATTTTTGGCATCGTAAACAACATCAACAGTATAATAAAAGGCGGATATAATTGAATATATTAATTTCAGGCATCAATGGATTTATAGGGCCAAAAGCTGCAAAAGCTTTTTTAGATAATGGTGATTCCGTAAGAGGGTTGATTTTAAAAGGTTCTGATGAATCATCATTACAGGATCTTAATATTGAAAAAATATATGCAGACATTACAGACATTTCCATGCTTCATAAAGCAGTTTCAGGCATTGACACAATCATACATCTTGCTGCAATACTTGGCGACACAGGACCTGACGAGAAATATCATCCGACAAATTACGAAGGTACTGTAAATCTCTGCAGCGCTGCTATTGAGGCAGGCGTAAAAAGAATAGTTTTTTTATCTTCACTCTCGGTTCACGGTCTTTCAAAAAACAACGGTTTTAATGATGCAGATGAAGAAACTCCCGTTGATCCGGACACTGCTTATTCAAGATCAAAAGCAAAGTGCGAAAAATATCTGCATGATCTTTCAAAATCCGGAAAAATTGAAACTGTAATTGTTCGTCCTGCATGGACAATATTCGGATCAGACGACAGGCTCGTATCTGCTAAACTGCTTACTTCAATAAAAGCAAAAAGATTCGCCTATATCAACGGAGGAAACGCAAGACATGGTTTTGTTCATGTTGAAAGCCTTGCAGACAGCATAGTGAATATAGCCAGGGCTGAGTCTTCGGTTGTGAATGGAGAAAAGTTTGTGATCAGCGATTATTATTTAACCTGGAAAGAATTTACAGAAATAGTTTGCGACAAATTCAATGTTTCGTATCCGAAAATTAACGCACCCCTGTGGGTTGTAAAAATATTTGCATCAGTTTATGAACCTGTTGTAAAATTTATCAATCCTCAAAAAGATCCGATTATTTCAAAATACAGAATTCTCATACCTTCTCAGGATATATGCTTTAAATATGATAAAGCTAAAAATCTAATCAACCATATTCCGAAATACACCTTTAATGAAGCTCTTGATTCAACTATTGAATGGTACAATAATGAATATGCTGATCTGGAAAAAGCTGTAAAGATTTTATGAGATTGGATTATTTCTGGATGAATGGAAAACGTTGATCAAGTATCCCCCGGAAATTGAATTAAGTTAAGAAATGTGTAAGATGTGGCGACATGGGGATATTAAGAGATCGGGGAGATTTTAAAAAATATCTTTATCTCCCTATCTCTACCATCTCCATATCCCCTTTTCTTACACAAAAAAGTGTACTAAAATTATCGTAAACTTCTAAAGTTAAAATTTAAAAATTATTCCGGCAGAAACAATACTGTATCCGTAACCGACTTCACCCCAGAATCCGAAATTCTCGGCAACATAATATCTTGCGCCGGCCTGAACATTCCATAAAAAGCCTGCTGTTGTAGCATTGTAAGGAGGTATAAAGGAAATAAGAGTACCGGTTTCATTAATAATATTAACACCAAAAACTACACCTGCATAAATATCAAGTCTCTTAACTTTTATCCAGCGGTTAAAATGAAAATCTGATCTTACTCCTATCTTAAAATAATTTATAGAATATTTGATAATTGAATTGTTAACGCCCCATCCTTCATATCCCAAAAGAAAACCTGCAGATACCAGATCAATAATTCCAAAATTACCGCTGATAATAACCGGCGGTATTACGTAATACCCCTGACTGGTGTAGGTCGCAGAATATGCACCCCATGTTATCGTGTTAGGCCCAAGACCAGCACCTAATTGCAGTGTAAATACTCCTTTGTCATTAACAGGTTTTTCTGCTGCCATTAAAGGTGACATTAAAAAAAGAGTCATTACAATACATATACTAAAAATAATACGTTTCATTAAAAAATCCTCCACTTTTTATATAGCTTTTTTACTATTTATAAGAGCATCAATAAATTAGTATTATATTATGTCAATAATATTGCTAAAAATATAGTTGAATCAATTATTTTTACAATCTAAAACGAACACCGGCATTAATATACAGATTCTGCCCGACCCCGGTTGTTTCAAAAAATATATTATAACCCGTTACCAGTGAAATTATAAGTTTCTTACCTGCAATAAACCCGAATTCAATCTGAATTTTTATTTCCGGATCCGGATACATTTCAAGGCTTTTTACCTGAGACTGATCTTTAGTTCCTGATATAAAATGAAACATATATCCTCCTCCTATGGAAGGAGTTATATCCAGCCATAAAGCAAGATGAAATGAATACCCAAGCAATAAAGAAGCCTGTGATAAAAAATAATACTCAATATTGGTTATATTGGTCAGCATATACGCAAAATTTGTATCGATTGAAAGAAATGAATTTCTAAAAAGTAAATTATGCATTGAAAATTGAATTCCCAGACCAAAGCCGGAATAACTTGTAATTGAAAATCTATCCAAAGGTAAAATATAATTGAAGTTTACCGATAAACTGAATTCAACAATATTCTTTTTAACTTTTTCATCTATTATTATTTTTTCTGGCTCTTTAATTTCCTTAGCAGTAATTTTATAATATTCTTGTATTTTATCAACAATTTCATCAACATCCTTGTTGAAATTTCCATATGTTACTTTATTAAATGAAGCCAGATTTTCTGATTTCGGAATATCAACCAGATGAAGCGTTAGAATAAAATATTCATTCTTCTGCAATTGAAGTAGATATTTTTTTTCACCCTCAGATCCGATTTGATTGGTCATTTCTTTTTTTTGTCTGTTTATGGTTCCATAAATTACCCTGTTTGAGCCTGTTTCATTTCCGAGAGTCACAGCACATTCACGGGTAAAACATTTTTTTGCTTTATCATCAACATCTTTCATTTCATTCGGTTGTACTAATTTAAGCCCGTTTATTTTCCCGAGTCTCTCCCGGAAAAGATTATTAATATTTACAGCTTCCATATAAGCGCCATTCACTGGAATAATACCAATAAACAATGTTCGAATCTGATTAGAATTTTGTCCGAAAACAGAACTAACAGAACTAACAGAAAAAATTAAAATTATGTATATAATAGTTTTTCTAAAAAAAATCATATTTTATCCTGTTTTTAAATAATTATTTAATGATAGTATTCATCTATCATGCCAAAAGTGCAAAAAAAAACTATTTTATAAAAAAAATTGCACTTTTATACTTAATTTAAAGTAATAATTTTAAATACAGTTAAAACCATATGATTTAGACTTGGAGAAGTATCTATGTTGAATTATAAAATTTTAAATTTCAGTAAAAATCTTTTAATATTATCATCATTTATAATTACACTTATTTCTTTTATTAGTTGTTCAGATATGATGAATAATTACAGCATAAAAGATATATTAACTAATACTGTACCCCCTACTTATACATCAATGATGATTAACAACAATGATACTTATACATATTTAAGAAATGCAACAATTCAGCTGAATGTTACAGATGCAGCCCAGATGCAGTTCAGCGATGATAGCGGCACAACATGGACTTCATGGGAACCATATTCTGACAGTAAAAGCTGGAAATTAAAACTTGGAACAAGCACAAAAACAGTACAAGGTAGATTCAGAAAATCTGACAATTCAATTATTTCTCTTTCAGATGATATTGTTTTTTGTGAAAGACTTATCGCATCAGATGGAGTAACAAATAAATATGATTCCAACATGCACGAAGGTTATGGTGGCATGTTTTCAATTTCCTCTGATGGAAAAATTATTGCAACAGGCCAACCATGGGATACACTCGGACTCGGGCATTATACAGGTTCAGTTTACATTTACACTTGGAATGCATTAACTGAAACATGGGTTGAATCAAAAATTAACGCAGCAGATACAAATAACTGCCGATCCTTTGGAAGTGGTATTGCACTATCATCAGATGGATTAACACTTGCAGTTTCAGATTATAATAATATTTCTGGGAAGTCAATTTATATATTCAAATGGACTGGCATTGCATGGAATCAAATTCAAAAAATTATAGTGCCTCATATCTGGTATAGATTATCATTATCAGGAAACGGAAATACTCTTGTAATTGGTGATCCGCGTGATAATACGCATTTACATCCCCCGTTGTCTTTTAATTTTGCTGATGGAGCCATATATATTTATGAATATAACGGCGGAGTTTATAATGGTACTAAATATACTCCGCCAATAGGCGATCTAACAAATGGAGTTTATGTTGCCATTTCAAATGATGGCAATACAGCAATATCAATTCCTGCACATAATACAGGAGGAGTTACTATGTTTATACATAGAAGAAACGGCTTATCATGGGATACGAGCATGTATTATGTCGGTGGTGGTGATGAACTGTATACAAATACACCAAAAATTTCGTCTGATGGAATAAAAGTTTTAACTGGCGTAAGTGGTTATCATGTAGGTGATTTGACTTTTATCCGATATATGACATGGAATGGATCGAACTGGAATCATACGCCTTTAAATCCATCAGATGAAATTTCCACTTCATTTGCAAGAAACATCAATAGTAATAATTCCTGTACAAAGTTTATAGCAGGTGAATATGCATCTGGTCTTAATCATTTTCATTTATTTAATTATGATGGAGCTTTATGGACAAGCATTAAATATAACACACCGGATGTTTATGAAATTTCTGAACGCTTTGGAACAAACTCAGCAATGTCAGACTCCGGAGTTTTTGCTGTTAGCACAACATTCCACACTCGAGCTGATGGAGAATATATTGGAGAAATTTTTATATACAGGGAATAAGAGGCAAAAATATGGCATTCAGAAAAAAAATAATCAATCCGAAACTGCAGCTTAAATCTGCAATTTTTATTACAGGTTTAACAGCAATAGCTTTTTGCGCTGTATTCGGAATATTTTTTTATTCTTTAATTTCAGAAAATAAAAAAATGAATCAAACAGCTTCAGATCTTTCCAGTGCAATCACAGTTGAGAATGATATTGTGGGAGCATTTGTTACCTACTCTAAAACCCTGGCAGACCAGCGTTTATTTCTTGCTAATGACAAAATTACATCTGACCATAAAGAAAGCATGCAGAAGATCCAGACACATATTGACGGATTAAAAATCAGCGTTGAAAAAAACAACAGGCTGATTTATATTTCTCTTTGTATATTTGTTTTTTTTATGGCATTGATTTTCATTACAATAATAAATTTAACGCATAAAATATCAGGTCCTATTTATGTTATATCGCAGTACATGGAAAGTTTAATTAATGGGAAAAAAATTGAATTAAGAAAATTACGCAATGGAGATGAATTAAAAGAATTTTATAAAACATTCTCTGATTTAGTTGAAAAAATACAAAATGGGAAAAAAAATTAAAAATACGGCTGCATTTCAACTTTCTCCTTAAATTTAGAAATAGTAATAAAATCCCCTATTGCAAGACTATGCTTCTGCCTGAAGTCTCCTGTATTCACTCCAAGTGAAAAATAACCGCTCCCTATCCCGTTGCGGCTGTCAAGATATGCAAGGTCAGATCCTGCAGGCACATTTCCGAATGAGCGCACCCATTTAATTTTCAGAATTGATTTCGTTTTGCTGATATTAATTGTTAGATAATCACCCTCTTTTAATCCTATTTTTTTCAAATCAGATATCTTTACCTGGGTCCATATATTGCCATATGGCTCATCTATTGCTACAATTTTTGCCTTGATCGAATCAGCCAGAACACGCACTCTGTTTTTAATATTTATTTTTACAAGATCAGACTCTTTCATTTCTTTTGATATAAATTTTACTGCAGACCCGCGGCTTGCAGCAATCATTGCTGCTGCAGGTGAATACAGGTCGCGTCCGTCAAATGTCCAGCCGGACCATTTCGGATTTACTTTTTTAGGCAGAATTTCTGAAACAGAATCAATTCCGAATAGAATCGCAACATCAGTAAATACGCCATTATTCGGCCCTACAAAATAAAGTTCCTTTTTCTTTGTTTTAAGTATAATGGGCAGCCGTTCTGTACCGACACCCGGATCAACCACTGCCATGAAAACAGTTCCGTTAACAAAGTCGCGGCTGCGTTCCAGTAAAATCGATCCATGATCAACATTGAATGAATTTATATTATGATTGAAGTCTATTATTTCAATTGAGCTGTCTATTCTTTTCATCATCTGATGACAGATAGCAACTGCTTCAGTGCTTCCGAAATCGCTCATAAAAACTATTGTAGGCTTCAATCTGATTGTTTCATCATTTACTCTCATTGAAAGATTGATAATATCTTTTTCAGATGAAGGGATGCTTTCTGAATTTTTACAGCCTGTAAAATTAAGGAAAGATAACATCATAAACACAGAAATTATTAAATAAGTTCTATTCATTGTTACCTCCGGTTTAATGAGGTTTAAGTAGATAGTTTTTGTTTCATAAAAAATAACAAATAAAATTATTTTTGCTTTAATAATTCAAGCATCACTATTTTAAGCAGTCAAACTATTTTTATATAATCAGTAAAACAGTTTTACAAAAGAAATATTTAAATTAAAATTAACTTGACTAATTTTTTAAATGACTTAATTAATTTATCATAAACTTGGCTAACTATTAATGAATAAAATAGATTTAATAAATTATTGGATTGAAACTTCAAAGCATGATTATGAATCGTGCTTTGATTTATTTAATAAAACTCAACGTTATGACTGGTCTTTATTTATAGCACATCTTTCTCTGGAAAAAATTTTAAAAGCTGCCTGGCTAAAAAATAACAGCAGTAATAATCCGCCATTTATTCACAATCTATTAAAATTATCAAACGAATCAAACTTGAATCTAAATGAAGACCAAAAAATAATTCTGGCTGAATTCAACGATTTTAATATTGAAACACGGTATCCTGATTATAAATTAAACTTTTACAGATTATGCACAAAAGATTTTACAGAAAATAAACTTTTTCAATTCAAGGAAATATATCAATGCATACTCAAAAAGATGTAAATGAAATAATATCACGTTTTATTGAACTTGCCGGCAAGGAAATAAATATTAAACATATTTACCTGTTCGGATCATATGCAAGGGGAACATATTCTGAATATTCTGATATAGATGTGGCTATAGTATCTGATGATTTTCAGGGGATTCCTTTTTATGACCGGCAGAGAATGATAAAATATATTTTAAAAATATCCGACAGCCTCGAGCTGCACCCTTTTAAAACAGACGATTTCAACCCTGAAATAAATCCTTTTGTTAGTGAAATTATTAACACTGGAATTATGATTCTTTGAATATTAATACATGGATGATATAAAATATAAACTTGAAACTGCGAAAGACGGGAACCCTACTCTAATTGCGATCAAAGATGGAAAAGAGTTTCCTCTCCACAGCAGAATTTCTCCAATAAAAGAATCTGCATATGCTGATTATTCCATTGTGCCGGAAAAGTTTGATCTTATAATTATAATAGGATGCGGCCTTGGATACAGCCTGATTCCGCTTAAAACTAAAATCAATAAATTTAAAAAAGTAATAATTATTGAAGAAAACAAGGAATCAAAAAAGTTTATCTCACAAAATCCCCATACAGATTTTCTTGTTAAACAGAATAATATTATTTTCCTTGAAGGTCTTAACATTTCAGAATTAAATAATAAAATAATTCCTATGATAGATTTCGATGCCATTAAAGGGATTTCAGTTTTAGAACATCCCCAGTCATTCAGAATTTTTCCGGAATACTATTCAGAAATAAAATCTATTATAAATAAAATTATTAATAAAAAAGCATCTGACGCTGCATCTATCAATGCATTCGGAAAACTTTATTTAAAAAATGCATTGAAGAATATTCCGCTTTTAAAAAATTATACAAATATCAGCAGGCTTTTCAGGCAATTTGAAAATTTTCCTGCAGTGGTAATTGCATCCGGACCTTCGCTTGACAGCAATATTTCATTTCTAAGAAATATACAGGATAAAATTTTTATTATAGCTGCTGATTCTGCTGGAGGGCCTCTTGTTCAAAATGGAATAATTCCTGACTTTATCATATCAGTAGATCCCCAGCCGTATATTGAAGAGCACCTTCGTCTTATACCGGAAAATAATTCAGCTTACATTTTTTCAATGACTGCAAATACCCGGTCTGTAAAAAAACACACCGGATTTGTAACTATGACTTCTCATCCTGTGTGCCAGTTTATTGAAGAATTATCAGGCAGTGTTTCACAAAACATTGATTCTCTAACTGGAAATGTTTCAGGCGATGCCCTCATCTTTGCATATAGGGCAGGTTTTAAAAATATCGCCCTCCTGGGCCTTGACTTTTCTTTTTCTGATTATTCGATCTATGCGAAAGGAAGCGCTTACCAGAACAGATTTTCTCTTTTTTTTCAGAACAGGATTCTTCCTGTTGAAACAGCGAACCTGAACTATATCATGAAATCTTCCGGAGGCACTGTTTGCGAAGGAAAACTCACGCGGAAATCTTTTATCAATTACAGAAATTCCTTTGAGGAAATGATAAAAAAAAACAGTATCAGCGGAGTTTACAATATTAATAATTCAGGGCTTGATATCAAGGGAGCTGAAAGAATTTCAATTGAAAATTTTACTGAACAGTTCTGTTTAAAATCCATCCCGAAAAATGAAATAATATCAGAACTGAAAAAAAAATCCCCTGCACTCGAAAAATTGATTAATCTTTTCAAAAAGAATATTACAGATGAAATTTTTACTGAAATAATCACAGCATCATTAGGAAAAATACCGGATAATCACAGATCATCAAAATTCAGAAAAATGCTAAATTCTATAAAATGAAAAACTCAATTAAAAATGCGAATTTAACTCCAATGAAGGCTGTAATTTGCAATAAAAGTAAGATTACAGCATCAAATTCCGCTTAAAGAAAAGATAAAACCTGCCGATTATTATATAGATAATTCCGGTTCACTGGAAAACACGAAAAGGCAGGTTTTGGAAATATGGAACATTTTGAAGAAAGAAATCAGAATATTAAGGAAAAAAGCGTATACTCCCTTCATCTTGATACACCGAGGATTATTCTTATTTCAGCAGCAGTAATAGGTGTAATTGCAGCATCGTTTCTGATTGGAATGAATTTTATTAAAAAAGCAGATAACAAAGATATAGCAAAAAACGAAGCCATTTTCGATACTGCAAAGGATAATGATCTTTTCAGTGAAAAACACGCTGCACCGCTTGACTCAGGCAAAAATGAAGTCAAGCCTTTTGATGCAGATCCAGGCAAAATGGATCTTAAAAAAAGTGACACCTCCGGAGTTATTACTTCTGATAATTTTAAAGAACCTGTTTCTCCAATTGCGGATATAGAAAAAAATGATAAAAAGAAAACTGCAAAAAATAAAGAAATAAAGAAAGTTGTTAGGAAAGAGAAAAAGACTGAAAAGATAAAACCAGTAAAAAATAAAAAAGAAAAAACCAGCATTGTTGAAGTTGCTGATTCGGAAGATGAACCTAAATTATTAACAGGCAAATTCATGATTCAGGTTGCATCGTATGATGAAAAATCCAGGGCAGAGACGGAACTTTTATCTTTGAAAGATATGGATCTGAAAGCACATATAAACAGAAAAAAAATAAATGGAAAAGAATTTTTCAGACTTCACATAGGGCCAATCGCATCAAAAGACAAGGCGCTGAAAATGATGAATGAGATGCAGAGTAATCCGAGATATAGTGACAGTTTTCTTGTCAGGGAATAGTATATAAAAATTTTAAAATTTCCTCCCCTTAATCTGAACTTCTTATCACATTAAAATGTGTAAGAACAGGAGATAAGGGGATAGAAGAGATTCGGGAGATATATAATATTTTTAAAAAAAATAGATTCGTTTTTTATTTCACGATTTTCTATCTCCATTATCTCATCCATCTCTTACATCTCCCTTTTTACACATTTTAAATACTAATCTGCACAGCCCATCAGGGGGAGGAATTTACTATAGAGGAGTTACAAAATGAATTCTTTTTTTAATAAAACACGCCACCTTGTATTAAAAATAGATACCTATATTGATCTGACCTTCGGAGCCGGCCTTGCTTTCAAGGAAGGAATTAAAAAATACATGCTTGGAGATATTGAAGGATTTGAGGAAAATCTGATGTATCTCACTAAAATGGAACACCAGGCTGATGGAATCAGAAAAGATATTGAAGCTCAGCTGTATGTACAGACACTAATTCCTGAATCAAGGGGGGATGTTCTTGAGATTCTCGAAAGCATGGACAGCATTATCAATTATGCAAAATCTACAATGCTTGAAATTTCTATTGAAAAACCTAAAATTCCTGAAAAAATAAAAAAAGATATATCCGATCTCACTGAACCAGTTACAAAAACAATTGACGAACTTGTTTCAGCAGTAAGAGCATATTTCTACGATGTAAACTCTGTTAAAAATTATCTGCATAAGGTTAAATTTTATGAAAAGGAAGCGGATAAACTCTCTGAAAAAATAAAACGGGAAATATTCTCAATGAAAATCCATCTGAGCCATAAAAGCCAGCTCAGATACATTGTTACGCACATAGATACTCTTGCAGACAAGGCTGAAGATGTTTCAGACAGACTGGCTATAGCTGCAATAAAAAGAATAGTGTGAAAAAATGACTCTGCTTTTATTTTTATCCGGCGGACTTCTACTCGGCTGGTCACTCGGAGCAAATGACGCGGCAAATGTTTTTGGAACTGCAGTCGGTTCAAAAATGGTAAAATTCCGAACTGCTGCAATTATTGCTTCAATATTTGTAATATTGGGAGCTGTTGTTTCAGGCTCAGGAACTTCCCACTCTCTCGGCGAGCTTGGAGCTGTAAATGAAATTGCAGGAGCTTTTATAGTAGCTTTCGCAGCAGGCTTAACCGTGTATGGAATGACAATGGTTGAGCTTCCAGTTTCAACTACACAGGCTATAGTTGGAGCAATTATCGGATGGAATATTTTTTCCGGATCCATTACTGATTATACAATTATGAGTACGATCATTGCAACCTGGATAATCTGCCCTATTTTGGCTGCATTTTTTTCTTTTATAATATATATTTTTGTAAAATTCTTGCTCCACAATCTGAGAATTCATCTTCTCCATCTCGACTTTATCACAAGAGTAGGCCTTCTTCTGGTAGGGGCATTCGGATCATATTCTCTCGGAGCAAATAACATTGCAAATGTAATGGGAGTTTTTATTGATTCAACAAATTTCAAGCCGCTTGATTTCAGATTATTTTCGTTAACATCTACAGAGCAGCTTTTTCTCCTGGGAGGAATTGCAATAGCTGCAGGCATTATTACTTATTCTTATAAAGTTATGAATACAGTTGGTGCTAAAATAATAGAACTGACACCTGAGGCAGCACTTGTGGTAGTGACTGCAACATCTCTTGTTCTTTTTCTTTTTTCATCGCAGGGTCTTGAAAATTTTCTTGCAGTAAACGGCCTTCCAACTATTCCGCTTGTACCTGTGTCAAGCTCACAGGCTGTAGTTGGTGCAGTATTAGGAATAGGCTTTGCCAGGGGTGCAAGAAATATAAATCTGAAAGTTATATCTAAAATTTCATCAGGATGGGTTACAACTCCTGTTATTGCAGGACTTATTTGTCTTGTATCGCTTTTTTTTATGCAGAATGTTTTCAATCAAAAAGTTTATAAACCATCTACTTATCTTTTATCCGGTGATGTAATCAGCAAACTGGAAGAAAAAAATCATATCAGCAATAAAATAAAAATACTGAAAGATATGCGTTTCAATAATGAATATGAAATTTATGACACTCTCAATACAGATGACTCGCTAACGCGTGAAAATATTATTAAAATTATTGAATATTCAAAAGTTGAAAATATAAAAATTTCCTATAATCAGAAAAACAATATCTCATTGAATAACTGGCTTACTCCGGCTCAGATGGATGCTTTAAAATCAATTGATGGAAAAAAATTCACTTATTCATGGGAAATGAATGAAGCTCTTTCAGTAAAATCAGATGAATGGAAATTCAAACCTGAGGATAAAACAAATAAAATTTATAATCATAATATAAAGGCTAAGCTTCTATATCTGAAAAAAATCTTTTCTAATTAAAAAAATATTTCATGTCATTTCTTTTTATTTTCTTAATTTTAAACTAATATTTTCTTTCTTTGCTTCTGTTTCAAATAAATCTATTATCAATTTTATTTTATTTTTTTCTTCCAGATCCAGCTTGCTTATTTTCTTTTTTATTTCACCAATAATAACCTTTAATTTAGATAAACTTAAAAGATTAACTGCCAGGCAATAAAAACTTTTTGTTCTTCCATCATTAAAGTTTTTAATTAGAAATTCAAGAATCTCA
This sequence comes from uncultured Leptospirales bacterium, assembly GCA_964529415.1. Classification (GTDB taxonomy): domain Bacteria; phylum Spirochaetota; class UBA4802; order UBA4802; family UBA5550; genus CAYMPH01. Next base: position 114,740 of record CAZGWD010000009.1, on the reverse strand, counting down.
ACTTTTTCATTAAGCTCCTTAATATATTTATCAATTCCAATTTTTTCTGCTTTTTCAAAATCAGCTTTTACATTTCGATAAGAAATGAAAGAATCCACTTCAGATGGGTCTGAATATTTTTTACACGGGTAAAATGAACACTGAAAACAAAACTCAACATTATCATGTTTTTTATTACAGGTAATTACAGCGCAGGCAGGATGCTTTAAATGAAAATCCGCTCCTCCGCATCCCGGGCATTTTGATAAAGCATTAGTCTGATAACGGGGGCAGAGACCGCAATTAAGTCCGCATAATGAGAATAAAGGATTTTTTCGCTTATATTCCAACATACTCTATATTTCTTTTGCTGAAAAAAATTCAGCACTAAAAAATCAATTCACATTTACATTAAGAAGCATTTCTTCAAGCTCATCTGCTTTGGCAGCAATGTAAAGCAGCGATTTCATAAATCTGGCTGGATCGCAATCCTGCAGCATAATAGAATTTCTTAAAATCAAAGTATTATTAAGCAGAGCTATTGCTCCATATGAAAGACCTGTATTCAGCTGCAGACTATATTTATACAACTCGCATAGATCCTTTTTAAGAGTGCCTATAATTGAGTAATAATTTATAACCCTGTCTCCGGATTCATCCTTTGTGAGAGTAACAAGCATCTCCTGCGAACGGTTATTTTCAAATTCTATTTTAGTTGTGTAGCTTCCTTCAGCATCCTTGTTGAATTTTATTTTAAATTCACTTGCTACTGCCGAAATAAAGCCGTCAAAAACTTCCATGATTAACCTCTTAAAAATAAATATATTTTACTAAACTTTATCCATCGGGAAAGTCAAGTAATAAAATCTAAGTGGAAAAACTTACTTTAACATTTTTAAAAATATTCAATAGAACACGGATGACACGGATGTCACGGATTTTTTTATGATTTATTATGATTAATATTTCTTTTTCTTTTTTTCTTTATCTTTAGGAAAAAGTCCTTAATCCTTTAAAATCCGCGACAATCATAATCATCCGTGTCATCCGTGTTCTAATTTTCTTTATATAAATTTCAAACTATAACAGGCTTTGGAAGTTTCATCCTGGTTGATTTTATTTTTTTAAAATTTTTCTTTAAGCCTTTTTCATCAAGCAACAGAAAATTCATAAATGGAGTCTGCTCTATATATGTAAAAAAATCATTCAGCTCTTTTTCGTAATTTGTATCATAGTGTTTTTTTGAGTGGCCGTGTGCTGCTTTAACTTTTCCCATTCTTCTTATATCGCCATTAAATTCAGGACTAATATGATACAGTTCGTGGAAAATAACATTAAGTTTATCTTTAGCAGAGAGGTTAAAAAATTTCGGCATATAAAAATATACTATATAAAGAATTTCTATATTCTTCACAAAAATTTGAGGTATGGAATATTTTTTTCCTCTATAAATTAAAGTCCGTTCACCGTTTTCAAATCTCAGCGGCACCAGCTTTCCGTATATGCCCCCCCTTCCGCTGCGGCTGGATGAAATACATATCTGGCATTTTGACAGATCAATATGTGAAAACAGATCGCATTTTTCTATTGCTGTATGAACAATCATAGACAATACTTCGGAGAGGTTTATTGAGTCCTGGGGCATTATTTTTTTTCTGCGAGGGTAACCATTTCCTCGGCATGTTTTACAGAAAGATCAGTTATTGTTTCACCTGCAAGCATACGTGCTACTTCACGGATTTTTTCTCTGCGGGAAAGCTGCTTCACATCTGTGGCAATCCTTTCGCCTGATTTGAGTTTCTGAACCGAGAAATGCGAATCAGACATGGCAGCAATCTGAGGGAGGTGTGTTATTATCAGAACCTGCCTGTCCTTGCTGAGAGATTTTAATTTTTTCCCCACTATCTCCGCGGTTTTCCCGCTTATGCCTGCATCAACCTCATCGAATATGAGCGTCTCTACTATATCTGATGAAAGAAGAACATTTTTCAATGCGAGCATTATCCTGGACATCTCGCCGCCTGATGCAACCTTCCTGAGCTGCCTGAGTTCCTCGCCTGCGTTCGCGGAAAGCATGAACTCGACTCTGTCTATGCCGTGAGGATACAGAACATATTTTTTATCATCCGCTTCGATTTCACCATCAGGGCTTACTTCTCTTTTTATTGAAACGCGGAACTGAGTGCCGGACATTCCAAGATCACGAAGCTCGTTCATTACAAGATCCTCAAGCTTTTTCGCAGAGGCTTTTCTGCTTTCTGAAAGTTCAAGAGCAGTCTTTTTCGCATCCTGAACAGCTAGCCTGAATTCCTCTTTCAGCCTGCCTATTTCCTCTTCTCCGGAATTTATAGCATCAAGCTCCTTTTGAGCTTTCTCAGCATATTCAAGAATTTCTTCAATTGTGGATCCATATTTCTTTTTGAATGATGATATGAGGGCAAGCCTTTCCTCAACCTGGTTGATCCTTTCAGGAGAAAAATCTATGTTTTTCTCATAATCCCTTAAAAAGTTGGAAGCGTCCTCAAGATTGTACAGAGCCTCCCTGATCGAATCGAGCACACCTGAAACTTCAGTGTCGAATTCAGTAACCCTTGAAAGGGACTGCTCTGTCATTTTCAGCTTCTGTATAATTCCTGATTCGTCCTTCATAAGAGACGATGCTGTATTTATTTCTTTGAATAATTTCTCTGCATTGGCAAGAAGATGGGATTCATTCCTGAGATCATCCTCCTCGCCCTGTTTAAGATTTGCGGAATTAATTTCTTTTATTGCAAAAGAATTATACTCTATACGGCGCGCCTTTTCCCTTTCATCAATTTCAAATGAACCGAGACTATCTCTAAGCTCCTGGAGTCTGGAATGCAGACCCCTTATTCTATCAACAATTTCCCTGTGTCCGCTGAAAGCATCGAGCAGTTCCCTGTGCCTGGAAATATTTACAATTGTCTGATGCTCGTTCTGTCCGTGAATATCAACAAGGCTGTCTGCAATTTCCTTTAATTTAGATACCGGGATCTGCACTGAATTTGCAAAGCATCTTCCCTTGCCGCTTGAGTAAAGCTCTCTTCTTAGAATGAGAGCATCCCCGTCAAAATCAATACCTGAATCATTCAGAATAGTCCTTACATCTGATACAGATGATATTTCGAATACGCCCTCAAGAACAGATTTATCATAGCCTGTGCGTATCACATCAGTTGTCATTTTTTCACCGAGCACTCCTGAAAGAGCGTCAATCAGAATTGATTTTCCTGCTCCGGTTTCGCCGGTGAAGATATTAAGTCCTTTCGAAAAAGGAATTGCAAGATCCTCAATTATAACAAAATTTTTTATTCTAAGCTCGGCAAGCATAGCATTAACCCCATCCGAGTTTTTCCCGAAGAATCAGATAATAATTTTTATCGGGGTGCGGTATTAGTTTTATTTTTCTGCTGGATTTCCTGAAAGATATCTCATCTCCGCCGTTAATGCTGATAGCTTCCTGACCATCGATTGTCAATAATAAATTTTCCACTTCAGAAACCACGCGTGCAGTGAGTGTTGATGTAAATGGAAAAATCATGGGCCTCATTGCAAGAGTATGCGGACATATCGGTGTCAGCAGAATAACATTTTCAGTTGGAATTATAATCGGCCCGCCGGCTGAAAGCGAATAAGCTGTGGAGCCTGTTGGCGTGGAAATAATAAGGCCGTCTCCTGAATAGGAATTTAAAAATATTCCGTCGATTTCAAGGTTAAGCCTGATCGCTCTTGAAAATGCTCCCTTCGAGATTACAGCATCATTAAGAAAACAGATGCTCCTTTCTCCATTTGATCCTTTATAAAAAGCTTCAATCAGTATTCTTTCAACTGCAGTATATTTTCCGCTTAAAACATTTTCAAGATGAACAAGATATTCACTTGGATTAAATTCTGTAAGAAAACCGAGCCTTCCCCTGTTAATCCCGAATATAGGAATTTCTGTACCGGAAAAAAGTCTTGCTGTTCTCAGAAATGTTCCATCCCCTCCGATTACAATAACAAGATCACTGCTGTTCACAAAATCTTCCATTGCTGAAATATATTCTGTAAATCCGCAGTTTCGAACTACAGGCGAATCCGGCAGAAGCATTTTAATATTCCTGCTTTTCAGTAATGCTGCAAGTTCCCTTATTATTCCAATTGAACTTTCATCATCCGGCCTGAGATTAACAGAAACTTTTTTTATTATATTCATATCAGAAACTAAAATCCTTTACCAGCTTTTTAATTCTGCCGGATTCAATGCTTTCGAGAAATTCTTCACCAAGCCTTAAGCTTGAATCTGTTACACTGTTCCAGTAATTAATACGATCGAGATCCCTGTTTTTAAAATTTTTAAAATCATTTCTGTCGGGAATTTTGCCATATGGCAGTTTTTTGATGAATTCCGCTGATGGGGCAACAAACAGTACATTTTTAAAATTTTCTGCATGCGGTTTTCGAAATGGATTTATCTTATCGAGCCATCCTGGAATAATAGATGATGTATAGTGAGGATACAGCACCAGCCCGTTTTCTTTACCGGTATGAGGAATATCAAGATGATAATCTATCATGCCTCCATCCCTGTAAACGCCTTTTTCAGCTCCATTAATATTTTCAATTCCTTTCATTACAAGCGGAATTGAACCCGAAGACATAAGAGCTGGTTTTATATTATTTTTTGAAAGCGGAATTCTCTGGATAGGAAAATCATCCAGGTCGAAGTATGGCGGCTTGTTTCTCGGATCATAAAACAAAACCCTGTTAAAAAAAAGTTTTAAATTTTTTCTGCTGAATAAATTCACAACAGCCGCTGCTGCCATACCAGATGATAAAATAATGTTATTATTTGATTTCATTAAATTTAAAGATTTAACTGCAAAAAAATTCAGCCTTATATATGGATGACTTATTATTTCTGATTCAGATTTTTTACTCAGATAAACATTCATTATTCTTTCTGTCTCAGCGCTTATTTCAGCAACATCAGGATTGTTGGAATATTTCTGGCTCAGATATGTTTCCCTGAATCTTTCCAGTGATTTTTCCCTGTTTATATGAGCGTATGCAGCGAATCTCCATGAAGCAATGGATGATCCAGTTAGATAAAGAGGAGTTTTCCTTTTTGCCGGCAGCCATGATGTTAAAGCTTTGTCAATGCCGTATAGAACAAGCCACTTCGGCCCTCCGGCAGCTCCTGCCATGCCTGTAATCATTTCCTGCTTCAGGCCGGAATCTCTGACTTTTTGCGCAGCATTTTTACCTGCATAAATAACAAAATTTTCTGTTTTCATTTTTCCTCTTAATTAAAGAAAGATAGAACGCTGATGATGCGGATTGCTTATGATTTATTATGATTTTTTTGTTTTTTAATCTTTTGAAAAAAATCCTAATCCTTATCCGCGTCATCCGTGTTCCATTTATTTTTAATATCCGGATTTCTTCCCGGACATTTCCTTCACATGAATTTTAATAACAGCAATTGTATCCATTGAATCACTGAATTCCCAATCTGATTTTCCGGAATATTTTTCCATAATAATATTCAGCGCATCCATTTTATGAGTTTCATCATCAACAATTTCAGCAGTACCTGAACCAATAACACTCATGAATTTCATTCCCCATGAACATGCGCTTTCGGATTTTACAATTTCAGTTTTAATTTCCGCTTCAAAACACACACTGCTGTTTTTATTAATAATATCAATTTTTCTGCCTTCAGGAAAAGAATGCATATAAAGAAAATTATTTTTATAAGCAAAATTCATCGGCACGATATAAGGAATATTATCAAAACACAAAGCGATCCTGCAAACATACGCTTCATTTAAAATTGATTCCAGTTCAGCTTTATCTGTTATTTCTTTATCTTTTCTTCTCATTATTTTTCCGCGAGAATATTCTCGCTCTGCTTAATATCCAATCCCCTTATAATTCTTTTCACAAGACCTGATAGTATATTTCCAGGACCGCACTCAATAAAAGTTACTGCACCCGAATCATGCGCGCTCCTGACTGCTGTTTCCCACTGTACTGGCATATACAGCTGATTAACAAGCTTCTCTCTTATTTTTTCCGGATCAGCTTCAGCCATGCCTGTAACATTATCTATGAAAATTTTATCCGGTTTGTTAAAACGGACTTCAGAAAGATAAGATTTAAATTCATCTGCAGCAGGTTTCATCAGAGATGAATGGAAAGGACCGGAAACATTCAGCAATACAGCTTTTCCTATATTTGTCTCATTAATAATTTTTACAGCTTCTTCAATTGAAGAATTTGCGCCTGATATAACCACCTGCTGAGGTGAATTATAATTTGTAATTTCAATAATTCCTTTTAAGCCTGCAATTTGAACAACTTCTGAAAGTTTTACACGGTCCGCTCCGATTACTGCAGCCATTTTACCCTGAACAGATCGTTCCATGATCTCTCCCCTTTTTCTAACAAGCTTCAGAGTGTCTCTGTATTCTATAACGCCTGCTAAGCATAAAGCAGAATATTCACCAAGTGAATGCCCTGTAACAATTTCAGGAACAAATCCTTTTTTTACAAGTGCATCTGAATACGCCATTTCTACAGCAACAAGAGCAGGCTGAGCATTTGAAGTTTTAGTTAAAATATCCTCGGGCCCGTTATCAATAATTGCACTCAAATCAAATCCGAGCACCTCATCCGCAGTCTTGAAAAATACAGAGGATTCTTCCGTAAGGCATGATCTCATCCCCGGTCTTTGCGATCCCTGTCCGGGGAACATGAATAATATTTTTCCGCTCATAGCAGTTTATCTATTTCCGTTTTATTATATTTCCCGGCTGATGTTAATGGAATTTTTTCCACAACTTTTATTTTTTTCGGTACAGCATACGGTTCAAGCTGACTCATCAAAGCATTTCGAATGATCTGCGAATCAATATCGCCCTCAATTAGGGCTGATATCACATTCTCCCTTCCCCCTGGAACAGGAACAGAAACCACCACAGCATCCTTAACTCCGGGAATTTTTTTTATTCTATTCTGAATTTCTGCAAGATCAACTCTCCTGCCGCCAACCTTGACTATACCGTCAGCACGGCCGAGCAGTGTAAACCTTCCATTTTCTAAAAGTTCAATTCTGTCACCGGTAAGGAAAAAACCATCTTCATCCACAGGAAGACTTTGCGAAATAAATTCCGATTTCACAAGAAGCCTCTCATTTTTTACTGTGTATTCAATCCCGTTAAAAACCTTGAAAGCTGCTCCATCGGAAATTTTTCTTGTGGCTATTCCGCCTGTTTCAGTTGAACCGTAAATTTCATTTACTTCAATACCGGTTTTATCTGCGAAGTATGCAGCATCATTCTGATTCAGACTTCCAGCCGATGAAAATGCAAGTCTCAAAGAATATTTTTTTATTTCCGAACCATTAAGAGCCCTGTAATGAGGAGGAACGCTGATAAGAATGGAAGGCTTGCCTTCAATAATAAATTTTATTATTTCATTTGGAAAAAGCGGCGTAGCAGATAATACTGATGCTCCGGAAACAAAAGGAACAAGAATGGAAAAAAGAAGCCCGTATATATGAAATGCTGGAACACTTGACAAAAAAACATCAGAACCGGTCATGCCGAAATTTTCAGACAAAAAGAAAGCCTCGCCTAAGAGATTACGCACGCTTTTTTCCCATAATTTCGGATTACCTGTTGAACCTCCTGTAAATAGCCTCAAGAAAATATCATCCGGATTTTTTTTAACAGCAAGTTCTGTAATATTTCCATTTCCCAGGATAACAGGTTTTACCCCTTCAGGAAGTTCCATCGTGGTACCGGTAAGAGCATATTTAAAATCATAAATATTCTTCATATCTGTAAGTGCATTTAGTGAAAATGAGTGAGGCAGCATCAGTTCCGGGCCTCCGCAAAGAGATGCCGCAACTGCAGCAAGTATCAATCCGCGATCATCAGTGCAAATGCATATCGGGCCGCTGATATTTTTATATTCAGTAAGTATTGCACATGCTTTTTTTGCAATATCCTTATAACTCGTTTTGCCATTAACAAAATATCTGCCACTATCTTTAAAATATTCAAAAACACGATTTAATTTTAATTCAAAATTTTCAGTTCCGATCATTTGCCCGGTCTCTCTGCTATTCTTACATAAAAAGTTACAGCTGTTCTTTTCCGCCATACAATTATTTTCAGCTGCTCACCAACTGCCTTGCTGTTGGTAAAGCCTATCATATCCTTGTAATTTTTTATCTTCTGGTCATTTATTGTAATAATTACGTCACCAACCAGAAGACCGCCCTTTTCTGCAGGAGATCCATTTACAACCTCTCCTATGAATGCGCCTTCATTATTGGGAAGCCCAAGTTCCCTGGCGTAATCTTCAGTAAGCTGAATTATAGTTACTCCCATATAACCGCGTTTGATTTTCTTGTTTTCCTTAAGCTGCGCAAGTATTGAGCTTGCGACATTTACCGGAACCGCAAAACCGATTCCCATATATCCGCCGCTGTTTGAATAAATCATTCTATTAATTCCGATTACCTCGCCATATATGTTAATCAGAGGGCCTCCTGAATTGCCAGGGTTTATTGAAGCATCAGTTTGAATATGCGAACCGCCTCCATAATCTACTGTTCTTCTTCCAACAGCGCTTATAACACCAACTGTAAAGGTATGTTCAAGACCGAAAGGATTTCCAATAGCTATAGCCCAGTCGCCAACCTTGACCGTTTCTGAATCGCCGAAAAAAACCGGCTTGAATTGTTCAATTGATTCAATTTTCAAAAGAGCAATGTCAATCACTTCGTCAGATCCTATTAGCCTCGCCTTATATGATTTATCATTTAAACTTACAATTATATTATCAACTCCTGTTACAACATGATGATTGGTGCAGATATAGCCGTCGGAAGATAAAATAAATCCCGTTCCAAGACCTGTTCTTTTCTGAACTCTTGACTGTTCCCTCCCCAATCCAAAAAAATCACGCATCATGGGATCATTAAAAAACGGATGAGGCTGAACACGAACATACTGTTCAGTTGTTATTGAAACAACCCTGTCTTTATACAGGTCATAAATTTTCCTGAAATTTTCCTGTATTTCATACGCTTTCGATGCTTCAGCTGATGTTTTTAAAGGAGATTGCTGAGAATCGCCAAAAAGGCCGCCTTTGCTGCCGGGCTTTGAGCAATAGAACAGATTCGCAAACAGTATAAGCACGGATAATAATAGCGGCAATAACATAAGCAATTTTTTCTTCATATTAATTAACCCCGATAAAATAATTTATAGATCACTATTTTTTTTATATTTACTTTTTTTGCGTTTCTCTTCTTCAATAGTATCCCTGAATATATGCTTGTAGTTGTTTGAATCATCATAATTGATCTGATCAATATCAACTGTGTTTTTCTCAATCTTCTCTTTGCAGGTAATCATGGTAAAAATTATAACTGCAATAAATAATATATTAAAAAATTTCATATCTTCTGCTCCAGGGTAATTTAATAGCTAATATTCATTTATCCTCTATAATTTCAAGAAATTTTATATGTTAAAACTCGTTTCCCTGTCCCATTCTCTTTATGGGAATCTGACTTGTACCCACAATTATGTGTAAGAAGAGGAGATATGGAGATGGAAGAGATAAGGAGATAATTTTTCTTAATATTTAAATAAATTCATTGATTATTAATGATATAAATGGAAATACTTAATAAATATCTCATCATCTCTACGTTTTTTTATCTCCCTATCCCCTTAATCTTTTTTATTTAAAGATGTGGGTACAAATTTGCTTTATTGGAAAAGAAGGAAAAAATCAGACAATTTAAACTTTTTTTTGTAAATCCAATTAAAAAATTGACAGAATCCATGATATCATTTATATTAATTATATATAGCAGAAAAATTAAAAAAGCTCTGGGCGGGGCAAATTAATATTTTCTATGTAATAAGTTTTCAGCATAATCAACCAGGGAAGGGGGTTATTATGAAGATAGGAACGGATTCTGTACCATTGCAAACCCGGTCATATCCATCAATCAGAAAATCTGTTACTGCAGATTTGAATCCTTCTGTAAGCTCATTAAAACAATCTTCACAGAACATTAATATAAAATATAAAATAGATAATGCTCTGGTCGAAGCTTTGAACGTAGCGCGGTTGTCCATAAACATGGCATTAAAAGCCCAGAATGCTGTCTCAGGTCATAGAAATATTGAAGGATTTGATCAGAAAATTTCTGAAATTTTTGCTGAATATAAAGCTGCTGCCCCTGCCATATCACAAAAAAAACAAATTTTTACCGACAATAATATAAAAGAAATTCCATCAATTGATGATGACATTGCAAGAATATCTGCTGCAAGAAAAAAACCAGCCCGGCAGCAAGCAGCAGAATTTACTTATATTGAATCATCACTGGATTTAAAAATCCAATCCATGCAGAATTCAATTGATCAGATTGAAAAAAAAATAGAAAACCTGTATCCTGTTAATTCAAAAAAAAATACATCCTTCTATACAGAATTATTAACACATACTGCCATGATGATAATAAAAAATGCAACAGTCGCTCTTGCCATGCAGGGCAATATAAGCCGGGATTCCATAAACCGCCTGAATGCTTAGCCTGATCAGACTTATATCACACCTTAATATACCATCTTGCGCTTCTAAAACTAAATTAGTTATAAATAATATTTATTAATATAACAAATTCCAATCACGCTTTTCCTTCCTGAAGCTTGCACACAACAATTTATACATTAATTTTGTATAATTAATATCCGTGTAGTAAAATGTTTTAAGTTTTTTTTATTTTTATAAAGAATTATCTTGACTTATAATTAATTCATGGATATGTGTTCATCATAATAAATTGTTCCACTCAACTCCAGGTTAATAATGTCAGAAGAGATTTATTTTTTTACTGGGACAATGTTGAATCAACATTGTCGTTTTTTTAATTAATTTTATAAAATAATGGTTATTGATGATTATTAAAAATAATATAAATCCGGTTGTTCCAGCTTCAAGGAAAAACTTTTTTTTAAATAACAGAATATATTTCAATCAATCAACATCAGTAACCGGACCGGTTTCAGGGAAAGATGTTCTGACTGAATGCTATAATTACCTGTCACACATAAACGATGATGCATCCTCAGCAAAAATCAGCTGTAGAGCCCTCACATTGGCAAAAGAAATCATCAACACTATCCGGAATGAAAATGTTATAAGCAAAAAAGGTCTTCTGCCGGAAAGTTTTTATTCAAATATTGCAATTAAATTAATTGAATCTTCAGACGACAATGATCGTGAACTTATTATAATACATCTGAAACAGACAGTCCTGATTCTGAAAAGTGCCGGGATAATTATCACTGAAAAAAACAAAGCTTCAATATCCGGCGGATCAGTTAATGATGAAGTTCTTTATAATGTGATGTTCAACTCTTTCTGGAATATTACTTCATGGGATAAAATTTTCCCGTCAAACGAGGAATCTGCGCGCGAGCTGCACAGAAACAGGAACATATTCAAAGACCTTATTTTAAAAAGCGGGAAATCGAGCATAAGTAAAACAGCAAATGATTTTTTCGACCTCACAGGATTTGCAGACAATAACGATATGTTTCATATTTCATTCATTGACTTTTATCTGATCACCTGGCTTTCTCATTTCGGAATTATCAGACTATCCTCTGAAAATCTTAATTCCCCGGTTCTGATAGAACTTACCGAAAGAGGGAATCTTCTGCTTAATTCAATCTCCTGATTAATTTAATTATTTCCGGAAGAACTTTTAGTAAATTTCATTAATTTTTCCAGAAGCTCATGCTTGCGTACCGGTTTTGAAATATATTCATCCATACCAGCCGCGAGACATATTTCCCTGTCGCCTTCCATGGCATTTGCAGTCATTGCAATTATTGGAACATGCCTGCCTTCTGCTTTTTCAGACTCCCTGATCCTTTTAACAGCTTCATAACCATCCATAACCGGCATCTGCACATCCATTAGAATAACATCATAGGTTTTCTTAAAAAAAAGATCCAAAGCTTCACTTCCATTCAGGGCTTTATCATAATTAAAACCCCATTTGCCAAGATAAGCTTCCATCAGCCTGATATTAACCTGATTATCCTCGCAAATCAGAATTGAAATATCTGAATTATCTGTTTCTGCAGATATGCCTGCTTCAAACAACTCTTTATTTTTAATATCAGCTCCGGCTTTCTTAAATGAAATAATTACTATAAAAGATGAACCCACATCAGGGCGGCTTAAAAAGAAAATTTCCCCGTCCATTGCTGTTGTTATTTTTTTAGATATTGAAAGGCCAAGACCTGTGCCGCCGAATCTTCTTGTAGTGGATGAATCCGCCTGGGAAAACGGCTTAAATAAATTGCTGCTTTCATCAGCAGAGATCCCTATTCCGCTGTCTTTTATCTTGAATAATACGCATGCATATCCTTCAAGATCATACATAAGCTCAAGTATAATCTTAACATAACCTTTTGGAGTGAATTTTATTGCGTTGTTGACTAAATTTGTTATTATCTGACCGAGCTTAATCTTATCACCAATTAAAAATTCAGGGATACCCGGATCAATTTCAAAAGAAAAATCAATTCCTTTATCTGAAGCAGATTTATGGAATAAAGAATAAATATTTTTAATTATTTCAGGCAGATTTATAACTGAAGATTCGAGAATCAGACCGCCGGATTCAATTTTTGAAATATCAAGTATATCATTCAGGAGAGCAAGTAAAGTTTCAGCAGAGCTGCCAATTGTTAAAACATATTCACTCTGTTCAGGGGTAAGGCTCGTTGCAGAGCGGAGAAGATCAGTGAAGCCCAGAATTGAGTTCATTGGCGTTCGTATTTCATGTGACATACTCGCAAGAAAAAGGCTTTTTGCCTTGTTGGCATTTTCCGCCTCAATTCTCGCTTTTATAATTTCCTCATTTACCTTTTTCATATCAGTTATATCATATTTAATAGCAACATAATTGATAATTTTACCGTTTTTATCTTTAACAGGCGAAATGACAGCTTTTTCCCAGTAATTAGTGCCGTCTTTACGCTTATTTAAAAATTCCCCATCCCATACAAGTCCGTTTGAAATTTTATTCCAGACTTCATTATAATACTCAGGCGAATGAAATTCTGTTTTTAATATTTTCGGATTATTTCCTAATGCTTCCTGTTTTGTATAGCCTGTAATTTTTTCAAAAAAACTGTTTACAAAAATTATTTTGCCATCAAGATCAGTGATTACAATTGAGTTCGCGCTCTGATCAACTGCTGCAAGCAGCCTTTGTATCTGAATTTCTGCTTCTTTTAATCCTGTTATATTTTCAATTAGAACCTGCACCCCTGTTATGCTGCCGTTTTTTTCCGTAACAGGCGAGAATATTTCCTTAAAAAAATATTCTGTTCCGTATATATCAGTATATTCATGCTCGTGTAAAATTGTTTTGCCGGTTGCAATTACTTCCTTTACCCTGCTGCTTACTCCGGCTTTAACCAGAGGATCGTATGTAAAAATATTTACAGATTTAATATATTTTTCTGATGAGGCAGCAAAAAGTTTCAGCAAAGAAGAGTTTGCATGAACAACAAATCCTTTTAAATCAAATAAAACAAGGCCGCCTGGAAGATTTTCTATAAGATCCCGGTACTTGATCTCACTTTGTTCGAATTTTGTTATTAAATATCTGAAGCTGTAATTTAATCCTAAAATTCCGGCTGTTAGAAGTAAAAAGAGAGAGATCATTATTTCAACAAGTGAAGAAGACCGGTGAATCAGTTTGATAAAATTCTCATTTAAATGACCGGACAATATTATATGCAGAAGCAACATAAATATCAATGTTAAAAAAAGCATTATGCCGATTGCATAGGCTACAAATTTGTTTTTAAGGCTTATTTTATATTCAGTTTTCATTTTCTTTGAAATAGTTTTTCCCAGAAAGAAAGATCTTCTTCCGAGAGAGCCGGGTTATCTTCTTTCTCAGGAATATTTTCATCAAGCTTCTGCTCAATTGTTTTAATAACATATTCGGCAAATTTTTCACTTGTAATGGTTTTTGCCTTGAATCTGTTTACATAAAAAATAATATCATTGTCGGAAGTAACTACTGTTGTCATTTTCGGGTTTGGATCTTTTTTGATAAACTCCTTTATCAGAAAATCAGCAGAAAAATCAAGAGAATAATACACATCAATTGCTCCGGATTTTTCTCTTTTGATATTTGAAGCAAGTTCCTTTTTCCCGTCAAATACCACCCGTATATGGGTTTTTTTAATTTCTCTGTATTCTTTAAGAATTTCGAGGAGACCTTTCATAGCCTGGGGAAGCATTCTCCTGTACATTAATTCTTCAAGTTCAGGAAATTTATAGATCAGATTGAATCCGTCAATTAGAAGCGGCATATCTTTTAACGCTGAACTTAACCTTTTAAACCAAGTCCGCTGACAAATTTTTCAATACCGGTCAATGCATTCTTTATGACTTCAATGGAAGTTGCATAGGAACACCTGATATGGCCTTCCCCGCAGGATCCGAAAGCATTTCCGGGAACAACCGCAACTTTCTGCTGGGCAAGAAGTTTCAAAGCAAAGTCGCGCGATTTCATGCCAGTAGGCCTTATATCGGGAAAAACATAGAAAGCTCCTTTGGGCATAAGGCACGGCAGTCCTATATCGTTAAATCTGCTTACAATGAAATTTTTTCTTTTAATATACTCAGTAATCATTTTTCTTACATCAACCTCGCCCTTGCTCAGAGCTTCAACAGCGGCATACTGCGAAATTGACGGTGCGCACAAAGCTGTGTACTGATGAATCTTAAGCATAATGTCTATGAGATATACAGGTCCTCCGATAAATCCGAGTCTCCATCCGGTCATTGCATGCGATTTCGAAAAACCGTTTAAATAAATAGTTCTCTCTTTCATTCCGGGAATTGTCGCAATGGAAACATGTTCATCATCATAGCTCAACGCGCAGTATATTTCATCAGAAATTACGATTATATTATGTTCAATAGCAATGCGCGCAATTTTATGCAGGTTCTTTTTATCAATCGCAGCTCCAGTGGGGTTCGAAGGATAATTTAAAATTACAGCTTTGGTTTTCGGTGTGATATGTTTTTCAAAATCATCAGCATCAATATTAAAACCATTTTCAAAAACAGTGGATATTTTAACCGGTACGCCGTGCAGTATGGAAACATTAGCTGCATAAGAAACATAGCATGGCTCAAAAATTATAACTTCATCGCCCGGGTTAAGTATTGCTCTCAGTGCAAGATCAAGTCCCTGGCTCACTCCCATTGTTACAATAAGCTCATTATCAGGATCGTAGCTTAAACCATAGCTGTTATGCACATAGCTCGATATGAGATTCCTCAGCTCCGGAAGTCCCCTGTTCGGTGTGTAGTGTGTGTACCCGTCCTTGATCGCATAAATACCGCTGTCGGAAATTCTCCACGGGGTCGTGAAATCCGGCTCGCCTACTCCAAGCGAAATGCAGTCCGGAGTGGAATATACAATATCAAAAAATTCCCTGATTCCGGAAGGCGGAACATTTTTTCCTGTTTCTGAAACAAGACTCTCGGGATTATTTTCTTTATGCTTCATTTGAAATTCCTTTTTCAAAAACTTAACTTTTTGTATAATTAATTATCAGGGGGTTTAATTACAACTAAAAAAATTTGATGATTAAAAGCATAAATTTGTTTTTAATCTTTCTAACTTATATGAAATTTTTTAAATGAAGTATATGTGACCCATATCAGGAATTGACACTTTCTTATGCGGATAAGAAAGTGTCCAAAGAAGCCGCAGGGGTTTCACCCCTTGACCCCACGCGCGTAACTCACCCCGCTTTCTGCGGGGTTCAGACAGACGCGCTTATTTAGTAAAGCCAAACGGCCATTTAATAAATATTTATTAGTTGAATAATTTCTACACGAGCCGGTGCCCTGCCTCACCGGAGAAATAAATATTTAATGAAAACAGCATTTAGAAAATTTTTTATTAAAAAGAAAAGGTTATAATGCAGGGAAAAGCACTTAACCTGCGCGGCAATGAGCGGACGGCGAAGAGCGGATACATAAGGAGAGAAGGCTGCCAAGACAGCCGTCTCTCCTTATGTATATTGTTCCACCTTAAATTCAAGGTTCTGGTTATATTTTTTTCTCCAAAATCCGGATCACACCAGTCTCTACAAACCCGAGCTTTTCAAAATTAGGAAAAAAAACTTTTGTGCGATTCGGATCAAGTGCAATCCTGACTGATTTAATTCCGGATTCCTTTGCAGCATTATTAAATTCTTCAAGTAAGTCTTCATCAAGCCCTGTACCTGAAAATTTCTCAAGAACGCCAAACCAAAAAATTTCCACAATTCGGTTTTCCCTGTCTGAAATTTTACCAGCAGCAACGCCTAATATTTTTTTATCCCTCAAGGCAATAATCAAGAGAGATGTGTCATCCATAAAAATATCCGCAATATTTTCAGGATTCCATGCAATATCAGATGAATTGCCGCCGCTGAACATCTTCCGGCCGGCTGAATATAATTCAGGAAGATCATCCAATTCTGCTTTTTGAAAAATAATTCTGCTCATAATTAAAAATTCAATTCATCGAGCCTTTTAAGTTTAGCTCTCCTGCCTACTTCGAGAATAACATTTTTCTTTTTCCTTGAAGCCGCAGGATGATCGGAATTAAAATGAAGGCCGATGCTGTCTTTTCTTGCGATCGCGCTTCTGATAATAAGTTTTGACACAGTTGCGAGGTTTCTCAGCTCAACAATTTCCGGCGTGATTGTGCTTTTCCTGTAAAAATTATGTATTTCTTCTGCAAGCATACTGATCCTTTTCGCAGCAGATTTAAGCCTCATATCATTACGCACAATGCCGACATAATCCCACATTGTTCTTTTAACATCTTCCATGTTATGCTGAACTACAATCCACTCCTGCAGATCAAATGTGCCCTCTTTGTTCCATACAGGATATTC
Organism: uncultured Leptospirales bacterium; assembly: GCA_964529415.1. GTDB lineage: Bacteria > Spirochaetota > UBA4802 > UBA4802 > UBA5550 > CAYMPH01. The sequence goes on along the minus strand of CAZGWD010000009.1, from coordinate 97,722 downwards.
AGGCATATCGCTGTCCTTTATTGTTTTAATATATTGCGCTGAATGAACAAAAGCATTATGCGAAAAAACAAGCCCTTCAAGCAGAGAATTGCTCGCAAGCCTGTTAGCTCCATGAACTCCCGTGCAGGCCGACTCGCCGGATACATAAAGGTTCTGAATGGTTGTACGTCCGTTTGTGTCTGAGACTATTCCTCCGCAGAGATAGTGTGCAGCAGGAACAACAGGAATCGGTTTCTTTGATATATCTATTCCTTCCTGCATACATTTATTGAATATATTCGGGAATCTTTTTTCCAGAAATTCTTTTCCTTTAAATGAAATATCAAGATACACGCAATAGTCTCCAAACTTTTTAAGCTCTCTGTCAATAGCGCGCGCCACAATATCCCGCGGAGCAAGCTCTTTCAAGGGGTGTGCATTTTCCATAAATCTGTTTCCGCGTGAATCAAGCAATATTGCGCCTTCGCCTCTAACAGCTTCGCTTATTAAAAATGCAGCGCCGGTTTTTTTATTGGAATAAAGAGAAGTCGGATGGAACTGAAAAAATTCCATATCTGCAATCAGCGCGCCTGCCCTGTAAGCCATTGCAATTCCATCGCCTGTTGCTATGTCCGGATTGGTAGTATGAAGATAAACCTGCCCTGCGCCGCCGGATGCGATGAAAGTAATCTTCGCGTTAAATGTATTTACAGTGCCTGTTGCATTATCCAGAATATAAGCTCCGGAGCAGTGAGTTTTTTCTTTTGAAAAAATTTTTTTCCCGGATATATCGAGCTGATGTTCTGTAAGCAGATCTACAGCAGTGCTGTTTTCATAGAGATGTATATTTTTTATTCGGGAAATTTTATCGAGAAGTGCTCTTTCAATTTCTCTGCCTGTAAGATCTTTAGCGTGGACAATCCTGTTCATGGAATGACCGCCTTCTCTTCCGAGATCGAATTCACCCTTTCCGGAAAAGGAAAAACCTGCTCCCCATTCAACAAGCTCAGCAATCCGCTCAGGAGCGCTTTTTACCATTATTTCAACTGCTTTTTCATTACAAAGCCCGGCTCCTGCTACAAGAGTATCCTTTATATGATTCAAGAAAGAATCAGTGCCGGAAACAACAGCTGCAATGCCGCCCTGGGCATAGTTTGTGCTTGAATCAGTATCTTTTTTTTTCGTAACTATATTAACGCTGCCATGCGATGAAGCTTTTATAGCAAAACTTAATCCTGCTATTCCGCTGCCGATTACGAGGAAATCGGATATATATCTCTTTGAATCTTTCATTTTATCAGTTTTTAATATGCAAACAGGATAAGCAAGAAAAATTTAATTCAAAATTCCTTGACTTTTATATAATAGTTAATTTTCATAATAATTAAAACATAAAATAGAATCCCATATAAAATGAATATAAAAAAACTGAACCGCATTACAAGAATAATTGTCGGATATTTCGCAATAACCATGCTGATTGCGGCATCTGCATTTACAACTTACAGAATACTTGACCTTTTCAGCCTGAGGCTGAGTAAAAAATTTACACTCAATCAGAACGAAAACAGGCAAGCCAATAAAATTTTTCTCGTAAGATTGAAAGAAAAAGAAAACAAAGTTACTTCATGCGGATACATTAATAATGTTAAAGGCACAAATCATAAAATTGAAGTGACAATTTTCCCTGAATTCACGCATAAATTCTCAAAAGGCGATACAGTTTATTATTTCAGCAACGATATTATGAATTTCATGAAAATTCTTCCGCTTGAATCATACGGCCCTTTTATCAATACATTATTTTCATCCGCCCTGAATGATGCAGGAAAATTTCTTGAAACGCCGAAATTCAATAATTATTATAAGCCGAAAATCTATTCAGGACTCGAACGAGCTTTCAATAAAACGTTGAGCAATCCTGATATAAAATCAAAAATTAAAACTTTAACTGACGATGTGAAGCTGATAGCAATTAAATCTCTTGAATCTCCGCAGATGAATGGTGCAATAAAAAGAATTGCAGGCAAAGATGCCGAGCAGTATCTGACAAAATCCGGTTGCATTATGCTTAAAAAGCCTTACGTAAAAGAAGAATGCATGGGTGAGTTTTTCAGATACTTTGTGCAGGATTTACTCAATGACCCAACTATAAATGCGGGCTTAGGTGAAATACCTCCTAAAATTCTTGCCAATAAAAATCTTCAGGACTTTGTAAAGATGTTCCCTGGTGTTCTTATGGCAAATCTCGCAGCAGACAGGGAGCTGATGGATGCAGTTAAACAGCTGATTAACGATCCTGAGCTTTCAAAAGCATTTTCTCCAACTATAGATTCTGCAAAAAAATTCATGCAGGAAGAAATTCCAAAAATTGTTTATCAGGGAAAAGGGCTTAATCCTGTAGTGCTTTTATTTTTAAAGGAAACTATTATTTACAACCAGAGAGGATACTGGTTCAAGTTTGATTCTTCTGATGTTCCGGATTTTCTGATAGGGAACGAAGGAATTTTAGAATGAGCAATGCAATTGAAATAAAGAACCTCACAGTAATAACACCGAACGGCGATGTAATATTCGACAATGTGTCTTTTGATATTCCTGAAAGCGAAATTTCTGTTTTTATCGGAGGAAGCGGCGCAGGCAAAAGCGTACTTATGAAAATCCTTTCCGGGCTCATACATGAGGATGTAAGAACCTGGCAGATAAACGGTAGCATTAAAATTTTCGGTGAAGAAACTATTAACAAAAAAAATTATTATACAAGTTATATATTTCAGGACTTCGCCCTGTTTGAGGATTTGACGCTTAAAGAAAATCTTGCAATAGCATACGATCATTCACCGAACCAGCTGCCGGAAAAAGACTATGAATATCTTATGGAGAAAATATACAGCTATCTTTTATCAAATGTTCCTGACAATGTTCCAATCTTCAATCTGAGCGGAGGGCAGAAACAGAGAATTGCAATTGCAAGAGCCCTTGTTTTCAATCCGAAAATATTGATATTTGACGAGCCGAACGCAGGGCTTGATCCAAAAAGCGCGATGTCGCTTGCAAAACTTTTAAAAGACGTAACTGAAAAATTCAATAAAACTTCCCTGATTATTCTTCATCACACTAAATATTTTCTGGAAATTTCAACAGGCATTTTCCTGATAAATCCTATTGAGAAAAAAATAATTCAGCTGGAAAATGAAGCAAAGAAAAATGATATTGAAGAATACATCGTAAGCAGAGAAAAGGAATCCGACGAAAAGAAAAGGAAATTCTCTTTCAATCACATTTTAATTTTCATGAATGATATTGCTGAATCAGCCGGAAGTCTTTTCATTGATATTGTAATGTATTTAAGATTTTTTATTTTTCCTTATTACAAAAAATTCAAATGGGGAGCCAAATATTTCTGGCACTACTTTAAAATTGTGGGCATAGTTTCAATTTCAAATATCATATATCTTACAATTGCAGGCGTAATCATTGGTTTTGTTGCAACGTATTTTGTTTTCAAACTCCTGCCGTACAGGCACATACTCGAACCGCTTCTCCTCGAAGAGCTTATCCAGGGAATCGGCTACACTCTTTACAGAATAATGATTCCTGTTATTGCAACAATACTTATAGCGGCTAAAAACGGAGCCATCATTGCTGCGGATATTTCTACCAGAAGATACAGCCAGCAGATTCTTGCAATGCAGACTCTTAATATTCCATACAAGCAATATCTTCTAACAGGAATTCTCTGGACTTTCGTAATAAACACTCCTCTGCTTGTTATGTTTGTAAGCTTTTACGCATCGAAACTGACAAGTCTCATTGTTTTTAAATGGAGCCAGCCTGAGCTCAGCTATTATGTCTGGAATAAATTTTTCAACAATACTCTCGGAGATGAACTGTTTTTCGTGAATGGCTGGAAATGGGTTTTACCGAAAACAGCAATTTGCGGGCTTTTAATTGGAATAATTGCCTTTTATCAGGGCGATAAGGACAAGCGGTCGATTAAGGATGTTAACCAGAGCGTAACATACACAATCGTAATAAGCACTATTGTTGTTCTGCTTGTTCACTTTGTATTTGCTTTTTTTGAATACAGCCACAAGCTATAATAAACAATACAGCTATCAAGGCTGCTCTGCCTCGGATCAAATCTGATCACCCAATAATTTTTGTAAAATTTTCCATTACAGATTCTTCAAGTTTTGCCAGTGGAATCTTTTTTAAGTCAGATATAAATTTATAGGTGTGAATAATATTTTCCGGCCTGTTCTGCCTCCCTCTTACAGGAACCGGTGAAAGAAAAGGTGAATCTGTTTCAATCAGTATTTTATCCAAAGGAACAAATGCTGCTGATTCATGAAGATTAACAGCATTACTGTAAGTTACATTACCTGCAAAAGAAATATAAAAACCAAGATCAAGAGCTTTCCTCGCTTCTTCAATTCCGCCGGGGAAACAGTGAAAAATTCCTTGCGAAGCATTTTCAGTTTTTAAAATTGAAATTGTATCATCAAAAGCATCTCTTGAATGAATAATGAGCGGAAGAGAAAACTTTTTAGAAATTCTTATCTGCCTGATGAATGAATTTGTCTGTTCTTCTTTCGGCCTGCGCATTCTATAATAATCAAGACCGCATTCGCCTATACCTGAAAGCATTTTTCTTTTATTATCCGGCATATTATCTATAAATTTTTCGAGAAAATCAAGGCTGTGTTCAGGGGATTGTGTTGATGGGTGAATGCCTAATGTAAAACTTATTCCTGAATCCCTGTTTCTATCAGCAAAATCAAGAGACCATTGAAAACCTTCCGGATCAACTGAAACCTGAACAGCTTTGCCGATATTGCTGCTTTTCATATTGGACAAAATCTCAGCTTCATCAATTCCGTTTTCCTGGATGATAATGTCAAAATGTGTGTGGGAATCAATATACATAAAAATCATTTATTGAGATAAATCCGGACGGTCAAGTAAATTTATTATTGTTGATATTTGATTATTTCAGGTTTTTTACCGGGGCTCTGACCCCTAAAAAAGGGTTTAAGTTAAGCAATGTATAAAATGAGGAGAAGAGACATATTGCATCAATTTTTAATCTTATCCGGTTATTAATTGGTTGAAATTTAAAATCAAAGGCTTAATTTTAGTTAAAAGGATAATTATTATGAAAATTTTTATAATCAGCGATATGCACGGGGACACCCGTTTTATTGATGCAGCAGGGAAATTGATGAAAAAATCCGATGCTGTAATTATCTGCGGGGATATTTCAAAAGGTTCAAGAAGAAAAAGCGCTGAAACTGTTTTAAACGGAATTGAGAAATACAATAAAAATATTCTTGCAGTACACGGCAACTGGGACGGTCCCGAAGTCCTTGAACTGATTCAGGAATCGAATTACAGTATTCACGCAGACGGGAAGATAATAAACGGTGTGGGGTTTTTTGGTACCGGCGGTTCAAGTTCAAATCCGGTAAGAACACCCACAGAATATTTAGACGACGAGCTTTTTGAATTTCTCGAAACAGGATATAAAAAAATATCAGCCGCTGAAAAAAAAATAATGATAACCCACATGCCGGCGTTTGGAATGAGAGACAGAACGTTCCTTGCGCAGAAAGTCGGGAGCAGCAGAATAAAGGATTTTGTTGAGCACTACAAAACTGATTTGATAATATCCGGCCATATACATGAAGCGCGCGGAATAGAAAATACAAAATTCGGAATTGCTGTTAATCCAGGGTCATTCAAGAAAGGTTATTACATGCTGGCTGATATTAATGATAAAATTGAAATCACGCAAGATAAATTAAAACTGAAGCGGTTTTTTTTTGGTTTTGGAAAATAAAAAATTCAGCAAAAAAAATAATGGCAAGCATTAAACACGAGGCCGGCTATGTTGAAGATTTTCAATAAAAATAAAAAACAGATGTCTAAACTGAAAAAAAAACTAATGATATACTTTCTGCTGATATCCATAGTTTCAATTTCCGTAAGCGCGGAAATTATTCTTGAAATGAGCTCGACAAGATTTAAAAATCAGATACAGAATAATTTCTATTTGCAGCTTAAAAATAAAATCACAAACGAAGAATATGAATCAGTCATAAAAAGCGTGAACATGAATGATATATACACGCCGATATCAGACTTAAGAAACAGGATGATACTCCTGCTGCTCGTTGTTTCCGGATGCATTATCGGATCTTTCTATCTGTTTGCCAAAGACATCGTCACCCCGATGGACAAGATGGTTGATGCAACAAAAAAAATAGCCGACGGAGACCTGACTGTTACAGTTCCGATTATGTCAACGGACGAAATCGGCCAGGTAGGCACTCTCATCAACAGCATGAATCTCAATATGCAGGACATGATCATTCAGATCAGGAATGAAATAAAAAGGTATAAGAAACAGATCAATCATGTATCAGATAAAATTGAAAATATTTCCGATATGGAAAATTTTAAAAACATACTGGAAAATAAAAAAATATCACAGTCACAGTTAAAACATATAATTCATCTCGTGCATGAGACAGGCAACACGCTTCAGACAATAACAGGCGATCTTTCATCGCTCAGGACTTTTGTTGATATGTATAAAACCTATACCCCTCTCACAGAAGTCGATCAGAACGAAATCGAGGAAGCCATAAAACAATTCAGCGGGGTTCAAAGCAGCAATGGAGTAAAAATATGAGCTTTGAATTCTGGTATATGTTTCCTGTTGCTATAGTTATTGCAATCCTTGCAAACTCATCAGGCTTTTCGGGCGGAGTTCTTTTTCAGCCGATATATAATCTTCTGCTTAATATTCCATTGCCAAACGCAATTGCAACCGGCATTGCAACTGAAACAATAGGAATGACAAGCGGAGCAATCAGATATTTATATTATAAAATGCCTGAAATGAATATTGGTTTTGTAATGATAATGCTTACAATACCGGGAGTTGTAATCGGCAACAATGCACTCATGATTATAAACGAAAATTTTCTCAAGCTTGTTCTTGGAGTAATTCTTATTGGTATAGCTTCCATGCAGCTTTATTATGCAATAAGAAGATTTTTCGGAACACGGGATTCTGTTCCCATTGAAGAAATTTATCCATATATGTGGATTCCTCCTGTTGCTGGGTTTTTCTCTGCAACAACAGGAACAGGCATAGCTGAAATTTCACAGCCTCTTCTTGAAAAAGGCCTTGATCTGAAAACAAAAAAAGCAAATGCAACAGCCATCTTAATTGAAGCAACCGGCGACTGGGTCATTACTATTTTAAATTTTCACGCTGGTTTAATTTTATGGAATTTATGGATATTTACAGGTTTAGGCGTTTTAATCGGAGGGCAAATCGGGCCTTATCTTTCAAAGTTCCTGCCGGATAGGATAATAAAGATAATATTTTCAGTTGCGATTATAATAATAGGAATTTTTTATTTATATAAAGGCATATTATGGGTTTTATCATGATTAAATCTAAATTTGTATTCTCAAATAATTCAATAATAAGATCAGCATGATATTAATTAATTTCCTGCAGTCACAGGGAGGGCTTGCTTTACTCCACTTTACCCAGACAGTTCTATTTTCAATGATGGTTTATATTCTTGCTGCGGAATATATCAGGACTAAAAGAGTTGATCTTGTATATAAGCTTATTGCTTCAATTAATATCACCCTGATAAATATTGCAACAACTGTTCTCCTGGTTCTGGAATCATTATATGGAATAATTCTGTCTCAGAAATATTATCCTCTTATTTTCAATACAATGTTTGCAGTTATAGTTCTTTCTCTTGCACGGGCATTTGTTTTTTCTTACGTTAAGAACAAAGATAAATTCAACATATTCATACGCACAGGTATGGGTGCTTCTATATTTGTTTATATTATAATGCAGATATACTGGATACAGGTATATATACCGGGAATGGCTTTTGGCAAATCTCCTGCTCAAGCGATCTTTTCTGTCTTTTTTATAATAATTATTATTTTTTCAGTTTATCATATTCTGAAATTCAGAAAAGACTACAGGATTAGACTTGCTGCTGCTTTCTTGTCCATAGCTGTTGCCCAATTTATAAATATAATCGGAACCACTTCAATTAATCTTCCAGGCTATTTGCTTATCATCAGATCAGCAGCCCCGCTGCTTGTACCTGCAATGTTCGGCAGCGTTGTATTCAAAGAGCTGATTGAAAACGTTGTATTTATGATAGAGCAGATCAGAACAGCTTTTGAAAATCAGAAAAATCTTGTTTTTGAATTGCTGACTCTAAGCTCGCAGCTTTCAGACCTTTCGGACAGTCTTGTAAAAACATCTACACTGGGATGGCAGAAGCTTTCTGCAGTTGTAGAAAATATTTATGCCCAGGAAAAAGACAGGTCGGATATTCTTGAAATAACAGACAGCACTATTTCTGAATTAAATAATCTAAGTGTTTCAATTGGAAGTGAACTTGATAATCTGCCTAAAATAAACAGGGATAATTATGAAAGTTTCATGGATGATGAACAGAAAATAATCATCAGATCATTAAAATCATTATCCGGAAAATTCACTTCAATTCATTCCAATATCCATGAAACATTAAAGTCAAGCGGCATATTGAAAGTCTCTGCTGATAAAATAATTTCAGTTATGAACGATATAGAGGAAATTTCAGATAAAACAGCAATGCTTGCACTCAATGCTTCAATTGAAGCAGCCAGAGCTGGAGAACACGGGAAAGGATTTTCAGTTGTCGCTGATGAGGTAAGCAAACTGGCAGAACAATCGCAGGCAAGCACCGGCAGCGTATCAACCCTGTTAAAAGAAATCTATTCAAATGTTGATTATTCAAACAGGAAGCTTGAAGTCTCTGTCATGGAAATTGAGTCTGTAATATCAGAGCTTAAAAAAGTAGGCAATTATTTCATGGATTCTGTAATAATTGCAATTTTGTATAATAATATTACTACCCAGAAAATAGATGATTATAATAAGCAGAAAAAAATCACGGGAAAAGTTTTTATTGATATGGGCGATGTAAAAAATCTGCTTGAAAAAAACAAGGCCAACGGACAGAAAATGAAAGATGCAATAAGCAATCACATCACTGATATAGAAAATATTGCAGGACTGAGCGACAACCTCAATGACATGATATTGAATCTTAATCAGAAAGCCAATGAAATGATTATTGCTTCAGAAAAACTTGAAAAAGTTGCCACATAAAAAGTTTCAAAATATCTTAACAGGAGAAAACTCATGTTTGCAATAATTTTACTTGTAATATTTTTTACAGTAATGATTGGAATCGGCATTTGGGGAATGAGAAAAACTTCTTCATTGAACGATTTTTTTCTCGGCGGAAGAAGCATAGGTCCCTGGGTTTCTGCATTGGCGTATGGTACAACTTATTTTTCAGCAGTTTTGTTTATCGGATTTGCCGGTAAGCTCGGCTGGGGATATGGTCTGAACTCTCTTTGGATAGCACTTGGAAATACATTAATTGGAACTCTCCTTGCCTGGCTGGTACTTGGAAAAAGAACCAGGAGAATGACACAGAATCTTGATGTAATGACCATGCCTGAATTTCTGCAGGAGAGATACGGAGCAAAATATATAAAAGCTGTATCTGCCGCCATTATTTTTATTTTTTTAGTGCCATATTCAGCTTCGGTTTTTAAAGGGCTCGGACATCTTTTTGAAATTTCATTTGGAATTCCTTACGACACTGCGCTTCTTGTTATGATTCTTATCACAGGCATCTATCTGATTCTTGGAGGCTATTTCGCAATAACCCTGACAGATTTCATCCAGGGATTTATAATGTTCATAGGCTCAATTGCCTTGATAGCTGCAGTAACATTAAAAGCAGGCGGTCTGACTGAAAGCATTTCTAAATTAAATATTAACTATGCAGCACATGTTCCTGAAGGCGCAAGACCCGGGATGCTGCTTCTTGCAGCTCTTGTTTTCATGACTTCTTTCGGCGCATGGGGTATGCCGCAAATGGTGCAGAAATTCTATGCAGTAAAAAATGAATCTGTTATAATGAAAGCTGCAATTGTAACCACAGTATTTTCAGCAGTAATTGGTTTTGCAGCTTATTTTAACGGAGCCATGTCTCACGTATTTACAGATTCTGTTCCAAAAGTAAACGGCGTTCCTGCATTTGACAGACTTGTTCCGGATATAATGAAAAACAATCTTCCTGAAGGTCTGATGGCACTTATTATACTGCTTGTTCTATCAGCTTCAATGTCAACGCTATCTTCACTTGTACTCGTATCATCATCAGCAGTTGCGATTGATATGTATAAAGGACATGTTAATACAAAAGTTTCAAAAGAAAGATCACTCCTCATGATGAGATTTTTAAGCGGAATATTTATTATTGTCTCATTTATAATTGCTAAATATGAACTGGCAATTATAATTACACTTATGTCTTTATCATGGGGTGTTGTTGCCGGATCTTTTATGGCGCCATATTTCTACGGTCTCTATTGGAAAGGAACAACAAAAGCAGGAGCTGCTGCAGGAATGTTCACCGGATTCTCTCTTGCAATAATTCTGTTTTATGTTCTCGGATCTGCAAATTCTCCAATTGCATCATCAATAGCAATGATTGTACCTTTTATTGTTGTTCCGGTTGTAAGCTATTTTACAAAAAAACCAGCAGATAAAATAATACAAAAAGCATTTGAACGGATATAAAAATAATTATAATGCCTCTCTTATAAAGAGGGAGACATTATAAAAAAATTTCATTGAATAAATTTTATAATTATTATTTCAGCAAAATTATATTTACTGAAATAACTTTTTTCTTTTTTTTTGTAAAAAAAGTTGACAATTAAAAATGGCTGATGTATATTCTTTTTATAGCACGGTTATATCAAAGAAGGAATATGGGATAAAAGATTCTTTTTAATCCCGGGCGGCTTCATACCGCGAATACCTGAATATATGATTTAATCGGAGCTAAGATCAATATAAGGATTACAGTAAATGCTCACATGTCTTTAGGACGCCTCCAGCAACTGGGGGCGTCCTTGTTTATATACATAACAATTTTTTTCTCTACCATTATTATTTCATCAGTCATAAAAAATAAATCTATAGACTTCCTATGCCGATAATTTTAGGGGTTTTAATTTCTTCGTGTCCTTCCGGAACCAGTATTAAAATAGGTGCTGGCATGCCGGCAGTTCCTGCTTTTTTCTTAATCCAGATTTTGTATGATTTCCCTTTGATTAATGTTTTTCCATATCCATTATAATCAGATGCCCTAAAATTCACTCTTGTAATTTTAACAGGCTGCTGATAAAATTTAATATTGTTAAAATCTTTTTTCAAAGAATATTCTTTTATATCTCCTCCTAATGCATCACCCTCTGCATTAATAAGATGACCTCCTGCAATGGAAACAAATTTTTCCGCACATTCATCAAGATCAGCGCTGTTCAGTATTGCTATGTATTGATCAAGTACCTGTTTCACTTCATCCGGAAGATTTTTAACAGGAATATCTCCGGACTTTGTCTGCGCAGAAAGAACAGAAAACATAAAAACTGTAAAGACTGCAAATAACAACTTTTTCATATCAACACCTCGATTAATAAATTTTATAAACATCATATTCTATTTCTGTAATATCAACTTTAACATACGACAGATCCCCTGCAAGCAGATTCCATACAGCTTCCGCTTTTGCCGCAACTTTAAAACCGGAAAAATCCCTGTAATCACTTAAATTTACTGTCCACCTCTCTTTAACATAAATTCCATTTTTAAACAAATATCTTTCATCAGTTGTAAAAGAAATAATCTCTCCAAGATCATTAAAATTAATTATACCGGAAACATTCAGATCCCCGTTTTTAAACGAAATTCCTGCTGAATGAGAATTAATTTTTCTCCAATGTATATTTTCATTCAGATATAATGAAGGAACAATTGTAAATTCAGATAATAACCTGAGTAAAGATGAAATGTCTGTTTCTTTTCCATGAACATCAGTAATTGCATAACTTGAAAATAATTTTATCCACATACCTCCTTTACCATCTGAAAATTTATCTCTGAGGCTTATCATATTATTTGAACCTTTTGCACTCCAGATAAACCCGTATGGAGAGATATACTGTTCAGCTGAAAATTTAATCCATTTTTCACCATCAGGCCTGATCTCACCGGATTGTTTTAATCTTGCGAACTTTACAGTTTTTTTATCAAGCGCGCCGGAATATTTCAGATATTTCCTGACAGGAGCCGGGAGTTTTTTTATTCTTTCTTCAGAAATATTCTGCGGATCTGAAGATTCTGTCTTTTGCATAAGAGAATTAATTTCAGATTCAAGTTTTCTTTCAAATGAAATTTTATTATAAATAAAAATTCCTGATATAAAAATTAATATCAGACTGAAAATTATAAAAGATTTTTTTAACAAATATACACCAACCATTTATTTAATTATATAGCAAATAACGATTAATTTAAAATAATTTCTGTTATTTCGAGATGTCGCAAACGGATTATATTTAACTACATAATCATATTAAAATTCAAATACTTTTTTAAATAAAAAATTAAATATTGGCTTGCTAAAAATTTCATTTCAAATATATGATATCAAGATATTTTAAAATTTACAGCTATTAATTAAATTAGATATTTGTCATTCCTCCTGGAGTCCCGGCATAAAGCAGGGATAAACTTCGCGGAATGCCGGAATCTCAAAGATAATACATTATAAATAAGATTCACCCGGTAGTGCAAAATCGGTATTTGCATGAATTGAAACTGCAAAACCGGAATGACATAAATGCTTTAATCAAATCTTTAAATGCTATAATTCAAAGGCTGTCATGAAATATAAAACTAAAAAAAATATTCTGATATTTTCGATTTATACACTGCTGCAATTTTTGCTGTTTACTGCAATTGCAATGATACTCTATCCAGGCGGAACAAAATCAGATCACAATACAACAGGCTATGATTTTTTAAATAATTTTTTCAGCGATTTAGGCAGAACATTAACATTCAATGGTGAAGAAAAGAAAGCGTCATTTTATCTTTTCACTTCAGCCTTAATATCAACCGGCATATCAACAATTGCATTTTTTTTATTATTCCCGACATTATTTAAAATTAAACAAATTTCATATAAATTCAGCTATGGAGCTGCAGCAGGCGGCGTAATTACAGGCTTTGCTTATATTGGCATAGCTCTGACACCCTGGGATATACTTTTGCAGCCTCATTTGTTTTTCGTAAGATTATCATTTATGAGCTTTCTTTTTATTACAGCTTTTTCCGTTGCTGCAATTTTTACAAATCCATTATATCCAAAAATATACGGATCTGTGTTTATTGTTTTTGGAATTATTTTAACAGGTTATTTGTATATACTTTTTTTCGGTCCAAATCTTGATTCTGCAGAAGGTGTGTACATTCAGGCTACTGCGCAGAAGATTGTTGTGTATTCAGAAATTGTATGTTTGCTGGTACAGTCTTTTGGTGCGTACAGGATTATAAATAAAGGATGATTGTATATTATTTAATACTGTCAATCAACTCTCTATCTTTTTTCAATAACTGATTTACAATTTTCGACATAACAGTCTTCTTCTCTCTGGCAACTCTTGAAAAATATTCCTGATTGGATTTATCAAGATAAACCGGCAGTTCTATATCTTTTTCAGGTATATAAAATTTATGTTTAACCCCTTTTGAAAAATCATATTTATTTTTCATTTAATTTCCTCCTATCCTTTCAATATATTGCTTTTCTTCGTATTTATCAGCTTTTCTTGCAGAAATAATTCTTATATATTCAAACTTTTCTCTAATCCGTTCAGTATGCACTACAATAATAATTCCATGATTGATTATTTTCCCAATGATTATCCATCTATCTTCACAATCTGAATGTTCATCATCTGAAATAGAAATCGCATCATGATCTGAAAAAACAAAAACTGCTTCTTCAAATGATATACCGTGTTTTTTGATATTTAAAACATTTTTACTTTCATCCCATTCAAATTTCATTATAACCTACAAATAATATTATATAAAAATTTCAAAATTATAGAAACCATGTCAAGCGCAAACTAAACCATCCTCCCGGCCTCGTTCCCCTCTGCAATAGCTTCAAGAGCCTGACGCGCTTCCTTCGCGTCTCCTATTACAATCACTTCAGGAATTTTATCTCCAATTTCTGAAACAAGATTATTCACAGGCACAGCGCCAACAGCAAAAATTATATTTTCAAATCCATTCATAGATTTTTCTTCACCATTATGCAGAAAGCTTATACCGTCAGGAAAAATTTCCTTAACCTCAACATCACAGAAAAATTTAACTCCGAGTTCCCTGAGATGTTTCATGGCAAGAATCCGTTTTTCCACAAACATATCAGCACCGATTTCGCTCAGTTTTTCTACAACAGTAACCGATGTCTTGCCGATCGTGATATCATCACCTGTGGTTGCAAGAAATTCAGCTGTCTCGCATCCTACAAGCCCGCCGCCGATAATGAGAACATTTCCAGGCTGTATATCAGCTTTGCCGGAAAGAACATCATGCGATGAAAATACATTTCCGCATTCACATCCCGGGATATCCGGAACAACTGCTCTGGCGCCTGTGGCTACAATGACTGCATCAGGCTTATCTTTTAATATAATATCAGCTGTAAGTTCTGAATTAAACTTAAATTCAGCCCCGGATTTGACAGCCTGTTCATACAAGTAAATTACAACAGTTGTAACTTCCTGCTTCGAAGGAGCAGCACTCGCAAGAATCATCTGTCCGCCCGGATGCGTCTCCTTTTCAAAAACAGTAACGTCATGTCCCCTTTGAGAAGCAACCCTCGCTGCTTCAAGACCGCCAGGACCTGCACCTGTAACATAAACTTTTTTTTTCTTCTTTGTTTGAATAATTTTTATTTCACCTTCCCTGCCGGCAAGCGGATTGATAACACAGGTCATGTCTCCGCCCCTTTCCCTTGCTGTAATGCATCCAACCCCGCAGCCGAAACATGATGCTATGTCATCGAATCTGCCATGTTCTGCTTTGCTGATAATATCAGAATCTGCAATGAGAGCTCTTCCGAATACTGCCATGTCCGCGTCGCCTCTTTGCAGTATATCTTCAGCAAGTCTCGGGTCAATTATTCTTCCGACCAGCATAACAGGCAATGCTGTATTTTTTTTTATTTCTGATGACTGATATGAATTGAGAGCAAACGGGGTTCCTGTCGGAGGAATAACTCTCCATGACTGGTCAGGGTAAACACCACCTGATACGTGAAAAGCGTGAACTCCTGCTTTTTCAAAAACTGATGCCATGTAAATAGTTTCACGCAAAGTTCTTCCGCCTGGAACAAACTCCTCACCGGAAATTCGGAGTACTATAGGGAAATCATCACCTGCGTATTTTTTAATGCTTTCTATAATTTCCAGAGGGAATCTCATTCTGCGGTCAAGATTTCCTCCGTATTCATCAATACGCCTGTTTCTTACTGCTGATAAAAATGAACCTGCAAGCATATATCCGTGAGCAACATGAAATTCAAGCCCGTCAAAACCTGCCTGCTTCGCGCGTAGAGCTGACTCGCCGAAACTTTTTACAACATGTTTAATTTCTTCACTGGAAATTTCCCTGCATTTCTGTTTTGAAATATTATTTATTATTCCGGCAGAAGGCCCGACTGCTTCAGTTCCATTAAAAATCGGAGCAAGGGATTCCGGACCGGGATGTGCTATCTGCGGAATTATTTTCGCACCGTACTCATGTACTGCATCTGATAGTTTTTTTAATCCGGGAATGAGCCTGTCATTATAAAGTCCTACAGTGCGCGGGACATAGGGGGACATTTCATCTACTGAACAAACTTCAAGCGTTATAAGGCCTACTCCGCCTTTAGCCCGGGCTTGAATATAATCGATCAGTTTCTGCGAGACCTCGCCTTCGCCATCTGCATAATCAGTTGCCATTGGAGCCATGACCGCGCGGTTTTTTATTTCCAGATTGCCTATACTTATAGGAGAAAAAAGTTTTTTCAGAATCATCGGCAAAGGCCCTCTTTTTTATCTTTAATTAATGCAAGTAAAGTCCATGTTGCACCAATTGCATCAATTATAACAAAACCTATAACTATAGGTTTTGCCCATCCCAGCAGAACAAATATAATTACAAAAAGCAATGCAGAATATCTTGTATAGATAGTAATCTGATAAAATGGCCAGAAAGCCGGATTTTTAGAAGCTGTGATATAGTATATGAATAAAAAAATCAGTATCATTCCGAAAAGCCTCACCACTATGTAGTCAGGCAGCACCATGCCTATCATGCCAAGTGAATATGCCGGAAGTACCATCAGAAAAAAACCGCAAGCCAGAACCCAGAATGAAAAATAAAATATTGATTTGCCTGTTCGTGTCATAATATACTCCTGATTAATTTATTTTCATTTCTTTACGTATTGCCCTGAGGCGCTGATCCATTTTTCTGTATCTCACAGTCCCGAATATGCCAACAATAATACCGATTGGAATAATCATGATACCAACATAAAAAAGAATGCCGGCTTGAACAAAATGAAGAACTGTAATGCCGGATATAACCAGAGTAATTGCTCCGCGGAGATACGAAATCATTGTGCGTTCATTTGCAAGAATTGTTCTATCTATCGCAAGCTCATCGCGAAGTATAAGCTGATTATTCTCAAACCTTTTGTATGGATTTATTTTCATAATTTTTTTCTTATTATTCCTTGTTAACATATTGAACCTCACCTCTACTCACATTTTTGTGTAAGAAAAGGGGATGTGGATAGAAGTATGATATTGAACAATATAGTCAGAATACTCTCTTTGATAGCCTTATGAAAGCAATCCACATACCTTTTCGCCAGTCAATAATTATATTGACACAAATCCATTTTTAAAATTTATTGCCATAATAGTGATATAAATTATTGATTCCCGCATAAAAATATAAAAAGTCTGAATTTGCGCGGAATAACAGGATAATCGGAGGTTTTTGTGAGTAAACAGTATAACGCCAGAGAAAAAAGAAAAAAAGCCAATAAAAGGCTTAAAAGAAAAAAGAAAGAGCTTAAAGAAAAACTCGGAAAGAAATAAAACTTCGGTTTATTTTTCCAGCTGCAATTTAATATTCTGGTATTCTATCTTTTTCAATTCAAGACAGAAATTTAAAAAATCCGGGTAATCGTCTGATGATATTATTCCGGATTTGATATTTACAGTTTTTTCAACCTTTAATTCTGCAGAGCCGGCAATCTTCTTTATAACAACAGCTGCATTTCCAAACTTTTTATTCAGTTCAAATCTGGAATTCATTGCATTATTTTTATACATATCAGGCAGAGAATAATTATAAATTTCAGCTTCATCAATAGCATCTGTTATATGCAGAGGATATGTTCTTTCAGGAAGAGTCACCAGGCTGTATACAGCGCTTTTATTTAGTATCGGCTGAAAGACAAGACCTCCGGATGTCATCAAAGCAAGACCTCCGCTGTCTCCCTCCGCAATAATTGCAAATGGCTTTTCATAATTTTCAATATTTAATATATTAAAATTTTCAACAGCTGAATTCGGAAAAAGATTATTTACAAAAACATGAATTTTCTCTGCAAGATTACGCTTGTCATTAAAAAGCCTTCTCGACTCCCCGTAAACTCCGCTGTATAAAAATTCAACCCTGAATAAAGCATTTCCTTTTTCATCTAATTTTACAGAATAATTCACATCTTTTTTCCCTGATTGAGCAGGTATAATTTTTTTCCATACTGAATTTTTCCCTACAAGAACAAGAGCGTCAGTTCCATTAATGCTTCCTCGAACAAAACCGCATGGAAGCCCTGAGCTGCTGTAATCGAGCCATAAACCTTTTTTTATATCAAGAGGAACATACAGCAGAATATCTGAAAAAGTTTCCGGAGAATAAAAATCATTAACCTGGGGAAGAAGTCTGTTTCTCGCAAAAGCAATGTACCCTTTTATGCCGAATGCTTCAAGCAGGGATTTCGCAAGCAGAACCCTGTTTTCAGCAGTACCGGTTCTGCCATATATAGTATTATCAGGAGCATCCGGATAATACATCCATCCGGGAGAAAATTCAATGTTTCTTGATGTGAAGTCATAAATTTTTTTTACAGTTTCTTCAGTTGAATTTCCTTTCAGTGCAGGATCAACATTGTAATCAGATATTTTATCTTTCCCGTAGACAAGTCCCATATACCATTGTGAAAAATCCGCATGGCCTTCCATCGTAGTGAAGGATATGAATGGCAGAATATTAAAAGAGCTGCCGGAAAAATTTTCTCTATGAGGTGCAGAAAGATTTTTTTCTTCAATGGAATATACAGCAATTGAATCCGAGGTTGTTTTCTTAACTTCCCATTTGTCTTTATAATAAAATTTTACTTTTATATCATCAGGAGCTGCAACTTTAAAAATAAATTCTGAAACAGGTTCGTCATAGTTCTGGACAGCTGTAAATGGAATTGAAAACATCAACGATCCTCTTGGACTTTTTACAGGTTCCTCAATTATATATGAAATATGGAGAATTGATTTTTCCGATATATCTGCAATATTCAGATACACTGCCCCATCCGTTTTCTGAACAGTAAAAGCTTCAGAAACAGTGCCGTCTTTTGAAATGACCTTCACCTGAATAGGTTTGAATTTTCCGGAGTATGGAAGTCTGTATTCTCCCCATCTGGCAACTGCACTATGTTTTTTTAAGTATACAATATCCTCGCACAAAGCGCGGCTGCTTCCATCGCGGTTCAGATAAAAAAATCTTAACCGTTTTAAAATTAATGACGGATATGATCCGCAATCCTTTTCCGCTTTTTCAAAATCATAGCCTGTTTTATTTTCAATTAAATCCTTTGTATCAGTTAATTCTTTTTTTCTGCCTGATACAATCGGGTTCAGCAGGGGTGACTTCAGTTTTTTTTCAGACAGATACTCCATAAAATCTTTAGTATTAAACAGGGAGGGATTCAATACAAGCATCCTCTGCCAGAAAAGAGATGAATCCTCACCTTTTAAAAATTCTATCATCCCAAGCCTGTAGTATGCAGACGGAAAGTTGTATTTAATCATTTCATTCATGATTAAGCTTCGTGCAGGAATATAGTCTTTATTTAATATCAGAATATCTATCAGATCATCCTGCATTGTCTTTTCAAAACCAAATTTATAAATTGTCTCAACAGCCTTGTAATATTCACCGGAAGAGGCAAGCAGCATTATTAAATTTTTCAGTGTTTTGCCGGATCTTCGGGATTTTAAAATTTCTTCTGTTAATGCAGTATATTTTTTTGTATTTCTGTGCCTGTAAAATTCCGCTTCTTCTTTTAAAGACAGCACAGAATAAGGGAATATCTTTCTAAAATCCGCAGCAGCTTTAATAAATTCATGCTCAAGACCGGATTCTCTTAATAAAATTAAATTCTGATATCTTATATACAAGTGATCAGGAAATTGCTTCAGTAATTCTTTTCCTGTTTCATAAGCAGAAGATGAATTGCTGTTTTTAAAATTAACAAACTTCCTGTATTGAGCCGGGGCAAAATCAGGATTAGTCCGCGCAAGCTCTGAAACAAGCGCAAGCCCTTCTGTATAATATGCTGAACCCATATCGGAACTGCCGTGATCTATCATAGCAAGAGCATAAAACATTTTGGAATAGAGATTTCCGGATTTCTTAAAATCCTTTCTATAGTAATCAAAACATTCCCTGCTTGCAAGATTTTCAAACAGATACCCGATATATCTGTTTTTATCGACATCATCCGAAGAATTAATTATAGAATAGGGATATTCAATTTCTTCAGCATGTTTAAAATTTGCCTGATAAGTTTTATCAAGCTCTGATTCAACTGAAATAGGTTTATCGTTTTCATCTGTTACAAGCATTCTGAATTCCCAGGAAGGCAAACTCATCAATTTAATCATAACTGAAACATCAGGTGTTTCTGAAATTTTTAAAATTCTCACATTCCTTGAAACATATTCGTCATTTTTTAAAACTTCCGAACCGTTTATGAACACCTTGTATCTTCCGGAAGAAAAAAATCTCAGCTTAACTGTTTTCCCCGTTTTAAATGATACACGCGCATACGCAGCTCCGGATTCAGGAAACATATACTGCGAAAAATTTACAGTCCCGTCGTTTCCGGCTGTAATAACTGTTTCACCCCGCGAAGCTGATTTGAAATCAGTTATTATCTCAGGCAGAAAGGTATAATCCCTGTCAGCAGCGCCGTATTTATTAAACGGCCCGATTATTTCCCATTTACGGACCCATGGTATTGTTCTGTTAAAGTTTAAGTACTTTGTGTTATCCCAGCTGGAGTAAAGTTTTTCAAGTTCAAGATTTAAAAGAAGCCTGTGAGTATCAGCCTGCGGATATTTTTTGGCATCTAAACCGGATAAAAGTTTTTTTAAAACAGTTTCAATTTTTGCCGGTCCCTCAGATTCAATAAACCTTGTTACATCCTGATAATATAAAGATGCAAATGGATGCGAAGGAAATTTATAAAGAAAATTTTCAATGGATTTAAAAAGTTTAAAATCTTCTCCGGAATGAAAAGACCGGAGTATTTCATTTTCATAAGGTTTTATTTCACTGAAATTTTGCGCAGACAAATGAGAAAAAATTCCAGTAAGGAGAAATAATATCAGAAATATTTTTTTTATTTTATACATGAACTCAAATAAGAATTATTTTTTGAAGATGTCAAGCATGAAAAAATTGAATTTAAACAACTAAAATTTGTTCATTAAAGGCTTCCTCAATTTTAAGAATTGTTTTTAAAGTAGGATTGGATTTTTTCGGATTTTCAAATTTCTGATAGCTTTGAAAATTAATACTCAGCAATTTTGCAGCTTCCTTCTGCGTTAAATTTTTCTCAGCTCTTTTTATTTTCAGCCATAAAGCAAAACCTGCCTGCTTTTCAGGACATATTTGAAATATATTTTTTCCTGAAATTTTAGATGGAATTGGAATAGATATTTTTCTTAAATCAATTGATTCAAGATATCCTGTTAATGCCTCACGGGCATTTTCCAATGCTGCATCTGCAGAATTTCCATATGTAAGGCATCCTGCAAGATCCGGGAATTCTACGATATAGCTTTTATCAGGTTTTGACCATATTATTTTAGCCGGAAATGAAATCATTATTTTTCTCCTTGCTTAAGCAATTTACTCAACAATCCGATCGGCAAATCACTGTTTCCATGTACAGGAATTGAAATGGTTTTATCATCCTTAATCATAATATGATGCGACCCTCTTATTCGATCAAGTCTCCACCCTTTATTAACCAGTAATTTAATTAATTTTTTTCCTGTCATTATAATATACCGCTTATATGCTGTATTGTCAAGATTTTTTAAAACATTTACTGTAATTTTTCAAATCATTATAAATCAAAGGAACTGTGATAATTACAAGAAGAGTTGAAACAAGAAGTCCGGAAATGACAGTAACGGCAAAACCGTTCCACATGCCATTACCGAAGAGCATTGGAACAAGCCCGCACATTGTTGTCAGTGTAGTCATCATGATGGGCCGTAATCTGCTTTTTGCAGATTTTACTGAAGCAGATAAATTCGTTTTTTTTATTTCCATCATTGAGTCAATAAGAATGATCGAATTATTTACTGTAATTCCGATTAAAACAACTGCTCCCATGTAAACAGTAATATCAACGCTGTAGCCGCCGATATATAAAGATGCTGCAACGCCAATTACAGAAAAGGGTATTGATATGAGCGATACGAAAGGAATAATAAACGATTCATACACTGCAGCCACAGCCATATAAACAAGAAGAAGCGCCATTGCTGCAGCGAATGCCATTTCAGATCCGGATTTTCTGAGTTTAACTGAACTGCCTCCTGCCTCAATTAAATATCCCTGCGGCAGTGACATCCTCTTTACTGCATCCTCAACCTTATTTAAAAATTCAAGCTGATCTGCACCTTTTATTCTGACAGTTATACTTTCCTTTATCTCCTTATTTTTATGCCAGATGGCTGTAATCCCTGTGCTTTCCTTTATGTCTGCAATTTCTCTGACAGGAATATCTCTTCCCTGATCATTCGGTATAATCAGATCGTGGATTGCGTCTACTGCGCTTTTTCCTTCAATATCAAGTCTGCATCTTATATCAACTTCACCTGCAGTAATAAATTTTGAAACCACGGGTCCATAAAATGAGCTTCTTATAAATTCGCCTGCTTCGGCGGAAGTAAGTCCTGAAGCAGCAGCTCTATGTCTGTCAATAGCAGCGTGGATTTCCGGCCTGCCTTCCCTGTATCTGTAAATAATTTCTGATGCGCCTTTTATATTTGAGATTTCCTTTGAGAATTTTTCAGCAATTGATCTTACTTTATAAATATCCGGACCTGTAATATCGAAATCCGCCTCACCGTCTGAGATGCCTGATGAATCGTGAAAAAAAATATAACCGCTTTTCAGGTCCAATCCTGATACTGAAATTTTTAAATCACGGGATACATTATCTCTATCATTGCCATTTTTGATTTTGATAATAAATTCCGAGCGCCACTTTTCAATTTTTGCTGTTACAGCGGAAACAGAGCAGTTTTCTCTGATTTTTTTTTCAACTGCCCCTGAAATTTTTGATACTGCGGCAAGACTTGTGCCGCTTGGCATATCAAGCGATGCATGAATTTCTTCTCTTCCTCCTGCATCAATTATCTTTCTATCAATTGAAATAAAAATTATTGATGATAGTGTGCATAAAATTATTAAAACAATATAATATCTGAATCTGTTTGTATGGATGAATTGAAGAAAATTATCATAAGACGGAACTTTACTTTTAATATCTGACAAATTTTTAAAAAATTTTAATTCAGATATATGATTTAAATATTTTTCAGTAAATTTCAGGCAGTTTCTGTTTCTCTTTTTCCTATTCAGGAAATAATAAGCTGCAGCAGGGATGACTGTAACAGAAATTAAAAGCGAAGCAGTTAAAGAAACGATTACTGATCCGGCAAGATCAGCATACATGCGCCCTGAATCCCCGCTGAAGAAAACTACAGGAATAAAAACGCATACTGTTGTTGCAGTTGATGCAAATACCGGTTTAAATACTGAAGCAGCAGATTCAGCAACAATTCCTTCCGTGACTTTTCCGTTGTTTTTTTTAATTTCAATGCCTATAGCTTCAAGTACAACAATGCCGTTATCAACAGCCATGCCTGCAGCAAGCGCAAGCCCTGAAAGAGACATCACATTAAATGAAAGCCCGCGCCAGTACATATAAATAAAAACAGCCATTGCGGAAAGAGGAATTGCCGATGCGATTGGAATAGTATTTCCGTATGACCTCAGAAATAAAAAAACTATAATAACAGCAAAAATTGATCCTGAAATAATTCCGGAACTCAAATTATTCAATGAATTGCTTATTTCTTCTGCCTGGTTATGAATTATTCTTATCTTGTATCCATTCTCCCTTATATCAGAGCAGGCTTTTTTTAATTTTTCTGCAGTTTCAATAATTCCTGCTCCACCAGTTTTCATAACATAAAGAGAAACTTTTTCCTCTCCGTCCATCCGCGATATTTCTTCTTTTGATCCTGCGTAATCCGAAACATCAGCTATATCATTCAGCTTTAAAATTTTTCCGGATTTATTTAATTGAACCGGCAATGATTTAATATCTTCAATATTCCTGAATTTTTCATTAACCATTACAGAATTTTTTTTTATATTTCCGATCTCTCCGGATGGAATACTAATGTTGGATGTCTGAATCGCGGTAGATACCCTTTTGTAAAATTTTCCTTCGCGCACTAAAACTGAAATTTCCCTTTTACTGCCGCCGCCCACTGCGACCTCTGAAACACCATCAACCCTTTCAATAATTTTTTTTATGCGCTTTTCCGCAATTTCCCGCAGATGGTCTGTATTCAATTTTTCGCTTTCAAGAACAAGAACCATTACAGGCCTGTCATTCAACCCTTCAGCATAAATTTCCGGCTCGTGTACTTCCCTTGGGAAATTTGCCTTTACAGGATCGATCCTTTCCCTGACTTCAAAAATTTTCCTCCGGATTTCAGCATTGTCGTTGTACGATATATAAATTTTTGATTCACCCTCCTTTGATACTGAATCAATTAATTTAATGCCTGCAGCTCCGCTTAGGGCATTTTCTACCGGATTGGTAATAATTCTTTCGATTCTCTGCGGTGACTGGCCTTCATATTTAATTGATACAGCGAGATTTTTTGAACCTGTATCAGGCATTAATGACCGGGGAATTCTTGACAAAGAAAACAGGGATATTCCTGAAAAAAAAGCAAGCACCATGATCAGAGAAATTTTTTTCTCAATGCACAACAGTATGAATTTTTTCATTTAACTGATAATTCCATCCTGTAATAATACGACGGCAGAACAACAAGTATAAGAAATGTTGATGATATCAGCCCGCCAACAACAGCAATCGCAAGAGGAGACTGCATCTCGCCTCCCTCCTGAAGTCCGATTGCGAGCGGCAGTATATCAATCATAGTGACTAAAGTTGAAATAAGAATGGGTTTTAATCTGTCAGATGAAGCATTAAGAATTGATTTCTCAAGCTCCATGCCTGTTTCCCTGTTTTTCTGAATTTTTTCAAAAAGAAGAATCGCGTTATTTACTGCAAGACCCGCGAGCATGATAATTCCCATACCTGAGATTATATTCAAGCTGTTTCCTGTAATTAATAGCGCAATAGAAATTCCGGATATTGTCATTGGAACAGAAAGCATTATAATAACAGGCTGCCTGAGTGACTCGAACTGCGCTGCAAGGATCATATATATCAGAATCACGGAAACGAGCGCGAATATCATAACCTGATTAAGAGAGTTGTTTCCTTCAACTGCTTCTGAAGAGAGGGAAGCTGTTACTCCCTCCGGAAGCTTAATTTTCTGCAGCATTGATTCAATCTGCGACAAGGAAACTCCTCCGGCAGAAATTACAACTGGCACGCATCGTTTCTGTTCTTTCCTTATAATTTTTACAAGGCCTGTCCGTTGTTTTAAATCTGCAAATGAAACAAGCGGAATAATTTTTCCTTCAGAATTTTTAAATGAAACATCGTTTAAAATATTTTCACCGTTTCCGAGAGAAGACTTGACCTGAATATCGCATCTTCTCTCGAAACCGTAGAAACCTCCGGCATCGCCTCCTGCAACAGACGATCTTACAGATTCCGCAACATCAGACAGCACAAGACCGAATGATGCCATTTTCAATTTATCAATATCAATTTTAATTTCAGGTTTTCCCTCAGCAGATATCTGTGATACTGAAGAAAATTTTCCGGATGATTTTAATCCGTCAGACAGAATCTGCGCTGATTTTTTCAGATCATTGATATCTTCACCGAAAACATCAACTGTAATATCAGATGAAACAAGTTCTGAAATAGAAGCAAGTTCCCTGCGAGGAACAGAAGTTTCAATTTTAACATTATTTATTTTCACAACTTCCCGTCTGATAATTTCAGCAGCCTGCTTTGCATTCACGCTGCTGTCTTTTTTTAATGAGACTATAATTTCCGCAGTATAGATTGTTTTTTCATTACCGAAAAACCGCGTAATGTCATTCTGGTTAAAACCCGCTTCTATCAGCCTGTTCCCTGCCCACTTTTTAGAAGAGAGTAAATTATCAATTGATAGTGCTATGTCTGATGTTTCTGAAAGCGGAGTCCCCGGAGGAGCCGAAATGCGCACAGATACAATATTTCCATCCGATTCAGGAAAAAATGAAAACCCGAGAAACATAAAAATAAAAATCCCCAGAAAGAATGATGCTGTTCCCAATAGCAGAAACTTTCTGAATTTACCGAGATTTTTTCCAAGGAAAATGGAATACATTTTTTCAATTTCTGCGATTCTTCTGTCAATTTTAAACCATATCAGATTTAATAATTTTGAGCCTGCCTGTTTGCCGGTTTCCTTATAAAATAAAACAATCATAGATGGAACAAGAGTTACTGAAACAATATAAGCAGTAATCAGAGAAACCGAAACTGCAAAAGCAAGCTCTGAGAAAAACTCGCCTGCAATTCCTTTAATAAAAAAAACAGGCAGAAAAACTACCACGCTCGAAAGAGTTGACGCAAGCAGCGGAGTTTTGACCTGCTTCACACTTTCTATGCACGCATAAATTATTCCTTTGCCTTTCAGCGCTTCATGCTGAACAGTTTCTATTACAATTATTCCATTGTCAATGAGCATACCGATACCAAGTGCAAGTCCTCCGAGGGACATCATATTCAGAGTTACACCCTTCGCGTACATAAACAGCAGAGTAATAATTACTGAAACTGGAATCACAACAGATATAATAATTGAATTTCTTAAATCTTTCAGAAACAGCAAAATTATAAAAAATGAAATGAAAGCTCCCTGAAGAGCTGACGTTGTTACTCCGATGATGGAATTTTTAATCAGCTCCGAGCCATTGTAAACCACATCAAATTTCATTCCGTCTTTTGACGTTTTATTGAGTTCGTCAACAAGCTGAATAATATTCCCGCAAACCTTTACGCTGTTTTTCCCCGGCTCCTTGATTATTGAAATATTAACGCACTCTTTGCCATTTATAAATGACCTGCCTGTTCTCTCCTTGAAACCGTAAGTCACATCAGCGACATCGCGGACAAATACCTGCCTGCCCTGTTTGTCCCTTTTTACAACAGTATCCTCAATATCTTTAAGGCTGGAAAATTCCCCTATTGTCCTGATCAGATATTCCCTGTCCCCCTTTACAGCTGTACCTGCAGGATAGCTGTAGTTTGAAATATTTATTCTTTTTATAATTTCATCGATTCCGGTACTGTACGCAAAAAGTTTCACAGGTTCGATATTAACCTTAACCTCCCTGTAATGTCCTCCGGAAATTTTTACGCTCCCGACTCCGTCAACCCTTTCAAGCCTGGGCTTAATCCTCGCCTCAATTGTTTCAGTAATACTTTCTATGGCAGATTCACCAGTAACTGCGATTCTCATCACCGGCTCTGAATTCAAATCATATCGCGCAACTATGGATTTCCCCGAGTCCTCAGGAAGTATTCCCCTGACCATATCAACCTTCTCGCGGATCCGCACTGCTGCCATGTCAATATCAGTTCCCCAGGAAAAGCGCGCTGTAACAAGACTCGCGCCTTCAATCGATTCCGACTTAACGTTTACAACTCCGGAAACCCCGTTTACTGCTTCCTCAATTGGTTTTGTAATCAGCGATTCAATATCCGCAGGAGACGCACCTGAGTAGGGAGTGATTACTGAAAGCTGAGGATAATTGATCATTGGAAGAAGATCTATTTCCATCCTCGGAATTGAAACTGCACCGAAAAGAATGAGAGCAGAAAAAATCATAAGAACCGTTACAGGCCTTGAAACGCTGAATTTTTCAGGTGACATATCAGATACTCAGAATCGCGCTGAAATCATTCAGCATCCAGTTTCCTGAATCTCCGGCAGCAGAATCTTTTATTCCGCCAACTCCGCTTCTTATATCGATACGGTAATAATGTCCTGGCTCAAAATTGTAAAGGTGAAGATCAACTGAATATGGATCGGATTGCGGTATGGAAATTTTATACAGTCCGGGCTGCAGAGATGTAGATGATGTGCCGTGATATCCTGCATCAGAAAATGAAATCGACTCAACTGCTGAAATATAATCTATCCTCCTCTGGGCAATATCTGCAGCAGAGCTCTGGAATTTAATTCTGATTATGTAAACATTTACCGGAACAGAATTTTTATCAACCTGATAATAAAAACCTTCGGACATTTCAATTGGAGAATACGGCTGGCTTATATTTTCAAAACCCGTATCCAGAATATTCCCGGCTGAATCAGCCTTCATCTGAAAAATTTCTGAAACTGAAACAGGTTTTGAATCCGGACCATTGATTCTAAATGAATAATTATACTGCGAGTCAAGACTGTTACCTGGAATATCCCTTGCAGAATCGTTTACTGTGAGCGAATAAATTTTATCAAGCGCATACTGCGTATTATTTTTAAGCATAATATCAGCACAGGTATTATCCGCAGACCAAACAAGCTCATAGGCAACTGACGGGTAAAATGAAACAGAATCATTTACAGAAAGTCTGTCCATTGGTTCAGAAAATTTTAATCTTATAATTGAATTTTTCTCTATTATTCCTGCATTCAAAGTTGATGTTTGAAGAACTGAATTGCTGCCAAGACAAACAGCTTCGCCTCCGGCAGAAAGGCTCGGTTTTGTAAAATCAGTACCGCATAAAAATGAAACTGACTTTTCTTCCTGAAGATTGTTTCCTGCCGGATCAGACACGCCTGTTTTTACAGCAACTGAGTATCTTGTTCCGTTTACAAATCCCTCATATGGAATCAGCCTGAGTCTTGTGCCTGTAATCTGCTTCTGCAATAGAACTGCAGGGCTGACTGATACATTTTCAAAAACAGATTCCATTGTAACAGGTTCTGAAAATTCAATTACAAGAGTATCGTATTTTGATATGCCGGACATTCCGTCAATGACAGGGATATTTACAATTGCGTTTCCAGTCTGTCTCTCTGAGCTGAAAGATACAACTGATGGCTTAATTATATCCACACCGGGAATAAAACTGATTGTAAAAGCAGTTTTTAAATTGTTCCCGTTTGAATCCTCGGCGCTTCCGGCTAAAGTTATTCTGTATAGAATACCGTTTTCAAGATTTCCAGCAATATCAAAATAAAGCCTTGCGCCGCTCCACCTGAAATTTCCCTTAACAGAAGAAATTCCCCCAGCTATTGAAAATGCTTTTTCTGTTTTCAGTTTGTCCATTTCCTTGGAAAACTCAATATATATTTCCGGTTTTAGTGAAACACCCTGTGATCTGTCCGCTGGTGAAAATGCTGTGACTGAAGGTTCAGTCATATCAAACCACTCTTTTGAACATCCTGCAGAAAATATTATTAATACTATTATTAAAATTTTCATAGTTCACCATTGACTGTAAAATAAAATATAATGTCTTTGTTCATTGCATTTCCATCCATGCTCTTTATTCCATTTTCTCCGCCGGGAATTGTAATCTTATATAAATTTTTCTCCTTAACAGAAACCATTTCTGTTTCAAGCTCATTCCCTTCTTCATTCCAGTCATAACTGAAAACAGAAGCTTCGCCGCTATTGAGACCAATAATCTTTTCAATCATTACCCTTTCATGAACTGAAACCTGATCCATTACTTTATTAAAAATAAAACTGACTTTGCATTTTCCATCTTCATAAGGAGATATATTGATATTTGAAACAGCATCCGGTATCATGCTTTGCAATATTGTTTCATCGCTGCTTTTTAAACTTGCGGAAATAATTTCCGGTATTGAACCGCTAACTGCATTAACCAGAAAATAAAGTATCACGGAATCCAGAGCCTCGTTGCCTGATACGTCTTTAAGCGATTTCAAAACTCTGAGTTCATATTTAATTCCAGGTGTAAGCCCTGGCATGAAATTTACTGAACAGATTGTATCTGAACTCCATGAAACCGACAGCTCCGCTGCAGGAGAAATTTTTAGCGCTTCAATAAAACTCTGCCTGTCAACAGACTCGCTGAATCTGAAATTCAATACAGTATTTTTATCAACACCTCTCCACACTGAAAAATTACCTCCGGTAATCCAGTTTACATTTCCAGACACATCAGGATCTGACTGGGGAGTGCTTGAAATTTCAGTAATATACGGGCGGAGAAATTCACTGCCTGATGTAAATAATATTTTCTTTTCTTCTAAAAGAAGATTGCCTGAAACATCAGCGCACTGTCTGCCAATGGTACAGGTGTAATCAGTCATGAAATCATAAGGACTTAGAGGTATGATATTAACAGTTTCCGCATCAGTCCAGCTGAACAGAATCCCGTGAGACGGATAAAATTTTATATTCCTTTCAACACTTGTCCTGTCCATAGGTTCGGAAAAATTAATTCTGATAATTCCGTCACGAGGAAAATTATGCGTGTAATTTCCGGGTATTACAGCAGCCACTCGAGGAGAAACAATATCCGTGCCTGCATAAAAACTGTAGAGAAATTCTGTTTTAATTTTATTGTCTGATATATCGCTCGCGCTTCTTGCAATAGTTACAGTGTAGTATGTTCCGCTGATTAATTTTTCTGCAGGAGTAAACACAAAGCTTTTCCCTGAAGAATTCCAGGAAAAATTTCCTTTTACAGCTCCATCCGGTGAAGATAATAGAAAAGCACTCTCACATGAAATACGGTTCATTTCTTCAGAAAAAATTACTTTTACTGAAGTTCCCTGGTCTGTTGAAATTTTATATGATAAAACATCAAACACCTCCGGCATCTCAATATCTGTTCCGCATCCGGTTAATGTGAGAACCAGTAAAACCGCGGGAATAAAATTATGGGAACCTCTAAAAATCAGTTTTTTCTTAATAATAAAATTAAAAAAAACTGATTTCCCCCTTTGTTGTGAACCCAAGGGAATGTCCTTAAAATGATTTATCGATATTCCCTTATTTAACTGCATTTATTTTTACCCCGTCTGTTAAAAATTTTACGTTTCCGCCTGCAATTACATCCCCCTGCTTGAGGCCGGAAGTAATTTCAATCAAATCCCCTGAAGTAATTCCTGTTTCGACTTTCTGCCTGAATGCAGTTCCGTTTTTTATAATAAAAATATAGCTTAGATTATTCTCAGATACAGAAACAATCTTTGGAATGAATATGCCGTCTGTGATTTTAACAGTAATGATTGAAACTTTGGCAAACATTCCCGGCTTCAATAAACTGTTTTTATTCTGTGCAAGAATTTTAACCTCCAGACTTCTGGTTTCAGAATCAAGTAAAGGGCTGATAAAATCCACTCTGCCCTTTAAAATTTCAGTACCTGTTCCGTCAGATGTAAATTCTGCAGACTGCCCCTTTTTAATTTTACCAAGCTGTTTCTCGCTCACATTTACAGAAACATAAATCTGATCCACGTTCATTATAACGAACATATCAGTGGATTCCTTTATCATTTCACCTGCTTCTACGTTTCTAACTGCAACAACACCATCTATAGGTGAAACAATGTTGGCTTCTTTTATGGATGTATCAAGTTTCTCAATTCTTGCGCGGATTATTTTAATATTATTCAGAGCGGATTCAGCTTCAGCACGTTCAATTCCTGTATTGATAATTTTATAAACATCCGGCTTCTTATTCTTATCATGAGGGATGTCCATACCAT
The DNA here is from genome assembly GCA_964529415.1 of uncultured Leptospirales bacterium. Taxonomy (GTDB): domain Bacteria; phylum Spirochaetota; class UBA4802; order UBA4802; family UBA5550; genus CAYMPH01. The sequence continues at coordinate 66,420 of CAZGWD010000009.1, read as the reverse complement.
ATTCTATAATATCCCTGTCGCGAAAGCCGACCATCTGGATCTCATAACCTTTTTTAGCTGATATGAACGCAGTCTGCTGGCTTATGTATTTTGTTTTATATGAATCAAGCTCAACATCCGCAACACCGCCTGCTTTAAACAGCTCCTGCTTTTTCAGATACACACTTTCCATATTCTTCAATCCGGCATGTTTGTCCCTGAAGTCGGCCTTTGCTCTTGTTATGTTTTTCATTTCCTTTTCAATATTTTTTTCTGCTTTCTTAACTTTTTCAAGGGAAAGCCTGTGACCTGATTCAGCGCTCTGAAGCTCAGCTCGCGCGCTTTTCAGATCAAGTTCGAGCATTCTTGTTTCAATTCTTGCAAGCAGCTGCCCCTTCCGCACTTTATCGCCTGCTCTGACAAAAACTTTTTCCGCTCTGCCTAAAACCTTTGATGCTATAGTAGCCTTGTCCCTGTAAATTACCGCACCTGATGATTGAAACCTGATTTCGTGATCAGACTTTTTAATATAAATTGTTTCGATATTAACAGCTTCCCTGTTTTCAATTTTTTCCGCTTTCCTGTTTAAAAAATAAACTGCAGATTCATAAATAATTCCCGAGGCTGTAAGAATCAGCAGAACAATAGAAATTTTCCTTTTCTGCTTCATGGAAAATTTATTTATAAACACAAACAACTCATTTAAGAAATCTTTACTTTTCACCGTATTATTTCTCCCCTCTGAAATTTATTACACCTGTACTGTTTTCAAAAACTGCAGCTGCCATTTTCAGATCGCATTTTGCTGCAAGAACGCGAAGTTTCGCTTTTGAATATTCAATATTTGAATCAAGAAAGTCCTTGACTGTAATTTCCCCGAGCCTGAATTTTTCTTTTTCAATTTTAAGCTGTTCTTCAATCATAACTGAATTTTTTACTGCAACATCGAGCCTCTCTCTTGTTTCAAAAATATTTTTATAGTTTCTCACAATTTCAAGTCTGATGGATTTAACGAGCATCAAATAGGAATTTTCCGCTTCCTCGAAAGCGGACCTGGTTCCGGCAATTCTGCTGAAAACTGAAACATCATCGAGAATGCCTGCACGCGCCTGTGAGCCTGCACTTCTTGTATTGCCTCCATCAGCTTCTCCAAAAGTCTGCTTTGCAGTAACACTGTTTCCAAAAATTGAAGAATCAATTTTAACACCGACGTTCCACGTGAAATTATTCGGAGGAAAACCTGTGCCATTAAGTCCGCAGGAACCTTCCAGGCGTATTTTCGGAAGGAAATAATATTTTGCAAGATTCATCACATATTTTGCTTTTAACAGAGCAAGTTCGCTTCTCTTCAGCTCCAGTCTGTTTTTTAATGCAATTGAAACAAGTTCAGCGTCGCTGTATGAAGGAACAGATTTAATATTTGAATCAGCATCATCAATAGACTGAATATCACCTTTAAATTCATATCCTATATATGCCTTAAAATCCTTGAGTTTGTTGAAATAATCATTTTCGGATTTTTTGACAAAATAATCCGATTCCAGAAGTCTTGCTTCTATCTGCGTGAGATTCAGTTTTGTTGTAAAACCAAGACGTCTTTCCTCTTCAGCTAATTTTTTATTTACAATAAGACTTTCTCTTAATTTTTTATTTACTTCAATTTCATCCCTGAGTCTTATGAGTTCATAAAATTTGCTTTTCACCTGAAGTATTATATTATTTCTCTCAATTACGATTTCAACAGCAGCAATATATTTTTCCAGATTAGCAATTTTTAATTCATAATAACTTTTCCCGTTGGTATTTATATCATAACCGAATTCAACAAGAGCTGACTGGCTCCTCATATCCTCACTCCTGTAAATCACAGAGTCATCCTTCTGATACCGGAAAGCTATATCCGGTAAAAATGTTCTCCATTTTTCGAATATTATTTTGTCTGAAACTTTCGCCCTGCCAGTAAGTCCTGCCATTGCTGTACTGTTTTTAATTGCATGCGCAGCTGCATAATCTATACTGAAGCCTGCATCTTCTCCATGTAAAACTACTGGCAGAAAAATAAAACAGCCAATGAATAATTTTATTATAATGATGCGCAGGTTCTGCGAAAAAATGTTCTTTAAAAAATTCAATTTCTACCTGCGTACTATCGAGTCAATTTTATCAGCAACTCCTGAGCACAATTCAGAAATTTTAGCTGAATCTGAAAATCCGCTGCCTGAGCTGATAACTCTCACCAGAGCAAGCTCTCTTGATTCAGCAGAATCAAAAACTGAAACATAAATAGAAGCAGACTCTGTTGAATCAAATACGGTTCCGGTTTTTAAAACTGCACCCTTGAATACAAGTCTGTACCTGTAATTTTTTTCCTCATGAGATAATGAATTATAGCTTTCAACCCTGTAGTTTTTTTTCTTCAGAAAGAATGCCAGGCTGGATGCAAATATCTCTGAAAGATCCAAACCTGATTCATTTTTAATATCCGGCTTGCTGATATAGAAAGAATCAACGCCTGTAAGAATTTTATTTGAGGAAGAAATATCAATGCTGAATGATGAACAGCCTGCCATTGATAAAAATAGAATGAGTAAAAATATTTTTTTCATTTTAAACTCTCCTCAAATTTTGTAATTGCATCAGCAATTTTATTATTATCAGACGCTCTATCCTTGAGATCAAGCCTGGCATAAATCTCGCTGAGATTTTCATGGATATTTTTAAGATGGACATAGCTTTTCAATGCTGCTGTATAATATTTCATAGCGCTGTTTACATCTCCGGTAATACGGCAGATGCTGCCTGAAAGATATAGCGCAGACAGATCGTCTTCTGAAATGGAAAGAATTCTGCTGAGGTTTTCCCTTGCATCATCATATTTCTTCTGTCTGATTAGCCAGAGGGAATTTAGTCTAAGCGCATTAATATCGGACTGATCATTTTCAAAAATGCTTTTGATGATTTTCTGAAACTCCAAGTCATTGCTGTTCTTAAAATAAATTCTCGCGAGTAAAATTTTTGCTTCTTTCTGTTTTGAATTTTTTCCCAGACTTTCAAGAGCTTCTTTTTCTGCTTTTGTAAAATCTCCATTTAAATAATGGCTGTGCGCTTTTTTTAAAAGCAATTCGCTTTCCAACGGCTTTGAGCATGATATTATAAAAGCAAGAGCCGGTATAATGCAGATCATTAATGTTTTCATCTGCCGCTCACCACGTTCTCGGATTTAATATTTCCTATAAAACCGGATACAGCCATATCAATCAGCTCAGCTTTGTGACGGGACTCGTCAAAATTACTCCGGAATTTTGCCTGGAAATTATCATCCGCTGAAAAAATCCAACCGTCCTGAATCCACTCGCCTAACTTTTCAGAGAACCTGAATTTTGTAGATTTCCTGAATAGAATTTCCGGTTCAATGCTGTCTGATATTTTAAGAAGGTCGAACGACGTAACTGAAACTGTAGAATTCCAGATAACATCTCCGTTTTTTAAAATAATTTTGCCGTTTATCTCAGCTACGAAAAAACAGAATTTGTAATCTGCCGAATTCTTTTCTATAAAATATTCCGCAGTTTTTCCAGAATCAATTTTAATAAGATTGATTCTGTCTATCAGCAGAACAGCATCCGATTTAATTTCCTTTACATCATCATCGCTATCAAGCAGGGGATCTTTTTTCGGCTCTTCACTTACAAGAACACCCATGCGCAGAAGATTTTTCTCCACGCTGTTTTTCCAGGCTCCATTTTCATCTGCCGGCCCGTTAATCTTTAGGGTTATCTTTGATATTTTCTTTAAAGCTGTTTTGAAATCAAATGATCTGGCAGAATCATTCACACAAAGCTTCTTATCATATGGATTTATTTTTTTAACCAGAACCTCAGGTGATGGTTCCTTTTTTAAAATGCCGGATTTTGCAGCACATCCGGTGAAAATAACTGCTGCTGTAAAAATCAGATAAATTGATACCCTTCTCATATTATAACCCTGTTTTTTTAAATAGTCTGTTCCGGCCATTCAGCCGCTTCATTTATTAATACGAACGAAGATTAAATATTTAAAAAAAATTACACGAATTTCCTTGACAAATTCTACTGCATGAAATTTATTGTTAATTCTGGTGGTTATAGAGAGAGGGCCACACCTGTTCCCATTCCGAACACAGAAGTTAAGCCTCTTATCGCCGATGGTACTGCATGGGTAGCTGTGTGGGAGAGTAGGACGCTGCCGGGTTGGTATTATACATATTATACGTGAAAAAGCCGGTGTTATGTAGGGGTTTAAAATTTTGAACCCCTACATAACACCGGCTTTTCTATTTACTGACTAAAATTTCTTATCTATTCATCAACTTCTTGAATGCTTCCCAATCCCATTTATAAAGCTTCCCGGCTTTAGGAACCGGCTTATATTCGCCGAACTGCGTTCCAAAAGTCTGATAAATAGGTTTACCCATATTAAAAGCTACATCAATCTCTTCGAGTACATTATGCGCTTTATATGTTTTAGGGCCGGTCATAACAATTGCCAGATCAAGAAGAGCCATTTTATTCTTTAAAGTTTCAATCCATTCCTTTTCAGGAGGAATCCATTTTACAGAATAATCAATAATGGCTATAGGCGAATCTTCTTTCCTGGAATATTCTCTGATAAAATCAAGCTGTTTGGGATCATTAACATAATCAAATATTACAAAGACTCTCTTTTTCTTTATAAAACCCATATTTGCCTCTTTTATAATATAAATGCACTATTATTATAAAGTTTTAGCAAATATGTCAAACAATATTCGTTTTTATAACTGTATTTCAACTTTCTCTATAAAAAAATCACCGCAAAATGCGGTGATTTCAAAATTCATTATATTAGATTAAACCTGAATTCGCTGGCATTTAATAGTATTTCAGCTTCCTCCAGGTATAAATTTTCCTTTAACATCTGCTTTCATAATAATTCTTTTCTGTATTTCCTGTTTCATCTCTTTCAGCATTTTTTCAGAATTTTCTACAAAAAGTTTTTTCTCAAGTGACGGCCATGCCAATGCGCCGCGGTTAACATCAAGATCATAAGCTACAGAAATCATTTCGCCGTTCTGCTGCAATGTCCATGTGCCTATATATTTTTTAAATACTTTGCCGGATATTTCTTTGAAATCAATTTTTTGATAAGGCTGGCCATTCACTTTCAGCATTAGTTCCATTGTTCTGCTGAAAATCATAAATTTTCCATTAATACGCTGCTTAATAATCAGTTCATTGGAATTTGACGCGTTAGTTGAAATTATATTGCTTGATTCCAGAGAAGATAAAATTCCTTTAAGGTTATCATAATCATTTAAAACATACCATACATTTTGAATTGTAGATTTTACAGTAAAACTTCCCTTTATATGATATCCATCTATAGTATCATTCAGAAAAACTGAATCTGCAGGTGCGGCATTAAGAGAGAAGATCAGAGGCAAAATTATAAATATTTTTTTCATGATATCACCTGTTAAATCTTTTCTCTGTTGTATTTTCAGTTTCCATGATCCATGATTAATGATCATAAAAACCGAAGCAGATGATGAAATAATACATATAATATCACTGATGGGAATCGCTGTTCTGAGTGATTTAGTTTGGTGAAATTTGAGTAATTTCAATGGCTGAAAATCATTAATTTTTAACAATTTATCATTAGTTTCATACTGAAAATCTCATTGTTTTCAGGTATAAATCTTTAATTTTTAACTATATAGTTAAAAATTTCTGCATTTTTGCTCTATTATAAGAAATAAATTCAACTATTATTTAAAATTTTTGAATTGATGAAATATCACTCCCGGCAGGCTGAACAATTCATTCTTTTTTATGATTGACTTAACGGTTTTTCTGATATTTATCATATGTTTCTATTTTTTTTTAATGAATCTTTTTTTATAAAAAAAATTAAAAAACTTCATACAGGAAGATATATTAAGTTTATGACATTTAACACCAGAAATAAGCGCAGTATAATGATTATCATCATGATCTCCATTGGTTTTGGAGTAGTTTTCGGTATAATCGATTCAATAATCAGTTCATTGGTTTTTAAAAAAGGGGATATACTCGCCCAGATTTTTATTAATGATCCAAATGTTTTATGGAAAAGATCCCTTGTTATATTCATTTTTATAATTGGCGGCTTTATAGTAATTAAGATCTTAAAATATATTCAGACAGTAGATACCAATCTATACGAATCCCAGGAAAAATTTAAAAATGTATTTTCATTTTCCGGAGCTGGAATGGTCGTAGCGGATCTGCATGGAAATTTTATTGAGGTTAATCCGGCTTTTGTAGCATTATTGGGATACTCTCAATCCGAATTATTAAATAAAAATTTTAGAGGCATCACACATCCCGAAGACCTCGAGGAAGATATTGAAAATCTCAATCGATTGAACAGCGGAGTGATTAATAAATTTTCCATGGAGAAAAGATATCTGCATAAAAACGGGAATTATATCTGGATATACCTCACTGCATCTGTAGTAAGGGATTCAAACTCAAAACCATTATATTATATTGGTCATATTCAGAATTTATCTGATAAAAATGAATCTTCTTTTATTGATTTAACTCATAGAGAAAAAGCAATATTCGAAAAGAACCGCTCAAGCCAGGAAATAAACCAGATTTTCAATTCTATAGGAATCGGAATGTGTCTTATAGATTCCAATTATAAGATTGCCAGGGTTAACTCTACTTATCTGAAAATATTCAGAAAAAAAGAAGATGAGGTCATAGGACATTCATGTTACGACACAATGCCATGCGATCTTTGCCATTCATCCGAGTGCCCTCTCACCAGGATACTTAAAGGCTCAGACAGTTATGAGTTCGAAGTACGGAAAGAACTTGATGATCATACATTATTAACATTTATTACCACAGCCAATCCGTTTTATTCGCCGGATGGAAAGATCCAGGGTATTATTGAAGGTTTTACCGACATCAGTGAAATAAAAAAACTTGAAAATAAAATTGCAGAAATTGCAGATGAAGAAAGACAAAACCTTGGACAGATTCTTCATGATGATATCGGCCAGATACTTACAGGAGTCAATTTCAGAATCGAAGCCCTAAAGAGAAGTTTGAATGTAAAATCACAACCTGAAGCAGCTGATGCAAATGAGATTGGAATTCTTGTAAAAGAGATTCAATCTCAAATCAGAAAAATAATGGTTGATCTCTACTGCCCGGATATAACATACGACAGGCTGCCGCTTGAAATCCAGAAACTATGTGAAGAAACAAAAAAACTGTTTAATGTAAAATGCACTGTTAACTCCACTAATGAAGAATTTTACATGGATAACTCAAGCATTATCCAGCTTTTGTATATTGCAAAAGAATCCATACACAATGCCATAAAGCATGCCGGGGCAAAACAAATAACAATTTCTCTGGCTAATTTATCAAATGACTTTATTATGGAAATAACCAGCGATGGAGAAATAAAAGAAAATTTAAATTTCGAATCAAAGGGATTCGGCATGAAAATAATGGAATACAGGGCGAAAAAAATCGGCGCAAAATTTGAGCCTTATATTAAAGACGGAAGGCTTGCTGTGCGGGTTAAAAAATCTGCCAATAATATTTAATCAGTAACTTTTTTACCTATATTTTATACAGATGGATAATTATTAAGAAGGATTGAAAAATGGAAGAATCTAAAATAAAAATAATACTTGTAGATGATCATCCGGTTGTGCGCCAGGGAATCGCAAAATATCTTGAAAATGAAGGTGATATTGAAATATGCGGCGAAGCGGAAACTGCAAATGATGCAATCAAAATTATCGATGAAACAAATCCGGATCTTGCAATAATAGATATATCACTAAAGGGAGGCATTGACGGCATTGAACTCATCAAGGCGGTAAAGAACCGTTTCCCCAATGTTCTCACATTATGCCTGTCAATGTTTGAGGAATCAGTTTATGCTGAAAGGGCAATCCGTGCAGGAGCCAAAGGCTACATACAGAAAAATATGGAGCCGGATACAATTGTAAAGGCTATTCATCGCATCATGGAAGGAAAACTTTACCTGAATGAAGACATTGCAGATAAAATAATCAGTAAAATGATGCATGGCGGTTCTCCAAAAAAAGGCAGTGAGCAGATGGATAATCTATCCAACCGTGAATTTGAGGTATTTCTGCATATAGGCAATGGAAGCAACACCCGTGAAATTGCAAAAATAATGAATCTCAGCACACATACAATCGAAAGCCACAGAAAAAATATAAAGGATAAACTATTGCTTGCTGATATGGGAGAACTGAATAAGACAGCCATTCAATGGGTGCTCACACACAATAAAAAAACTGACGATTAATTTTTGAAAATATTTTTTAAATAACACTAAAGACTCTATAAAAGAATATGAATCATTTTTTTATCATTACTAAACCGCAAATGCCTCTGAAACTAATGGTTTTCAGGGATTTTCTATGATCAAAAGCAATTAGAAAAACAGCATTTATCATCATTAATTACTTCCTAATCTCATTAAAAATAATAAAATAAAATCACTAAGCACGGCGATTGAACTGTTTTAAATAATATGCATTATATTCCCAGTTACTTTGAAAAACAGGAGAATATAATGTTAATTAAAAATTTTAAAGGTTTATTTACTGCATTAATTATTATTTTATCTGCAGTTTTAACAGCGAATGCTGCTGAACCTTACAAACTGGTAGTCCAATCAGCCAATATTAGAATGGATGGTTTAGCCAACAAAGGTGAAAGCTCCCAGCATGATTGGGATGCAACTTATACACAGTTTAATCTGGATACTGATTTTGCATTCAGAGCTGCCCCGAAAGATGCACTTGGACTTTTCAATGATGCGCCACAGATGAAAAAATTTGTTCTCACCATCAGCGTGGAAAATTTCAGCACAACAAAATCACCTGGATTCATGTTTAAAAAGTATTATTACGAATCCATGAAATTTGATGATCACAAAACAATAGTTTTTACAGCCTCAAAATATACTGCAATTCCGGACAGAGCTGTTAAAAATAAATACATAATAAGCATGACTGGAACTTTGAAGGCAGCAGGCATTGAAAAACCTATAGTCATAGATCTTATTGCTGCAGCTACAGACAAAACCATAACCTTCTCCGGAGTAAAAATAATTGATATGGCAGATTTCGGTATTAAACCGCCGAAAATGGATTTTCCCAAGAAGAGTTATGTGGACAGCAAAGCAGCATTGAAGTTGTTTATAATAGCATCAATAGCAAAAAAATAAATTAGATAAATAATTTATTTTAATATATAAAAAATTAATACGGAGGATCAAAATGAAAAAAGTTTTAACAAGTTTATCAATTGCATCAGCATTTCTACTTGCTTTTGCAGTAAGCAGTTTTGCTCAGTCATCAGCTTCACATGAAGATTGGACAAAGAAAGGGATTCAGGTAGGCGGAACTATTCAAATGCAGGGTGGATTAGACTATGTTCCATCTGAATCACGTGATAAAGCAAGAGTTTCTTTATTTGAAAAAGGTGCCAGAATTAATGTATATGGTACAGTTGATGAAGGTCCTGCTAAAGATACTAAATACAAGATGTCTTTAATGCTTGGCGGTGAAGAAGTTCCAGCATCAAACAACATTCATGCTCTTAGAGATGCCTGGGTTGATGTTCCATTATTTGGCGATTCACTTAGATTAAAAATAGGCCAGTTTTTTACTCCATACAGCAGAGAAGCAATGTCCAACCAAAGCGATCTGATGTTTCCAAAAGTATCAATAAACTCTTTGGGATTTATAATTGGTATGGATCAGGGTTTATCATTTCATGGAAATCTTTCAGGTCTTCAATATGCTGTTGGTATTTTCATGGGCTCTGGAATAAATACTCCGGAAAGATTTCTTGGCACACAATTAGGCGTTCCAATGCTTATGTTAAGAGTTGGATACAGCACACTTGAAAAAACAATTTACGATGTAAGAGAGTTTGATCCGAATTTCAAAGGAACAGGCTTTGCAATAAACCTAAACGCAATGTATACAAAGGACTCTGCTTCAGGACATACTTCTACAATGAAAAGTAAAGCCGGTATTCCTGGGTATTTTCTTGAAACAACAGGTAAATCACTGATGTTTAATACTAATTTCAACTCTGCTCTTGCAAGTTCTGATCAGATATACAACCCAGCTCAAATGTTTCAGGTTGGTGTTGATGCTGCTCTTCAGACAGAAATTAGCTCTGGTGTAATTTTTAATGCATCCGCTGAATTTAATATGTCATACAGCTGGACTACTCAACAAGGTAATGCTGTTACTTTACTTGGCGGTGTAGCAAAAGTTGGAATCTATATGGCACCTCTTCAAATTGGCATGAGATTTGCTATTTTATTACCAGATTCTATGATGGGCAAATTATATACAGGTAGTACCGTTACTGCTTCATATCCTGCATGGATGGTGGCTAGAAAAGGAACCGTTTATGGTCTTGGAACAACTCCTATCATTGAGTTTGGTCCTGCAGTTAATTTATACCTGGCTAAAAATGTTAAAATATTAATGGAATTTAAAATATGGGTTGATGTACCAATGTATAATGACCTTAATGTTGGTTCAAACAATATAATGGTAATGCCAGATGTATTTTCAACTGCTGCAGGATCTCAACAATTTCTTGCTCCACCACTTTATAGACTTTCAACTTGGGATGCAAGAATGCAGTTTCAATTTGCTTTCTAATATAAAAAGCGTGAGAACCTTTTTTAAACCTTTAAAAGACCCGGGGAAACCCGGGTCTTTTGTTGAGTTTACCCATAAAGAAACATAATTAAAAATTAATTTATATTAAATAAAAAATAGACTATTATTCAGCTTAATACGAAATTACTAAATTATAATAATTGACAAACGTTCTAATATTAATATGCTAATAATTAATAAGAGAGGGATTTATGTTCAAAATACTTTATTCACTGCTGATAATAATTTCAGGTTCATTATGTCTTTCAGCAGAACCTATAAAAATTGCCATACTTGACTTTACAAAAACTGGTATATCTGCTGCTGAAAATACTGAAATTTCCGGATATTTACGGAAGGAATTAACTTCAAAAGAAAATACTGGTGTAATCAGCAGAGATGATATGAATAAAAGTTTTACAGAAGCAAAATTCAATGCTTCCGGATGTGCGGATAATGACTGCGCTAATGAAGCTGCAGGAATCCTGAAATCTGATTTTGTTTTTTTCGGAATTATAATAAAAACAGAAAAAAAATATTCCATTACAGTAGGATCATATAATGTAAAATCCAGGGATAAAAGTTTTATAGAGCGATTCGAATCTGATTCATTGCAGGATATAAAAAAGAAAATGATTCTTTTCACTGATAAAGTCGCATCAGGTTTTCCCAAACAGGAAATATTGACAGAAGCTGAAATTCAAGAGAGAAAAAATCAGCGTCCTTATGCAATGAAATATTTAATAGCATTAAACACCGGCTATTTAATGACAAATGCAAAAATGAATTACAACATGATTGATTATAAAGCAGGCGATGCAAATTTTCTTATTTCAGGCATAAAATTTCAGATAGAAATTCTCAATTCATGGAAGTTCGGAGTAATCGGCGAATTCGCATATCCGCTGACACCCGCAACCGGAACAAATCCTTATTGGGGTTCAGGCGGGATTATAATTTCATTCTCAGAAGAAATTTACGGAAAATTTTTTTTAGTTTGTGTTGATGCTGCTTTACTTGGAGGATCTTATTCAAGGACAAACTCAGATCTGCCTTTTGCAACTTTCAGTCCAAGAATATCTTTTCAGCTTTTTCCGGTATCTATATTCGGGATTGAATTATCTTATTGCTATAATTATAATTTTGCAATTTTACCTGACAATCAAACTTTAGGATTAAATTTTATTTTCAAATTCTAATTTTATTTAAATTTTTATTATTATATATTAATGTTTCTATTTTAAGAAATTTTTCAATTAGATAGCATAAATCATAACATGCATGGGAAATCATCAATTGAATATATTTTATTTCCTGGTAAAAATATTCACAATCTCACCAATATACATTCTGTGATAATCTCTTCCATTGTAGTTTTTCTCAATAAACCCTTCAAGAAAATGGGATGGATCCATATCCTGATAGAAAAGTTTCGAACATTCTATGACGGTTAATGCCTGTGAAAAAGTTACCGAACCCTTTGGCGTCTCAACCGGCTTAAATCCGGTTTCCTTAACCTTGTCAGTATCCCTGCCGGATTTAGTTCCACATAGATTCAGCGCTTTTCTGTAAGTCTCATCGAAAAATGAAAGAGTGAAATATTTTTCGCGCTCAATAAATTCATATGTGTAACGGCTCGGCCTCACGTAAACAGTGGCAACCTCCTTATTCCAAAGAACTCCAAGGCCTCCCCAAGAAGCTGTCATTGTATTAAAAGAATCCATTGTGCCTGCTGTGATGAGCATCCAGTCTTTTCCGATCAATTTAAACGGATTGATGCCAAGATCACTTGATGTAATAGAAATATATCCTTCCATTGTATCTCCTAATTATTTATCATTCAAAAATATTTCAAAAAAAATATAACCTTATCTCTTCCATCTCCCTATTCTTTCACCTGAATGCAGGCAGAAGTGGGCTTTTTGAGGGAATGGGGATAATTGATTTTCATTTGCCAAACTATCAGTACTGTTTCAATAAAATTAACGCCTTCGTCGCTCAGGATAAATATAGAAATATTCATTTTCAAGTTTATACAGCGTATCATCCCTGAAATTTCTCAGCCTATCGTAGTTTGCTGCACGCAGATAGCATTGTTCAATAACTTTTGCAGATCTGTAAATAATTTCTATTATTTCCCCATACATAATTTCTTTTGATCCGAAAGCGCTCAACCCTTTCCATTCAAAATTGTTTTTAACTTTTAGAAATGAATCTTTAATTTCAAGAAATGAACCATATACAGCCTGGGAGATTTTACCTTCATATAATTTCTGCCTGAATGAATCAATGACGAAAATAATTCTAAAGAGTTTACCGTCAGTTTCATTATAATAATATGTCAGGAAAAGAAAATCTTTTTTTAATCTTTTAGAATACAAGAATGACTGTGTTACAATTCGATTAAGTTTTGCAAGATCCATTTTTGCAGGATTATTTTTTACCTGCGATTCATCAGATTTTTTTTCTGCTGAACCTTTTTTACTCTGCTTATTATCAGTTTGCAGTAAATCGCGAACTGCATTTTCCTTCATTTTCCATCCGGTTGTGCTGGAACTTTTTTCATAAAATTTACTAATTTCATTCTTTAAAAAAAGAATATCTTCAATAATTGCAGGAATAGTTCTGTGTTCTTCAATATAAACAATAAGCATATCTCTAAAGCGAAGGAAATCTTTATCAAAACCTTCGCTTGGTATTTTATTGAATTTAAAAAAGCTTATCATTAAATAGTAAAAATCGCTTATCTGCCGCTTGGCCAGATTCATCATTAATTGTTTGAAGTCTGTGATTGTATTACCCACTTCAAGAGAAAGAGCCTCAATTGACTCGATTGCTTCATCAATCTCTTCCCTGGAAACATCGCGCTGCTTCATAAGTGAAAGTACTGTTTCTTCAGCAGTTGTTAAATAATGAAAGTATATTGCTTCAAATTTCAATTCCCAGGATTTAAGTCTCTTTAAATCAGATAATTTTGCTTTCTGGTCATCCGGAATTGAAGCAATGGGCAAATCCGGATTAATACTGTTCCAGTCATCAGGTATTTTCTGCAGGCGCTTGAGAACCTCCTGATCCTGTTTCTGTAAAACCTGCCTGTAATATTTCATACGGGCTTCACGGTATTCCATATCCAGATTCAGATCTATGTTTATTTTATCATCAGCCATATTTTTCTCAGGAATTGCTTATTTTTTAAGGAATTACATTGATATAAAAGGGATTATTAATTAAAATCACTCTTACATAGAAGACAATCTGACACATATTGTTAACAAAATCAACTATAATAATTTATAAACTGAAACAGTCCAAAGTATCATTTACTTGACAAATACTTCAATTTTAAATATCTTAACAAATATAGGGGACGATCCGGTTTCGACTGCAATGTCAGGATCAGAACTGCATGCCGAGCGTGCTGTCATCTCGTAAATACTGGCAGAAAATATGTAAATGCAAACGAAAATTTTGCTTTAGCAGCTTAGTACCTGCTACGCTGAAGGAATATCTGCTCCTCAAAGATATCTGTAGGCGTCATAAGATTGAGGATAGCCTGATTTCTTTCTCCCGTGATGAGGGCGAATCTTTCAGGGAGACTGGCATTTCAAACGGTTCTCGTTCCTGGTTGAACTGCCGGAAGCAAATGAACGGGATAAGCATGTAGACGTTCTGGTTGTGAGTTGTAGGACGCGGGTTCGACTCCCGCCGTCTCCAAATTTATTTCTTTTCTAAAAACCCCATTGATGCCATCTGGGAGGCAAATCTTTCACTTATCTTATCGAGCAGGTGTTTAACAGCATCTGCTTCAATAAATTCATCTATTTCAAATGATTTTTTCTGGTGGTCCATATAAACAATTTCAAGATTTTTATCAACCATAACAATCATTGAATCAAAATCAATAAACTGCATCTCTGCATACGCACCGCCGTCAACTTCAAAGAATATCAGACTGTCAAAGCCGTTATCTGTTATAAGTTTATTCAGTTCAAAACTGTTTTTGCTTGTTATTGTTGAAACAACTCCAGCAGATTTAAACCGGAGAAAATCTTTTTCATTCGATAACTGATAGAATCTGTCTATTGAAGATTCAAATTTGGAAAGCCCCGGAGTGACTTCAGAAATAATCTGAATATCATTTTTTTTCTTATACCCGTTCAACCAGAATAATAGAGTAGATGTATAATTTTTTTCAGATAATGATGTATTTTTTGATAATCTTAATATAATTCCGCTTTTCTTAAATTTTGAGTATGATGACCTTTTATCAATTTCATTTGATACACGATATGTGGAACAGCCTGAAATAAATAAAAAAAAGATTGATAGAAATAAGGCTTTTTTCATAAAATACCCCAATATTGATTTAATCTGACACATTTTAAAATTCAAACGCTGTGTTTGTAAAGAAAAAATTATTAGAATTTTTTTTTTATACTTTTTGATTGACATCAAAGGCCCATTTAGGTATCTGGTATTTCACTATATCAGAGATGCTAGCTCAGTTGGTAGAGCAACTGACTTTTAATCAGTGGGTCCCGGGTTCGATTCCCGGGCGTCTCAAATTTATTTACCGCATCGTAAATAAATACTTGTCCCCGTCGTCTAGTGGTCAGGACACCGGGTTTTCATCTCGGCAGCAGGGGTTCGATTCCCCTCGGGGATGCATAAAATAGGCTGCAGAAATGCAGCCTTATTTTTTTACATATGAAAAAAATACTGCTACCCCTATTATTTATTACTCTATTACCGGCTTTGAATTCCGGCCAAAATGATATACTCAGTGATTGGAAAAAATTTTCTAAAACAAAAGATTCCTTTAATTTAATCATTCTGCTAAAAAAGCAGGCTGCCAATTATTTAAATAGAACTCCTGTATTAAAAAACAGTATTTCCGGAATAACCACACCCTCATTTTTCGGAAGGCTTGGACTGTTCATTACAATAATTAAAAACGGAAAAGTTAGAGGCTGCTACGGATCATTCAGCCACAGGTCTGATTCGATTGGAAATGTTTTAAACGAGTATCTTCTTGCAGCATTAAAAAGCGATCCGCGCTACAAACCACTTGAAATCGATGAACTTGATAATGCGGAAATAATTTTAACAATCGCAGATCAGCCAGTACCGGTGAATGATCTTGAAAGCGCTGATTTAAAAAGAACGGGTGTTGTAATTACTCTAGAAAATGGTGATAAATATGTTTTCGTTCCGGCTGAGATTAAAACATCATCATATATAAAAAGAGAATACAGAGGCAGGGAATTCCAGGCGGAGATTTTTAATGCAGTAACGATCAGGAATCCACAGTAAATTTTTATTTATATCTACTCCCGGATTTCTTGACAAGCTGGAACTGATGCTGAATCTTTTTCCGGGGGATGAAATAATTATGCGGGAAATATTCGGAACAATCTGTTTAGTTGGAGCTATCCAGTCTGTTTTTTTATTTTTTGTTCTGCTTTTTAAAAAAAACAACAGAAAGGCCAACCGGTATCTTTCTATTATCATGGCTTTAACAGCCATAGATATGCTCGAACTTTATCTTGGCGCCAGGGGATATATAGAACCTGCAAGGCCATACCAGCTGAGCATAATTCCATATTCATTCATGTTCGGTCCGTCAATTTATTTGTATTTCGCTCTCCTGACTGCACGGATTAAAACCATTTCGAAAAAACACCTCTTTATATTCGCCCCGTTCGTTATTGCATTAACTGTAAATATAATTCTTCAGTTTGGATTTGATTCAAATCATCTGCCCGGGTATGTAATATATTTAAACCTGGCAATTAACGGAGGCGGCCTGATTTTTGAAAGCTTACTTTATGCTTTGTCCCTATATGCTCTTCAGAAATATATTAACAGGCTGAAAGAATATTTTTCCGCGATTGATGCCATGAAACTGTCTCTTTTCCGCGGAGCCCTGGTGGTTTTAATAATGATTGTTATTTTTATTTTTCTGCCGTTTACCCGTGAGGGCCATGTGAGGCAGGGATATGATATACTTGATGTCATTGCAATTCTGTTCGGCCTGGTTCTTGGATTCGGAATGGCTTTTTTTGCAGCTGTACAGCCTGAAATTTTAAACAGGGTGAGGCTCATAGATAAAGCCGTTCCACAGGATGAGCCTGCTTCTTCCCCCAGGTATGAAAAGCTGAGGCTGCCGGCTTCGAAAGAAGAGAACTACGTGAAAAAGCTTCGAAACTATATGTCGGAAAATAAGCCTTTCCTGAATGAAGAACTGACATTACAGGACCTTGCTGATGAAATTTCCCTGTCCACACATCACCTTTCCATGATACTGAACATACACTTTAAACAGAATTTCTTTAATTTTATAAACAGCTACAGGGTCGACGAGGTAAAGCAGAAACTTTCAGACCCGAATTACAAAAACCAGAATATCCTGACAATCGCCTTAAACGCAGGATTCAATTCAAAATCAACTTTCAATACAATGTTTAAAAAATTTACAGGTAAAACACCTAAAGAATTCCGCACAGGACTTTCCGCTTCGGGATAATTCCCGAACGATTCAATTCCAGCTGCAAAAAAAAAATAAAATAAGTGCGGGTTTATTAACCCGGACGACAGGATCAAGTATTTAGTATACTTTTATTTTAAGATAAAAAATGAATTAATCTGTATAGGTTCTATCATCAAAAATAACATTATATTAGTTATTCCTATTCCAGATCATTGAATAAAAAAAATATAGCGAGGTAAATCATGTTAACGTTTCCTGAAAAAATACTTTTTATTTTGATTACTGTTTTAATGTTAATGGTGACATACAAAACATGGTCAAGCCGTGTAAAGCTGGTATTAAAAGGCCAGGGAAAACTGCATTTTGATAATATCTTTAAAAGATCTATTGAAGCATTTCTGGTTTTTGTAACACAAAAAACAGTGTTTGTTAACCGCCCGATTGTAAGTTTTATTCATGCTCTGGTTGCATGGGCCTTTACCCTGTATATTCTTGTTAATGCAGGTGATATTCTTGCAGGTTTTATTCCGGGGTTCCATTTTTTAGGAACTGGTTTGATAGGAAAAATGTACAGGATATTTGTAGATATTTTCAGCGTACTGGCTATTGTTTCAGTTTTTATTCTCCTGATAAGGAGATTTTTTATCAGTACAAAACGCCTTTATATCCGCGAAAATGTGCTTTTGCTCAATACTGTACGCCGGGGAGTAAGCAGGGATTCGCTGATAGTCGGTTTTTTTATTATGCTTCATATTGGATTCAGGTTTATAGGTGAAACATTCACTATCCGTATAGATGGGATTGATGAGTGGCAGCCTCTTGCGAGTTTTTTTTCAGGTTTATGGAAAAATATGGAACACAATACAGCTGAGATTTTTCAGCATATTTTCTGGTGGCTGGCAATAGGTCTGATTTTCTGTTTTATCCCTTATTTTGCAATCAGCAAGCATGCTCATTTATTCATGGGGCCTTTTAATTTTTTTACAAGGCCAAATCGTTTATCTCCAGGTACTCTTGAAAAAATTGATTTTGAAAAAGAAGATACCGAGCAGTTTGGTGTATCTAAACTTGAGCAGCTGGAAAAAAAATTGCTTATAGATTCATTTGCCTGTATAATGTGCAACAGATGCCAGGATGTATGCCCTGCGTATGTAACTGGAAAAGAACTCAGTCCTTCAGCGCTTGAAATAAACAAACGCTATTTTATAAATAAAAACGCAGGAGCTCTTGCAGCAGGTAAAGATGCCGCAAGCGGATTCGTCGGAAATCTTTTAAGTGAATCTGCCCTCTGGGCGTGCACAAGCTGTGCTGCATGCGCTGAGATATGTCCGGTTGGCAATGAACCAATACAGGATATTCTGAACGTCAGGCGCGACAGAGTGCTTACTGTAGCGGAATTTCCGCGGGAATTACAAAATGCATTTAATGGAATGGAGCGCAACGGAAAT
This sequence comes from uncultured Leptospirales bacterium, assembly GCA_964529415.1. Classification (GTDB taxonomy): domain Bacteria; phylum Spirochaetota; class UBA4802; order UBA4802; family UBA5550; genus CAYMPH01. The sequence goes on along the minus strand of CAZGWD010000009.1, from coordinate 47,750 downwards.
CCCTGGAATATGGGAAGAGACCGCAGAACAGAATGGTTTGAAAAAGATAAAAGTTTATCTGTTAAAACAGTAGAGGAAAATCCTGATTTTGAATACCTTTACTGGGTTGGTTGTGTCGGTGCATATGATGAACGCGGACAGCAGATAGCAAGATCTTTTGCAAAAATACTGAATAAAGCAGGCATAAATTTTGCCATACTGGGTATTAATGAAAACTGCACAGGAGACAGCGCTCGCAGAGCAGGGAACGAATATCTTTTTTCTGTAATGGCAGAAGCAAATATAGAATTGCTGGACTCATTCAATGTTAAAAAGATTATAGTTACATGTCCGCATTGTCTGCAGGCATTAAAAAATGATTACCGGCAGTTTGGCGGAAACTATGAAGTGATTCATCATTCTGAATTTATAAAAAATCTCATGGAATCCGGAAAACTTAATATCAAGTCAAATGATAAGAAAAAGATTACATATCACGACCCGTGCTATCTTGGACGCCACAATGAAATTTTCAGCGAACCCAGGTTCATATTGAAATCTGCCGGTGCGGATTTAATAGAAATGGACCGTACGCGTAACCGCAGTTTCTGCTGCGGAGCTGGCGGGGCAAATATGTGGAAAGAAGAAGAACCAGGCAATGAAGCTATTCGCCAGAACAGAATAAAAGAAGCGAATTTAACTGGTGCACAGACTTTATGCACCGGATGCCCTTTCTGCATTACAATGCTGACTGATGCAAGCAATGAACTTGATTTGAATATTGAAGTTAAAGATATTGCTGAATTAGTTGCAGAAAAAATTTAAAATATAGTTTATTTATAAAAAAGGCTCATTCCAAAATGAGCCTTTTCTTTTCTAAATAATTCAAAAAAATTATTCAATTCCAATTGTATTTTTTTAGACTTTTCATTTTTTTTTAAAATTCTAAAAAACAGAACCCGTCATTGATTTTTAAAATTTTTATTGCAAATATTAGCCTGCTCAATTAGTATAATTTAAACCAACCATCTGGAGAAAGAAATGATCCGAAAAATTTTGCCTGTTTTATTGTTATCAGCTGTTTTTTTCAGTGCGTGCGTAACTGCAACCAGCACTGTTAAAAAAGACGGCACTACAGTATATAATAATTCCGTAAAAAAAATTGCAGATAAAAATATCATCGAAGGAAATATCATCGATTCCGCAACAGGCAAAGGCATAAAGGGAGCGCGCATTGAAATCAAGAATGCTAACAAGGGGATCGGATATTATCTCAGGGAATCGGATTCCAGCGGATATTTCAAAATAGATGATTTCATACACCAGGTAAGATATGTGATGGAAGTATCAGCTGACGGATACGTTTCATACAGAGAATCAGGAAATATTTCATCCGGAAGCTACACTATGAATCTGGAGAAAGAGGCAATACTGACCGGCATAGTAAAAGACCTCTCAGGAAAACCGGTTAAGGATGTGGAGGTTAAGCTTTCAAACCGCAATTACGGCGAATACGGATACACATCAAAACCGCAGATAGCCTTGACCAATAGCGAAGGAATCTACATATTTAATAAATTAAAAAAAGGTTCATATCAGATATATTTTACAAAATCCGGATACATAACAGAAAACGCGAGAATAGAGAGAGTCAAGTCCGGTGAAACTTTCAGGCTGCCCATGGTTCTCTCGAAGCCCTCCTCCATTTCAGGGAAGGTCAAGGTGTCAGGTCTTGATGCACCTGCAGTTAATGTAAGCATAACAGCAAAGGCGCGGCAGACATATTATGTTTCCACGTATCCTGATGGAACATTCAATATTGAAGATATAAAGCCCGGAAAATACAAACTGACCATATCACATGAAGGATTCAATACATATTATTCAGGTACCATAACTGTAACTGAAGGAAAAAATATAAAGGATCAGAACTTCGAAGTAACGCCCAAGGCTCCGGGGGTTGATATTAATTCATACAGATACACTTTCACACCTGGAGACTCACTTGAGTTTAATTTAAGAACGTTCCGCCTTGAAACAGTCCGCGCTACGATTTACAAAGTTCCGATTAAGATATTTCTTGCTGGAGGAAATCTCCCTGACAATGCAAACCCGGAAAATGACGGGTTTGAGAAAGTTCTTTCCTGGGAAGAAGCTATTAATGAATTCAGGCCGTATGAATGGAAATATCAGTCAATGCAGATAAAAAATCCTCTTGCAACAGGAGGGTACTGCATCGAGATCAAAGGCGCAGGCAATGTTGTTAGCCGCAGATACTTCACTGTATCCTCAATAGGCGTTGTTGTAAAAAGAAGTCCTGATACAATTTTTGCATATACATCGAATCTGATAGACAACAGCCCTGTTGCTGATGCTAAAATATCCCTGTTCGATTCGTCCCCTGAGAAAAATAAAAAGTATGAGTATAATCAGCCGTCAAAAATTGAAGAATTGCCGACTGATGTTCTTCTCGGAGGAAAAACCGATGACAATGGAATCTTCAGCAGAAAATTTAAATCCGGCGCTCATCTGACACTGCTGTCTGTAAGCCCTGACGGAAGCTATGCAATCTGCAATACAGGATCTCCGCAATCTTTTGAAAGTGAAAAAACAAGATATTTTATTTACACAGAAAGACCTGTGTACAGAGCAGGCGACACAGTTTACTATAAAATAATCGGGAAAACCCGTAAGGAAAGATTCGTTCCAGTTGAAAACAGAACCATATACTATAAAATTGTAAACAGGGATATGCAGAAAACAATTACTGAAGGTGAACTTTCTCTTGATGAATGGGGAACTGTAAATGGAAAACTGAAACTTGAAAGTGATACAACACTTGGTGATTATGAAGTCTTCGCAGGGCCTGACAGCGGAAATCTTCTCTCATCTGGAATATTTTATGTGGAACAGTACCGTAAACCGGAATATTTTATTGAGATCACTCCGTCTAAAGCATATTTTATAAACGGCGACACTGCAGAATTTAAAATTGAATCAAAATATTTTTTCGGAGCGCCATTAAAAAATGCTCTGGTTAAATACAGATTCTACGAAACAATCCTTTCAGACAGGGACGGTTACTGGTGGGAGGACGGCAATTCCGAAAGCAGGCCGTACAACAGGATCAAACTCGAAGGAGAAAAATACAGCGATGAAAACGGAATTGTAAACATCCAGCTTGCTGCAGGAACGAACACGTCTGACCGTGAAATCACTGTTGAGGCAACTGTTGTTGATGCAACCAATGTGAGTATTACAGAGACAAAAACTGTAAAAATAGGACGCGGTGATTTTTATATAAAAATAAATCCTTCGCAGAATTTTTATTCAAACAATGAAAAAAAGGAAATAGAAATAATAACCCTTGATCATACAGGCAAAGCTGTTTCAGCAGCAGTGTCACTGGACATGTACAGATACATATGGAAGCCTGCACAGAGGGTTTATGTGAGGGAAACAAAGCCTGTGTTCTCCAGAAAAATATCAACAGATGAAACCGGAAAAAAAACAATAGAGCTTCCGAAAAAATTTGAGCTTTCAGGAGAATTCGATTTTGCAGCTGAAGCTCTTGACCGCAGAGACAACAGAATAACTGCATCAAAAATTATATGGATTTACGACACAGAAGGCAGCGTGTCTGCATCCAAATTCAAGAATCTTGAAATATCTCTTAACAACTCGGAACTTACCGGAGCAAAAGAAATTACAGCTCTTGTAAAAAGCAGATTTCTTGATTCATATGTTTGCCTCACACTTGAGGGACGGGATATTTATGAAACTAAAGTTGTAAAGATGACTGGAAATATTGTACCTGTGAAATTTAATATCAGGCAGCAGTACGCTCCGAACCTTTTTCTCTCAGCTGTCATGCAGAGGAAGAAGGCTCTGTACATGACATCAGCAGGGATTTCTCTCCCGACAAAGGATACAGGTTTATTTATAACGATCAAGCCTGAGAGCGCGAAATATAAACCTGGTGAAAAAGCGCGCGTTGAAATTAAAGTTACAAATTCCGAAGGCAAACCTGTTAAGGCGGATATTTCGCTCGGTGCAGTTGATGAATCGATTTACTACATCAGGCGCGATCACACTCCGAAGATGGTGGATTATTTTTATACGAAAATATCGAACTGGATTTTAACGAGCTATTCATTCCCGCTTTCAATTTTAGCCGGTGCAGGCAAGGACGGGAAAACCAAGGTAAGGGAAAAATTCGAGGACACTGCTTTCTGGAAGGCTGATATAAAAACAAATGCTGCAGGAATCGCTTATGCGGAATTCACACTGCCTGACAATCTCACAACATGGAGACTCACTGCACGCGGCCACGACCTTTACGGAAGAGTCGGCGAGAACATACAGAAATTTCTTGTAACACAGGACCTGATAGCGCGCGTTGGCAAACCGAGATTTTTTACCGAAGGCGACTCTGTGGGCATAATAGGTATTGTTAACAGCAATACAGACCGCGGTCTGGAAAACGTAAAAACAGAAATGAAAATTGACGGCAAAGAAACCAGACCAGACAAGGAAACTAAAATCAGTCTGCCTTCATTCGGAACTGCAAGAAATTTCTACACCTATAATGTGCCGGATAGAAAAACAGAATCAACACTTGAGTTTTCATCCAAAGCTGACACTGAAGCTGCTGACGCTGTAAAATACACTGTTCCAGTTGAACGCAAAGGTTCAGCATACAAGCTCTATGGCACAGGAGACATGTCATTCAACAAAACAGTTGATATTTCACAGCTGAAAGATAGCGATGATTTTGAATTTATACCTGAAAAAATTACCATATCAGTAAATCCGTCTCCTGCAATTTCTATGATTCAGTCAATGAAGTTTCTGGATGAGTATCCTTACGGATGCATGGAGCAGACTATTAATAAATTTATTCCGAATCTTGCACTGATGAAACTCATGGAAAAAAATGATCTCGGAAAATTTATAGATAAAAAAATCAGCACCAATCTGGATGATAAAGTTAAAGCAGGCATAGACAAAGTTCAGGGATATCAGAACGAGGATGGAACCTGGGGATGGTGGAATGGAGACAGGGGCAATGCATTTTTAACAGGCTATGTATTGTACTCACTGTATATTGCAAATTCACAATCAAACACCAGCGTTAATTCTACAGTTGTGGAAAACGGACTTACAGCAGTTAACAGAATTTTATCCGCCCGCGACATCGAAGGCCCGGATGCTTATGCATATCTTTCATATATTTATGCTCTTTGGGGAAAATGGAATGATGCCGGAATTAAAAAAATAATTTCTCTTAAAGAAAGAAATCCGTATCAGCTTGCTTTTTCAATAAGGGCGATATCAGCAGGAATTAAGCACAGAAAATTCAAAGGTGAAAAACTTAAATTGATGACAGATACTTTAAACACATTTCTCACGGAACTAAAGGCAATGCAGAAAAAAGACGGCAGGGGAATTTACTGGCAGACCACCGGATCGCAGAGATGGGACTGGCCTGGAGGAAATACTGAAATTACAGCCCACGTTCTGAGCGCGCTTGTTGAATCAGGCGATAAAAGCACGATCCCTTCACAAATAGTGAAGTCTCTATCCAACAGGGCAAGGGACGGTTCCTGGACATCAACAAAGGAAACTGCATCATCAATTTTTTCAATTATAGGATACATTGACGAAAATGGTATTGATATGAAATTGAAAGGCAATATAGATTTCAAACTTAACAGCGAGAAAATTACTAATGTAAAATACAATCTCGAAGAAAATAATGATTTATCAATGATGAAAAAAACAATCCCATTAAAAAATGACTCTGCAGTAAAAAATTTCACGCTTGAAGCTGCAGGCGATGCTGGCGGAGACGCATCGTTTGATGCTGTAATAAGCGGAACTCTCAATTATAAAGCCAAAGGTTTTCTTTCAATATTCAAAACAGAAGATAAAAGTTTAAAAAATCTATCCAACGGAATTTCAGTTCTTCGGACATTCTCTGCTATTACGCGCGTGAGGGACCTCAACAGAACAGAATACCTTGTGCCTCAGAGCCTTGCAGACAGAAAGGAAATAAATGCAGGAGATGAAATTCTTGTTAAACTGAAGTTTGTTGCAGAAGATGATTTCAAATATCTTGTTCTTGAAGATTTTCTTCCTTCAGGATTTGAAGTTACAAAGAAAAATGCTTATGACGACGCGCCTTTTGTTCATTCAGAAAGGTGGGACAACAGGATGGTTTTTTTCTTCAATGATCTGAAAAAAGGCGAAGTTTATGAAACTGCATACATTGTTCGTGCGGAACTTCACGGAAAATTCATGGTGCGGCCTGCACGGATGGAGTGCATGTACGAACCGTCAATTCAGGGATGGTCTGCTCCGGCAATTATAGAGGTGAAGAAAAAAGACTGAGTGAATTTTAAAAAACCTTATTTTTTTTCGGGCGTAAAAATTAATTAACATTTTCTGTACCACACGGAAAGTCAGGAATAATAGTTGATTTAAGATGCTGATAAGATTCAACCTGTCTCTTAACAGCAGAGTTCTGTGAAAAACTTTTTGCTTTTAATGCTATTTTTCTTAAATGAAAAAATAGCATTAAAAAGACCGAATAGCCCGAACCAGAGTAATAAACTGCTTACCTTCATCATATTGGGAACCATTATAAAAAAACTGACACCACGCAAGGAGGGCGCCAAACTCTGACGAACTCCAATAGAGATTGGTAGAAACGAAACCGCCAACATCGGCTTTATACAAATTTGCGTAAATTAAGTTAAGCTCATCTTTTGATGGCAGGAACCAATCACTTTTCCCGGAACCTCTGTAATCTGTGCATATCTTTGCAGCATACTGGCCATTCCCTTGAACAGCTATAATCTTCTGAGTATTTAATTTACCTGTACCTATTGCAGTTCCAGTTGCTCCAGTTACTTTACTTTCTACATTATACCATTGTATACCGACACTCTGATCAACAGGTGCTGCTTCTAAATATCTCCATCCATCAGAATAACTGCCCTTATCATAAAAAATCCAACCACCGGCAGGACCATGGTCTCCAATTTTATAATTTTTGTTTTGAGCAATTTCATTTTCCTGGTCTTCAATTCCATTCTTGAATCGATATACAGCCATACCTTTTATAGCTTTGGTCCATAATATATAGTTTTTACCTTCAGGCTTGCATTTTGCCGAAGTCATCATAGGAAAAGATGTCCTTAAAAGTACAACCTTTCCATCAATTCTCACATACAGCAAGTCGCCCATCTTAATATTATCAGAGGCATTCGGTGAACCAATAATCACCTCTCCATTTTTTATATCAAGTTTATATACATCTGCTACTTTATCTCCTTCAGGTGAAGACAGTAATATTCCGTTTGCAGCTATGCTTAAAATCGCAATTACTAAAACCCCTTTTCTTATAATATTCAGAAACTTTTTTTTCATAAAACTCACATTATTTATTTGTTAACTTTTTATTCTTCTAAGGATTATCCTTAAAATAAATATATTTAATTTACATTCTCTGTTTGTTTCGGAAAGTCAAGAATAATAGTTGCTTTTAATTTCAGATAAAGTTCAATCTGTCTTATGAAAAGCAGGGAGTTGTGAAAAACTTTTTGTTTTTACAGCAATGTTTCATAAATAAAAAAAATTGATAGTTCCTGTCTATCAGGACTGCACTATCGCCCGCCCCTTGCTTTAAGAATTGCCATGATTTCAGCATTACCGTTCATCATTGCGTAATAATATGGCGTTTTGCCAAAACTGTCTGCACGGTTAACATTCGCGCCAGCATTGAGCAGTGCTATTACCAGATCGGGCTGTGCGTGATATACAGCACTCAGGAGAGCTGTTTCATCGCTGTTGTTAAGATTATCAAGCGAAGCCTTGAGGCGTATAAGCTCAAATGCAGCGTCAGTACCGGATTTGTCGCGCAATGCGAATATAAGCGCTGTTGAGCCGTTATAAGGCCTGTGCTCTCTGCGTGTTGACGAAAATTCTGCATTTATCTTCGCACCCTTTTTCACAAGATATCTCACAGTTCCAGTGTGATTTTTTTCCGCAGCAAGCATTAGAACAGTTTTTTCAGACTGCTGGTCGCGAGCCTCAAGGTTGGCATCTTTTCCTGAAACTACAGCAAACATTTTTGCCGTGTACCATTCAAGGTCAATTCCCTGAAGCTTGCCTCCATTACGCACAATGAACTCTGCTCCCTCGGCTCCGCCGTTTTCAATAGCAGAAACTGCTGGTGACTGGCCTATACCGTTGATCTGGTTTACATCTGCGCCTTTTTTCAGTAAAAGTTCCATTATATCCTTATAGCCGTAAATGGCAGCTACAGTAAGAGCATTATTCCCCTGCGAGTCGGACGAATTGATATCAACCCCCCGGTTTAGCATTGATACAGCTGCTTTTATGATTCCATAGCGGACACAGTAAATGAAAATCTTTGGAGCTTCGTAATCGTCTTTGATTTCAGGTATAACCATGGGGCTGTGATGCAGAGATTTAATATGGGATTTGTCTGCTCCTTTTAACAGGAGAAATTTTACAAGTTCGGTTCTGCCGTTTTCTGATGCAGTACTCAGGGCTGAATAGCCGTTCACGTTCTGGATATTTATATTTACGCCTCTGGAGATCATTGAATCAATTATATCAACATAGCTCCTCTCTGCTGCTGATACCATGATACGCGGAGTATCCTCATCATCATTTATCTGTGAAGCAGATGCAGAAAGAGCCGAGTATGAAACAAGCAATAAGACAAGTATCAACCGTAATGACATTTGATTTACTCCTTAAACGGATTGGCCGGTGTAACAAAATATATTTCTACAAGCCTGCGCTGAGCCTGTAGAAATATTTATTCCTGCTGATCTCGTTATCAGTAACAGCTGCCCTGAACTGTAATATCAACTATCCATTCATTTGATCCTGTGTATTTGTTGATATTAAACATGATGTCCTTGCATTTAATTTCCCTGCCGCCTTCCATTTTGAATATATCGCCTTCATATCGGTAAAATACGCCCTTGTCGTTTTTCCCGAACTCTCCGTCATCAAGCAGAACTTTGGTATATACATTTTCCGGATATTTTACTTTAAAAGCCTTGAGAACCATTTCTTTTACTTTATCTTTTGGAGGTTTCTGATCACCTTTTGCAGCCCTGGTAATTACCTGGCCAACACCGATTTCCGAAAACAGCCAGTCATTTTTTTTCTGAATGTAGTTTGCACCGGCTTCAAATACCCGCTCAGTTCCTGACTTATTTATTGTCACTGAAAAGGGATATTTTAATTTTCTTTCAACAACTTTGCCTTTAAAAGTTTTTTCAAGAACAACAGGATCTCCATTTTTTTCAACTGATATAATTTTCTCAGCCGGATAATTTTTTGCCCAGTTGGCCCGCAGATCGGATTCAGCTTTTACAAACCCTGGCCCTTCCTCAGCTCCAGCTAATATCACAAATGAAACAACAGACAATACTGTAAAAAAACCAATGAATATATTTTTCATAGGATCTCCTTTTTTTAAATTTAAAAAATTTTTAAACAGGAAGAGTTTAAAAGTCAACGAAAAAGTTTTGTTAAAAAAATTTATTTTTACATGCTCTATGCAGGTTGTTTTTAAACTCGGTGCAATAATTGAAAATGTGGAAGTTAATTTTTATTTGCAGGTTGATACATATTGAGAGTGTTTTCCACAAGCTTTACCAGCTCATCAGCGATACTTTCTTCATTAAGTTTACTGTAACTTTCTTTTTTTATAACAAAATAAAAAAATGATATTCTTAATACTCCGCCGAGAATGGCATTCCCTGCCATTTCTATATTGAGATCTTTGCTTATGTGTCCAAAGCGCTGTCCTATGGCTATATCATCTGTAATGGCTTTCATTACTTTTTCTTCAAAGATTCGAATGACTTGTTCAATAACTTCATTTAATCCGGGGCTCATGCGGAGTATAATGTTGGCCCTGTCCTGATTTTTTGCGAAGAAGCCAATAGTATTGCCAAGCCTGTGTCTCAAATATGCTCTTGCATAATCTTTTGCATAGCCGGAGCCGGTAAAATCCTTCAGGTCAAGGAATACTGCTTTTTCCCATTCCACTACATATTTTTCAATGAGAGATACAAACAAACTCTCCTTGTTTGTAAAATACTGATAAACAGTTCCCTTTGCCACATGAGCCATTTCTGAAATATCGGAAACCTGCGACTCATAATAACCTTTCTGGGAAAATACTTTTTCTGCGCACTCCAGAATATGTTCTCTGGTCTGTTCCCCTTTTTTTAACATTCTTCCTGACCTGCATTTAATTTACATGTTTTTTCGCTGATTTACAGGGGAAGTGTTAGATACTTTTTGAATCCGGATATAAAAATTCTTTCTTTTATATTCCCAAAAAATTTCTAAAAAAACAAAAAGTTAAATTGAACAACCCTGCTATCAATAAGGCAGATTGTAGCAGACAAGAAGCTAAAAGCAACTATAATTTTTTTCAAACAGCATGCTAACTGAAAAGTTGCATTATTTTCCAGTATTTTTATCAGGTTTTTTGTCAGGTGCAGGTTTCTTCTCTTCTTTAGCAGTTTTAGTTTTATCATTGGAATTGCCTTTTTCTGAAGAATTCATGAGGATTCTGCAGGTTATTCCTATACCGATACTGAATCTCGATTCATTGAGATCTTTACTCAGATAGTGGATAGTTGTTGAACCGCCTACATTTGTAACTTCAGTTGAATAAACTTTTACAGGAACAAAAAGTACATAAAAAGCGCCGATATTAAGGTCGAGATTTTCGTTTATTTTAAAGCCGGCACCGGCGCCAAACTGGTGAAAGTTGAGAAGCATGTCAGCCTCGTTGCGCTTTTCAGGTTTAATACCGAAATCATTGAACAGGTATCCGGCGCTGATCCTTATAGATGGAGTAACCAGCCACTCAACTGCTCCACCGACCCTGTATCCGATCCCGTAATCGTTCTCCCTTCCGCTCAGATCACGGTCCTTCCTGAATGAAATTTCAGCTGATGCTTCCAATTTAACTTTTTTCAGTATGGTGTATGCAAGCCCGAAATTCAGTGTCATGGGATATGTTACTAAAATATCCGTTATCCCGTTTCCGCCAGGAGATGTGTATGTCATCTGTTTGCCGGGTGTCCCGTCTTTAAAAATATCAAGGGAACCGCTTGCTTCAAGATTCGTTGGCACTATAAAAGAATTTGTAACTTTCTTTAAAGGCATAGGGGCGTAGTATTCAAATCTGATAGAGCCATCCAGTCCTTGAATAAAAGATGGCTTGAAGTGTGTACTTACTATAAAACCCAATCCAAAACCTTTGGTGTCAACATCTACATTCCATTTGTTTTCAGCAGGATATGTGAGCGTATCGCCTGAGCCGTCATTGGTAACATAACGGATGTTATCAACCTGTATTTTCATGTTACCCTGAGCATATATTCCCCTGACCCCAATACCAGTTGAGAACCAGTTGAAAATTTTAAATGCGCCCCCAAGCGTAAAACCAAGATACATCTCATTTCTGACTGCCAGGGATTCGCGAAGGTATTCCTTTAAGTGAGTTGCTCCGGATGCATACTCGATTTCCTTTGAAGCAAGGTTGCCCCAATCCATAACTGCAAGCCCCTTGGGAAATGTCATGTTTGTAGCTGCCTGCATGATGGAAAAATCAAAATAAACAGACCATCTGTTCCCTTTCCAGACCATATCAAAAGAAGGCAGACACGGGGCTGTCAGCTCAGCTGTATATTCATTTGGGAGATTGCTCCTGAACCAGCTCTGCGTAATCTGAGTCTTAACAGGACCTGATCCTGTATCTATGGCATAATAATCCATTGTATGAATTTTTTTAACATAATATGTCTGCAGATTCAATGTCATGTGCATCCCCTCTTTCTCTTCCATAAACACAAGGCCTGCAGGATTATAAAAAGCAGCGTCAACGTCGGTCGAAGTGTTACGGTTCAGGGTGCGCACATATTCTACAGAATGGTGCTGGTATATACCATCTTCCTGGTGGAGACGCGATGCTTCAGAGAACTGAAATCCAAATATTATTAATACAACAACGAGAACTGACTTATATATTTTACTGTTCATCGGCATATTATTCTCCAAATATTATTTATGAGGATACCAGAATACTGATCAGCCGGGCACATGAAGAATGCAGTTGTGGACATTTCAGTTATTATAAAGGCGCCTGTCTTTTTCATAGCCGCATTCCCCTGTTCATTCAACATTTTGGCTGCCCGCATGAGCAGCCGCATCCGGTGCTATTATCTAATCACTACTTATTTACAACTGCAGAATAATTACCTGAAATATTCAGTGCTGTATCAACTGCACGAATTTTAAAATTGTGCGTGTTTAGATTGCCGATATCAAAAGTAGTAGTAACAATGGAACCGCTTGAAATATTTATAGTTGTACTGTCATCATATACTAATTGATATCCGGTAGCACCTGTAACACCTGTCCAGTTGACAGTGTAAGTATATTTAAACCAGCCAATAGATCTTGATATGCCGGAAATTACAGGTGTTCCCAGAATTTTTCCAGCCTTCGGATCACATAAAGAGCTCTTGCCTCCAACATTAACAGCTTCAACTTTATAGTAATATGCAACACCGGTCTCAATTGCCACATCAACAGTATCAGTCCATGTCAATCCAGTCTGGGAACTGATCAGATTATAGGAACCATCAACTCCATCGTCGGCCCTATATACATTATATGATGAAGCTCTTGAAGAAGCAGTCCAGCTGATGCTGATGGTTTTATTGGTATGATTCATGACAGCAATTATGTCTGCAGGTACATCAGGTATAAAAGGAAGAGCATAACCTTCCGCATAGTAGCTCTGCATACTCTCAACAGTATTAGACCCTGCAGTGCTTAAAGTGGATACTTTATAAAAAAAAGTAAGCTTTTCATTATTCGTATTTGTCAGATTATCAGTATAAGTGATTACCGCATCTGTTGTTGTACCTATTAGAGTATATGTGCCGCCATTTGTGCTGCACCTGTACACCTTGTAGCCTGAACATCCATCAACAGCATTCCAACTAATTGTTATCTGATCCCTGTTTCCTTTTGTAGCTTTAACTGATGATGGCGGATCAAGCTGTGCAGGTACATTTGCGTCACGATATCCTGCTGCTGTATCGCTTTCAGCGCTGATTCCGCCTGAGCTGACAGCCTGTATCTTATAATAATATTTTTTTAAGCTTTCCAGTATATTTTCAGGATTCTTATGTTTATCAATATACATTGTGCCTGTAATATTCTGTGCTGCAAGTTCAAAAGTTCCAGGCGTGGCATTATCACCCGAATCCGGCGCTCTCCAGATTCTGTATGATGCAGCATATGAATCAGCTGCAGTCCAGGTTATATTGATCTTTTCTCCATAAATAATTGACACAGAAACAGCTGCTGGTGTTCCGGGAACAGCCTGAAGCGCTATGCCTGAAATAGATTCGCTTGGAACGCTGTCGCCGTTTGCATTAACTGCTACTATTCTATAATAATACTTTTTATCCGGAACAGAGGTAAAATCAGAATATTCGAGTATTGACAGATCAGTGATAACAGCGATCTGAACGTAATCGCCATACATTTTTTCAGCTCTGAGAATTTTATACGATGATATATCCGGATTTACTGATGCAGTCCAGATCAGCGTGATTTTGCCTATCTGCACTGTCGGGACAGTTACCTGTGACGGCGGTTTCGGAGTGCCCTCAAGAGCAAATCCTTCTACCGGTCCGCTTGGTTCACTCCATGCACTTCCGTTAACAGCTGCCACCCTGTAATAAAATATTCTTTCCGGATTTACAGGAGTATCTGTATATATAAGGGCTTTTACTTTAACAGCAATAACCTTAAACTGGCCCGGGTCTGTATTATTAACAGACTTGTATATTACATAGGATTCAGCATTGGGCACCTCAGCCCACTCAATAACGACCTTATCTGCATAAACCCCTTTTGTGGCTGTTATACCGGAAGGAACGCCTGGAGCGGAACGCCCGGTAGTTTCAGTTTGAACGCTTTCACTGCATCCGGTGTAAAGTGCAGATAGAAAACATGCTGCAATTATATATCTGATTAATTCATTCCGTTTCATATTTCCTCCTGTTATTTGTCACTGACCATCTGACCATGGCTCAAACCAGTTATTGGCTGCAAACGGATAAGGCTTGGTATTTTTAAAATATTGTCTGTGCCATGCTGCTGCTCCCATATATTTCATGTCTGTATAAGACTGCAGCAACGGATCAGTAACTCCTGCAGCATGTTCTACAGGTAAACTTTCTGCAACAAGCAGGTGATAACTGTAATCGACAATTTCTGTTCCGCCTGCAGTTCTAATATAGTAGCGGCCCGGAGATACATTAAATCCGCTCTTATTGGTGGAACTTTTCAGGTAAGTAAACTGTTCGCCTGAAACAATTAATCCGCCCTCATTATAGGAAATACCATTAATTCCATCATTAAAATTGGTCAGTATTATCTGGCTTTTTGCGCCGTAACTTCCGCCCTGAAATGTATTATTAGAAAGGCCGGTTACCCAACGGGACGTTCCGCTGACAGAACCGCTGTAAGTCGTATCGCTGATTCCGCTCGGGGTTGTCCATGTGGACTTGCTCTTGTCAAACGAAGGAGTATATATACCCCAGTGGTATTCATCTGCATTGAGCAGCTTGGCATAGAGACTGTAAACAATCTGTGTTACGTTATCCGGTGCTAATGAAACCACGTCAATGCGCGTTACATAACCCTGGTCAAGATTGATCACAGCAGTTCCGGTATTGCCGCTTAACTGCTGGGATGCAATAACACTCTGCGTGGAAACTGCATTGACTGTGCCGAAATATCTTGTAGTTACAAACTGAATATCTTTAGGAAGGCTCTCAGTAGAAACTGCAGTAACAGTTATTGAGCTGTAACCGTAAATTACTGTTACATAATCTGTTTTAGCTTTATTAAAACTTGTATTTGACGGACTATGATAAGATGAATCCCCCCGCTGAAATGTTCCAGGATAAATAACTCTGTTTTCATTTCCCATTTTAACCTTTAGGCTCTTAAGGGTTGCATCTGAACTCGGGGCAATGCAGTTTACTTCAACAGAATAGACCTTTGTTGCTGCACCGTATTTGGTATTGCTGACTGTTGCTTCAATTAAATTCGATCCCGATACGAACACAACATTATTCAGATCAGCAACGTCTGTTGTATTTCCGCCTGCAGTGAGTGTTACAGCAACTGAGCCGGTGGATGATTCCGGCTGCACATTGAGCTTGAAAGGATTATATGATGCATTGACAGTTACAGAGTACGATGCAGTCTCAGGATTAAATACCGGAGTCAATGCAACGCCGTTCAATGACAGATCAGCAAGACGGACTGAATCACTTTCAATCGGTTTGGTAATTCTTATTGTGTAGGTCTCAACTGACCCGTTTCCTGCAGTTGATAATATCGTTATTGTGTTAAGCCCGCCTTCAAGGGGAATCTGAGCCGGATCATTGGCCAGATCGTCATTTATCCTTATCTCAACTTTTGCTCCGTCAGAAACCCCTGCTGCAGCTGCATCAATTGATATGAAAGCAGCAGTGCTGCTGGCTGTAAACTCCCTGTTCCCTGGCGCATTAATCAGGTCAAATGCCGGAGAAAAATTTGAAACTCCGGAAACAGTAAGTGCTGCCAGTGTTGCAATTTCATATTCATTCGTATGGCGGGTTACATTTATAATATATTCAAGCTCTTTGCCGTTCTGGGCTATAACTTTTATTCTGACATCGTTCTGGCCTGGTGCAAGAGAGATTGGTGATGAGGCTTTCCTGTTTACAAGAGCTTCTCCTCCAATAGACATTGATGACCAAACCTGGCTCATTTCAGCGGTTACTGTTATATTATCAATTGTAAACGGGACATCAAGTTCATTGCTCCATTCGCTGGATGCAAAGCTGTGTTTTAGATTAAGTTTTGACGATTCAGGATTACCTTCGACATACAATGACGGAGCATTAACCGTAAGGCTTTTAAGTAAATATTCCGAGCTTAGTCCGTTGTCAATACCTGCTGCTTTAAATCCTGAGCTAACTATTCCGCATGAGGTAAACACAGCTATTACTAGAGGAAGTAAAAAAAAAGTTATTACTGAATTCCAGTTTTTCATATTATTATACCTCTGTCTTTATTCTTCATGCTTCTATTAAATTTCATTTTTATATTACTCTTAAATAACCTTGTGCATTTGTTGCTATTAATTGCTTTTATCAGCAAAATTTTATATTGTATAAATTGAAGATTGAGCTGCACAATTGAAAACAACTGAACAAAACCTCTAAATATAGATTTTTTCAGCCATACAAGCAAGTTATCCGGACGGTTAAATAAGTCAAGAAGAAAACTGACTCGTCAGTATTTTTATTTACATTTTTTATAGGATCCCTACAAAAATAAAAAAAATTTTACTCTTGTATACTATAGTAGAGGTATAATTCATTATATTAGAATTTATCATAAAGCATCTATAATGATTGACAAACTTGCTGTTGGATGATTATATTAATTTAATTTTAAACAATCAGCATCCAAATATTTCATTCAGATAGAGAATATTATGAACTATCCTAATAAAATCATAATAATCTGCATTCCGGCCGGGTTTGCTTACCAGTCATGGTCAAAAACTGTAATCACAGAAAATATCACATATAAAGGAGATAGTTGATATGGAAAAAAAAACATTATCCATTTCATTTTATACAATTGCTGCAGTATTGATCACAGCATTATCTTTGATGATATCATGCAAACCGAAAGCATCTGATCAAGCGCTCGTTACCTTTGTTGTGGGCGATGTAATACTGGAAAGACAGGGTGAAACACAGCGCAGGTTAAAGCATAAGGAAATATTGAAAAAGGATGATATAATCATAACCGGCATTAATTCTTTTTTTGCGTTTCAGATAGCAGAAGAAGCAGTGATAAGCATTCCTGCTGAATCCAGACTGAAACTCACTGATATCCTCGAGCATAATAAAAACAGATTTTCACTTGAGAAAGGAACCGTATATGCAACAGTAAAAAAACTTAAAAAGGAAACATCCTATGAGGTATATACAAAAACCACTACTGCTGCTGTAAGGGGAACGGAATTCAGCGTGAGATATGAAAATGACAAGTCAACTATTGCAGTCAGGGAGGGTTCAGTTAGAGTACAAAAGGTAAACGAAGACCATAAAGTCCTGGAGGAGAAAGATATTGAGGCAGGATCTGCAGCAGAAATATCAAAAGACGCAACAGTTGTAAGGCCTATAATAAAAGAAGAGGAACTGGAATTCAGCAAAATTGAAAAAGTTGCTATTATTAAAAACATTCATGATAAATCAGAAACTGATCTTTTAAAAAATGAAAAAAAAGTAATTGAAAATGATCCTGACAGGCCAAATCCGACAGAAGAAAAAAAAGATTCCACAATAAAGGATGACGGCAAACAAACTTCAATTCCCGAAGCAGCAGAAAAAAATATCAGCAGCACTAATGCTGAAATCTGGCTTGTAAAAAATGTTATTAAATCTTCTGAAGCAATAATTGTTAATTATAAAAACATGCCTGAAAGCAAATACTGCTGGATCAGCGTTGCCAAAGCCGGTGCACCTGAAAAGCAGTTTACAACCTACAACTGGACTCACAGCAGAAAAGACGGCCAGATGTATTTTGAAGGGCTGAATCTTGAACCAGGAGCATACGAAGTGCGCGCGCATTTCAACAGAAGCAACAGTATCAATAAGCGCTCATTTTTCAAAGTGGAATAAAAGTCCGGATTATTTTTAAAAACATGCATATTTTGAAAAGCTGAATAGCCAAAAATAAGGTATTAACAATGAAAAAAAATATTTCAACAATTCTATCTGCAATTAAAAAAGTTATTATGCTGCCTCTGCAAAGAATTCAGAAAATGTCTGCAGATACATTCGGCCTTACGCCCGGCTCAACTCTTGCTGCAATTATTTTCATTTTCGTAGTTGTAATTACCGCAACTTTCTGGTTTATTAAATCTGCTCCACCGGATACTATTATTATAACCAGCGGTGACAGCGAAACCCGTTTATATAAAACTGCTGAAAAATATAAAAAAATACTGGCCCGAAATGGCGTAAAGCTGATAATTCTTAAATCAGAGGGTTCTCTCGAAAATCTTGAAAGGCTGAAAAATCCATCTTTCAAGGTTAATGTAGGATTTGTCCAGACTGGCGTGGCAAAAGGCCAGAATATTGACAACCTGGTTTCTCTGGGCAGCATATCGTATCAGCCTCTTTATATATTCTACAACAGCTACAAATCAATTGAACTGCTTTCCCATTTTAACGGGAGAAGAATAGCTATAGGAGAATATGGGACTGGAACTCATGTTCTGTCAAAGGAACTTCTTGCCATGAATGGAATAGAACCAGGCGGAGATACAACTTTGCTTGAAATGGACGATGAGGATGCTGCAAAAGCATTGCTGGAAGGTAGAATTGATGCTGCTTTTATGATGAGCGATTCAGCTTCATCCAAAACCATGCGCGAACTGCGGCTCAGGCAGGATATAAGGCTGTTCGACTTCATACAGGCGGATGCATATTCACGGCGTATCGGCCATTTGAATAAGATTGTTCTTCCCAAAGGCTCATTTGATTTCGGCAGGAACATTCCCGAAAATGATATAAACCTGATCAGTCCCACAGTTGAACTGATTGCGCGGACTGATCTTCACCCTGCTCTTTCCGATCTCCTTCTTGAAGCTGCAACTGAAGTTCACTCAAGGCAGAGTTTAACCCAGAAAAGGGGCGAGTTCCCTGCAATGCTGGAACATGAATATAAAATAAGCCCTGATGCTGCAAGCTACTATAAATCAGGAAAAAGTTTTTTATATAAATATCTGCCCTTCTGGCTGGCAAGCCTGGCCAATCGGATCCTTGTTGTATTTTTGCCGATGATTTTGATATTAATACCCGGTCTCCGGAGCATTCCGGCTATATACAGATGGCGGATGCGGCTGCGCTTGCTGCGCTGGTACCGCGCATTACTTATACTTGAAGAAGGCATAGGCACTCAGATTACCCCTGAAAAACAGGCAGAATTAAAAATCAGATTTAACGAAATCGAGGAAGCAGTAAATAATTTAAAATTACCTGCATCATTTGCAGATCAGTTCTATATTTTACGCAGCCATGTATCAATAGTCGGTGACAGGCTTCTGCAAAGAAAAAGCTAAAATGATTTCAGCATAAATATTCATACAGGAGATGAATTAATATCGGACAAAAAAATAAATACTGTTTCAATGCAATTATAATTGCATCAGCTTTTTTTATAACTTTTGCATGCGCAAAAAAAGCTGATGTAACTTTTAAACCTGGAGCGGTAAACATGAAAAACATTAATGTTGATCAATATAAAGTTTTTGATAAAAAAGAAATTACGTCTTTTCTGTTTCATCCAAGAAAAGATATTTCATTGATTGCTTCAGGCATAACAGTTCAGATACCTGTTGATGAAAATGTGCGCATTGGAGCAGTTCTTCATCAATCCGGCGAGAACAATCCGTTCATTCTGTTTTTTCACGGAAATGGGGAGATCGCATCTGACTACGACGACCTCGCGCCTTTTTTCATTAAGCAGAAAATCAATTTTATGATTGCAGATTACAGAGGTTACGGAACTTCAACAGGGCAGCCGTCAGTTTCTGCGATGATTCAGGACAGCCATGTAATTTATTCATATACAAAACAGTTGATGAAAGAAAAAGGCTATAAAGGAAAATTTATCATAATGGGACGCTCGCTCGGAAGCGCTTCCGCTCTTGAAATTGCGCAGAGTTATCCGGATGGGATAGATGCGCTGATAATTGAAAGCGGATTTGCTGATCTGATACCGCTGCTCAATCTGCTTGGTATAAACGCTGCAACTGCAGGCATAACTGAAGACAAAGCTTTCATGCATACTGAGAAAATCAAAAAATGTAAAATGCCTACTCTGATAATTCACGCGGAAAGAGACCACATAATCCCGTACGATGACGGTAAATCGCTTTTTATGAGTTCCGGATCAAAGAACAAGAAGATGCTTACTATCCCGCAGGCGAATCACAATTCTATCTTTGCTTACGGCATGGATGAATATATGAAAGCAGTTAAAACTCTTGTAGATTCTCTTTAAAACCAAGATCTACTTTTTCTCTATATAAGACTCCCGGATAAGCTCAACAAGCAGGGTCCTGTATAGATCAGCAACTGATTTTTTCATAAACTCGCTGTTTGTTGAATCAATTTTTTTCTTCAGAGACTCCTTGTATTTTGACTGGTATTCAAGTACAAGATTTTTCTTCCATGATACAACCAGATCCTTTCTCTCTGAATACAGCTTTTCAAGATTTTCAATTGACATAGTATCTATGCCGATTTTTTTCATTTGGAGACGATCAGGAGTATTTTTGCGGCACTTTGCAAGCTCTTCTTCTATCTGCACCATTTTTAAATCGTTGTCGCTGATTTTTTCATTTTTTTCAATAAAAGCAAGTTTCTGGTCTCGATTCAGATATGAAGTGCATTCAATTTTAAGATATTCTTTTTTTAATGTGGAATAACGGTTCACCACATAAAAATACACAAAGTATATGATGCTTCCCATAATAGCAAAACTTACGAGAGACGAAAGAACTCCCTTCTTTATAGTTACATTAGGCCGTTCTGCCCGGGGCTTTCTATTTCTCTGTCTTTCAATTTTTTCTTTTTCATTCTGTTCTTTCCTGGCATTCAAATCCGTTTCGAATTTTTTCCAGCTCTTTTCATATAACGGCTTTTTTGCATCAAAATTTTTCTTCAGATCTTTTTTCCAGTCAGTTCCAGGGGCAGCTGATTTTTTAGTATTCTTTATTGTGTTTGCCACATCAGTTGCGAATTCAGCAAAAAATTTCAGCCTTGGGTGACTTTTCAGGTCTTCTCGCTCCGGAAGTTTCGGGCCGTCATCACCTGTATGATGTTCCTCTGCTGCATCATCATGAACCGGATTAATCGGTTCATTCTTTGCGCGCTTGATAGCCTTCTTCAGTGATTTGTTCATCTTGTTGCCGAACATGGAATCTTCCATGCGGTATTTCATGATAGCCTGGATGTCGCCCATGCGCAGTTCCAGTCCGGAAGGCAGAGTTGTTTCTTCGAGATAAATGGCTATAAAATCTTTATCAAGATTGAGCGCAAAATTAATTTCATTTTTTACATTTTTTGACGCAACAGCCCTGGGGGTTATGAACACTATAAACTGCCTGCACCCCTTTAGTGCAGCTGCAACTTCTTCAGGCCATTCATTTCCTGGATCAATTCCCTCGTCGTACCATACGCGGTACCCTGATTCATGCCATAATGTAATCAGCGGATAAACAAGTTTTGAATCCTTGTGCGCATAGCTGATAAACAGATACGGCATATCGCCTGTATAGGCTTCAAATGGCGGTCTCATAGATTAACTCCTCACAGCTGATCAGTTTAATAATTACGGGAACATCTAAAAACTTTTTCTTTCTGCCCCTACTAACTCCCACTCAAATAAGGGGGAGAATAGAAAAGGAGGTCAAAACTGATTTTTACATGTAAAATAAACCCAAATGGAAGTCCATAAAATGCTTTATCGATATTTCCTTATCTTAATTTTCTGTCAAGCGGATTGCTCTCATCAAACGGCTCCAGCAGATAAAGCTCCTGCTCTCCGAATTTTTTTGGAAGAGCAATACGTCCGACATAAGTAAAGCTGAAGTGCTCACCTTCGGTAAAAGTCAGCATTGCAGCAAACTGCTCACTAACGTAAATCTTTCCGGGCAGAGTTACAGGTTCAATCCTGGCAGCGCGGTTGATATGAGACCCGTAGGCATTTTTTCTGCCGGTAAGGGGATCATCAGCAACAAAAACCGGGCCAACATGAAGAGCAATCCGGATGTTGATATCCTCAGGAAGCTTACTCCCGGCGCCGGACCTATTAATTACTGCACTCTGCATTGCAAGAGCATATTTCACTGCAGATGACGGATCAGGAAATACAGCAAAAACCGCGTCGCCCCATGTATTAAGAATATCCGGAGCATCCAGTGCAGCAAGTTCACCTGCTATACTTTTTAAAATGTGGTGCAGAAAAATCGGAGTCTGATCCTCCTCAACGCGGCTGTATCCTACAATATCCGCAAAGAGAATTGATCTCAGTTCCCGTTTCAGACCAGGCAGCTCTCCGGCTTTCCGGTTCCATTGTTCAGCAGGCATTGCAGATGGATGAGCTTCAGGTTCAAGATCAGAAATATCAATTAAAGTTTTTTCCCTTTTTTCAGGCCAGTGCTTTATGATATCATGGGAACCGCCTGTAAGACCCCCGGATCTGGAGTTGATAACACCAAGCAGATGCGCATCACCATGATGAAGATCTGCATGAAGAATCGCCATGCCGAATAAAACTTTACCTAAAAAATCAAACAGGAAATCATTGCCAAGATACCCTTCGCCTGTAAGATACCTGATATCGTGTTCATCAATAATTCTATTGAATCTTCTTTCCCAATCCTCTCCGGCAAATGAAATGCTTGTTTTAAGGAAATCGTCTCTGTCAAACGGCAGATAAATTACAACTTTATGGCCAAGACGTTCCATTGCTTCAATAAACAGAATATCAGCACCACAGGATGCAGATGTGAATCCTATTGCAGGATGTATGGTTTTAATCGCATTCTCAATCCGCGCAGAAACTTCATCAGCAATTGCATCAGGAAATCTTGGCTGAGGCCTGTCTGGGTGATCAATCATGTGGCCTGTAAAAATTATCATTGGCGCCGGCTTCAGCAACTCAAGAACATTTACAGGTATATCCATAACCCTGCCAAGCAGTCGAAGCTGATCATTGATAGATGACAGGTAACCGATCCTGTCGCCGGCTGCAGCACGCGCCTGTTTGTAGGATTTAACTGCAGATACAAAATCACCAGTTATCAGCAATGCTTCGCCTCTGGAAGCAAGCTCCCATATATCATTTGTTTCAGGAGAAATGCACGACAGTATCTCTCCTGCAATTTCCTGAGCCTGATTTTTTTCTCCAAGAATAAAACTCATTGTTGCTGCATTGATTCCGGTATAATGGCTTTTATTTGTTCTGTAGTTGTCAAAATAAATTTCCTGCGACAGTGAAGCATAAAGCAGATCATTATTTTTACGGTAGAGGTCTTTATACACTCTTGCAAGAAGCCCCATGGTTTCAGAGTCCCTGTGCCCTTCCTGATAGAGCTCCTCAAGCGTGTTCCGGGCCTGCAGAGTCTGGCCGAGCCTTGCCAGGCTGAGTCCTCTTAACTGGCGGAGTCTGACACTTTCAGGAAAAACTCCAAGAGCTGAATCAATGCGGTTGAACGCCTCGAACAGCAGACCATTATTTATACGGTCTTCAATCAAGATTATTAACTTTTCTTTGTTATCGGATTCTCTCATATTTAATTACGGAATCAGAATACATATCCAATTAAAAAAGTCAATACCTGTTTTTATTATTAAGATCGAATATGTATTTTATTATACTGTTAAACCAGAAACAGTATTTACAGCATTCTAAAACCGGAATACAAGGAGATGCAACCAAGCATTATCAGACACAATCCCGAGAAAGCAATTAAACATTTCTGGATTTTTCTGCTGATAATTTTTTTTAATTTACTGACAAAATAAATCAGGGGCAGAAACCACAATAAAACACCTGCCATTATAACAATAATTGTTATAACAGCATAATTGCCTGAATCAGGAAACTTGCTGCTCCAAAATATAAAAAAATTTCCGGCAACTGCAATCCAACCTATTATTGTCAATGGATTTGTTAATGTAACTACGATTCCTGAAACAAATGTGATCAATGGTTTTGAAAGAGCTATATTTTCCTTTATATTTTCTTCTTTTTCTTTTCTGACTGAGATCAATGTCAATATTCCTAAAAAAACCAGCAATAATCCGCAAATTATCCAGAGAATTATTTTATTATCAGCATTCATAATAAAACTTGTTAATCCGAGATAAACCAGGCTGATATAAAAAATATCTGAAACACATGACCCTGCTGTAAATATAAGGCTGTTTTTAAAACCATATTGAAGAGATCTCTGACAGGCAATTACTGTAACCGATCCCGGAGGTATTGCAACTATAATACCAAGTATGAATGCTGATATAAAATAATTAATTAACATGAGATTTCCTTTAAAAAAATTTCACTTCTTATTTTTGAAAAGAAATTATCCAGTAAAAAATCCATAAAATTCATCGTCAAAATAAATTTTATCAGATGTAAAATCAATAACATTCTTGACAATTACACTTCTTAAACAATCTTTTATTTAAAAAATCAATTTATATAATTTTTTACTTCACTTAATACTTCAAAACAGGAAAAAAATATGCCTGATACAAGCATGAGAATTAAAAACTTCACTGAGTCCGTCATAAGAAAAATGACCCGCGTGGCAAATGAATATAATGCAATAAATCTCTCTCAGGGATTTCCGGATTTTGATCCGCCTGCTGAGATTACAAAATCACTTGAAAATATTTCTCTTATAGGACCACATCAGTACGCTGTGACATGGGGCGCGCCGAATTTCCGGCAGGATCTTGCAAGAAAACAATCCAGATACATGGGTATAGATATTGACCCTGAGACCAATATCGTAGTCACCTGCGGAAGCACTGAAGCAATGATGGCAGCAATGATGACTGCGTGCAATCCTGGCGATAAGGTTATAGTGTTTTCTCCATTTTATGAAAATTATACTGCAGATACAATTCTAACAGGAGCAATTCCAATTTACGTAAATTTAAATCCGCCTGATTTTAATTTCATCAGGGAGGAACTGATAAAAGCTTTTAAACAGAAACCCAAAGCTCTGATACTGTGCAATCCTTCCAATCCTTCCGGAAAAGTTTTCACGCGCTCTGAGCTGGAATTTATTTCAGAACTCGCAATTAAATATGATACATTCGTTATAACAGATGAAGTTTATGAGCATATTGTTTACGAACCGCATGAACACGTTTACATAGCGTCTCTGCCCGGCATGTTTGAGCGCACCATTTCGTGCAGCTCTCTTTCCAAAACATATTCAATCACAGGATGGAGGCTGGGTTATATTATAGCTCATCCATCAATAATTAACGGAGCAAAAAAAGTTCACGATTTTCTAACAGTCGGAGCTGCAGCGCCATTGCAGGAAGCGGCAATTACAGGATTGAATTTCAGCGATGATTATTACATTGATTTAAGAAAAAAATATACAGAAATGCGGGATATATTTTTAAACGGACTCGACAATGCCGGTTTGAATTACACCACACCTCAGGGCGCCTACTATGTAATGGTTGATGTATCAGAATTCAATGTGAAAAGCGATATTCATTTCTGCGAATGGCTTACACGCGAAGTCGGCGTTGCAGCAGTTCCGGGCTCCAGTTTTTTCAAGGAGAATATCAATCATCTGATAAGATTCCATTTTGCAAAAAAGCCTGAAACATTAAAAAGCGCAGTTGAAAGATTATTGCTGATCCGTGAAAAAAAATACGAAGTCTGATTATAATTTTACAGAAAAATGCAACTACATTTCAACTGTTCCGGGAAATGCATCTGCACATGCTTCAAGCACAGTCCATTCATCGCAGAAAAGTCCGTCTATCATTCCGAAGAATTGAGGAAACTCCTCTTTCATATAGAACCGTGATGAAAGAACTCTGCCATAATAAAAAGCAGCTTCGCTGTTCTCGGAAATATAAGAATTAAGATCAGCACCTTTTTTATCTCCTATAAGAGCCTTCATTTTCGGATATGCAACTGACAGGCTCCACACATGCATCCATGCTATTGCTATCATGTAAATAGCCTTTCTGAACTGTGTAGCTCCTGAAAGGATCTGGGCAAACATAAATTTGCCTGTCCACTCTTTCATTCTTTCAACGTACTCATCAAGACGTTTTACTCCACGCACAAGAGGTTCAATGTATGAAGCGTCAACACCGCTTTTATAGGCAGCATCAACTGAAGCCTGCATTCTCTTTTTGAAAACTTTATAATTAAGCTGATCAGGATTCATGAGCAGTTTCCTCATTACAAGATCCATGCCCTGAATTCCATTCGCTCCCTCGAAAATGCAGAGTATTTTTGAATTTCTCATCATCTGCTCAACAGGATAATCGCTGCAGAAACCATAACCGCCGAAAATCTGCATTGCTTCAGAAGTAATGAGAACGTTTCTGTCGCTGCATCCAGCCTTGCATATAGGAACAAGAAAATCAACAAGACCTGCAGCTTCCTTTTTCTCATCGCCTCTAAGAACTTCTGCAAGATCCATGTTATAGTACATATTATAGATAAGCATTCTCTGTGCATCAACATATGACTTCATCCACAGGAGCATCCTTGCTACGTCCGGGTGCTGAACAATCGGCACCATTGGAGCTGACGGATTTGTCATATCCCTGATTGCAGTGCCCTGCAGTCTGCCTTTTGCATACGAAGCAGCGTGAAGATATGCTGCAGATGAAACACCCTGAGCCTGGCTTGCAGTACCCATGCGGAAATCGTTCATCATCTGAAACATTATTTTCATTCCCTGGCGTTCGCTTCCGAGAAGATAGCCTACACAGTTGCCGTCATCCCCGAAATTCATTGTGCAGGTAACGCAGCCTTTTATTCCCATTTTATGCTCAACGCCGGAACACTTAACATCATTTTTTTTGCCGATATTGCCGTTTTCATCAACAAGAAATTTTGGCACTATAAATATTGAAATGCCCTTGGTTCCCTCAGGGTCGCCTTCAATTCTCGCCAGAACCGGATGAGCTATATTAGAATAATAATCTCCGTCTCCGGCAGATATGAATATTTTCTGGCCTGTAATTTTATATGTGCCGTCAGCCTGCTTTACTGCTTTGGCAGAAAGCCTTCCCACATCGGATCCTGCCTGAGGTTCGGTAAGATTCATTGTGCCGCCCCACTCGCCTTTCATCATCTTTGGAACAAACATTTTCTTCAAAGCATCAGATCCGAAATTCTGAATAAGCATCATTGATCCGTGAGCAAGTCCTGCATACATCAAAAGAGGCTGGTGAGCTGCGCTGATAAATTCCATGTGAACTGCTCCCACAGCCATTGGAAGACCCATGCCACCCATTTCAGGCTTTTCAACAATACCTATAAAACCTGCATCATAATATGCTTTAAGAGGCTTCTTAATCGATTCAGGAAGCTTAACACTGCCGTCAGCGCCGTTGAATATGCATCCGGTTTTGTCTGCATCTGCAAAATGCGGGAAGCACTCGTTTACTGATATATTTTCAACAAGATCAATCGTTGCATCAAATGTATCGTGGTCGAACCCTGAAAATTTTTCATGCGTTGTCAGAGTATCCACATTCAGTATTTCATATAATACAAATCTTATATCTCTTGTGTCTATCAATGGATTATTCATAAATTTATTTTCCTTTTCATCAGATATTAATAATAGAATTTTTGGCAGATACGGGCTTTTAAAATTTTCTCTTCCAAAAAATAAAAAAACCCGTACAGAACAATTCTGTACGGGTTATATATTAAATCCATCATTTTTTTGCCGCGGCAAGCCTTATTTGTTTCCGCAGCAAAATAATATCATAAAAAACTTATTTTCAATAGCCTCTGCCTTTCAGATCAGCAACTGTATTTACATAAAACTGAGGTGCATCAAAACCAGGTGTGATTCCGAATAGATGATTAATCATTCCAGCATGATCAACTCCGCCGCTCCACCATGCACCTGAAATAACTCCTCTGAAATTTCCCCATTTAGCTGATGTTACAGAAACAAGCCCGTCATTATCGCCTTCATAGGATTTGGCTATGAGCCATGGAATCTGCAGTACAAGACTGTTTGCAAGGTATTTTACTTTACCTGCATAACTCTGATAATATAAACCACTTACATTTGGAGTATTTGGATTAAAAGTATTATTCATGAAAGGTCTTGTCAGCTCAATACCGTTCTGGAGTGAATTAGGATTTTTATCGCCGAATACAAATGTATATATAAAATCTGAAATATCTCCAACAACAGACCAGCTTCCCTGCGGAACCATCTTGAACACCCAATCTGCTACAGAGCTCCCTCTATGAGGGCCGCATATACTTGTATGTGAGGCTACTTTTGAAGCAATGCCTAAATTTGTAATTGCATATCTTGTATATAAAGAACCGTGAGAATGGCCGATTATATTCGCTTTTGTTTTTCCTGATATTGCAAGAATTTCAAGATACTGCCTTTTAAATGAAGCAGCTTTATTCGCTGTGCTATCCATGCCGTTTACTGAAGTTGTATAAACATCTGCACCTTCATCTTCAAGCTCATTTTTGATGCCCCAGAAATAATCAATTACTCCAAATATTTTTGCCTGAAAAGCAAATCCGTGAGCCAGAACAACAGGAAATTTAGTGTCGCATTTTGATGAGCTTCCGGAAGCAAACAAAGAAACAGGTAATACAAATAAAGCGCTTAGAATAAGTACAATAAATTTAGTCTTCATAAAATCCTCCAAAGAAAGAAATACCGACCAGACGGTTTATATATAAATAACACAATAAAGAATAGTTGTCATCTCAATTAAAGATGTCTTATAATGAGAATGAAGGTTTTTTTAGAATATTCTGATAAAAAAAAGCGCATCGGGAATGATGCGCTTAAAAAAACAGATTAAACTAAATGTATTATTTGGCCTTTCTTTTAGCAAGTTCTTCAGCTCTGAGCTCTTTTCGGAGAAGTTTTCCTACAGCGCTTTTTGGCAAAGATTCCCTAAATTCAACTTCTTCAGGCAATTTATATTTTGCCAGTCGATCTTTACAGAATTCTATAATTTCTTCTGATGTGCAGGTTTCACCCTCGCGAAGTACGATAAATGCTTTTACTGATTCGCCGCGTGATGGATGCGGCACGCCTATTGAACAGGCTTCGAGAACTTTCGGATGCTGAAATAAAATTTCATCTATTTCCCTTGGATAAACATTATATCCTCCGGAAATAAGCATATCTTTCAGTCTGTCTACTATTGAGAAATATCCATCCTCATCCATTACTGCTATATCACCGGTATGAAGCCATCCGTCACGGAGAGCATTTTTCGTATCTTCATCCATTCCCTTGTATCCGCTCATCACCTGAGGCCCGCGAACAATAAGCTCGCCGCTGCTTCCCTGAGGAACCTGGGTTTTACCGTCATTAATATCTACAATACGGCAATCAGTATCCGGAATCGGCAGTCCAATTGAGCCCGGTTTGGTTTTTCCTTTTGCAAGAGGATTTATATGTGTTATTGGAGAAGATTCCGTCATGCCGAAACCTTCACAGATTACAGCTCCTGATTTTTCCTCAAATTTATGAATAACTTCAACCGGAAGAGGAGCACTGCCGGAAAAACAGCCTGCAACTTTTGTCAGATCAAGTTTATCAATATGAGGATGGCTCAATAAACCGATATACATTGTCGGAACCATTGGCAGAAATGTAGGCTTGAATTTCATAAATGCTTCAAAAAGCTGCTCTGGCTGAGGTTTAGGAATAAGAATATTAGCCCATCCCATGTACACAGCATAATTCATGGAAACAGTCAGACCGAATACATGAAAAAACGGAAGAGCTCCGAGCATTCTCTCTTCCCCTTTTTTCAGATGAGGAAACCATGATGCAGCCTGCTGCAGATTTTTACTCAGGTTGCCATGTGTAAGTATAACACCTTTTGAAACACCTGTAGTTCCGCCGGTATACTGATACTGGGCAATATCGCTGAATGATAATTTTACTGACTGAGGTGCAGGGCTTGAATTTTTTATAAGATCTTTAAATAGAAAAACATTATCTGTAATTTCCACATCAGCTGCAAGTCCCTTCTTTTTTGCTACGAGAGGGAACAGCAGGCTTTTTGGAAATGGCAGATATTCTCCCACTGAAGCAACAATGATCTGTTTTACAGAAGTTTTCGGTCTGAGATTTATCATTCTTTTTGCAAGAAGATCAAAAACAAACATTACTTTGGATTCAGAATCATTAAGCTGATGAAGCAGTTCCTTATCAGAATAAAGCGGATTATTCATAACAGCAATTGCTCCGATGCGGAGAATTGCATAGTAGGCAACCACACACTGAATTGTATTTGGAAGAATTATTGCAACACTGTCGCCTTTTTTTATTCCAAATTTCTGTAAAGCAAAAGCACAGCGATTGACCATATCTTCCATTTGTTTAAAAGTAACTGTATATCCCATAAAAATTAAAGCATTGGAACTGGGAAACTGCTCTGCAGAACGGCTTAAAAAATTCGGTATGCAAATATCCTGAAAAGTAATCCTGGCCGGTACTCTTGGAGCATAAGACTGTACCCATGGCTTCTCATCATAATTAGCTTTTTTATCCGGATGATTCATTGACTCCTCCATAATTTATATTAATTTTTTTATTATATTAAAAAATAATGCTTTCAGGTTAATATAAATATACGAAAGGGCAAATAATGATATAATCCGATGGATGATATTTCCTGGGGGTTTTTACCTATTAATTTGTAGGTCAATCACCTACAAAACATGATGCGGTTTACGGTTCAAAACCATTAGTGCTGAATTCTGAAGTCCAGCGCATGGCTTCCCGTACAAGTGATGCAGAGGATTTAATTCCAAGCTTTTGTTTTATTCTTTCGCGATATGTTCCAACTGTTTTTACATTAATCCTTAACCTGACTGCAATTTTTCCTGTTGTAAATCCGCTGCCTATAAGGCGGAATATTTCAAGCTCCCTGTCAGTTAATGATTCAACACCTGACACTTTATTTGAAGAGCCACGATTGATGGCACGGTCAACAAAAACGCTCGTGATCTCTTCACTCATGTAGCGCTTACCTGCCATCATTGTGCGTATAGCATCAACAATTGCGCCGGATGCCTCATGCTTCATGATATAACCTGAAGCTCCGGCTGCAAAGGCGCGCTCTGCATACTGCATTTCATCAAGCATTGAAATAACCAGGACCGGAATATCATTCCATAGCTTTTTAATATCCTTGATCAGATCAATGCCGTTGCTGTTTTTCAGAAGAAGGTCTACGATAATAAAATCAGGAACGGTTTTTTTAATCTGTATCCATGCTGTTTCAGCATCTTCAGCATCGCCGCACACATCCATGTCATCCTCCTGCAGAATGAGCTCCTTAAGCCCCATCCTGTAAACCGGATGATCTTCAACTATAAAAATCCTGGTTTTAATTTTTATTCTCCTGCTGATATTTTAATTTGCCGGTTTTCTTCACTGTTTTTTAGTTATGACTGATATTAAGATGAACAGCTGTTCCTTTTTTAAGATGCGAACTTATTTCAAAAAAAGCCCCTATCATTTCCGCGCGGTATTTCATGATCCTCAGTCCAATCCCGGGGGATGTGTCAGCCGCGTTAAAGCCTTTGCCGTCATCTTCGATTTTAACAATTGTGTAAGCAGGACGGTATTCCATGGATATGCTGATTCCTGGAGATGCGGCAGCCGCGATTGAGACCTTGCCGTTATCTTTAATTTTTACAACAGAGTGAGCCGTGTGATATTCCATGCGTATGCTGATATTTTTTGCGCCGGAATGTTTTACCGAATTATGAACTGCTTCTTTAACAATAAAAAAAATATTTTTCGACAGGTCACTGCTTTCG
The DNA here is from genome assembly GCA_964529415.1 of uncultured Leptospirales bacterium. Lineage (GTDB taxonomy): Bacteria > Spirochaetota > UBA4802 > UBA4802 > UBA5550 > CAYMPH01. Next base: position 15,980 of record CAZGWD010000009.1, on the reverse strand, counting down.
TCATGATTTTCGTCTTCAATATGAACGCTGCATTTTACCCCGTACATCAGTTCCGTATTTTTTGCGAGCTCACGTATTGCCGCTTCCAGCCCGTAATCAGCAAGATGAACCGGGCAGAGTTCCTTTGCAAATCCCCTGGTTTTCTGAGCGGCCTCGATTATAAATTTTCTTATCATTTCAACTTCATTGAATGTGCCTGATTTTTCTTTAGCCAGCTTTTTCATCACGACATTAACCAGCGCTTCAATACCCAGCAGGTGCGGAGCGAGGTCATCGTGGAGATGAAATCCGATCCTGCGCTGTTCCTCCTCGCTTATCTGTATGATTTCTTTTTCCATCTGCCGCCTTGATGTAATATCCATGAGTGAAGCTATGCGGTATTTTGTGCCAGGTATAATGCCTATCGTGATATACATCAGCAGAATTTCGCCCTTGCTGTTTTTCACGCGGAATTCATAATTTTTTGGTGCTTTCTGCGGCGAGCGGTCCCTTATTTCGTTATATTTCAGCATCATGTCGAGGTCTTCTTTAATGACAAAATCCATCCAGCTCTTTCTGCCTTCGACTTCCTCTTTTGTGTACCCGATAAGTTCGGCAAATTTTGAATTCACTTTGAGGATGATGGTCTTTTCATTAAAAATAAGGCTGAGATTTTCCGTTGTTTCAAACAGCGAGCGGTAAATGGAATCTGAAGAAATTCCGTTTTTTAAAAATTGTTCAAGGTCATGATGATATCTCTGTTTTTTCATAATACCGGTTTTATTGGAATTATACTGAAAAAATCATTTTAAAATTTTCAGCATTTCCTCACTTATATGTCAGCAGTAAAATATTATCAAGAACAATTTAAGAGTGTAATATCAGATCAAAATTTAAATATCATCATGCATTATAGTTTTTATTGAATCAGCCGAGATTTTTTAAAAAAACAAATTAAACTGAATCATAAAAAAAGTTGCAACCTTTTATATTCATTTTCTGTCATCATAATTGATACTAACCGGCACTTGGATTTTTATCTGCATATTTATGCTCCGGCTTTTATGCATCTGATTATAGAAAAAAATTCGCTATTATATTAAAAGGAGTTTTTCATGAATAATAAATTACTTCTTACAGGGGTTTTCGGTCCTTATGGAAAAAAGACAAAGTATGCTGAAGGTCTTGGCATGCAGATGGAATTATTGAATAATCAGATAACACGCCAGCAGGGGATTCATTCCCCGCGTCAGTTTTATTTCACTCATGCATTATATCTACTGGCTGAAAATATTTCTGTACCTTCAACAGTTCTGGATTTCCCACTATGGAAAAATTTTGTCAGTGAACTCAGGCACGGAAACTATACTCATGTTGGAATAAATTTCATTGTACCGAATGTTCTGAAAGCAAAGCGCATGGCAGAACATATTCGAAAGCATCATCCGGATATTAAAATAATTCTGGGAGGATACGGTACCATCATCCCTGAACTTGAACTGATCATGCCCTTTGATGAAAAATGTACCGGAGAAGGAGTGCACTGGCTCAGAAATTATTTCGGTGAAGATCCCGAAGCTCCTATCGTTCATCCTGTTTTACAAAATCCGATACAGCAGAAAATTTACGGCTTTAAATCAATTCCACGTTCCTCAGTGCTCCTGCCTGGACTCGGATGCACAAATGCATGCGAATTCTGCATAACATCCCATGTTTTTGACAAACAGTACACCTCATTTTTAAAAACAGGGAGAGATATGTTTAACGCATGTCTTGAATCAGAAAAAAAACTTAATGCAACCGGCTTCACAATAATGGATGAAAATTTCCTGAAAGACCCGCAAAAAGCCATAGATTTTCTTGCAGAAATGGAAAAGCATAAAAAAAATTATGTGTTTGAAATTTTTTCTTCAGCTGAAGTTATCAATAATCTCGGCATTGATTTTCTCGTGAGACTCGGCGTGAAAATGGTATGGATAGGTGTGGAATCAAAAGCCTGGGCCCACGCAAAAGTTAAAGGTATTGACCTGAAGAAAATGATTGCTGAACTTCAAAGAAACGGAATTGTTGTTAATTCTTCAGCAATACTTTTTCTTGAGCATCATACAGAAAAAAATATTCAGGAGGATATTGACTGGGTGCTTGATCTTGGTGCAGACCTTACTCAATTTATGAACTACACCCCGTTCCCCCGCACATCTTTATATGAGCGGATGAAAAGAGACGGCATAATGAAAAGCATAAAGGATCTGCATTATCGTCACTACCATGGCGCTACTGAATTGAACTGGGTGCATCCTTATATCACAAACCCCAAAAAGCATTTTTCATATACAAAAAACGCTTTCAGGAGAAAGAATAGAGAAAACGGTTCAGGTCTTCTGAATATGGCGCGGACAGCAATCATGGGTTTCAAAAAAGGCCTGAATGATTTTAAGGAACGCGAATGGAAAGAAATGGTCTGGGATGCCGTAACTTTGAAATATCAGCAGAGTAAAAATTTTGTGAGCGATGAATTCATGAAACTGCGCCTGCGAAAAACGCAGAAAATTGCAATGAATGTACGGCCTCTGCTTCTGTCATTGCTGGTTTTTTCACCAAATATAAAAATCAGAAAAAAAGTAAAAGATGTAATTGCTCAGTTCAATGAAGTGCTCGGCAAACAGGGCATTCGCGACAAATTTAAATCGTGGGTTCTGCTATCTTTCGCAGCTGTAGAATGGATCCGCCTGCAGGGCCAAAGAATTCTTGGCGAGGAAACTATAGTGCGTCAGCCCCCGGTTATTCGAAGGGTATATTCAAAAAGATAACTGAAATTTTTCGGCCAAACTAAAAATGAAAGCAGCTATTTATGATAAAATGACCTTTCAAAAAAGATCTTTTCAGTTTCAACTTTATCAAGTTTCCAAAGTTCCATCATCTTTTTACTCATGGCCTCTGTATATCCTCTTATTATATAAAACTCTGCTCTGTCAAAAAACAGAATTACCCTGTCGCTGAGTTCAGTCATCTGATGAAGCTCGAATGATGAATTAAATACAGATTCATTCTGCACAAAAAGCCATAATGTTCTCCTTAAAACAAACATGGCTCTATGCACCTCACACAAAGGAATTCCCATTTTAAAAAATTCAATTCCCTCATTAGCATACAAGCGGCCGACTTCTTCTTTTGTAGTATCATAGCTGACCCATATACCAAGTTCTTTCAGAATATTTTTTGCCTTTGATTCAACATACTTAAGATTTTCTTTTGAGAATGATGCTGTTTCAGGATCATCAAGCAGCCGCTTTGTCCATCTCTTAACTATAACATCCGAATGTTTCTGAACAAGTTCAACTAATCTGTCCGATATTAGATGAAGCATATAGACCTCCCTGCACATAGATTATATTAAGATAATATATAATGTAGCATATAGAAATGAATGTGTCAAAAAAAATAAAAAAAATTTGACAGCAGGAATCAATATAAGCCCAGTATTGATATATAAAAATACATAACTAGCTTTATTATTTATATAATTTACAAATCAAAGGGAAAAAATTTGCACAGAATAATTATACCCGTTTATATATTTCTCATTTTCTCCATTCCTGCAATTTCACAGGAGTCTGACACAGTAAAAATTAATATCCTCACAAAACATCTCCGTCTTGCAAGGGAAAGCGGGATCGAATCCATCAAGCTTGAATTTCCAAACGGCACTGCATTGATTGAAAACAGCGGAAAAAATTCTTATGCAAGCGGCAAGGTAAATATTAAAAACAGGGACGGCAGGTGGCATATTGAAATCAGCGATAAAATTTATTATCCGCCATTTAATTTAAAATTTATTAACAGCGAAAATTCTTTTTTCAATGCTGATATTAATAAATCCGGAAGAAAATATTCCCTGCCTCTTGTAATTACAGGAAAAGACGAACCTGTCCTGATTGTAACAGAAACTATTGACAGCTACTCAGTAAATTCAAGCGCTGCGGAATTCGGTTTTTGCTCAAATAAAAATATTGAGGCAGCAGCAGCACAGGCTCTTATAATCAAAGCCGGTTATAAAACCTCAAAAAAAAGACACACAGGGTACGACTTCTGCGACCTCACCCATTGCCAGGTTTATGAAGGAATAAAAAACTGTAAAATCGATTTATCAAATCTTGAGATAAATTCAAAAAAACTGAAAGGTGATCTTTTCTTCCACTCAAATTGCGGAGGAAAAACTTTTGACCAGAGAATTTTCGGAGGAAGCAACGCAGGTTATGCAGGCATCAGCGACAAACTCTACAGACAGGGAATAGTTTTATGCGATAAAGAAAATTCATGGGAGCGTTTAATCAATTACGAGGATTTAAATGAAGCTTTCTTCAATGAACGCCATCTTTTCCTGAATGACTTTGATTTATTTTATGATAAAAAAAACATGAAGGTCATATTAAAAAGTTCAGCAGGAGAGAAAAAATTCGCGCCGGAATCTTTCAGGCTTCTAATGAACAGAAAGTATGGATGGAATTTTATAAAAAGCAACAATTTCGATATTACAGCAAATGGAAAAAAAACCTGGATTTTTAAAGGTAAAGGGCTCGGGCACGGGGTTGGGCTATGCCAGAACGGCGCTTCTGCAATGTCATCAAGAGGTTTTTCGAGATATGAAATTCTGTTCCACTACTTTCCGCAAATTGAATTCACTCCTTTAACATCTGAAGCAGACACGCCTAATCTTTCATTTATAATATTTAATGTAAAATCCGGAAATATAATGAAATCATCCAACCCATCTATAGATAAAAGATTTATTACAGCCGGATCAGCATTCAAACTTATCACAGTTTTATATCTCGCATCTGAAAGACAGGATTTATTTTCCGGTCATGAATTTACATGTACTGGAAATCAGTCGCAGAATTCATCAATGCCGGAAAGATGCTGGAAACAGGGAGGTCATGGCAAGGTCAAGCTTGAAAATGCATTGAGCGGATCATGCAATTTATATTTCGCTTCTTTATATAATCATATTAACAGGGAAAAATACAGAAAATTTCTCAGCCTGCTTAAAAAGAACTACTTATTCAGATTTGAATATCCGCCCGTTGATTCAGAAAAGAAATTTGCTGAAATTTTATCCGGCCTGGACTCGGGTATAAGTTTTTATATTTCAGATCTCATCAGGCTCATTCAGATTTACTCCAGCATATCATGTGATGATCCCCTGCTTGAGGAATTCAAATATTCCCTGCATGCATCATCAAGACAGATAATATCAAAAGCTCTGCTTGGTACTTTCATAACCGGAACCGCGTCCGGCGAGATAAAAAAATTCGGTCCTGAGATCAATTACTCATCCCTGCTGAAAATAAAAAATATTGATACAGAAGGGTTATCCGGGAAAACTTCAACTATGCTCGATGGTACAGGCATTCCGCAGAGCTATGGATTGTTTATCGGCTTTACCGGTGAAACAGGAATTATTACCATTCTGCGAAACGGAAACGGACATCTCTCTGCCAAATGGGCTGCAAAAATTATTTCTGATATGAAAAAATAGATTTTTCCCCTGTCCCCCGGAGGGGGCATATGAACAATTCATATTTTTTTTGATAAAAATAATAGATAAATTGCGATTCCCAAAATAATATTGGCAATCTACTCCATTCTCAAAATCAGTCCACAAAAAATCAAAGTTTTTTTTCTATTCGCCCCCTCTGGGGGACAGGGGGATTGCTGATTTATTTCTGATATGATGAAATAGCTTCTTTAAATAACGGAATTGCCCTCTTGATAACATCATCACTCACACAGTATGCTATTCTGAAATAACCAGGCGCTCCGAAACCTGTACCAGGCACAACAAGTATGTTGAATTTCTGAAGATGCTGAACAAACTCAATGTCATTGCCGCCTGGACTTTTACAGAAAATATAAAATGCGCCTTCAGGTTCATTAAAATCATAGCCTGCTTCTTTAAGTCCTGAAACAAAAATGTCCCTGCGTTTTTTATAAATAGAAACATCAACAGAAGTTTCGTTCAGCTTTGCAACTATTCGCTGCATCAAAGCCGGAGCATTCACGAAACCGAGAATCCTGTTGCTTAAAATCAACCCTGACATCAGCTCGTCAAATCCCTCTGCAGTTGAACTCGCTGCAATATAACCGATCCTTTCACCTGGAAGAGATAAAGATTTTGAATATGAATTTACAACAATGGAATTTTTATAATGCTTGAAGATGCTCTCAACAACAGCACCGTTATAAACAATTTCCCTGTATGGTTCATCAGCAATTATATAAATAATTTTATTCCTTGCAGAGCTTTCAGATTTCAGCATTCCGGCCAAAGCTTTTATTTCATCTGCATGGTAAATTTTTCCTGTAGGATTATTCGGTGAATTTATAAGAACAGCCCGTGTTTTATCTGTAATTGCTTTTTTAATATTATCAACATCAATAGAGAAGTCGGATTTGGAATCAACGTGCACAGGTGAGCCGCCGTGATTTGTAATATAGAAATTATATTCTACAAAATACGGTTTTATAACTATAACTTCATCCGCAGGATCAAGAATGGTTTTAAAAACAGCATTCAAACCGCCTGCAGCTCCCACTGTCATCACAATCTGTTTTGCAGCTGTCTCAACTCCATGATCTTTAGTTACCTTCTCAGCAATAGCTTTACGAGCTTCATCTGAACCTGCGTTCGGCATATACGAATGAGCGCCCTGGGTTTTTTTACCGGCAAACTCGAGGAAAGTTTCAAAAAATTTTTCAGGCGGATCAAGATCGGGATTTCCCAGGCTGAAATCGTATACGTTCTCAGCACCGAATTCTTTTTTCAGGCGGATTCCCTCTTCAAACATTTTCCTGATCCAGGAGGATTTTGTAATGGATTCTTTAATGAATTTTGATACTGGCATAGGGTTCTCCTGGAAAATAGATTTTTTTGATATCAGATATTATGGAAAAACATACTGGGAGATCGTTCTCCGTCAAGAGTAAAATTGATAGAGAATGTACAAAAAAGAATAGAACGCGGATGACGCGGATTGTTTATGATTTATTATGGTTTTTTTAGGGGGCTTCAAAGTGAAGATAGAACACGGATAACACGGATTACACGGATAACACGGATAACACGGATTTTTTTGGTTTTTTGGTTTTTAAAAACACGCGTATGGGTTCAAAATTTTGAAGCCATACGAGTATTTTCTATCAAATTATTATCTAATATGGTTTTTAATAAATTCTATATAATTTAAAAAAATCCTTATCCGTGTTAATCATAAAAATCCGTGTCATCCGTGTTCCATATTTTTTTAACGATGCTCAATCCGTCAGATAAAAACTTCCCTGGGTTTGCTTCCGTGCTGCGGGCCGATATAACCTCTGTCTTCCATTAGCTCAATAAGCTTCGCTGCCCTGTTGTATCCTATGCTGAGTCTTCTCTGGAGATACGAAGCTGAAGCTTTTCTTGTTTCCTCAATAATCTTCAGAGCTTCCACGAAAAGTTCATCGCCGTTATCTTCAAGAACGAATTCCTCTTCTACTTCCCGGATGCTCTGCTCGATATCAATATAATTAGGTTTAAAATTTTTCTTTAAATGAGTAGCGATCTCCATAACTTCATCTTCTGAAATAAATGCACCCTGAATACGCACAGGATATGAACTGAAAGGAGACTGATACAGCATGTCTCCTCTGCCGAGTAATTTCTCCGCACCGTTCTGGTCAATAATTGTACGTGAATCTGTTTTCTGCGCAACCTGAAACGCAATACGCGCTGGAAAATTCGCCTTTATAATTCCAGTTATAACATCAACTGAAGGACGCTGTGTTGCAAGAACAAGATGAATCCCCACAGCTCTCGACTTCTGAGCAATGCGGGTAATGTAACCTTCGATCTCCTTTGAAGAGACCATCATCAGATCTGCAAGCTCATCAATTAAAATTATTATATATGGAAGCCTTTCCCTTTTTGATCCTTTAACAGAAACCTTTTCATTATATTTTTCAATATCGCGCGTGTTAAGCTCTGCAAGAAGCCTGTAGCGTCTGTCCATTTCATAGGTTGACCATTTCAAAACTCCCGGAGCAAGCTGCGGCTCTGTAATAACAGGAGTGAGAAGATGAGGCAGGCCATTATACAGCTGAAGCTCAACCATCTTCGGATCAACCATGATAAAGCGCAGATAATTCGGGTTATAATTATAAATTAAACTTGTGATAATTGAATTCACGCAAACGGATTTTCCGGAACCTGTTGCGCCTGCAATCAGAAGATGCGGCTGTTTTTTCAGATCAAGAGTAATGGGTTTTCCGAGAATATCTTTTCCGAGCGCAACTTTTAAAAGTCCGGTCTTAGCCTGATATTCCTCTGACTTGATGATGTCCCCTACAGTAACATCCTCTCTTTCGAGATTTGGTATTTCAACACCAATAGCTGATTTCCCGGGAATCGGAGCTATGATACGCACCTTGTATGCAGCCAGCGCCATTGCAATATCATCCGACAGGCTCACTACCCTGTTGACTTTTATTCCAGGAGCAATCTGCAGTTCATAAAGTGTAATGACAGGTCCTCTGTTTACATTTATGACCTTTGATTCTATTCCGAATTCATTCAGAGTATTAACAAGAAGAACAGAATTTTTCCTGATCTCATTTTTCCAGCTTTCAGAGTCGCTCGGAACTGTTGAGTTAAGAAAGCCTGTTGGGATTATGTATTCTTTATTTATTGCTATATCGTCAAAAACTCTTTCCACAGTTGAGTCTGTGTTTAATACAGCATCTTCATCATCGCTATCTTTCTCTATTGAAAGAATTTCATCATCTTCCTGAATTAATTCTTCTTCTATATCATTTACTTTAATTACTTCAGTTTTATTGATTTCCTCAACAGGCATTGTATCAATTATTTTCTCCTGCTCAGGTGTTTCCTGTACATTGTTTATTTTTTCAGATGGAGTATAATTTGTTTCAGAATTAATTTTAAAATTATCAGAATCCGCGTAAAAAAATTCATCCGGCAGAACTTCTATTGGTTCATTCCTGTCAATTGATGGAGTTTTGATTTCTTTAAATCCTGAGAATATTTCAACCGGTTTTTCAGATTTACTTTCAGCAAGAGCAGTTGAATTAAACTGCCGCGTAATATCGGAATTAAATCCTTTAATGTCTGATGTTATGGAAGTTTTCAGCTCAATAAATTTAAGCGGACTTTCTGATGAAGCATCATTCAGGTTTATTTTCTTTTTGGTTATCCACGGAAGCTTTCCGTTTTTTAAATCAACACCATTATCAACAGTAATGAATGGCAGATTTTTTTCATAAGCCTGATATTTGAATTTGGCAATAATATCTTTCAGTCTGATAGTTAGGTTCCGGTTTTTCCCTGCGAACTCAAGGAACGCTGTAACGGAAATAAGACCGATTAATATCAGCCCGATAATATTCATTATGCTTATAAAAAAATATGCCCCGGCCGGGCCGGAAACATATTCAAAAAATCTGTGAATATACATACCTGCAAATCCGCTTGAAAGCTGCGGCACGCCTTTGCTGAACATTGAAATCATTGCAGATGAACTTATTGCTATAAATAGTATGGCAAATATTCTCTCAAGAGCTTCATTTAAATTCCCGTGCATTATTATGTGCCATCCTGCCAGAAGAAAAATAATGCACATTAAATAAGAAGAAACACCGAATGCGGTTCTAAGCCCGTGCGAAAACAGCACTCCAATCGGCCCGATGAGGTTGCTGATGCTTTTCCCTGCGAGAAGAAGAGAAAAATCTGTGAGATTGTATGTTAACAGCGACAGGAATATCAATACTGCAATTAGTACAATAAACAGACCTGATATTTCCTGATAGCGTTTATCCTTAAACAAGCGGTTTCCTCCATGAAATCTACCGGAAGTGCTGTTTTTATTTTCGGCATAATTGCGGGTAAAATTTAATGTATTTCTAAATAAAGATAGAACGCGGATTACGCGGATTGTTTATGATTTCTTTTAAATACTAAAATAATGAATGATAGAACACGGATGACACGGATTTAAAGGATTTTTTTGGTTTTTTGGTTTTTTAAATTTTTAGCCTTTAAAAAAAAAATCCTTATCCTTATCCGTGATCATCCTGATAATCCGTGTCATCCGTGTTCCATTGAATATTTTTAAATAAATTTTTATCGCTTGAATATACTTTTCTTTTAAATTCAGGCTTTTTTCCAAAATTTAGAAGTAATCCGACTTCTATTCCTGTTGCTTTTAGATAATTGACTAATTGAAATTCGTTTGCTTTGTTCAAATACTCTGCTGCTTTTAATTCGATAATTATCTGATCATCAACAACTAAATCTGAATAATATTCACCAACTTCTTTGCCTTCGTAATAAACATTTATCTTTTTCTGCTTTTCAACATTCAGATTCATTTCAGTGAGTTCAATGAAAAGAGCATTTTCATAAACTTTTTCTAAAAAACCATACCCCAAAGAATTGTATACTTTATAGTATGCCTTAATTATTTTTTCAGTAACTTCTATATAATTATTAACTGTCTTCAATTATATATCCTATTTTATAAAAATAATGATAGAACACGGATGACACGGATTTTAATGACTTTTTTGTTTTTTTTTAAATTTTTAGCCTTTTAAAAAAAATTCTTTTTCCTTATCCGTGATCATCCTAAAAATCCATGTCATCCGTGTTCCATTGCTTTTTTCTTTTTTTTAAAATCCCTCTAAAATCATCCGCGTTCTATTGCTATCTATTTTACAGCCTATAAGATTAATACGAACAACTCCCGAAATTTAAAATTTTTTTAAAAATTTTTTGTCAGTTTTTCAAAGATTCAGCACTTGTTAGTATAGGTGATAATTATATACTGGAGGGTCTGAATGATAAAAAAATTAACAATCTTATTTATTATGTTCAGCATTGCAACTTTTACAGCATGCGGAATTGATTTAAGCGGGGAACTTAACAAAATTTTACCCATTATTGAAGGAACTGCAAAATGGGACCAGGCAAAATGGGATCAGAACAAATGGAGTGATTAAAAAAAAAGCGTAAAAAAGAGTTGTACTAAAAAAACTAAAAATTTAACAAAGGAAAATCAAGGAGTAAATCAAAATGGAAATTAAAATTAATCTTAACATCAATGACAGAATAGTAAATTTCGTAAAAAAAATGTTTTCAGGTAAAATGCTTATTGTTTCTCTTACAGTATTAACGCTAACAACAGGAATTTTGTTATATGCAGCACCAGTTACTCTTAATATTTTTAACTCAGGTGATGTAATTTCTGCTGCAGCTGTTAATGAGAATTTTGCAAAACTCAAGGCTCAAATTGATGCAGTTGAAGCAAACTCGCAGGGCGCTCCTGTTGGAACAATTATGGCTTTTGCTGGAACAAGCACAAAAGTACCTCCGGGATGGCTGATATGTGATGGTCAGAGTTATAATAAAGACACATATGCAACTTTATATGATAAAATTCAAAATAACTGGGGAGGAGATGGAGCTTCTACTTTTAAAGTCCCTGATTTAAGAGGAGTTTCTTTAAGAGGATCAAATAAAATTGGAGCTACTAATAGAACAGATGCTTATGCTGATCCTGATTTTGCGAACAGATATTTTGTTAACGCACCTATTCAGGAGTTAAATAATTCTGAATTGATTGGAAGTTTTCAAATGGATGCATTTCAGGGACATTGGCATAATTCTTCTTATGTAATGGGGCTTGGATCAGGATCTGGTGTAGGATTACCTTCTGGACCTTCAGGAATTACATTGGTTGCAGTTTATTCACCAAGTAGCGATGGTACTAATGGGACTCCACGTACTTCATCTGAATCCCGTGGAAAAAATGCTGCTGTTCATTATATAATTAAATATTAAAAAGAACTCATAATAACCCCTTATCTTTGAAAAAAGAAAGGGGTTATTATTTTATTGAATATTATTTGTAAATTTCCTATTTTATAATTTAAGATAACTCACTTTTTTACAGGAGATAATTTTGAAAAAATTTTTTAATTATATAATTCAATTATTTCAGAAGGTCATCAGAAAAATATTAAAACCAATTGCCTATGCGAAAGGCTCTTGTTCTGAATTTATTCAAAAATTTGGGATTAATATTGTACCAACTGATTTCTACAGCAATACGCCTACAATCCAGGATATAAAAAATTCATTTGAATATATTCCCGGTCAAATACCATTCGATGACAATTATATTTTTCATAGAAAAAATTTAGCTGCCCATTTAAAGACACTTATACCATTTGCATATGAATTTACACCTCCAGATAATAATGATATTGAAAATCCAGATTCTTTTTTTTGGAATAATGATCAATTCTCCTATAGTGATGCAATGTCATATTATTGTTTCATCCGTAAATTAAAGCCAAAAAAAATTGTGGAAATCGGCAGCGGTTTTTCTACACTTATTGCAATGGAAGCTTTAAAGCAAAATGGAATTGGAAAAATTATTTGCATTGAACCATATCCAAGAAAATTTATTGAAACAAACCAATCCATTAAATTAATAAAAAAAATAGCGCAAGATATATCATCTAAAGAACTTAATAATATTTTACAAGACGGAGATATTTTATTTATCGATTCCACTCATACAGTGAAGTCCGGAAGTGATTGTTTGAATATATATCTTCGATTAATACCGCAAATTAGGAAAAAAATTTTTATCCATGTGCACGATATTTTTTTACCATTTGGCATGCCGTTTGACTGGGTATATAATAAAAAAATACACTGGACAGAGCAATATCTTCTGTTTGCATTTCTGCTTGATAATCAAAAAACTGAAGTGTTATTTGGAAGTAATGTAAATAGAGAGTATAACAAACCACTTCTCGATAAACTGATGGGTGGAAAAAAAGAAAGCGGTGGAGGAAGTTTTTGGTTTTCTTATAATGGATCAAAAGATAGAAGATAAATCTATACAAATTTAATAATTATACCCATATTCCATGTTCTTACACTTTTCAATGTAGGTATAAATTTGCACCATGGTCCGGGTAAAAGCAGCTTAAAACCAATATGCCAAAACTATTCATCATAATAATATTTTTCTCTTTCGCAGGCAGAACTTTTGCTGAAGAAAAACAGAAAAAAATACGCGTTGCAGTAATGAAAATTACATCCAACAACTGCGATGAATCAACAGGCCGTTTTGTTGAAGATACACTCTCAGGCGCATTATTCAGCACAAAACTTTTCACACTCCTTGAAAAATCGCAGATGGACAGAATAGCGCGAACACACGGTTTCGAAGACTTCGATGGAAACGACACCAAACAGGTTGCAGTTCTCGGTAAAATTCTCTCTGTAGATAAAATTATTGTTGGTTCAGTAAACAAATTTGGGAAGTTTAAAATTGAAATCAGGTCTATTGATGTAGTGAAGGCTTCTGTTGATTACACAGCCACTGAAGATGCATCCGAACTGAAAAATATCGAGAACGCTGTATCCAGCATAGCCCTCCGCATTGAAAGATATTATTCAGGTTATTATAATCTTACTGAAAAATTCGACATGGGACTTACATTTAAAAATTTTATTCCTCTGGGAGATTTTACGAGCGGAACTGACATTGGTTACGGCGGTGTTTTATATTTTACATTTAACAAACTTTTCGGGCTGAATTTCCAGATTCTCGTTTTCATCGGAGCTGAAGCTTTTACCCCGAAACTTGTTTCAATTAAATCTATAGTTATCATTCCTCTTGAAGTTCATTTGGGGTACCAATTTAATTTGACAAAAAATATAAATATGATTCCATCTATAGGAGTGGGTTATCTTTTTACTATAATGAATTACGATAAAGTCGGCGAAAGAGCTTCAGGTGAATACCAGTATAAAGTTGATTTTTTTTATAATCCGGTAATATCAGCAAGGATCGAATTCGACATTCTGCTTTTTGACAGATGGTATCTTGTTGTCGCACCTGGATATTCGCTTTTTTTTGAAAGCAAAAAAACAGGTCAGTATATAGGAATAGAACTTGGATTTAGAATGCTGTTTTGACCCCCCATCCCCCAAAGGGGGCGACCATGTGGGAAATAAAAGTAATTTTTTATCAATCAATGAATTATTACACAATAATTCATTTCAAGAAAAAGTTTTTTTATCAATATTAAAAATGAAGATGTATTTTACAATTTAATACAGTTATAGAAATGATCAATTTCGATTTATCAATGAAATAATTATTGATCACGTGCCCCCTTAGGGGGACAGGGGGCTATAGCTTTACAACCCGTATATTATTTATACTTTTTTTATATAACTTTATTTTATACAGGAGTTTCAACATGAGAATTTTAATATTTTTAGCACTCGCGTTTATTTCACTTGCAAATCTTTCATGCAAAGACATGCTTGATGATTCCATCTTTAATAAAGATAAAGAAGATGGCGTATGGGACAACACCAGATTCGATAAATCTAAATTTGGAAATTAATTTTGTCAAAAATAAATAAAATAAGCACTAATATATAAGACTGCGATGATTAAGCTGTCTGATAAAAAGAACGAAACGTTCACTGAGTCATATAACAATTACTATCCGTTAATCTACAGCGTTATATACGGGAAGGTGAATGACGCTGACTCCGCAGAAGATATATGCCAGGAAGTGTTTATGAGGCTTTACAATAAAATCGATGAAGTGCTGGATCACAGGAAGTGGCTCTACGGTGCAATGAGGCTTGTACTTCTCGAGCACTTCAGAAAGAAAAAGGACGATGTCGATATAGATGAAATTTTCGATGATAAAAATCTCGCATATGTAAACGGCTTCCGCGATACGCGCATCCTGATTCAGGAAGCCATTGACGATATGGGTAATTTTGACAATGAAGAAGATAAAACTTTGTTTCACCTTATTGCAGTAAATAATTACTCCTACAAAGAAGCAGGTGAGCAGCTTGGCATGAGCGAACGGCAGTCAAGGTACAGATACAATCTTACAGTTGAAAGGCTCGAAAAATATTTCAACAAAAAAGGTTTTAACAGCATCGAGGATCTATTATGAATAAAAAAAATAAAATAGATCAGCTATTCGAAAAATACAAAATGAAAGAACCGCTTCCGCCTGAAGTGCGTTCCAGATTGAATAAAAGTAAAAAGAAAGCGCTTATCAGCATTCTCAGTCATGGTAAAAAAAATTATCCAATAATAATAACAGTAACCGTACTTTTATTTTTAAAAAAATTCGGATTAAATTTTACATTGTTAAAAAGCGCAATCCTTGCAGGAGCATCTGCTGTTATTATTACAGGAACAGCCGTAGTTTCAACTGCAGCAGTTTATTTTAAAATTTTTAATCCGGCTGATTTAAAAAAACCTGAAATAGATGTTTCTGCAGACAAGAACAGCAGTTCCGGTATTTCCATCTCAACAGATGAAAAATCATCTGCAGATAAAACTTTTAATGCTCCAAAAGTTCAGATACCATTTGAAGTTGGAATCATGTACTTCTATTCCGATGCAAAAAGTTCAGTTTTCAGCAGTAAAATAATGACTGGAATTACTCAAAGTCTTATTAAATTAAAAAATCCTGATTTCGCGGGTTTTGTATCTGATGCAAAATCTTCCAATAAAGCAAAAAAAATTCTTACAGGTTCAGTTTTAAAACTGGATAATAATTACAAGATTACCTTGAAGCTTGTTGATTTTAAAACAACGCAGATCCTTATTTATATTACAGAAACTGTTGAAAAAGAAGAAGATGCTGCAAGAGCTTCAGAATCTATTGCAAGGAAAATTCTGGAGAAAATGTAAACTTCTGCATGTTCAAAGCTAAAAGATTGCCATACTGATGACATCGACGCACGGTTGCCAGGCACCACGGTTGGTGAGCGGAGCCGAACCAACACACCAAATATGCTGTAAAATAATATCTCTAGAAGGGAGGCATTATTGTACAAACCGGGAGGATGGGTAACAAAATAAACCGGGCGCATAGGTAACACA
>CAZGWD010000008.1:0-202923 GCA_964529415.1 uncultured Leptospirales bacterium | reverse complement strand
TCTGGGTCATCATCATAACAAGGCCTGCAGGAACTCCGTGACCGGAAACATCGCCTATTACAATCCAGTCAATTCCTGCAGCATTGATGATATCATAGTAATCACCGCCTACTTCCTCTGCAGGCTGCATATAAGCTGAAATATCGAAATCTGCAATCTCGGGATCTACAGGAAGAAGCTTGGTCTGGATTTTTTTCGCAAGCTCCATCTCCCCCCAAATAGCGTCACGGGCATCTACCAGCTGCTCATTCATGGATTCCATTTCCTCCATTGCAGCCTGCAGTTCGCCTGTACGCGCCTTTACCTTTTCTTCAAGGTTTTCTGTTGCTTCACTGATCTTTACAGCCATTGTATTGAAATTCCGCGACATGTACCCGAATTCATCTTCAACCTTTACCGGTATCTGAACTTTTAGATTGCCCTGCTGCATATCTTTTAATCCGAATAGAAGATTCCTGATCGGTTTAACGAGAGAGCCCCAGAAGAAAAACGGGAATCCTATAATAATAACGCTTACCATTGCCAATAATAAAATAATATACTGCCTGGATGTTTCATGAACATAAATTCTATAATTTAAATAGGGATAACCTGCTTCTATTACCCTGTTTGCAGTTGAATCTGCTTCCATGACAGCAACATAATGATTCTTGTCAGCTGCATCTTTTCTATAAATCCGCGATCCTGGCTTTCTCATTGGGGTTAAATATGATAGAATATCATGCTTGCATTTCTTCTGATCAGAACCGGCTGTATCCAAATATTCAAGAATAGCTTTATTAAATATTTGTATTCTTGCTCCGGGAAGAAATGCTTTAAGCTGATTTGAAAAATTCTCTTCCGGAAGCTGGCTTATTTTATTTCTGGTAAATAGAACTGAACGTTCTATTGAATCAATATATGCAAGAATCTTTCCAGCCGGGTCTTTTTCGTCAGGCTTTATTGTGTCTGCATATTCTATTATTGCAGTTTTATATCCGGAAAATGATTTATTTGAATCGGAAAAAACAGTTTCGAGTTCTGCTTTAAATTTATTTTTATCAAGATGTTTTATTCTTTCATAGATTAAAGTATTCTGAAATTCATGATCCATCTCTGAAAAATCAAGAGTCAAAGAAGTGTCCTCCTTGATATACTTTTCTGAAACATTTCCGTCTTTCTGGGAATACACAACCATATATTTCATATCTGACGGATAATCATCTGTTTTTATAGACAGATGCGTCTTTGAATTTAATAATAAATCAAAAGACACTTCCTGATCCTGTAATGAAAAATACGTAAATCCCTGAACCATCAGAAGAAGAGTTGCAAGAGTTACTATAAGGATCTTTGACATGAAACTTGAACGCTGCTTTGTAACATTCAGATAAATAATTATTCCTATAAAAATTCCGGTGATAACAGCAAGGTTATTTGAAATCTGATATGTACCTCTGTCAATTAGACCGTCTCTGCTGAAAATATTCAGAACACCGGGAATGATAAATGCAGAGAACATCGAAAATCCTATTCCCAGAGCAGCCCATCGTTCAATACCGTGATTAACAACTGCTCTCCAGATTCCCATTACTAATATAAGTGAAATAGCCGCAACTATCCCTATACCAACTATTTTGCTGGATTTTTCCGCATCAAAATCCCAGTAATGACCGGCAAATTGATAAACTTTTCCAGCATGATATGTATCATAAAAAAAATATAAAGCAATAGATGCAGAAACAGAAAACCAGAAAATTTTATATATCTTTCCAAAAAGCGGATTATGGTCATCCGGAAAATGAAATAAAGCAAGACTCATGCATATCTGGCCGGTCATGCAAATCCCGCCAGTAACCCAGCGGTGATATGCTGCAAGAGGATGATATATAGCTGCTGCAACTGCATAAAATAAAAAAAAGAAGATGCATAGAAAAAGAAATATTGCCAGATACGTTGCAGATTTTGATTTATTTTTCATTATAATAAAAAAATACGCAAGAACAGCCATAAATATCGCAGGTATTAAAGCTCCAATTGTAAAAAAATCAAAATAGATGTATTCAGCAAGATTCATTTCCGTATCTCCTGATTATTTTTTTCTAAAATACCATGCTGTTCAATTGAATATTAATAAATTGCAGGCACTATCCTGCCTTAAATAAATATTTGTTATTTTGCAGTTTTTTACTGAGAAAAAAATATCAGAAAAAATCACACGGATAATTTTATTACAATAATTTAATAAAACGGATTATTCCTCTTCAGGAGTAAGATAATAATCCAGTTTCTTTTCAGTTTCAGGAGTAAGATTAATAAACTGAACTCCGATCTCGTACCCTTTTCCATCATTGGGAATCTCGACCCTGACAACTTTTGCTGCACTCTCAAAGAAATCAAAAGTTTTGGGTTTCAGAAATTTAACGTCTATTATAGTTCCAATATCAAGTTTAACATCATTATGGAATAAAACGCCTGTTGCGCTGACATTTTTTGTTTTCCCTGTTTTTATTCCGCGAAGTCCCTCACCTGCATCCGGCACTAATGCCCTTACATTAAAATCACTTTTTATTCTTTTATATTTTCTTCCATCATTTGCCATTGGTTTCTCCTTAATAATTAAACTTTCCTCTTTAAAATTACCATAGTAACGTCATCACCGCAGAAATATCCCTTGAGGTCTTTTAAAATTGAATCTCTGATACCGTCAACAGGCAATGATGCATTCTTTTTAAAAAGCTCAGCAAGGTGAATATCTCCGAAAAATTCAGGTTCAGCACTTTTCGCAGTTTCTTTCTTCACTGCTTCAGTTACACCGTCTGAGTATAGAAGCATGGTGTCGCCCGGAGCCATGCTCAGCGAATCAAGGTCAAGCATGCCTTTAATATCATCAACTATTCCTATCCACATCCCTCTTGTTTCAATTAAATCAACTTTGCCTGTTGCTTTGCGGAAAATCATAATATCCTGGTGCAGTCCTGAAAAAATAAACTTGCCGCCGACAGTAGCTGCAAGAACAGAAATAGTCATGTACTTGTCTTCACCCAGGCGCTTGATATTATCCGAGATAGTGCTGTTAACTATATCAAGAAGCTTGTCAGGGGCGATATCCGGGTTCTGGGCAAGCACAACATGTATCGCTGTCTGGGTCATCATCATAACAAGGCCTGCAGGAACTCCGTGGCCGGAAACATCGCCTATGACGATCCAGTCAATTCCTGCAGCATTGATAATGTCGTAGTAGTCGCCGCCAACCTCGTCTGCAGGCTGCATATAAGCTGAAATATCGTAATCTGCAATCTCAGGATCCAATGGAAGCAGTTTTGTCTGGATTTTTTTCGCAAGTTCCATCTCTCCCCATAGTGCGTCGCGTGCCTCAACGAGCTGCTCATTCATTGCTTCCATTTCCTCCATGGCAGCCTGGAGTTCTTCTGTACGGGCCTTTACCTTTTCTTCAAGGTTTTCAGTTGCTTCGCTAATCTTTACAGCCATTGTATTGAAATTCCGCGACATGTATCCGAATTCATCTTCAACCTTGATTGGTATCTGAACCTTCAGATTTCCCTGCTGCATTTCTTTTAATCCGGATAATAGATTCTTGATCGGCTTTATAAGGGATCCCCAGAAGAAGAACGGAAATCCAACAATAATAACGCTTACCATTACCACTAAAAGTATTATATATTTCTTGGAGGTTTCATGAACATATATTCTGTAATCCAGGTAGGGATATCCGGCTTCAATTACCCTGTTATTCAGTGTATCAGCTTCCATGACTGCAACGTACTGGTTTTTATCAGATGCATCTTTTCTGTATATTCGTGCTCCCGGCTTTCTCATCGGCGCCAGATATGAAAGTATATCGTGCCTTAGCAGCTTCTGATCATGGACGTTTGCTTCAAGATGTTTAAGTATTGCTTTATTGAATATTTTTGAACTTGCTCCGGGAAGAAAAGCTTTCAGCTGTTCTGTGAAATTTTCTTCCGGCAGCTTGCTGATCTTTGTTCTTGTATATAAAACCTGACGCTCGATAGAATCAATATACTCAATAACTTTCATGGCAGGTTTTTTTTCATCAGGATTCAATTTGTCAGTAAATTCAATTATTGCTATTTTATATCCTTCAAACGATTTATTCGAATCTGCAAGAAGGGCTTCGAGTTTGGATTTAAAATTATTTTTATCAAGCTGTTTTATTTTTTCATATATAAATGTATTATAAAATTCATGATCAATTTCCGAGAAATTCAAGGTTAATGCTTTATTTCCCTGGGTATATTTCGTTGATACAGTTCCGTCTTTCTGGGAATAGGTTACCATATATATCATGTTATCAGGAAAGGTATCTGTTCTTACAGAAAGATGTGTTTCTGATTTTAAAAGCAGATCAAAAGATTTTTCCTGGTCCTGCAATGAATAGTAAGTAAAACCCTGAACCATTACAAGAAGTGTTATAACAGTAACTATAAGGATTTTCGACATGAAGCTTGATCTGTCTTTTGTTGTATTAAGAAATATTATTACAGCTATAAAAACTCCAAGCATGCTCGAAATATTCTGGGTAAGCTGGTATGTACCGCGATCAAGCAGACCGTCCCTGCTGAGCAAATTTGTAATTCCGGGAATAACAAGCGACACAAATATTATAGACCCCATTAATAATACAGCCCATCTTTCAATACCGCGATTTACTACAGCTCTCCATACCCCGGCTACAAAAATAAAAAATATTAATAAAATAAAGTAAGGTGAAATAATTTTACTTGCATGGTCAGCATCAAAATCCCAGTAGTGTCCGGCAAATTGAAAAACTTTCCCTGCATTATACGACTCTTTGAAAAAATATATCATAAGCGAAATTGATATCAGATAGACTAATGAAATATATATTTTTCTGAAACGGGGAAACCTTACTTCTGGATATGAGAATACCGCAAGAGAGAAATGCAATATCTGAATCATTACAGTAACAACAGTAAACCATCTATGATATGCCGCATAAGGATGATATATTGCAGCTGCAAAAAAATATGCAAAATAGAATATAGTGCTGATAATAAAAGCTATACCGAAATGTAACGATGCAGCTGATTTACTTTTCATTGTAATGAAAAAATATCCAAGCAAACCTGTCAAGAAAGCCGGTATTAGCGCGCCAATTGCAAAAAAATCAAAATAGACATGTTCAGTGAAGTTCATGGGGATTCTCCGCGATTAAATTTTTCATCAGTTTTATTTTCATTATGTTGTAATATAGAAGGATAATCGACAATTACTCCACCTTTTACGTGGTTTTACCATAAGCGTGAGTAAATGAAAAAAATGTTTATTAATTATAGATTTAAAATAACCGGTAACAAGTTTTACAAAAAATAAATTTTTCCTATTATAAAAAATCTTCAGGATACCTGCATTCCGGCTGCCTCGTATTATAAAAAAACTGCTATACCGGAATGCACAAAATCAACTCTTTTAAAAATGTGAAAATTAACTATTTCCCTGTAACTTCAATACTTGACATTGTTTTTGAAATTGTTTCAAGAGCTTTAAAAGATGCAGCCTGCCATTTTGATTCCTTATCATAATAAATCTTTGTGACAACGCTTTTTGTATTCAGATTTTTAATCATTTGTATTATCGGCGGAACTGTAGATGAGTTCATATACTCAAGTTTTGTAAAATCGACAACCAGTTCTTTGCCGCTTATTGAATCAATAAGTTCGATAAGATATGGATTTAATGCAACGGCCGGTTCCCTGCTTTCGCTTCTTCCGAGCCATGACATTGTAACCTTATCAGCGTCATTTATTTCAATTGACAGTGTTCCATCTTTCATATTTTTCATTATTCGTTTCTCCTGAAAATTATATTTTTCTTTTTGCAATTATAGTCAGAATTCTATTCTCATGATTGTAATCAAGATTAAAGCCGCCTTCGTAAAAAATTCTGTAAAGCCCAAGCTGGCTTACCCCTGGTTTTGGATTATCAAGCAGTTCCTGAAGCCGTTCTACATATAATGCTGCCGGATCATTACTTGATTTTATTTTATCAATGTGTTCCAGAACATTATTTAAATCTTTTTCAGTGTGATATCCGTTTGATACAATTATTTCAATCAGATCTTCACTGGCCCGCAGATCAAAATCTATGCTGCTTCCGTCCGGTTTTTCTGCGCCGTATTTAACAGCATTTTCAATAAGTTCAGTAGAGCACATGATTGCCGCATCGATTACTTCGGTACTCATATTTTTTCCCTTCATAAACGTCTCAGCCTTAACCTGGACTTCCTTGACAAGGTTCCATGTCGGCTTTATTACTATACTGATTTTCACCTGATCATTTTCCAATTAAGTCCTCCTAGAAAAATAATTTAAACAACAAAAAACAGGACTTGAAGATACTTCTTTAAAGATATTTATTCTATATAATATGATAAATATTTCTTTAGCTTTGTCAATATAAATATTTGTTAAAAATGTTTTTGTTTTTTAAAAAAACGAAGAGTAATAAAAGGCGGTTTTCACCGCCTTTTATTACAACCTTAGAGGTGACTCTTTAACCACTTAATAATATCTTTAGTTACTTCATCCCGGTTAATTTCATTTAAAATTTCATGGCGTGTGTTTTCATATAACTTGACACTTACATCTTTGATGTCGAGCTTTTTGTATGCATCTACAAGCTGCATAACACTTTTTCCTTTATTTCCTACAGGATCATTTGCACCGGCAACTGCATAAATTGGAAGTGATTTCGGAATTGCAGCCATACGCGAACTTGAATGAGTATCAAGAAGGCCTTTGGTTAAATCAAAAAAGAAACCGGCTGTGCAGATAAATCCGCACCAGGGATCATTTATATATTTATCCACTTCAGCATTATCCCGGCTCAACCAGTCAAATGCTGTCCGGTTAGGCTTGAATGCATTATTAAATGCGCCAAAGCTCATCTTATCAAGAGCGGGGCTTTTTGTATTGCGGCCGTAAATCAGTGAAACAACTCTCGCTATCATGTTGGCTACACTGATCAATGCTCCTCCGTCTCCAGCTGTAGCTGACAGCACACAGCCTTTCAGCTCTGATCCGTAACGGGATATATAAGCCTGAGCAAGAAATGATCCCATGCTGTGACCAAAAAGAAATACCGGAGTTCCTGAATTTTCTTTTTTAATCATCTGGTTCAAGGTTCGCATATCTTCCATTGTTCTGAAAAAACCGTCTTTGGGAGCAAATATACCTGCTTTATCAAGAGTGCCTGCAGTTTTACCATGTCCTCTGTGATCATTTGCATAAACTGCAAAACCTTCCGCAGTCAACGCTTTAGCAAAACGCTCATACCTGCCTGCCTGCTCTGCCATTCCATGAGCAATCTGAACAACTGCTTTTGGTTTTCCTGATGGTTCCCACTTATATACAAAGACATCCATATTGTCTGAATTTTTAAATGTAAATGTTGATGATTTCATGTAGCGATTTCCCCTTTTTATAATTTTAGTAAAAATATCCAACTGCTGTTTCTCTGCCTTTTATACGCTGAGAATATTCTTTTGTCAATTCATTATTGGGAAAATTCGTTTAAATGGAGTGAAGCAGGCATGTTTTTGATATAAATAGGCTCTGACCCCGGCATATAGCGGGGATGCTCTGACCCGTGTTTAAGTATCAAACACGGGCTCTTTCATTATTCTTTCTTATCAGCACAGGCAGAAAAGAAATAATGTCTTCTATAATAATAAAATCTGCTATGGAAAATATTGCAGCATTCGGATCTTTATTGACTGCAACAATGCACTGCGAATTTTTCATGCCTGCAATATGCTGCTGCGACCCGGATATACCGCAAGCCATATAAAGTTTCGGGGATACAGTTTTACCTGTAATGCCGACCTGATGATTAAAAGACAGCCACTTCCGGTCGCAGACAGGTCTCGATGCACCAATAGCCGAGTTTGCGAATATAGCTGCTGTTTTACGGATCAGCTCAAGATTATCCTCCTTGCCGATTCCTCTTCCAATAGAAATAATTACATCTGCATCTTCAAGCTTAACACCGCTGTCCGTTTCCTCTGATATCGACACGCCTTTATAACCTTTTACATCAATGCTGCTTTTAATTTCATGAACTGATGCTTTATCAGAAAACGGGAATTTCTTTTCAGTAAGAGTATATGCTCCCGAAAGAACTGTTAAAATTTTAAACGGGGTGCATAGCCGGACATTCTGTTTAAGCTTTCCGTTAAAAATTGATCGCTGGAAAATATATTCTTTATCTGCTAAAGAAAATGATTCCACTGCAGTTGCGGATGATGATTTCAATGAAACAGATAGCCTGGAAGCGATCTGGCAGTTTCTTACAGTGTGTGTAAATATAACCATTTTCGGCTTATAATCATCCATTGCACTCAGAAGAATCTCTGATTGAAGTTCCGGATCGGGATAGTATAACTTTTCATGCTCAACTGCTGCAGTATCAATTCCGTATTTGTCTGATATTAATCTGCAGAGCTGCATAATATTTTTCCCTGGAATAACAAGAAGCGTGCCGGATAAATCTCCTGATGAAAAACTCTCTGCAAATGCGATAAGCTCAAGACTCTGCTGAATCAGCTTGTCTTCTATTGTATCGAGAACTGCAATTATTTTATATTTTTTTTCTTTCATAGTATAGCCTTTTCATGAAGCAAATCAAGAAGCTTGTCAGCCTTATCTTCGCTGCTGCCGTTTATTATTATTCCCTTTGATGATACAGGCGGATACTCAAGCGATACCGGTTCCTCATAACTTTCCTGAATTTTAAAATTTTCTATATTCAAAGAAACAACTTCCATTGATCTCGCACGCATTACATTCGATAATGACGGGTAACGCGGACGGTTCACGCCTGTCTGCACTGCAATCAGGCATGGCAGAGCGATTTCTATTTTTTCAATTATTCCGCCTTCAAGTTCAGATGCAGCGGAAATAGCAGCTGAATTATTTATCAGTTCATTTTTCACTACAGAAACAGCGCACGGAATAGAAAGAAACGAAGCGATCATAGGGCCAACCTGGCTCTGCATCAAATCTTCAGACATAACCCCTGTGAAAATAATATCGTAATTTTTATCAATTGCGTATTGAGCGATAACAGATGAAGTTTTAATAGCAGACATAGCTGGATTATCACATAAAATATGAATCCCGTTATCAGCACCCTTCTCAAGAGATTTTTTTACTACAGATACAGCACGTCCAGGCCCGATTGATATAACATCAACTGTTGTTTCCGGAATCACATCTTTAATTAAAAGAGCTTCCTCAAGCGCATATTCATCATAACGGTTCATCATATATGCAATTTTATTATTCTCCTCGATCCATGAGGAATCGCTGTTAAGCCTCAGGCTGGAGTCTGCATCTGCAACCTGTTTAATGCAAACGAGTATTTTCATTATATTTTAATTTTCCTCCCTCGATAATAAATTCACCTGAATCTAATAGTGTAATATAACAAAAAATCCCTTTAACTAAATTGCATTACCTTCGGAGGTCAATGGCATTTATAGTTAAAAAATGTGTAAGATTTGGAGATATGGGGGTTTTTAGAGATCGGGGAGATAATAATAAAATTTACTTTCTATTGTATATGAATTCCCTATTTAATCCTTTATCTCCTTATCTCTTCCATCTCCCTATCCCCTTTTCTTACACAAAATAATTTTATAAAACAATAAAATTTCCTTATCTTAATGGCATTACCTTCTAAGGCTTATATATTGAATAAACATCCACCTGAATAAAAAGTCAAGAAAAAAAGCGAGCATTCGCTCATTTTTTTCTTGACTTTTTCGCGGTATATATTATGTTATATTTATTGGTAAAAAAATGAGTACCCTATTATTCATAAGACATGCTCAGGGATCATTCGGCAAGGGAAACTACGACAAGCTTTCCGAAACAGGAATGAAACAGGCTGCAATCCTCGGCGAACATCTGCATAACATAAATATGCAGTTCGACGAAATTTTTTCAGGCACCCTGGTCCGCCATAAAGATACAGCTGACGGATTTATATCGAAATCAAAAACAAACAATACTCCAGCACCTGAAATTAAATACGACACAAGGCTCAACGAGTATGATACTGAAATAATTTTTTCAATATTGAGCCCTGTATTGTTAGCGGAAAAGCCTCAACTTGAAAAATATTACGCCAATCTTCTGTCTGATAAAAAATCCTTCCATATAATATTCTCGGAAGTAATGAACATGTGGTGCTCCGGAAAATACGATATGAAAGGAACTGCAACCTGGGATGAATTCAAGTCCGGTGTTTACGGATTTCTTGACGATATTATGAAAAATTACCCGAGCGGCAAAACTATAGCAGTATTCACATCCGGCGGTCCGATCTCTGCTGCAGTTATGAAAGTTCTTTCTTTAAATAACAGCAAAACAATGCTTATTAGAGACGAAGTTGCGAACACGTCGATTACAAGATTCAAATATACATCAGACAGAATAATGCTCTCAACGTTTAATGAATATTCTCACCTGGAACTTTCAGGTGGAAAGAATATAATTACTTACAGATAATACTCTGCCTTAATATCAGACAGGACAGAAAAAAGGAGGCTCAAATGAATTTTGAAATATCAGATAAGATGAAGGTTGTGCTTGGAATGATCAATGAATTTGTTGATAAGGAACTGATCCCTCTTGAACATGAATATCTCAACACAGAATTCAGGGATCTTGTTCCGGCACTTGCCGAGAAAAGAAAAATGGTTAAGAAAATGGAGCTCTGGGGCCCGAACATTCCGGTTGATCTTGGAGGTATGGGGCTTTCCATGGTTGACCATGGTCTTGTTTCAGAAGCTCTGGGGAGAACACCCACAGGCCACTACGTTTTCGGATGCCAGGCTCCTGATGCAGGAAATATTGAAATACTGCATCTTCACGGAACCGAAGAGCAGAAAAAGAAATATTTAAAACCGTTAGCTGCAGGAGACATACGAAGCTGTTTCGGAATGACTGAAGTTGACATGCCGGGCTCGAACCCTGTTATGATGGAAACAACTGCAGTTAAAGACGGAAGCGATTATATAATCAACGGACATAAATGGTACACATCAAGCGCTGACGGTTCAAAGTTCTGCATAGTAATGGCAGTTACAGATCCCACTGCTCCGGTACACCTGCAGGCCAGCATGATTATCGTACCAACAGATAATCCCGGATTCAACCTTGTCCGCAACATTCCTGTAATGGGACACTCCGGCAGCGATTATGCAAGCCACGGGGAAATACTTCTTCAGTCATGCCGCGTGCCTCAGGCAAATCTTCTCGGCAAAGAAGGATCGGGATTTGTTCTTGCACAGGACAGACTCGGACCAGGACGTATACACCACTGCATGAGATGGCTCGGAATATGCAACAGGGCATTTGAACTTATGTGCAAGCGCG
Source organism: uncultured Leptospirales bacterium (assembly GCA_964529415.1). Classification (GTDB taxonomy): domain Bacteria; phylum Spirochaetota; class UBA4802; order UBA4802; family UBA5550; genus CAYMPH01. The sequence continues at coordinate 191,500 of CAZGWD010000008.1, read as the reverse complement.
CCAATTACAGAAAGATTTCTCCTGACGGCAAGACCCTCGCATCTAAACAGATTATCCAGGGATGGGTTGCTGAGTCCGCAGCAGAAATTCAGGCAGCGCGTCTGATGACTCTATATGCTGCGTGGAGAATAGACACAGTAGGCGCAAAAGAAGCAAGAGACGATGTATCAATGATAAAATATGTTGTGGCAAATACAATGCAGACAGTTGTTGACCACGCTTTACAGGTTCACGGCGGACTTGGCATGACTGATGATACAATTCTTGCATACTTTTTCAGGCACGAACGAGCTGCACGCATATATGACGGAGCAGATGAAGTTCACAAGAGTTCACTTGCAAAAAGATTTCTAAGGAAATACGCGTAATCAGCAATGGGAGATAAAATGGAACTTACATTCGCGAAATTCAGCAAAGATACAAATGTATCAATTGAGGATATATGCAGGGATTTCTATCTCAGCAACCGCGAATCCATCAAAATTAAAAAAGAGGGAGTTGCAGTTAAAAATCTCGTGAATATTTTAAACACAACACTCAGACTGAGTATTGAAATGGGATTCCAGTCCATGACACTCCGGGATCTTAGCCGCGAATCAAAACTCAGCATGGGTGCTCTCTATAATTATTTTTTCAGCAAAGATGAACTTTTTAAAATCATTCATCTCAACGGAATGCATCTGATCACAAATATTCTGATTAAACAGATAGAGGGGGAAACAGATCCCGGTCTGAGACTCAGAAAAGCTGTAAGGATTCATGTATATCTGAGCGAGATGATGCCGCAATGGTTTTATTTCCTTTATATGGAAACAAAAAATCTGAAAAAAGAGGACAGAAAGATTCCGATGGAGAGCGAGCTGTACACTGAAAAAATATTCATCGATATATTAAAAGACGGAGTTAAATCCGGAATATATCTTTCAAAAGAACCGCTTCTGACAGCATCCATGATAAAGGCAATGCTGCAGGACTGGTATCTTAAAAGATGGAAATACACGAAGAGAAAGGTAACAGCTGACCAGTACGCATCTTTTATTATAGAATTTATAGAGTCATACATCAAATCATAAAGGAGGAAGCAATGACATCACGGGATATCATTACTGACGAACCAACAGCAACGCGCGAAGGAGAGGGTCTTGATAAATCCATCATCTACGATTTTCTGAAAACAAATCTGTCTGATATTAAAGAAGAGCTTGAGATTAAACAGTTTCCAAGCGGTTTCTCAAATCTCACCTATCTTGTCAAATCAGGAAACAGGGAGATGATACTGAGAAGGCCGCCGTTCGGGAAAAAAGCCAAAACAGCACACGATATGTCAAGAGAATATAAAATACTGAAAGCATTAAAGCCTGTATTCCCATATTGTCCTGAACCTCTGATATATACAGAAGATGAAAGCATAATGGGATGCCCCTTCTATGTAATGGAGAGAATCAAAGGAATAATTTTACGTAAAGATCTTCCTGAAGGAATCTCTTTAAGCAAAGATGAGGCAAAAACACTGAGCGGAAATTTAATTTCTGTATTAAGCAGTCTTCACTCTGTTGATTATGCCAAGGCAGGCCTGGCTGATTTCGGCAAACCTGAAGGATATGTAAAACGCCAGGTTGAAGGATGGAGCGGACGATACAATGATGCAAGAACCCCGGACGCTCCCACATTTGAAAAAATTATGCAGTGGCTTCACGACAAGATGCCTGGGGAATCCGGAAATGTCGGGATTATTCACAATGACTATAAATTCGACAATGCAGTTCTTGATTTATCAAATCCCACAAAAATTATCGGCATACTTGACTGGGAAATGGCCACGCTTGGCGATCCTCTAATGGATCTCGGCGCGTCTCTTGCATACTGGGTTGAAAAAGATGATCCTCCTGCAATGCAGCCTTTACGCCAGATGCCGACAAACGTTGACGGAATGCTCACAAGAAAGCAGCAGGTGGATATGTACGGGGAACTCATGGGCATCAAAATAAAAAATTTTGATTTCTATTACTGTTTCGGCCTTTTCCGCCTGGCAGTTATTGCTCAGCAGATTTATTACAGATATTTCAACGGACAGACAAAAGACGAAAGATTCAAAATGCTGATTTTTGCAATCAAGATTCTTGAGACAACGGCTTTTAATGTTATTTTAAAATCAGATTTATAAAATTACTACCCCCTTTCCCCCGGAGGGGGTATAAAAAAACAATGTGGAAGCCACTTGTTAAAACTATTCAAAGACCACCATAGGGGATAAAAGGTGGTAAAACAAAAGGAGCTATTATGAAAGTAGACGAAATTAAAAAAGTTCTTATGCTTGGAGCAGGCACTATGGGCCAGCAGATTAGCGTCCCGTTTTCTCTTGCAGGTTTTGATGTAGTCATCTATGACATAAGCGAAGACGCTCTCAAAAAAGCCATGATAAGAATCCCGAAAATAATGGGCGGTATGGTTACATGGAAGAAAGCAACACAGGAGCAGGCTGATGCTGCACTGAAACGCATAACAACCACCACTGACCCGGTTCTTGCTGCAAAAGATGCAGACTTAGTCAGTGAATCTGTTCCGGAAAAACCTGAACTGAAAGTTAAAATCTTCTCACAGTTTAACAAGCTTTGCCCTGAAAGAACAATATTCACAACAAACACATCCACCCTGCTTCCGTCAATGATAGCAGAAGCAACCGGACGGCCTGAAAAATTCATCGCGCTTCATTTTCACGACGTAAGCATGACAAATATTGTTGATATCATGCCGCACCCGGGCACATCGAAAGAGACAATTCAGCTTGTGAAAGAATTCGCGGAAAAAGCGGGCCAGTACCCTATCATGATGGAGAAGGAACACTCAGGGTATGTTTTCAATTTCATGATTGGCGCTGTATTCACATCTGCCCTGACTATTGCAAGCAAGGAAGTAGCAACTATTGAAGATATAGACAGAGCATGGATGGGCGTCACCCATATGATGTTCGGCCCGTTCGGGATCATGGACAGCATTGGAATTGATACAGTTCTGAGCGTAACAGAGTACTGGGCTGAGAAGCTGAATGACCACCAGGGAAGAAAGAATGCAGAACTTTTAAGAAAGTATGTGGACAAGGGTCTTCTCGGCAAAAAATCCGGAAAAGGTTTTTACGAATATCCGAAACCTGCATTTATGAAGCCGGATTTTCTGAATAAAATAGTAAACTATTAATAGGAGAAAATATCATGAATAAAGTAAATTTTGACCTGAAAGATAAAGTTGCTCTTGTTACAGGAGCAAGCCGCGGGATTGGCGAGGCAATAGCTGTCACTCTTGCAGATTACGGAGCAAAGGTTATTCTTGTTTCACGAAAAATTGATGCACTGCAGGTTGTAGAGAAAAAGATTACTGATCGCGGAGGAAAAGCAATTTGCATTGCCGCGAATATTGGAAAATCCGATGACATTAAAGCTTTGTTTTCACAGGTGCGCGAGAAAGAAGGCAAACTCAATATCCTCGTTAATAATGCTGCGACAAATCCATACTTCGGCGATTTAATGAAAGCTGATGAAGGAGTCTGGGATAAAACTTTTGACGTAAATCTTAAGGGGCCGTTTTTCATGATTCAGGAAGGAGTAAAGTTAATGGCGGATTCCGGCGGAGGTTCGATCATTAATGTTTCTTCTGTTGTTGGTGTTTCACCAGGAGCATTCCAGGGTATATATTCCATATCAAAAGCCGCACTCATTCATATGACAAAAGCTTTTGCAAAAGAACTTGCAATGCAGAAAATCCGAGTAAATGCCCTGCTGCCGGGACTGACTGAAACAAAATTTTCCCAGGCGCTTATAGGGAACAAGGATATTTACAACTATGCAATAAACGCTATTCCGATGCACAGACATGCGGTTCCGGAGGAGATGGCAGGTGCAGTTCTTTTTCTTGCATCGGACGCATCTTCTTTTACAACCGGAATTTATATCGCCTGCGACGGAGGTCAGCTGGCGTAGAACAATAGGACAATCACTTCAATTCAACACAATCAAAGATTTTTTATTAATATAAATGATGATATTCAGAACAAGGGGCTGCAACCCCTTGTTCTGTTTAGACAGCAACAATTTTATGCCGGAGTTATAATCAAGTTTCAGTATTTGAGGGATTTCCGGGTCAGAGCTTTATATTCAAATTAAAAAAAGTATAGTCTGCTTGATCTGAGAAAGTTCCTGAAAGCAAACGGAATTATAGCAACAGGAGGGAATAAATCTATCTCCAGAATTTCATTGCAGCAATAATTAGTCCTGTACAGGTAAGGGTAACACCGAAAGACCAGATCATGAAATTATCCATTCTTTTTGTCTGCGCGTCAATCCGGATATTCATATCTTCAAATCTCCGGTTAGTTTCCGCAAAACCAAGTTTTATTATTTCGTACAGATGTTTAATCTCAACTTCAATTCTCAGAAATCTCTCGTTATAATAGTCTTGAACTGTAATTGTTCCTGATTTTATTGTTCTTTTTGCCATTGGCATAAATACCCTCTTTAAGTAAATATAAATTATATTTGAAATAGTGTCAAGAAAACTATATACATTAATACTGCCGGGATGGAGATTTTTAAATGAAATTGAAGATTAATTTATATTTTATGAAGTTTTTTAAAATTTTTTTTATATAATTATCATACCATTCAAGATTGATTTATGCTCTGACCCCTCAATTAAATGGAATCAATCCCACAGAATTGCCTTATTTCCTCCCACAAACTGTCCTGAACACTTGACAAACCGTGATCACTGTCTAATTCCACAAGTTTAACCCATGAGCGGGAAGCAGTAAAATTCCGTGATGCCTGAACCGGGATGGTCCCATCGTGTAATCCATGTAAAATCAGTGTGGGCAGCTCGCGGGCTAACCGTGCATCATCATATCTGCGCAGATCTTCTACAAAATTATAACTCAGCTGAACTTTATTTGAATATGCGTAATGTTCCAGGGTTACCTGTCCCTGCCCGTGCCATTGATCCATCAGAGATTGAGTCAGAATTTTCGATAAAGATTTTTCAGAAAAATTAAATGCAGGAGCCATCAGCACCAGCCGTTCAACCTGAGGATTATTCTCAGCAACCCACAATGCGGTTAATGCGCCGAAACTTGAACCTATGAAAGTCACTGGTTCTGGAGGCAATAATGACTTAACCTGCTCTATCTGCCGGGATAATGTCAGATGAAAAAAATCATCCTGATTCAGATCCGGAATATGCAGATACAATCCATGTCCAGTAAAAAGCTGATTAAAAAATCTTGCTTTATTGGATAAAGGACCTGACAACCAGCCATGCAGATAAAAATAATTCATTATTTTCAACCTGAGTTATTTCAAAAATCTTTCAAGTCTAAGTGCTATTGCCTCAGCAAAAATTTCGTGCCCCTTTGCATTTAGCAAGCGGCAATCCTTCTGTACAAAATCACGCAGGTTCTGCTTTGATTCCTCAAGAAATCCCCAAAAATAAGTATGCATTGGGATCATCTCGCAATTCAAATCAACTGCAACCTCGCGGATGGTGCGGTAATAAATATCCATGACCTCCGAATCATACTGGTTTTCGAAAGGCTGTGATGTCAGCAGAATGATATGAGGATCAAAAAGTTGCCGTGCAAGCCTTACCATCTGTACAAGATTTTCCTTGAACTCGGAACGGTAAACCGGGAAATAGGCATCTTCTACCCCGAAATGAATAATGAACACGTCAGGATAAAATGGAGCAATATCCGTTTGGAATGACCATATCCCGTCAAAGCTGTTATCCCCTATCCTTGATCGATTAATTATATCCCAGTTTTTCAGCGAAGGAAAGTTTTTTAAAAGATCCGCATAACATCTATCTACACCTTTTCCGGCTGAGATACTGCCCCCGCGAATCAATAATTTAATTTTCTTTTGCAATTTTTATTAATCCATAATTATCTGTAAATAGCATAGGACACTTCATCTTTCAATACTGGAATTAATATTGCCTGCAGCAGACATTATCTCCTTACGCCTCTTCCTGAAGATTGACGCTTCCCACGACAAACATCCAATGACCCAGAAAGCCGGCATGAAAAAAAATAACAGCAGCATCGGTGATGGAACCATGAAACGCTGTTTCCCAAAAGCAGCAAGAACAGATACCTGGATAAAATCCGCAACCAGAGAGCTTACACTATCATGTATATTCAAATAAGTAATCATTGTAAGATAAGTAGAAAACATGATTCCCGAAGGGTAACTATAACTGCTGACATCATCTTTTCCAGTAGAGGGATAACGATCTACAATATACAGCATATAGGGAATAATGAAAAACAGCGCAATAATATAGAAAAGAATGGTTTGCATGAGATCGGGAAACGGGATGAGATATAAAATGACAAATGGCGTCTGTACAATAAATATATGCTTAAGCCCCATCCGGCAAAATCCTGCTCTCTGCAGGAATGATGGAGGCGGTCGGTGGGCATTTCTCATATGCCGTTCAAGAGATTTGTAATTCCGGCCGCATATCAGACAGGTCTGCCGTTCCTGGAAAATCTTTTTTTTAACGGACTTTACAATCTGGCTTTTTTTTGATGAAGTTTCAATTTTGTTTTTCATTAGAATTCTATAATCATGTTTTAAATATAGTAATTAATAATGCAAAACAAATATAATAATAGCAATGGATAATATACTCATGATTTAAAATTTACTCAAGACCCATTTTAATCAGGCCTTTCGCCGCAGCATTTTGAATGTGTCCGCCGTCGTGCGTAATAAGAATTATCACACCTTTTTTCTGCATATCATTGAGCCAGCGCAGCTGGTTAGCAGAATTTGATCTGTTCTCTTTAAGGAACAGGCTGGTAAGCAGAGGTCTGCCCCGCGGAATATTTATATTCATCATGCTCCAGGCTATATCACCTGCGATAATAAATTCCCTGCCGCTGGCAAGCATAACATACAGAATCTGGCTACCCTGTGTATGGCCTGGAGTTTTAATCAAAACTGCACCTGGCGCGAATTTCATCATGGTGTCATAAGACAGAACCTGCGCTTTATCCAGAGCTCCATCCGGGAAAAGTGCATCAGCCATAAACGGCCCGTTCTTCTGTTCTGGCGTTATCCAGAGTTTAGGAAGAATCTCGGAAAGATATGGCGACAAAGCAGCTCCTCCTGCATGATCAAGATGTTCATGTGTTAATACTATTTTTGATGCGCGGCGAAGAGCTTCCTGCATTTGATTATATTCTTTTTCATGAAAAACGGCGTTTGCTGAAAAACCTTTTAAATGTTTCTTATTCTGAGCTGTATCAACCATAATACTTTGCTTGTTTGCTCCGGCATAATTAATCTGCCATACATAGCAGGGCACAGGCAAAGATGAAAAATTTCCTGCAACAGCAATGCCGGCAGGAAATTCTCCATCTGTTACTTTAAGAGCGTTGATGCCCACAGGCAGTGCGCCTTTATCTTCATCTGCAAGAGCGCGGAGCTCTTCAAGAGATGCATTAAATGATGTTTTTTCCGGAACCGGTGAATAAACCAGCAGAACAAACACTGTAGCTAAAATAGCAGAAAAAACAGCAAGCACCCATTTGATTGACAGTTTCATTATTAACCTAAACCTAAAATATTATATTTTTGCCAAAATTTCTTCAAGCAGTTTCACAAGTTCTTTCCCGTTTTCTATATTTTTTGCAGAACCTTCAACAGGATATTTCGTAGCTTCAGTCATTGCAGCTACAGCATCCTTGACAGCAGAATAGTATGTAATTTCTTTTTGAGTGAGATCAGCTGCCTTGCGTTCAAGATCAGCATTGGCTGCAATACTGTCGCTCATATCAAAATTCAGCACAGCAACGCTTTCAACATTTTCGCAAATTGACAGCATATATGAAGCAAGATTGTTAATAAGATTATAATTTTTTTCACCTAATGTGATATCATCAATATTCAAATCTTTTATATAATCTTTGATTGAAAGATATTCAAACATTTCCACAGCAACAAGAACTGCAAGCTCTGCAATAGGTTCAAGGTTTTTATTGAACAGCTCGCTTTTCTTTAAAATCAGATCTTTTATTGTTAAAGATTCATCATGCAGATGTTTCGTAAAAATATTAACCTGCTCTGCAAATTCAAATTGCGAACGCGAGCTTTCATTAACCTGCGATGCCATCATGCAGCCGGTTTTCGACTCATCAGCCAATTCTTCAATTTCTGATTTATTTTTATCTTTCACAAGAGCTTCAATTTTTTTGAACCGCTTTAAAAGTGACGCGCTCCTTCCAAGATTGGATTGCGAACCCTCAATAGCGATGACAGCATCTTTTAAAATTCTGCCTGTTGACTCCTTTAATTTCTCAATTCTTTCCTTCTGAAAAATTTTTCTTTTAATAATCAGATTATCCATCAGAATAATTTCATTGTTTGTCTCAATAATTTTATTGAGATAATTCAATCCGACATTCAGGGAATCGTTCAACTTGGATTTATAGTTATCAACTTTAGCAAGAATTCCAGAAGGAACCGTGCTTCCTTTCAGCTGTTTCAGAATATCATCCTGTTTTGCAAGATTAGCCAGAAATATTCTGCAGCTGCTTAAGATAATATTATTTTTGTCGCGAAGACTCAGGTTTTCTTTTGATATTTTCTGTATTTCATCAAGAAGCTCTGTTCCTGCCTTAAATGATAAATCCAGATTCTGTATTGCTTTTTCGGAATGCTCTTTTCTCAGATGGGATGACTTGTTTACATTATGTGCGATTTCACCAAACTCTTCTGCAATTAAAAATAACCTTTCATTAGATTCACTCATTTTACCCTCCATGCGAACAAGTTTAGTAAATTCTGCATATTCTTTATCTATTCATGAATTATTGTCAATTAATATTCACAAACAAGTTTATATAAAAGCAGCACTTCTGACCGCGTAAAATTATTTATTAACGCTGACTCTATTTAATTACTTCTGAATATAAAAAGTTATTGAAATATTAGAGCAACAGGAATGAGATGAGAACTACCGTGAAGCGGATTATTAAAAAAATGTTGCTGCACTGGCAGGAGTTTTCAATGATAAATATCATTACCTTCTTTATCGCACATTCTTACAGTTTAATTTATAGTAAAAAAAATCTGCACAACCCGGGCAAGAATGTTCTGTCAGGCGAGTGTATATCTTGAACTTTTTTGATAATTTTTATGCAAACTTTTTTACAGTAGGATCATTGATCCCCACTGTCTTTCATTTATTCTTATCATATATTTTTTTATCAATTAAAAAAAAATCAAAACCATCATTTCATCTTGGAATCGCCTTTCTATACCTGGGTATTTTTAATTTAGGCTACTTTATTGCAGGTGGATTTTATCATCCGAATGCAGCGTTTCATAGATGGATTACTGTAGGATTTATTCTGCTTCATATCACTCACGCCAACATGTTCATGCTGAATATCCACAAAAAAATGCAGTCAAAATATGAAAGATTATTTTTAATAGTACAGTATGCTTTATCCCTAACCATTTCATTTATTTTCTTTATTAAAACATATGCCTCGCCAAAAGTTTTTCACGTATCAGCGCACAACTGGGATTTTGATGCAAATACAATAAGCGGTTTAATTGGAATTGTAATCATAATCTATCTTTTTATATTTATCACAATAACACTCCAGAAAGTCTTTACCATAAAGAGCAAAGACAGATACTTTATTCTGCTGATCGGATTAGCCTATCTAATCGGTTCGACTATTCCAAGTGTCGCAAACATTCTAAGCCGGGACGGCATAATAGACAGGGGCACATACCAGGTTCTGCTGGATCTTTTTTCGCTGGCAGGCATGTATGTTATTGTAATCCTTTATTTAAATTACACTCAGGACCGGGTTCCCATTCTTTCAAAAATAGTCAGCATAATCATGGTTACAACGCTGCTTATACTCCAGGGATTCAGCTATTACTCGTTCCAGGACAACGAAAAAGCTTATGATACTATTCATCAAACCTATACAGAGCTTGCCATAACCGGAAAAAATAAATTCAAGGATGTCATATACATAACCGCATACTCGGCAGACGACGGCTCTTTTGCAAGAAAAAGCTGGAATGACGACAATATATTCAATCTTGATTTTTACAAATTTAAAAATGAATACCTCAACGCTTTCATGTATGAAAAAATTGCAGCTATGGATGAGGAAGGCTTCCGCAAAAATCTTACTGCCATCTTACAAAACAGACATGCCGGCTTCAATGGTTACAATAATGCCATTACCGAATATTTAAAATCTTCATCAGAAAATAAACAATTTCAAAAAACAGAACTATTAGAATATCTGAATACCATTCAAAGTAATATCGGCTATCATTTTCATAAAATTGAAGATCTGCCGGATTTTCAATTCAGGGAATCACTGGAAAAATATCTGAAAAAAACAAATATTTCATTTAAACCATTCAAGTCAGCTATTGAAGATTATCTGGCAACTGAGAAAGAGGAGGGATTCCGGCTCAAAAATGGAGTTCTATCTTTTTTATCACCGGTTGGGGCTCCGGAACAGCGTCATTATCGCAGTCATGGGACTGATCAGTTCATATCTTACCTGCATGTTGACAGCCTGAATAATACGGTATTTGAAGTGGGCTTTTCGTATTCTTCATACAGGACATACCTGCATCCTTCCGCCCTCAAGTTTATTTATGCGTTATTTATTATTGCTGCAGTTATTATTTTAGGATTCAACCTGTTTTTACGCGGGATACTTATCATTCCGCTTCATCGTCTTGTTAACGGGCTTAAGGATATCAGGAATGGAAAGCTCGATGTTCAAATACCAGTAAAATTCGGCGATGAGATCGGATTTGTATCATCCAACTTCAACATGATGGCAGACACTATACTGAAAACAAAGGCAAGCCTTGACGATTACACTTTAACTCTCGAGCAGAAAGTAGAGGAGCGCACGCTCGATCTTGTAAGATCAGAAGAACGTTACAGGAATATTCTTGAAAACATTCAGGATGGATATTACGAGGTCGACCTCCGAGGCTACATGACCTTCATGAATGATTCCATGATCAGAATTATGGGGCATCCCGAAGATGAAATTCTAAACGTAAGTTATCGAAAATTTACAGATGAAAAAAATGCGAATATGATTTTCAATATTTTCAAAAAAATACACGCCACAGGAAAACCTTCAGAAGCGTTCGACTACCGTATTATACAAAAAGACGGCACAGAACGCATTACAGAAGCAGTAGCTTCTTTGATAACAGATAATGAAGGCAATAAGATAGGGTTCCGCGGTATGCTCAGGGATATTACAGACAGAAGAAAAGCTGAACAGGCTCTCCGGATCAGCGAGGAAAAATACAGATCCATACTTGAAACCATGGACGAAGCGTATTTCGAAACCAACCTGACCGGCTTTATTACATTCTGCAATGATTCAACATGCAGGATTGCCGGCTACAGCAGAGAAGAACTTCTAAATATGCATTTCAAGGATTATCACAGCGAACAGACCGTTAATAAACTTTTAAAAATTTACAAAAGGGTATATAAAGAAGAGATAATTAAAGAACTTGTGGAATATGAAGTTATAAAGAAAGACGGCAGCATATGCACAATGGAAATGTCCATAAATCTCTTGAAAAATATAGAAGGAATTCCAATCGGCTTCCGCGGAATCGGACGCGATATCACAGAACGTAAAAAAGCTGAAGCGGCTCTTCAGGAAAGTGAAGAAAAATACAGAACAGTTCTTGATGTCGGCATAATCGGATATTTCGAAGTGGATCTCCATGGCAATATCACTTTCTGTAATAAAAGTTTTCTGGAATTTACAGGCTATTCATCTGAAGAACAGATAGGCATGAATTTCAGGAAGCTGGTTACAAAGGAAAATTCAGATATAATATTAAGCAGATTCGGAAAAGCATTTCAGAGTGAAACTGCAGTCATAATCATCACGCAGATAACCAGAAAAGACAAACAGTCCGCATATGGAGAAATGTTTGTAAGCACAAGAAAAAATACCGCCGGAGAAATTATTGGCTTCCGCAGCGTAGGCATGGACATTACTGAACAAAAAAAAGCCGAGGAGGCTCTACGGATCAGCGAGGAAAAATACAGGGCTTTTGTCGAAAACGCATCTGACGGAATTTTCAGAAACGATATAAAAGGAAATTATCTTTATGTAAATCCATCAGGACAGGAACTCCTCGGATATAACGAGGAAGAACTTTTAAAAATGAATTACAAAGATATGGTTATAGAGGAATACAAAAATTTTGTAATTGACCACTATCGCAAGCAATTTAAAGAAATGCAGGAAGAGACTTATATTGAATTCCCTGTAATCCGGAAAGACGGTCTAATCATCTGGCTTGGACAGAAAACAAAATTAAAAAAAATATCCGATAACCAATACGAATTCCAGGGCATATCCCGCGATGTTACTGACCGGAAAAAAGCTGAAGAAGCCAGGCTTGAACTTGAAGATCAGAAAACACGTTTTTTTGCAAATATCTCCCACGAAATAAGAACTCCGCTTACTCTTATGATCTCTCCTATTGAATCCGTTATACAGGGAGATTACGGGGGAAAAATTGACAGCGCATTTTTCGACAATCTGTACCGGAATGGATTGCGGCTGCTGAAACTGGTGAACAACCTTCTTGACTTCTCCAAAATTGAGGCCGGGCGAATGAAAATGAAGGTCCGCGAGATAGACCTGGTAACCTTCATCCGCAATTATATAAGCGCAGTGCATTCTGCAGCAGAATCTAAAGGTCTCGGCATTGTTTTCAATTCGGATGCAGAGCAGATGCCGGTTTACATAGATCCTGACAAGATGGATAAAGTCATCATGAATCTTTTTTCCAATTCGCTTAAATTTACAGAAAGCGGCGGGTCAATCACTGTTAACATTCGTGAAGATGATATTTTCTGCCATATCGAATTCAGCGATACCGGAGAAGGAATCCCCTCTCAAAGTATTGAATCCATATTCGACCGTTTCAGCCAGGCTGACACCAGCGCAACAAGAAAGCACGAAGGAACCGGAATCGGTCTTGCTCTGGCAAAAGAGCTGGTGGAAATGCACGGCGGCACTATAAAAGTTAAAAGCCGTTACCTTGAAGACAGCCCTGAAGATCACGGATCAGTATTTTCCGTAAGTATTATCAAAGGCCGGGATCATCTTAAAATGATGGGAAACGTTGAATTTATTACAGAAGATGATATCGGGGAATCGGTCAGTGATCACCGCTTTTACGGAATGAGGGAAATGCACGATCTTAATGATGGCCGTAAGGCACAATCCAAATATTCTGTAAAAATTGATGAAAAAGAAAATGAAGTTGAAAATGATTCATCTGGTCAGAAACTTTCGTTAAAAGCAGATACAGCAACAGTGCTTATAGTAGATGATAATCCCGACATGCGCGATTTCCTCACATTTCTTTTGGAAAAACATTACACTGTTCATTGCGCAGAAAACGGCAAGGAAGGCCTTGAAGCAGTAAATACAATATCACCCGATATTATTATTACAGATGTCATGATGCCGGTAATGGACGGGCATAAGATGACCAGCATCCTCAAAAATGATGATATACACAGGCACATACCGGTTATAATGCTCACTGCCAAATCGGAAATGGCCCATAAACTGGAAGGATTTGAACACGGCGCTGATGATTTCCTGACAAAGCCTTTCAATTCGAAGGAACTTATTGCAAGAATCAGGACCCTGCTTAAAACAAGAGAATATGAAAAAGAAATTTCACAAAGAAACTTTGAAATTGAACAGGAAATGGAAGTGGCGCGCCTTCTGCAGAGACGGCTTCTGCCTGAACAGATTACAGAACTCTCCGGGTATGATACCCATGCACTTTACATACCCATGGATAAAGTCGGAGGCGATTTTTATGACTACACTCTCAGGGATCAGTATATTGATCTGTTCATAGCTGATGTTTCCGGCCATGGACTACCGGGAGCGTTTCTTGCCATGATGACAAAAATGTCACTTGAAAATGTTACTGAACGCAACATGACAAACCGGACACTGTATCTTGTAAATGATATAATCTGCCGATCTACTGTAAACAGCAACTATGTAACAGCATTCCTGTGCAGAATAGATACTCACAACAACATGATGAAGTTCAGCAATGCAGGTCATATGCCTCCGTATGTATACCGTAAAAAAAGCGGCGAATTTTTTGAACTCATGGCAAAAGGAAAACCGCTGGGCTGGTTCAACAATATAAAAATCGAAGAGAAAGAATTCCAACTTGAATCCGGAGACCGCCTTATTCTTTTCACCGATGGGATCACAGAATGCGTGGACATTGATAAAAACCTGTTCGGCGATGACCGTTTCAAAGAATTCATTACTGTAAACAGAGATCACTCTCCTGAGAAATTCTGTAATCTGCTGCTTGCTCACCTGCGCGAATTTTCACAAAGCGATAAATTCGATGACGATCTTACTCTTGTTGTATTTGACGTACTGTAATTGACTGACTCTGCAAAAAAAATTTACTCCCGTCAGATACATATCAATACATTTCAGCTTTGAAAAGCTTCCACAGTAAAAAATGATTTTCACCTTGCTTTTTTAATTATAAAAAGTTCTTGAAAAATTAGATTGATAGTGTCGTATTTGAAAAAAGCCGACAAGTAATTTGCTTAAAAGTCATATTGTTTCATCAATAGAGGTTTTCATGATATCTGTCATTTCTATTTTCTTCATTCGATTATCTGTTATTGAGCTTGAGATCGGAAAACAGATCAGAACCGGTTTATCTCATTACACACTTCAATGGAAATCCTGAACCTTGAATCTTTTAGATTATTTTTATGCTAATTTTTTCACAGTAGGCGCCCTGATTCCTACGGCATTTGATATTTTCCTTGCATATATTTTCTTTTCAATAAAAGACAAATCAAAACCCACATTTCATCTCGGAATTGCCTTTCTATATCTTGCAATTTTTAATTTCGGATATTTCATTGCCAGCGGCTTTTATCACCCTGATGCTGCATTTCACAGATGGATAACCGTGGGTTTCATCATGCTGCATTTAACTCATGTGAATATGTTTATGCTTAATATCCACAAAGAAATTAACTACAAGTACGCACGGATCTTTTTAATTTTTCAATATGCGGTTTCATTAACAGTATTTGCTGTATTTTTCCTTAAAACTTTCCATGCGCAGAAAATATTCGTTATATCCGCACATCACTGGGACTTCAATGCGGATGAAATCAGCAGTACGATCGGCGTTCTGATAATCGCATACCTGATAGTATTCACCTCAATAACCATCTGGAAGATTATCAGTATTGGCAGCAGGGTCCGCTATTTAATAATGTTCATCGGAATTTCATATCTGATCGGTTCAATCATACCGAGTTTTGCAAATGTTCTCAGCCGTGACGGAATTCTTGAGCGCGGAACATTTCAGGTTCTGTGGGATCTTTTTTCTCTTGCAGGCCTGTATTTCATGGTTATAGCATATCTCAATTATACCCAGGACCGCTTTCCTCTTATGGCGAAAATCGTCAGCATTATCATGGTAACTGTCATGATGATACTGCAGGGTTTCAGCTATTACTCTTTCCAGGATAATGAAAAATCATTTGATGCTATTCATCAGTCCCGGGCCGAAATGTCCATTTCTGCCGAGAAACGCTCAGACGACACAAACTACATTGCATCCTATTCGATAGAAAGCGGTTCTATTAAAATGAATTACCTGAAAGACAACAGCATCTCCAATATTGATCTTTCAGGTTTTACAAATGAATACCTCAATGCGTCTATTTTTGAAAATATCAGCACAATCAGTGAAGACGGGTTTAATGATAAAATAAAAATACTTTTACAAAACACGCATTCCGGTTTTAAAGGCTACAGTAATGCCATTGTCGAATACATTACAAAGACCCCTGCTGATAATAAAAAAAATCAGAAAAAAAATCTTCTGAAATATCTATTAAACATCCAGCGCTACATACATTATAACTACAATAAAATTCAAACTATGCCGGATGAACAATTCCGCAATACTTTAAGCGGGTATCTGGAAAAAACAGGCTCAAGATTCAAACCTTTCAAATCTGCCATTGAAGAATATCTTCAAAAAGAAAAGTCCGAAGGGCTGCCTCTGAAAAACGGTGTTCTTTCATTTTTATCACCTGTTGGAGCTCATGACCAGAGACATTACAGGAGTTTTGAAAATAATCAGTTCATATCATATCTGCATGCGGACATTCAGAAAAAAACTGTTTATGAAACCGGATTTTCATATGAGTCATACAGGGAATACATGCACCCGTCAGCGCGTATGTTCATATATTCACTGTTTATCATTCTTTCAATAATCATTTTCGGTTTTAATCTTTTCTTCAGGGGAATAATAATCATGCCGCTGCACCGGCTGATAAACGGATTACAGGACATCAGCCAGGGAAAATTTGACACACGGATACCTGTTAAGCTCGGAGACGAAATCGGATTTGTATCGTCAAATTTCAATCTGATGGCAGACACAATCCGTCAGACAAAGGCAAGCCTTGATGACTATGCCAACACACTTGAACAGAAAGTAGAGGAACGCACGCAAGAGCTTGCGCTATCCGAAGAAAAATACAGCTCAATAATTGATGCAGGTGTAATCGGATACTTCGAAGTTGATCTGCATGGAAATTTTACTTTCTTCAATAAAAGTTTTCAGGAGTACTCGCGTTATTCGCATGACGAGCTTATGAGCATGAATTTCCGTCAGATTGTGCACGAGCAGGACATACAGAAAATTCTTTCAGATTTCGGGAAAGTGTTCACAGGCATTACCCAGGTTGGGAATTTTATTCTGAGGGCTATATGGAAAGACGGTGAAATCTCCTATGGTGAAAATTATGTAAGTGTTAAAAAAAATTCAGCCGGCAAAATCATCGGATTCCGAAGCGTGGTTCTTGATATTACAGCCCGTGAAAAAGCTGAAGAAGCCCTGCGGGAAAGCGAGGAAAAATACCGCACCTTTGTTGAAAAAGCGACTGACGGTATTTTCAGAAATGATTTCAGAGGGAAATTTCTATATGTAAATCCATCAGGAGTAAATCTTCTCGGATATACTGAAATGGAACTTCTGAATATGAATTTCAGGGATGTGCTGGCTGACGAGACCAGGGATTTTGTGATGAATAATTTCCGGACACAGTTGAAAGAAAATCTGGAAGAAACCTATATTGAATTTTCTATTAAAAGAAAAGACGGTTCAGCACGCTGGCTTGGTCAGATAACAAAATTAATAAAACTCCGAAGCGGCACCTTTGAATTCCACGGAATTTCAAGAGATGTTACTGCTCATAAAAAAGCTGAAGATGCCCGTAATGAGCTTGAAGAGCAGAAAACGCGTTTCTTCGCAAATATCTCACATGAAATACGAACGCCTCTCACGCTGATGATCTCTCCGATTGAATCAGTGCTGCAGGGCGATTACGGCAGGGAGATAAACAGGGCTTTTTTTGATAATCTTTACCGCAACGGCCTGCGGCTGCTGAAGCTTGTTAATAACCTTCTTGATTTTTCCAAGATCGAAGCAGGCCGCATGAAGATGAAGGTCCGCGAAGTGGATATGATCGGATTCCTCCGGAATTATATCGCTGCTGTTAATTCTGCAGCTGAATCCAGAAATATTAAAATTATTTTTTCATCAGCATTTGAAAAAGTTCCGGCCTATATTGATCCTGACAAGATGGATAAAGTTATAATGAATCTATTTTCAAACTCGCTCAAATTTACCGGAAATGGGGGCTCCATCTCATTAAGCATAATGCATGACGATCAGAACTGCAGCATAGAATTCAGCGACACAGGTGAAGGAATCCCGTCCCGGAGTATTGATTCTATTTTCGACAGATTCAGCCAGGCAGATACCAGCGCAACCAGGAGATACGAAGGTACAGGCATAGGCCTTGCACTTGCCAGAGAACTGGTGGAGATGCACGGCGGATCAATAAAAGTTACAAGCCGCTATATCAAAGATAATCCAAATGATCACGGATCAGTATTCACCATTTCCATTCCTAAGGGAAGAAAGCATTTTGAAGGAATAGAATTTGTTGAATTCATATCAGAAAATGATCAGGATGAACTTATTAGCGATCAGAGTTTCTTCGGCATGAGGGAGATGCATGATCTTTCTCTAAGCACAGACGCGAAGTCATTCATGGATGAAGGTATAGGAAAGCTCGAAGATATAAATGAAGATTTTAAATCTCATGAACATGCGCCGGATACCAGGGCAACGTCATCTATTCTTATAGTTGATGATAATCCGGATATGCGCAATTTTCTGTCATATCTGCTGAAAAAACATTACATTGTGCACCTTGCGGAGAACGGCAAAGACGGACTTGAAGCAGCAGACAGAATTTCACCTGACTTAATAATAACAGATGTAATGATGCCTGTTATGGACGGCCATGAGCTGACCAGGCTTCTCAAGAGTGATTCAAGACACAGGCATATACCGGTTATAATGCTCACTGCCAAAGCTGAAATGACACACAAGCTCGAAGGATTTGAACATGGTGCTGATGATTTCCTGACAAAGCCTTTCAATTCCAAGGAGCTTCTTGCAAGAATCAGGACATTAATTAAAACCAGAGAATACGAAAAAGAAATTTCTCTCAGGAATGCCGAAATTGAACAGGAGATGGAAGTGGCCCGGCAGCTTCAGCAGCGCCTGCTTCCTGAACAGATCAACGAGCTGCCAGGATACAATTACCATGCCCTGTATATACCAATGGATAAAGTCGGAGGAGATTTTTACGACTACACCCTGCGTGATCAGTTTATTGATCTTTTCATTGCAGATGTATCCGGCCACGGACTTCCGGGTGCATTTCTTGCAATGATGACCAAGATGTCGCTGGAGAGCGTTACCGAACGCAAATCCACAAGCAGCATTCTTTCTCAAATAAACGATGTAATCTGCCGTTCAACAGTAAACAGCAACCATGTAACCGCTTTCCTCGGCAGAATAGATACAAAAACAAATATAATAAAATTCAGCAATGCAGGCCATCTGCCTCCCATTGTGTTCAGGATGAGCAGCGGGGAGTTCTTCGAGCTGAATGCAAAAGGCATGCCGCTGGGCTGGTTCAGGGAATATAAAATTGAAGAAAAAGAATTTCAGCTTCTCTCAGGAGACAGGCTGATCCTTTTTACAGACGGAATTACTGAATGCATTGACATGGATGAAAACATGTTCGGAGAAGACAGCTTCAGGGAATTTATATCTGCCAACAGAAATTTTCGAGCAGAAAATTTCTGTGAAAATCTGCTGGGTCATCTTTTTGAATTCTCCGGGAAGAAAACATTCGAGGACGATCTTACGCTTGTTGTATTCGACGTATTGTAATCGTTTAATCCAATGAGTTTTTCAGACTTTTTCAGTTAACCTTGAAAAAATCCACTTTAGTTTTTAATTGCTCTGCCATACCGGAAAGTTCTTCTGAACTCCCTGAAATTTCTTCTGAACCTGAAACATTGATCTGAGTCATTTCATTGATATCGGCAATCGCTTTTACAACTTCGCCTATCGCCATTTTCTGTTCCTGAATGGCATTATTGATCTGATCTGCAATTTTCTTTATCAGCTCGGCTGAGTCGTTTACAGTTGTGTTTGACATTACCTGCTTTTCCATATTTCCGTGAATACGGTTCATAAGAATTTCTATCTGGCTGATACCATCAACAATGGAACTGATGGACGACAAGGAGCTGCTGATATATTCCATACCGTTTTTAATTTCTTCATTGTTGCGTTTGATAATCAGATCAATTTCTTTTATACTTCCGGCTGTCTGATCCGCCAGTTTGGAAATTTCATCCGCTACAACAGCAAAGCCGCGCCCCTGATCGCCTGCTCGCGCTGCTTCAATTGCCGCGTTTAATGAAAGGAGATTGATCTGATCTGAAATGTCGCGGATTATTTTAATAATATTTATCATATCATTTGAGCTGTCATACACGCTCTGCATTGACTGGCTCATCGACTTAATCGATGCTTCACCTGACTGTGTCAGGCTGGTCATTGTTTTGATCAGGTTTGATGACTCGCTGACCTCTGATGCTGTATTTTGAATGATGCCGGATAGATTAAGTATTGTATTTAAAAAATCAGTAATTTCCTTGATTGTTTTATCAGCATTATCTGCGATCATATCCATGCCTGCAGATATTTCCTCTGCAGAGGCGGATATTTCCTCTGCTGACGCAGCCTGCGACTGGGCATTCTCGGAAAAGCTGACTGAAGATGATGACAGCTCAGAAGATGACGCTGCAACCTGTGAGGAAATATTCTGTATATCAAAAATAATATCCCTGAGCTTTTTGATAAATACATTAAAATTCACTGCAAGTTTTCCTATCTCGTCATCCGACAATGCAGCTATTGTACCCGTGAGGTTACCGTCTGTAATTTTTGATGCTTCACCTGCCATTGATACAATCGGCCTTGTTATATTCCTTCCGATTATAAAACCAAATACCAGTACTGCAGCCAATATCAAAACAAGCACTGCTAAAAAGATAAGAGACTGTTTTATAAATATTGAGTACAGCTCGTTTTTATCAGTTTCAACAACCATTATCCACGGGTACACTTTATCCTGAAGAGCAACGCTTATGACATCTACATTCTCTTTATTTTTATATTCAGAAATATAGAAACCTGCAGCACCTGTACCTGCCAGCATTTCTGCCGGGATTTCGGTCATCTTGTCCTTTTTTAGTTTTATAACCTCTTTTCCCTTGAGTGTTGCTATATAATTAAAATGAGTCTTGGTATTGCCGAATCCTTTTTTTAATATTTCTTTGATATGATCGATTTCAATTTCAAAAGCAATCACGCCAACTGCATCGCCCCTTTCGTTTTTTACAGGGTGCATATAAAGCTGATGATAATGGTCGCGTTCGCTGAAATCAAAAAAATCTGTTATCTGAGGATCTTTCAGTGAAGGAATAAAATAAGATGAGTGGGATACATCCTCATTAAGATGTGTATTTGTCTGCTTGCCATGCGGAGGGCTGATGATAACCTTCCCCTGGGTATTTGCAATCATGATATGATGAAACATGCCCCAATGCGCTTCCTGATAATTCAGCAGCATCTGATACACTGTGTTATATTCAGGCTGAACTTTCACATCTCCGCCTGTCTTCTGATAGGCATCAAGTAATTTTTTAAAAGAAGAATTTACGATTAGCGATTCGCTGTTTTTTCTGACAGCTTTATAATAATCATCAAGTGCCGACTGTTTGATGTGCGCTACAAGCAGAAGCTGTTCATGTATATATTTCTTAAAAAAATAATTATTCCCCGCAAATTCAACAATTCCGAATAATAAAACCGGAACAAGCGAGAATATAAGCAATACAAACGTGAATTTTTTCTGCATTGATTTCATAAGAGCTCCATAAATAATAATTGCTTATTACCTAATTTTATAGAAAAGAAAAAGTCAATATTAAATTAATTTTTTTTTATTTTAAGGAAATTCCTGACTCATGCAATTTTACTTGATTTTCCACCAAGAAAATTTTCCATTGCCTGTTATAAATAACAATAATTTCAAGGAGACACTTTACTATGACAGTTTCCTTTAAAAAGTAGAAAAAAATGAAAGAAAATAAACCAAAAGCGAATAAATACGTTCTTCTTGCAGTGACTATGACATCAAATTTTCTATATCCGTTAATGGGCGCTGCAGTGAATGTAGCCTTGCCGAAAATCGGTGCTGACCTGTCAATGTCAGCTGTGGGCATAAGCTGGGTTAGCATGTCATTTTTACTGGCTTCATCAATCTTCCTTGTCCCTCTTGGAAAAATAAGCGACAGTTTCGGACGCAAAAAAGTCTTTCTTTATGGAAACATTCTTTTTGCTTTATCATCAATATTCTGCGCTTTATCAGTATCCTCTGAAATGCTGATCATTGGACGTTTACTCCAGGGACTGGCAGCTGCAGGATTATTTGCCACAAGCATGGCAATTGTCATATCTGCATTTGAAGTTCATGAAAGGGGAAAAATGATCGGACTAAATGTTACTGCAGTCTATTTAGGATTATCTATTTCGCCTGTTCTTGGAGGGTTCCTGACTGATTCTATTGGATGGCGTTCACTTTTTTTCATAAATGCGGCAACTGTAACTTTAATAATTATTGCTGTAATAATTAAAATAAAAGAAGAATGGGCAGTGCCTGCAGAATTGAAATTTGACTTTACCGGCGCATTGATATATATGATATCCGTTTCAGGCTTAATGTACGGTTTTGCGCATCTGCCTAAACCAGTTGCCATTTTACTGACTCTTTCCGGAGCAGCAGGAATTGCATTTTTTGTCCGATATGAATTAAAACAGCCAAATCCGGTTCTCGATATGCAGCTCTTTTTTAAAAATAAGCTTTTTGCATATTCTAATCTCTCAGCTTTTATTAATTACGCAGCTACATTTGCCGTAACCTTCTTTATAAGCCTGTATCTGCAGTATGTAAAAGGATTATCTCCTAAAGAAGCCGGAGCAATTTTAATAGCGCAGCCGATAATCATGGCAGTTGTTTCATCTGTTTCCGGCAGGATGTCAGATAAAAAAGATCCCCGTGTGCTCGCCTCAATCGGAATGGGTATATGTTCTTTCGGATTGTTTTTGCTTGCCTTTATATCAAAAGATACCAATTTTGCATATATCATTTCAGCGCTTCTGGTTTTAGGCTTCGGCTTCGGCATGTTTTCTTCACCAAACACCAATTCAATAATGAGTTCTGTAGAAAAAAAATATTTAAGCCTCGCCTCCGCAACAGTTTCCACAATGCGCACAAGCGGCATGATGTTCAGCATGGCAGTTGCAGCACTTTCAGTTCATGTATTTCTTGGTGATGCAAAAATCACTTCTGATAATCTGGATTTATTCATGCTCAGCATGAAAACAGTGCTTATAACATTTACCGTACTGTGCGTTGCAGGAATTTTCACGTCACTTGCCGGAAGAAAGAAATAATCTAAAATATTACAAAAAAAAAAGCGGATACTGAAAATCCAATATCCGCTTTTTTAAATCACAGCAATTTAACGAATTAATTTTTTATCTTTTTGCTTTTTCTATCTTTCTTTTCTTGCGGTTTCTGTTCAGTTTCTTCATTATTCTTTTGAGAATTCATAAACTCTTCCTGTATCAGTGTATGATCATCTCCGAAAACTTCAGCTTTTTGAATTTCAATATCAGCAGGCCTGAATATGCTTTCAATATATTCCCTGAATCTGTCAATATATTCAAAAACTGCAGGAACAACAAGCAGCGTGATAAACATGGATACAATGAGTCCGCCTACGATAGCGGAACCCATGGCGCTTCTCTGCTTGGCAGCCTCACCAATACCAAGAGCCATAGGTAAAGCACCTGCAATCATGGCAAAAGAAGTCATGAGAATCGGACGCAGGCGCAATACTCCGGCTTTGTGTATTGCTTCTTTTCTTGTCATGCCGGAGCGGACTCCTTCCAGGGCAAAATCCACCAGAAGAATTGAATTCTTTGTTACCAGTCCAATAAGCATGACTATACCTAT
The DNA here is from genome assembly GCA_964529415.1 of uncultured Leptospirales bacterium. Classification (GTDB taxonomy): domain Bacteria; phylum Spirochaetota; class UBA4802; order UBA4802; family UBA5550; genus CAYMPH01. The sequence goes on along the minus strand of CAZGWD010000008.1, from coordinate 167,857 downwards.
CATACTGAAAACATTTAACATGTCGCCCGCTATCCATAATCCCAGAAATGATCCGGATAAAGCAGGCGGTATTGCCAGCAGAATGGTAATCGGGGTAATAAAAGATTCATATAAACTTGCCAGTGTCAGATATATGAATAATACCGAAAGAAACATGGCAAGAAGGATGTTGCTCATCAGATCCTGGAAATTCTCAGAATCCCCTTCAAAAGCGTATGTTACTCCTTTTGGAAGCTTAACTTCTTTATTGATTACCTCGATTGTCTTATTCTTGGCATTTTCGATTGCTCCTCCCGGAACAAGATTAGCCATGATATGTGCAACCCTTATCCTGTTTTCTCTGATCAGCTTGGCTGAGCCTTCAGTCTTTTTGCCTGTAGAAATCTGCGAAAGAGGAATCATGCGTCCGTGTACATTTGGAATTTTTATTTCATTAAAAGATTTTCTTATATCTCTCTGATCCGGTTTCACCCTCATGCGGACATCATATTCAATTCCGTTCTGATGAAGTTTTCCCACAACTCCGCCTGCTATCTGGTAACGCAGTTCACCTCCGGCAATTCTGGGCAATACACCAATATTTGACATTTTTATTGAATCAAGCTTTACGCTGAATTCCGGAAATTTCCCCTGTACTGAACTGTTCAGATCAACAAGATCCGGAACTTTTTCAAGAGCTTTTAATATCTTCAAAGATGTATTTTCAAGATCAGCAAGATCATCACCCTTTACAATTAAAACAAATGGATATTCCCAGCCTAAATTATCAATATTATTAACTTTGGGCTTTGCAATACTGAATTCTTTTAAAAGTTCGCGGAACCTGGTTTTCATTTCAACTGAATTAAATTTCCGCTGATCAGAAGGAACCAGCGAAACAAAAATTCTCGCTGCATTAGATTCCCCATGTTCATTGCCGATTGTTGTAGCCAGAAACTGAACCTCCGGCATTGATTTAGTAATTTTTACTTCGATTTTCTCCACTACATCTCTTGTACCTTCCAGACTGGTTCCTGGAGGCATTGCAATAACCACCACGAATTCACCGGTATTTGATTCAGGCATAAATGTCATTTTAACCTGTTCTAAATAAAGTGGTGCTAAACTTATTATTAAAGCAAATAAAGATATGAGAATTATTTTTAAAGGATGATTGAGAGTATAATTGATTAATCTTCCATAGTACTCTTCCAGTTTTTTCTGAAACAATTCGAAATTTCTTATTAAAATATTATTCTCTTTTTTCGGAGCTCCTGCAAAATACGCACTCAGAAACGGCGCAACTGTAAGGGCATCAAACAGGCTGATGATCATGGCAAAAACAACAGTAAAACCGAATTCTTTAAAAAATTTTCCTACAATCCCCTGTAGAAAACCGATCGGAAAAAAAACAGCAATTATTGTCAATGTGGTGGCAATAACAGCGAGCATTACCTCGCGCGTTCCAACGATAGCAGCCTTAAAAGACCGCATATTCATTTCAAGCTTCCGGAATATATTTTCCCGCACAACAATGGCATCATCAACCAGAAGCCCCACTGTCAGGGATAGCGCCATCAGAGTCATGACATTTATGGTGAATCCCATAATATACATAAGAATGAATGCGCCAAGCAGGCTGTTTGGAATGGCAAATCCGGTTATAAGTGTTGAACGGATATTACCGAGAAACATATAAACCACAATTATTGCCAGAATAATCGCAAGGATGATGGTAAATTTCACTTCATCAATATTCTGTTTAATTGCTTTCGCGGAATCAAACACCTTTACAATTTGAGGCTTGCCTTTATTTCCTTTAATCTGATTATTAATACTCGTCATGGATTTTTCTATATTTTCTACAACAGATACCGTGTTTGCGCCTGAACGTTTATAAACATCTAAAAACAAAGCTTTTTTACTTTTTGTTTCACTGATAATTTTATTGTTTTTATCCCTCTCAGGATAATACAAATATGCAAGAGTTTCGGAATCTTCCATACCATCGCTAACTGTTGCAAGTGACTTTAGAGTTATTGACTGATCAATATCTCCGCTGAACGAAATCAATGAATCTTCTATCTGTTTTAATGTCTCATACTGGCTGATGCTTCTGTATATAGTCTGATTTTTCCCGATATCGTATTTTCCAACCGGAATATTAACACCGCCGTTTTTTAACTGATCAGCTATTGCTAAAGCAGGTATCTGGTACTCATTCAGCTTTTTTCTGTCAATTTCAACCTGAATTTCCCTGCGTGTACCTCCGTAAATTCTCACACTTCCAACATTATCTATCTGTTCAATTTTAGGTTTAATAATTTCTTTTGCAACATCATAAATATCAACAGAAACAAGGTCTGCCTGCAGTGCCACGCGCATAATGGCAGTTTTCGAAGGATCCCACTGTTCAAAAATCGGTTCCTGGATATCATCCGGCAATTTGGAACGGATTTTAACGAGCTTATTGCGTATCTGCTGCTCGGCATATTTAATATCAGTTTCCAGAGTAAACTCCATAAATATCATTGAGTAGCTGTCCATGTTATTTGCTGATAATTTTTTCAGCCCGGATATGGAACTGATTTCATCTTCGATTACCTTTGTAACGAGATTTTCCATTTCTTCTGTAGAAGCTCCGGGGTAAACTGTAGTCAGGGATATAAACGGCATGTCTGTGTTCGGAAACATATCAACTCCGAGCTTGCTGATCGATATAAAACCGATACTCATGATGAGTATAACAATACTTGAAATTAAAACTGTCCGTTTGATTGCAAAAGATGCTATGTTCATATTATTAGACCTTGTTTTTTAAATTATATTTTATCATTGGTATATGTTTTATATCTCTTTAGTTAATACCCCCTGTCCCCCGAAGGGGGCATGCAGAGAATTTTATTTCCATGCACTCGCTCCCTCTGGGCGATGCACTGAACCCAGTCGAAGCGGGAAAGGAGGACAATTATGGATGAGCCAATCTTATTATATTAATATTAATCTTATTTTTTAAACATTTTGCTGTATAAATTTTATATAAGAAATAAACGCAAGAATAAATTTTTAATTTCAATAAAATTTAAAAGTAAAGAACACTCAATAATAACTTAAAAAAACATGATAAACAATTTGACGGATTTGGTATTATAAACATTAATTAGGCTATCGGAATTATTTTTTTCAAAAGTCTTTTCAAGGAGATATAAAAACATGATAAACAAAAATACAATTATACGCTCAGCACTTATTGCAGTCATTATTATTTTACTCATGCTGCCTGTTGTGATGACTTCCACTTCTTCTTATCAAGCAATCATAAGCAGCAGCCAGTCACAGTTTTTTTATGCTAAATCAGTAATTATAATAGGCAATAAAATTATCTGCCTTAAAGGTTCCAGCGCATATCAGACCAGAGGAGCTGCCTTAAAAAGCGAAGAGATAAATTACAGCCCTGCTATATTAAACATTACGGATTATATACTTATTGAAATCATCACAAAACATGAAGAGATTCAGAAAGAAGGAGAGATACACGGGAAATACCTTGGTGTTTACCAGGTCATTGTTACAGGCCATCCCGGATATCTTTATCTAAGCTCAAAGGACGGCCTGCTGTACGGGTCTATTCAATTTCCGAAATGGGCAAACGGGGTTTATGAACCGTTGAAAAATGTTTATTTCTCCAAGGGAAAAATTAATTTTACGCGTTCAGTAACAAATCCGCAGGAGATGAAGCGCGTAGGCGCCAACAATTATTTTGTTCAGCAGTACTCAGGAGATTACAGCGAAAACGGTAAAATCATTAAAGGATATTATATTAAAGACGGCACAAGTCAGCTCTGGGAAGCAATACGCATAAAATAATTTCCGGATTCAGATAATAGCCTGGAGATTTGATATTTATTTCTTTTTTATAATAATTAATCTGTTATCATCTCCATCCTTGACATATCCGGTGAATTCAAATAAAGAATTCAATACATGCTGAAATTTGTATAAGGCAATTGGTTAGCTGGAGAATTCTATTGAATCTGAATGCAGTGCAATACCAAACTGCCGGCCGGAATTGTTTCTGCTTTAAATAAACCATCACAGCATGTTATCATAAATTCACAGGAATCAGGTTTAAATTCAAACCATGCTGTAAAAAGCCTCAGCAGGTTTAGCTGATTTATCTGCAATAATTTTTTCCGCTGCTTTTTTCCCTGTGGAAAGAGCACCTTCCGTGGATGCTATGAGGAAAAGATATTCACCTGCAAGGTAAAGTCCTTCAATATCGCTAATGTGATTATTCAGAAGATTTTGTATTGCCTTAAATTGTCCAGGCGATTCCATATTGACTGCCCTGTCCCAGCGGAATAATTTTGTAAGCACCGGCTCGTCCGGGAATTCAGGGAAGAGTTTCTGCAATTCAGTAATCACAAGACGCCGCCTCTCATTTTCAGGCATTTCCGATAGCTTATCGTCCATCCATCCGCGCGTTGCTGCAATCATTACAGGCTTCTCGCCAGGTCTGCTCCCCTTGGCTGTCCACGCAAGAACAGTATCCTCGCAGGCTGGAATCATCTGAACATAGAAGTCTGTATCATCCGGAAGAAAATGTTTTTCAAGGCCGAACTGATAGTAATATGATGAGCTGTATTTGCAGGTCTCAAGCGCTTCCCGCATTGCATCCGGCAGATCAGGAATAATCTTCCTGGCCTGAACAGCATCAACAGCACAAACAACAAAATCCGACTCAATAAATCCATTTTCAGTTTCAACGCCTATCACTTTACCATCTTCAATAACAACGGAATTTACCTGAGTGGAAAGCCGCACGGAATCCTTTACTTTTTCATATAGAGCTGCAGTTATAGAACCCATACCGCCTTCCATACTGCACATGCCTTTCATCAATGAAAAAAGTGAAATCGGATGAGCAACTGATACATCACTCGGACGTGCAAGTATCATTGTTGCAGTGAAAGGATGGAAAATCCAGTCAAGTGCTTTTCTTCCGCCATGTTTGAGTACGAATTCTGCAGTGCTTGTTCCGGAAATATCGGATAAAGCTGTGAAGTCGTGATTTTTCGTGTTAACCAGATTCATATATTTCTTCAATGCTTTGAAAACTCCGAGAGCCTGCGTAAGAGTTCCCCACGGCATGCCAAAAAGCAGAAAACGGATATTTTCGCGTGATGCCTTCAGCATATCAAGAAGAGAACCTCCGAGGAATACAGTACGGATTTTTCCTTTTCTCTTAAAACCGTATCTCTGTTTCTGTATAGAAAAAATGCGGTCCCTTAGCCCGAGTTCATCAAGGTATGCAAAGGTAGTTTCCCATTGGGGTTCAGTACTTCCGGCCCCGATGCTGAATGTATAGCCGTCTTCAGTTACAGTACGGCATCTGCCTCCTGGAGCATTTTTTGCTTCGAGGCAAATTACGTCAATCCCCTGCTTTCGGAGAGTGTATGCTGCAGACAGGCCTGCACAGCCTGCTCCGATTACAATTACTGGTTTTTCTTTCATCAATTTTTTCTTTTTATATAAATTTATATTCAATCACTTTCCAAGCCTAATAAACTTGCGATAGAAACATCCTCATTAATATCCTCCCAATGTATTCCGGTACCGCGACAAATTAATTCCCAGTTATTAAGTTGTATCCGAGTCGCATTCTGAAGTTTAGGAAAATATATTAAAGGAATTTTTATAATTCTTCCATCCTCTAAAATTATTTCCAATTCATCATCCAGTATTTTTAAATCTCGCGCAATAGCTTGAAATTTAGGCATTTGCAAAGTGCTCATCCCATGCCTCCTTAATTTATAAGGCAGGAGACATTCTGAAGCGTCCTGATTGTTAAATCAACTATAATTCTTGACAAGCCGTATACCAATAGAAAATGTTTATAAAATTTAAAAAACTATCGTTCAGTAAAAAATTTTGTAAAGGATGCACAGCTCATGAAAAAAAATATTTATGCAGCGATCATTTTATCAGTAATATTAACAGCAGCAGTTTCATACAGCAAGCCTAAGCCTGAGAAATGGGCGGCAAAGATAGAAGACGATGTTATTTCAATCGATGAATTCAATAAAATGTATTACACCCAAAACAGAATCATGCTGAATCTTGAAAAAGATGAAATAGATAAAATTGCAGAAGCTCCATCAAGCCTGAATCCTCAAGTTCAGCACATGGTAGTCAAGAAAAGCTACCTTGACCAGCTTATTGCTCAAAAAGTCATTTATAAAAAAGCGATGAATGATAAATCCATAAACAGAGATGAACTGAAAACAATTCTGGAAATTTCAAAACTTCAGGCAGTCTCTCAATATTATATGGCTCAGAAGATTAAAGGAAAAATTACTGTTACTGATCAGGAAATTGACAAGTTCTACAAGGAAAACAAGGATTATTTCAAAGGTGTTGCCATTGATGATGCAGTCATAGGAAAAATAAAGCAGCAGATTTTTATGGATAAAGCAAAAATTGAATCCAATCAGATTATCATAGATCTATTAGCTGAAGTAAGAATCAGCAAAGAGGGCTTCAGGCAATACATGGAGGAACAGTCTAAAAAAAAGGCTGAGATGCCGAAAGAAACTGGAAATATTTCTCCGGGAAAAAATCAATAATTATCAACTGATGATGCATTGATCCATCAGGCGAGGGATTTCAAATGTAAATTCCGCCCATTTGCCATATTCTGATTCAGCTCTAATGTGGCCGCCGTGCAGCTGAATTATCTTCCATGTAACGTACAGGCCAACACCATGGCCTTTTATGTCAGCAAGCTCAGGCGTCTGCAGTTTCGAAAACCTTTTAAAAAGCCTCATCTTCTCGCTTTCAGGAAATCCCGGGCCCTCATTCCGGACCGACACCTTGATCCTCCCTGCATTTTCGCTTATACTTAATCTTATCTCAGCTCCCTGGGTGCTGTATTTAACAGCATTGCTGAGTAGATTTGTCAAAACTATCTTCATAAGTTCTGAATCGCAAATTACCGGCAGGAGAGACTGATCAACCTGTTCAATAAATTTTATCTGCTTTTCCAGAAGCATGACTGCAACAATCTCAAGGGAATGCGCTACAACATTCCTGTAAAAATCAATTTCCTTTGGCCTTACTGTAAACTCTCCTGTTTCAATTGCCGCAAGACTGAGATACTCGGCAGTAAGACTTAAAAGATATTCCGCTTTTTTTACAATTTTATCAACAGCATTCTTCTGCCTTTCTCCAATTTCACCGAAATACCCTCTGGATAAAGTCGTTGCTGTCATAATAATTGACGATAGAGGATTCTTAAGCTCATGGCTTACAAAGCCAAGCATCTCCATATATGATGAGACTGCAGAGGAAAGCTGTTCAATGCGGTATGTTTTTTCAATTGCCTGGCCAAGCCTGTATGCATAAGCCATCTGAAGACTGACCTGGTGGATACCGTAAGCATCGATATTGCGCGAACGGCACATGAACATGCCAATATACCTGTCCTCTGATTTAAGAGGACATACCATTGAAGAACCGACCCCCTCTTTAACAAGCATTCGCGCAGACTCGCTCAATGGATTATTTTGAGCATGAAGCTCCATGTCGCTGATTACGCATGGCATTCCTGAAAGAAAAACCTTCTGTATGGAACCGCCGATTATATCGGAAGCAAAACCTTTTTTGAGATAAACAGGCTCGTAGTCTGACTTGACAAACTGGATTACCATCCTCTGGTTGTCTTCTTCAATGAAAGCTACATCGAGCCTGTCGCATGGAATAATTTTTTTTATCTCTTCAAATATAAAATCAAGTATTTCATCAAGTGATCTGCTTCCTGCAACCTTCTGATTTATATGATCAAGAATAGATTTTTCTTCAATAGAAAATTTGTTTTCAGGCTGAAGTTCATTTTCATTAAAAAAAATCAGGGATTCTTTTTCCATAATATTATTCCATTATACTTTTTTAACAAATATTAAATTCAATATACCAATTATAAATTCAGACAAGCAGGATACCGAATTACTACCAGAATGATCATAATACACGGGATATTAATTATTACAAGAATTATTTTTTTTGATAAATAACAATGACGGAGCGCATTTCAAAGCAGGTGTAGTATTAAAGCAAATAAGCCGGAAATAATGCTGAATAAAAATTCTCTGCTTTCAAACAATGCCTGTCAAATCAACTATAATCCTTGACAAACAATATTCAAAAAAAAATAATATATCCCATGCAGTAAAAAACTTATTTATAACCGGGTTATAATTATGAAAAATTCAGTTTCATTCTTCAGCAATTTGGCCAGTGTAAAAAAAACACTTATTATAATTCCATCTGTTACATCTGCTATTATTGCTGCATTTGTTATATTCTTCTTCTGGGCATCATCTAAAACTTTAAATAAGGAAGAATACAAAACAGGCCGCATTTGGAAAATCCCTCTGCAGAACGAAAAAAAGAAATCCGGACAAAGTTTTAAAATTATCACATATAACATGGGGTATGCTTCAGGCATGGCAAATAATCTCGCATTAAAACCAGGGAAGGATTTCTATGATAAAAATCTTGCCCTTATATGCAGCGCGCTCAATAAAGTAAATCCTGACATTGTCACACTGCAGGAGATCGATTATGAATCAGAAAGAAGCTACAATTTAAATCAGGCGGAAATTATTTCAGGAAATCTCGGCCTGGATCATGCTGCATATCTGCCGAACTGGAATAAGCGATATCTTCCATTTCCATACTGGCCGCCATCAGTTCATTACGGACGCGTGAACTCAGGCCAGGCCGTATTGTCTGGTTATACTATAATAAGCCAGAAACGTCATACACTTCCTGAACCGGCATCCAACTCATTTTTTTACAATGCATTTTATCTTGAAAGGCTTTTACAGGAGACCGTCATTTCAATCAATGGACGCGAGATTGTTGTAATCAATGTGCACCTCGAGGCATGGGATGTTAAAACCCGCGAGGAACACGCGCGCATTCTCGTTGCACTTTACAGACAAATATCAGACAAGCCTGTAATTATTATTGGAGATTTCAACAGCATTCCTTCTTATTCATCAAAACTGAAAAATTTTCCAGAAGGCGAGCCGGCTGAAGATTACACCAATGATAAAACAATCAGCATTGTTCTTGCAGAGAAATCTCTTAAGATGTCAATTCCGGAAGCCCGTTATAAAAAAAATGAAAAACTATACTTTACCTATTCATCCGAGAAGCCATATGTCTCAATAGACCATATTTTTTATAATGAAAAAATTATTCCGGTTAAATCAGATGTAATCAGAGATGCCGGAACCGGGTCCGATCATTATCCGGTGTTTTTTGAATTTACTTTAAAATAACTGTAATAATATAAACTGAATTCTATAGTAATGAATTAAAATCTTTGTCTTGACATTTCATGCAAAAAGATCATGAATTGTGCTATTAAGGTGCAATCTTGAAAAAAATTAAAAATTATTCAATTTTAGAAATCCTGAATGAAACTGCTTCATCGATTGTCTATAGAGCACGAAGAGATGATGATGAAACTGCATATGTAATAAAAAAACTGAAGAAAAACAGATCTTCTCAAATAGATATAGCACGGTTCCGCCAGGAATACGATATAATCAGGAGCATTGATGATGAAGGCGTCATAAAAGTTTATGACTGCATTGATCTGGATGATGAGATAGCTCTGGTGCTGGAGGATTTCAGCGGAATCCAGCTTAAAAGTTTAATCCGCTCGGCGCATCTTGAAATAGTTCCATTTTTAAAAATGGCGATCAGCCTGGCATCAACGCTCGGTAATCTCCACATGAAAAATATCATTCATAAAGATATTAAACCGCAAAATATCCTTATTAATCTTGAAAAAAACTTAATTAAAATTTCAGACTTCGGTATATCGAGCGTAATAACGCATGATAATGAGGAAATTTACGATCCTAATGTTATTGAAGGCACCCTGATATATATGTCCCCGGAACAGACAGGGCGCATGAACCGGCCGGTTGATTACAGGAGCGACCTCTACTCGCTTGGCGTGACTTTTTATGAAATGCTGACAGGCGAAGCGCCTTTCATATTTCAAGATCCGATGGAAGTCATTTACGCGCATATTGCGCGCAAACCTGAGCCGCCGTGCCTGCGCGATAAATCAATTCCTGAAACCATATCAGACATCATTATGAAACTTCTTCTGAAAAATGCCGAAGAGCGCTACCAGAATGCCTTTGGGCTTATGGCCGATTTGAATGAATGTCTGAGTCAATATATCAAAACCGGGTTCATAGAAAATTTCGATCTTGCAGGCAGCGACACATCCATAACTTTCAATATACCGCAGAAGTTCTTCGGCCGGGAAAATGAAATCCGGATGATAATGGAAGCATTTGAACGGGTTTGCCAGAACGGGAAGAATGAAATTACTCTTGTCAAAGGAAATCCCGGCATAGGAAAATCCGCTCTCATAAATGAAATAAACAAACCAATGGCTGGCAGAAAGGGCTATCTCATTTCTGGAAAATACGATCAGTTCCGCAAGGATGTTCCATACAGTGCGGTGATACAGGCTTTCGCAGGCTTAGCACAGCAGATTCTGACAGAAAACCGCGAAAGAATCAGTGAATGGAAAAATCTGCTAATGGGATGCCTCGGCCCCAACGGCAGGATCATAACAGATATCATTCCTGCTATGGAACTTATCATAGGTAAACAGCCCCCTGTTCCGGTTCTCGGACCGGATGAATCCAACAACAGGTTCATACTTGTCTTTAATAATTTTGTCCGCATTTTTGCAAGAGAGGAACATCCGCTTGTTATATTTCTTGATGATCTGCAATGGGCGGATCTCGCGAGCCTTGCGCTTATCAGAAACATTTTGATCGATCAGGAGCTGCGGTACATTTTTTTCATAGGCTCATACAGGGACAATGATGTTTTCGCAGCGCATCCTCTAATGCTTATGATTGATGAGATTCGAAAAGAAAATATCGGACTTAATATAATTTCACTTGAACCTCTTGATACAACAGCCGTTAATCAGCTTTTATCAAATTTTTTACGAAGCGATGAAGATATTACGATGCTCCTTGCCGAGCTGATTCATAAAAAAACAATCGGAAATCCTTTTTTCATAAACCAGTTCCTGAAAACTCTCTATGATGAAAAAATTATCACCCTTGCCCCTGTTGATCAGCTGCATAGAGAAAAAGGAAGCAGGGTCGGATGGTCATGGAGTATTGAAAAAATTGCAGCAATGCGAGTTACGGATAATGTTGTGGAACTAATGGCAGATCAGATTTCAAGACTGCCCGCGCAGTCGCGCGACTCATTGAAAATAGCAGCCTGCATCGGCAGCTGGTTTGACCTTGTGACTTTATCCATGATACAGAATATTTCAATAGACAATGCATTATCCTATTTATCAAGCGCCATCAATGAAGGTTTAATTGTACCGCAGGGCCAGAAATACACATTTTATCATGACCGCATTCAGGAAGCTGCATATTCACTGATTCCGCAGCTGGAGAAATCCATGATGCACACGCGAATCGGTAGACTTTTGCTTCAGAAAACTGAAAAAAATGAACTCAACGAAAAAATTCTTTATATCGTAAACCAGCTCAATGAAGGCAGGAATCTGCTGTACACTGAAGATGAACGCCTGGAACTTGCAAAGCTGAACCTTCAGGCAGGGATAAAAGCCAAGATGTCATCTGCGTACAGATCTGCTTTACATTATATCAAGACAGGAATTGAACTTATTAACAAGCCGAATCACGAAGACGGAGGTGCAATAAAAAATGATGAAAATTACTGCTGGAAAAAATGGTATGATTTTTCACTTTCACTTTATTCCGAAGCAGCTGAGGCTGCGTATCTCTGCACAGAATTTAGCGAGCTCAATATTTATGCTGATGCAGTGCTTGCGAATTCAAAGGACATCTTTGACAAAGCGCGGATTTATGAATCTCTTATTCATAAATTTATAGCGCAGAACAAACTTCTTGATGCCATATCTGTTGGTATGGATTCGCTGAAATTTTTCAACATTAAGTTTCCGGACAAACCAAAAACAATACACCTGCTGGCTAGCCTTATAAAAATCAGGTTCTCGCTTATTGGCAGGAGCACAAATGAGATTTACAATCAGCCTGTTATAAAAGCTTCAAAAATATTACTCGCATTACGCCTTCTAAACGGAATCAGTTCTTCAGTTTACTGGGGAAAGCCGGAACTTTTCCCGCTTACAGTTTTTAAATTCGTCAATCTGTCCCTGAAATACGGCAATAACCCCTACTCTCCATATGCATATGCAGGTTATGGTCTTATACTATGCAGCATTGGAAATATCGAAGATGGATATGCTTTTGGCAGAATGTCGCAAAGGCTCCTTGATAAACTTGATGTACAGGATCAGAAAGCACGCACAGGCTTGACATTCAATGTTTTCATCCGCCACTGGAAAGAGCATGTAAATAAAACTTTATCCGGATGCCTTGAAGGCTACAAGGCCGCTCTTGAAACAGGCGATCTGGAATTTGCTTTTCACCACAGTATGTCCTATTGCGCTTACGGGTATCTTATAGGAAAAGAAATTTCAAATCACAGGCGCGAAACAGAATCATACATTAATTTAGCTGCATCATTAAAACAGAATTCGCAGCTTCATATTTTATGCATGTACAATCAGATTATGATTAATCTTCAAAGTGAAAACGATCCATATAACCTGAAAGGTCCCATATACGACGAAGAAGAAATGCTGCAGAAGCACATAGCCGCAGCTGATCAAACAGCTATTTCAGCCTATTATCTCAATAAATCCATTCTTTATTATTTATTCAATGAATACGAAAATGCATTATCATATACTAATATCTGCGAAAAGAACTTATCCTCAATGGTGGGTCAGCTCGGTACTGCATTATTCTACTTTTATGATTCTCTCATTTGCATCGCTCTTTGCGATTCTGCTTCAGGAAGAGAAAAAGCCCGATTTATGAAAAAAGCCAGGAAGAATTTAAAAAAACTGAAAAAATGGGCAATGCATGCACCTATGAACCACCAGCATAAAGCAGATCTTGTTCTTGCAGAAATTGCCCGCATAAAAGGAGATTATCTGCAGGCTGAGATACAATATGATTTATCAATATATGGTGCGCATGAAAATGAATATACCAATGAAGAAGCCTTGGCTTGTGAGCGGGCTGCATTTTTTTATATGGATAGAGGTCTGTCTAAAATTGCAGCAACTTACATGACTGATGCCCTGCGCTGCTATACAAAATGGGGCGCTCTTGCAAAAGTCAATCAATTGGAAGAAAAATATCCGGATTTCATTCAGGAATCCTTTTCTGTCAGAAGAATCATGAATGATGCGGATTCCACCTTATCATCCGGCAGCACAACCAACTCTCTCGATATAACTACTGTTATAAAAGCCTCCCAGGTGCTGGCCAGCGAAATACATCTGGACAGGTTATTGAAAAAAATGCTGGGATTTGCAATGGAAAACGCGGGTGCTGGGCGCGGTATGATGATTATGGAAAAGGATGGTAAATTCTTTGTGGAAGCAGAGGGAACAGCCGGAGGTAAAATTAAAGTTCTGCAGTCCGTCCTGATTGAAGACTGCGCACCTTCAGAAAATTCCGGAGTTTCAGATTGCAAAATTCCATATTCAATAATTAATTATATTATAAGAACCAGCCAGAACCTCGTACTTGATGATGCATCATTAAACGGCGCATTTACAACTGATCCCTATATTATGAAAAACAAAATAAGATCACTCCTGTGTGCGCCTATTACGGAGAAAGGCAAAATTGCCGGAATTCTTTATTTAGAAAATAATTTATCTTCAGGAGCATTTACACCGGAAAGGGTTGAGCTTCTCGCTGTTTTATCCGCTCAGGCTGCCATATCTCTTGAAAATGCCCGTCTTATATCAGTCGAAACAGAAAAAGCGGCAATGGACCGAGAAATTGAGATGGCAAAGAATATTCAGCAGTCTCTTCTGCCAAGTTCTGTACCGGATATCAAAAACGCGCACATTGCGTTTAAATATGCCCCGATGATGGGCGTGGGCGGGGATTTCGTAAATATCAAATATCTGCCGGATGCGGAAAAACTGGGGCTGTTTATCTGCGATGTTTCCGGTCACGGTGTGCCTGCTGCCATGACAGCCTCCATCATCAGCGCTGCGCTGGATTTTTACTGGGAGGATTTCATTGACGACCCTTCTATTATATTTACAAAAATGCAGAATTTTCTCACAGGCAAGCTTGGAGGAAATTTTTTCACAGCATGTCTATGCACCATAGATTTAAAAAACGGCATGCTCACTGTTTCGTCTGCAGGTCACCCCAAACTGATACTGCTGAGAAAAAACGGCAATGCAGGCATGAGTACAGGCAGCGGAAGATTAATAACAGATTTCATCTCTTCAAATTCGATCAATGAAATCATCACACTGGCAAAAGGTGACCGCATATTACTTTATACAGACGGCATTACAGAAGCATCTAATTCGGACAGAGAAATGCTCGGAACAAATGACAAACACTATTGCTCCCTAATCAAGGAACTGTCGGATATTTCAAATTCACCGGAAGCTCTATGTGATATGATTTACAGGACTGTTATTGATTTCACAAAAAGCGTGAATCTCCAGGATGACGTAACTATGCTCGTGTGCGATTTCGGTGATAAGGAAATATAATAACCGGAAGAGGCTTTAAAAACAGTATCTTCAGAAAAAATATTCTGGACTCCATAAAAATACACACACAAGGAATGAGATGATATTGTTCATTTTCAGGCATCCGTAATAAACTTAGACCACCTGAAAAATTTCCACTTCCTGATCTCTTCCTTTAACAGCAACAGGCCCGAGCGATTTAACTTTCATCAGTTCCGGCATATCAATTCCTGCAGATTTAATTACAGAATCTGAAACAAGCATGCTCGACTTGAACTGTTTATTAAGCTGTTCAATTCTTGATGCAAGATTTACAACATCACCGATAACCGTATATTCACGCCGGATTTTTGAACCGACATTTCCGGTAATTGCATCTCCCGAGTGAAGACCTATACCTATTTTCGTGGGTATAATCCGGCCTGATTCAACTTCTATTTCAAGCTGGTTTAATATCTGAATGGAAGCACGCACAGCATTACGGACGTCTTCGCCGCCTGTAACCGGAGCCCCGAAAACAGCCATGAAACCGTCTCCAAGAAATTTATTTATAACTCCATGGTTGTCATTAACTATATCTATCATGAAATCAAAAAGCTGGTTTAAATATTCAACCACATATTCAGGTTCTCTCTTCTGCGAGAATGAAGTAAAATTTCTGATATCAAGAAACATAACGCACACATGACGCATCTCGCTTGCCATTTCAGATTTTTGAGCCAGAAGTTTTTCCATAACAGCAGGTGATACATGCTGACCGAATATTGATGCTATTTTATTTTTTTCCTCCCGGAATTTTATCAGTTTTATCAGTCGGCCATTAATCTGATAGGCAATAAAAGAAACAACAACCCCTGACATGATTATAAAAAATGCTCTTGAGAAATGGATGTAAGGAACTTCAAGTGGTGTTGCATATGACAGTTTAAAAGTTAATAGTCCAAGAAAACCGCAAAGGAAAAGATATTGTAACGCTCCGAAGAATCCGCTGACAAAAGACAAAACCGGATCAAGCCTTAAAGTTGATATCATAATGATAAGAAGATATGCCATAAGTACAGGAGTTGACATAGCTATGGATGAAGAATAATTCAAAGATATAGTATAGAGAACCAGGGTCGGAAATGTTAATTCTATAAAAGCATTTCCATACCGCGGAGGTATCGGAAATTTCAAACCCTTATCAGCAAAAAACCCGATAAAAAATCTATAACCAAACTCATACAACCCGAATAAAAATATAACAGGGATTTGAATATCAGGAATAAAGCGATCTCCCAATACATACTTCATTGCTGCAGGGAATAAAAGTGTTAAGCCGGACAGGATTACCGCAAGTAAAAAAAATATTGAACCAAGTATTGCAGAACGCAGCCTGTCGCTTCTCATGATTGTTGTTTCAATTTCCCGGTCCAGGTCATTTTTAAAAGTGACCAATCTTTTCCTGATTTTCTTTAATGATTCTTTGCTGTTCATATAATTTCCTTAATATTTGAATCTATTAATTTATTATAAAAAAAATACAATGTTGTATAATAAAAATATATTGATTATAAAACAATAATGCTATATTCATATCACTTCTGCAATATTATTTTTTTATTATGGAGATATTTTCATGGAAGAATATAAATTCTGTTCATTATGCGGATCAGGTCTTGCTGCAGAAATAATTGACGGTAAAGAAAGACTGAAATGCACTTCAGCGGGCTGTTCATATGTTTTCTGGGACAACCCTTTGCCTGTAGTAGCTGCAGTTGTTGAGTATGAAGGCAAAGCTCTTCTCGCGCGCAACACAATGTGGCCGGAAAATATTTTTGCGCTTGTTACAGGCTTTCTTGAAAAGGGGGAAACTCCTGAAGATGCGGTGAAACGCGAAGTAAAAGAGGAGCTCGGTCTCGATACATCAGAATTGAATTATATCGGGCTGTATGCTTTTAAAGAAAAAAATCAGATCATCATGGCATATTATTTAAAATGCACAGGGTCAATTGTTCTTAACGATGAAATCTCTGAAACAAAAATCATACCTTTTGAAAAATTAAGGCCGTGGCCAATGGGTACCGGCCCTGCAGTCCGTGATGTTTTAATCAGAAAAGGTCTTATTTCTTAAAGAAACAACACATGTAAAAATTCATTGAAACTTTTCATCCGCACTTTATAGTAAATAAGTTCTTGCAATTACTTAAGCGGAAATCCATTATTGGTGTATTCCACTATAATATTATAAATGATTATTATTTCTGATTAGCTGGTAATTTTTAAAGGAATTCCGCATAATGAAAACATTATTCCGCAGCATTAATAAATTTTTTCTAAGCAAAGTAAATGAAAGCAATTTTGTCCTTTATAAAAAAGGCCAGTTTCTTATGCTTGTAAATATTATTTTTATAATCCTGATGCTCATTTTGAGCGCAGCTACACTTATACTATCCCCTGACACTGCAAAAAATGTATTAACTTTAACAGCAAGTGCAATATCAACCACAATACTCATGCTGATAATATTAAAAACAGGGAGAGTTCAGGGAGGGCTTAATTTATTCGCTGTTTTTACGGCCATTCTCGCAATTGCAGGATTTATATCTAAACCCCCTCACCTTGCCGGAGTATCCCTTGCATATTTCATGATGATGGATATTGCATATGCATCTCTCTTCTGTTCAATGTTTCTTACAACCATAATGCTGATAGCCTTTATCGGAGCTCATATAGGCTACTTTTATTTAATAGCAATTCCCGCTGCACAGGGTTTAGTGGCTGAAACAATAAAAACATCTCTAATAGACGGACTTGTTACACTGATCGGGACTTATGCTATAGGCATAACTGCAAGCTGGATATTAAACAAAGCCCTTGATATAACAGTTAATGAATCCAGAAAAAATGAAGAGCAGAACAAACGGCTGAGCGGACTTAATGCCATAATGAACAAGACATTTTTAAAACTCAATGAATCAATTCATGTCACATCTGATGTTGTTGAAAGCTTCTCCGACAGTTTTCAGAGCCAGGCTGCTACATTTGAAGAACTGGCTGCAACGATGGAAGAGATCTCCGCAAACACCACGAATGTTACATTCGCTTCAAAAGAACAGAATGATTCAATCCGCGAGCTTTTTAAAAGCTTCGATGTGCTGGCACTTTCAGTTGACCAGCTTGTTGAGTACGGCAACGATATATCCGGAATATTTGTTTCAGTTCTGAAACAGGCAAAAAACGGCGAAAGCACATCATCAAGGCTTGAAAGCTCAAATAAAAAAATATCGGATAATTCAAGTGAAATTTTATCAGTGGTAACAGTAATGGAGGATTTTTTTGATAAGATCAATCTTCTTTCACTTAATGCAACCATTGAAGCTGCACGCGCCGGTACTTACGGCCGGGGCTTTGCTGTTGTTGCAGAGGAGATCGGCAAGCTCGCAGATCACTCAAGCCATGATCTTAAACTTATATCCGGCCTGGTTGAAAAAAACAAAAAGGATGTTGATGAGGGAAATAAAAACATTGTAGAAATTATTGGCTTTATAAATTCACTTCTACAGAACATTACACATCTGCAGGATAAATCAGTTCAGGCTCTCGAGCAGATGAAAAAGCAGAAAAGCATAAAAGAAGACATGAATAAAAGAGCTGAATTAGTAATGAATAAATCAGAAGTAATTGAAACTGCAATGAACGAGCAGGAATCAGCAATTGCAGATATAGTTAAATCAATTGAAAATTTCAATAAAATGCTGCAGGACAACACAGAGTCAACGAATAATCTGCGGGAAAGCGCCACGGAATTAAAAACTCTCGCAGACACCCTCCAGGAAAAAGACGAAACAAAGATTTAATCAGTCAATATGCATATTAAAAAGTGCTTTAATGTAATACGGGGGGGTTCCTGTCAGAATCCTTGCAAATTCCCTGTTATATGAAATTCCGGCACCATTTGAAATTTCACGGTAGGCAGCCTCAGTATTGCACATCTCCCTGTAAGCGCGATCGCTTGTCATTGCATCGAATGAATCAGCAACCGCTATCACCTGCGCAACATGTCCAATTTTGTTTTCAGTTAATCCTCCGGGATACCCTGATCCATCAAGTCTTTCATGATGCTGCCTTGTAATATCCGCTATTTCCGCCATGCGGTGTATGTTTTTTAGAATATTATAGGAATGTACAGGATGATTTTTAATAATCATCCATTCATTCATGTCTGGAGTATTTATTTTATCAAGCACATCATTTGGAATGCTGATTTTTCCTGCATCATGAAGAAGCCCTGCAACTTCAACTTTTATTATATCCTCTGCAGAAAATCCGGCTTTCTCAGCAATAAACTTTGAAAGTATGGAGACCCTTGTTGAATGCCCCTGCGTATACCCGTGTTTTGCATCTATTACGCGTGCAAAAAGCCTCAATACCGGATACATGCCGGCCATGCCGAGCTCAACCCAGTAATCCTCAGCAACATTCTGGTAATCTTTATTAATATAATTTTCTTTTATTTCAATGAATTTTTCTGATGACTTGCCGTATACAATTTCTTTTTTAACAATCATATCAGAAATCAAATCCACTATTGCGGGATTAAAAGATGTACCGCGCAGCTGTTTCATTATAATCTCAGCTTCTTCCCGTGACAGCTTATCCCTGTCCAGTCTCGGAGTCTGAAGAGAATCAAAACAGTCTATCGCGCTCAATATCTGAACCTCAATAGGAATTTCCTCACCTGCCAGGCCATCAGGGTAGCCTGTACCATCCCATTTTTCGTGATGCCATCTTATCCAGAAAGCAAGATCGCTGATCTCAGGAAGAGCAGAGGCGATTTTACCTCCTATCTCAGCGTGCTTCTTTACGAGCTTATATTCATAATCAGTAAGCTTTCTTCTCTGCCTTAAAATATTTATATCTATGGCTACTTTACCTATATCATGAATCAGTCCTGCAAAGTAGATCTGCTGTATTCTATGCGGCGGGAGCCCGACCTTTTCAGCAATAATAGAACACATCTCCCCAACCCTGATCGCGTGCTGATGGGATGTTAGATCATTAAGATCATATTCAAGCACCAGACCGAGTGCCTCATAACACTGACTGAGGATAAGATTTCTGTTTATAATCATTTATTCACCAAGCCTGATATTTTATTAACCATTAATCTGCTGCCACCTCAAAAATTCTTACAGTATTCTCTTTACCCCTGATATGAACCAGCCCTATTTTTTTAATATTAAACTGAAGGGGATTATCCAGTCTTTTAAATACATCCTCGCTTATGAGAATGCCTGTGCTGAACTTTTTATTCAGCCCCTCAAGACGCGAGGCTATATTTACTGCATCGGATATCACCGTTGTTTCAAGCCTGTCTTTTTCACCAATAGTGCCAAGCATCAGCTTCCCGATATGAATGCCGATGCCGATGTTTATTTCGCTGCCTTCAGGAGCGTTCCCGGCAGCATTAAATTCTTTTACTTTTTTCTGCAATTCAACAGCAGCATTCACAGCATCATTAACACCGCCCGGGAACAGAGCCATGATCGCATCCCCAATAAATTTATCTATAAAGCCATTATGCGATTTTATAACCGGCACTACATTTGCAAGATGAAGATTAAGAAAATCTATATTCTCCTGCGGCGTCATTTTTTCCGATAACGATGTGTATGAGCGGATATCAGTAAAAAGAACAGGCATTTCCTGTAAAACCTGATCTCCCAGTTCGATGTTAACGATACTTTCTTTTTTCAATAAAGAAAGAAATTCTCTGGGCACAAAACGCGAAAATGAATTTGCCATTTTCAGCTGTTCGTCAAATGCCTCCCTCTGCACTTTTTCTTTTTCCTTCTGCATAATTTTAAAACGGTCTGCAAGTGCAAACGACATCAGCACAACCTCGAGAGCTGAACCTATCTGTATGGAATAATTTGCAACAAAAGAATACGGCACAATATTATAATTCTGCAGTACCAGCACTATAATACCAAAAATAAAACCGATAAACGAGATAACGTACAAACGGGCAGGCCGGTATCCCATCATCAGACACTGGACTCCTGCTGCAATCGTTGCAAATGATCCAAAAATTGAAACCAGGGACAGTATCTGGATACCAATCCGGTAATCAAATATAATCGATATTGGTATATTCAGAATAAATATTACAACAATTGCAGTAAGTATTTTATCAATAACAGGCGCATAAACTTTTGTCTGTAAAAACCGTTTTGAAAAAAGGTTCATGAATACAGAGAATAGTGATCCAAGAATAGGCACTGCATGCAGGGACCACCACTGCGCATTCTGCCAGAGATACTCCACGTCAAGACCATTTAATGACAGCTGAAACAGTGCTCCGCTTACAACATAAAATATGTATAAAAGATAATCAATGTTTCTTACAGAGAAAAACATGAATAAATTCAATATGGCCATAACAAAAAGAATTCCGTAATAAATACCGAAGAAAAACTGCTCATCCTTTACAGATTCCATTGATGACAATGGAGTTCTGATTGTCATTGGAACATTCATGGATCCGTCAGTTTTTATTTTTAAAAAAAAAGTATATTTTTCGCCGGATTTTAAATCAAAAGGAATAATAAAATTTCTGTTTTTAATTATTCTCTCATGATAAGGCATCTGCCTTCCGGTAATTATTTTTTCAACGAGGCGGTCCTCAGTAAAAAGATATACTTCAATATGATTGAGCAGAGGATAAGCTATCTCCAGCAGCCATTTATTATATCTGAATGTGTCTGATTCATATATAAAGCTGAAGCGCAGCCAGTATACTGAACGTGTAAAACCGAAATTAATGTGTTCCTTGTTATTTCTTTTGAAAGAAGTCTTCATTGAATCACTGTTAACATCTTCGATCAGCAGTTTCCCGTCTTTATCTTCAAGGAAATCTATATACTTTCCAGACGAGCTGGTGTGTATTTTATCGGTTATAACAAGTTCATTGTTTGTCAGAGAAGATGAAGTTTTAGCATCCGGATATATATTGCAGGGTGACAGCATTATAATTAAAATAAATGCAGTAATAAGTATTACTGTATTTACAGGATTTCCTGAAGCAGATTTCATCTATTATCAACCTTAATCTGATTAAAATTAAAGAAACTTAAACTAAATTTCAGCAATCTTTCGGTATGATCTGCTCTTTGTCATTACCGCACTTCCGGCAATCCTGGCTGAAACTTAATAAAGAGCGGGAACGACAGAAACTATACTGAATAAACTGTCATTTTAATCTGGTAAAAGTCAATGAAAAAATTCTAAGCAGAATATCCAAGCTGCGAAGAAATTACAGACGAAGTATATTTAACCGCATTTATAATATCTTTTTTCTTTGCAGAAATCTGATCTGAATCACCTGTCACAGCAAAACCTGCAATTACAATCCCTTTCTGGTTGAAAATCGGTCCGCCTACTCCGCTCAGGCCGATCAGATTCTCCTGATTATCAAACGCAACGCCTTCTGCCCTGACCTTTTCCAGTTCTATTTTTAATACTTCCGTAGAAGTAATTGTATTCACGGTTAACGCTTCATTAAAAACAGTTTCTGCAATGATTTCATTTCTTGCATCTTCTTCCATATAAGCCAGCAGAATTTTACCAATGCTTGTGGAGTGGCCGGGGATCACGGAACCTGCCTGGGGAAAAACCATGAACCTGTTTTCAGACTCAATGCGCATCACCACTACAACCTTGCCTCCAACCATCATGCCCACATTCACCGGCTGATTGAACTGAAAGCATAATCTCTCCATCCAAACCCTGGCTATATTTACCAGGTCCATATTCGTGGCATATTTCATTCCGAGCTGGAACAGCATAGGACCGAGCCTGTATTTCTGAAGTGCATCTTTTTCGAGATAGTGGTTTGCAAGCAGCGTCTGTACAATTCCCTGAATTGTGGTCTTAGGCAGCTCAAGCCTCTTTGAAATCTCGGTGAGTCCGAGAGAATTTTTTTCCTCCACGAAAAGCGCAAGTATATCAAATCCCCTCTGAATAGACTGAATCATTTTTTTTCCTGTATCTGCCATGAATTTCTCCTTTTTCTATGAATTAGCGGGGGTCAGAGCATGTTTTGTTTTTTCTGAGTCTATGCGGGGTCAGAGCACATTTTATTTCCAAACATTTAAATACCAAATAGTGTATCTTTATAATAAAAAAATAAACAAATTTGTTATTATATTTACTTTATATAAATGCTCTGACCCTTTCAAGTTGAGCTGATGCTCTGACCCCATCAAAATCTCTCTACAAACTACGATGCTCTGACCCCCAATCCCATCCCCCCATCAAAATCTCCTGAGGCTCTGACCCCTCCCCTTAACAAGATTTAAACCGCACGCTTTGCAGAGGGGGTATTTTAAGCTTGACAAATTTAAAATGCGTTATACTATGTCGTACATAGTACGGTAATGCCGTACACTGTCAAGCACTTTTTTTCAGGAGGTTTTCGATGAATCCGCAGAAACCATGGCTGAATTTTTATGGTGATGTCCCACACTCAATTGATTATCCAAAAGTTTCCATGTATGAAGCTGTAAGAGAAACAGCATTGAAAAACAAGAAAGCAGTAGCCTATGACTTCCTCGGCTACATTTCCAACTACGAAGATTTCATAGGAGAGGTGGATAAATTCGCCGACGCTCTTGCATCTATCGGACTGAAAAAGGGGGACAGAGTAACCATATCCATGCCTACGAGCCCGCAGGGTATTATCTGCTTTTATGCTGTAAACAAACTCGGGGCTGTTGCAAGCATGATACATCCGCTTTCCACAGTTATTGAAATTGAATCATACGTAAATGTAAGCAAAAGCAGGTTCGCACTCACAATAGATGCGTTCTATGACAAATTCAGGCAGGTAATGGATAAAACAGCACTTGAAGCTACAATCCTCACACGCATCCCAGATTATCTCACCCCTGTGAAAAAAATCGGATTCAAACTTACAAAAGGAAGGCTTATAAAAAAAGTTCCATACGATAAACGCGTTATCTGGTGGAAAGATTTAATGAAGGGAAAGTATCCTGCTGCTGAAAAGGCAAAAGTTGATACAAATGACCTGGCTGTAATTTTATACAGCGGAGGCACAACAGGCAAACCAAAGGGAATCATGCTTTCAAATTATAATTTCATAGCAGAAGGACTTCAGTGCGCGAACTGGGTCGGCCTTGACCACAGGGACTCAATTCTTGCAATATTGCCGATATTTCACGGATTCGGGCTTGGAGTGTGCATAAACGCAGCCCTTGTTGCAGGCGGTAAAACAATTCTTGTTCCAATGTTCACTCCAGAAGATGTTGCAAAACTCATAAAAAATAAAAAACCCTCTTTCGTTGTTGGAGTCCCCACTCTTTACGAAGCATTAAACAATCACGCCGGATTTCAGAAGACCGACCTCTCATGCCTGAAGGCATGCTTCAGCGGTGCTGACTCGCTTCCAAAAGTTGTTAAGGAAAAATTCGAACAGGTCGTTGCATCAAATGGAGGGAATATCAAGCTCCTTGAGGGATACGGGCTCACCGAGTCAGTTACAGCAATAATGGCAACGCCTGTAAATTCATATAAGCCCGGTACCATAGGGGTTCCTTTCCCTGATATGGATGCCAGGATTGTTAAAATCGGAACTACAGAAGAACTGCCTGTCGGAGAAGAAGGTGAGATATGCATTCATGGCCCTGCAGTGATGCTCGGCTATCTTGACCAGCCTGAAGAAACAGCGAAAACCCTCATTAAGCATTCCGATGGGAAGATCTGGCTTCACACTGGCGATATAGGCTACATGGATCCGGACGGTTTCTTCTTTTTCAAATTACGGCACAAGAGAATGATCAAGTCTTCAGGAATGAATGTATATCCTGCCCAGGTGGAGGAAGTCCTATATTCTCATCCTGACGTGAAGCAGGTTTGCGTTATAGGTGTTCCTGATATAGATCAGGTTGAGAAGGTCAAGGCATTCGTTGTACTGAATGATAACTGCGGCTGTTCTCCTGACAAGGCTGAAGAAATAATTCAGCACAGCAGAAAAACCCTGATCAAATGGAGCTGCCCGCGCGAAGTGGAATTCAGAACTGAACTGCCTCTGACTCTCGTGGGCAAGGTTGCATTCAAGGAGCTTGAGAATCAGGAAATAGCCCGTCTCAAGCTTGAAGGAAAATACACGGGCGACAAGTAACAAAAGGAAGGAAAATATGGGCGCAATAGAAATATTCAAAAGCGTTTCGTCAGATACACGGGCATACGCTGTAAGCTGGAAAAAGAAAACAGGCAGAAAAATTATAGGGTACTTCTGCAGCTACGCGCCCGAGGAGATCATTCACGCATCAGGAGCGCTGCCGTATAGAATTTTCGGATCAGGTGAAAACATTTCTCTTGCTGATTCATTTCTTCAGTCATACAGCTGTTCTCTTGTAAGAGGCGGACTTGAGGATGCGCTTAACGGCAGTCTTTCCTTCCTCGATGGAACAGCCTTTCCCCACACCTGCGATTCAATTCAGAGGCTTTCCGACATATGGAGAATGAACGCAGGATTTAAACTGCACTTCGACATTGTTCTTCCAGTGAAGCTTAACACGGAAAGCGCCCGTGAATACATGACTGAAGTTATTGAAAAATTCAGGCGCGACTATTCCAGGGCACTCGGCATCACGATCACGGATGATGATCTGAAAAAATCAATCTCTCTATACAACAAAATCCGCTCGTCCATGATGGAGCTTTATGATCTGAGAAACATTAATCCGGAAATAATAACCGGAAGCGACATGTATGCAGTTATTAAATCCGCAATGGTAATGGACAGAGACGATTTCCTTGATGCTCTTGCCATTTTATTAGCAGAATTAAAATCATCATCGGACAAAAAAGAAAATAAATCCCGCAAGAGAATTATACTCGCAGGCGGAATATGCAATCACCCGGATTTCTACACTTTCCTCGAGGATGCGGGCGGAGCTGTAGTATGGGATGAACTCTGCACAGGAACAAGGCTTTTCGAGGGAATCATTGATGCCGGTAAAGAACCTGTTGCTGCAATATCTGAAAGATATCTTGAGAGAATAGTCTGCCCTGCCAAGCACAGCAGCCTTACAGACAGAGGCGAGAACCTCACGCGCATTGTAAAAGAAAAAAACGCGCAGGGCGTGATATTTATTTATCTTAAATTCTGCGATCCTCAAAGCTTTGATTATCCGTACATGAAAGGATATCTTGAAAAAGCAGGCGTTCCATACATGCTGCTCGAAATTGAAGAAAGGCTTCCGTCAGAGGGGCAGCTTAGAACAAGATTCGAGACTTTTGTTGAGATGCTGTAGCTACCCCCACTAACTCCCCATAGCAAGTGGGAGAATAAAAGAGGGGGTTATAATTAAAAAGGAGGATACAATGGCTGAAGATATAAAACCTAAAGACCCTGAACAGGAAAAAAGAAAGATCAAGTCCGTTAAGCGGATGAAAGAGATCATGACAAAATATTACATTGAGGCTAAGACAGCTTCGCAGAACGGTAAAAAAGTCGCGTGGATCACGAGCGGCGGCCCGGTGGAACCTCTAATAGCCATGGATGTAATACCGGTTTATCCGGAAAATTACGGAGCTATGATCGGCGCAACAAAGATGGGTGTTGACCTCTGCGAAAAAGCCGAAGACATGGGCTACTCACGCGACCTCTGCTCTTACGCAAGGGCGGACATAGCAAGCGCAACAGTAAACGGCGGACCAATAGGCGGGCTTCCGAAACCCGACTTCCTCGTGTGCTGCAACAACATCTGCGGCACAGTAGTCAAATGGTACGAGGTGCAGGCAAGATATTTCAATGTTCCGCTTTTTATTCTGGACACGCCTTTCATACACACTGAATTTTCAGAAGAAGCAAAAAAATATGTAAGGCGCCAGATAAATGAATATATAGTATTTCTTGAAGAGCAGTGCGGAAAAAAAATGGACACCGGCCGGATGATGGAGGTCGGCAGGCTATCCATTCAGGGACAGAAATTATGGCAGGAGGTTCTTGACTGCACAGTTCACAAGCCTGCGCCAATGACGGCATTTGACGCGTTTTTTCACCTCGCGCTTATAGTGACTCTGCGCGGAACGCAGACTGTAGTTGATTATTACACTGAACTGCGCGACGAGATGAAACAGCGAATCAATGACGGCATAAGCATGGTTCCCAAAGAGGAATACAGGCTGCTATGGGACAACCTTCCTGTGTGGTACAAGACAAAATGGCTTTCAGATAAATTCGCATCCCACAACGCAAGTCTTGTTGCGGATACCTACACCTCTGCCTGGAGCGGAACGCTGCACCTTATAGACGAAAACAATTTTCTTGAGTCAATGGCAATTGCATACTCGAGCGTTTACATCAACATATCTGTTGATACCATGTTCGATACTCTTAAAAAAATGCTGATCAAATACGATGCAGACGGTCTCGTGATGCACTCAAACAGAAGCTGCAAACCCTACTCTCTGGGACAGTATGATCTGCAGAAGATGGTTCTTAAAGAGCTTAATATCCCCACTCTCATTATTGAAGCAGACATGGTTGACGAAAGAAACTTCAGCGAAAGCCAGATAGAAACAAGGATCGACGCGTTCATGGAAATAATTAAAAGCAGAAAGGGGTGATGAAATGGAATCAAACATAGTAACTGCAATTTTTTTACCTGTTGCACTCGGTGTTGTAATGCTTGGCCTTGGAATAACACTGACCATAGAAGACTTTAAGAGGGTTTTATTGTATCCGAAGGCTGCTATTGTGGGTCTTTCTGCACAGATGCTAATTATGCCATTTATCTGTTTTGGAATTGCCAAAGCTTTTTCACTGCCTGGAGAACTCGCTGTCGGCCTCATGCTGCTTGCTGCTTCACCCGGAGGAGCCACAGCCAATCTGTTCAGCCACCTTTCCAAAGGTGATGTTGCGCTTAATATTTCACTTACTGCGATAAACAGCGTATTAACACTTTTCACTCTGCCTTTCATTGTTAATCTTTCTCTTATTTATTTTATGGGAGAAGGCAAAGTGATTCCATTGCAGTTTTCTAAAGTAATGCAGATATTTTTTATTGTTCTCGGCCCGGTTGCTATAGGCATGATAATCCGGAATAAATATCAGCTTTTTGCAAAAAGCATGGAAAAACCTGTAAAAATTCTTTCAGCATTGTTTCTGATATTGATGGTAGCAGGAACCATATACAATGAAAGATTGAATTTTATTAATTTCTTCATACTGGTAGGTTTGCCTGCACTTTCATTTAATGTAATCAGCATGCTTGCAGGTTTTTATATTCCCAGGATTCTGGGACTTGGAAAAAAACAGTGTATATCAATTGGAATGGAAATAGGAGTACACAACGGAGTTCTAGCAATGGCGATTGCATCGAGTCCGCTTTTACTGAATAATTCCACAATGGCAATCCCTCCAGCCATTTACAGCCTGATAATGCTGTTTACGGCAGCAGGTTTCGGATTTATAGTTCAATACTTCAGCTCTGAAAACTGATAAAAAATTACAGCTATAATCAGATTGACAACTGAACAGATGATTGTTAATAAATAATCAAAAGCAGATAGAGGTAATATCATGAAAAGAATAAACTATAATTTAGAAGGTAAAACAGCTCTCGTTACAGGCGGATCACGCGGGATCGGCCTTGAAATAGCAAAAAGACTTTCATCTGAAGGGGTGAAGGTCGCGATATGCGGAAGAAAACAGGATGCTCTTGATGCAGCCCTTAAAGAGATCGGAGGAGATGCCGTTGCAGTTGCAGCGCACATTGCGAAAGAAGACGATGTAAACCGCCTGTTCTCAACAGTAATAGAAAAATTCGGCAGGCTTGATATTCTTATAAACAACGTAGGCATGAACATCTTCACACCATCAATATATGAGATAGAAAGCTCTCTATGGCAGAAAATAATCGACTCGAATCTGAACGGCACATACTTTTGCGCAAGAAAAGCTGCCATTCTTATGAAACAGCAGAAATCAGGAAAAATTGTGAGCATTACTTCTATAGCAGGCTCCAAAGCATCTCCTGGAATGGGAGTTTACGGAATTGCAAAAGCAGGCATTGAAATGATGACTAAAGTTCTTGCATCAGAGCTTGCGATGTTCAACGTGCAGGTCAATGCTGTAGCGCCGGCCATGGTAAAGACAGATTTCAGTAAACCTTTCTGGGGCAATCCGGATATCAGCGCTATGGTGGTCAAGGGTATACCAATGGCGAGAATAGCGGAAATTGAGGACGTGGTTAATCCTGTGCTTTTTCTTGCATCAGAAGGATCATCCTTCATCACAGGGCAGACGCTTTCAGTTGACGGCGGAGCAACAGCTGTTTAGGCGTAATGATATGATAACAGCCGGAATAGACATAGGATCCATCAGCACAAAAGCTGCAATTTTATCCGACGGAAAACTCCTCGGCACAAAAATTATTTTCACAGGATATAATGCCGAGCAGGCAGGCAATGATGTGTATGACAGCCTCCTTTCAGAGCTTGAACTGAAACGTGAATCAGTCAGCGCAATAGTGTCCACAGGCTACGGAAGAAACAGCGTAAAATTCGCAACCAAGTCCATAACAGAAATAAGCTGCCACGGAGCAGGAGCTTTTTTCCAGAATCGTGAAATAAAAGCAGTGATTGATATCGGCGGACAGGACAGCAAGGCGCTATTGCTCGACAATGACGGCAGAGTGCGCGATTTTGTAATGAATGACAAGTGTGCTGCAGGCACAGGCCGTTTCCTTGAAGTAATGGCTCGGGCGCTTCAGGTTGATCTCGATGATTTCGGGAGCCTGTCGCATTTCTCTGACATTCCGTCGAAAATCAGCAGCATATGCACAGTATTTGCAGAATCAGAAGTAATTTCCCTTATATCCAAAGGCGAATCCCGTGAAAAAATAATATCAGGCATTCACGAATCGATTGCGTCAAGGGTTGCCTCACTCGCTGGAAGAATCGGAAGAGCCGAACCTCTCATGATGACAGGTGGAGTTGCAAAGAACAAAGGTCTCGTTGCAGCTCTTGAAAAAAAACTGGGAGTAAGTATAATTGTAACAGAGTTCGCGCAGGTCAACGGAGCAATTGGAGCTGCAGTGCTTGCAGCACAGCAGAAGTGACATCTCGATACGGGCTATCGCCCTACTCGATGAGCGCACTGGAAATTACTTTTATCTTAAAAAAAATCAATGGCTAAAAACAAAAATGACACCCTCGAAGTCACTTGGCTTGGAACTGCCGGAATATATTTATCCGACGGGAAAGATTCAATTTTAATAGATCCTTTTGTATCAAGATACGGGATGTTCAGAGTAATTTCCGGTATGCCTATTGCATCAGATCCATCCCTTATCAGCAAATGGACTGCTGATCTTAATATGAAAAATGTCAGAGTTGTAATCGTCAGCCATTCACATTTCGATCACGCGCTTGATGCGCCTTTTTTCTGTATGGACACCGGTGCAGTTCTCGCAGGATCGCAAAGCACTGCATGGATCGGGAAAAGCGCAGGACTCAATGAAAATATGATTAAAACCGTAAAACACCGGGACACGCATTCTATTGGAAATTTTAATGTGAGATTCATTGAAAGCGCTCACGGCCCTTCCCTGTTCGGCAGGGTCCCATATCAGGGCGATATTACATCTTTAATAAATCTGCCTGCACCTGCGAGTTCATACAGGATCGGCAAAATCTTTTCCCTGGAAATAAAATATAAAAAGCGGACAATAATTCATCATGGAAGCGCAGGTTTTATTCCCGGAATGTATAAAGGCATGCACGCTGATATTCTAATGATTGGGATTGCAGGAAGAGGCGATACAAAAACATATCTTGAAGAAACAGCAATTGCACTTTCACCTGAAATTATCATCCCTCTGCATTTTGATAATTTTTTCGAGGAACTATCCCCTGATGCAGGAAATCTCATCAATGCAAGGTATGGTGAATTCATCAAAACAGCTGAAGATTTAAGAATAAGAAATATTCGTAAAATTCCCCTTTGTAGAAAAGTAATATTATAAAAACCATGTGTTTCAATAATTATCCCCTTGACAAGCAGTATGCGAACAGGTTATATATAAAAATTTTAAACTGAACAACACTGTATGCAGAAAACCATTTAATGCTGCTTGCTGTAAATCCATTTAAAATATGACAAAACTGAAACTGATCTTCATATCTATTATTTTTTTTATCGGAATTTCCGTAATTCCAGCTATTCTTACACATACGGATAATAATAAAAAATTATACGGAAATAAAAACAGCCAATCACCGCTGTTCATATTAAACAGAATCGACTCTGATGATTACACAATTTCTGCTGAAGATTTAAAAAAAGATTACTGCTCAAACAAACTGTATGTTTTAAGCGGTTTAAAAGAATCTCTTAATAAATTGTTTAATTGTGATAATAAAAAAACCATAAATTCAACAACAGATTCAGGGACAGTGCTATCAAAAATAAAACAGAATAAAAAAGTAATAGTAGACTTTGCAAATATTGATCCGCTGGCAAGAACCCTTAGCGTAGACAACATAAATTATTTCAATGATCCGGATAATTACAGATTCAGAATTGAAACAGAAAAAACCGAAGCAAGTCTGCTCGCTCCTTTAAAAAATGAAATAACAAAAATAACCATGACAGGAGTTACAGCAATAACCAGGAATACCGGTCTTGCTGCAGATAAATACGGAACTGCATTTTTAACAGAAAAAGTCAGGGATGAATTTTCTGATTCAGATTTTGTTCACATCAGCAACGAAGTCAGCATATTTCCTGATTGCCGTTATAACTGGTTAAGAACAACAAAATTCTGCACAAAGGAACGGGATTTTGAAGCTTTCAAAGATATAAAAGTAAATATTATAGAACTTACAGGGAATCATCAAAAGGATTACGGAGATAAATATTATGCAAATACTATCGAATTATATCAAAAGCATAATATAAAAATATTCGGCGGCGGCCGGAATCAAATTGAAGCTGAAAGCCCTCTCATAATAAAAATCACGAATAATAAAAAAATCGGCTTTATAGGATTCAACGAATCATGTTCAGCAGGTGAATGTTCAGATATTAAAAATCATCCTGGTGCAAACAGGTATAATTCCAATAAAGCAAAATCTGCAATAAAAAAAATGAAAGAAAATTCCAGGGTTGATTTTATTATAGCCACAGTGCAGTTCAATGAAGATGATTCATATCTGCCGTCTGAAAGCCAGAAAAAAATTTCAGAATTTCTTATTGATTCAGGCGCAGATATGGTTTATGGATCGCAGGCGCATCAGGTTCAGCAGGTACGGCATTATAAAGGCAAATATATCTATTACGGTCTGGGGAATTTTCTTTTTGATCAGGTGCAAAAACAGGGTTTGCGCGAAGGAATGATTGTGCACAATTTTTTTTATAACGGCAAACTGGTTCAGAGTATCCCTGTTTTTACATTCATATCAAATGAAAGGCGCCCGGTTAAAGCGGATTCAGATCAGATAATAAATATAAGAAGAAATATTTATAATAAGAATCTTCTGTATAATTTCTCTGATTAGAAAAAAAACGTAATTAGCAGTTTTTTTCAAATTATACAAAAAAAATTAAAAAGCAGTTGACGATTTGCAATAATAGTTGTATATTACAACTATTATGAAAGACAATTATGACCAGCAGCTTTTTGAAACCATCCGGAGACTGGTTACATCTCTCAGAATTTTCCAGAATGAAACTGCATTCTGCGAGGATATTACCTTTTCGCAGTTTTCAATTCTGAATTATGTTTCAAAAACCGGAATGCTTGAGATGTCAGAACTTCACTCCCTGCTTTCAGTTGAAAAAAGCACAACAACAAGGCTCGTGGAACCTCTTATTAAGAAAAAATATCTCGGGAAAAAACGCTCAGGCGCAGATTCGCGGGCAATTGAGCTTTATATAACAGACAGCGGCAAAGAAATACATCAGAAGGTCTGGAAGTGCATATCTGATTTTATGATAAACATGGAGAATTCCATTTCGCCAGAAAAAAAAAGTGAAATATATCATGCTCTTGATGTATTTATTAAATCAATAGAAACGTGCTGCAAGCCGGCTGTATGCTGCACGCCGCCATCATGCTGTTCCGGAAAACAGAAATGCTGAAGTGTATTAAATATTTTATCAATTACTATAATTCACAAAAAGGAAAAATTTATGGAACAGATAAAAGTAATATCAAAAGCTGAATCATTAAAATTAAATGCAATACAGACCGGGTGCGGATGCTCAGCACCTGCGGATAATGTTATTACAAAAAAAATATCAAGAGATAAAATGCCTTCCTATGCAGCAGGAATCATCAATACAACTGCAGGAGAAATAATGCAGATATCATCGCAGTGGAAAAGGGCTGATTACTGGGGACAGATCAAATCGCGCGCCACAGCTTTCAGAATGAGCTACTCGGTTGAACCGGGAATCTACGCTATAGGAAATCCCGATGCGGAATCTGATGTATTCGTAACGTGCAATTACAAGCTCAGCTTCGACATACTAAGACGTGAACTTAAAGGCATAAATGCATGGATTCTGATACTTGACACTTTCAGCATAAATGTCTGGTGTGCTGCAGGCAAAGGAACATTCGGCACAGATGAGCTGATCAACCGGATAACTATTACAAAACTTGCATCCATAGTAAACCACAAACGGATTATACTCCCGCAGCTTGGAGCGCCTGGAATAAATTCAAGCCAGGTGCAGAAAGCAACAGGATTCCGCGTTCTTTTCGGCCCGGTGCAGGCATCTGATATACCTGCATATGTGGCACAGAATTACAAGGCATCAGAAGATATGCGCACGATAAAATTCACAATAGCCGACAGGGCGGTACTGACACCTATCGAACTGAATCCTGCTTTTAATGCTCTGCTTAAATTTGCAGTAATTTTTCTGCTTATAATAGGATTGCAGCCTTCGGGATTTATTTTTAAGGATATGCTTCAGCATGGTATGCCTGTTCTTCTTCTGATGATATGCGCTATTTTTTCAGGTGCATTTTTTACACCTGTACTGCTTCCTTTTATTCCGTTCAGATCATTTGCGATAAAAGGATGGATAGTCGGGATAATTATTACCGCTCTAATATTGAATTTCGGAGGCATTATAAAACAGGATGATTATATTATGGCAGCATTCTCGTATACATTATTTCCGGCAGTATCATCATATCTTGGATTGAATTTTACAGGAGCCACAACATTCACGAATATCTCCGGTGTAAAAAAAGAAATCAAATTCAGCATGCCTGTTATTAAAGGTTTAATTATTCTTTCAATTATTATACTGATAATTTTTAAAATTAAGCAATGGGGGCTAATATGATATATCTTAAAAATGTAAGCACATTAAAGTATGATTCAGAAAAATGCACAGGGTGCGGCAGATGCGTTGAAGTATGCCCGCATGCAGTTTTCAGCATGGAGAATAAACGGGCAGTCCTCGGAAACAAAGACAAGTGCATGGAATGCGGAGCTTGCGAAAAAAACTGCAGCTACGGTGCGATCCGCGTTACATCAGGTGTCGGATGCGCTGCTGCAATATTAAATTCAGGCGGCGGAGAACCTGTTTGCGGATGCAGCGATCAGGGTTCAGCCAGTCAATCCGCATCATGCTGCGGATAAAAATCATTCTGCGCAAAAGCGCATATTGAACGCAGAAAAATTTTTAACGGGCCTTTTACATTTTTTTGAGGAAAAATGAAGATACCTGCAAAATCAAAACGGGGTAAAACAGATGAGTAAAATAAAATTATTATCAATTTATTATTCAACACTTATCCTTGGAATAATTTCACAAATACTGTTTTTCCTGTTTCTATTTTTTGGCCCGTTTAAAATAACCGATCTTGGTTTATCGCTGAACCATGCCATGATTTTTAATGCAGGCCTGTCGATTCTCTTTTTTCTTCAGCACAGCGTGATTGTCAGAAAAAGCGTTAAGGAAAAACTTTCAAATATTATACCAGACGAATTATACAGCGCATTCTATTCAAACACATCAGCTGTACCTCTTATCATTATGGCCATTTTCTGGCAGGCGGTACCGCAGACAATAGCATCAGCTGTTGGCGTCTATTACTGGATGCTCCGTGCACTTTTCATTATATGTATAGCAGGATTTTACTGGGGTGTCACGTCTCTCGACTCTTTTGATCCGTATGGCGTAAAAAAAATCAAACGTCTGATTTATAAAAAAGAACAGCAAGCAATGCCAATGACTGTAAAAGGCGCTTACAGATGGATGCGCCACCCGCTTTATTTTTTTATGCTGCTGATGATCTGGTCATATCCAGGACTGACAATGGACCGGTTATTATTCAATGCGCTGTGGACAATCTGGATTATTACCGGAACCATAATGGAGGAGCGCGACCTTGTGGCCTGTTTTGGAGATCAGTACAGGAATTACAGAAAAAAAGTTCCCATGATCATACCGTACAGAATTCCGCGCAAAACAGATGTATTTTGAGATTGCTCTGTCTGACCGCAGGCTTGTGCTGAGCGATATCGAAGTATTATCGCAGATAAGGATGATGTTGATGACAAGGATCTAATTTTTTTATTTTAAGTTCTGATAATGAGATGAATATTTATCAAGTACAGTTTTAATTATTGTTTGGTAAGGAATTCCAATTTTTTTTGCTTTCTCTTTAAAAAAACCTACACTTGATTTGCTAAGTGATATTGTAATTTTTAAATTTTCCTCTTTTCGAACCAATTTTTCTGGTGGCGGAAGAAAATCTTCGACTATTACAGAAGAAAGAATGGCTTTTGAAATTTTATCAGGAGCTGTTTTAAAATTATTTCTGTTCATATTTGTTTTTTCCCTCTCTCCAGTAACCAGCACCAAAAATTCTAATTATATTTAATCTCATGGTGAAACGTACTGTGATGATTTTATCATTAATTTTCCCGAAACAAAAATACCTTTTTTCTTTTAAAGTACTATGGTTTACATCAACTGCTATAATTCTTTTTTCATCAAAAAACGCTTCCTGAGCTTCAATAAAAGACACCCCATGTTTTGATATGTTTTCTTTATTTTTGTTTTCATCCCATTCGAATTCCATATATTTAAAATATATACATATTTATAGCCATATGTCAATACATATTCCAGATTTTTATAAAATAAATTTTAATTAAGGTTAGCAAAATTATTAAGTCTACCTGCTGCATAAAATAAACACTGCTGATAAAAAACTAATGCTTTTATTTAAGTCCACCTTCATCTGTGCTATCTTTCCTTATCTGCGCCTTTATCTGCGGTTCAGATATCTCAGGTCTGGTTTTAAAATCCTTTAAACAAAATTATTGCAAAAATCTTACACCTGTATACTAATGTTCACCAGATAATACATTTATATAAAGATACGGAAAAACCATGAAAAATGCTCTGATGGAAAACAATCCCTTCATTAAAAAATACAGTATCCCGTTATTTCTTGTTCTTATAGCAGCGGGAATTGCAGGAAATTATTTTAATTTTTCCATTTTTCTTAATATAGAATTCATATTCGGCAGCATTTTTGCAATGCTTGCTCTGCAGTATCTGGGATCAGTCCGTGGCGTTTCTTCTGCTGCAGTTATTGCATGTTCAACATACATCCTCTGGAATCACCCGTATGCAGTAATTATTCTTACAGCGGAAGTAACTGCTGTCAGCTGGCTTATAAACCGCCGAAAGATGGGACTGGTGCTTGCTGATACGCTCTACTGGTTTCTGATAGGAATGCCCCTGACTTTTATTTTTTATCTCTTTGTAATGAAGACTCCATTCAGCAACACCTATATTGCAATGACCATAATGTCTGTAAACGGCATTGTCAATGCACTGATCGCACGTCTGATATATACTTTTATTGCTCTCAGAACCCGCACACCACTGATATCATTCCGTGAAATAATATACAATATGCTGACTTTATTTGTTTTAATTTCTGCGCTGATAATGCTTGCAGCAGGAAGCAGAGCTGATTTTATTGAAACGGAGCTCCAGATACGCACCTCGCTGATCCAGAACAACAGACGCCTTACAAACACTCTTGAGAGATGGGTGATAAACAGAAAGTCTGCAATAATCAATCTGGCTGTGATGTCGTCATCGAGATCTCCAATCGAAATGCAGCCTTATCTGGAGCAGGCAAAAAAGTCCGATGTAAATCTGATTTATATCGGACTTCAGGACAAAGATGCTATAACCACTGCAATCTTCCCGCTCATAGATGAACTCGGACAGAACAACCTGGGGAAAAACTTCGCAGACCGCCCGTATATCCAGAAGCTTAGACAGACTTTGAAGCCAATGCTCTCGGAAGTGGTTTTAGGCAAATTTGACAAGCCCAAACCGCTTGTAGCTATGCTTGCTCCTGTTGTCATTCAAGGGAAATACAGCGGTTACGTTTTCGGAGTGCTCGGTCTTGAACAGATCCGGGAGCAGCTTGAAAAAAGCTCGGATCAGAATGCAATGCTCTACACTCTGATTGATAAAAACGGAAACGTGATTATGACAAACCGCAAAGATCAGAAGGAAATGTCTCATTTTGCACGCGGCAAAGGCACTCTTAATAATCTTGATACAGGCATCAGCCAGTGGGTACCTGCGCTGCTTTCCAATACTCCAACTTCAGAGCGATGGCTGAAATCATTCTATGTATCCGAAACATCAATAGGCGATCTTGCTGAATGGAAACTTATTCTGGAACAGCCGGTAGCTCCTTTTCAGAAAAAGCTATATAATAGCTATTCCAACAAACTGATACTGCTCCTGCTTATTCTTGTAATTGCGCTGGCCCTTGCAGAATTTTTAAGCCGCAGAATTGTTGCTACAATTGAAAAACTGCGTCTTGTCACACGAGATCTCCCACTCAAGCTGGCATCAGGCAACAGCGAAATTGTCTGGCCTGAAACCAGCATAAAAGATACAAACGACCTAATAAGCAATTTCAGGCATATGGCAGATTCGCTGACTTTAAAATTTAATGAAGTGCGTCAGATAAACGAATCACTTGATCAGCGCGTACAGGAACGTACCCTGGAGTTGCGGAACAGCGAACAGCGTCTGGCAGGCATCATCAGGGGAACCAACGCCGGAACGTGGGAATGGAATATTCCAAGGGGTGAAATACTGATCAATAACCGATGGGCCGAGATTATAGGATACACGCTTGAAGAAATTACTCCTTTATCAATAGAAAGCTGGGCTGAATTCATTTACCCGGAAGATCTTGCAAGGTGCAATGAATTGCTGAAAAAGCATTTCCATGATGAGCTCGACTATCTTGACTTTGAAATGAGAATAAAGCACAAAAACGGCACCTGGGTATGGGTTCTTGACCGGGGAAAGGTTACTTTCCGGAGTGATGACGGCAAACCACTGCTGATGCAGGGGACACATCAGGATATCACTGAACGCAAACTTGCTGAAGAAAAAATAAAAGAAATTTCCATCAGAGATCCGCTGACAGATACATACAACAGAAGATATATTTTTGAAAGGCTTGAAATTATTATCGTGGAATTTTTAAGAGAAAATAAAATTTTTACAATTTCCATTGTTGATCTCGACCATTTTAAAAAAATCAATGACAGGCACGGACATCAGGCTGGTGATTTCATACTGAAAGAATTCACCCGGATAATAAGCGATAATTTAAGGCCCTACGATCTGCTCGGCCGTTATGGCGGAGAGGAATTCATTATTGTTACAATGAATTCAAACAGGGAACAGACTAAATTGAATATGGAGCGCATTCAGAATATTGTCAGAAATAAAACTTTCATTTTCAAAAATATAGAAATAAGATTCACTTTCAGCTGCGGAATATCAGACAATATGGAATTCAGCATTGAAAACATTTCATTTGAAAATATAATCGGCAAAGCAGATGAAAGGCTTTATGAAGCAAAAAAAACCGGCAGGGATAAAGTTGTAATTTAAAATGAATCAACTTCCTGATTTATTCAATTTTGAGGGATATATCTTAAATTTTCTATTTTTTATAACTTATTAATCAACAATTCACCATATATTGAATTTATTTAATGACTTCCTCTTCTTAATCCGGTATTCTATAAGAAGAGAGATGAATAATCAAATTAAAACAATACTCCTTGTTGAAGATGAAACTATTACATCGGTAGTTACAGCTAAAACTTTACTTAAATTCGGATATAATGTTATTACAGCCAATTCCGGTCAGAACGCTGTTGATTCTGCTATAATTAATAAAAATATAAATCTAATTCTCATGGATATAGACCTTGGTAACGGGATAGACGGAACTGAAGCTGCTTTAATAATTTTAAAAACACAAAATATCCCGGTAGTTTTTCTGTCAAGCCACACTGAACCTGATATTGTAGAAAAAACTGAAAAGATTACATCTTATGGATATGTGGTTAAAAATACCGGAAGTACCGTTCTCGATGCATCAATAAAAATGGCATTTAAACTTTTTAATGCATTTGAAAAAATAGCCGAAAGCGAAGAAAAATACCGCAGCTATGTTGAAAATGCCCCAGACGGCGTATTTGTTATTGATGAAACAGGGCATTACATGGAAGTAAACAAAGCTGCCTGTTCAATCACCGGATATAACAAAGAAGAATTAACACTATTATCCATTCCTGATCTGCTGCCGGATGGAGCTTCAGATATTGGATTAGATCAATTTAAAACATTGCTGGAAACAGGTGCATCAAAAGGAGATATGCAATTCAAGCATAAAAATGGTTCAACACGCTGGTGGTCAGTAGATGCTGTAAAACTCACTGCTAATCGTTTTCTTGGTTTCACAAAAGACATAACCGAGCAAATACAAACTGAAGAAGACCTGCATACGCATCAGATTGAAATAAAAATGCAGAATGATGATTTTTGCAACAAGCTGGAAGAACTCGAAGCATCGAAAGAAAAGTATATTGATTTATATAATCTGGCTCCGGCTATTTATTTAACTGTCAGTGAAAAAGGTATCATACTGAAGGCCAATCTTACTGCTATTGACCAGATGTGTTTAGGGGTACTTGATTTGGCAGGTAAACCATTGACTGATTTTATATTAGAGGAAGATCAGGATATATTTTATCTATACCGCAAAAAAATACAGAATACACACAAAATGCAATCTTGCGAAGTCAGGATTAAGCGTTCTGACGGAACAATATTTCCTGCATATCTTAATGCTGCTTTCACAAAGAATGATAATGGTGCAGCTGTCAGCCATGTTGTAATTGTAAATCGATCTGTATAATTATTTCAAAGAGGTTGCTAAATGTATATTATAAAATAGAAGATAAGTGAATAGGGAACAAATGAAAAATAAAAATCAGCCTGCAAGCAAAAAAACTGTTTTGACAGATACAAAACCCTGCCTGGAAACAAAAATAAAAGGTACTACAAAAGCTGAACCACCTATAATGGGCATTGGCGCATCCGCCGGAGACATGAAAAAGGCCTATTATAAAGAGCTTGAATCAATTAAAATGATTGAAGATGAAGCGCGCGAATACTCCGAAAGTATTATTGACACTGTGCGTGAACCATTAATCGTACTGGACCAGGATTTAAGGGTGGTCACAGCCAGCAGATCCTTCTATGAAGTCTTTAAAGTTAACCCCAAAGAGACTGTTGGGCAGCTTATCTACGACCTTGGAAATAAGCAGTGGGACATCCCCAAGCTGCGTGAACTGCTGGAAACCATACTTCCGCAGAAAGCCACCTTTGACAACTATGAAGTTGAGCACGATTTTGCCACTATCGGCAAACGCATAATGCTTTTAAATGCAAGACAGATTCAAAGAGTGATGGGGAAAGAAAGGATAATACTCCTTGCAATTGAAGACATCTCCGAACGCAGGGAAATAGAAAACGGGCTGGAAAAAACCCGTAAAGAACTGGAAGTTACTAAAATATCAGAAGATGAATCCCGTGAATATGCCGAGAGCATCATCAATACAGTGCGTGAACCATTGATCTCACTTGATCAGGATTTAAGGGTAGTCACTGTAAGCCGTTCCTTCTATGAAGTCTTTAAGGTAAAACCCGAAGAAACTGTAGGGCAGCTTATTTATGATCTGGGAAATAAACAGTGGAACATTCCTAAGCTGCGGGAACTCCTGGAAACCATCCTGCCTCAAAAAGCAAGCTTTGACAACTATGAAGTTGAACACGATTTTACAACCATTGGCAGGCGAATAATGCTTTTAAACGCCAGGCAGATTCAGAGGATGTCAGGCAAAGAACGGATAATCCTTCTTGCTATAGAGGACATCACCGAACGCAGGGAGATAGAAAACGGGCTGGAAAAAACCCGTAAAGAACTGGAAGTTATTAAAAAGACTGCAGATGAAATCAGTGAATTCGCAGAAAGCGTCATCAACACTGTACGTGAACCTCTGATTTCTATGGATCAGGATTTAAGAGTTGTCACTGCCAGCCGCTCCTTCTATGAATTCTTTAAGGTAAAACCTGAAGAAACTGTAGGGCAGCTTATTTATGATCTTGGTAACAAACAGTGGAATATACCTAAACTCAGGGAACTGCTTGAAACAATCCTGCCTCAAAAGGCTACTTTTGACAACTACGAAGTTGAGCACGATTTTACAACCATAGGCAAGCGCATAATGCTTTTGAATGCCCGGCAGATTCAAAGAGTATCAGGCAAAGAACGGACAATCCTCCTCGCAATCGAGGACATCACCGAGCGCAAGGAAATAGAAGCCGGGCTGGAAAAAGCCCATGACGAATTAAATGATCTGGCTGCGGAATTAAAAAGAGCAGCCCGCGCCAAGTCGGAATTTCTGGCCAACATGTCGCATGAGCTCAGGACCCCGCTTAATTCGATTAATGGTTTTTCTGAGGTTTTATCAGACGAAACGTTCGGGCCGCTTAATGATAAACAGAAAAAATATGTTAATAATGTTTTAACAAGCGGAAAACACCTGCTCTTGCTGATAAACCAGATACTCGATATGGCAAAAGTTGAAGCTGGAAAGATGAAGCTGACATTATCCAGCCTGCCAATGAAAAATCTTTTAAATGAAATTTCAATGCTGTTTGCGGATATGGTCAGTAAAAAGAAAATTGAGATGGTGCTTGAGATAGCCGATGATCTGCCGGATATTGAGGCGGATGAGCTCAAGGTAAAAGAAATAATGTATAATCTGCTTTCAAACGCTGTTAAATTCACTCCTGAAGGCGGCAAAATAGGAATGCGTGCCGGGAAACTGGAAACAGAGGTAGAAATAACTGTGTGGGATACCGGTATCGGTATCGCATCTGAAAATAAAGAAAAAATTTTTGAAGGTTTTTTCCGTGTTGATACACCCTATTCCAGAGTAACAGAGGGAACAGGTCTCGGCCTGCCGCTTTCCAAAAAGATGGCCGAACTGCACGGCGGAAAGTTTTCTGTAGAATCAGATGGGCTGGATAGAGGGACCTCTGTCCGTTTTACTCTTCCAATTTCA
The DNA here is from genome assembly GCA_964529415.1 of uncultured Leptospirales bacterium. Lineage (GTDB taxonomy): Bacteria > Spirochaetota > UBA4802 > UBA4802 > UBA5550 > CAYMPH01. The sequence goes on along the minus strand of CAZGWD010000008.1, from coordinate 125,661 downwards.
TTCATCGGGGTGGCTTGACATGAAAAAGAGAGCATTGGTTGTCGATGATGACGGAAAAAATCTTATGCTGGAAAAAGATCTTTTAGAGGTCGCCGGATTTGAAGTATTTGAAGCTGAAAATGCTTCCATTGGTATTGCAATCGCCATAAAAGAAAAACCGGATATTATACTGATGGATGTACGGCTTCCGGACTTGAGCGGCATCGAAGCTGCAAGAATACTTCGTCTCGACAAAAAGACATGTGATATTCCCATTGTTTTTGTTACGGCATCAGTTATGGCAGGCGGCAGAGAGGAGATAAGCACAGTAACAAACAGCGGATTCATTGGAAAGCCTATAAACACACGCACTTTTGCAGAAGAAATCAAAAAATTTATTAAGTAAATTTTCAAATAAGCAATATTTAAAAAAAAATTAATAGAGATTGATGATGAAAGATAAACCAATAATCCTGATTGTTGACGACCAGATTCAGAACATTGAGCTTCTTGAAGCATATCTTGTACCGCAGGGTTATGACATCATTACTGCTGTAACAGGAAAAGAAGCGCTTGATAAGCTTTCCAGCAATCAAATAGATCTGATTCTGCTGGATATCATGATGCCGGGCATGGATGGTTTTGAAGTTATGCGAAAAATCAGGCTTGAACCTGCATACAAGCTGCTTCCAATAATCCTGATTACCGCATTGCGTGAAACATCAGATCGAATAAAGGGAATTGAATCAGGCTGCGATGATTTTATTTCAAAGCCTGTTGACAGGATGGAGCTTATAGCCAGGGTTCGGTCGCTTGTAAAAGTTAAAGCATATAACGACCTGCTGAGCAATTACAGAAAAGAGCTGGAGTCCGAGGTGGCATCAAGGACTGAAGAACTGGCTGATATAAATGCAGGTCTGGAAAAAAAGGTGAAAGAAAGGACTGAGGAGCTGGAGAATGAAAAAGATAAATTAAAAAAACGCAATAAAATCATGGAAGATGATCTGGATATGGCAAGAAGCATCAAGAAATGCTTCATACCGGACAAAACACCTGCTGCATATATATCGTTTCAGTACAAACCCATGGAGAAGGTTGGAGGAGACTTTTTTGATTTTATCCGGATTACCGGCAATGGCAGCATAGGAATTTTTATCAGTGATGTTTCCGGTCATGGCGTCCCTGCAGCCTTTATAACTGCAATGGTAAAAAGTTCTATTCTTCAATTTTCTTCTTTCTACAACAGTCCGTCGAGTGTTCTTGAAATTCTTAACAATATTCTTATCAATCAATCCGCTGATAATTTTATAACAGCTTTTTATGGAATCTACAACCCGGACACAAGAGAATTTATTTATTCAAGCGCAGGCCATAATCCCCCGTATATTCTCAACAATGAAAATATGGAATATCTGAATATTAAAAGCCATGCACCACCATTAGCAGTTATGAATAACACGGAATTAAAAGCTTTGAAGAAAGAATTTATCAATGAAACGATTGTACTGAAAAAAGGAAGCAAGCTGATTTTATATACGGACGGTCTGACTGAAGCAATTGATATCAATGACAAAAAATATTACGAAGAAAAAAACTTTGAAAATAAAACATTACCCGGTTCATTCCGGACACATTTCAATAAACCGGCAGGGATGTTTATTAATGGATTATTCCAGGACCTTGTTGACTTCAGGGGCTGCGATGAATTTGAGGATGATGTCTGCATAATTTGTGTAGATATAGAGTAGTGTAAAAAAATGAAACCCAATCAGACAATCTTAGTTGTTGATGATCAGATTCAGAACGTAGATCTTCTCGAAGCATATCTTGTTCCGGAGGGCTATAAAATTATCACGGCTTCAAGCGGTGAAGAAGCGCTTGAGAAACTTTCCGGCAATAAAATTGATTTAATTCTATTGGACATAATGATGCCCGACATGAATGGTTTTGAAGTTATTCAAAAAGTCAGACTTGATCCGTCACATCGGCTGCTTCCTGTAATTCTGCTAACTTCCTTGCGGGAAACAGCGGATCGTATAAAGGGAATTGAAGCCGGTTGTGATGATTTTATTTCAAAACCAATTGAAAAACTGGAGCTATTAGCCCGCATTCAATCCCTTTTAAAAGTAAAAGCATACAATGACATGTTGAGTAATTACAGGGAAGAGCTGCAGGTTACCAAAAAATCAGCAGATGATGCGCTGGAATATGCAGAAAGCATCATCAATACAGTACGTGAACCCTTAATCGTTCTTGATCAGAATTTAAGAGTAGTTAAAGTCAGCCGCTCATTCTATGATGTTTTTAAAGTAAACCCGGAACAGACTATAGGGCATCTGATCTATGATCTTGGCAACAAACAGTGGGATATCCCGGTACTCAGGGAGCTTCTGGAAACTATCCTTCCTCAAAAGACAACATTTGATAATTATGAAGTTGAACATGATTTTACAACCATCGGCAAACGCATAATGCTGTTAAATGCCCGTCAAATTAATAGAGTAATGGGAAAGGAACGGATAATTCTTCTATCCATTGAGGACATCACTGAACGGAAACAGCTGGAAGAAAAGATCCAGTTTATGGCTTATCATGATGACCTGACAGGGCTTCCAAACAGGAAACTATTTTCCGACCGATTGAACATTGCCCTGGCTCATTCCAAAAGAAACAATAAAAAAGCAGGACTTATGATACTTGATCTCGACAATTTCAAAAATGTAAATGATACACTCGGCCATGATGCAGGCGATATCATCCTTAAAACAACAGCAGAACGGCTTTCTGAAATTCTAAGGAAAGGTGATACTGTTGCGCGTTTCGGCGGTGATGAGTTTGCACTGATCCTATCCGGCCTCGAAACAATAGAGGATGCGGTACAGATTGCCCAGAAAATCATAGACAGATTTTGCGAGCCTGTCATTTATAACACACATCAACTCATTGTAACAACAAGCATCGGCATAGCTGAATACCCTGATAATGGAACTGAAGAAGTTATTCTGATGAAAAATGCTGATATAGCCATGTATAAGGCAAAACAGACTGGACGTGCTCGTTATCAGCTATTCAGAAAAGACTGAATATTCATATTTAAAATACTCAAAGTTATATCCTGGAAATAATTATTTATACAGGAAACAAAGGAAATAAAATATGAAAGACACATCAGTAATTCTGGTTGTTGATGACCAGATACAGAATATTGAACTTCTTGAAGCTCATCTTCTCCCGCTTGGATATGAAATTATTCAGGCATTAACCGGAGAAGAAGCGCTGGAAAAACTTTCAGCAAATCAAATCGATCTTGTTCTGCTGGATGTAATGATGCCCGGATTGAATGGTTTTGAAGTTGCACGCAGGATCAGACAAAATGCAGAGCACCGGCTGCTCCCGATAATACTGCTGACTGCATTACGGGAAACAGAGGATCGCATTAAGGGAATTGAAGCAGGTTGTGATGATTTTATTTCAAAGCCTTTTGATAAAATTGAGCTGATTGCCCGGGTCAAGTCTTTATTAAAGGTAAAAGCCTACAACGATCTTCTAAATAATTACCGTGAAGAACTTGAGTCAGAAGTAGCCAAAAGGACCGAGGAATTAAAAAATGCACTGGAAAGAATTAAAGAAGCTTCACTTGAGACAATTTACCGCCTGTCGGTTGCATCTGAATACAGGGACAAGGATACAGGGGCGCATATCAAGCGCGTCAGCCGATATGCCGCTGCCATAGCCCGCCACATTGGACTTGACGAAAGCACAGTTGAATCCATTCTTTATGCAGCACCCATGCATGATCTGGGCAAGATAGGCATACCCGACCAGATACTTGTGAAACCATCAAAGCTTGACCAGATGGAGTGGGAAATCATGAAGCATCATACTGCAATCGGCTCCAAGATTCTAAAAGGCTCTAACGCTGAATTCATTAGCATAGCCGAGACTATAGCAAGGTGCCACCACGAGAACTGGGATGGAAGCGGATATCCAAATGGCCTGAAGGGAAAAGAGATTCCAATCTCTGCCCGTATAACCACACTCGCAGATGTATTCGACTCCCTGACCTCCAGGCGTTCATACAAGGAACCGTTCTCTATGGAAAAATCTTTTTCCATTATTACAGAAGGAAAGGGAACGCACTTTGATCCGGATTTAGTTGATGCTTTTTTTGCCATTCAGGAAGAAATACTCACCATAAGAAATCAATATATCTGCGATAATCAATCAACTGATGAAATTCCTGAACTGCAGGCGCTGCTGCAGAATTTTAATTTTAAGGTTGTATAATATAAAGAAAACATTCCATAATTAATTTATTGAATAATTCCTCATTTAACGAGTGCAGACTATTTTATATTTTTCATTAATTAATTTTTTATTGATTTTTCAATTACGCGAGACTAAAATAGAATGAAATGATTACAATTGATCCATAATAATCTTCCAGGTCTATTGCATGAATCTGCCGTAACAATTGAAATTAACTGGAGAAAATGATCTATTATGAAAAAAATAAAACAAATCCCTGGAAAAGAAAAAACATCCGACAAAAAAAAGAAACCTGCGAAAACAAATAATGTTTTAACAGGTAAAGAATCAGCTGATGATAAAAAAATAGAATATACATTTAAAAAAGGATTTCCCATCATAGGTATCGGCGCATCTGCAGGCGGGCTTGCAGCTTTTGAAGCATTCTTCTCAGGCATGCCCGAAAACATTGAACCGGATATGGCATTTGTGCTGGTGCAGCACCTGGACCCGGATCACAAAAGCATACTCACTGATCTAATCAGGCGTTATACACGCATGCAGGTCTTTGAAGTTGAGGATGGAATAAAGGTAAAACCTAACTGTACCTATATTATTCCTCCTGGTCGTGATATGGCATTTCTTAACGGTACGCTCCAATTGCTTGAACCTTCAGCGCCCCGCGGTCATCGTCTGCCGATTGACTTCTTCTTCCGTTCTCTTGCGCAGGATCAGCATGAACGGGCTATCTGTATTGTGCTTTCCGGAACCGGCAACGACGGTTCTATTGGGGTTCGTGCCATAAAAGCGGAAGGCGGCATGGTCATGGTACAGAACCCGGATAATATCAAATACGACGGCATGCCCCGCAGCGCCATCGCAACCGGCCTGGTAGATTATATACTTCCTCCTGTTGAAATGCCAATGCAGCTCATTGCATATGTACTGCATGCTTTCCGGAAACCTATACCGAAATCCAATGAAGCTGCACCTAATGTCGAAAATTCGATGAAAAAAATATTTATACTTTTACGGGCACAGACAGGTCACGATTTTTCACAATATAAGCCAAGCACCCTTCATCGCCGGATAGAACGCCGCATGGCTGTCCATCAGGTTGATACAATAGACAGCTATGTAAAATACCTGCAGCAGACACCAACTGAGGTGGAAGCGCTTTTTCGCGATCTTTTAATCGGCGTAACCAGTTTTTTCCGCGATCCTGACGCCTTCCAGGCACTGGGTGACCAGATTATACTGAAACTTTTTGCCGGCAAAGCTGATGGTGAAATAATTCGCGTATGGTCGCCGGGATGTTCCACCGGCGAAGAGGCTTATTCAATTGCAATACTTCTGCAGGAGCACATAGATGTACTGAAACTAAACTACAGAATACAGATTTTCGCTACAGACATAGACAGCCAGGCAATTATCACTGCACGTGCAGGTTTATATCCTGCCAGCATTGCAGCTGACGTTTCGCCGGAAAGACTGGCCCGGTTTTTTACAGCTGAGCCGGACAGCATCGCGTACCGCATCCATAAAAACATCCGCGATATGCTGATTTTTTCCGAGCAGGACGTTATCAAAGATCCGCCCTTCTCGAGACTCGACCTGATAAGCTGCCGTAATCTTATGATTTACATGGACAGTAATTTACAGAAAAAACTCATCCCTCTGTTTCACTACTCACTAAATACCGGCGGTATACTTTTCCTGGGAACTTCTGAAACAGTAGGCGGTTTTGATGATCTGTTTAATGCTCTTGACCGTAAATTGAAACTGTTTCAGAAAAAAGAAGAGTTTCAGATCATAAATAATAAAGGAAATAAACAAAACGCAGCTTTAAACCGTTTTGTTCCGCCAATGCCTGTAAGGGATAAAATATTTCCGCGTGCTGCTGAAAAGAAGACATTTCCCGCAAGACTGCCTCTGCGCGATCTTACCGAACAGGCTCTCTTACAGCAGGTCGTCCCTGCCAGTGCGCTCGTTAATGCCAGTGGAAGCATTCTTTACCTCCATGGACGTACAGGAATGTTTCTGGAACCTGCTCAGGGTGAAGCCGGTATCAATAACATTTTAAAAATGGCCCGTGAAGGGCTGCGGCGCGAGATGACCACTGCTCTGCACAAATCCGTGAGCACAAAGGAGATAGTACGCAGCTTTGGCCTGCATGTTAAAACAAATGGCGATTTTACAACAGTCAATTTAACAATACGCCCTGTAGCAGCAGGCCCGGCCATGACGCTCGATACCCCTTTATATCTGATACTTCTTGAAGAAGCATCACCATTTACATCTGATCAAACCCGGTTAAATTCAATTTCAGAAATAAGAAACCCGGCAGAATTGGATACAGACGAGCGCATTATTGCTCTCAAACAGGAATTGAGAGCAAAAGAGGAGCATCTCCAGGCTGTAAATGAACAGATTGAGTCATCCAATGAAGAGCTGCAGTCATCAAACGAGGAAATGCAGTCAGTTAACGAAGAGCTGCAGTCCACTAATGAGGAAATGGAAACATCCAAAGAGGAACTGCAGTCAGTCAATGAAGAACTGGCCACGGTCAATGTTGAACTGCAGAACAAGGTGGTCGATCTGTCGCGTGCCAATAATGACATGAACAATCTGCTGGCAGGTACCGGAATCGGCACTGTTTTTGTAGATCACTCTTTACGCATTTTACGCTTCACGCCATCAGTAACCAGAATCATCAATCTGATCCTGAGCGATGAGGGAAGACCGGTAGGCCACATAGTTTCCAGACTGGTGGGATACGATCGCCTTGTGGAGGACGTTCAATCTGTACTTAACACTCTGGCACCCAGAGAGATAGAAGTTCAAACAACAGCTGGCGCGTGGTATACAATGCGCATACTGCCTTATCGTACGCTTGATAATGTTATTGAAGGGGCAGTAATCACTTTTGTTGATATCACTGAAATGAAACGGGCTAAGGAAAAATTGATCATTTCAGAAATACGCTATCGCCGCCTTTTTGAAAGTGCCCAGGTTGGCATGCTGATCCTCGATGCAGAAACCGGAAAAATCATGAATGTTAATCCGTTTCTGATAAAAATGCTCGGATATTCACAGGAGCAATTTATTGAAAAAGCAATCTGGGAGATTGGATTATTCAAGGACATTGCCGCAAACAGGGAAAACTTTTTAGAATTACAGAAGAAGGAATATATCCGTTATGAAGATCTGCCGCTTGAAACTGCAGACGGCAGACAAATTGAAGTTGAGTTCATAAGTAATGTATATTCAGTAGAGAATCATAAGGTAATTCAATGTGATATACGAGACATAACCGAACGCAAGAGAGCCGAGGAAGAGCTGCGCAAAGCCAACGACCTGCTCCGGCTGGCTGTAGTTGTCCGGGATGCGCACGATGCCATCACAGTGCAGGACCTCGATGGCCGCATTATTGCCTGGAACCCGGGTGCGGTAAGGATGTACGGCTGGATAGAATCCGAGGCGCTTTTAATGAATGTCCGCAATCTGATTCCTGAAGATCTAAGGGAGAAAGCATTAGCTATGGTGCATCAGCTCAGCCTTGCTGATATTCTTGAGCCGTACCGTACACAACGGATTGCTAAAGACGGCACAGTTCTTGATATATCAATGGTTTCTACCGCATTGCTCAATGACACAGGAGAAATGTATGCGATTTCAACAACTGAACGTGCAATAGAATCAAAAACTGACCGCATGAAGGAAGGAAATGTGAAATGAAAAAAGCAAATGTACTTTCTGAACAAGCAGCAGACCTGCGCAGGTCTGCTGAAAAAAAAGTACGACAGGAGGAATTGAATAATTGTCACGTTTCCTTATCCAAAAAAGATGAGCAGGAATTACTTCACGAGCTGCGCGTACATCAGGTTGAGCTGGAGATGCAGAATGAGGAGCTCCGAAGAACAAATGCTGAAATTGATGCTGCTCGGGCGCGTTATTTTGATCTTTATGATATGGCACCTGTGGGCTATTGCACTCTCAGCGACAAGGGACTTATACTGGAGGCTAACTTTACTGCTGCAGCAATGCTGGGCGTGCCCCGGGGGTCTCTTATCAAACAGCCGATCACCAGATTTATTTTCAAAGAGGACCAGGACACTTATTATCTGAACCGCAAAATGCTCGTTGAAACAGGAAAAACGCAGGCGTATGAAATAAGAATGTGGTGTCATGATGGAACATTTTTCTGGGCTTATCTCATGACATCTTACGTGCAGGATCTTGCAGCACCTCGTCCCGGCGTGCATGCAAACTCAGGGCAAAATGACAGCGATTTGCCTGTGTGCAGAATAGTACTTACTGATATAACCGGGACCAGACACACAGAAAAAATGCTGAAAATCCAGCGTGAACTGCTTATAGATCTGAATGCCTGCAATAGTTTAAAACAGGGGCTGGAAAAAGTATTAAATACAGTATTACAGCTGGAATGTATTGACAGTGCCTGCGTCTACCTGGCTGATCCGGCCGACGGGTCAATTACCATGGTAACGCATCGCGGGCTCTCAGAAGAATTCGCTTCGCATGTTACTCACTTTAGTGCAGACTCCCATACGGTTCGAATGGTCCTGGCAGGTAAATCTATATATGGAAAATATTCTGACATTTTCCCTAATAGAGATGAAATCCTCATAAATGAAGGATTATGCACTTTATGCATTATCCCTATAATAAGCCAGGGTCAATTAATTGCTGTCATCAATCTGGCATCACACAATGATGATTCAATACCGCCAGACACGCGCAAATCGCTTGAAATTATAGCGTTTCAAATCGGTGGAGCTTTATTGCGTCTTCGAACAGAAACAGCCTTAAAAGAAAACGAAGAAATATTCAAACAGTTCATGGACAATAGCCCTATTTATGTTTTTTTCAAAGATAATAATATCAGACCTCTACGGTTAAGCAGTAATTATGAAAAAATGCTGGGAAAACCGATTAAGGACTTACTCGGTAAAACGATGGATGAATTATTTCCATCCGAGCTTGCAAAATCAATGGTCGCAGATGATCTCCGCATTTTAAAAGAAGGGAAACAGATAACAGTTGAAGAAGAATTTAACGGCCGGGTTTATTCTACAATTAAATTCCCGATTCATATTGAAGGAAAGCCCCGCTACCTTTCAGGGTATACCACCGATATCACTGACAGCAAACTTGCTGATGACAAACTTAGGGATAGCGAGGAAAAATACCGCTCGATCGTAAATACAACCACAGAATGGATATGGGAAATTGACATTAACGGAAAGCATACATTCTCAAACCCGAAAATTAATGAAATACTTGGTATTGATATTGAAGAAATGATTGAGAAAGGCACTTTGCATTTTATCCATCCGGATGACAGGAAAGATGTCGAGACGAATTTACCGGTATATATTGCTTCAAAAAAAGGCTGGCGCGGATGGGTTTTGCGCTGGAGACACAAGGACGGAAGTTATCGCTATTTAGAAAGTAACGCAGATCCGATATTTGATAAAAACTGTGAAATCACCGGATATCGCGGTGCAGACAGGGATATTACCGGGCGCAGACTGGCAGAGGAAAAACGTCTCGAGATGGAACGGCACCTGCTTCACGCACAGAAGCTCGAAAGCCTCGGCTTGCTCGCGGGCGGCATTGCTCATGATTTTAATAATCTGCTGGGAACTATACTCGGAAACATTGAACTGGCTATGGAAGAAATTTCTCCAGCTTCCAACGCACGTCCTTTTCTTGAAAGCGCTTTTAATGCTTCCAGAAAGTCAGCTGCCTTGACCCGTCAGATGCTGGCTTATTCAGGAAAGGGAGGATTTGTCATTGAAGGTTTGAATATCAGCGAACTTGTTCAGGAAAACTTTTACATATTCAGAAGCTCCATTCCCAGAACCATAACCATGAGCCTGCATCTCAATGCTGATATTCCGCACGTTTTGGCTGATTCAAGCCAGATACAGCAGGTTATAATGAATTTAATAACAAATGCAGCCGAAGCTATCGGAGATTCAGAGGGAATAATTACCCTTTCAACAGGCGTTCAGATCTGCGATGAAGCTTTTCTGGCACAGAGCCGGATTGAAAAAAAGCCTGCTCTCGGAAAATTTATATACCTGGAAGTGACTGATACAGGATGCGGAATGAATGATGAAACGCTGAATAAGCTCTTTGATCCTTTTTATACAACTAAGATTTCAGGAAGAGGCCTTGGGATGGCAGCTTTACAAGGGATCATTAAAAGTCACGATGGAGCAATTCTGGTTGAAAGCATATTAAATCAAGGTACAAGCATCCGGGTTCTTTTACCGGTTATAAAAGAAGATGCTTCCGCGTCCATTGATACTGACACAAAAAAGAAAAAAACTCCGGACTGTATTGAACCAACATCACCTTCAGGCTTGATTCTGATTGTCGATGATGACAAGGCTATACTGAAACTATGCACCAGCCTTGTAAGCCGCTTCGGTTATTCAGTACTGACAGCATCGGATGGGAAAGAAGCCATTGAAGTTTTCCGGAAACATAATAGCGAAATCGCCTGTGTTATCCTTGACCTTACCATGCCGAAAATGGATGGAGCTGCAACTTTTAATTTCCTGAAAGAAATTTACTCCGATGTAAAAGTAATTCTTTCAAGCGGATACAGCGAAAAAGCAGCCACTGAACGTTTTGCAGGTAAAGGACTGGCAGGATTCATCCAGAAACCATATGGCAAGCAGGAACTGCAGAACGAATTGATTCGAGTGCTTAAAAAGAAAAATTGATTTATAAAAAAAATCACCGGGTAATATGCCGGCAGTGATAAAGTTGTATTTTAAAACCGGTTATATTCCCAAAGCTCCCCATAAATAAATCTTCCCCACATTTCAATTTTTTTAGTGACTTTTTAATCGCGGTATGCTTAAATCATCAGATAATGCTGATTGACGCAGATTAAATCATATAAAAATTATCAGCTTTTGTTCGCGAACATTCACGAGAATTCGCAATTAAAAGATATGAAAGAACAAGATAAAAAAACAATTCTCCTTGTAGAAGATGAAGCTGTCACTACAAAGCTTACATCTAAAATCCTGCAGAAATTCGGCTACAATGTTGAAACAGTTGATACAGGTGAAAAAGCCATTGATACTGCAATAAGCAATAAAAACATAAATCTCATACTCATGGATATTGATCTTGGCGATGGTATAGACGGAACAGAAGCTGCTTTAATAATCTTAAGCGTCAGGAATATCCCTGTAGTTTTTTTATCAAGCCACACGGAACCTGAGATTGTAGAGAAAACAGAAAAGATAACATCATACGGATATGTAGTAAAAAATTCGAGCAGCACAGTACTCGATGCTTCCATAAAAATGGCATTCAAGCTTTTTAAAGCCAGAGCCAAAGAGCAGGAAAAAGAGGAGGAATACCGCCTTTTATTTGAGAATGCCTCAATTGGAATCTTTATCGCCCAGGACAATCAGATTAAAATTTTCAACAGCTCAATTGAAAAAAGCTTCGGCCATTCGCCTGAAACTTTAATTTCAGAGCCCTTTACATCATTTATTCACCCGGATGATAAAGAACTTGTAATTGGACGCTATACAAAAAGGCTCAAAGGTGAAAAAGTAGAATCAAATTACCCTTTCAGAATAATCCATGGAAACGGTGATATAAGATGGGTTGAAATAACATCAACCCGCATTACCTGGAAAGACAAGCCCGCTTCCCTGAATTATATAATTGATATCACTGAACGCAAGCTTGCTGAAACCGAAAGCAGGCTTACTAAAGAAGCAATGCTTGAAAGGGAAAACCGTTTTCAGAGCTACTTTAATATTCCTTTAATAGGTATTGCCATAACTTCACCGGATAAAGCATGGATTGAATTAAACAGCCAGTTCTGCCGGATGTTAGGCTACTCTGAAAATGAAATGAAAAAACTTACCTGGACAGAGCTTACATACCCGGATGATCTTAATTTAGATATTGAGCAGTTCAAAAATATTCTTTCCGGAAAGATTGATTTTTATTCCATTGATAAACGTTTTATCCGTAAAGATAAAACCATTATATGGGGAACGCTGGGTGTAGGATGCGTACGCAACGCAGACATCTCAGTTAATTATCTTGTTGCAACATTAAGCGATATTTCATGGCTTAAGCGTATTGAAAATTCCATGCTTGAAAATGAAAATATTTTAAAACAGGTGCTCAGTGCAAGCACAACCCTTATTGATCCCACTCCGGGCGATGTTGAGTATGAAAAAATAGCTGATACATTTGTCGAGATTACAGGAGCAAAATATGCATCTTTTAATCTGTTCGATGAGAATGGTCTCGATTTTACGACTGTAGCACTTTCAGGAATGAACGAAAAACTTCATAAAATATCTTCCATATTAGGATTTGAAATAGTTAAAAAAAAATGGAAATACGATCCTGCAAGAGAAGCTAAAATTAAAAATCAAAATGTAACTCACTTCGATTCTCTGCATGATCTTACAGGTACGGTTATAAATAGAAAAATTTCAGAACTTATTGAAAAAACATTTAATATAGGCAAAGTTTCTGTAATAGTAATATCCAAGTATAATAATGCTATAGGTGATATTACATTAATTTTCGAGAAAGACAAAACAATCCGCAACATCGGGCTTGCAGTTCTCTTTGCAAATCAGGTTGGGATGTTTATAACGCGCAAGCAGGTTGAAGACAAGCTAATAACAGCCATTCAGGAATCAGACATACTGCGCCAGAAAGAAAAAGAAGCGAATGAGGCAAAATCATCGTTCCTTTCAAACATGAGCCATGAGATACGCACTCCAATGAATGCGATCATTGGCATGACCGACCTTGCACTTATGACATCTGATGAGAAAGAACTTCATGATTATCTTTTAACAGTAAAAAAATCAGGGAATCACCTTTTACAGATAATCAATGATATACTTGATTTTTCAAAAATTGAAAGCGGAAACATGATACTCGAGCAGCGAGAATTTCACCTGAAAAATATTTTTCATGCAGTTGAAAATATGTATCAATTTGAAATTAAAAAAAAGGGTCTGATATTAATACTCGATATTTCAGATGAACTCCCTGTCCGCATTTCAGGAGACGAACTCCGTCTCCGCCAGATATTAATAAATCTTGTAAGCAATTCCCTGAAATTTACCGAAAAGGGATCAATTGCAATCAGAGCTTCATTGAAAAAAGACTTTAAAACTGATGAGAATTTTTCTGCAATTGAAATATCTGTATCAGATACCGGCTGCGGCATTCCAAAAGACAAACAGGTTTTAATTTTCTCTAAATTTCATCAGTCAAATATCAGCATCACAAGAAAATACGGAGGAACAGGTCTTGGTTTATCCATCGTTAAAGAACTTGTCAAACTTATGGATGGCGACATTATTGTTAAAAGCGAACATGGTAATGGAAGTGAATTCATTTTCTGGTTTACAGCAAAAAAAATCATATCTTCAGTAAAAATAAAAATAGATACAAACAAACAGGATTCTAATAACATGAAAATAAAACATTTAAATATATTACTTGCAGAGGATAACGAAACAAATATTGTGCTCGAATCTACAGTGTTAAAAAAACTCGGCCATAGCGTAACAGTTGCACGCAACGGGCTTGAAGCACTGAATTTAATCAATATCCATAAATTTGACATTGTATTCATGGATATTGAAATGCCGGTAATGGACGGAATTGATGCTACAAAACGAATCCGAAGAGGCGAAAGCGGCAATGAAAATAAAGATATCTTCATATTGGCAATGACCGCACATGCCGTTGCTGATATTAAAAAAGACGGCATTGATGCCGGCATGAATGATTTTATAACAAAACCTATTGATATTACCCAGATTCAGGAAAGAATTGATAAAATTATCAGCGGATAAATAAAAAAAATTCTTTTACACGCTGTTCAATATAGTTTGATGGTAAACTAAAAAGACGATTAAATAATATGCTTTATAAGTGATAAAAAATTATGAAAGCAAACAATAACAAAACAATACTCCTTGTAGAAGACGAAGCAATTATTGCTATATCCCAGAAGCTGGCTTTGGAAAAATTCGGATATAATGTTCTCTCTGCCCATACAGGAGAAAAAGCGATTGAAATCTTCAATAATAAAAATATCGATTTAATCCTGGTTGATATTGATCTCGGGAAGGGCATTGATGGTACAGAAACAGCCGAGATAATTTTAAAAAAACACAATGTTCCTGTTGTATTTTTATCAAGCCACACAGAACCGGAATTCATTCATAAAATGGAAAAAATAACATCCTATGGATATGTTGTAAAAAATTCATTGGGCATTATTCTCGATGCTTCAATTAAAATGGCCTTTAAACTTTTTGAAGCTCATGAAAAAGTAAAAAATGAACTTGCAGAGCGGAAGATAGCTGAAGAAACACTTCTAAATAGTGAAAACCGTTACCGGGTTCTTATTGATCTGGCTGTTGACGGAATCCTACTTGGCTCAAATGAAGGTATTATAACTGATGCCAATGAGTGCATGTGCGAAATTCTCCGCATGAAAAGGGAAGATTTTATTGGAAAGCATGTAAGTCTTTTACCCTTTACGAAAGAAAGTATTGAAAAAAATCCTCTGCGGTTTGATCTGCTGCAGAAAGGCGAAACAGTAATAAGTGAACGCTCACTAATACGTCCGGATGGAATTATAGCAACAATTGAAATGCGTTCCAAAATGATGCCAGACGGATCGTATCAATCCATATACCGCGATATTTCTGAAAGGAAATCCGCTGAAGAGAAGCTCCGGGAAAGTGAAGAAAAGTTCAGGAATCTTTTTGAAAACATGAATGATGCATTTGCACTTCACAAAATCATCCTAAATGAAAAAGGCGAACCTGCAGATTATCAGTTTCTGGAAGCTAATTCGATTTTTTTACAGCGACTGGGCATGAAAGCAGAAGACTTGATAAACCGCACTGCCCTGGAATTATTTCCAAAAACCGAGAAGTCATGGATTGACAAGTTCGGGGAAGTCGCTATAACAGGGAAATCCATGCATTATACAAATTATTCAGTTGAATTGGATAAATATTATGAAACAAACATATACTGTCCGCGTCCCGGGTATTTTGCAGCATTATTTACTGATGTTACCGAACGAAAGAAAACAGACGCGGAACTTCTCAGAAATCAGATAAAATTCAAATCAGCTTTTAATAATAATCCATATCTGATGATGATCAGTGAAATTTCTACAGGCCAGATGCTCGAAGTAAACGAAGCATTTATTAAAGAAACAGGCTTTTCCCGTGATGAGATACTCAGCAATACTTCAATTGCACTGGGACTCATAAGCCCTGAAGACCGCGAAAAATTAAAACAGAAATTACTTATTGAAGGCAAAATAATAGGCATTGAAGTCCAGCTTTGCCGTAAAAACGGCAGCAGATTCTGGGTAAAATATTACGGCGAAATAATAAATCTTGAAGGCAAACAGAATCTTTTATCAATAGCCAACGATATCACCGAGACAAAAAAAGCCGAGGAAGATCTTCGTAAAAGCGAAGCCCTTCTAAAAATGACTCTTGAGACCGCACAAATTGGATTATTCGACTGGGATTTAAAAAATGACATATTATTTGCATCTCCAACATACTACACCATGCTTGGATATGATCCAGTTGATGGACCTGTGGATCGAAATTTCTGGAGAAGCAAAGGACACCCTGATGACCGTGATTATGTAGAGAATAAGATAAAAAGAGTCCTCAGCCGTACAGATAATTCCAACTATGAGTATGACGCGAGAATATTGCATTCTGACGGATCCTACAGGTGGATCAATGTCCTTGGAAAAGTCGTTGAGTGCGATAACGATGAAAAAGCGACCCGAATGCTGGGGGTCCGCATTGACATCAATGAGCGGAAGCTGCTGGAAATGAAACTGGAAGAAAGCAAATTTTTCTTTAAAGAATCACAGCGGGCAGCTGCAATAGGATCGTTTAAAACTGATTTCCTGACGAACTTATGGGAATCTTCTGAAGTCCTGGATATTATTTTTGGAATTGAAGAAAATTATAACCGCAGCATACAAGGCTGGCTGGATATTGTGCATCCAGATGATCAAGACATGATGTACCGGTATCTGACAGATGAGGTTATCATAAAGATGAATCCTTTTATAAAAGAATACAGAATCATCCGGAAAAATGACGGCGAAACAAGATGGGTGCATGGTATCGGCAAAGTTGATTTAGATAAAAATGGAAATGTTGCTTATCTGATTGGAACCATTCAGGATATAACCGATCGCAAAAAAGCTGAAGAGGAAAAACAGCTTCTAATGGAACGGCTGCAGCGTTCCGAAAAAATGGAAGCCCTGGGACTTCTTGCAGGCGGTGTAGCTCACGATCTGAACAACGTTCTGGGTTCTATTGTCGGCTTTGCAGAATTAACACTTATGGATGTTGACAAGAAAAATCCGATCAGACCGAATCTTGAAAACATCATGAACAGCGGTCTTAGAGCTGCGGATATAGTGCAGGATCTTCTAACCATGGCCAGGAGAGGGGTCTCTGGAAGAAAAGTAATAAATCTTAACAGGATAATTTCTGATTTTGAGCATCTTCCTGAATATGAAAAATTATATTCATACAATTCCATGATTAAAATCAAGACTGTACTTGAGCCTGATCTTCTAAACATCTCAGGTTCAGCTGTGCACCTCGGCAAAACAATATACAATCTGGTTCTTAATGCCGTAGAGGCAACAGTAAATCAGGGAGATGTGACTATAAAGACATACAATAAATACCTGGAAAAACCTGTTCATGGATATGCTGATATTAAAGAAGGCGACTATGTAGTTGTCTCTGTTACAGATACAGGGGAAGGCATACCTGAATCAGACCTGAAGCATATTTTTGAACCGTTTTATACTAAAAAATTCATGGGCAGAAGCGGAACAGGATTAGGGCTTTCAATTGTATGGGGTACTGTTAAAGATCATAACGGCTATATCAATGTGCAGAGCGAAAAAGGAAAGGGAACAAGTTTTATCCTGTATTTTCCTGTGTCCAGAGATGAAATCGAAGATGCGGATATATCATTATCAATTTCAGAATATACGGGAAATGGCGAAACAATTCTCATAATTGATGACGTTAAGGAGCAGCGCGAACTGGCAGCTGCAATGCTGAAAAGATTAAACTATAAAGTTGAAACAGCTTCAAGCGGCGAAGAGGCAGTAGAGTACCTGAAAAAGTACAAGGCTGACCTGCTTGTGCTGGACATGATAATGGAACCCGGCATGGACGGTCTTGATACTTATAAAAACATTCTGAAGATTCACTCTAAACAGAAAGTGATTATCTCAAGCGGCTTTTCTGAATCCGACCGTGTTAACGATGCCCGGTATCTCGGTGCTGGAGCATATGTAAAAAAACCATATGTATTTGAAAAACTGGGAATGGCGGTAAAGAAAGAACTCGAAAAATAAAAATAACCGGCAAAATAATACTAATATAATTTATTTGCCTCCCTTCATCCAGCCATTACGCTGAAGGGGAATATTAAAAAAAAAGCTGGTAAAAATGATAACAACAGCTATCATTATTTTATCTATTCTGTTTCAATTGTCAGCAGTTATTTGCGCGCTGTGTCTTATCAGGTTAACTGGCAAAATATATTCATGGATTCTAATATCAGCAGCCTTGCTTCTTATGACTGTAAGAAGATTTCTGTCTTTATACTATATTTTTTCAAACTTAAGTTCGGCTGTCAGTTTACCTAATGAAATTATAGGATTAATAATATCAATTTTTATGCTTTCAGGCGTTATCGGCATTAGATTTATTTTCATTGATCACATATATGCTGAAGAAAAAATCAATTCTCTCCTCAAAGAAAAAGAACTGATTTTAAAAGAAGTGAATCACCGCATAAAAAACAATATGAACACAATACACAGTCTCCTTTTTCTGCAGTCTAATATTTTGAAAGACCCTGCAGGCATAGATGCTTTAAATGATGCAGCAAGCCGTGTCCAGAGCATGGCAGTTCTATATGATAAACTATACCGATCCCGTGATTTTCAAAAAATATCAGTAATGTACTACCTCCCGCCATTAATAGACGAAATAGCAGCAAACTTTCCTATCAGTAAATCTGTTAAGATTGAAAAAAATATCGAAGATTTTATATTACATGCTAAAACATTGCAGAGTTTAGGAATAATAATCAACGAGCTTTTAACAAACATTATGAAGTATGCATTTACAGGAAGAGATGACAGAAAAATAACTGTAGAAGCATTTATCAAAAGAGCGGAATCAAATTCTGCTTTAGCTGAAACCCGTACTGATTCTACAGTTTGCATAACAGTTCAGGATAATGGCATCGGTATACCAGATTCAGTTGATTTTGAAAATTCAACCGGATTCGGCCTTCAGCTTGTATGGATGCTTACCCAGGAACTTAAAGGCAATATTCAAATAGAGAGAGGGAATGGCACAAAAATTATCCTTGAATTCAAGACGTAACCTCCCTCCCTTTTAAGCTCACATTTACCCTCATCTTTAATTAATAAAAAATTTAGGGGTATTCACATTTTTTTAATCTCTTAAAAATCCTCACCAGCCCAGCCCACATCTGAAAGAAAATCATCATATGTGCCTTCGTATGTGCTTATTTTATTGTCATCAAAAACAATAAGTTTTGTTGCTACGTTTCTCAGGTGCATTTCGTTGTGGGTAACCATTACAACGGATCCATCGAAGTCATCAATCGCTTCAATCAGGGAATCACAGGACTGCATATCAAGGTGGTTAGTAGGTTCATCCAGAAAAAGAAGATGGCATGGTGTTACGAGAATTTTTCCAAGCAGCACCCTGCTCTTTTCCCCTCCGGACAATACTTTAATTTTTTTAAGTGCATTGTCTCCGGGAAACATGAGCCCGCCTGCAATGCTTCTCGCCTTGAATTCGTTGCAGGATTTATCCGCGTACATTATTTCTTCAAAAACCGCCCTGTTTTCATTGAGATCGAGCTTGTTTGTCTGGCCGAAATATCCCTCAAGCAATGCCTGGTGTTTTTTCACGCTGCCTTTCACCGGAGCAAGCTCTCCTGCAAGAAGTTTTATGAGGGTTGATTTTCCCTTGCCGTTTTTTCCTATAATGCATATCCGGTCCCGCCTGCCGATATTGATCGAAAAATTATCTATAATAAAAGGATCTTTGCCGCTGTATGAAAAAGAAATTTCTTCTGCAGACATCATCTGGCCTGCGGCAAAGTGCGCAGAGTTGAAATACAAATCGAGGTCTTCAATTTTTTCAAGCGCTTTCATTTCTCCCTGTTTCTCAAGCTTTTTAACGCGGGACTGGGTTCGGCTCGCGAAACTTGCACGGGCCTTGAATCGCGCAATGAACACCTCTTCCTGCTTGCGTTTCTTTGCTTCATTCAAGCGGTTTTTTTCGTATATCTCTTCTTCCAGGTTTATCATTGAATAAAGCTTTTCCGTATCGCCCTCGACCTTTCTCGCTTTGGTCCGGTGTATTGCTGCAATATGCGTAACAACACTGTCCATAAAACTTCTGTCATGAGTAATGAGTATAAACTCCCCCTCCCACGATTTTAAAAAGTCCTCCAGCCATCTGATTGCAACTATATCAAGGTAATTGTTCGGCTCATCAAGCATGAGCATGTCGGGATTTGAAACAAGAAGTTTTGCAAGATTCATCCGTATCTGGTATCCGCCTGAAAACTCATTTGGATTTCTTTCCATATCATCCTCGGAAAAACCCAGTCCGAACAGGATTTTTTCCACTTTCCAGGTCTCGTACTCCTCTCCATCAGGAAGCCCGAGAGAGCATTCCTCAAGAACAGTCGGTTTTGTAAAATGAAGATGCTGCTCCAGATGCCCTATTTTATAATTCTTCGGAACAGATATGCTTCCGGAATTCGTTTCCACATTGCCGAGAATAATCTGAAACAGAGTTGATTTCCCATGCCCGTTTCTGCCGACGAGTCCGACTTTTTCTCCGCGGTTAATATTTAAGTTCAAATCATCAAAAAGCAGCTGGCCCCCGAATGATTTATTTAGTCCTGTAATGCTGATCATCTGATACTTTCCTCTCTAATATAAATAGGCGTTTCTTAAAAATGCAACTTTCCATAATTCCAATAAAAGTGAAAAGCAAATTTTTAAAAATCTTTTCCAATAAAAAAAGTTGTTGCGCAATACAGGGGTATGATTTTTTTTCAACATAAATGAATTCTCCAATCAAAACATTATACAACAAGCTGCTCGAAGAATATACAGGCGAAAAACTCAAGATAATATCAGCTTCAATAATAAATGCATACCAGAATAAACAATATGCAGTTCTCGTCAAATATGCCAGAAGGCTGTCTATTGATGGAAGCGAAGATAAAAAAAATCTTGGCAGAATATTCGTCTCTATTATCAAGCATTACCATCCTGATAAACTTGCAGTAATTCTTGCGAATATCAAGAAAACCTTTGAAAAAAACGAACTTAAAGAACTCGAAAAATATGCCTGCATAATAGGTTTGAAAGGATATATTTCCCCTGAAGAAAAGAATATTTCATCCAGCACTGTTTTTGAATTTGAAACTGAAGAAAATCATGTTTTCACCAAAGAAGATTATTATCAGTACGAAGATAAAGGACCGGATAAAGGCCCTGAAAGCTACGATGATTATACAGCAGAACATGCAGACGATGCTGATTATTCTGCAGATAATGCCGATGATGAAGATGAAACCGAAGACGAGTATGAAGTATTCGGTTTCATGGAAGCTATCAACGAGGAAATGCTCGGAAATTTTGCTTCAGAAGATATGATTATACATCCGAAAGATCTAATTGAATTCGAGGAACTGAATTTATCCGACAGGGGAATAGAGGATCTTTCAGGAGTTGAGTACTGCCACAACATCTCAATTATAGATCTGTCCGATAATGCAATAATTGACCTCCGTCACCTTCACAGGCTTACCAATTTATCAGTGCTCGACCTTTCAGGAAATCTGATCGAATCGATCAATCCTCTTTCAGCTCTTGAAAATCTTATTTCACTGAATATTGCCCGCAATGGAATTTCAAATATTGATGCTCTTGGCGGACTTAACAAGCTCATATCCCTGGATATTTCAAACAACAAAATTACAGATATATCTGTGCTTTTTGAACTTGAAAGCCTGCAGTACGTTAATTTAAAAGGCAACAAGATAAAAGATGCTGAAGCAATCAGGGTTTTAACTGCAAAAGGCGTTGAAGTCACAGCCTGAACCTGCTTACTGATAAATTTATTATTGCGCTGACTGAATATCACAATTCAATAAATATATGAATCATTAAAAATATTATTAGAACCCCGGCCATTACAGCAAACAGATTGCCGCATAAAAATCAAATCCTGCAATACTGCCAATATCATTAAATCGAATGAAGAAATAATACTTGCTTATTTTCAATAAACTCGTAAAGTTATATTAAATAAACCGGTATATTTTCTTTTCAATAAAATTTACGATAAATCTTTCTATATTTTAAATAATTTAATTTTAAAATAAATATTTATTAAAAGGAGAGTTACATGCCTCGTATTACAGACAGCAGCACCTGCTTCAAAATAGATGATATTCTCAATATATCTGAAAAGCTGAATCATATTAAAGATATAGACTCCCTGCTTGATAAAATTCTCTTTGAAGCGAGAAAATACTCAAACGCAGAAGCAGGGTCTATTTTTCTTGTCCGCAGTAATCATCTCCACTTCAGCTACGTTCAGAATGATATTATTCTGGCTAAAGAAAAAAACAGCAATAAATATATTTACACGGATCTGAATATCGATATTGATGAAAAATCCATATCCGGATATGTTGCCAAAACCGGAAAACTTCTGAATATTCCTGATGTGCATAATCTGCCTGAAAACGTTCCCTATTCATTCAACCCTTCTTTTGACATGCTGTCATCTTATAATACAAAATCTGTTTTAACCATACCTCTGATGACCAGCAACAGCAGCATTGTAGGAGTTATGCAGCTGATAAATCCGATTAATTCTGAAGGTGAAATACACAAATTCACCGAGGAGGAGGAAACTTTCACCACATTCCTCGCCAACAACGCATCATCCGTAATAGATGTAGCCAAGATGACACGTGATAATGTGCTGCGCATGGTTAAAATGGCAGGCCTTCGTGATCCCAAGGAAACAGGAAATCATGTAAAGCGTGTTGGTTCATACTGCATTGAAATTTATCAGGATTGGGCTACTAAAAAAGGTATCGATTTTCTGCAGATCAAACACATGAAGGATTATCTGAAAATTGCATCAATGCTTCACGATGTGGGAAAAGTTGCAATCCCTGACACAATTTTAAAGAAGCCGGGGAAGCTCGATGATGATGAGTTTAAAATAATGCGAACACACGCTGTCCAGGGGGCGAATCTTTTCGATGCATCAGTCTCAGAGCTTGACGCATTATCCCAGGAGATCGCCCTTTCGCATCATGAAAGGTGGGACGGGAAAGGTTATCCGAAACAATTGAAAGGCAATGAGATTCCTCTATCCGGAAGAATTTGCGCCATTGCTGATGTTTATGATGCATTGATCAGCAAGCGGGTTTACAAGGAAAAATGGGATGAAAAAGATGTTCTTCAGCATATAGGGGAAGAGAGCGGCAAACACTTTGATCCGGAGCTTGTTGAATCATTTAATTCTGTTTATGAAGTTATTTCAGCAATACACAATAAATATAAAGAATGACGGCGTAGAGCCATGTACGGAATTTTTTAATTAAAAAACAAATTTTGTATTATTGATATTACCAGCAGAGGATTACATGAGAGACATGCTGCTTAATGCCGAACTTGACGACTACATACAGAAATTCAGTGCAGGATTTAATCCCGTATTAACTGAAATGGAAGAATACGGATATTCTAAAGATTTTCCAATTATAGGCCCGCAGGTTGGCAGGCTTTTATACCAGATAACCAGACTCAAACAGCCGGAAACAATCTTTGAACTTGGATCAGGATTCGGATATTCAACACTCTGGTTCGCGCTTGCATCACCGGAAAACTGCAAGATACATCATACAGAAAACGACAAAGATTATTCCAACATGGCCAGTAATTATCTGACAAAAGCAGGTGTTGCCGGAAAAATAATTTACCATGTAAATGATGCGATTCAGGCATTGGAAGAAACTCAAGCGGGTTTATTGTATGATATTATTTTCTGTGATATTGACAAAACAGAATATCCGGAAGCATTTTATCTTTCTAAAAAATATCTTGCACCTGGAGGAATTTTTATTTCAGACAATATCCTCTGGCGTGGACTTGTTGCTGATGAATGCACTGAAGATAAATCTGCAATTGCGGTCCGTGAAGCCACAAAAATATTCACTGATGATCCGGATTATATGAGTTCAATAATTTCCATACGCGACGGGGTTCTTGTAAGTATTAAAGAATAAAAATACTTGATTATTCCTGGAAAATTTCTGAAATTACTTTATATATTCATATCTCATATGCAAAAAAAATGCTTTAGTATATTTTTTAAAATAAATGAGGTTTTTATGAAAGGTAATGCAAGAGACTGGCAGACAAGGATACGTTTATGGGCAGCATTAATAATGGCTGTATATGCTATAGGGTATACCATATATTATGCTCTTGGATTGATTTCAGTTGAATGGATTGAAAGCTATCAGAATTTTGTTTTTAATTTATGGCCGCTGTTCTGGGTAATTCCAGTTGTAATTCTTACTCACGTGAGTCTTGGTCTGTGGAAGCTTTTCAGGAGAAATACATTAAAAATGCCTTTTTGGGAAATGGCGCAGATTGCTTTGGGCATAACAATACCGTTTTTTCTTATTCCTCATATTATTTTTACTTATGGACTGTTTTTATTTTTCGGCATAAAAGGAAGCTATGCTGATATTATTCTGCGGTCATATCCTCAATTTAACTGGCAGTTTATTGGAATGGCTCTTGCGATATGGCTTCATGCGCAAATCGGAGTTCATGTTGTTCTCAGAATGAGGAGCTTTTACCCTAAAATAAAACTGTTAATCTTTTTTATTTTTACCACAATGCCAATTATTGGAATCGGGGGATATTTTAAAGCAGGCATGGAAATGAATAAACTTATTGCTGTGAATGCTGCAAGTATACAAATTCCCAGTCTGCAGCAGATTGAATTTTTAAAATTATTGGTTTATGCTGTATATATAATTTTTCCGGTTTTATATATTATTGTATTAGCTTCCCGTTCAATTAGAATTAAAATAATGTTAAAAAACAGAAACATTGTAGTTAATTACTCTTCCGGAAAATCCGTAAATGTCTTTCTTGACACTACAATTTTGGAAGCAAGCAGAATCGGCCAGATACCTCATGCATCAATTTGCGGAGGCAGGGGAAGGTGCACGACCTGCCGTGTAAAAGTAGAAAAGGGAATGGAAAATCTTTCTGCAATCGGTGAAAGGGAGCAGAAAGCATTAAATAGAATCGGAGCAGAAAAAGATATCCGCCTTGCCTGCCAGGCTGAATGCATAAAAGAAGAAATATCAATAACTTTGCTTTTGCCGCCGGATGTTAAATCATTAAAAGCAAGAAAAGAAACCAAGCTTACAATTGGAAAAGATATTGAGCTTGTTGTGGTATTCGCTGATCTGCGCGGATTTACTCAGCTTTCCGAGGAAAAATTTCCTTATGATGTTGTTTTTATTTTGAACAGGTATTTTAATTATATGGGTGAAGTAATAGAAAACAATAACGGTATAATTGATAAATTTCTCGGAGACGGAATATTAGCATATTTCGGCTACGATTCAGATCCCGAAACAGCATGCAAACAGGCGCTGATAGCGGCAAAACAAATGGCAGAAAAACTTATTGAAATAAATGATCAGCTGAAAAATCATTTAACTGAACCGCTGGAACTTGGAATAGGAATTCATTATGGTGAAGTTATTCTTGGGGAACTTGGCTATAAAAACAAATCCTCAATAACAATTATCGGAGATACTGTAAATACAACAAGCCGTTTAGAATCATTAAATAAAAAAGCAGCAAGCCAGATGATATTTTCAAATATTGTAGCTGAAAAGACAAAATTAGATTTCAGCCATATTAAAAAAGTTAAAGCTGCTGTCAGAGGCAGAAAAGAGCCCCTGACAATATACATTGTTAAAGATATTGCTTCTGAATTAAAAAACATTATTTAAAGTTGAAAAACTTTTTGCAGCAGTATTTTTGAAAAAGATTCCATTTTATATTCCAGGAAAAGGCAGGGAAGAATCATGAAAGAATCTGAAGTTTTAATAATCGGCCAGGGTCCTGCAGGTTTATCCGCAGGGATCTATACATCCCGCGCCGGAATCAGGACTGTCATTCTGGGCTGTGAGCCGAATATAGCCGGTGATTATGATATTGATAACTACTTCGGATTTTCAGAGACGATATCCGGGAAAAAACTGATAGAAAATGGAATGAAACAGTATTCCAGATTTGGTTCCATAATAAATTGCGACAGAGTTATCAGTATTCATTTTGGTGATTCTGAAAAATATATTGTTAAAACTGAAAATGATGAATACAGTACCTGCTCTGTTATTCTTGCCACCGGGGTGTCAAGAAAAAAGCCTAAAATTCCCGAAATCAATAAATATGAAGGAAAAGGCATATCATACTGTGTAAGCTGCGATGGCTATTTTTTCAAAAATAAAAAAGTTATTGTTGCCGGAGAAGGTTTATATGCGGCAAATCAGGCTCTGGAACTTCTGAATTACACTTCAAATGTTTCTATCTGCACTCTTGGATTTGAAAATTTATTACCTGAAAAGATTATAAATAACCTCACATCAGCCGGTATCCAATTAATAGAAAAAAAGATTTTATCTCTTCATGGTGATATAACTTTAAAAAGTGTAACTTTTGATGATAATTCGGAAATGGAAGTTTCTGGTATTTTTATTGCGGCAGGAAATGCCTCCTCAGTTGATTTTGCAAAAAGTCTTGGCATAATAACTGAAGGCAATTTTATTCAGGTTGATAGAGAAATGAAGACCAATGCACCGGGTGTATTTGCTGCAGGTGACTGTACAGGAGGTTTTTTGCAGATCAGCGTTGCAGTTGGAGAAGGTGCAATAGCAGGAAAATCCGCAATTGATTATGTTAGAAAAACCTGTAGAAAATCAGCCTGATAAAAGATTTTTAAGAAATACAGTAAATTTTAATTACAATATTTCAAGAATAATATATGAAGATTGAAATAGTTATTAATCATTCCAGCTGGAGTAACATGTTCCGAGTCTGTTAAATTTATTAATTTTTATATCAGCTTTCTGACGCTATATTGATTTTAACCAGATGAACCAAAACAACAAGCTGGTTGTGGATTATTTTTCTTGTCACTTCATTGATCAGTCTGCCGTCATGATCAAACTGCTGGGCAGCATTATCAATCATTACTTCCGGTTTATTTACCACAGGCATATTCTGCGAAACAAGTATCTGCCTTAGATGATACTGAGCGCGTGCCGTACCCAGCTTTCCGGAAGATACCCCCATAATTGCTGCAGGCTTGTCCAGCCAAGCGCTTTCTCCGGAGGGCCTGGATGCCCAGTCAATTGCATTTTTGAGGCCTCCGGGTATTGAAAAATTATATTCAGGTGTTGCAAAGATAATAGCATCGGCTTCCAGAATTTTTTGTTTAAATTCAGCAACAGCTGCAGGCAGGGTCATTTCATTATCCTGATTAAAGACCGGAATACCATGAAGTTCAATCAGGTCCAGAATCGCATCGTCAGGAACCAGTTCCTGTGCAGCCTTGAGAGCGAAAAGATTATAGGAATCTTTGCGCAGACTCCCTGCTATTCCAAGAATTTTTATTTTATCCATTATAATTACTCCCTGGCAATTTGAGAAAACTGAATTATAAAATGAAAATTTCTAAAAAATATTTATATCTGCATTTTAAAATATTCCTAAGAAATCAGAGATAGCAGCTTTTTCATTGTTTTAAAAGCTAGCCTGTATGGCGCGTATTTCATTTTAACATCGAAGTAAAATGATTTTTTAAGAACGCTTTTTGTATGGGTAAAGGTGTCAAAGCTTGATCTGCCGTGATAGCTTCCCATACCGCTCGCACCTACTCCCCCGAATGGAAGATATTCAGACACTATCTGTTCCATCGTATCATTAATGCACACTCCGCCGGATGATGTGCGGGAAAGAATCTTCTCCTGCTGCTTTTTATCCCTGGAAAAATAATACAAAGCAAGCGGTTTGGGCCTTGAATTTATTTCACGGATAACCTCATCAAGATTTTCAAAATCAAGCACAGGCAGAATCGGTCCGAATATTTCCTCCTGCATGATCGGGTCATTCCATTTGACGCTGCCTATAAGAGTAGGTGCAATATAACGCTCTCTTTGTTTTACAGCGCCTCCTGTGATAATATCTCCTTTCATGATGCCGGCAAGACGCGCGTGGTGACGGTCATTGATTATCCTTGCATATGCCGGCGACGTGGAAGGGTCGCTTCCGTAAGATTCAGCAATCAGGTTAATAATATTATCCAAAAGTTCTTTTTTAATATCCCTGTGAACATACAGATAATCCGGAGCAATGCAGGTTTGGCCTGCATTAAAAAATTTACCCTTTACAATGCGCCTCGCTGCAACAATAAGGTCTGCATCCCTATCAACAATACACGGGCTTTTACCGCCCAGTTCGAGTGTAACAGGTACAAGGTTTTCAGCAGCAGCCTTCATTACCACTTTGCCAACTGCAGTACTTCCTGTATAAAATATATAATCGAAATGCAGAGAAAGCAGCATGCTGCTTTCTTTTATTCCGCCTTCAACAACAGCAATATATGCAGGATCAAAAGTTTCAGAAATGATTCTGGAAATAATCGACGAAGTCGCAGGTGAAAGTTCTGACGGTTTCAGCACAGTACAATTGCCGGCTGCAATAGCTCCTACGAGGGGATCAATGAGCAGCTGGAACGGATAATTCCATGGTGATATGATCAGCGCCACTCCATATGGTTCAGGATACAGCCAGCTTGCGGCCTTGAAAAGAACAGGCGGTGTAGCAACTTTTACTGGAGTGCTCCATTGTTTTATTTTTTTCAGAGCGATTTCGATTTCCCTCTGCACAAGATAAATTTCGCTTATATATGCCTCAGTTGCCGGTTTACGCATATCTTCATGGAGCGCAGAAAGTACAGCATCCTGATTTTTATTTATAACCTGCTTGAGTTTCTGCAGCATCATAATTCGATATTTTATATCTCTCGTTACACCTATTTGAAAAAAATCCTTCTGACTTTTAAAAATGGAGACTATCTCTTTATTGTTCATTTTGTTTTCTCCTTTGTAATATAAACTTTTTAAAGAAAAGATTGACAATTCTGCTCAACAGGTGTATATAATAAATAACTGAATAATTCTTAAAAGTCAATAATTTTAATATATAGTTTGAAATTATGTAAAAACTGAATATTAATTTTATTCTTAATCCAAAGTAATTGTTATGAAAAAAATTTATTTAAATATCTGACTTAATTTAATCATATTCAACCAATTAGTTTATGGAGACTCTATGATAAAACAAATATCAGATGATTTAGTAATTGTTTTAGCAGGCGAAGCCGGTCAAGGCATACAGGCCATTGAAAACATTCTGGCGTTATTACTAAAAAGAAGCGGTTATAATATTTTTTCCACATCTGAATTCATGTCCCGCGTAAGGGGTGGAACAAACTCCACCGAATTAAGAATTTCATCAAAACGGGTTGCCGGGTTTATTGATCGAATAGACATTCTTATTACCCTCCACAACGACGCTATCGGACATCTAAAAAAAAGAATTACGCCTGAAACAATAGTTATAGGTGAAAAAGAAAAAATAAACTGCAAAAACATGATTGATGTACAGTTTACAAAGATAGCTGCAGAAATTGGTAATATTGTCTTTTCCAACACTGTTGCAGCCGGTTATATATGCGGGCTGCTTGATGTTAATGCAAAAGATTGCGAGAGCTATATTCTTGAATATTTTTCAGACAAAAACGAAGATATAAAAACTAAAAATCTTATTGCCATAAAAAAAGGTTTTTCTGAAGGGAAAAAAGTTACCGGGATCAATGTTAAAATAAAAAAACACGAAGATGTAAAAACAGAGTTGCTGCTATCCGGCGCAGACGCAATTTCACTCGGAGCTATTGCAGGCGGATGCAATTATGTATGCGGTTATCCGATGTCGCCCTCGACAAGCGTCCTTGAAAATATGGCATCTTACTCTCAGAAATTTGATATTATTGTTGAGCAGGTTGAAGACGAAGTCGGTGTTGTCAATATGGCTATCGGGGCATGGTATGCAGGCGCCAGAGCGCTGGTTACAACTTCAGGTGGAGGGTTTGCACTCATGTGCGAAGGTATCAGCCTGTGCGGAATGATAGAATCCCCGCTTGTGCTGCACCTTGCCCAGCGTCCCGGGCCTGCAACCGGACTTCCAACACGAACAGAACAGGGCGATCTGAATTTAGTATTATATGCCGGTCATGGGGATTTTCCCAGAATAATTCTTGCTCCTGGAACAATTGAAGAAGGATTTACTTTGACGCAAAAAGCTTTTAACCTGTCTGACAAATATCAGGTTCCTGTTTTCATTTTAACTGATCAGTTTTTTACAGACAGCAGTTACAATACACCTGTCTTTAAAACAGCAAATATTAAAACTGAAAAATATATTATTCAAACAGATACCTCATATAAAAGATTTCTGCTGACAGAAAACGGCATATCACCCCGCGGAATACCCGGCCATGGATCAGGAAATGTCTGTGCAGACAGCGATGAACACGATGAAGGCGGTTATATAACCGAGGATCTTGATTTGCGTATCATGATGGTAGACAAAAGGCTGAAAAAAATCAAATCAATTACGCCTGAAATAATCCCTCCAAAACTTTCAGGGAGCAATAATTACAAAACGCTTGTTATATGCTGGGGCTCAACATTAAATATAGTGGCAGAAGCTGTTGAAACATCCGGGATAAATGATATTGCTGTTTTACATTTTTCATGGCTGTTCCCGTTTCCTGAAAACATAGACGAATATTTTAAAAAAGCATCCAATGTAATTATTATAGAAAATAATTCATCTGCTCAACTTGCTCAACTTATCAAACTCTCAACAGGATTTTCTATTGTTAATAAAATATTAAAATATAACGGACTCCCCTTTTCAGTGGAAGAAGTTATAAAGGAAATTAAAAAGTTTATTTAAACCGGAGGACTCATTGGAAAACATTTTCGATTTTGAAAATAAAATTGATATAGCATGGTGTCCGGGTTGCGGCGATTATTCTATCCGTAAAGCAATACTGTCTGCATTAAAAGAATTAGACCTGAAAAAAGAAAATGTTGTATTGGTTTCCGGAATAGGCCAGGCTGCCAAGATGCCGCAATATATAAACACAAGTTTTTTCAATGGACTGCACGGACGGGGGCTTCCTCCGGCAACTGCCATAAAGGCTTCCAATCCGGAACTTACAGTTATTGCTGTCGGGGGAGACGGTGACATGTATGGTGAAGGTGGAAATCATTTTCTGCATGCAACAAGAAGGAATCCGGATATAACATTATTTGTTCATGAAAACATGGTTTATGGACTCACTAAAGGCCAGGCTGCTCCCACCACAAGACCTGGAATGAAAACGCCTGTTCAGGTTTTTGGTGTATTTGAAAAGGCGCTTAATCCAATAGCTCTTGCAATTTCCCTTGATGTAACTTTTGCAGCCAGAGTTTTTTGCGGTGACATAGAACAGACAAAAGAGGTGATGAAAAAAGCAATAATGCATAAAGGATTTGCCCTTGTTGACATATTCCAGCAGTGTGTTTCATTTAATAAAATCAATACATTCAAGTGGTTTAAGGAAAACACATACTATTTACCTGATGATTATGATCCATCTGATAGAGGTAATGCTTTTAAAAAATCCCTCGAGGAAGAACCTTTCCCTCTTGGGATAATTTATAAAAGCAATCACCGTAAAACTTTTGAGGAAAATCTTGAAATTTACTCCAAAGTCAAATCCCCGTTATATAAAAGGGAAATTAATCTTAAACTGCTGGAAACCGAGATAATTTCTAAAATTTGATATAAAAATAAACAGAATCTGATAGTTTTCAAAAAGTAAATTACTTGAAAATATAATAATTAAAATAATTAAATGGAGGAACATAATATGAAAAAATGGAACTGCAGCGTGTGCGGTTATATTCACGAAGGAGAGGAAGCGCCTGATAAATGCCCGAACTGCAGCGCTCCCAAGGAAAAATTTGCTGAAGTACCGAAAGATTTTGAAAATTTACATATCAGTCATACGAAAAAAATATCAGATTCAGATCTAATCCAGGTAAATCCATTTTTCGGAAGTTTTGAATCACTGGCTCCATTCATATATAATCTGCCTGCAGGCCAGAGAATTCCTCTGCACAAACATCCCACATCAGATGAACTTTTTTATATAATAAAAGGAAAGTTTAAATTTAAAATAGGAGATACTGAATTGATAGCTGTTCCAGGCGATTTAGTTCAGGGCAAAATGAATGTGCCGCACACATACCAGAATATCAGCGGTGAGCATGGAGCTTTTTTATCTGTAAAAGGGCCTAAACCGGTTGAGCTTGTCATGATGGAAGAAAATAAATAATAGAAAACGAATCTATTTAATGCAAAGCAGCGGGGAAAGAACACAGAACTGAGGTTCCTTTTCCCTGACTGCTCTGCATGCTTATTGTACCGCCATGCTGTTCCATTATTCTTTTACACAGATAAAGCCCAAGGCCGTATCCGCCGGAATTTCGGTCACGCGAAGGATCCACGCGATAAAACGGATCAAAAACAAATGGAATGTGTTTCGCATCAATGCCGGTTCCATGATCCGTAATTTTTATTATAACAGTTTTATTTTCAGAATTAATATCAACAGTAACAGGACCATCTTCCTCTTTCGAATATTTAAATGCATTTTCAATAATGTTAATGAGCATGCGTTTAATCAGAAATAAACTGCCCAGGACTGCCGGCACTTTACTGTTTTCATAGATCAGCAGAGACCTTCCGTTTAATGCAAAATCTTCAGCAGCAGTTTTTACAACTGAAACCGGATCAATTGATTCGAAGTCATCTTTTAAATTTCCAAGTCTGTATGCTTCGAGAATTTCATGCGTGATAAGCTGCATCTCGTCAACATCAACGCGGAGATTTTTGCGAAGTTTGTCATTGTCCGGAAGTTCAAGTGCGACCTTAATGCGTGCGAGCGGAGAGCGCAGTTCGTGGCTCACATCAACAAGAAGCTGCTCCTTTAAACGAAGCATAGTTCCTATACGGTCATTCATGGAATTAAATGTTTTAGCGAGATCGCCGAATTCATCGTTGCTACGTACAGGCACCTGATACGAAAAATTTCCCTGACCCATGGCTTCTACTCCGCCTGTAAGATCTTTAAGCGGGATGAGCATGCGTCTTATAATAAAATAAGCTGCTATAAAAACAAGCGACACGAGTATAACAACAACTATACCATGAAAATTTTCCTGATGTAGCGGCTTGTTCCTAATCATAATAATATATGTGTAGCCGTTTCTATAGCCTGTATATGTAAAGAGCCCTCTTGACCAGTGAACACCCTCTTTGCTTTTAATCCGGTCAATATTTATCTTGGAAAAATTTTCTTGAGGATAAAACAGATTGATTCCATTTCCAATTATTGCAATAGCGAGCATTCTATTGTCAGCTATTGTTTTAACTCTTGAAATATCAGGCGGATTACCGACTTCGCTTATAAGATAATTGCTGTAGGCTTCAATATTCCTCTGGGCCAAATCGTGCGCGCGATCCCTTGCTGCTATCTGAAATCCGGCCAATACCACTATATTAATAAAAACACCGAGGAATATTATCAGAAGTGCAATGCGTATAGCTAATGGAATACGGAACCTGATCATATATCACCTTTTTCCTGTGATAAATCTGTATCCGATGCTTCTTACAGTTTCAATAAAACGCGGAGAGCGCGGATCATCTCCGAGCTTGGTTCTGATCCGGCTTATCATGACATCAATTGACCTGTCGAATGAATCATCATCAAATCCCTTGAGAAGTTCCACAATGCGGTCACGGTCAAGCACCATTCCGGCATTGCGGACAAGCAGATTCAGAAGTTCAAATTCCATAAATGTAAGATCAAGTGATTTGCCTTTTACAGATACGCGCCTGGCAGCTGCATCCACATCAAGATCTCCGAAAGTGAGTTTTGCGTTACCAGCTTCGCTGCCCTGCCCCGTTCTTCTTAAAATTGACTGCATTCTTGCGATCAGTTCTCTCGGCTCAAAAGGCTTTGACAGGTAATCATCCGCGCCGAGCTCAAGCCCCACAACACGATCCATTACATCGCCTCTTGCAGTGAGCATAAGAATAGGCACTGTGAATTTTGCGCGGATGCGGCGGCAGGTTTCGAATCCGTCAATATCAGGAAGCATTACATCGAGTATTATAATATCAGGCAGATCCTCCTCAAGTTCATCAAGCGCATCCAGAGGATTATGCGACACTTCAACACGCCACCCGTGAGGTGTCAGATACTCAACGAGAAGATCGGTTAAACGTTTGTCGTCATCTATGATCAAAACATTTTTTTTCATACCAGTTTCTAAAATCCTTCCTGAATACCTTTTAGTTAAAGCCTCTTCTGGGATTAAGAGGCCTTTGTATCACATTTAGCTTTCATTTGATAAAAAATTGTTTTGAAGTATTCAATAGCCATTTTAATTTATTAATAAAATGAAAAGCAAATAATATTATCAATAATATTGTAATCTTATCATGAATTTCAAGTATGAAATGGCGTAATTCATAATTATATCCTGTGATCTGGTTATTGGCAAACCATGAAACAAATGATAATATTCCTGAAAAATAAAAAACAATAAAAAGGAAAGCAAGCGACTTGTTTTTGAAATTTTTACTGAGCAGTCTTTTATTTAAAAATACATCTTTTATCCAGTTAAAATGTAAAAAGACATGAATTGTAATACCTGCAAATACTGATACACTTAAAATTTTATGGGAAAGTAACCAGCCATTTTTATTAAACCACAAAAAAACATAATTCGGATCATTGTGATTCATGTGATAAATTACCTGCATTAAAATTCCATTAATCATTAATAGTGAGAATGCAACAAGAATTGATATGTCCAATATATAGTTTATTAACTTCTTTTTATCTAACATAGATTTCCCCTAATAAATAAAATTTTCAGGGTTATAATTCATAACTCCAAATCACCAATTTTTTTTAACTCAATAACATTTCCCAAGACTAATCTCCCCCTTACTAAGGGGGAGATGCCCAAAGGGCAGAAGGGGTTATTTCGCAAAATGTCTGTGATGCTTTTCAATAAATTTTGCTACTTTTTCTCTCTGCTCAGGTGTTAGGATTGCATGAACTTCTGCAACTTTATCAATCATAAACGGACGAAGTTCCTGCATATCCCTTATTCTTTTATCAGTAAGAGCTTCAACTTTCTTTTTATCAAATGATTCGCTTCTGATAATTGAAACAATATCATTCTTCATATCAAGATGCTCTTTACGGTACGGCTTTGTCTTTTCAACAACAGATGCAACAATGCCTTTAAATTTCCCTTTCTGATCATCTGTCATGCTTAAGCTGCAGGCAACACGATTCGCGAATTTTTCAGCTTTTTCTTCAGGTGACAGACTTAAAAAGTACGCCCTTCCTCCGAAAAATACTGCAAGTCCAATGCCGAATATTGCTCCAACTGCAATCAATGCTATTTTACATTTACTCATGATATTAATCCTCCATAATTTTATTTAATTTATGAAAGAAATATAAAACAGCCCGATTTCATTTTTATTTCAGAATTGTTTCAATTTGCAACAATTCAAATTTTATAAAAAGCCCTCACCGCGACTTCTGTAGCACCCTCTCCCAGAAAACGTGAGAGGGCTTTTTATAGTAAAAAAAGTCTCTATATTTCCATTCGCCCTTTGGGAATAGGGAGCGAGGGATGAGGATTCTAAAATTTACCTTCTACTCGCCCCCTCCGGGGGATGGGGGGGTTGAGTGTTTCTCAGTCTGATTTCTCAACTCCCGCCTTAGCGGTTTGCCAACAGGGGATTTTGGGATTTCTTTAACAATCAGAATGCGTCTTGGAATCTTATAATCAGCCAGATTTTTTCTGCAATGTTCAAGAAGTTCAGATTGAATTGTGGAATCGCCTTCAAGCAGAACTACCCTTGCTTCAATATACTGGCCCCGGGCAGCATCTTTCACTCCAATTACAACTGCATCTGAAACACCTGGATGCGCTTTCAATACAGCCTCAATCTCGCTTGGATATACATTGAATCCGCTGATTATTATCATATCATCCTTGCGGTCTACTATATAAAAAAACCCGTTCTCATCCATTCGGGCAATATCTCCGGTATAAAGCCATCCGTTTATAAGGCGTGCAGTTGATTCAGTTTCTTCAGGCATGTTCCAGTATCCTTTCATAATCTGCGGACCGCGCATTGCAAGTTCACCGTTCATACCCGGATCAAGTGTTTTTTCCGGATCATCAATATCTGTAATTTTCGCTTCAGTACCTGGAATAGGAATGCCTATGGATCCCGGAGGGCTAATCACATTCAATGGTGTCATATGTGTTGTGGACGATGCTTCGGATAACCCGTATGCTTCATGTATACGCTTTCCTGTAATCTGAAAAAAACGTTCCTTCACAGCCGGTAAAATGTATGCTCCGCCGCTTGTGGGAATTTCAATACTTGAAAACAGTTCAACCCGGCCTGGCGCATCCTCCAGATGTCTGGTGAGAACGCCCCAGAGACTTGGTACAGCAGGCAATGATACAGGCCTGTACTTTTCGAGCATTGCGATAATCGGAAGTACTGCAAAAGGATCAAACCGGGGAACAAGGATCATCCTGTAGCCGCGAAAAATAGACAGCTGAAAACATACTGCAAATCCGAAAACGTGAAAAAATGGAAGCATGCAGATTACAGCTCCGTTACCAGATGACATATTAGGCCGCATAGCCTCGATCTGGCATAGATTTGAAACAATATTCCTATGTGTAATCATCACAGCCTTTGGCCTGCCGCTTGTTCCGCTTGTCATCTGCAGCAGCGCAAGGCCATCCGGTTCGGATGCGGAAAGAATTTCATCTGAAGATTGAGATGCACTGAGTTTTTCCATATAAATAAAATCCACCTGAAGCGGCAGAAGTTTTTTCTCAAGTCCGAAAACTGAATGCAGAATCAGCTGCTCAACCCCTGCATCGGCAAGAGATAGATGTATGTTCTGCAGAAAAATATCGAGCGTAAAAAGAATCTTTGCTCCTGAAGCGCGGAAAATTGCAGCAAAATCATTACCCTTTATCATAACACCGATATTTACAATAACAGCGCCCAGCTTGTGTACCGCCTCTGCTGCAATCGGATATACAGGCGATGTAGGCAGCATCAATGCAACATGATCGCCCTTTTTAACTCCAAGTGATATCAATCCGCGGGCAAAACGGTTAACACGCCCGTTAAGCTGTTTGTATGTTATATCTTCATCATTATAGGTGCATGCAATCCATTGGGGATGTTTTGAAACAGTATTCATGAATAAGCGGTCAAGAGTAGTTTCTGGATATATTAAATTTTCCGGCACAGACTTGTCGTAATATTTCGTCCAGGGTCGATCCATGACATCCTCCGCAAACAAGCATTACATGAAATATTTTTTCAGTTTGATATTAATATTTTCAATAGTCAATAAGTATTTTGCATGGATGCACAGGAGATTGTCTGCTGAAGTTAAATGAATTTTTTAATCAGCAGTGTGAATACAGCTAAGATTACTGTCATAAAAATCGGAAGTGACCAGATAGACCAAGTGATAATGCTGAATCTGGAATTCATTGAATCAAATTTTGAGTCCATTGCGTCAAATTTCGAATCAATCGCACCAAATCTCACATCAATAGCATCAAACCTCGGATTAAGTTCATCCATAAGTTCTTTTTTAAAACTCTTCCTGAATTCATCAAACTTACGGTTCAATAAATTCTCATACCGGTGTTCACTTATGCTGATTATTTCATCCTTGATAGACTTATACTCATCAAAAGTTGGGGATTTCGCAGTGGATTTTGTCACTTTCTTTACCAATCCTTAATTTTAATAATATTATATTCTTAGTCAAGAATTTTATAAAAACTTTCACATCAGATGTGTTGTGTAAGAACATTCTCAAAGAAGGGTTGCTTTTAAGGCGGAAAAGCAACCCTCCTTCGAGACATCCACCCGAAAGGTCTCCTCTCGACATCCATGTCTCCGAAGACACTTCCCACATCCTGTGGGTCGCCAGCCCGCTTATTTTTTAGATTTGATCAGATAACATTGCCGCGGGGCTAAGTGACTTAAACTGAATAAACTTTCATTTTTTTTTACAAAAAATTTTCTAAATGCTGTTCAAAAACAACCTCTATCACGCCGGATTTGAAAGCACCGGCTCGTTTAGAATTTTTACTCATCTCACATAAACACTACTCAACACTTCTACAGATTTTTTGTATGAATCTGATTTTTAAGTTGGCCGAGCCAGGAAAAAATGCTGTTTTTTTAAACTTATAAATTCTGGCTGGCATTATTATGTTCTAAAAAAAACTAATAAGGATTTCATTAAATAATTCTCCCCCTTACCAAGGGGGAGATGCCCGCAGGGCAGAGGGGGTTGAAAAGGAAATTTCTTAAAATGCTCTCCTAAACCTTATTCAGCGATTGAAGCTTCATCATATCAGTAAACGGAGCTTTCATTTTTAACAGCCTTTTCAGATATGCAAACTCTCCGCTGATCTCGCCTGCAGACATGGCTTTCAATACGCGCGAATCCATTTCGTAGCTGATTTCAGGTTTTGGAAGAGGAGAAAATATTTTTTCAGGGGTCAGAGCCTCCCCATTAACAAATTTCAATATATAATATTCCCCCGTATCCGTAAAATAATACTGCATGGTTTTATTCCAGCCCTTGAAATTATGCTTAATTTTTTCAATACCGTATTTAGCCTGTTCCTTGGCAAGAATATTCATCATCTCTTCGCCTTTAACGCTCTGACCCTTTATTACATAAGCAGATTTTGATTTTTTTCCGCGGTTTCCTGATTTTGATATCACAGAATTGATTTTATGTATTAAAAATCCCGTTAAAGATATGCCTCTCGATTTTTTTACTGCAAGCTTCTTTGAAAATAATTCTTCAGCAACATATTCCAGGCCAAGCGATTTAAGATTTTCAATAGATTGAAAACCGGATGGAACATCCCATCCCCTTAGATTGTAAAACTCATCTCGTATTTTCAGAAATTCCGGCCTGTCTGCTTTTCTGCCTATCTGTGAAATTATTTTTCCTCCGGGTCCGGGCGCAACACATTCAGGATCAGCAACATGAGTTTCAATTGCCTTATCATGCCATTCATCAGGCAGGAAATCATCTTTGCGCGCGTTTACTCCCTCTCGGAGAAGAATCGCTCTTTGAAGATTAAACACGCGCTCCCCTACTTTATAAAGATCCTGCTCGGAATATTCCCGCCCCAGCATTGCAGATAGAATCCTGCTTTCAAAAGTCGGGTCACCCACGTGATCAACACTGTTTGGAATATCTATAAGAGGAAACATCCAGTCACACACGCCAATGCATTCCTTGGAAATCTGCCTCTCCTGAATTATTTTTGCAGCACCGGCCTTGCCTTCAAGTGTTGTCATATCTGCTGCCTTCCCGCTTCCCCAGAACCGTATTGCAATATTTTTAATTACCTCGCTCGAAATGTGCGCATCCTCAATTCCCTTTGCCCAGCTCGACCACTGCGACAGAACAAGCCCTGCTTCATGAAGCTGCTGAATCGGTTCGCGAGTTTCAAACGGGAAAAGAAGGGTATTCACAGTGCAATAACGCGGATCATATGGATCAGTCTTCGTATATAGCTCCTGAGCTTTGCCACCTGACTTCTTTGAAGCAAGCAAAGCCCCTCCGGATAGAAAATCTCCATAGCCCTGTTTCAAAGATGTCATCTTAACAAGATTTTCAATAAATTCAAAACTCCCGACTTTTGTTAAATCAAGCCCGCTCTCTTTTTCTGTAATAATACCTGCAGCATGACACAGCAGCAGCCATTCAATAATGCCCTGAATCTCCCAGGTATCAATACCATATTCATCACAGAGACGGTTGGATAAAAAAGGAATATCATTATCCTCGCCATAGTAACCCCACGCGTGATTCAGATAAAAAAACCGCGACTGACACATGAATTTTCCACTCTTGCCGTTGTCAGCTGTATATTTCACACGCAGGCAGTTTGCCATGCATCCGAAACAGGGATACTTGTGAGTTTTAGGCCCATGCTCCATGAAATCGAGCCCCCAGACCTTAACATTACCCCTGTTTAAATTTCTTATTTTCTGCTCGATATTTTTAAGCTCTTCCGGGTTTCCAACTTCTACCTTGCGGTTCGTTCCTCTCACAGAAACAGCTTTCAGATTTTTAGAGCCGACTACCGCGCCCATACCGCCGCTGCAGCTTGCATCTCCGTCTGCAAAAACTGTAGCTATTGAAACCATATTCTCGCCTGCAGGCCCGATGCACATAACCTTTGTTCTCGGTTCATATTTTTTCCTGATTGATTCCATTGTTTCAACAGTTGTTCTTCCCCACAGATCCCCTGCTGGGTTAATGGCAACATTACTGTCCTGTATATCTATTGTAACAGGATGTGAAGCCTTCCCGCTTATAACCATACCGTCGTATCCTGCAAATCTCAGTTCGGACCCGAATGTTCCGCCTAAATTTCCGTAGCAGAAATGATCCCTGCCGAAACGCCCCCTCGGAAAAGGCGATTTGGAATAAACTCCCCAGCGCGATCCGCCAAGACCGCCCGGCATTCCAGCGAGAGGACCCATTGAAATAATAAGTCTGTTTTCAGGATCAAGCGCGCCAGCTTCAGGCGGAGTGAGGTCCCAGTACAATGCAGTTGCAGTACCGCGCCCTCCAATAAATTTATCCGCATACCGGGCTGTTCCGATTGAATCAATTTTTCCAGAGGATAAATCTACAGAAAGTATTTTACCTGCATAGGCTTTTGGCAGACTCATTTTGAACTCCAGTAAAAAATTTTTCCCCTTATCCAATGTGCAGAACTAAAGAGCAATGGCATTAATTTAACAAATGTGTAATTTGTGGAGATATGGGGATATAAAGAGATCGGGGAGAAATTAATAAAAAATACATTATATTATCCAGATATCTCCATATTCCTTTTTCTTACACAAAAAAAATAAAATCAAATAATGAAATTCCCTTAACTTAATGGCATTGGAACTATAGAGGAATTTTAATATTATCAACTATATTAGGATTTAAAAGATTTGTCAACAACGTTGAGAGCCTGAAAAAATATGTTTAAAATCTGATCAGATAGATATTATCTAGCATAAAATCCGGGATCATTTTCCACAAATATTGAAAGCGCTAATTCCTAATAATCATAACAGCAATATAAGCTTGACATGGATATAATAATTTCATATTAAAAAAAAATGAATAAACAGGAAAAAATCAAGCCTGATTTCAGCATTGAGCTTGGTTTAATCAAAGACGGCTTTAAAATTATTGCAGGAATCGACGAGGCAGGAAGAGGTTCTCTCGTTGGACCGCTTTCAGTTGGAATGACAATCTATAGTCCTGAAATAATTTCAGATCCTCCGGATGACCTTACTCAGCTAATTAATGATTCAAAAAAATTATCACCGGCAGGGAGAGAAGCTGCTTATAAAATTATTGAACAGCATTCTTTTTGCGTTTCAGTAAAGTTCATCAATCACAAAATTATTGACAGTATTAATGTAAACAGGGCAACAGAACTTGCTGTAAAAAAACTGATTGAAGATTCACCAGTCAAGCCGGATATAATAATCATGGACGGCAGAACCGCTTTTAATGTTGGAATTAAAATGCTTACCTGCATCAAAGGTGACGGTAAATCAATTTCTATAGCTTCAGCTTCCATTGCAGCAAAAGTACAAAGAGACCTGCTTCTTGAAAAAATGGATGAAATTTACCCGGCTTATAATTTAAAAAAAAACAAGGGATATGGAACTGCAGAACACATAGATGCAATAATGAAACACGGCTGTTCTGCAATTCACAGAAAAAGCTATGAGCCTGTAAAATCTTTAATTACAGAAGTTATTTAAAATGAAAATTCCTGAAAAAAATATTATAAATATTCAGTCAAAGCACGAAAACCGGAAATTTCCTGCAGACATAGAAGACGGAAAAATTTACAGCGCGAAAATAATTGAAAGATCAGGAAAATTCTCAGGCATTTTAGAAATCTCAGGCAAGCGGTTATCAGCTGAATTCACACAGGGCCTGCCGCGGGAAAACATTCTGAATTTAAAAGCTGAAATTGCTGAAAACGGCAGAACCACATTTAAAATAGTAGAAACGCTGAATCAGGAAACCCTTAAAAACGCAATCAGACCATTTACAATCTTATCTCCAAGCGAGATTGACGCCAAACTTTTCGATATAAGCAGAATACTTTCGAAAAATA
Source organism: uncultured Leptospirales bacterium (assembly GCA_964529415.1). Taxonomy (GTDB): domain Bacteria; phylum Spirochaetota; class UBA4802; order UBA4802; family UBA5550; genus CAYMPH01. Next base: position 83,685 of record CAZGWD010000008.1, on the reverse strand, counting down.
TCAATTCTCTTTTTGAATTAAACGCGCAGCTGATCGGGACTCCGGATTTATTAAAAAAAATCAGAATGAAAAATTTAGCTGAAAAACTGTTAAATAAAGGAATAAGCAGGGAAAATGTACAGACTTTATTTACGGTTATGTCAGGAACAAATTCACTAAAACTAATCTTATCAGTTTTGGGCCGGATAAATAACAAAACAGACAGCAAGCCTGTAAAACAGGAAGTAAAAGAAAATATCAGGCTGGAAATAGACTCTATAATATCGCAAATAACAAGCAATTTTGAAAATCCGGATGACATTATCAAGGAAATAATGGATCTTTTAATAAAAAGTTCTGATCAAAACAATAAGCATTCATATTCAATTTTTATAGATGATAATGACAATCTTATGGAATATGAATATATATTAAACAGCAGCAGCTTTATTCTAAATGCAGAATTTTCTGTTTTAGGTAAAATTACGGTAATTATCCAGGATTCACGGAAGATGCTTTATATATCCATTATAACAGAATCCAATGATGCCGAAAATATTATTAATGAGGATTTAAATATTTTAAAAAAATCTTTAGCGCGAAAAGACATTAAAAGCAGTATAAATACTGCAAACAATAAAAATGTACTTGATAATTTAAACGAGATAAATAGAATCCATCAATTAAATCGGGTACTGGATATAAAAATATAAATATGGAAAAAATAGCAGTTGCACTTGAATATTCAGATAATCTGCCAACAATAATAGCAAGTGCACGCGGTTATCTAGCGGAAAAACTGCTCGATATTGCAAAAATGAATAATATCACAATTTATAAAGACAGGGACATGGCTGAAATATTATCAAAACTTGAAACAGGTACAGAAATTCCTGAAAATTTATTTATAGCTGTAGCTGAAATTCTTGCTTACTGTTACAAAGTAAACAGCAGATTCAGAGATAAACTCGCTTCGGATTTTATGCAATAAATGTCTAAAATGAAAAAAATATTAGCCGCTGATCTTAAACCCGGCATGGTTTACAGCAAATCTGTATATACAGACAGCAATACCATTTTAGTTGGCGCAAATCTGCCTATAAAAGAATCAGATTTAAAAAAGCTGCTGATATGGGGAGTAACTGAAGTAGAAACAGCAGGGGATCTTATCCGTATTGATGAAACTCTTGCTGCTGCAGCTGCAGCTTCAGCCAATAAAAACGTAATTGAAAGTGAAAAAAAAATCGTCGGCGATTACAATGATCTTATTAAAAAAAGAAGAAAACTTATTGAGATACATAATCAGTCATGCAAAGCAATATCTGATATATATGATGCAGTAAAGAAAAATAAAAAATTTGAAACAACAGAAGTTGAAAAATCTATAAACGATATAATAGACATATTAAATGAAAATTATAATGTATTTCTTTTCCTGTACGGGCTTGACGAAGGCAAAGATTATCTTGTAACTCATTCTGTTAATGTGACTTTATATTCCCTGATAATAGGCATGGCTCTGAAATATTCCAAGGAAAAGCTTAAAAACCTGGGACTTGGAACAATTCTGATAGATGCAGGCATGTTAAAAGTTCCTGTATATATAATACACAAACAGTCAAAAATTTCCGAACAGGAATATAACCAGATAAAAACACATCCGCTTCTCGGCTACAAATCACTTATCGATTTAGGCGGAGTCAGGGAGCACATTGCAAATGTGTGCCTGCAGCATCATGAACAGTTCGACGGCAAAGGATATCCAAGAGGCCTTAAAGGCCATGATATAGATGAATTCGCAAGAATTTCATCTATTGCGGATTCATATGAAGCGCAGATTTCAAACAGAAGCTACAGAAAAAAGGTATATTTTTACCATGCAATGAGGAACCTGCTTTCAAGCGGCGTAAATAAATTCGACCCGGTAATTCTCAGAGTATTTCTATCAATGATGTCAGTATACCCGATCGGCTCAATAGTTGAACTTAACGATACAAGCATTGGAATTGTAATCGGTTCAATTCCGGAAAAACCTTTAAGGCCCATACTTAAAATTATATTTGACAAGAACGGAAAGAAAAACGATCTCCCTGTTATAGTAAACCTGCTGCTTGATACCACCATCTACATAGTTAAAGCTCTCGACGAAGCCCAGGCCGGCATCAATATTTTTGACGTACTCTGATTTAAATATGCCTGAATATCAGACAAAAAAAAGCTTTGGGGATTCCGGAGAGCAGAAAGCCGTGCTCTATCTAATCAATGAGGGTTTTGAAATTGTTATAAAAAATTACAGATTTCACAAGTCAGGCGAAATAGATATAATCGCAAAAAAAGAAAATCTTCTCGTATTTGCTGAAGTCAAATCAAGGAAAACAAAAGCTTTTGGCGGAGCTCTTTACTCAATAAGCAAAAATAAACAGCGCACTTTAAGATTTATAGCAAACCAGTTCCTCAATGAGAATCCCGGATTTAACATAAAAGAAATCACATGCAGGTTTGATCTTGTTTCAATTGAAAATGAAAAAATTGAATGGGTTCAGGATATAATCAGGTAGTATTTTGAAATCTGGTTTTTATTAAAGTTTAATTTCTGATAAAAACCCGGCAGCATCCATTAATTTTACTCCATTTTTTTCCTTTTCGCGGTTGCAGTTTAATACGATCTGAACTGTTTTAACAGGAGCTATTCTTTCATTAAAATAAAAAAGATGTTTAGAGAAATCATCCCCTCCGGTTTTAACCTCGCATAGAAGTACAGGTTTATCATCAATAACAGCTGCAAAATCAACTTCACGCTTTTCCTTATCTCTGATATAATTAAGAGAACAATGAAATCCGGTTGTATCTTCTATAAAATGAAGTTCTTTAAGAAGCGAACATGCAACGCTGTTTTCTAATTTTTCGCCTGTTCCGCCTTTGACATAACCTGTATCGAAAAAATAATATTTAGTCTCTTTCAATATACTTCTTGCGATGTTTCTAACAAACGGGCGCACAGGAAATATTACATATAGATTTTCAAGTATCTGAAGCCAATGCCTTACAGTAGGAACAGTTACCTGCAGATCACCGGCTAATGACGAAAAGGAAACCGCAGAACCGACACATTTACTTAACAACTCAACTAAAATTTCAATGGATTTGATATTACGAATATATTCAAGATCAAGGAGATCCTCCCTAATAATTACATCAACATGAGATCGTCGCCACCTGCGTGCCTCATTTTCGCTTCCTGATAAATAAGGTTCAGGGAAACCACCGAGTAAAAGAATTTTTTCAAGAGCATCACGTGGATTTTCTTTCAGCTCAAAGCATATTTCTTTTACAGTCAGAGGATGAAGTCTGTATGAAAAAAAACGTCCGGCAAGTGAATCACCGCCTTTTTTAAAAGTTTCAAGTCTTGCTGATCCTGTAAGAATTAAACCTGGATGGATTCCTTCTGTATCATAAACTCCTTTAATCCAGGATTTCCATTTTTTCATTTTATGAATTTCATCAAAAATAATTAATTCTGCATTTTTTTTCCATGAACTCTCTGATATAACTTTTCTGTCTGAACCTGAGTCATGGTTCAGATAAATATAATTATCCGATAATTGTTTACAGAATGTAGTTTTCCCTGATTGCCTTGGACCTGAAAGAATAACAATCTTCTTCTTAATATCATCCTGAACATGATTTTTTAGGTAACGATTCATCCGACCAAATTAAAGCGTAGTATAAAAAAGTCAAGACTATTTTAAAGTATAGTATAAAAAAGTCATAACTACTTTAATTTTATGCTAAAATTAAAAAGCTTCTTATATTTCTCAAAGCACGACAATTCAATATCAATCAGATTTCTGTAAGCGTCATTGAAATCCCGTTCGCCTGTTGTAAATAATCCGTGTCCCCAGACAATGGCACCGCGCCCTTTCAATACCGGAGGAAGAGTCCTGGATATTCCTGTAGGGCCTGTTCCCACTTCACCAGGGACAACCGGTATATCATTCACAAATCTTTTCTTTGAACAGGATTTAAAGCACACGCCCCTGTCTGCGCAATCATCATCGCACAGCATTGACAAGATTACTGTGAATTTAGGATGCCCGTGAAGAATCGTTTTAAAAGATGTTGACTGATACACGCTTTTATGTGCTGAAAATTCACTTGATGCGGTTACTGCGTTCGTGCTGCTGTTGTCATCAGGGCATGCGTCGATCATGCCTTCCAGCTCATCAAGCGAGCTTCCTGTCTGGCTGATATAGATTACACCGTCTTTTTTATATGAGATATTTCCAAAGAAGGAATCCACCATTCTTGAATTAACTGTGAGCCTTCCTGCCTGGGCAATCGCTTTATAAATATCATCAGCTGAATTAAAAACACCTTTCATTAAGTCCGGGTTTCTATCTATGCCGCTTACAAATTTCCCGTAATGATTCAATGCTGCTTCTGCAATTTCCTTTCTGTGAGGGCTGATGTTTTTTTTATTTTTATAATCATAATACAGGTCTGTAAAAAATTTCACGTAACAGGAAAAACAAACTGAGCTGTAAACGATAAAAGCCTGTTCAGGACTTACAATGCCGTAAGTAACAATTCCGCCGTTTCTGATTACTGCAGATTTTTTATTTTTTAAAGTTTCAATTATTAAATCTGACTCAAACCTTTCAACAACAGGAATATCGTGAAGGAAAGTTCTTGTTTCGGAATCTTCTGGTTTTATCTGCCAGTCGGATTTCATGCTTTCCTCGGCAAGATAATTTATGATAGATAGATACGGTTCCGATGGAACAGAATAAAGTATGCTGTTGATATTAAGTCCGTTTATTATTTCAGCAAGAATACTCTTTTCTGCACCTTTCCTTGACCAGACAACATCTGAATCAAGCCCGCCCAGAACAGGAGCATCCTTTTCGCATAGTCCCTGTCTGTATAATTTATCAGCGTATTTTTTAATTAAAATATCCACTCAAGTCCCAGCTCTTCACATTTTTCTTTAGTTGGCATGCCGTTATCATCAAGCCCTCTGATTTTATAATAGGATTTTCTCGCTGATATAAAATCTTCCCTGTTTAAAGGAGGTATTGTTATGCCTTCTCCGCCGGTTCCTGATTCAGAAAAAAATCTCTCAGGCAGATCATCATCTTTTTCAGTAAAACCGTTTGCTGCATTCATAATTCTGTCATTGTAATAAATTCTTTCCCCTGCTTTCAGCAGGTCCTGCGCACTTGATTTAATTCCTGTAACTCCGCTGTATGCCTTGGCATATTCCTCAAGAGTTGCAGCAAAAAAAATAAATTTGCACGCAGTAAGTGAATCAATTACCGCATTAATATCTTCAGCAAGCTTTATTATGCGGGCTTTTCCGCTGAAAGTAAACCTGTCAGTCGCAACAGGCTTCCTTAATATTTCATGCGATATGGGATAAGCGCGGAGATGGCATCCGCCGCGCGTTGATGTTGCGTAAGCAACAGCCATGCCGTACGCGCCTCGCGGATCGTATGCAGGCAGTTCAAGTCCCTTCACGGATATGGATGATGATTCTTTTCCCTTTAAAAATGCGTACCTGTATGACCCGTGTTTCAATTCCTCGCCTTTACCGCGCGACAGGGCAATATCCTCAAGCAGAGATAATATTTTTTCAGGGGTTAATTCCACACACTCTATTTCAGAATAACACGCGAGTGTTGATGCAGCAGTGATTGTGTCCATGCCGTACTCATTGCATATATCATTCGCCTGGACAACAGTCCCGATATCATTATTACCAAGCAAGGCTGTGAAGTGAGACATTGTTTCAAATTCAGGAATCACTTCGCCATTCACGCCTTTTTTCTTGCACATAATATGACATCCGGAGCATCCGGATTTTTTAGTATCATATTTCTCTTTATACGCAAATGCGTTTAAAGCAGGAGCGCCATCAAAATGAGTTTTTCTGAAATTATCAGTAGGCATCATTCTTCTTGAATGCATTAAATCGTAGAGTGCGCCTGTTCCGAATTCTGATATTCCAAGCTCGCCTTTTAAAATCGGAGAAGCAGCAGCAAGGCGGAAAATTTCCTCCTTGGCCTTAAGCACCTCATCAAGATTAAAAATATCTGTTTTGCCGCTTCCTTTAACATGAATATATTTCAGTTTCTTTGATGCCATTACAAGACCGAGTCCGTTTCTTCCTGATAGAAAATGGCTGTCTATTGCTATATTCGCGAATAAAACACCATTCTCAGCAGCAGGTCCTGTTGCAGCAAATGATCCTCCGGAAGGAATCATTTTTAAAATTTCAGAAATTTTTTTTCCCGGCATTTCAGCTGCATCAGTGAATTTAATTTCCGAGTCATTTATTTCTATTCCGCAGAGTTTGTCACTCGCTCCGGTTATGATTATGCCGTCAAGTCCCGAGCGTTTAATCTGAAAACCAAGCTTTCCGCCGACAGAGGTGTCACCTACAGTTCCGGTTTGAGGAGAGCGGGACATAATAGTCATCCGTCCTGAAACAGGAGTCGGAGTGTCTACAAGGGGGCCTGTCATGAAAATGAGAGGCATATCAGGCGAATCAAACGGAAGGGTTATTTTTTTAGACAGATAATAACCTGCAAGCCCCTTGCCTCCAATATATTTTTTGAACAGTTCAACATCAGGCTGAATATAAGTTATTGTCTTTTCAGTCAGATCAATTGAAGCTATTTTATTTTTCCAGCCGTACATCATTTTACCATTAATAATTTTATTTTATCCAATTACAAACAAATATAGAATAAATCAACTCTTTAAATTTGCCGCAGAGACACAGAGAAAAAAAAATGAAGGAAAAGATTAAATGGGGAATCAAATTAGTTATGCAGGTATAAATGCGCCAATTATTCGAAATATTTTTTTACAATTGCATCATCTGAAATAAATATCATTTTTCTATTTTTCGATTGTACAATCATCAATCTGTCAAATGGATCTTTATGGTGCTGTGGCAAATATTCCAATCCATTTAAATCATCAATTGTTAAATCAATTATCTGGATATTATGTAATAAACAATATTTACTAATAAATTCAATAATAGACATTTCACTTTTGAATTTACCTATAGATGCTTTTATTATTAGTTCCCAGACTGCTGCAGTACTGATAAAAATTTCATTTTCTGCATTTTCAATTGTTTTATAAAAACTGATGTTTAATCTTGGATCAGCATCGATATACCAGAGGAAAATATGTGTATCAATTAAATACTTCACTAAAACCCAAGCTTTTTTAATTCTAAATCAGTTAATGGCTGACTAAAATCATTGCTCATAAAAAAAATACCCTTGGCTAATCCGCTTGGTCTTTTCCCTGAAGATTGCTTTTGGACTTTTTTTTCAATTAAATAGTCAATGAAATCTATTGCTTCCCTTTTTAAGTCATCAGGTAAAATTTTTATTTTATCTTCAAGATTATTCATCAATTACCTCCAGATGAACCAGGATTAATTAGCTTATTAAATAATATCTATTAATTATTAATTTGTCAAGGATTATTCAGAAATACGTCTATCTCAAAATAATTATATCTCAGTGTCTCAAATGCAACTTTTTTCTGGAGCTGATCGGAATCGAACCGACGGCCTCTTGAGTGCGATTCAAGCGCTCTCCCAACTGAGCTACAGCCCCGGAATTTCTTTTCTTATAATATAAGTTAATTTCATGTATACCGCAGTCAATATTTTTTTCTGATCTTACCATAATAGCTTTTTTTAAAAAAATATTAGAACACGGATGACACGGATTTTTTGTTTTTTAAAACACGTAAGGGTTCAAAATTTTGAACCCTTACGTGTATTGCGGCACATTATATTTCATCATGATTAATATTAAATTTCAGTAGAATTAAAAAAAATCCCTTATCCGTGAAAATCCTAAAAATCCGTATCACCCGTGTTCCATTGCTTTAAAAAAAACATTTCAATTGACAAAATTATTCTATTAAACATAAATCACATAATTATTTAATTTATAGATATTTCTTGCCATTTATAAAAAGTTCTGCAATTGAAATTAATTCCTCATGAAGGATAAAAAACAACAAGGATCTTATATTATGAAGTTTAAAATATTCATTGTTTCTTTATTTCTGCTATCTTCATCTTTAGCAAAATCAGCATCCATCATCATGCCTGAAAGATACGATCTCGATATACAGGTTGATTTTTTCTTGGAAGAACTTTCAAAAAAAATCGCGGATAAAAAACAATTACGAATCTATGTTTCGGATTTCACATCTCCTGAAAAAACAAACACATACAGCACTCTTAATGAGAATATTAAATCCTACATATCATGCTTTGCCGGAATTAAAAATGGTTTTTCACTTATTACATCAAAGGATGCTGACCAAAAGCTGAAAAAACTTCATGAATCCAATAAAGGCAAACCTGTAACAGATTACCAGCTTACAGAAATTATTACAGATCAATTCTGCGATGTTATAATTTACGGTTATTTAACTATTTTAAATGAAAAGCTTGTTGTAGATATAAAAGCTCTTCATCTGAATAGAAAAGAAATTATTATTTCAAAATACATTTCATCCAGTGAACAGGCCATTGCCACCAGAATAGGTATAAAAAATTATGCAGCAAGCAGCTTGTTAAGGCATTCACTGGGGGTTACATTCAATACTTTGTTTGGAAAAGTTAATCTTGGAACAGAACAGAATGCTATTAATTATGAAACTTATGAAATTTATATTTCCTATTATTACCATTTTACAAACTGGATCTCAGTTGGAGCTCAGATAGGTTATGATATTGCACCATTTAAAGAATATCTTAGTGCTCCTTCTCCTATGGCAACATATGATCTTTATAAAGGATTCTCACCAAACTTTGATTTAAATCCAATAATAAATTTCCATATACCATTTAACAAAGTATTTATTCCTGTTTTCTCATTTGGAGTTGGGTTTTCATTTCATACAATACAATTTATAGAGCACTCAAATATTTGGCCTTATACCCGCAAATTTGCTGATTTACCTTCAACCACTGTTTTCTTATTCAATCTTAAAGCAGATGCAGGATTTGATATTTACTTTAATGAAAATGTAGCTCTACGAGCTCTTGTAAATTTTAACTTAACTGTAAATCCATATACTTATAATAAATACGAATATACTAAACCCTGGATTTCATTCACACTTGGCTTAAATTTCAGATTTTAAATTTTGAGGCAATCATGAAAAAGATATTCATTTTATTTACGATAATATTTACAATAAATTCGTCAGCAGTTGAAAAAAAATCAACCGATACAAATAAATTTTACTTTGATATAACCCATAAAGTCAAGGTAAACATAAACCAGCATTTTGAAGGTGAAGTTAAAAATACAGTAAAATGCTCTCTTGATTTCCTTGATTCCAACAAGTACAATGGCGAAATAATAAATTACATAGTTGAAGACAATGGCGGTCTTAGAAAAATTTCTGAAAAAAAAGGAAAATTTCTTAGAACAGAAAACACATTTACCCCAGTTGAAAAAGACTCAACTGATATATCCCTACCGGATTTTTCAAAAATTAATTTCAAAAAAGGTATGATCTGGGAATCATCATCTTCTGAATATTTTGATATATCAAGATGGGGATTTAAAGATACGATTGTTGTTCCAGCTGAAATAATATATAAATGTTCAGATTTAAACAGCAGGATAATAACAGTTAATGCAAAATCCTACATAAACCATATACCGGATTTAAAATCAATAAAACCTCTTACTCCTGTTAAAATAACCGGTACACAAGAAATTGAATATACTCTCGATAGTGATAAAATAGTAAAAGGATATATTAAAAAGTATAATTTCACATTCCAGGTTAAAAATAATGATGTATACGATTTCTATGGAGAGGAAATCTGCATAGTAAGACATATAAATGAAATAAAATTTCTCGATACAAAAAAGATTGAAACAGCTGCTGAAAACAAATTAGATAAAAAGGATATGAATTTTAAAATTGATGATATAAAGATTACAATCAGACTGAATGAATTGTATTTTGACACAGGGAAATCTGATTTTAAAATCGGCAACCAGGATAAATTCAACCAGCTTGTTCAGTTCATAAACAGCATCAAAGAAAAATATACGATAAACATTGAGGGCCATACTGATAATACCGGTGATCCTCAATATAATGATATTCTTTCAAAATTGCGCGCAAAAACTGTTAGAGATTTTCTTTTAACACAAATCAGCGACAAAAAGACCCAGATAAGTTATATCGGGTATGGCGACAAAAAACCGATTGAATCAAACGTATCTGAAGAAGGCAGAAAAAAGAACCGCAGAGTTGAAATAATTATTCAGCCGGAATAAAAAAATCAATAGAACACGGATGACACGGATATTATTGTTTTTAAAAAGCGTAAGGGTTCAAAATTTTGAACCCTTACGTGTATTGCGGCACAATATATTTCATCATGATTAATATTAAATTTCAGTATAATTAAATAAAATCCCTTATCCGTGAAAATCCTAAAAATCCGTGTTATCCGTGTTCCATTGTTTCTCCATATCAATCATTTCACCGGACATTGGAGTATTCCCGGGAATACCAATTTTTCCCAGAATTTGATTTGACACGCATTGCCCTTCCAAATTGAATAAAAAAAACAACTATTTTACGAGGTAAAAAATGAAACAACCGGTAATTGTATCCATAGTAAGAACTCCAACAGGATCTTTCGGCGGATCGTTAAAAGATTTTTCTGCAGTTGATCTTGGAGTTATTGCAGTTAAAGAAGCTATAAAACGGGCAGGCATTTCTGAAAAAGATGTTGAAAATGTCATTTTAGGCCATGTCCTGCAGGGAGCTCAGGGTCAGAATACTGCCCGCCAGGTTCTTGTAAAAGCCGGAATTCCGATTGAAGTATCGGCAATAACAATAAATAAAGTTTGCGGCTCAGGACTCAGAGCAATGTCCCTTGCAGCTCAAATGATTAAAGCAGGAGATGCAGATATTATTATTGCAGGCGGTATGGAATGCATGAGCTCATCTCAGTTTTCAGTTAACGGAGCAAGATGGGGCCTCAGAATGGGTGACTCTCCAATAACAGACATGATGATAAAAGACGGTCTTACTGATGCTTTTAATAATTATCACATGGGAATTACCGCTGAAAATGTTGCAGAAAAATATAAACTCACAAGAGAGGAGCTCGATATATTTTCCGCAGCAAGCCAGAACAAGGCGGAAAACGCAATTAAAAGCGGCAAATTCAAAGATGAAATAATTCCTGTTATGATTCCGCAGAGAAAAGGGGATCCTAAAATTTTTGATACAGATGAGTTCCCGAAATTCGGAACAACAGCTGAGACATTATCAAAACTTAAGCCTGCATTTAAAAAAGACGGAGTTGTTACAGCCGGAAATGCTTCAGGCATAAATGACGGAGCTGCAGCTGCAGTAATAATGTCCGAGGAGAAGGCTAAAGAGCTCGGATTAAAACCTATAGCAAGAATTGTATCATACGCTTCAGTCGGTGTTGCGCCTGAACTTATGGGACTTGGTCCGATTCCTTCTTCAAAAAAAGCTCTGCAGATTGCAGGATGGAAAGCTTCAGACCTCGATTTAATTGAAGCAAATGAAGCTTTTGCTGCTCAGGCAGTTGCAGTTAATAAAGAAATGGGCTGGGATACAGCAAAAGTAAATGTAAACGGCGGTGCTATAGCGCTTGGTCACCCGATCGGCGCTTCAGGTGCGAGAATATTCACAACCCTAATTCATGAGATGAAAAAACGCTCTGCAAAAAAAGGTATTGCAACACTCTGCATCGGCGGCGGCATGGGAACAGCTGTTGCTATTGAGATGTTTTAACAGAAAATGAGAGAGGTTTATCCCGGCATATTCATGATAACGGAAACTGCAAGTCTGTTTAAGACAAACTTTTCCGTTAATATATTTGTAATAGCCGGGGAGAATTCTCTGATTTTCGATGCAGGACACGGTAAAAAAAAAGCTGTTTCTCATTTCTTAACGAAGATCAAAGAGATACAATCAATCTGCTCTTCAAGGGGAATCAGCTTTTCTCCTGGAAGGATTATTATCAGCCATACGCATCCGGATCATTTCTCCGGTCTGCGCAAGATCAGGCAGGCTCTCGGATCAAAAGTTCTCCTTACAGAAAAGCAGGCTGAAATTTTAGTCTCAAGAGAATCTTATATAAGCAATTATTCAAAAATCCGCGAATCTGTGAATCTTGCCCGTCATATTAAAAAAAGTGAATGGGATGAATTTCTTTATATAATTAAAAATTCATACATTATAAAAAAAATAATTTTCACCCTGAAAAATTTTCCATCGTATTTTTACAGATTCTTATATGGAATAGAATACCCCGGAAAACCGGATGAAATAATAAAAGAAAACTCAAGCATCAATGCAGGTGGTTCCGAATGGTTAATCCTGCCAGCACCCGGACACAGCAGAGACCATATTTCTCTATATAACGAAGAAAAAGGAATACTTCTCGGAGGAGACAATGTTCTCAGATCAATAACGCCATGGCTTGGACCGCCGGATTCAAATTTAAAAGATTATCTCTGCACGCTGAACTCCATGCTTAAGCTACCCAAACTTGAATTGATCCTTGCAGCACATGGCGGGCCTGTATCAGAACCGAAAAAAAGGATAAAACTGATTATTGAATTGCGGTTAAAAAGAATAAATCAGATTATAAAAATATTGATTAGAAATGCTGCAGCCGGATGCACAGCAAGAAGTATTTTAATTGAGCTGTACGGTTATAAAAATTTCAGGAAATTTTATCTTGCTGAAGGATGGATATCCCTGACTCTCATGTTTCTTGAAGAAAACGGCATGGCTGCAAAAAAAGAATCTGCTGATAATAACATATATACACCAACAGATAAAATATCTTCCGATTTGAAACAGATTATAGGATGCAGCTGATAAATGAATTACCCGTTCAAAATTGTTTTTTCTTTTTTCTGTTTTTTTCTGTTTTTAAATACTGTACATGCTGAATCAGTTTTTTTAAAATCCGGGAAAATCATCGAAGGGGAAATTAAAAAAAATATAGATCCCAAGGGTGATATCATCATTACCCCTAAAGGAAAACCGGAACAGATAATTAAAAAAGAAACTGTTCTCCGCATTAAAAATGATAATGAATTTATTAAAGAAAAAGAAATCAATCTCGGGATCAATGGAATCATAAATGGATATATCGTTGATCAGGATGAAGAGGCTGTATATTTAAGGAAAGCAATAAATTCACCTGAAGAAAACAGAATCCCGCGAAGCAAAATAAAAAGCATTTCCAACCCTTCACAGAAAGGGAGGCTCAGAGAAGAGGAGCTTGCCAAGAAAAAAGAAAACTGGTATTTCACAGGACTGCCCTGGGTTATCTACAATACTGAAAACAGCATGATTTTCGGCGGAAGAATTTACTTTTACGACAACGGCCCGAAAGATGGTGAATTCTTTAACAGGTCTCCTTACGACCTGCAGGTTTTTCTTCATGCTCTTGTTTCTATTGGCGGATTTCAGCAGTACAGGCTCAATCTCGACAAATTCAATGTGCTTGGAAGCAACTTCAGAATATTCACATACTTTGAATTCAGATACAACACAAATGCAAATTATTTCGGTACAGGCGAAAAAGTTACATCCACACCTCTTACAGACATATATGGAAACACCTACTCGACATTTCGTGACTACGAACTCGGGTTTTCAAATGCAGGAGATATGAGCGAGGCAAAATATAACAAATTCACATATATTTCCCCGCGCTATTCGTTCAACAGTTCAGCGAAGTTTGCTAAATATTTTGAATTTTTATCAGGATTTCTCGTAAGCTGGTATCAGATCCAGCCATGGGATGGACGTGCATTCGAATATAATTTCAGGGGATACACAGCTAAAAACTATTCCCTGTTGACGAAGGAAAAGCCTCTCGGATTCAATGGAGGCTGGAACAATTACGTTAGGCTCGGCATTGCATTCGATACAAGAGATTACGAGCCTGATCCGAATATCGGCATGTATTTCGACTACAATCTCGAAGCTGCAGGAAGGATGATCGGCTCTGATTATGAATATTTCAGGCATACTCTCGGCTTGAGATTTTATACACCTCTGATCTGGAATCCGCTTGTACTTGCAGTCCGTTTCGGTTATACAACTGCTTCAAACGGTATACCTTTTTTTGAAATGTCCTATTTCCCATTTATGATAGACCGTGCAGATGGCCTTGAATCCAGCTCTCTTTTAAAAGGTAATAAATTTGCAAGATTTATCGGACCTGCAATGACAACATTCAATCTTGAACTTCGATGGAAGGTCTGGGAATTCATGCTGTGGAATCAGAGAATCGGCTTTAAACTTATAGGTTCTTTTGATGCGAAGAACGTTTACAATGAACCGGTTGAAATTTTTACTAACCACAGGTGGGAATACTACAAACTTTCGTATGGAGGCTCTCTTGCTTTAGTCTGGAATCTTGCTACAGTAATGAGAATCGGCGTGGGTTTCAGTCCTGAAGACTGGTCGATATCAATGCTATTCGGCCAGTCCTTTTAAAATCAAACTTAAATTTACTTTAACATGGTCTTAAACAAATTTACCAATATCCTTTACTATACTCAAAATTGGACGAATGGATTTTATTCCGCCAAAATAAATGCTCAGATCTCTGTACCAGCTCATATTGCATGCATCGCAACCTTTTCTTTTTAGATCAGATTCTGTCATATCAAGAATGTCTCCGTAATTATCAGCAAGATGCATGCATGGATGAACGTGGAAAAACCAATCAACAAAAAGCACCCTGGATCCTCCGAAACATTCATACTTAGATCCTTTACCAGTCAGATATGAAATAATACTTTTAATTGAAAGATCCGGCTGAGGAATGTTATAGCCTTTTTTCTTCAGTCTCAAAACATCTTCAAGCGCTGTTGCAACTTCCTGTTTTGTTAAATTTATACCCTCGCCTCCAAGAGTATAAACAGGAGATTGGGAAAACTCGGGATAATTTATTGCAATAGATTTAAATCCCATCTCTTTTGATCTTTCAAAAAGTTTTTCAAGAGATGTATGATTGAATGTACTGATAAGAATACTTGCCATGGCATCAATTCCACCTTTAGCATTAATTCTTGAAACAGCATCTGCAATTTTAGAACTTAGTCCTTCAATTTTTCTTGATTCATAAAGCACTGCATCATCATAATGATCCAGGCTGATTGCAATCATATCAATTCCTGCTTTGGAAATTGAATTCAGCTTATTTTCAGTAAGAAGCCTCGGATCAGCAACAAGAATAGATGATACCATTTGTCTGTCTGTACATCTCTGGACTATATCCTCAACATGAGGATGAATAACAGGCTCGCCCCCTGTCAGTGTAATAAATTTTACATGCAGATCAGCAAGCTTATCTATTGTTTTCAGAGCCTTGTCTAAATCTACCGATACTTTCGGCTTCTGCTTCCATATTGTGCAGAAAGAACACTGCGCGCTGCAGGTGTTTGTAAGGGCAAATTCACAAAATCTGATTTTATTCGTAAGAAGACCTTTTATAAAGTTAAACTGTTTATTAAATTTCATTCATAAAGCTCCATATGTTAGTTAAATAATTATCCGGTCAGTTTTATTCTGCTGGTTATTTATGCAAGTAATTTGATAAAAAAATTACCTGTATTCCTTAGACTGTTTTTCATCAAACCGTTCATAGTAATCATGTTTTTCCGGCTCGTCAAAATTTCTTTCGCTTTCGTTAAAATGCCTTTCCTCGAGATCATAATGCGGATTTGAAAAATACTCTTTTTCATCCTGCTCAGGAGCTTCAGATTCGGATTTTTCTTCTTCTGCATATGCGCTTTTTGAGAAAAAAAGAGAATCCTGTTCAAAAGCTAATGGAATAAATAAAGCAAGAAACAGAGAGCATAAACTTATAATAAAAATATTTCTAATCATTTCCCATCTCCCTGAATTATTAGAGATTTTTATTGCAGTAAAGTTACACCCTGCTTTTTAAAAAAGCAACATTCTTATTTACATCATTGCCTTTAAAAGCGGAGTTGCCTGCAACAATCATACTCGCGCCTGCTTTTACTATGCGTGAAATATTATCAGCGTTGATTCCGCCATCAACTTCAATTTTTATATCATAATTGTTTTCTTTGATATAATCAGATAGTTTTTTAATTCTGTTTATTGAAGTTTCCATAAAGGCCTGTCCGTAAAAGCCCGGGTCAACAGACATGACAAGAACCATATTCATATAAGGCAGAAGATCATAGATAGATTCAACAGGAGTGGACGGATTGATTGAAACACCGGCCATTATCCCTGCATCGCGGATCAGTTTTAAAATTCTTGCGGTATATCGGTCAGCTTCATAGTGAAATGTGATGCAGTAGGGCTTCAGATTAATATATTCATTTATTGAATCACCGGGCCTTTCAATCATCAGATGTATATCGAATGGAATGTCCGTATGTGCAGAGAGACTTTTTATATATGCTGCGCCGAATGTGATGTTAGGCACAAAATTTCCATCCATAACATCAAGGTGCAGCAGGTCGACAATTGATTTATCAAAACCGCTCACAATGCTTCCCATCATGGAAAGATCCGACGCGATAATTGAAGGAGAAATTAATATTTTAGACGGATCATTCAACTTTTATACTCAATATTTTAACAGGTTTTTTATCACAGACTATTGACACCCTTGAATTGCCCACTCTCTGGAACATGAATTTTATTATCTGCCCTGGTCTCATATTTGCCGAGAATCTTGTTCTTCTTGAACTGTTGTCATCGATATAAGCTTCGTAGAGTCCGGCTTTTTCACCGTCAGGGATTCTGTATTCAACAGTTTCATATCCAATATAAATTTTATCAGTAAGGGGAAAATGGCCTACATTGAGCCTGACAGTTGATCCCTTTTCAAGCACCGCGCCTTTAGCAGGATTCTGCGCAGTTATGATTCCGCTTTTTGCAAGCTCGCCTGTGTTTGCAATATCTTCCTGAATATAAACTCCTTTTGACATCAGGAGATCGTAGCAAAGTTCAAGAGACTGGCCTGTGATGTCAGGCATGACCGCATCCGGCTGTGCTTTACCTGATGATACGAGAAGATTTATTTTTCTATCAGGAGTAATTTTTTCACCGGCTCTGGGGCTCTGGCCTATTACAATATTTTCCGCGTTCTTGTCGGATGGAATATAAGAGATAACGCCTTTCGCGATTGATACAGACCTTTCCCTGTAATGAAGGCTTTTCACTTTATTCAATGCCATTGGCAGCTCCATGCCTACTACGCTTGGAGTATCTATGTAAAACGCGCTTCTGCTTAAAGTTATCTTAACCGGATTCCCTTCTGAAATTATTTCACCCGGTTCAGGATGCTGTGCAAGCACCATGCCCTCATCAAGATCGAATACATCCTTGAACTTGAGTTCAGGCCGCAATCCTGCGCGGACAATATTATTGTGAACATCTGTGTATTTTTTTCCAACCAGATCAGGAGTTTTTACTTCCTTGGATGGTTTTGTAAGAAATACAAGCATCATTGTTGATATAAAAAGATATAATGAAAATCCGAGAAAAAAAATAAGCGCTACACGGCCTATTGATTTAAAATAGTAATATTTAATTTCATCTTTTTTCTTTTCAGACATGGCGGTTCCTTGATATAATAATTATAATTTCCATGGAATTTATCTGCATTTGTAATTTTTTTCCAGGATAGATTTCTGACAATCGCTCTTCATAAAGCTATTTGTCAATAAATATTTAGCAGTTGACAATTCTCTGACATATCTGTTCTTTTCATAAAAAAAGCTTATTAAATCAGGATTTACAATTGAATATTAAAAGAAAAATAGGCGAACGTCTCGCATCCATTGAATTTATTAAAAGTGCGATTGATGAAAAAGCGGATATGTCTGCATTCAGGGAAAAGCCATCTGCAAGAATAATATTCGGACTTTTCCTGATGGGATTGAGTTATATTATAGCCTGGCCTGCTATAAGTCTGCTTGGAATTATTTCCATATATTATAAAAATCCTTTAATTGTTGCTGTGGGCGGACCGCTATTATACGGATCTTCTCATCTCATGTTTATTGCAGGTATGTATTTTGCAGGCGTGCAGTATACAAAAGTATTCATGCGATGGAGCGCAAGAAGGCTCACGGAAAAACTGCTCGGGTGAAAAAATCAACTTTCTTTAATCTTAATAAATTATAAAAAAACAGCGTCATCCGCGTTCTATTTTTTT
The DNA here is from genome assembly GCA_964529415.1 of uncultured Leptospirales bacterium. Lineage (GTDB taxonomy): Bacteria > Spirochaetota > UBA4802 > UBA4802 > UBA5550 > CAYMPH01. The sequence continues at coordinate 65,417 of CAZGWD010000008.1, read as the reverse complement.
ATTATTACAGATGATTCCGCCTCTTTTTAATTTTATTAGCCCTTCAACCTGCATTTTTTTAAGAGTTTTATTTACTGTTTCTCTGGTATATCCTATAAGTTCAGAAATTTCCTCTTGTGTAATCATTAGATCTGTTTCTGCATCACTTTTCGAACTAAATGAATCTATTCTGGCCTTTAATAAATTAATAATTTTTTCAAATGGACTATTTGAATCAAGGTGATAATGAATATTGAATATTTCTTTAGCGAGCCTCTTCATTATAAATGTTTGAAAATCTTTGAATTTCAGGGTTAAGTTTTTAAATGTTCTATTATCATATATTAAAACAAAACTTTCTTTTTTTACACGCACATCATTCAAAAAAATTCCGGAATAAAAAAGTTCTGCAATGCCGAGCCATTCATCTTTTTCGATTGTTTTTAAAAGAATTGAGGAATTATTTTTCTTTAATTTTACAATTTCAATTTCTCCTTCTATTAAATAATACGTATAATCAGATTTATCATCCTGATAGTATAGAAATGAATCAGCCCTCAATTTTTTTAATACGCCATTAGTTATTATTTCGTAAAGTTCAGATTCTTTAATTGCAGAATAGTCTTTGTTATTAAGCAAAATTTCTAAGATTTCTTTATTTGAAAACACACGTTTAACCTAATATATCTATAATAAATTCTAAAAAGATAAAAGGATAAATAATAATAATCTCGTCTTTCAGCATTTCATTACCAACAGTTACAATCAGAATCATATCAGCTGGAGGGATAATTTTAATTTTTTCAAAATCATCTGTTTCCGTTATTTCTGAAATTCTTATATCTTTTATTTCCTTCCAGCCGTTTCTTATGGGCTCAGCAATAAGTTCAGATATTGATGAATTACCGCTGATTTTACTGAAAATAGAACCCTTTTTCCTACATATAATTAAATTCTTTGAATTTAATCCGGATCTGAATGATAAAACATTTTTAATATACTCAATATTCTCATTATCTACTTTATATTTAAAATCCTCTTTCTGCAAGACATAAATTTGATTTTCGAAAATCGTTTCCTCTCTTTTTTCAATAGTAGAAGAGTAAATAATATTATAACTGTAGTTACTTTGAATCAAAGGAAATATTTCATCAAATCTCATCTGGTCTGCATTCTGGATTTTGTAATCACTAATCTCCGGTATAAGCAGTTTCATATTCCGTAAAGCTGCATTATGTATGTCTTTAATTCTTAAAATTTGTCTGAAAGTAAATTTATCAGGTTTTCTAAAGTCATATATTTTTAATGATGGATTATTTTTATCGAGAATGAATCCAGAAGTTCTAATAGGGATTTTCACTTCAACTTCCGGTTGATAATATATTTCAGTTATCTCTATAGCAAAATACTCTTCATACAAAAGAGTTTTGCCCTTTGCAATTCTGTTTCCTTCAATATATAAATATGAATTTTCAAAATTGATATTATCATATAACTTATCAAAAGATATAAGAGAATTTTTATGAATATTAATTAAATCTTCTATAGTTAATTCAATCTCGTTAATAACAATTTCGGTTCTCACAATTTCTGTAATTGAGTCTTTAACCCCTGAATACTCTTTAGGGTTTTCGCTGTATATTTTTGTAACCCTTACTCCCATTTTATCACGCATTATAATAATTTCTCCAGTAAAAGCGTTGAAATTATTAATTGATACTGTCACTGCTTCACCAGCCATGGTGTCTACTCGCACAACATCGCCAACTTTTAATTTTACTGCCTCGAATAGAGATATATACCCGCTGCCTATAGTTGCTTTGATTTTTTGTTTTTTAGTTAATAATTTCTCCATAAACCCTCCTTGAGTTTATTAATTCAGTACCTCAAGAATAACATATATGAAATAGATTATCTATAAAGCAGCTATGTGAAATAGTTAACAAAGATATTAAAATAAAATAACTTTTAAACTTTCTTTAATCTTAATAAATCATAAACAATCAGCGTCATCCACGTTCTATTTTTTACTATAGAAATACTATATCCTTACCCTTGACATCAATTTTAATTTCCTTCTCATCCATTATCTCGCCGGATAATATTTTCTGTGAAAGAGGATTCAGTATAAGTGACTGTATAGCTCTTTTCAGAGGTCTTGCTCCGAATTGAGGATCATATCCTTCATCAACAATTTTATCCATGGCCTTTTGTGATACTTTCAGTGTAAAACCTTTATGTTTAAGCCTTGCAGAAACTTCATTTATCTGCAGCTTGACAATATTCTGGATATTTTCTTTGGATAATGGATTGAATAAAATTATCTCATCAAGCCTGTTTAAAAACTCAGGTTTGAAATTCTGCTTCAGTTCCTGTTCAACACCTTTTTTCCTGTCTTCATACGGAATTGACTCATCGCTTATATATGCTGTTCCAATATTTGAAGTCATTATGATGAGAGCGTTTTTAAAATCTACAAGCCTTCCCTTGGCATCAGTGAGCCTGCCTTCATCGAGCACCTGTAAAAAAATATTAAAAACGTCCGGATGAGCTTTTTCTATCTCATCAAAAAGAATTACGCTGTACGGCCTTCTCCGGACAGCCTCGGTCAACTGGCCTCCTTCATCGTAACCCACGTAACCTGGAGGCGCACCCACGAGCCGCGCCACTGAATGCTTTTCCATATATTCAGACATATCTATTCTGATAACAGCCTTCTCGTCATTGAACATGAATTCCGCTACTGCCTTGGCTGTTTCTGTTTTTCCCACTCCGGTTGGACCTAAAAATATAAAAGTTCCAACAGGCCGATCAGGATCCTGCATGCCTGAACGCGATCTGCGCACTGCATCTGAAATCGACTGCAGAGCTTTGTCCTGGCCCACAACACGTTTTGAAAGAATAGATTCCATCTTCAGAAGCTTGTCTTTCTCGCCTTCAAGCATTTTGGTTACAGGAATTCCGGTCCATCTTGCAACTACTGAGGCAATCTCCTGATCAGTGACTTCCTCTTTCAAAAGAATTTTGTCCTTCTGCTGTTCCTTCAGTTTCAGATTTGATTCAGCAAGTTTCTTTTCAAGCTCCACAATTTTTCCGTATCTGATTTCTGCAACCCTGTTCAGATTGCCTTCCCTTTCAGCTTTCTGTTCCTCTATTTTCAAAGATTCAATTTCCTGCTTGATGTTGCTGATACCCACGATAATATCTTTCTCGCTCCTCCACTGCGCTACAAGCACGCTTTTCTTTTCATTGAGATTCGCGAGATCCTCTTCGATTTTATCGAGCCTCTCCTTTGAAATTTTATCTTTTTCTTTTTTCAGTGCCTGTTTTTCAATAGAAAGCTGCCGGATTTTTCTTTCAATTTCATCTATTTCAAGAGGCATGGAATCTATTTCCATTTTTATAAGAGACGCAGCCTCATCAATAAGGTCAACTGCCTTGTCCGGAAGAAACCTGTTTGTAATATATCTGTCTGATAATACAGCAGCAGCAACAACAGCTGAATCCGAAATTCTAACTCCATGATGAATTTCATATTTTTCCTTGAGTCCGCGTAAAATTGCAATGGTATCTTCCACTGAAGGTTCTTTGGTAAATACAGGCTGGAACCTTCGCTCCAGAGCTTTATCCTTCTCGATATATTTCTGATACTCGTTGAGAGTAGTTGCACCTATTGTACGGAGCGTTCCCCTTGCAAGTGCGGGCTTCAGCATATTTGAAGCGTCCACTGATCCCTCTGCTGCCCCGGCTCCAATCAGCGTATGAAGCTCGTCAATGAACAGGATCACTCCTCCGTCAGACTCTTCTATCTCTTCTATGACTGCTTTAAGCCGCTCTTCGAATTCGCCTCTGTATTTAGCTCCTGCAATCAGGGCTCCCATATCAAGTGCGACAACCCTCTTGTTTTTTAAATTCTCAGGAACATCTCCTGCGAGTATGCGCTGCGCAAGGCCTTCAACTATTGCGGTTTTACCGACACCCGGTTCGCCGATCAGAACCGGATTATTTTTTGTCCTTCTGGTAAGCACCTGCATGATACGCCGGATCTCCTCATCCCTTCCTATGACCGGATCGAGCTTGTTCATTCTTGCAAGCTTTGTTAAATCCTTGCTGTAGCGGTCAAGAGCGTTGTATTTGTCTTCAGCTTTTTCATCTGTCGCGCTTTTACTTCCGCGTATATCAGCAAGCACCCTGAGAACATTTTCTCTTGTGAAGCTGTGCGCGTTTAATATTTTCTTTGCCTGGCTCTCTCCCTTGTTTGAAAGAGCCAGTATAAGATGTTCCGTGCTCAGGAATTCATCCTTGAGCTTAACTGCCTCATTCCAGGCTTCATTCATAATATCCCGAAGCGTTGACGATAAAATTCCGCCTCCCGGACCTCCACCCACCTGCCTGGGAAGATTATCTATAGCTTTATTGGTCTCAGACCTGATCTCAGTAACATGTGCTCCGATTTTCTGCGCTATGGATGTAAATAATCCTCCATCCTGTTCGACCAGAGCTTTCAGAAGATGTTCAGGCTGTACCTCGTACTGATTATTTTCTGTAGCAATATTCTGGGATGAATTAAAAGCGTCCTGAGCTTTTAAAGTTAACTTATCCATTCTCATTATATATCTCCAAAATAATTATCAATTTGTTATTAAAAAATTTTCTAAAAACTACTGCCTGATAATAATATAATAAATATCATTTCGGTTGTCAACATGACAGGGGAAGAGATTTTTTTAAGAAATTTTTTCTATAGCTTGCAGAGATCAGTCTTTATCATAAAATACGCATAATTAAAAAATTTAAAAACCATGCGGAAATTTAAGCCAGTCTTTTAATAATTAACATTGTAACATCATCCATGCAGTCGTAACCTTTTAATTTTTCAATAATATAATTTTTAATTTCATCTGTGGCTTTACTGCCATAATGCAGCAATGCTTCAATCAGCCTCTCTAAACCGAACATCTGCATCATTGTACGGTTATCCACCACAGATCCTTTCTCCCATGCTTCTGTAATGCCGTCAGTATACACAAGCATTGTATCGCCTATATTCAGTTTTATTTTTGAATCAATGTTATTCCCCTTTACTTCACCCTGTATACCTATCCAGGAACCGGTTGTTTCAACAACATCTATTTCGCCGCTATCAGAACGGTATATCAGAATATCCTGGTGAAGGCCTGAAAATATAAATTCGCCATTTTCAATACCGAGAAAAACTGTTATAGTCATATATTTGTCTTCGTCGAGCAGTTTTATGTTTTTGCTGACTGATCTGTTTATATGCCCCAATAAAGCCGCCGGACTCTGGCTTGGATTCTGTTCAAGAACTGAATGCACAGCTGTCTGCACCATCATCATAACAAGACCTGCAGGCACACCGTGTCCTGAAACGTCGCCTATCACAATCCAGTCATATCCATCAGCATTGATAATATCATAATAATCTCCACCAACTTCTGCTGCTGGATTCATATAGGCTGATATTTCGTAACCTGAAATCAGCGGCGATTCCGGAAGGAGTATTGTCTGAATTTTTTTAGCAAGCTGCATTTCGCCCCATAGCGCATCTTTTGTCTGTAAAAGATTTTCATTTATAGCATTCAATTCTTCCATAGCTGCTGTGAGTTCAGTTGTTCTTTCGTTTACAGTAGATTCAAGATTGATATTCATTGTTATTAATTTATTTTTCAGGATATTCAATCTGTCGGCAAGGCCGAGAGACAAGAGGATAACTATAAAAGATGAACCGATTTGGATACTGTATTCTGTCAGCAAATTCAAAGGTAAAATATTGATAGTTTGAAAAACGTATAGAATACATCCGAATAAAAATAACAAAAAGGCAATCAGGAAAAACATGCCTTCACGCGATTTCTTTAATGCGGTAATTACAGAAAATACAATGGTTGCAGCGCAGGTAATTGCTGTTATTATCAGAAGAACTTTCAATGCAAGTGAAAATTCAAGAATCATTGATAATACTATGCCGGCTGATCCTAAACCAGCCAGAACAAAAATCAACCTGTTTATAACAGGGAAGTATTTCCTGGTCTGGATATATGATCGAAAAAAAAGACACATAAACACAATACCTGTGTGTCCAAAGACGGGAAGGCTGTTATTTGCCCACCAGATTGAATTTGGCCAGAGATATTGAAATGCATAACCATTTAAAGTTAATTCTAATAATATTATACTGATAATTGTCATGATATAATAAAAGTAAGTAGATTCTCTTACTGATACAAAAATGACAAGATTGTAAATAACCATAATAAGCATCAATCCGTAATACATCCACATAATTGGCAGTTCTTTTGCCATGCTCTCGATATAAGACTGCGGATTCCAGATAATCAGCGGCACATTTATTGCGCCCCCATTTTTAACCTTTAAATAATAAGTGGTTTCTCCTGGTTGAAGAATAATATTAAAAACAAAATTTCTAACTTTTAAATCCCGTGTGCTAAAATGCGTCCTGTCGCCGGTTATACGTTCCGTATATATTCTTTTATTCCAATATTTATATAAAGCAAAACTATCAAGCAATGGATATGCTTCTTCAAGATATAAATTAATTTGGCTATCAGATTTATTTATTAAAGTGAATCGAAACCAATATACACTGGTTGTCAGCCCATAACTATTGTTATTTTTTGATTCTTCCCATTTAATTGATTCACTTATAATCTTTTCTATAGTATATGAATTATCTTTATCTGCAAAATGCTCAACATAAGGGCTTAGTGATATTCTGGTAATATTATTATCCACAATTAAAGGCTTGCTTGCAATAAGAGGCTGCAGCTGGCTGAATAAAATAGCAGTTATAAATATCGCTTTTATAAGAGTAAAAATACTTTTATTAATTTTCATTTTTATTCAAGATTCCATTTATCTTTTCTTCTGACTTTCAGGACATATTATTAAATATATAAAAAAATTTTCATGACTCTTGCCAATTCAAAATATAGATAGATGTATACATGTTTTATTTGTATTCTATTTGTTATAACATAAAGAATACAAATAAACTTATTGATGTATTTACGGCCCTTTAAATTGGGAATGATTCCAGGAAGCAGAGAGTTTATTTACAACCCGATGCTCTTTATTGTACATTTAATTGGAAAAAGCAAGCAATATTTTAAGCAAATATTTTCACGGAAGGATTTATACAGAAGAAAGATTATTAGAAAAATTTAATCAGCAAGTCTTTTAATAATTACCATCGTAACATCATCCGGGCAGTAATAATTTTTTAATTTTTTAATTATACTGTTTTTTATTTCATCAGTGGATTTACTTCCATTTTGTAAAAAAATATTTATCAGTTTTTCTGAACCAAACATCTGCTTCAGACTGCGGTTATCAATTTCCGAGCCTTTTTCCCAGGCTTCAGTTATGCCATCCGTGTAAACAAGCATTGTATCTCCTAAATTCAGCTTTATTTTTGCATCGGTATTATTCCCCTTAACTCCGCCTGAAATTCCAATCCATGTGCCGGTTGTTTCAACAACATCAATTTTACAGGTGTCAGAACGATAAATTAAAATATCCTGATGAAGGCCGGAAAATATAAACTCTCCATTTTCAATCGCAAGAAAAACTGTAATAGTCATGTATTTATTTTCATCAAGCAGTTTAATGTTTCTGCTTACGGATCTGTTTATATGAGCTAATAATTCTGTCGGGCTCTGGTTGGGATTATTTTCTAAAACCGAATGCACAGCTGTCTGCACCATCATCATAACAAGACCTGCAGGCACTCCGTGTCCTGATACATCTCCTATAACAAGCCAGTCGTATCCTTCAGCATTGATAATATCATAATAATCTCCTCCAACCTCATTTGCAGGATTCATATATGCCGATATTTCATAACCGGAAATTATTGGCGATTTAGGAAGAAGAACTGTCTGAATCTTTTTTGCGAGCTCCATCTCTCCCCAAAGGGCGTCCTTTGTTTCATTAAGCTGCGTGTTCATGGCTTCAAGCTCCTCCATTGCGGACTGCAGCTCTACAGTGCGTTCTTCTACTTTCAATTCAAGATTGCCTGCAAGTTTCTTTAATTCGCCAGACAGGTATTCCGCTCTGATTATTGCCTTTTCTCCAATAGTCACTACAAAGTATGCAGTTATTGCTGTCATTAATATTGAAAAAACAGACAGAATCATGGAGGAAAAAGCCAGGATGTAATTTGGAAAGCCGATTCCAGCTGAAACTATTGCACGGAATAAAATCACTGATCCGGATAAAATTAATGAAATAAAAATAAGCCACTTTCTTGTGCAGAATAAACCTGCAACAACAATTACAGGGAACATCAGATATACATTGGAAGTAAAACCTGCATGGGGATTTAAATTTATCTGGTAAAAAAGCCCTGCAGATGCAAGAAAAGTCAGGATGAATACTATTGTGTTAGCTGCTAAATAATATTTTCCGGCACGCAGAAGCATTAGATTGGAAATACACGCAAGCAAAGACAGGATTATGGTGGTATGAGCTTTGTTGTGATTATAGCCCTCTGAAGGCACTAGAGCAAGCGCAGCGACAAGAATCAGCATAAATGCAATAAAAAATAAATTGAAAAAAAGCAGAGCATTCGCTTTAAGCTGAATAAGGTATGACTGGTTCTCCATACGTGCAAGGAAAGTTAATTTAAGCCAGGCATTTATTTTATTCATTCACTTCACTATTTTTTTTCATTGATCGGAATTTAATTAAATTTCAGTTAACTTTAATTATTAGAACAGAAAGTATTATTTACGGATATTTTTTTCAAGAAGAACAGAATTGCCCGATTCATTATATTCAATCCGGTCAAACACCTCTTTGGCCATCCTGATTCCGCGGCCGTGAGGAAGAGAATTTGCAACCTCATCATCCAATGAAATGCTGAGAATTTTTTTGAAATCAAAACCTGAACCTTCATCAGTAATTCTGTACGAAACCATATCCGGAGCAAGCCTGTACCAAATGTGTACTTTTCTATTCATATATTCGCTGTTATGCTGACGCTCGGCTATGAGGCTGAAATAATTATCTGCCTGCAGGGCCTGTGATTTTTCATCAAAAGTTATCGAAAGGTTTCCATGTTCAATTGCATTGATTATTATCTCCCTCAGAGTCAATCTTATCATAGAAGCTTCTTTTGGATCGATATATTTAACTATGTTTCTTGTAAGACGCTGGCTGATATCCTCAGCAGTGGTCAGCAAATTGCCGATATCAAATTCCTGAATTTCTGACTGAAAATATTTTATAAGCTGATCTTCAATAATGCTGGAGGCCTTGCCCAGTATTTCATTTCTATCATTTAACTGCAGGTATTCCAGCTTCACCTGCATCTCCATAGGTTCCTGTTTTATAGGCGATCTGAAATATGTTTTGAAGTATACAGGTTTTTTCTCCCTCACAAGCTCTTCAAGCTTTCCCATTACATGCTTTTTCGTAATATTATCTCCGGAATTTTCCTGATGCAATAAATCAAGAAAATTCTGCGATATAACAGCTTCAGGCTTTATATGGAAATATTTTGAAACAGCGCTGTTGATATTCAGGAACTGGTATTTTTCATTGAGAATAAAAATAATATCTGTTGATCCTTCTACGAGAATGCGGTATTTATCTTCTGAGATGCTTATTCGCTCATTAGCTTCCTTGAGTTCTGTTAGAAATCTGTCCTTTTCCTTGTCTGAATTCTGCAATGCTTCAATTACATCTCTCTGAGCCCGTTTCTTTTCCCTATTCATGATGCTTATTCTATCTGCAAGAGCCAGCGAAAGAAGTATGACTATAAACGCTGAACCTATCTGCATTGAATAAGCTGTAATAAAGACTGACGGAATTATTCCGTTAGATTTCAGAATAAAAAGCGTTGCACCTATCAGGAAACTCATCCAGGCAAAAAAGAAAAACCTTGCTATACGGTAACCCCTGATAACCAGAACAAATGCAACATAGATGATTACTGCTGCCATAGTGAATGCCACTGCCATCGAAATCCTGATACTTACAGTATATGGAAGGAAAAATGACAAGACTGCAGAAGCAAAAGCACAGGGAAATATTGCCAGAATGATCTTATCTGCAATTGGAGCTTTATCATTAAGACGAAGAAATGATCTGGAGAAAAGAATGAGAGCCATTGCTGTAAGTGACGTAAAAAATGATATGGAAATTTTCCCCCATTCAGGTGAATTCGGCCAGAGATATCTGACAGCATCTCCGTTCAGGCTTATCTGACAGATAATATAGCTTAAAATGAACAAAGAATAATAAATATAGCTCCTGTCCCTGATTGCAAAAAAAATAAACAGATTATAAAGCATCATGACCAGCATAATGCCGTAATATATGCCAAGAGCATATCTGAAAGAACTCAGGTCCGACAGATATACAGACTCTTTCCATAGCTTGAGCTGAATTTCCATTGTCCCGTTAGTTTTAATGGACAGGAAATATGTTTTTCTTTCCCCGGGTTTAAGTTTAATTTTAAATAAAAATGCAGTATGTTTTATTTCTCTGCTGTAGAAAGGGTATTTAAATCCGGATTTCGATTCAACAAATCCGCCTTTATCATCCGGCGAATAAAAAGAAATATAATCAAGAAGCGGATACGGAATTTCCAGAAGCCATTCATTTTCTGAAGTTTTATCTGAAGTATTGTTTTCTGCTATTAAACGGACCCAGTAGACATCCTTTGTGTAGCCGAAATTTAAAGTTTCTTTTTCAAAAGTTTTATAACATCCGTTTATTCCTGGTGATGAAACATCCTTAATAGTTAAAGATCCTGTATTATCATTAATATATTCAAGATGTTTTCCAAGAGAATATTCCGATATAGAATCTTTTATTATTAATGGCTCTGCAGTATGTGCTTGCTGCGATAGAATGAAGAAAATATAAATAAAAAAAATGGTTAACAAGCAACAAGGGGAATGCAATCTGCTTCTCAAAATACCACGAACAATACCGGAATCAATTGATTGATATAATAATTTTTCAGAAATATTTTTTATAAAACTAATCATACAATGAAATCCGAAATCTTCATGGCCTATCAATAACCTGATTACTATATTAAGTCAAGACCTTTTATATCAATAAGATTATAAAAAATATCAGGATTTCATTCTTTATCAGTTTTTTCAAGCTGAACATCGAAAGATTTCAAAATTGCAATTATCAACTGCCCTCCAGCTGCAATTCCATCAACTTTTGCTTTATTGGCGTATGACTCTTTACCTTTTTTAATATTAAAGAAAATTCCAATCTTATAAACTTTAAAACCATCAGTTTCGTCTATAGCAGTTTCAACTTTTTCAAAAACAACAGTTAATTTTTCTTCCTTTAATATTTCCAGAGCCTCTTCCCATTTCTGCTGCAGCTTTGCCCGGTCTTTCAGAAATTCCTGTCTGGAGGATTCTATCTCCTTCGGGTCATTTAAACTCTTTTTAATATCTTCTTTTACTTTAGGGTTTGCCTTTAACTCATCTATCAGCAGATTAAAATCATCTTAATTAAAAAAGATTTCCATGGACTCAAAATCTTTCTGCATTGAAAGGCCCTTAACAAATTCCCTCCCGAGACTTTCAGATGCCTGTTGCGTGTAAGCGCTGACAGATAACAGGCAGATTAAAGCGGATAACAATAGTTTCATAATAACCTTCTTTTTATATTTATTTATCTTCTCGAAAATGGTTTATCCTTCCACATCCTTACAGCAAGGAGAACCGGAACAATTTTATATGGAAGATTAAACAGCATAAATTTTGCAGTGTTCTGAACAGTCAGCTCGCGGGTAAGCCCCATCTTGCCGAGCTCCTCAGCAGTCTTGAGTCCGCCTGCGCACATCTGCTCAAACAAACGCGCATCACCGAAAAATTCAACTACCAGAAGTACAATCATGCTTTCAATGATCATGCCAACATAGATCAGCGCGAAAGGGCGTATCCAGTTTTTACCTTTTACAAAAGAATAAACCAGAACAATATAAAACGGGCCGAAAATAAAAGCGGAAATAAAACACATAACCTGCAAGAACCGCGGATTTGCAATGAGAAGGGGATCATTGCCGAAAGCATAAAGATCATAAACTGCTTTTCCCCAGAAGTAGGTATGATTTGATGATGGCGATGACACCCCATTAACAAGATCTGCTGCAAATGATGTAAAAATAAATGTTGAAAATGCTATTATAAAAAACCAGTCCCATTTTCTTTCCTTCAAGGGTAAGATGTCGTTCTCTTTCATTTTGTTCTCCATAAATTAATATATTCGCGGAATAATCCGCCAGGGAACTTTTTCGCAGTACCGATCCCAGTCTGTGCCGTATTTAATTGAGCAGTGACGATTGTCGCGCCGTTCCCTGTGTATCAGCAGAATTGCAAAGTATATCGGGTAAAAATATGTAACCGGCGTAAAGAAAAGAGTAGGCAGGCTCCAAGCCAGAGCCATGAGAATATCTCCTATATAATTGAAGTGCCTTGACCATGCCCAGAATCCAGAATGCAGAAGCTTCGTCCCTTTTTCAGTTTCAATGCATTCAGGTTTTTTACCCCAGATCAAAATATCAGGTTCTGTCCTGAATCTGTGTTTCTGAAGATTGACTGTCCTGAAAATATAATACCCTGCTGCATTAATAACCAAGATCAGAATAACGCCCCACACAGGTATATCATGCAGATGATTGATAAGAAATAATGCCTGCAGAGAATAAGTAAACGGAACCCATGCAAGATCGCCGAAAGCAAGCATGAATCCGAAATTCTCGTATGCAATATCCATGGTGGTGAGAATTGCAGGCTCATGAATATAATAATCAAGAATATACCAGAACTGCATTGCAACAACAAGAATCATTGCTATTGTTACAAACCCGTGCATCCTGTACTGCATTCCGGCATATGAAAAATTTATAAGCACCCATAGAATCAAGCCCGGCCTTGCTTCGCTGAAAAACTTCAGATCAAAAAAGCCTATTCTCGGATTTAGCGAACTGCCCATAAAAAAGTCATACAATAAATTTCCGCTTCGTTCAGAATCAGGCGCTTTTATTTTTCCGTACACATAGAGAAATATTCCATATATATAAGTAAAGATTATCACAACTGATATCAGCGCACCCAGATTATCATAGATGATACCTGCATCAATCAAACCGGAAAAAACAAGCGCTATAGCAGCAATCAGAGTGATTGCAAAAGAAGCCAGGCCGTTCATTTTATAATCAAGACGCGAACCGTCATGAAGAACTTTACCCTGTGCAGTCTTTCCAGGGATAAAAGCCTGAAGAAGAGCCTGAAAAACAAACCAGCCTATATATAGAAAAACAGCTGTGCATGTCGGCTTGATGCTGTCCAGAAAACCATTAAATGGAAAATAATCAATTATCTCGGAAGGCAGAAGAGATGCATTATTAAATCTTACAGAATAATACAGATAATAAACAATTACCGGAAGCGCAAGAGTCATAATCACACTTCCGGCAGGACCGCCGAATTCAAATTTACTCCATTTTCTCTGCGATGAATTAATATCTTTGAATAATCCCATATACATCTCCAGATTTTTTATCCGGCATTCTAAATGATATCCGAATCAAAATCAAGTAAAATCATTAACATTCTTGACAAATTGCATGCATGAAGAATCAATTAGTCAGATAAAATTATTAAATTTTTCACAAATAATTCAACAGGAAACTGGAATGAAAAAATTTTTTTACCCGAAAAGCATGGCAATAACAGGAGTTTCCCTTAACAAAATTACTCTTGGTAAAATAGTTCTGGTAAACAATCAGAATATCGGCTTCACAGGAAATCTCTACGGCATAGGAAATAAGGAAGGCGAAGTAAGCGGATTAAAGGTTTACAAGGACATCGCAAGCCTTCCGGAAATACCTGATGTTCTTATCATACTCACTCCTGCAGATACTGTACCTGCAATGATGGAGGAAGCGGGAAAAAAAGGAATTACCCATGTGGTTATTGAATCCGGCGGATTCAGTGAATATTCTGGTGATAAACACAGCATGGAAGAACAGGTTTTATCCACCGCTTCCAGGTATGGAATAAAGGTTATAGGCCCGAATTGCATAGGCACAGTAAACTGCGAAATCAACATGATGATGCCGTTTGCATTTCTCAAATTCAAGCTTATAAACGGGACAGCTTCAATCGTATCACAAAGCGGCGGCGTTGGGGATACATTCATGCGAATGACAAGGGAAAACCATATTTTCTTCAACAAATTTGTCAGCGTGGGAAACAAGCTTCAGCTTGACGAGGTGGATTTTCTGGAATACCTGATCGACGATCCTAAAACCGATCTTATACTAATGTATCTGGAAGGATTCAGCAGAGGAAGAAAATTTTTTGATCTTTGCATGAAATCAGAAAAACCAACCATTGTCATGAAATCCAACAGAAGCACAACAAGCGCAAAAATTGCCAAATCACACACATCCGCACTTTCAGCGAATGACGATATTGTTGACTCAGCATTTGCCCAGGCTGCAGTTGTGAGGATTGAAGGCGAAGACGAGCTCGCAATAGCCACAAAAGCATTTCAGCTCCCTGTGATGAAAGGGAACAGGGTTGCTGTGCTTTCAAGATCAGGCGGGCATGCTGTAATAACCGCAGACGCCTGCGCCAGGTTTGGTTTTGACATGATAGAGTTTCCCGAGTCTTTTATATCAAGCATCAAATCAATGTACCAGTCAAAAGTAATAGCACACCAGAATCCTCTCGACCTGGGCGAAATATTTGACTATACAATTTTTACAAAAATTCTGGAAGAAGCCATGAAACTGGATAATGTAGACGGAATCATCTTCAACCACCTTTATCAGTCCGGATATGAATCTGAAACTTCACGTTCATTTTTAAACAGCGTAGACGAAATGGTGAAGAAATACAACAAACCGGTTGCTGTCACTCTGATATCAGACGCGGAAGAGCTTCTCGATATAATGAAAAACCATCCGTTCCCCACATTTACGGCACCTCTGCAGGCAGTATCAGCCCTAAAGATTCTCCTGGATTACAGAAACCGCAAAGAAGCGCGTAAACTCAGGGGGAAACCGGAATCATTTGCAATAGATAAAATACTGATCGATAAAATAAGAACTGACTGTGTAGAAGAAAAGAGGATACCCCTGACAGATGAAGCCCTTGAAATCTGCAATGCAGCAGGCATTATACCAGTGCCGTACATAACTGTTCAGCCTGATGCTGATTTAAAAAAAATATCTATTGGATTCCCTGCTGCTGTAAAACTTTTATCAAAAGACGCATCCCATAAATCCGATATAGGCGGAGTACGCATAGGATTAAACAACATTACCGAAACTGAAGCGGCAATTATTGAAATAAAAGAAAAAATTAAATCTCTGGAGAATCCTCCTGAAGTTAACGGTTTTCTTATTCAGGAAATGGCAGGCAGAGGCGAGGAATTTTTTGTGGGGGGAATCAGGGATGAATCCTTCGGGCCTGCAGTAATGGTAGGATACGGCGGAATCTACATTGAACTTTTCAGGGACAGGGCAATAAGGCTTGCTCCAGTGACAAAAAATGATGCAGCATCAATGCTTCGCGAGTTAAAAACATATCCTCTCCTGAAAGGCATAAGGGGCCGCGGGCCTCTCGATGAAGATGCATTGATAGATATAATATGCAGGGTATCATCTCTAATGGCTGAAATTGATTTTATAAACGAAATAGATCTTAATCCTGTAATTGTGCATGAAAAAGGGAAAGGTGTTTCCATTGTTGACTCAAGGATTTTTTTCAGATAAAAAATCCTTGAGTAAGATAAAATTTTTCATATAAGCAGTTTGTATTCATCACCCTTTTTACGGGCAATATTCCTGAGCTTCATCCATTCTTTCTCATCTTTAGGAACATACTCCATCTGCTCAACTTCTCTTCTCTTAAGTCTAATTGCTTCAGCAGGGCATGAACTTATGCACAGGCCGCATCCTATGCATCTGCTATTTACTTCTGCAGTATCACCAATCGTTATGGCTTTCACCTGGCATCTGTCAACGCATATGCTGCAGCCGGTACAGAGGTCTTTATCAACAACTGCATAAAAATTCGAATTGCCTATAGCTTCAGTATATCCGAACTCATTTAATGCTCTCATTAAACCGCAGCAGCAGCCGCAGCAGTTGCATATTGTAAAATGGCCGCCCTTTACATTATTTACCATGTGGACAAGCCCTGCTTCTTCCGCCATATCCAGCGTTTTATACGCTTCTTCTTTTGAAATGGGCTTCATTAAAAAATGGCCCTCAAAATAATTTTCAAACGGCGCTACAGCCATACATACTTCTTTTGGATTATCGCAGCCTTCGCCGCGCATCATCTTTTCTTTTTTACAGATGCACGTACCTACGCCCCAAGACTTTCCGCCTTCAATTATATTTGAAATGCTTTCATACGGCTCAATTTCAGTTTTATTGGGAATTTCATTTTCAATTGGAATTACTTTGAGAAGAGAAGGTTTTTTGGAAAAGTACTCATGAACAAATACGCTTTGCATATAGTCTTCAGCCATACGGACAAACTCTTCGTCCATTCTTTTAATCTGAAACTCATATATTCCGAATACAAAAGGTAAAAGTTTATACAGATCAGCCGCTCCGATCCTTGCATGCCATATCTGCCCTTTCTCGGACATTTCAAATAATTTTTTACTTAAAAATCCGCTGTCAAGGCCGGTGCGCAGAGCAATAGCATCCGGGGTTTCATATTTCAGCTTAAGCTTTGTGGTAAGCTCAGCTTCTTCTTCGGTAAATATTTTTTTCAGTATTTTAATTTCAATTCCGTCAGGTCTGGAAGGATAGCCGTTTGGAATGGTATCGAGAATGTCTCTCAGTTTATAGAAAATTTCATCAGCCATTATTTACTCCGGATATTTTTAATTAGAATCAATTCCTGTGACATCTATTGCAATTCACGAAATTAAAAGTACATTGTCATTCCGGTTTTGTAATTACAAATACCGGTCTTGCACCCTCGGGTAAATCTCATAAAAAATATATGCTATGGGATTCCCCCACAGGGGGCAAGACCTGCATCCGCAGGAATGACAAAAATAGAAATAATCGTTAAGTGCTATAATTCAACCAGTTTTAAAGAGAGTATATTTCCTTACCCAGAGTGCTCACCCAGTTCTTTTTCAGTATTTCGGAAGCTTCATCAGTTTTGTCAGCGCCGATAATTACTATAGCCTGGCCGCTTTCCCCTCTTCCAAGATAAGGATAAAAATAATGGACATTAATTCCGGCATTTTTCAAAGGGCGGAGTATTGCCTGCAGCCCGCCTGGATGATCAGGCACTTCAACTGCAAGCACATCAATCTCCTTGGCTGTAAAACCATGGCTGTTCAGAACTGTAACTGTTTTTACCGGATCATCAGTAACGAACCTGACTGTACTCATGTCAGACGTGTCGGCAACTGATATCGCCCTTATGTTTATTCCCTCAGCTCCCAGATACTCGCTGATAGCCAGAAATTTTCCCGGCACATTATCAATGCTGACAGATATTTGTTTTACAGACATATATTACTCCGAATTTTTTTTACAGGTTAAACCAGATCGTATCCGGCTTTCAGTGCTTCAGAATTTACAGCAATTAATTTTTTATTACCCTTAAGGGCTACATTTAAACCCTCTACAAGGCTGTCCAGTCCCACAATATTGCTTTTCTTTATAAATGCTCCAAGCATAACCATATTGGCAGAACGCGCGTTTTTCATTTTTTCGGCAATGGCGTTGGCAGGCACATTTACGATCTCAATGTCCCCGCGGCTTACTGCTTCATTTATAAGACTTGAATTGAGAAAAAATATTCCGCCGGATTGAATATTATTCTGGAATTTTACCATTGATGGACGGTTCATTGCAACAGCAAAAGTTGGCGAAGAAGCGACAGGAGATGCAATCTCCTCATCAGAAACAGAAACTGTGCAGTGAGCTGTTCCTCCCCTTATTTCCGCTCCATAAGCCGGAAGATAAGTGACATTTTTATTTTCAAGCATTGCTGCCTGGGCGAGGTTAAGTCCCATTGAAAGAACCCCCTGCCCTCCGAATCCAGCGAAAATTGTTTTAATCAGCATGGCTTTTACCTGTAGTGTCTTTAATTACTCCCAGCGGAAATTCCTTGGCCATTACCTCATCAACCCACTTCCATGAGTCGATTGAATTCATCTTCCAGTTAGTGGGGCATGGCGAAAGTATTTCTACCAGAGAATATCCCAGACCGTTCATCTGGTTCTGGAATGCTTTTTTAATGGCTTTTTTGGCTTTTCTGATATTAGCAGGATTGTTCACTGCAGTTCTTTCTATGTAACATGTACCCTTCACCTGTGCAAGAATCTCGCTCATCTTGATAGGATGTCCGTCAAATATGCTGTCACGTCCGAGAGGTGATGTTGTTGTTTTCATGCCGAGCATGGTTGTGGGAGCCATCTGCCCTCCGGTCATGCCGTAAACGGCGTTATTAATAAAAATTGCAGTGATGTTTTCACCCCTGTTTGCAGCATGAAGAGTCTCGCCAGCGCCAATAGCAGCGAGATCACCATCGCCCTGATATGTGAAAACTACAGATTCGGGAAAAGCCCTTTTAATTCCGGTTGCAACAGCAGCCCCGCGCCCATGAGCTGACTCGACCATATCAACATCAAAATAATAGTACGCAAATACCGAGCATCCTGGAGGAGGGACGCCGATTGTTTTATCCTGTATGCCAAGCTCGTCAATCACCTCGCACGTAATGCGGTGTATAATCGAATGTCCGCATCCCGGGCAGTAGTGAAATACTGCACTTTTTAAAGATTTAGGTTTAGTAAATATTTTTTCCATATAATCAGCTTAATCCCTTTTGATAGTAAAGACGTGTAATCACTCGAAGCACCTCTGTTGGTGTCGGTATGACTCCGCCGGGCCTGCCGTAAAAAGTCACATCCCCTGCTCCATCAAGAGCAAGCTTTACGTCATCAATCATCTGCCCCATATTCATTTCAAAGTCGAGGAAAAATTTCACGGATTTAGAAAGCGATTTCAGCTGCTCTGACGGGAAAGGCCACAGAGTGACAGGCCTGAACATGCCGACCTTCATACCCATAGCGCGCGCCTGCTTGATCGCGCCCTTGGCAATACGCGCGCCTACACCGAATGCTGTAATTACAAGTTTTGCATCATCAGTCAGATAATTTTCCCATACAACTTCTTCCTTCTGCAGCAGCTGGTATCTCCTGTACAGGCTCCAGTTCATCTCTTCAAACTCGGCAGGAACAGAGGTGAATGTACGAACAAATCTGCTTGGTCTTCCCTTCGCGCCTCGCAAACCATTAGCTCTGACAGGCAGGGTTTTCGGAGCATCGTATTTAAATTCAACAGGTTCCATCATCTGGCCAAGCATGCCGTCTCCAAGAATTATTACAGGAATTGCATATTTATCAGTAAGATCAAACGCCCGGTGGGTTTCATCAGCAAGCTCCTGAACTGAAGAAGGGGCAAGCACTATCGTTCTGTAATCGCCGTGTCCGCCTCCGCGTGTTGACTGAAAATAATCGGACTGAGCTGCGGAAATGCTCCCGAGGCCAGGGCCTCCCCTTGACATGTTAACAATTACCGATGGGAGCTGGCATGCAGCGAGGTATGATATGCCTTCCTGCTTCAGGCTGATGCCGGGGCTTGAAGATGAAGTCATGGTCCTGACTCCTGCAACACTCGCGCCGTACACCATATTTATAGCGGCAACTTCGCTCTCGGCCTGAAGAAATGTGCATCCCGGCCTGCGGCTCAGATTTTTCGCCATATACTCGGTAAGCTCATTCTGCGGAGTTATAGGATAACCGAAATAGCACTGGCATCCAGCCCTTATCGCAGCCTCTGCTATTGCAGCGTTTCCTGTCATTAAAATTTTAGCCACGGTACACCTCAATCGCCACTTCCGGACAGACTATTGCGCATGAAGCGCATCCTGTGCATTCACTTCCGCCTTTGAATTCAGAAGGTATATAGCCCGCAGCATTCAAGGTTTCCGAAAGCATAATAAGATTTTTGGGACAAAAAGATATGCATAATTCGCATCCCTTGCAAAGCCCCTGATTTATTTCAATTTTACCCTTCATCTCTCATCCTGATAAAATATTTATTTCATAAAAAATGTACCGAATTGCAGCAAGTTGTATTATTTAATGAATCTTTGATTTCAAAAGATGTTTTATATGTCAAGAGTTTATCAGTAATTTAAAGAAATATAACCAGGGTTAATCAATTATCATTCTTGACATATTTCATGCCGGAAAAATCATTTAAGAATAATATATGAAATCAGTATTTTACATTTTAACCGCACTGGCGCTTATTCTTAGTGCATATATGCCATGCCCTGCTGTAACAAAAGGCACCTCGCCGCTTGCAGATGGATGGGAATACCGTACAGGCGATTCACCATCCGATAAATCTGGTATTCCCATTTGGACGCAAAATGACAATCTGACAGGATGGACTCCAACAAAAAAGATTCTTCTTGATCGCGGTGATTTTACTTATGTCTGGTTCAGAATAAAGCTTGAAGATAAAGGCTGGATTGATCCTGCAATATACATACCATATCTGTTCGAAACAATGGATATATATATCGGCAGCAAAAAAATAATTTCTGTTGGCGAAATATTCAAATCCGGCGGTAAACACGTAGGCATGGAATGGACTATGCTCAATCTTGAACGGCCATTCGACGGCAAATATATTTATGCACGTTTTTATTCCAAATATCATTATATCGGCATTTCCAAAAAACCTCAAATCGGTTCCAGGGCGGAGCTCATCACAGGCATGGTAACAAATGACCTGGACAGGATGATAATAGGATGCCTCTATATTCTTATTTCCATTTTCGGTCTTTTTATCTTCATTAGAAAATTTGAGTTTAAAGAATATTTTTCATTCAGCATATTTGTACTTGCAACTGCAGTTTATACTTTTTTTCATACATCCACCCTGCAGCTATTTTTTCATCATCCGGCATTTCTTATTGATGCATGGCTGATTGCTCTTTTTATAATGCCCGTTGCATTCGCCATGTTTATTGACAGCATATTTAAAAACAAACACCATAAACTTCTGAAAATCATGATAATTGTATTATTAATATTTGAAATACTTTTACTGTTTGCCGGGTATTGTGATATAATACATAAACTCGAAATAAGAACTCCATTTTATTTAGGAGTAATCACCTCCATGCTGATATCACTGTATATCATGTACATGGAAATCAGAAGCGGAAATCCGGATGCAAAGATTCTTCTCTGTGCCTTCATTTTTCTTTGTACAGCCGTAATTTGGGACATGATTGGAGCAGTATTCATTTCAGATACTTCAATAAGACAAAGGACAATTACGCATATCGGTATCTTCATTTTTATTGTCGGAATGGCTATTGTTCTTATTCGCAGATTCGGTGAAACTCATACTAATCTGAAAACAGCCAATGTTAAACTTGCACAATACACAAACCGTTTAGAGGAGATGGTTGCAAACCGCACTGAAGCACTGACCAACGCCTGCCTGAATCTTGAAACAGCCAAATCCGAGATTGATGCAACAAACGAGTTTCTTACTGATGCCAATAACAGCCTTGAAGAAAGCCATGCTGCTGCAGCAAGGGATATGCTGATGGCTGTTAATGTGCAGGAAAGTTTTTTCCCTTCAGAACCGCCTGTATCCAGCGAATGGGAAACATCATTTATTCTCAAACCTGTTACAGGAGTGTCAGGAGATTTTTTTGACTTTTATACCATAGATGAAAGGCTGGCAGGAGTATCAATTTTTGATGTTTCAGGTCATGGCATATCATCCGGACTTATAACAATTCTTGCAAAATCAATTGCATTCAGATATTTTGTAAAAATGAAAGACCTGCCGCTTGAAACCGTAATGGAGCGTTTCGCTGACCGTCTTATTACAGAACTCGAGCGGGTTACAAATTACCTGACAGGCATTATGGTTCGATTCAACGGCAATATTGTTGAATATGTAAATGCCGGTCACTGCGAAATACTGGTGCGAAATCACTTAACCGGCGAAGTAAAAACAGCAGGGGGCGAAGATTCCAGTAACACCGGAGGTCTGCTTGGAAAAGCGCTTTTTGGAAACAGTTTTTCATCAGTTTCATTCGAGGTAAATCCAGGGGATATGCTTCTATTATACACCGATTGTCTTATAGAATCAAGAAATTCAGAAGATCATCAGTATGGATTATCAAATCTTATTGAATCTTTTAATTCAGCCCCTTCCAGCGGAACTGAAGAGATCATGAAAAGCATCCTTGAAAATTTTTATAAATACCTCGGCAATGTCCCTGTAAGAGATGACCTTACTATAATAATAATGCAGCGCCGCTGAATTTAAAAAATAAAAACTGAATAAAAAAAACTCTTGCCTTATACTGAGATATAAAATTAATTCTGAATGTTATTATATATAAACCGGAAGTAAAAAATGAAGAAAACGCCATTATTGCTGCGATTGATTCCAGCGCTGCTGTGCACGGGATTGATTATTTTTTCTTACGCATACGCGCAGGAGACTGCAGAAAAAAATTCATTTAATAAAAAATATCCAGTCACTAAAGGAATTATCAATATAGATAATATCAGATATCCTGTTTACATGCGGGTAAACACAGTACAAAAAAATAATTCACTGGGTATCAGATACCAGATACCGGTTAAAGATTTAAAAACCGGAAAAGATCTTGCTAATAAAATATATAATTTCTACACATTGAAAAAAATCAATAATGTGGTTGTCTCTAAATTTTCCAGATTGGACAAAACCGATACAATAGCATGGCTTTCAAAAAAATGTGAAAAAACAACTGAGGATGGAGTACTTATACTGATAAAAATTAAAAACAATTCAGTGGTAGTTCATATAATCCCGTCGTGCGATGACAGTATATTAGAAAATATTTTGTAGAATCAAACCTATAGAAAAAAAAGAATTTATATTCCGCTGTTTCATTGTATTATCAATAAAAAGTCAATAACACAAAAAAGATTTCAATCAAAATATAAATTCTTTTATTTTGTTTATCTTAACAGCCGCAACCGCAGCTTCCGGAATCAGCACCGCTTTCATCTGAACAGCCCTTGTCGGAACATGAACTGTCTGAGCATCCGCAGCCATGTGAACTATACTTAGCCTCATCATTAACTTCAAGCAGTTTTACCCAGAAATTAAGCGTTTTCCCTGCAAGCGGATGGTTCATATCAAAAATAACATTATTTTCAGTGATTGAGCTGATTTCTGCAGGAACACTTCTTCCGTTACCCATCTCAACCATAACTCTCATGCCAACCTCAGGTTCAAAGCTCTGCCTGATTTCTTCTATTGGAAATTCATGCATAAGAGTCTTGTCATAATCCCCGTAGCCGTCTGCAGGCAGAATAACAACATTTTTCTCTTCGCCGATATTCATATCAATAACAGCTTTTTCAATACCTGGAATCATCATGCCCAATCCGGACTGGAATTCAAGAGGCTGAGCTCCGACACTTGTATCAAAAACATCGCCATTTTCAAAAGACCCTTTATAATCAATTACTACATATTTTCCATCTGCTACCATTTTTTTCTCCATATTCTTTTTTTAAAAGATTAATTGACATTTTTTTTAATGGGTTCCAATTTCAAGCATTAATTCCTTAGAAAAAATATTTTCGGAAACATCAAAAAATCAATTTTTTAACCCTGCTGTCTCCCCTTAATTATAATGACTTGTACCCACATCTTTAAATAATAAAAGACTAAGGGGATTGGGAGATATAAAAAAAAGGAGAGATGATGAGATATTTATTAATAATTTTCATTTATAATAGAATTTATATGAATATTAAAAAAATTATCTCCTTATCTCTTCCATCCCCTTATCTCCTTTTCTTACACATAAATATGGGTAAAAGTCAGTTAATTATCAGAAAGAATTTATTTCTGATTCAAAAACAATCTGCATTCCGCTTCAGTCATATTACCGAACTGGTTTTCTTTGCAGAATTTAAGTCTGTCATAAGTGCGTTTTTCTTTCAGAGAATCCCTGCACGCTTCACCAAGAACAGCACAGACTGATTTATCGTTTTTTTCATTCCGATAAAGACAGTCGGCAAATGCAAAACACTCTTCAGTGTTATAATTTTTACGCTCAGGTGACGACTGGCATGATAAGAATATAAGCATAAAAAGACTTATTATAGCAATTTTTTTCATTATATTTCCTTTTTTTAATTAAAATTTTCATAGAAGTTGGGTGCAGAAAAGATGCGGAAATAACAGCTTCAGAATATTTTATCAATGAAAAAAATCATAATATATATTCAGTCAAGCTATTTTTGTTTAAAGGTAAATCTTAACTGCGGGAAATAAAAAACAATGGAACACGGATTACACGGATCTTTTGGATGATCACGGATAAGGATAGTGTTTTTTTATAACTGAAGAAATTGTTAAAAAGATTTATAAAATAATAATAACATTGATATAAAAATCATTTATAAAAAGAAAAAATTAAAACCTTATTTCTTTAATCTTTAAAATCAAAAAAATCCGTGTTATCCGTGTCATCCGCGTTCCATTTCTTAATCTTTATTTTTATCCAGCCCTGACGGAAGCCAGTTAATAATTTCAGTATAATCCGACATAGATAAAGTCAGAGGATCATATTTAATTTTTAATATCTCATCCTCAAGACTCAGCATATGCCCGCTTGAGCTCTGTGTTTTTTCAGCATTTTTAAGTTTTTCATAATTTTGAATTTTTCTTTTCATGGACATTAAACGCAAATTCAGGCTCAACCGCGGATTGTTTTGTGCAAGTTCAAGAACAGCATCCCTTGAAAAAGCTATAACATCCGCAGATTCGCTGGTAATAACAATATTGCTTTTCGGCAGACCGGCATTGTCAAGAAGAGACATCTCACCTACAAGACATGCGGATTCATCAGAAAAAACATACTGCTCTGCAATAATAATTTCTTTATCTATAAATTTTTCAATCAGCTTCGGATGTTTTGTGACTTTAAACGATCCCCTTGTAATAAAATAAATATACTCCAGAGGCTTTCCCTGCCTGATAAGATAATCTCCGAATTTAAAACTGAAGAATCCTGCTTTACTTGTAATCAGCTCTTCAATTATCGGAAGATCCACTCCTGCGAATGGAGTTGAAACTGCAATTCTGCCCGGCAGTTTCATCTGACGGATGGCAAGGCTCAGAATCATTTTATTTTTAAATGCAGTAAATTCTTTTTCGTCCATTAAAATCTGCCATGCGCTATAAGGCACTTTCAGATAACGGGGTTTGCCTACAGCGTATACAAATTTTGTCCGGACTTTTTTATTGATGAAACAGCCTTCTCCAAGAATAGTTCCCCGCTGATAACGGTGAGCCACCAGATCAGGGTAGCGTTCCCTGCTGTTCATAGAGTCGATTATTTTTTCCTTTTCAGATAATCCCATGGGACGATCAAGCACAATATGGCCATATCCCCCATCAAGATAAAAATAAGTGTAATCCGCAGGATCGCCTGTCTGATAGATCAGCTCGCCGCTTTCAAAAGAGTCAATGCTGCAGCAGGATACGAACTCCTCCTGTCTGGAAGGATTATTTTTAAAAATTTTACTCATAGCTGCAATTGAAATTATCTCGTTGTAAATATTTATCTTACCGGTAAATTTATATTTTTCAATATCAATCAGGCGGCCGGTATTCAGATCTATCAGAGCTCCGGTTTTTGCCAAATTCATTTTCTTAATGCCCTGATCCTTTGCAGTATGAGTAACTGTAATTGTCTCAGGATTTATATTATTGCGTTCTATCAGCTGAAATACAGCTTCAAGGCTGTTATGCAGATATTCGGGCAGGCCCATTTCAATTGAATAATGCAGACTCGGCTTTAAATTTATCAGCTGCTCTGCCCTGCGCTCTGTCATTACACCTTTGTCTGCAGCCTGCTTCACTTTATCAAGCAGAAGCTGCGTATCCCCGGACCAGTACTCCAGACGCTGCCCCTTCTTATTATATAAATAATAACCAACTGCCTCAACAGAATGCCATGAGTGAAAAAATTCAAAGCTGAAATCGTCTGTCAGCTGTAAAGGGTGGCGCATGTGAATATCCTGAAAATTAAAAATGCTTTCAACATCTTCACTTGTAAAAAACAGACTGTGATCGCTTATGCCGCTGCTTAAATTGTTTAATATCTTTATTATTTCTTTCTTCCTGTTTCCGGGAGTAATGTAAACCGGGACATTGTTCGGAAGGCTAAGGTATGTTGATACCAGACCGCCGTCATGATCTTCATGACAATGGGTAATTACAATTGCATCAATATTATGTAAATTGACTTTTGAATCAAGTAAAAGATACGGGGTATTGATAGGAGGATCTACTATAACCATACGCCCGTTTTTATCAATATAACATGCTCCGGTTGTATCGCCATAACGGTGTGAAGGATTCTGCTTTTTATCATACAAGTCGAGCCCGGAGGCGGAAGCAATATATGCAAGCGCATCTACATATGGAAAACCGTGCTGAAGATTTTTTTTAATATAATATGGAGAAAACCGTTCTTTTGCAAGCTTTGACGGAGCTTTATAATTCAGGGTAAACGGGCCGTGCCATTTTTCCTGAACCCTGTCGTAAATTTCAATCTTATTCGGAGCCAGCTTAAATACTTCCACCTCACCTGTTATCTTTTCATTATGATCTTTCTTCTGAAGAGTAATTTTTCCATTTTCAAAACAGATAATATTCAGAAGTTCATCAACTGAATGTTTCCCGCTTAAGTCCATGCTTTCAGCAAGCAGATTCGGAATAAGTTCTTTATCTTCCGGTAAATACATGGATTCCAGATCAAGTTTTATTTTATCCGGCTCAGCCTGGATTGATATATTAATATTTTCTTCAATTATTTCAACCTGGAATTTTTCGCATACAACATTGACTTTTGAACCTGTAATAAACTTGGTGTAGGCAGGAAATTCAAAACCTCCGAAATTAAAAAAATCAGTATTTTCGGAAAGGAAATCATCTGAAACAATATAATAATCAGGAAATCCCTGGTTGGGAACATAAGCATCTTTTAAAACTTCTACCGGAATAAAAATCTGAATATTGCCGACTGAAGTGTTGGAAACCAGACAAGCTCCACGCGGCTGCTTTAAGACTTGTGATAGGTTAATATCATTATCTTGCATTGCTTATTTTTCCATGTTTATCAATTAATTGACAACTGTTTATAAAAATAGAGCAGCGATTTTAAAAGTAAAGTAATAAATAGTAATTAATAAAAAATTACATCAATTGCACTTATATAAAATATTTCTTTACATTTTCAGAAAAATTGCCAATAAATACCGGATTAATATCAGATGCCTCAGGGCTGAAAATCTGTAATCCACGCCTGATAATTATATTGTTTCTCGGATTTTTATCTCTGGAAGGAGCAATAATATCAGTATATTTTTTCCCATGCTCTGACCCCCATTCAGACATAACAAAGCCCTTATTGATAAAACTTGAAAACATTGGATAAAAATCCAGCTTTCTGAATAGATAGTTTGTTTTTTCTTCAGCTGCATACAGTAAAATATTCCAGGCTGCCATATCGTGCATTACAATATTTTTTGAAGCAACAATAACAGGCGGATCCATTAAAACTGTTTTGCCGAAATCCGGGCCGATAGTTGTCTGTATCATTGAAGCTTCTGAAACTGCCATCCGGAATTTTTCCTGAATTGCTGACGCAGCATTAATTTCAGCACACTTTTCCATAAAACTATTTCCATCTCTATGAAGTTCAAGCCTGCTGTCTTCTCTTAGCCAGCCAACTGCATTCTTCAATGCAAGAGTTGCTCCGCCCATTAAATGAGTTGATATTCTGTTTAAATAAATTATATGATCTGACTGTTTTATTATGTTTGGAAGCATTACAGGACCAGACCAGTGTGTAAAATGACTGGATTCAGCCTTGAAAAAATTATCATATCCGCCTTCTTCAAAAGCATAAATCGTGCAGCCGCTTTTTTCTGCTGCAGCAAGCAGTCCGTTTTTTCTGAAAACTTCCCTAGTTGAACCTTTTTTCATTGCGGGGCTGTGATGCACTGTCTGAACTCCTGACATATCTGCCATAATTACTTCACCTGCTCCCTCCTTTTTTAAAATTAAGGCCATTGCAATTACAAGTTCAGGACGTGTAACTGCCGGATAGGTGTTAGCGGAATTGGATGCCACCTTTAACAACACCCTGTCGCCTTTTTTAAGCCAGGAAAATCCTCCAAGTTTTTCCATTACAAACCGAAGAGACTTTTCTATTTCTATTTCATCCGGCAGCGCATTAGATGCTCTGCTTATTTCAGATATTATTACAGGCGCAGATGATTTTCCCTTCCCATTTATATCTAATGATTTTATTTTTATAACAGCTTCAGACTGCTGTCTGTTTTTTACATAAGATGTAAATCCAATAGAACCTAAAACTGCTGCTCCAATACCTGTAAAAGTTAAAAATTTTTTCCTCGAAATTTTATTTTCCATATTTTTCTCCAAAAATATAATATTGGATTTAATATATACACAATCCGGAAAACAGCAACATTATTAATTTGATTTCATCTTTTTATTTTTTGTAAAATGCCAAATAATAATAAAATGTTTATAGCATACACCTGGTTTATTATTGTATGATAGAACCTGCAGAAAACAAACATCCGATTATATCAGTAAAAATTACAGGCAGGTAATGGTAATATCTACGGGGTAATCCAAGTAAAATTTATGTAGCGCCATTTGATGTCCGTCTTACGCAAGGGAAAAAAATTATAAGATACAAACAGTTGTTCTTACTGATTTAGTTGATATCTGCGATAATAGAAAACATGATGACAGTAGCTACACTGGAGCTCACGATATAATAGCTCATTCAAGAGAAGCTATCGAAGAACAGCAATGATTTTTTATACTCCAGTTACATTTCTCTTTATCTCAAGATATATAGGAAAGAAATCCCATTTGCTGCCTCAAGAAATGACAAATCTATATTGATAAAATTTACAGTGCCGTTGTTTTCAAATGTTCCTTTTGAATAAATATTTGATGTATAGTTTCCAGAACCGGAAAATGTTACAATCGTAGCGCCCCGAATTCCTGCAGTTTGTTCTGTCAGCTCTATCGCATCATCGTCATAACCGATTTTATCAATCAAGCCATATTCAAGAGCTTTCTGCGATAAAAAAATTCTCCCATCAGCGACTTCACGAAGTTTTTTCTCGTTAATTCCCTTTCGTCCTTCAATAATCACAGAGATGAAACGTTCATATAGACTTAAAATCACCTCTTGAAACAACGCACGCTCTTCATCTGAATAACCGCGGAAAAAAGAAGATGCATCTTTTTTATCCCCTGATTTTATTGACTCATTTATCACGCCGATTTTCTCAAAAAGCTCTTTTGCATTAAACTTCTGCATAATAACTCCTATGCTTCCAGTTACTGTCGTGGGTTGTGCGATAATTTTATCTGCTGCTGTAGAAATGTAAACACCGCCGGATGCAGCCATATCTCCCATCTCAACAATTACCGGAATGCCGGTACGCTTTTTAAATTTTATCAGCTCATCCCGGATTATATCGCATGTAGTTGCTGATCCGCCAGGTGAATTTATTTTTAAAAGAATTGCCTTTATCGATTTGTCTTTCTCAGCACAGATAAGTTCTTCCTTGATGCGTGCGGTAATTGCCGGTGTCAGTTCAGCTCCAAGTAAATTCTTTTTCGGCTCGTCAAATATCAGTCCATATATTTTTATCAGAAGTATTTTATCCGGAGTTCCCTTTCGGATAACGACTTCACGTATCGGCCATATACCGCCGCCTAAATTTACATTAAATGAAAGGCATGATGTGAAGATTGCGGCCATAAAAACTGAAACAGTTATTGAAGTCAGAAGATTTCTGATCATATCCACCTGCCGGTATAATTTATTTAACTTTCTTATCTTTTTTAAAAATTATTTTTAATGTAAAAAAATTCTTAGCACGTATGCTGCAAAACAGACTTACTTCAGAACAACAGAAACTGTTTGCAACTATAATTTTAAATTCTCGTATACTATAGCGGATACGATTGAATTTGAACATTTCCTGTCATTCACCCGAGGGTGCAAGACCCGCGAAGGCGATGGCCTGCACTCTCGGGTGAATTCATATCTGCAGTCTTGATCCCCGTTCTTGTGCTGAGCCTGTCAAAGCAATCACAGGTATGACAATAAAAAAAAATTCTACTGAATTTACAAAGCGCTAATTAAATCGTAACCTGCTATAATGATATTTTAATTATTCCATGTCAGCGATTTTTTAAAAAACCTTACCTTTATATATGAAGGTTAATTTTTTTTTAATTTTTTTACTATAAAAAATATTAAAAGAAGCGATATAATTACAATTATGACATTTAATATAATTTTAAGTTTTTTTTCAGATATTAAAGGCAATTGATCAGCTTCAGGAATTTTTCCGTTAATATTACCGGCTTTACAATTATCCATCTTTTCCTTGTATATGTGTTTTTTGTAAGTTACAATATCATATACCGGATGCTCCGCTTTCTGGTTGCCAAAATAAATCTTGTATGACATGCCCTTGGCGCTTTTAAAAACCACCTTGTCTATATAATATGAAGACTGGATGCCTTTAATATCAAGAGGTTTGTCATTGTTATTAAATATGCGCATGTAAATTATTTCAGAGTTCCGGTGATTGTGCGCAAGATCGATCGACCTGTTTGAAATGCTTGTTTCCTTAAATTCAAAATTATAAATTTTGCCGTCGCTGATCGGATGCTTCCTCTTTTCCCTGCTTCTCTGACGGGCATCGGACAGTTCATATTCCGTTTCGGAATATAATTCAAAGTCCCTGTTGAAAGTTCCATCAATTTTAAACAATAAATGGAATATCTTCAACCGCCCTGGATTTTTAATTGCAAGGAGCGTAGATGATTCTTCATTTTTTACCGTATAGTCCAGATCTTTTTTCTGATACAACTGCTCAAAACGGGTTAGTGTACTTCCGGCAAGCATCAGTCCGGAAATGGAATTCCCGGGCACTGCATCTATAATCTGTATCCGGTAAAAATTGTAAGAAAGTTCTGTATCAAAATCTATATTATTTTTAAAATACTTCTCAAATTTATATATGCTGTCTGTTTTAATTTCCTGCCAATCCGTATTATCATATCTGCCGTAAACGATAACCTGCCTGGAATAATTTTCCTGTGGAACAGTTAGAATAATTGTCCTTCCTACAAAAGATCCCTGCCCTGGAATAATCTGAAAATCAAATGAAGCCTTTTTTTTATTCCAGTTGATATTCTCTCCGATTTTTCTGGATTTATATTTAATCTCCCTTGAAGCATATTCGGTTGAACCATGCTCTATGAAATACGGGGTCTGATCTCCGTTTGAATCTATAATCCGTAAATCAGCAAGACCGGAAAGTGCATACCTGTACACATCTTCATCGAGCAGAAAAAACTTATAGGTATTGACATCGCTGCTGCATTCAATGTTTTTACTGAACTTCCAGTCGGTTTTAATTTTATCAGCAGGGCTTGCAGATTTTTTATCATCTTTTCCTGATGCAGGATCAACTGAAACCAAAAGGCAGACCAGGCCTGCCGCAATTGCTATTTTACTTTTTTGTAATTTTAACATCCGGCACATCCACAATATTTTTAATTTTCTGATACAGAAAAGAAATCATAAGAAGACAAATCCCGAAACCGAAAAAGGCAATAATTCTTGCACCAATATTCCCCTTGAGGAATTTCAAATCCCAGAAAAATAATTTACCAAGAGTGATAAAGGTAAGCCCGAGCCCGAACAGGCGGACGTATGAATATTTTCGCTTGAAACCGTATAATATGCTGCCGAATGCCATGGCAAGATATATGAAACTCAGAAGGAGGTTAATCTCTCCAAGCCTGAACTGAACAACAACAAACGAGGTTATAACTCCGAGAAGAAAAACACTGACAGCAAGAGGATAATATTCAAGATTGGATTTCGTTTTTGTTATTACGCGAAGAAGAAGCTCTCTGCCCGTAAAAAGAATAAAAAAATTATATGCGACAAGAATGCCGAGAGCAACGTAATGAGATACAGTATTATCCGAATATGAATAATTCAAAAGAGGAATAAATACATCTATAAACAGGCAGGATAATATTGCGATTATATAAAGAAAAAAACTGAAAATCTGGACGGCCCTGTCCTGTAAGAGTTTTATTTTTGTAAGTGCAAATGCCAGAGCTACGTGAATCATGGAAACTATTATTGTCCTGTAAAAAGCGTTATTAAGGTAAAGAGACTCGTCGCGTTCGCGGAATACTGCAACGAGTTTATCGTAGAAATGCAGTCCTACAATATTCAGAAAAACCCAGAAGCTGAAAATTACAAAATACTTGTACCCTGTAATTACTTTACCCATTTTAGAATACCGGGAAATCATATCTTTTTCCAGTGCGCGCAGGTAAATAAAAAGAACCGTGATCATGCCGATTATTACAGAAGTATATTTCATTTTGAAAAACTTAACTTTTTCAGAGCCGTAAAGATACGGGAAAAAATCAAACAGGTAGAATGTAGTGATGCATAAAGCAGTTATGCACCAGCCTGCCAGCTCCATGTAGCGTATTTTCTGTTTGTATCCGAGTATAGTGAGCATAACACCTTCAATGAGCCATCCGATTGTAAGCCAGTGTATTCCGAACTGGAACGGGATCATGAGTATCGCGAATGTAAGAGAAGTTCCGTAAAACAGAACAAGTATCTCTTTTTCCTGGTTCATGATTCTCTGAACGAACTGGCCCAGACCCACATACATCAGACAGAAAACCAATGCAAGATAACCGCGATAATCTTTCAAACCGGCTTTTTCAAACAGAAGGTAGATTATAATGCAGCTTATGAATGTATTAAGGCCAAGCATTGCAATATCCGGCCTTGTAAGTTTCATTTTATACTTGAAAGGATACAAAAGTATTATTAGCTGATACATGACGAATGCGACAATTGAATATGCAATAGAGAACGCAAACACCTTGACATCGAATATCAGATACACAAGACATGATATATATGAAACGAAGCTGATGTACATGATGATGCTCCATCTCTTGAAAAACGAAATCAGCACCATGAGAAGATTCAGAATAAAAAGATACCCGAGCATGCCGTAAAGATTCTGGTCCGCAAATGGAACTCCATGTGATACAACATCGTGAATCAAAGTAATAAGAGGAAGATACCCTCCCGCTATTGCGAATCCGGCTATGGTCTGGGAATTATAACGCACGGACAGCACAAGCGACACGAGCGTAATAAGCACAAGAAGGAGCAGGCTTATGTTCAGAGGTATAATCTCATATCGGAAATAGCTTATAAAAACCGATGCATAGAGAATTGAAATGCCTCCGCCGAGAAGCCCCTTTGAAAAAACATCCTTTCCCTTCTGGTAAAGAAATTCCCCTCCTGCGAGAAATATTCCGCCAAGAATAAAAAAAGTGATGCTCCGCATTGTGTCTGTGAACCACTGGTTGTAGCTGTACTGGGCCGCGTAGCCTATGCCTATAAGAATGAGGAATATGCCTATTTTATTGATCCAGTTCAGGCCGATCTTGAGTTCGAGGCTGTTTCTCTTCATGCGCTTTTGCAAAGTTTCATCATCAACTGGTTCGGAAGAAAGGTCGCGGTAACCTTCCTTGATGGACTGGACAACTGTAATTTCATCCTTCTCGATTTTTTTTCTCATGGCTTCAATTCTCTTGGACAGCCTGTTGTAAAATTCCTGGATTTCAGTCAGAACTGACTGTTTTTCATCGCCAAGTTCTGCCTCGGTTTTTTTCCTGAATTTATTTATGTCTTCCTTTATTTTTTCCTCAAGGTGATTGAGCCTGTTTGACGCGCCGGATGCTGCATTTTTGAAATAAATTTCCTTTTTCTCCTGTGATATTTTTAGGATGCTGAGTCTTTCATCCATAATCTGTTCATTGAGGCTGATTTTCAGCTTCAGGTTCTCATCCCTGATTTTTTTATTTTCACTAGTGAATTCATCCATTTTTTTTGATAGGGAAGCTATCTCAATCTTCATTTTTTCATTTTCAATGATATAATCCGAAGCTTCATATTCTTTTACGATGTTTGTATATTTTCCGGTTGCCTTTTTGAAATCATCAAGCAATGAGAGCATTTCTTTTTTGATATCCATGAAGCCTCCGATGTTGGTTTGAAGATATTTGAAGGAAAGATTAAAAATTTTAACTATATTTAATATTGCGAGTCAATAATTTTTTAAATATTAATTCATTAAAATATGCAGGGATAATATTTTATAATTTATACTAACCATCCCGATATTTATTACCGCACAAAAAAAAGCTGATATCCTTTCGGATACCAGCCTTTATATTTGATTTTAAAAATTATCTTTATCTATTTGTGTTCTTCAAAAACAGGAAAATTCTTTCCTATCAGATAATAAATCAGAATTCCGGCTGAAGCAACCCCAGCTGAGATTAAAATCTCAAAAGGATGAGGCCAATAAACTGAATATCCCGGAACAGGAAGACCAATGAATGAGACATTAAACCTGTTAAGAACTACTCCAAGGAAAACATACAGCCCTGCAGCTCTGTAAACCATTCTCGGCTCAGATGAAGCAAACAGAAGAACAATCGGAATCAACAGCCCTCCAATTATTTCTATCGCAAAAAATACAAGCTGATAAATATCTGCATTGAATCTGAATCCGGTCTGCATATAAAGAGTGATAGCTCTGAAAGAAAAAACAAAAACCACAAGCCATCTTAAAATTTTTCCAAGTCCCTGAATTACGTCTGTCTCAAGTTTAAATCCGAATCCTTTTGATGAAAGAGTGGATTCAAATATAACCATGGCAAATCCGACAGCAATCGCAGATGCATAGAAATAAAGCGGAAGTGCCGGTGTGTACCACAGTGAATTAAGTTTTGTAGGTACAAGCAGCATCAGAGTACCAAGAGAAGACTGATGTGCTGTTGAGAAAATTACCCCGGCCATATATACAATCAGCATTGTTCCGCTTTTTGCAATTGTAAGACCGAAAAATACAAGTAAAACCAGAAGCAGCGCAAAAACAACCATCATATACTGTGTGCTTGATGTCATAATCAATACAAAGATTGATACAAAACATACGCACAGGAATGGAGCAGCAATGTTGTATATTTTTATAAGTTTTTCCGCCTTGTACTTTTCAAGAACAACAGGAAGAAATTCTATAAAAAGAACACAAAGATATAAAACTACGCACCATCCAACTTCTGCAAGTGCTGAATCCTTGTTCCAGTAAAGAAACAGATGCCATATATCCCACGGACGTCCGAGGTCAACAAGCAGACCTACAGCTACAAGAATATATCCGAGAAACGCTGTAAGAATTGCAGGACGAACTGCAGGGTGATATTTCTCACGGCCGAAAAGGTGAACAAGCGCTGCAGTTGTAAAACCGCCTGCAGCAAGAGCAACACCTGACATTACATCAAATCCGATCCAGATACCCCATGGATATCCGTCAGTAAGATTTGATATAGCGCCTATACCGAATACAAATCTTATTGCTGCAAGAAAAACCGCAATTACCACAAGAGCGAGAAGAATTTTAATTCCTTTGCCTGTGTTTTTAAAGTGCGGCAATATCTCAATTCCAATATCAATATTTAACTTTTTAAAATCGAATCCGAGATAGTCGAGAATTGATTTAGTTTTTTCAATGCCTTTATCAACAAGCGGCATTATCTTATTTTTTATATCCATGATCACTTACCCTCCTTTTTCTCAAGTTCCTGGTTCTCAATCCTTCTGTTAATTACATAGGATGCAAGACCGAGAACAACACTTAAGCCCATTACTACACCAGGTATGGCATGCATTGCAGGTGCTGTTTTCATTCCAAGAGGCTGAGATGGAAGATTTTTAGGATAATCAAGCTGTTCCATTGGGACTTTGCCGAGATACATAACGCAGGTTCCCCCAATCTCTTCTTTACCATATAAATGCTGATGATAATTCTCAGGATTGCTCTTCATGCGCTTCTCGCCGATTTTAATAAGTTCAGCACGATCCCCATAAAGAATTGCGCCTGTTGGACAGGTTGTTGCACACGCAGGAGCAAGGCCTTCCAGAATACGATCGTAGCAGAGTGTACACTTTCTGATATCCGGAACTGCTTTATCCCACTCAAACTTGGGAATATTGTAAGGACATGCGACCATGCAGTATCTGCAGCCTATACATTTGCTTCCGTCCCAAGTTACAGGGCCTTCAGGCTGCTTATTTATTGCACTTACGATACAGGCTGACTCGCATGCAGGTTCAAGACAATGCTGGCACTGGTCTTTTCTGAATATCCAGTTTGTAAGATTATTTTTATCATCTTTAATCTCAAAA
The DNA here is from genome assembly GCA_964529415.1 of uncultured Leptospirales bacterium. Lineage (GTDB taxonomy): Bacteria > Spirochaetota > UBA4802 > UBA4802 > UBA5550 > CAYMPH01. The sequence continues at coordinate 28,869 of CAZGWD010000008.1, read as the reverse complement.
AATTTAATGACAGTGTATGTTTTTCCGGACATATTTGAAGGATTCTGATAACTGCCCAGCCCCCCGCTGACAAACTTTGTTTTTTCAGCAGGCAGTTCATTCCACTGTTTGCATGCAACCTGGCAGCCTCTGCAGCCCATACATTTTGTTGTATCTATTAAAAAACCTTTTTGTTTATCTACTGATTTCATGGTTGCCTCTCCTTATACCTTTTTCACTTCGCAGAGAAATGCCTTAAACTCCGGTATGTTTGTGTTGGCATCACCCGCGTGCGGAGTAAGGATATTACAGGAATCACCTGTAGCGATACCCATATATCCGAAATGCCACGGTATTCCTATTTCATGGACTTTCTTCTTTGTACCATCAGAATCAACGATATTAAAAGGCTTAAATCTTGAAGTTACCAGAGCATAAGCTTTAATGCTGCCCTTTGAAGAAGAAACCTGCACTCTATCTCCGTGCTTGATTTTTCTTTCTTTAGCCAGCTCTTCACTCATCTCAATGAAAAGATCAGGAACAAGTTCAGCAAGCCATGGAAGATTACGTGTCATAGCACCAGCCTGCCAGTGTTCCGACATTCTGTAGGTTGTAGCAACAATCGGAAAATCTTTAGGTGCTCCTACATCGTTCAGCTTGCATACAACATCGTCTTTGCTCAGATTAAAAAGAACAATTGCCGGATTATTCTTGGTTCCGGACATGTTATTTCCATTTACTGGAGACTCAACCGGCTCATAATGCTCAGGGAAAGGACCATCTGCAAGAGCTGAAGAGAACAATCTCGCCTGACCTTCACCTAACATTATAAATGGATGCTTGGCATTAGGAGCTGCATTTGCTCCTCCGTCAACAACATCCCCTATGTATTTGCCTTTTGGAAGCGGAAGATTCGTTTTAGGATCCATGCCGTTATCTGCATCCGGAAGCCATTTTACCACCCATTTCTTAGGTGCAAGAGGCTGCTCTTTCGCGTCAAGAGATGCTCTGTTGTAAATAATTCTTCTATTAACAGGCCAGGCCCATGACCAGTTGGAATTCAGTCCGGGAGCTCTTCCTTCAGCGATCTGTTTCATTGCTGCAGGTTCATTTTTTTCCGCAAATCTCTTGGCTGAACGCAAAGATAATTCCTTATCCTTTCCGTTTATCTTTATTTTCTTAAAGTGAGTATCAGACTTGCTGCCTTCTTTTGCATTCCAGTCAACACAGCATCCGCTGTAAACCCAGCATCCGCAGGCAGTTGTACCATCATCTTTCAAAGCAGGGAACGCAGGAACCTGGCCTGCGCGTTTTCCGTCTTTAATATTGTAGCCGTTAATTTCAGACATAACAAGAATTGCATCCGGTTCTTTATGAAGATCAACTGCTTTATCACCTGTACCGTAATCCCAGTTCAGTTTCATAATAGGATCGTCAAATTTTCCAGGTTTCTTTTTATACTCTTCCTTAACAGACTTAAACATAGCATCAACAATCCATAGGTCAGAGCGCGCATCTCCATGCCAGCCCGGATCTTCAGGAGTAATTGTTGTATATCTGTGCTGCACCCATCTTCCGGAGTTGCTTATTGATCCGTCTTTTTCAACAGATGAAACAGCAGGAAGCAGAAAAACTTCAGTATCAATTTTTCTTGAATCTATTGTTTTTGTCGGATCATCAGCATCAGGACCCTTCCAGAATGCTGCTGTTTCAGTTTCCCAAAGCTCTGAAACCACCATCCAGTCAAGTTTCTGAAGTGCTTTTCTTTCTTTCTGCAGATTAGGTCCGCCAACAGCCGGGTTTTGCCCCCAGGCGATCAGTCCCTTTATCTTTCCTGCAAACATGGCTTCAAAAAGGTTTATATGATCATACGCGCCGGATCGTTTAGGCAGATAGTTGAAAGCAAAATCATTTTCTTTCTGGGCATTTTCACCCCACCATGCTTTAAGGAGACTTACCATATATTTTGGAGTATTGTTCCACCAGTTGATGGATTTCGGATCATTGGTTTTTGGAACAACTCTATCAAAATAAGCTGCAAGATCCTTATCTTTATTTGTCGGTGACTGCATATATCCAGGTATGATATGGAACAGAAGACCCATATCAGTTGAACCCTGAACATTGGACTCGCCGCGAAGAGCATTTATTCCGCCGCCTGCCACTCCCATGTTACCCATGAGCAGCTGAAGAATTACGTATGAACGGATATTCTGTGTTCCAACTGTGTGCTGTGTTGTTCCCATTGCATACATTATGGTTGCAGCTTTATCATTATCAGCAGTGGTTAAATACAAATCAGCTACTTTCTTTAAAAGATTTTCAGGACATCCTGTAATACCGCAAACCTTATCTAATGTATATCGTGAAAAATGCTTTTTCATAAGCTGATAAACGCAATTAGGGCTGTTTAGAGTTGGATCTTTAAGCGGATTGCCTGCTCCATCCATCTGGTATTTCCAGGAGTCTTTTTTATAATTTCTCTTGTCTATGTCATAACCTGAAAAAACACCATCATCAAAACCATAAGCCGGGTCAATTAAATATGATGCGTTTGTATAATTGATAACATATTCCCTGTTTATTTTATCTGACTCAAGAGCGATGTTGATAATACCGTTCAGAAAAGCAATATCTGTACCTGATCTGAGAGGAGCATACAGATCAGAAACTGCTGAAGTTCTTGTGAATCGAGGGTCAACGCTGATAAGCTTGCCGCCCTTTTCACGGGCTTTCTGAACGAATTTCATTGATATAGGGTGATTCTCTGCTGCATTGCTTCCCATAATAAGAACAACATCTGCATTTTCAATGTCATTCCAATGGTTGGTCATGGCTCCACGACCAAAAGAGGCGCCCAAACTGGCGACCGTGGCGGAGTGTCAAATCCGCGCCTGATGTTCGAGGTATGTTATGCCGAGAGCTCTTGCAAATTTAGAAGCAAGATAACATTCTTCGTTATCGAGAGACGCACCTCCTAACTGAGCGATCCCGTTCGTACGATTAACTATTAGTCCGTTTTCTTCTTTGATAAATGTTTTTTCGCGAGTCTCGCGGATGTTCTGGGCTATTTTCTGCATTGCCCAGTTCCAGTCTTTCTTTTCCCATGCATGAGATTTTGGTGCGCGGTACATTACATAATCATTTCTACGTTTATTCTTGTAGATCTGATAAATAGCAGCGCCCTTTGAACAGAGTGAACCTTCGTTGATAGGATGATTAGGATCACCTTCAACATTGATGACATCACCGTCACGTGTCTGTGTAATTAATCCGCAGCCTACGCCGCAGAAACAGCATACAGAGGTGCTTTCTTTTGTCCTTTTAGTCTTGAACTCTTTTGTGCCAGCCCAGGACGAAGTGGAGGACAGACCGAAAGTTGAGACAAGGGTTCCAAGAGATAATGCTCCCCTTTTGAAAAACGATCTTCGACTAAGTTTTTCCATAGTCTTTCTCCATTTTAATTTTTTAAAGCTATAAAGATTATAAGCGCAGCAAAAAAAATATATTTTGGTGAAACCGAATTTTCATTAAAGGTTTTATTTTATATTTGATTTTTAAATGCAAAATATAAAAAATTATACATATAATAAAAATCTGTATATAAACGAGTCAAGATTATTTTAAAAAAACTGAACATTTTTTTTAATATGTCGATTTTGACATATATGTCTTTTTGGGATGATAAAGTTTTTTTAAAAAATATGCTAATTAGCGACTATATAATTAAAATGCTGTTTGCTTTATAAACACTCTATATGCGGAAAAAATAAAGTGATTTAAAAATATAAAACCCTTGATTATATACACAGTATTTTCATATTATATAAAAATAATAATGATAATTATGGATGATAAAATTATGCCGGAAAAAGAAAACACAGATTCATTTGAAGATATTGAAATTAAAATCAACATACGCTTTGAAAGAAAAGCTGGAGTAATATTCGGCCAGGGCCGGTACCAGTTACTAACTGAAATTGAAAAACACGGATCATTGCAGCAGGCTGCAAAAAAAATAGGCATGTCATACAGGGCTGCGTGGGGTAAAATAAAAAATTCAGAAAAGATATTAGGCGAAAAATTAATTGAAAAAGAAACAAATAAAGAAGGATACAATCTGACAGCTTTAGGAAAAATGCTGAAAGAAAAGTTTCATCAGTATACTGTTGAAACAGAAGCATTCGCAAGAGAGAAATTTAACAAGGAATTTGATTTTTTATTGAAAAACAATTTTAAAATTATTTATTATACATTTTTGATTGATCAGCTTTGCAGTTATTTATAAATAATAATAACAACCATTTACTGCACTATTCCTTCACGAATAATCCAATGCTGCAATATATGTCAGCAAACAGCCATTATGAGATGGAATTGAATTATTACTGCATCACCGATCCCTGACATATCCTGCCAGGGATCGAAAATTTTACAAGACCAGGACACGAATGAAAAAGAAGAAAAGAAAATATTTCGATGAGCTGATAAGCAAATATGCTGATGGAACAGTGCCGGAATGCAGACATTTCGGGAAATGCGGCGGTTGCATGTTTCAGAATATATCATATGAAAATCAACTCCTGTTAAAAAAAGAATATATTAATCATATTTATGACGGAATACTGACTGTTGATAAAGTTGAGCCGTCCAATTCTTTCAGATACAGAAACAGGATGGACTATGTGTGCGCTTTCGGCAAAACCGGACTGAGGGAGCGCGGTTTCTATAAATTTGTAGTTGATGTGGAAGAATGCCCTCTGCTTCAGGAAAAATCATCAGTACTGTTTGAAACCATGCGCCCGATGATAAAAGAAGTTGAAGGATACGATTACCTGAAACATTCAGGCTATCTCCGCTATGTAACCTTGAGACAGGCAAAATTTACCGGAGAAACCATGGTGAATTTTGTTGTATCTGAAAAAGATAACAGGCTGGATAATATTATTAAATCGATCGAGGAAAAAGCAGATTCAATTACTATTCTTCATAATGGAGGGCTCGCTGATTCAAACTTCGGAGACATTTTCCAGGACATAAAAAAAGGTTACATTACTGAAGATTTTGAAGGAGTAAAATTCATGATAACTCCGAATTCTTTTTTCCAGTCAAATTCATCTACAGCGCTTGAAATGTACAAAAAAATAAAATCCGAAGTTTCAGGAAATGTTCTGGATCTATACTGCGGCGTAGGAAGCATTACTTTATACTGCGCTGAAAAAGCTGACAGCATTCTGGGAATTGAAATTTCAAATGAAGCTGTTATTGCTGCAGAAAAAAACAGGGATCTGAATAATATCAAAAATGCGCAATTTAAATGTTCCGATTCATATGATTTTTTAAAAAATCCTGATATGAAATTCACAACACTCATACTCGACCCGCCTCGAAGCGGACTCAATCCCAAAATGATAAAATACATCAATGAAATCAATCCTGAAAAAATTATATACATGTCGTGCAACCCGACTGTATTTAAAACTGAAATTGAAATGTTTGAAAAATACCGCATTGATGAATTTTCCGCATTCGATATGTTCCCGCAGACGCCGCATCTTGAAACTATTGCTGTAATGAGGAAAAAACAATGACCGCAGAAATTACAAATCTTGAAAAAAGAATTAAACGCCAGATAAAAGGAAAATTGCAGGATTATTTTGCTGTTGTGCAGCCCGGTTTTGAAGAAATTGCAGAGCAGGAATTAAGAAGCCTTGGTATTGAGGATATTACAGGCAGAGTAGAAGGCGGAATCGAATTTGCAGGAAAACTCGAAGACTGCTACAGGGCAAATTTATCAAGCCGGACAATATCAGCGATATATTTGAGAATTACCTCTTTCCAGACAACTTTCTTCACCAGTCTGAAAAATAAAATTGCAGCTGTTCCATGGGAACTTTACCTGAACCCTGGGTACGCCATCAGCATCAGCACTACTGTCAGAAAATCAAAACTGATACATACAGGAAGGATTGCTGAAGAAGTCATCAAAGGCATACAAACCCATATTCCGGTTAAATTTGAAAAAAACAATTCAGAGAAAACACAGGAAATTCTTATCCGCGGAGACAATGACATTTTTCAGGTTAGCCTCAATTCTACAGGTGAAGGCCTTCACAAAAGAGGATACAAGTCTTTCACAGTAAAAGCGCCTGTCAGGGAAACAACAGCATCAGCGATTCTTCTGCTGTCTGAAATTCAAAAATATGATATTATCATTGATCCGATGTGCGGCTCAGGTACATTTTCAATTGAAGCAGTTCAGATATTAAACGGAGCAGCTCCAGGATCAGGGAGAGATTTCACATTTATGAAATGGCCTTCATATCGGCAGACTGCATATAATCATATTTTAAAAACAAACATGTCTGATAAAAAATTTACAGGAAAAATATTCACTTCAGATATTGAAGACGATGCAGTTATCACTGCCGGTAAAAATATAATCTCAGCAGGAATGGAAAAAATTCTTAAAGCGGAGAAACTTGATTTTTTCAAAGATACTATTGATAATCTAAAAGATAAAAAATGCCTTATAGTAATAAATCCTCCATACGGGAAAAGACTTAACGCTGAATCAGCTGAAAGCATTTACAGAAAAATTGGAAGAGTCATCCGTGAAAAATACAGCTCCTGCGGATACGCGATTATCACTCCATCTGTTGAAATGGAAAAAATATTGTCCCTGCCGTATGATAAAAAAGTTATGTTTAAAAACGGCGGGATCAATACTGCAGTGGTTATTAAATACGTGTAGTCTGGTCTCTAGTCCGCTCGACCAGCGATACATGCAATTTCAAAAACGCTCAGACTGTGTGAAAAATAGGGAAAGGTGGTTTATTAATTGCAACTGAAATGAAATGGCCATAATACGATTTATTATAATTTTTTAATAAGAAGTGTAAAAACTGCAAGAATTACTGTCATAAATATCGGCATTGACCATTTAATAATACTCATAGTAGATTTTATTGTCTCAAATTTTACATCAATTACTTCAAATTTTGGATTCAGTTCATCCATGATTTCTTTTTTAAAACTTTTTCTGAATTCATCAAATTTTCGGTTTAATAAATTTTCATACCTCAATTCGCTGATGCTTATAATTTCATCCTTTATAGATTTATATTCATCAAATGAAGGGGTTTTTGCAGCAGATTTTGTCATTTTCTTTACCATACCTTAATATTAATCTTAATCTTTTTCAAGTCAAGTATATTTAAAAAAGCTTCTAATAATTAATACTAACAGACTTGGATTTTATAAAAAAAATTTACATTATTTTGTTTAATATTCAGAGATCAGTACCCCATAAATATTGAAATTATTGGAACGCAGATGACGCTGATGATTATGATGTACGCAGATAAAAAACAGGAATAATATAAAGTAAAATAAAAAATAATCTTATTTAATCATAAAAAATCCGCGTCAACCGCGTTCTATTGTTTATTTTTATATACGGAATAATAAAAAAAATAGTGCAGAAATAACAAATAAAGCAAAAATCGTTTTCAGAACTATTACACCTCTATCCTTCCATGTGAGAAGCATGAAATTCTGCAGAGAGTATTTATAATTTAAAAGGTTGGTTATAATTTTTGCGTAAATTATTTTAAAATCAAAATTTTCAATTTTACCGGTCCGGGACGGTCTGGGCTTGTCATTCAAATCGAAACTGCCGGTTTTATAAATGGATGTATCATCCGGATCAACGGTGAAAGAATTTCCGCATTCGCATTTTACCTGCAGTTTCCCTTTTTCAAGAGGGAAACGGAGTTTTTTTCCGCATTTAGGGCAGGGTTTAATATAATACATTTTACCTTAAAGAAGATCTTTTATCTGTTTTATCATTTCAGGTGTTTTCGCGTAAATTTGAGACAGCTGGTCTTCATTCATGCCTGTAGTTTTAACTGCAAATTCACTTAGCTGATGATACAGCCCGTCACTGCCAATGCCTATACCGGCCATAATTGCAATTACATTGGCAAGATGCACGATCGATACTTCTGTTTTATATTCAGCAGGGGCATTTTCAGGATCTTCATAATATCTTACTATATTTTTCAGCACCGGAGGAAAGTTCCATTTTTCCAGAATTTTCTCCCCGACTTCCTGATGGTTGAATCCCATAATTTCTTTTTCAGCCTGATTGAATGTAATATTTTTTGTCTGCACAGCTGTAAGTATATCTTTAAATGTGCTTTGAACAAACAGAGCAAGAATTGTTTTTCCTACATTATGAATTATTCCGCCTGTAAAAACAACATCGGAAATATCTTTTCTGCCTTTATCAAGCGCAATCTTTTTTGCGATAGATGCAACAACAAGTCCCTGCATCCAGAGATCACCCTTGGCGAGATCGTACCCGATTAAACTTTTTTCAAGAACAGGCTTGGTCGCGACTATCATAACTATATCTTTAACTTCTTTCAGGCCGATTGTAACAATGGCGCGTTCTACAGAAGTTATTTCCTTACCCTTGTTGAAGTAAGCAGAATTGCAGAGCTTAAGTAAATTGGTAGTCATTGCCTGATCTTTGGAAAGCTCATCCGCAATGAGCTTGAAAGACACTTCAGGATTATTTACCATATTTATAATCTTAGATGCCACCTCAGGAATGGAAGGCAGCTGGTTGAGATTATTTATTATTGATTGAATTCTGTCTTTTATATGTTCATGCATCTGATTTCTCCGGGCTATATCTTATAATAAATTTTTTCCTGACCAGCGGCTTTGACTTTCAGCCTTCCATCTTCAAGATAAAAATCTATGACTCTTCCAGCGTTTCCCTTTGTGTCCTCTTCAAGAATCGGAATTCCAAGCTTTTCCAGAACTTTCTTGGTTGTTTCAATATTTCTGTCGCCGATCTGGCCGAGCATTAAATTTGACCCGAATTTGAACATTGAAGCGCCTCCTGTGATCTTGGCGCTTAAATATTCCTTCTTTGCCCCGTCTTTTATAAGCCTTTCCACAAGTAGAGGAATTGCTGTATCTGCGTATTTTTCCGGCTGAGCGCCTCCGGATGTGTCAGTTGGAAGAAGTACATGAGCAAGGCCGCCGATTTTTTTCATCCGGTCAAAAATGCAGATCCCTATACAGCTTCCTAAAATAGTTCTTAATATTGTAGGGCTTGCTCCGGTTTTCAGCTGAGCTACTCCGACATTTATTAGTGTGTTGTCCATTTGTTCACTCTATATATAAATTTTAATTAAACTTATTAAATGATTTCTTTTTTGTCAACTATTATGCTATATTTATTATATGCCTGAAAATTGTTTATCCGGTGCTTAAAATGTTCATGCTTGACAGATGAAATATTCAATGAATTTATTTGTATTTTATTCGCTGATATTAATATCTGAATAAAATACGACATGGAGATTAAAATTAACACAATGCGGAATTTATTTGCTATATTGCTATTTCTTATAATGTCAGCTGCAGTTTTGTCCGGCGCTGAGCCGGCAATTGAAAATGACAGGGTGCAGCAGGAAAAATCCGCACCTGGAATTATGAATCCATTTCTGAGAGATGAACAGCGGATAAACCTGAATTTTTCTGTTCCAGTTGATTACACTGCAGGAATCAGTCTTAATGTTTACTATGACCTCAGAGCAGATCTTTACCTGAACCGATATCTGAATTTTTATTCCAATTTACGTCTTGGACCGGACATTCCGGGTCTTGATGCATTTTCAATCGGATGGAACATGGCGCCTGCATCGATTTTCCGTTTAGGCCTAAAATATCAGTTCGAATATTTTCCAAAGTACCGAATCATGGAGCATAATGCGGCACTATTGACTGCGCTGATGACTAAAAATGCTTCAAAACCACACTGGTTTGATTTTGAATTTATATTTGGCGCAAACTTCAGGTTTATTGATCTTGATATAAATAATTCCTCTTCTATATACAATCGCGACTGGCTGTTTGAATGGTTTTTTCTTTACAGATTTGATTTTCTTTTCCATCTAATTTCTTGGTACTCAGCCGGTTTTTCATTTGGAAATTACACAGAGACAGTAACATTTTCTTCAAACTATTTTCAGGTGGAATTCAGAATGATATTCAGGCTTCCTGACCGGATTTCGCTTCAGATAAAGGGAGGATTTGCGTTCTGCAGTTTTCTCATCAATCCGGGATATATCAATAAAGGCTGGGGAGAATTGGGGGTAAGCTATGAAATTCCATTTAAGTAATATTATCACGGCGCTTTTAATCACCATGACATTATCAGGCTGTGAATGCTACAATCCCATGTCAGTTGATGACCGTTTTCTGGAAAAAGACTCGCTTGCAAATTTTAACCCGCCTGCAGTCGGCAATACAGCTGATTTCAGTTTTCTTGTTATTGCAGATACACATTATGGATGGACTCAGTACGAATTTTTCAGTCACATAGAGAGTATCCGCGCAGCACAGGGGATTGATTTTGTTGTAATTCTCGGTGATATAACCGAAGCAGGAAGACAGACTCAGTTTGATTCAGCAAAATCGGATATCGCCAAAACATCAATACCGGTATATCCTGTAATCGGCAATCATGATATTTTTGCTTCGGGTTGGAATTATTACAAGTATGCGTTCGGGAGAACTGTGTATAACTTCACTGTAGGTGTTCATAGTTTTATTTTTCTCGACACTGCAAGCGGGACAATGGGAAGCTATCAGCGCACCTGGCTGGAATCAACTCTTGCAGCATCCCCTGCAGGGAAAAAACTGATTTTCACTCACTTCAGTCCCACTGATGACGACATACAGAGCTTCATTGAATTCAGCTACCCTGAGGAACGGTATTATCTTTTTAATCTCCTCGACATGTATAATGTTGATTTATACCTTTGCGGACATCTCCATATCAACGATGATAAAACTATCCGAGATGTAAGATACATGATAATAAAAAATATATCTGAAGGTGTAGCCTCAGGAACTTTGCTGAAAATCAGAATAAATGCCGGAGTAATAACAGCTACATATCTCTAATTAAAATATATCAAACCTGTTTTATCCCTTCATAAGCGGAAGAACAATTGTGAAATTAACCTTTACTTCCGGTTCGCGCTACAGATTTGAATAATCTACAATATTCGAAACAGAAATTTTTCCTCCAAGCTTCATGATAATTTTCTCCACGATTGTGAGGCCAAGACCGTAATCAAGCGTATTGAACTGCTCAAGTGTAAATTCTGAAAGCCTGAAAAACGGTTCAAAAACAAGATTTTCGTATTCAAAAGGAATGCCTTCAAATCCCTTGCTGTTCCTGACTGGTATGTCAAATCTGTAATAACTGCCGAATGAGGATTTCCGCAAAAAGCTTCAAGAGCGATTTGACCAGCGAGCACATCTCCGATAAAAACAGACACTGATAGAAACGCGTTTAAAAAATATGTCCTGAGGGCATTCAGGGAGTGATGCAGAATCATTAAGAGAATAACCAAATAAAGACTGGAACCTGCCATTACCATCTCTCGTGAACCTTGTATGAATATTTTCACCAGTAACTCCTCATTATCCAATTAACATTTCTGTATGTGTGAGACCGACATTATCGCCGGTTATACAGTCGATTATCGATACAAAGCCATGTTTGCACTGCACCCTTATTTCAACATCATATATGCCCGCATCCTTGCGGCGATGCCTGGTTTCAAAACGGTCTTCTCCTGCGTCGATTTTTTTTTGAATACGGGCAGCAATGACTTTTGCTGACTCTTTTGGTTCAATATTAACAAAGCTCATACACAGCAATTCCTGCTCTGTATATCCGCTCATTTTGCATCAGGCCTCGTTTACTTCAAACAGTCTTCACTGTCCATCAATAAGCCAGAAGCCATTCATTGCTGTATGCAATATTGTTCTATGTCTCTCATCTCTTTTTATTCATCTCTTTTTATAAGTGCTTCTTCTGCCTAATTGCTTTTTGTGACATCTATGCCGATGGATATCATAAATTCCATATTACCATCTGCATCCAGCAGCAGGGTATTGGTCCATTCGATCAGATATCTTGTGCCATCTTTACTGACCCAATAATTTTCGTAGACTCTAACTAAATCATCCGGATTATTTTTAAAAATCTCAAAGGTCTGTTTGCGGACAAAATCTCTATCCTCAGCAGGCAGGACTGTATCCCATGGAAATTTTCCTTCAACCTCTGCAAACATAAAACCGCTTAATTCCTCTGCTGCACGGCTGAACTGACGTATACGTCCTTCGTGATCCAGAACAACAATCAACGTTCCTGCATTATCGAAAATGGCTTTTGTGAATTCACGCTCAATCTCGAGCTGCTTTTCAATTTGCCTGCGCTCAGTGATGTTTTTGGCAAAAACAGAAATTCCATTATTTGCCGGATAAACTGTTATTTCAAAGTATAAATTTTTATTCTTAATCTGATATTTCTGTTCTATTGATCCGGGACGATTTGTTTTTAAAACTTCAAGGTACAACTCTTCAACTCTTGAACCTTTTATTTCAGGGAAAAGATCATAAATTGATTTTCCGATTGCATCTATAGAAGATATATCAGTGAGGATTTCTGATGCTTTATTCCAGAATGTATAATTTAAATTTCTGTCCATAGCAAAAAAAATATCAGAAATGCTATCAGCAAGTTCTCTAAAATGAAGTTCATTTAAACGCAGCTCCTCTTCATACTGCCAATGTTCAAGCACACCTGCTGCGCGGCTTGATACCATATGCAGCATTCTTTCAGCCAGTCTGGAGTTCGTCAGAGGTTTTCTGCTGATAACTGCAATAAGACCGATCGGCTCACAATTTGATCCCCAGAGAGTTGTGCCAACATAACTCTCTGCTTTCAATTCCTGAAGAGCAGCATCTTCCGGAAACAAATTGCGAACATTTTCAGGAAATACACAGATTGTTTTTCCAACTACATCCCCGCATGGAGTATCTTTCAGTGTATAGCGCACATTATCATCGAATTTACCGCCGTAGTAAATTGCCAATGTCTGGGCAATTTGCCTGTCGCCCTCAAGACGGTCAATGCATACATAGTCCATTTCAAGATTTTCTGCAAGATATTGAGCCAGCGATTTGAAGAAGTCTTTGTTTAAGTCAGAAAAATATTCCTGAAGAAGAAATGATTGCGTTTTTTCTATCATCACGCGTTCTGTTATATCTTCTTTTATTGCAATATAATTTGTAATCTCGCCATTTTCATTTATAATGGGAGCAATAGAAGCGGATTCCCAGTACAGCCCTCCATTTTTCTTTTTATTCTGAAAAGTACCCTGCCATTCTTTACTGGATGAAATTGTATCCCATAATTCCTTATATAATTCATCCGGTGTATTTCCAGATTGTAAAATTCCGGGGTATTTGCCTATAACTTCTTCACTTGAATATCCTGTCAGCTCAACAAACTTCCGGTTTACATATTCAATATTTCCTTTATTATCAGTTATAACCACTGTTGCAGGGCTATACTCAACAGCTTTAATCAGTTTGTGAATCTTAATATCAGCCTGTTTCAGGTCGGTTATATTACGGAAATTCCACACACGGCCTGCAATTTTATCGTCAATCTGCTGAGGCCGTGAATACCGTTCAAAAACTCTCCCGTCTTTGAACTCAATAATATCGAAACTCTCTTTATCCGGCTGTTTGTATAATTCCTTCACCTTTGCAAGAAAAAAACCCGGTTCTTTAAGCTGATCAAGAATGAATGCAATTAAAATATTGTCATCACCTGTATCTATGAGCTTCTGTGGAATATGCCACAACTCTCCGAATTTTTTATTAAAACTCGTTACCTTTCCGTTTAAATCCACAACAAGGATGCCGTCTGTAGTGGACTCAAGCGTAGACTGCAGAAGTGAAGTTACCTGCTTTTGGGATTCCTCCACCTTTTTACGATCAGTAATGTCGCTGATAATTACACGGCACATTGATTTATAATTAATGATTCCAGCAGCAGAAGATTCCATCATAACCCAGAAGAATGTTCCATCAGGCCTTGCCATTCTAATTTCGTATTTCTGCGGCTTCCATGAATTCACAAGCTCATTATTATATAACCGGTAAATGCTCTGATCATCTGAAAAAATATACCTGTAAAACGGCTGGCTAACCAGTGAGTTTCTTACAACGCCAAGCAGTGATGCAGCAGTTAAATTTGCTTCAATAATAATTCCGCTTTCATTTAAAGAGAAATATCCCACTGGAGCTAAATCAAAAAGGTCGAAGTACCGCTCTTTGGAAACTGACAGTTCATCCTGAATCTTTCGCAGTTCCTCGTTCTGCATTTCAAGTTCAACCTGGTGCGTCAGCAGTTCGCCTTTAATTGCAGCTGTTTGCTTTTCGAGCTCGTAACGGTGCAGCGCAGTTGTAACAGCAGCATTCAGCATTGCCATGTTGTAAGGTTTAATTATATATCCGTATGGTTCGCATGCCTGGGAACGATGAATTGTTGCTTCATCTGAATCACCTGTAAGGAATATAACAGGAATAGGATTCTCAGCTCTGATGCGCAAAGCAGTTTCGATTCCATCCATACCGCACTCAAGACAGATATCCATTAATATCAGATCGGGATTCAGTTTAGCTGCTTTTATTATTGCGTCATTACCTGAATCAGCGGATCCAACAACATCAAATCCAAGATTGGAAAGCATTTTCTTTAATTGAGCTGAGGCAATCTTCTCATCTTCAACAATAAGAATTTTCACCTTAATAGATTTCATTCAGGTTTACTCCTAAATTAACCCTGAAATTTTTCATAGTGTTCTGCAACCTAATCCATTATGCCAAAAAAGCTTCAACAATTTCAGGGTCAAATTGTCTGCCTTTTTCTTCTATATGATAATAATTCAAATCAACTTGAACATTTAATTTATAGAGAGCGTGAGATTTATTATTGAGATTTATTGCTACATTATGAAGAATTTAATTAATTGCAAGATAAATATTACTCTATCAGGTTTTAAAGCAGGTTTATTAAATAAAAAAAAGATGTACTCTATACTGGAATTTTTTACTGCAGAAACTACAGATAGACGTTCATAAGAATTATTTCAAAATTAAAATAATCTACGATAACTTCGCGCCAACCGGTATTGCATCTTCAATAAAAATTACTGCAGGCTGGCTCTTTTTATCTTTTTTTGCAGCCAGAAGCATTCCATTGGAAGTTCTGTTAAAAATAACAGCAGGCTTCAGGTTGGATACAAGCAGAACTTTTTTTCCTGTAATATCTTCCGGAGTGCAGACCTGGGCAATGCCTGCAACTATAGTTCTCGCGCCTGTTCCGGGATCAACCTCAAGCTGAAGAAGTTTGTCTGAACCTTCAACCTTCTCAGCTTTTAAAATCTGAGCAACCCTGATATCAACTTTGGCGAAATCAGATATTTCAATCAGGCCGTCTGTGCTTTTGTTCTGTGCTGAATTTTCTTTTTTTTCTGAAGATTTTTTCTGGGTCTCATCAGTAGATTCATCCTTTTCCTTTTCAATCTTCGGAAATAATATTCCCGGATCAACAATTACAGTTCCGGTTTTCAGATTCTTCAATGATATTACCTTGTCAAACTCGTGAGAAGCCATATCCTCGCCCAATGATTTCATTATTACAGGAGAGATATTAATAAAAATCGGAGACGAAAGCGCAGTAACCGAATAAATCGATTCAAGCAGATTACGCATAACTGAAGAAAGCTTTTCCATATTGCCTTCCTTTGCGATCTGCCACGGCTTGTTTTCATCTATATATTTATTCAGATACCGGATAAATTCCCAGAGTTTTTCAATTGCAGTGCTTGTCTGAAATACTGAAGCAAGACTTATATAATCCTCTGCAGCGGAAGTAAGCTTCTCAAGCAGAACATCCCTGTCTGCAGGATTTTTTTCGCTGAAATCAGGAATCTTATCTTCGAAATATTTTTTCACCATGTTGTATGTTCTGTTCACAAGATTTCCGAAATCGTTTGCAAGGTCATAATTTATTCTGTCAGTTACCGATTCCACACTGAATTTTGCATCAAGGCCGAATGTCATATCTTTCAGGAAAAAATATCTCAGCTGGTCATTTCCGAATTTCGCAACCAGGTCTTTCGGAGTAATAACATTGCCGAGGCTCTTGGACATCTTTGCGCCGTCATTATTATAGTATCCGTGAACATTGAGATGCCTGTATGGCTCGGCACCCATTGCCTTGAGCATGGTGGGCCAGAAAATCCCGTGAGGTTTCAAAATATCCTTTGCAATTATATGTTCGGCATAAGGCCAGAACTTTTTAAAATTATCGCCATCAGGATAACCAAGGGCGCTGATATAATTTATAAGAGCATCGAACCAGACATAGGTAACATAATTCTCATCAAATGGAAGTGATATTCCCCACTGAAGCCTTGTTTTGGGACGGGATATGCAGAGATCTTCAAGCACATCCCCCTTCAGCATTGACAGCACTTCATTTTTATATCTTTCAGGCCTTATAAAATCAGGATTCTTTTCGATATGTTCAATAAGCCATGCCTGATATTTACTCATCCTGAAAAAATAATTTTTCTCTTCAATAAACTTCAACCCGGTTGCATGATCAGGGCACTTCCCGTCAACAATCTCTTTATCTGTTAAAAATCTTTCGCATCCAACGCAGTAATTTCCGCCGTAGCTTCCGAAATATATATCACCGGTTTCATAAATCCTGGATAAAATTTCCTTCACGGTTTTTTCATGATTTGCGTCGCTTGTGCGTACAAAACTGTTGAATGAAATTCCCATCCCTGTCCATGTATCTTTGAAAATTCCGCTGATTTTATCTGCGTATTCCTGGGGTGTTGAGTTATTTTTGCGCGCAGCCTCGTCAATTTTATCGCCATGCTCATCTGTGCCTGTAAGCATAAATGACTCTCTTCCTGTAAGAGTGTTCAGCCGCTTCATGAAATCTGCAAGAATTGTTGTGTATGCATGCCCGATATGAGGCTCGGCATTAACATAATATATTGGTGTTGTTACATAAAATTTTTCTTCCATTAGAAGCCCTCATGCGAATCAGCTACGGATTCATCATCCGCTTTTATTATTTTATCAATTATTTCATCTTTTATTGTGTACTTGTTGTCTTTAATAACAAGATCATACTTGGATATTTTAACGAACCTGTCTCCGATTTTCAGCGTAATTGACTCCTTCAGCGTATCTGAAGAATATACTGTATAAACTTTTTTCTCTGCAAAAATTTCCATTCCGTGCTTTGGAAGATTTTCATTCAAGCTCATATATGTTTTGTATTCATATCCGAGACAGCACAGAAGCCTTCCGCACATGCCTGAAATTTTCAATGAATTCAGATTGAGATCCTGCTCTTTTGCCATTTTAATTGACACAGGATCAAATTCGTCGCGGAGGTGAAGACAGCACAGGCTTCGACCGCACGGACCAAAACCTCCCACAAGCCTTGCCTCATCGCGCACACCTATCTGCCTCATTTCTATTCTTGTTTTAAAAACTGATGCAAGTTCGCGGACCAGGTCCCTGAAATCTATTCTGTTCTCTGCAACAAAATAAAAAATTATTTTTGTTCTGTCAAATAGGCACTTGACAGATATGAGTTTCATATCGAGTTTTTTTGCCCTCGCCTTTTCACGACATGACTCGAAAGCCTTTTTTTCCAGGATTTCTATATCTTTAATTGTTTTATTGTCATCGGCATTTGTAATCCGGATGAGTTTTCCCTTTATATCTATTCCGGGATTATTCTGATAGCGCATACTTTTGACAACATATCCGAGGTCAACACCGTGTTCTGTTTCCACAACACACAGTGAATTCTGCTTAACGAACAGATTATTCGTATCTACAAAATATATCTGATAACTTTCTCTTAATTTGACTGCTGAAACTTCCATTATATTCCTTTCTTAAAAAAAAATTCCTCACCCTTGATGGGGATAATCTATTTAAAACACTCCGTGAACACTCAATTTAATTTTTTGATGCAAATTCAAGATCAGGAAGACCTGTTTCATCCATAGAATCCATAGAATACAGCAAACCTTTCAAAGAATACCTGATATTCAGATTATTTGAAAACCCTCTATTCAGGGCAAGCAGTATTTTTATAATTTTTATCAGGTTTTTCCTGTCCGCACGCGCGGGCAGTTTTTTTTTCATTTCAGCATTTCCGGTTAAATCCGCGTATAAAGCCTGCCTGAAAATATTGGCTGCAGATAAAAAAATCTCGCCTGTATCCGCCTCTTTCTGAAGAACTGTAAAATTTAAAACAGCCGGATTTTTATTTTCGATATATTCAGAAATTTCCCTGCAGATCGTTTCAATTCCGGAGTAAAATTCATTCTTTGACAATAGCTGTGCATTCCTTGCAGAACCTCCGCTTATAACAGCAGTGTACTCCTCGTCATCCGGCGACATTCCATTGATCCTGATTGCCTTTAAAACATCATCCGTTGAGAGACGGCCGAACGCCATTTCAGAACATCTTGATCTGATTGTAGGCAGCACTGATGATCTGTTTGCTGATATAAGAATCATGTGCGTCCCTGCAGGAGGTTCCTCAATAGTTTTAAGAAGAGCGTTCTGTCCCTCACGGGCGATTGTATCAACCCCGTCAATAATTACAGCATATCCGCCGGTTACAGGGCTTTTATTCATTCTATCAATCAGCCAGCGCACGCTTCCGTATTCCTTTTTCTGCGGATTACCGATTGGAATTTTATCCATGCCTTCTGCGGGCAAAACAATAAGATCAGGAAATGTTCCGGCCATGAACTGCAGGCAGCTGGCGCATTTCCCGCACGGATAACCTTCATCAAGAGGTGACGCACAGCTTAATGAAGAAAGAAAAAGCTCTGCAATTTTCCTCTTGCCCGTGCCAGCGAGTCCTGTAAAGAGCAAAGCCTGATGAATTTTTCCTGATGATTTCATCTGGAATAATCTGGTGATTTCTTTTTTATGTCCGACTATTTTTTTTAACGGCATTGGTCAGTAAACGAGATCCAGAATAAGACCGCGTATTTCCTCAATTGTTTTCATCATGTTAAAAGCCCGGTTGTGTCTTGTAACAGCCTGGGATACAGCAAGAAGTTTTTCATCTATCTCTTTAATAATAACATGCGGCGCTTTCCCGCTTTTCGAAGGAGGCCTTTTAAGAGACTGAACCTTTACACCGTCTTCAAGAATGGATTTCAGTATTTTTTTAATCAGCGCCTTGTATCTGCCCATTTCATATTCAGACTGAGTGTCCATGAAACGTTTTTCCTGTTCGGATAAATCTTCAAGCAGCTCATCAAGAGCCCCCTGAATATCAAAACCAACAGCGCTTTGAAGTTCCGAAGCAAATGTCATACCGGACTTCCCCACAGAAGAAGATTTCTTTTTTGATTTGATCTTGCTTTTATCTTCCCTTGATAATCCGGGCTGTATTATTTCAATCATTCTTTTGCATGCCTTTTGTTTATTACGCAGTTCCCCTCGAATAAAACGCCGTCTTCCATTACAAGGCTTGGTGTAATAATATTTCCTCTCACCCTGCCTGTATTTAAAAGCACTACCCTTTCAGTAGCAAATATATTCCCCTTCACAGTTCCGCCCACAACAACAAGCCGGGCTTTAATATCTGTAAGGGCTTCACCATGCTGGCCGATCAGAACTTTACCTTCTGTTTCTATTGTTCCCTGAAATGATCCGTCTATTCTTAGAAGTCCGTTTATTTTAAATTCACCCTTGAATTCTGAACCCTCGCCGATTATGCTGTTTACGAGATTATCTTCAAGCTGTCTTGCATTTTTTGTCATATTCTATCCATATAATTAATTTCAAGGTTAATTATTGCAACAATTGGTATTATTATCAAGTAAAATTTGCCCATCAATATGCCCTGCTTGATATGATATCACATTAAGCACCAATAATTCTCTTCATAATCTGCAGATATTCTTCAGGAGTATAAACCTTTATTTTCGAACTTTTATAATCTTTTATATTTCTTGTAATTAAAGAATCCACATTTTCTGTTACCGCGGTAAAGCATTGTATTGCATCTTCAAAATCCTTAAACTTTGATTCAAGTGCCAGTTCTATTATCCTGTCGTTTACCGGCAGGATTGAAATAATCAATCTTAATTTTGATATGAATTTAATTGCACTTTTATGCGATTCTATTTTTCTCAAAATATAATAAATGTTTGATATAATAACCGAGGAGGTATATCCTCTGATTTTTTTATATTCAATCATAGAAAAAATCCGGGCTGATGCACTGAAAAACGGTTCGCGTTTTAATGCAATATCCAGTATAATATCGGAATCGAGAAATATGGAATATTTCATTTAAGATATTTACCGATTAAATATTCTTCGACAACTTTATCTGCACTGATTTTTTTCTTATTCTTTATAACAGAACTAAGCTCTTCGGTTATTGGAGCCATTTTTATACCGCTGTCCTGACTTTCAGCAACAGATTTAAGGTATTCTTCAACCATTCTTGACAGGCTGGTTTTGCGGGATAACGCGTAATCTTTTGCCCCGGTAATAATATTTTTATCAATGCTGAGAGTTAATTTCGTGTTCATTCTGACTATTCCTTATTTATACGTGTAAATATAATAATTAATTACGTACAAGTCAAATGTTTTTTTTGAAAAGACACATCCCGGCTCAATTCGATAATCTATTATTTTCTGATCGTCGAGCGCAGCCAAAACGCCGCAGTCAAGGCACCCTACTCTATAATCTTCTTTATATAATCCATAGAGAAGCTGCTCTTCACATGATGTCTTCTAAGGCAGTAATTATTATTAGTAATTAGATTTGATCCATAGTCTGTTGAAAAAACTCTCAGATAGCCTGCATTACGGGCAGCTTCAATAACTTTAAGATCATATCGACCGAATGGAAATGCAAAAAACTTCATCTCTTTATTCATAAACAGTTCAAAAATTTTCTTCGATGTATACAACTCCGAAAACAATTTTTCTTTTGATTCCGGATTATTTTTTGAAGAAAGCTTTGCTAAATCTTCGTGGCTGATGGAATGGCACTGGATGTCAATTCCCTCTTTGTCGAGCTTTCTGAGCTTTTCCCAGGTCATTTTCCCATTTTCGCTTACAGCGTTCACATGCACAAAAAGCGTAACAGGATAACCGAATTCCTTTGCAAGAGGCAGCAGCTTCGTATACATTGAAGAGTATCCGTCATCAAAAGTTATAACTACAGATTTTTTTTCAAACTTCACGGGATTTTCAAGCCTGTTTATAAGTTCAGCAAGTGAAATTACCCTGATATCCTGATCCTTCAGCATCTGGAACTGGGCTCTGAGATCCTCAAGTTTGATAGAGTATGGCCCTTTTCCATCGATATTATGATAAAGAAGTATGGGAGTTGCGAGAAGTCTGTTGTAAGCTTCTTTCTTTTTGTACTCCCATGTCTGGTGTGCAGATGTGATATCAACTGTTATTGTGAAATAAACAATGGCGGATATTATCAGGGATGATACAAGAATCGCAGAAACAATTATTATATCTTTATCAATCTTATTTTTCATTTCAGTGAAGCCCTTGTGAGTCGATCCATGATTGCAGCGCCAAGTCCTGATTCCGGAACCCGCTCAGTGAATATAATATCTGCTCCAAGTGAATCAAGCCTGTGCAGGCATGAAAAAAGCCTTGATGCTGCTTCAGTAAGATCGCCGTTTCTTGAAAGTATCTCTGTTCTGTCAGCTGGAAATTTTTTATCATTATTTTTAAACAATAGGAATGCAGGATTTACAGCAGATAGAATTTCCTCATCAGATGTAATAAATTTCAGTCTGGTTGAGGGCGAGTAGTGTTCAGGAAGCATTCCAGGAGCCTGGACTTTTGCATTATCTGAAATATTTATATCGCCGATAATTTCCTTAATTTCCTCAACAGGTATGCCTCCGGATCGCAGCAGATAATTTTTCCCGTTTTCAATTTTAATAATTGTTGATTCAACACCCACCTCACAGCTGCCGCCGTCCAAAATAAAAGGCAGATCCGGCCAGAGCTGTTCTTCAACATGTAAAGCTGTTGTTGGACTCAGATAACCGAACGGATTTGCGCTCGGCGCAGCAACAGGCAAACCGCACATTTCAATAAATCTGAGAGCGATTTTATTCGAAGGCATTCTTACTGCAACAGTACTTAATCCCGATGTTACAATGCCGGGTATATTTTCTGATTTTTCAAGGATTATAGTGAGCGGCCCGGGCCAGAATTTTTCTGTTAATTTAAAAAACTCTGCAGATATGCCATTTGAAACTGTTTCTATCATGCTGTAATCATTTATGTGAACAATAAGCGGATCAAAAAAAGGCCTGCGTTTTATTTCAAAAATTCTTGCGCAGGCTTTTGCATTCAAAGCGTCTGCTCCGAGCCCGTAAACAGTTTCAGTTGGAAACGCCACAACTCCGCCTGATCTGATTATCTCCGCAGCTTTTCTGATATTTTCTTCTGTTGCGGGCAAAACCGGCATCTTGCAGCTATTTGCTCCTGGATATAATATTCATAATTCTTCTGAAAAATGGAACTTTTTTAGCTGGAGTTGCATCTTTTAAAACAAAATTGTCCCCGTATTTCTTTTTATAATAATCGAGTCTGTCATCAATTGATTTTCCGCTGTCAAATTTCTCGGATTTAAAATGCTTCTCCGGTTTCTTGACATATTCTCGAACTTCATGCTTTTTATCAGTTTTAACTTCGCTTTTAATACCAAAAAATTCTTCCGGCTTCTTTTCAGCAGCAGAAATTTTCTTCTGGAATTTATCTTTACGGAATTTTTCCGGCCGTGAAATTTCTTTTCTATGAGGCCTGCTGTCTTTTTTACCTTTAGAAGCAGTTCTCCCGTCATGTCTCTGGAACCTGACTCCCTTGCTCGCATCCTCCGGATAATGCTCTTCATCAGCCCACTCTACTGGAATTTTCATTTTAATAAATGTTTCTATAGGTTCAAGGCCGTACACAAATTTCTCGCAGGCAAATGAAATTGCTTTTCCTGATTTCCCTGTTCTTGCAGTTCTCCCTATTCTGTGCACGTAATTTTCACAGTATTCCGGAAGGTCATAATTCACGACAAGTTCAAGATCATCAACATGAAGGCCTCGCGCAGCAACATCTGTTGCAACCAGATATTTAATTGCGCCGCTTTTAATGTTGTTTATAACCTCCTGTCTCTTTGTCTGAGGAAGGTCGCCGATTATATACTCGCAGTGGTAGCCGTTATACTCAAGTCTGTTTGCAACTTCAACTGCTTCATACTTTGTATTTGTAAATATTATAGCGTTTGCCGGTTTGTCTTTTTTCAGAATACCGAGCAGCAGATTTATTTTTTCATTTCTTGCAACATGATACAGACTCTGTGCTATAGTATCAACAGTCATATTCTCCGGTGTAAGCTCAATCTCAACAGGATTTTTCATAAACTGAGATGAGATATCGCGGACTTTATCAGTAAGCGTTGCACTGAATATCATGCTGTGCCTGTTTTCAGCAGGAGGCATCCTCTTCAGCATTTTCCTGATATCCGGCAGAAAACCCATGTCAAAAAGCCTGTCAGCTTCATCTATGACAAGGTATTTGAATTCCATAAAATTGATCTTCTTCGTATCACTCATATCGATTAGACGGCCGGGGGTTCCAATTAAAATCCTCGCACCCTGTTTAATAAGCTTTTCCTGATTCGCGTAACCGACCCCTCCATAAAAGCAGGCAGTTATAATTCCAAGGTATTTACTCAATGCTTTTGCTTCAACTTCGATCTGTACTGCAAGCTCTCTAGTCGGAGCAATCACAAGAGCCCTGTTTGAAGAAGCATCCGGAGATTTGTCCTGAGACATCAGCTGAAGTATAGGTATTAAAAAAGCCGCAGTTTTGCCTGAACCTGTTTGAGACTGAACAGCAACATCCTTGCCTGAGAGCGAATGCTCAAAAGTCATTGCCTGAACCGGCATGCATTCAGAAAAGCCCGCTTCTTTGATTGCGCGGAGCAGATTTTCGTCTAAATTAAATTCTTCAAATTTCATATATCACCATAATTCCAATAAAGATATAATTGAAAAAGTGCGCGTATTTTTCAATAATAAAATAGGAATTTATGGATAAATAAAAAAGGGGATTAAACATTAGAATTAGAAATTTTGATGTCACAAATTGTGATATCAAGTTGGGGTGGTATCAGAAAATTACCGTATGTTTTTACTGAACAGGGAGTTTCCATGCTTTCAAGTGATCTTAACAGTGAAAGAGCAATACAGGTAAATATTCAAATTATGAGAATATTCAGCAGATTCCGGCAGATGCTGTCAACAAATGATGAGCTTAAAAAGAAAATTGAAACTATGGAAAAAAAATATGATAATCAGTTTAAAATAGTTTTTGATGTGACGTGCATGGAGGCACTAATGCCGCGGTGCCAAGGATGGCAAAAAGCGGCCCATCAAGGCATTAATTTCTGAAGATATTAAGCCAAAAAGAAAAATCGGTTTTGAAAAATAATAGAAAAGGAAGTTTGTCCATCAAATAGAGTGTATGCCGGAAAATGCCAGTTGAAAAATCGAAATCATCCCGAAACCTCCATGAGGAAGCTGGAATACAACACTTCCCGAGTGATGCCGGCATAACGCCGGCATTTCATCGATGGGTGTTATTTTTTCTTATAAACCATTATTTTGCCGTCTGAGTCACGCTTTAAAGTCATGGAAGATGCATCGGATTTTTCAACAGTAAAAACGGTTGTTCTCCCGCTTGCTACAGTTGTAATTTTATTTCCCTGAACTGTATAAGTTCCGCTGATAGTCATTTCCCCCATTTTCTGATCAAAAGTACCATTAGCTTTATAATCTGCAGATGCCATGTATCCGCCTCCAAGATCGAATGTCCATGACCCTACAATTTCTTTCTTAACATCACCCGCCATAAGCATTGACCCGAGTAAAACAAAAACTGCTGCGATTAAGAATATACTTTTTTTCAAATTTTTTTCCTCCGGATTAATTTTTTTAAAATAATAATCTGATAAACAATTAATAATCAGAAAATTCAAGCCATTTTTATAAACACCCCCTTAATATGAATAAAAAAAATAGAACGCAGATGACGCTGATTGCTTATGATTTTATAAGATTAATTTTCCATAATCTTATAAAATCCACATATAACTTTTTTTCTTTGTTTTAATCTTTTTGAAAAAACTCCTTATTCATTATCCTTATCCGCGACCATCATAAAAATCCGCGTCATCCGTGTTCCATTGATTATTAACTCAGAAAAAATTCCATTTCAAACTGAAATTTTTAATTATAAATTAGTTGAAATATAATACAGTTTATTTAAAATCAGTGCAACAGTGATTCTCCGGTTGATTTTTATTTTTTAACTCAATTATAAAATAATCATTTCTGATTCAGCCGGATTTAACAAAAACAAGAGGTTCAATTTTATGAAAATGACCAGTGAAACAAAAGTCGGCATCATGGTTACTGTAAGTTTTACTATCTTTATCATACTCGTTGCTTTACTTGCCAAGATAAACGTATCCCGTTCAGGGTACTCGATAAAAGTTTACTACGGATTTTTAAATGATCTCCGCGTGGGCTCTCCTGTAAAAATCGCAGGCGGAATAAGAATAGGACATGTTGAGATGATAAAACAGTCCGGTGAAAAAAGCGAAGTGACTGTGTGGATTGACAACCAGTACAAGCTGATTAAAACAACAAAATTCGCAATTTTTACATCAGGTCTTATTGGTGAAAAGTATATCAATGCATTCGTTCCTCCGACCACCAACGTGGACGAATTTTTAAAAGACGGCGACAAGGTCTACGGAATTGATCCGGCAAGTTTCGACCAGATGATGCTCACATTCCAGGGCTTTATGCAGGATGATAACGGCGGCCAGGTGCTGGCGGAAATTTTCCAGAACTCAAAAAATTTTGTAGCAAACTTAAACAAGATAGCTGACGAAAACAGATACGATATCAGAAAATCAATTCTCGGAACAAAGGCAACAATCATACTGCTTTCACAGCAGACAAAAACCCTAATGGAACAACTAAACAAAATTACAAAAAATGTGGCTGATATTTCCGAGAAGAACAAGGAAGATATAAACATCACCCTGAAAAATCTATCTGAAACAACAACAAGCCTCAATAAAATTGTAACAAGAATTGAAAGCGGGCGCGGCACTATAGGCAAACTTCTAATGGAAGAAGACATATACACCAATTTAAACGACGCATCAATTTATGCGAAAGACCTTTTCAAACAGCTGAAGAAAAACCCTTCCAAGCTTTTCTTTCAAACCAAAGAGTGATGCAGAAAAAATCTCCTCAATATATATGTTCATCCTGCGGTTCGGGATTTTCCAAATGGCACGGTAAATGTCCGGACTGCGGGGAATGGAACAGCGTATTTGAATCACATGCTGATACAAACAAAACTGCTGCAAAAAAAGCGGAAATATTCACTCTTTCAGAAATAAGCGCTGAAGGTACAGCGAGGATCGATACAGGTCTTTCCGAGTTCAATCTTGTCTGCGGCGGCGGTCTCGTGCCGGGTTCGGTTATTCTGATAGGAGGAGAGCCTGGAATCGGCAAATCCACTCTGGCTCTTCAGATAGCAGGGAAGCTCAAAACCCTGTATATTTCAGGTGAAGAATCACCTGCCCAGATCAAACAAAGAGCTGACAGGCTTTCTATAAAAAACAGTTCCCTGAATCTTTCAACAGCATGCAATGTTGAGCAGATAATTGAAGCTGCACATACACTCAAACCTCAATGTTTAATTATTGATTCTGTTCAGACAATCTATACTAAGGATATTCCCGGAATGGCAGGATCAGTCAGCCAGATCAGAGAGGCCTCATCAAGGCTCGCGGACTTTTCAAAAAAAAACGGAATACCAGTTTTGCTGATAGGCCACATTACCAAAGAAGGTTCCATTGCAGGCCCTAAAGTACTTGAGCATCTTGTTGATACAGTTTTATATTTCGAAGGGGACTCATCCAGAGATTTCAGGATACTGCGTTCATTCAAAAACAGATACGGTTCTGTAAACGAGCTCGGACTTTTCCGCATGACTTCACTCGGCCTTGAGGAAGTGAAGGATAAGAATAAAATATTCCTGAACCCGTTCATGTCATCGTCGCCAGGCAATGCTGTCACCTGCGCGCTCGAAGGTTCCAGAACAATTCTTTACGAAGTTCAGTCTCTTGTAACAGAAACAAATTTTTCCAATCCAAGAAGAATGTCTGACGGTCTTGACCTGAACCGCCTTATAATAATGTGCGCAGTTCTTGAAAAGCACACAGGCATACAAATTAATAATTTCGATGTTTTTTTAAATGTTTCAGGCGGTTTCAGAATCAGTGAAACAGCTGCAGACCTTGCTGTTGCCATGTCAATTGCATCGAGCGTAAAGAACAAATCTATTCCTGAAAAAACCGGACTCCTTGGAGAAATTTCTCTTGCAGGAGAACTTCGTCCTGTTTCCCAGTGCGGACGCAGAGCTTCCGAATTCCGCCTTGCCGGATTTGAAACTCTTATTATTCCTGCAGGAGACGCAGCAGATGTAAAAAATTCCGGTTACAAGGGTGAATTGATACCTGTAAAAACAATCCACGATGCAGCTTCCATGCTTTTCAAATATTAAAAAAATTCTCAAATTAAAATTTTAACTATTTTCTGCTATTGACAATTTTTTCAATTCTGATATTAATAATAACCCTGTATTATTACAGGCAGGTTAAATTTTCATTTGATATAATTTAACATACAGGTAATATATTTGAGGAATAAATACTCGACACATGGATGATAATTAATTTATTTAAAATCAATTAAAAATGAAATCCGATCAGGAATGAAAAAAACTAACTGCAGATAGAAAAAATTCCTGATCGAAATAAATTCCAAGGAGTATAATATGAAAAAACTAATCACACTAATAATGGCAGTAATGCTGACAGCAACAGCCATCAATGCTCAGGAAAAAAAAGATGCTGAAGCAAAAAAACCGGCAGGCATAACATTCGGCCTGAATTATTACAGCAACTATCTATGGAGAGGAGTCAACTGGTTTGATGGTGACGGTGCTTTCGCTCCATTCATCTCTTATGACATTGCAGGTACAGGTCTTTTATTAACTGTTACTGGAGAACTATCAGCAAGCCCTGTAAGCACACAGCAGGCTGGACGAAATTCAAATCCTAATATTTTCAGCTTTTCAAGACAGGGAGTTGACTTCGCACTCGATTACGCAATTCCTTTAGCAAAAATCGCAGCATTAAAATTAAATGTTACCTATTTCCTATATCCTGTTTCAAAAGATTATCTCGGAGCAAATTACAATGATATGGGTAATAACAGCGCATATGCAACTGTAGGCTGGGATCAGAGCGACCTTGCCTTAACAGCCGGAATTTATTTTGAAGGAATTCCTCTTAAGCCATATGTAAGTTATACCCACGATTTCTTTTTAGGCAATTCGAGATTCAGATACACAGATTTCTATATTAAAATCGGAGTAGCACAGGATTTTGAACTTGCGAAAGATCTGTCTTTTACTATTGGAGCTTATATGGGATTATTCAACAATCCTTCTTTTAACTATACACGTGCAGAAGCAGTTAAAGGTGCTCAGTTCGGCATCAGCGAACTTGCAGTTTCATCTGCACTTGCATATAAAATTTCAGGACTTACATTTACTCTCGCATTTACATATGTGAATTCACCATATCCGGAAAAATTCGAAGCATCAGTTCGCGATACAAACAGGTATTTTGCAACATTCGGAACATCTTATTCATTTTGATTTTACAAATAATCAATTATTAGGGGCTGTCCCAAAAGGCAGTCCCTTTTTGTTTATTAATTGCAAAAAAAATAAT
>CAZGWD010000007.1:0-207861 GCA_964529415.1 uncultured Leptospirales bacterium | reverse complement strand
GAAAACAGCATGAGTTTTACCTTATACGTTGGTACAGAAAACGGGGTGCACGTCAAAAATTACACCTGTGAATTTAGGGAAAAAGTTCTGTGATTCGGCTTTCAATTATTTCAGCAGCAGCTCAGTTAAAAGAAATTTTACTCTTTCACTGATTGATATTTCAAAAATTGATCAATTATATGCGGATTTAGACTTATTCGCTGATTCTGCAAAATCAGCTATAGATGCTGAACAGTCGAAAGCTGTTTATTTTAATACAGCTGCAGACAGTTCATTTTCAATGGATACCGATGGAGTTGATCCAAATTTTTATTACATCGATCTCGGTAATTATCTTGATAAGGTTTGGGGGACTCCTGAATTAGACACTTCAATAAAGACTCTTGCATCGAATGCAAAATCCTCACTGCTTGATGCAGTAATATACAAAAAAGAATATGGATATCCAAACGCAACAGGTATCACAATTTTTCACAATATATGGAAATCAAGATATCAATATGATGTTTCAACTTATAAGAATATTTTAACAGCAGGGAATACCAAGTGGGCTTTATTTATGGATAAAATGACATATCTGGAAACAATTATAAATCCTTCACCTGCTGCTGATTCATATGAGCCAGACACTTTAAATGCTATCTCAATTGGAGAAACACAAAATCATACTTTGCATAACGGAACTGAAAATGATTCAGATATGATTAAACTTGATTTAAGTTCAATTAGTTCATCAAAATATATTTCTATTGAAACATCAAAGTTGAATCTCGATACGAGTACGGAAATATTTCTTTACGATTCTTCAGGTAGCCAGATATCTACAGTTAGAGGAAATTTTAACAGCCTTTACTCAAAAATAGTAAATAACTTAACTGCCGGTATATATTATATCTACGTAAGGGGTTATAATACGAGATATGGCGATTATAAAATAAAGGTTAGTGAAGAACAAAAAGATTATTATGAAGCAGATGATTCATTTAATGATGCTTATAGAATAGAACCAGTCGAGACTCAGATGCATAACTTTATTCCATACGGTGAATCAGATTATTTAAAATTCACTCTTACTGAAGAAAAGGTTGTTACAATCGAGACAAAACCCCAATATTTATTTTGTCATACGTATTTATATTTGTATGACTCCGGTAAAAATATTCTCGATAGCAGTGTTGATTATAACAATACAACTTATTCAAAAATTACACAGACACTCCAGGCTGATACTTACTATATTAAAGTGTGGGATGCTTATGTCAAAGGTGGAGATTATATTTTAGAAATTAAGTGAAAAAAACCGGAATGCCGGTAATTTTATTATTGGTTGACTTAAAAAAAATTATAAGGAATAATTATTAAATAATCAAAATGAAGAGTAAAAAAATTCAATACCCAATATTGATATTCCTGTTTTTACTTGCAGGATGTTCCAATGGAGATATAAAAGAAATCGTAAATTCATCAATTTTTATTCCTCTTGAATCTTCAGGTGGTCATTACCCCACGCCTATAAATACTGCAGTCACAATCGAACTGCAAACTAACAAAAGTACTTCAAATCTTGCATTTATCATTCAAAATAATCCTTATAAAGGCACACTAATCCAGTCACTTACGGAAAAAAATAAATTTACCTATACTCCGAATTTAAATTATAATGGTCCGGATTCATTTAAATTCTATGTAACTGACGGACAGAGTTCAAGTAATGTATCTGAAATAACATTATTTGTCGGAGAAAACCTTGTTGCTTTTGACAAAACTGTAGTGACTCAGGAAGATACATATAAAGATATTATACTCCAGGTAAATAACCCTAATTTAGCTTCACTTGTTTTCAATGTTAATCAGCCTTCAAATGGAACAGTAGTTCAAATTAGCGGTTCTACATGGAGATATACACCGAATGTAAATTTTAACGGTAATGATTCTTTTACATTTTATGCAAGCGCACCTGGGTTTATTAACAGCAATACTTCAACTGTTTCAATAACAATAGGGCCGGAAAACGACCCTCCAGTTACCTTACCAAGAACAATTACTACAAATGAAGATTCATCTGTAAATATTACATTAAATGCTTCTGATCCAGAAAATGATCCATTAATTTTTTCTATAAAAACAGCACCATCAAATGGCATATGCGACCTGAGTGGTTCAACAGTTACATACACTCCGAAAAAAGATTTTAACGGAACTGATACTTTTACTTACAGTGCCTATGACGGAAGTAATGACAGTAATAGTTCTACAGTCACTGTAACTGTAAATCCTGTTCATGATACACCATTTACTCGGAATCAGCTTATAGTTGTTAAAAATTATTCTGCTTCACAGGGTACTCTTGACTTCGACTTTAATTTAGATAATCCCGATGGCGGTGAGCTAATATATAATTTTACTGCTGTATCTCATGGTACACTTTCTCAAAATTCAGGTAAAAACTGGAAGTATATAGCAGAACAAAATTATTTTGGACAGTTTGAATTTATTTATACTGTAACTGATTCATCTGGCGCTATCAGTAATAATAATAATCCATCTAAAGTTTCTGTAAATGTTGTTCCTGCAAATGTTATATATGTTAGAAAAGATGCTTTAGCCGGAGGAAATGGCACATCCTGGGATACTGCATTTAATGAAGTTTCTGATGCTATGAATACAGCAGCAGACCCGGGAACAGAAATCTGGGTAGCATCCGGAGAATATTCATCAAATAATATAACTATAAAAAATGGAATTTCAATTCTTGGCGGTTTTGACGGAACAGAGTTTAATCCAAACTCAAGAAATATATCAAATCCTGCAACAATTCTCAATGCTGGAAGTTCAATCCATGCTTTAAAAGGATATACAATTGGAGCTGTAACAATTGACAGGATTACCATCAAAAACGGTAAAGCAAACGGATTTGGTGAAAGCTATTTTGGTGGTGGTATCTTTATCAAGAATTCCAGCAATATAACCATTAAAAACTGTATCTTTGATTCTAATCAAGCCGGGAAGGGCGGGGCAGTTTATTTAGAAAATACAGCAAACGCTCAACTGATAGATAATGCATTTTCTTATAATACAGCATCTGCAAGCGGTGGAGCAATATATTTTGCATCTGTTTCAAATTCAAAGATATCCTATACATCAGGCAGAGGCAATATATCTCACAATGTATCTTCAGGTGACGGAGGTGCTGTATTTATTGATCAAAATAGCGGAACAGGTGTGCCGGTAATACTCGAAAATTATGAATTGTTGCATAATACTTCCGGCGGCAATGGAGGAGCTATATGCAATAACGGGAATTCGCTGATTAACAATTGCATTGTTACAGACAATATTGCAAATAACTTTGGTGGTGGCATTGCTGATTCAACTGGAACTTCTATAATTCAATCCTCTACAATTTCTAATAATAAAGCCGGAATTGGCGGAGGAGGGGTCTATACCCTTTCGTTAACACTCACCACGCTTACAATCAAAGATTCAGTCATATCAGGCAATTCAATTAAGGATGATGTTACTACTCCATTCCACGGTGGAGGTATTTACAACGACAGGATTAATGGTTTACTTCTAAATAATTTAAATATTACCAATCATTTAAATAAAATTACTTACGGTGGAGGTATTTATTCCACAGGTACAGTGCAAATTTCTGCTTCAACAATATCCGGAAATGAAGTTTTAGAAAATGGCGGTGCTGTATATTCAACGGGTTATTGTAAAATTGATGGAAATTCAACTTTAAATTCAAATAAGGCTTCCAGATATGGCGGTGCAATTTTTAATTATTTGGGAAGCAGATTGGAAGTATATGACAGCACTCTATCTTTGAATAAAACTGAAAATACCGAACAGGATAAAGAGTCATTAGGCGGTGCAATCTGCGGCTATAAACATATTTATCTTCTGCTTAATAATGTTATCTTTCATTCAAACTATGCAAAATCAAAATCAGGTGCAAAAGGTGGTGCTATCTGTGATCTTCATGTTTCAAGTTTTACATCTATAATTGATTCAAGTTTTACATCAAATTCAACCAAATTTGATTCGGATTCAACTTCGTTATGGACAGCTATCGATTATTCCGGTGGTGCTATATATCAATATAATTCAATTTCGTCAGCAACTTATACCATATCTGGAACTTCATTTACATGCAACTCCTCATTAAATAAAGGTGGTGCAATTTACCATTACAACAGTAAAGGAGATGCTCAATTTAAAATTGAAATTTCTCTATTTGCTTCCAATTACTCTCAAAATATATATGATACTACTGTTTTATGCTCCGGCGGAGCAATTCATCTGGAAAATACCCAATCAACTCCTACATATTCTATTTTAAATTCTCATTTTAAACAAAATCAAACAACCGATTCAGGTGCTGCAATTTATTCGGATAGTGCTTCAACAATTTTAATTGATGAAAGTTTATTCCAGGCAAACAGTGGAATTTATAAATCAATTGGAACTCAATTTGGTGTTGATGGAAATGGCAATCCTATTTATTCATATGATAATGTTTTATATTCAAATGGAATATTTTATAACAAAAACAAGGCTAATTTTACAAATTCAGTTTTTGCCGGGAATTATAATATTATTTCCGGAGGAGCCATTTATAATGCTTTAACCGGAAATCTTTCTGCAATCAATTGTTTGATTATGAAGAATAATTCATCTATAACTAACGGAGCAGGATTATTCAATGAAGGTACAGCTTCAATAACAAACTGCACCATTGAAGATAATTCTTCGTCTTCCGGAAGTGGATTATATAATACTTCAACAGGTGCAGTAACAATCCTTAATTCTATTATTTGGGATACAATAAATAATTCAGGAACATTAGATGCTAAATATACCTGTGCAAGCCCTATTTTAACTGGAGATGGGAATATTAGCACTAATCCTTCATTTATTCCTGTATCTCCAATAACGGCTATTAAAATATTCGACTATTCAATTGGATATTATTTTCTTAAACAAACAGCTACAAAAAGCCCGTGTATTGATACAGGCGATCCAGATCCATTTCATATTCCAGCTGAAATAACCGGCAAGACTACAGATAAAGATAAAGATATAATTGATGGTGATCCTATAGATATGGGCTACCATTACAAACTCTGGTTATAAATCAATTTTCATGAACAGAGTTTTTATAAAATCTATTATAATCGTATTTTTATTTATAATATCACATCCAATTTATGGGGAAAGCAGTTCTGAATTATCATTGAAAGTTTTCAGAACAAAAATATTCAAACTTCAAAATATTAATGCTGACCAGCAAATTAAAAACAAAATAGATGAATCTTTATTGAAAACGCTTGGAAAGATTAATCATTTAAAAGAACTTCCAGATGATAAAATATGTTATGATGGGAAAAAAGCAATTGAAGAAGGAAAAAATAGCAAAGCAAATTTTGCTGTATTTGGAAAAATCACAAGAAATAAAAAGCTTGTAGACCGTCGTCCTCTTGGAAATGAAGGCAAAGAACAGTATGTAATTAAAAATACTTATGCAGATGTTTACCATATTGAGCTTTTTTTTGTAAGCATTCACGGGAAAAAAATCACACATCAAATTAATGAAAAGGTGTTATTACCTGAAGTAGATGGTATTTTAAATAAATTCAAATCTGAAATTGAGAAATCTTATACTCTCGATTTTGAATCAAATAGAGAAATATCCATTCCTCAAATAGAAACAATAAAAGTTGAACCTAAAAAGAAAATACCAACTCAAGAGGTAATAAAGGTTATACCTGTTAAACTTTATATTTCCACCGGAATTACATATCTTCAGCCGTTTGGGTTATTTCAGAAATTAGCAGTTAATCCATTCATCGGGCCTATTGTTAATCTTGGAATAAGAAATCTAATTTTTGAAAACAGTATAATCAATTTAAATTTTAGTTATTCTTTCCTTACTCAAAATACTTACTTTATAAATTTATACAATATTGCTTCATTAGGTATTGGTGTAGGTTATTATTTTCAATTACCGAAAAAATTTAATATTAGCCCAATATTAAGTGGTGGTTATACATTTCACTTATATAAAGATGTATTTTCAAGTGAAATTGAAACCTTCTATGATCCATTTGTTAAACTTGAATGTGAAGTTGGTTATTCATTTAATAAAACAATATCAATTTATTTAACCCCGGGCTTTACATTGTTCTTTGAAAAAACTTTAGCTGGATATTATCTTACTGTTGATCTTGGAATAAAATTCACATTTTAAATATGACTATGATTTATCTTATAAATTATTTTCCCATAAAATATAAAAAAACAGGAGCGAACTATTTTGAATAAGAGGAATATTAAAATTATAAATAAAAGAAAACAACTAAAAATTATAATTCCAATAATAATAATCTATATTGCGGCATCGGCATTTACTATAGCCATAATTTCAATTTCATTTAAAAAAAGTATAAATGAAATTGACTATGCAATCAGTGATTTAAATTCTTCTATCAAAACTGAAGATGATATCGTAAATTCTTTTGTCTTTGTAGCAAAAAAACTCATTGGAAAAGAATATGAACTTCATACTGAGAAAATTACAACTGATCATAATAAAAGTTTAACCAAAATAAATGATCAGATTGAAGTTTTGAGGCAGATATCAATTAGACAGATGAATATACTTTATATCTTGATAGGCGTGCTTT
The DNA here is from genome assembly GCA_964529415.1 of uncultured Leptospirales bacterium. GTDB lineage: Bacteria > Spirochaetota > UBA4802 > UBA4802 > UBA5550 > CAYMPH01. Next base: position 201,169 of record CAZGWD010000007.1, on the reverse strand, counting down.
CAGTTATTGCAATTATTCTCACATTATTCCTTACTGGGATTACTCATAAAATCTACGGGCCTGTATATGTTATGACAAAATACCTGAAAGATATATTAAAAGGAAAAGAAATATCAGGAAGGGCTTTACGCAAAGGGGATGAATTATATGATCTTAATAATCTTATAGTAAAAGTAGGGGTTAAGCTTAATAAGCAAAAAAATATTAAAAAAACAAAATAAAGAAATGATTTCAATTTTTCGCTGTATGTTAATTAATATTTGTTTTTTATTCGGGACGAGAGGATTTGAACCTCCGACCACATGACCCCCAGTCATGTGCGCTACCTGACTGCGCTACGCCCCGATAGATTTTTATATAAACATATTTATTGCTGTATAATTAAATTGTAAAGAAAAATTCTAAATTTAGTTTATTTACTGCCATGATAACCATGGAAATATTCAAATATTTTTTTAGCTGTTTTTTCACCAATGCCGTCAATTGATTCAATCATTTCTCTGGTTGCATTTTTTATATTTTCTACTGATTTTAATTCTTTAATCAGGAGATTTCTGGTTTTTTCTCCAATATCAGGTATATCATCAAGCTCTGAGGCAGTCATGCTTTTTGTGCGGAGCTTTCTGTGATATGTAACTGCAAATCTGTGCGCTTCATCGCGGATGTTCTGCAGTATATGAAGTGCAGGCGACGTTTTCGGAAGTATGATAGGAGGTTGTTCCGGTGAAAAATAAATTTCTTCAAATTTTTTTGCAAGTGAAATTATTTTAATATCAACGTTAAAATTTGAAGCAGCTTCAATGGCACGAGTAAGTTGCGTAATTCCGCCATCTATTACAATTAATTTCGGAAGTTCAAGTTCCTCATTAACAAGATGCTGAATGTGCCTTGCAACTGCTTCATGTATCATTCCAGGATCATTCGCCCCTTCATACCCTTTGATTTTAAACCTTCTGTATGATGATTTATCAGGCAGGCCGTCGCAGAAAACAACCATTGAAGCTGTTGAATTTGTTCCCTGAATATTTGAAATATCGAAACATTCAATTGTATCAGGTATTTCCTTCAGGTTCAAAATTGTTTTGAGCTCGGAAAGACCATTGAGCCTGTTATCGTATATAGCTGAAGCACTTCTATCAGCAAAAATTATTTCTATATTTTTAAGAATCAGATTGATAACACCTTTATCCTCCTGGCTTGATGCATGGATGATCGACACTTTTCTTGATGATTTTGATGATAAATAATTTTCTATCAGTTCTTTATCTTCAATTCCTGTTTTAGTAATAATTCTCTGAGGTATTTCCGAACGGGAGTAGTAATCAACAATAAATGATCTTATTATTTCATTTTCAGCTGAATATTCCGCATTGTCAAAAACCGTGATTTTTCTTCCAAGAAGAAGTCCTTTTCTGAATTCGAAAAGAATAACAATAGCCTCAGAAAGCCTTGATGTTACAGCAATGTAATCCTGATCAAATCCTGCATGAAGATCAACTTTCTGAGTTTCAGAAATTTTCTGAATATCAAAAATCATGTCCCTGTAATATTTTGCTTTTTCAAATTCCATTTTTGAAGAATGAATTTTCATCATCTCCTGCAAATTTGAAATTACAGGATCAATGTTTCCTTCAAGAAATTTGACAGCATTATCTATGAGAACAAGATATTCCTCCTTTGAAATTACGCCGGCGCATACTCCGCCGCATTTCCCAATCTGGAAATTCATGCAAGGTCTTTCATTGGATTTTAATGGAAGATCGCGTCTGCATGTTTTCAGTTTAAAGAGGTTATTTATCAGATACATCGTGTTTTTTGCCGCCCTTGAATCTGTATACGGGCCGAAATATCTGTTTACAGGATTTGTAATTTTTCTTGTATAAATTACTCTCGGATATTCTTCGTCAAATTTTACTGCAATGTAAGGATATCTTTTATCATCCTTCATGCGGATATTAAATTTTGGTTTATGTTTTTTAATAAGATTTGATTCGAAAATCAAAGCTTCAATTTCAGAATCAGTAATAATGTATTCAATTTCGTCGATATTTTTTACGAGTATTCTTGTTTTGGGGTCGTGGTCTTTTTTCTGAAAGTACGATGTAACGCGTTTTTTAAGGGAGGATGCCTTTCCAATATAAATAATCGCCCCTGAAGAATCCTTCATCAGATATACTCCAGGCTCTTCTGAAATCGATTTTAAAATTTTTTTTATTTTTTCATTTTCCATTTGATAAAATCAGAGAGTTTATTTTTTCAATATATTTCTTTGCCATTTCATTTGCGCTGTTGATTTCATCGGCTTTTTTAAACATGACAAGAGCTTTATGGTATTCTTTCAGCTTTGCATATGCAACACCGGAATTGAAAAAATTAACAAAGCTTTGAGGTTTTAAAATGGTAAGGGTTCCGAATATATATACTGCTTCCTCGAAATTATTATTTTTAATTTTTTCTACGCCAAGACCGAAAAGATCGGATTCTGGAGTACGCTCAGCTTTATTTTTCATATCCTTCATTTCTTCAATGAGAATGTTAAATGATGATGCAAGTTCACTCATTTCTACGCTTGCTTCGGGATTCATGTTCAGCGTGAGATTTCCACCAGCGGCATTTTTCATGAATTCAGAAAGTTTTTTCAGCAGCAGAGTATAATTTTGAATAAATATAACTGATAAAACAATAATTATTATAACAAATAAAGAACTTACGCCTGTAATTATAAATCTCTGTGTTTTTACAGAATCAAGGTAATTATCAAGCTGCTTTCTTGCAGGTTCGGCTGATATGAAAAGCTGAATAATATATTTTTTTTTATTACCGAAACTGAAATAAGAATTCTGCCAGGAAAAAGCTCCGGATGAATAGATTTCCGGATCAATAATTTCACCAATTAAAGCTTTGTTAAGAAAATTGGTATCTTTGCCTTCTTTTACTATATCACCGGATTTTATGCTGAAGTTCACATCAGCAATTTTTAAGCGGTCAACTGCTTTAAAATAATTTTCATCATCAGTTTTAGAATATATAACTGCATCTATAAAACCAATATCCTCTCTGCATATTTCTTTTAATACCTTTGATATATCAGCTGTTTTTTCAGCATTTGAAAATTTAAGCGCAGCCATAACGAGATTGGTTTTTTCACGTGCAAGCTCAGAGCTGCTTCCGGAAATTGATTCTTTTAAAATAATAATATTGCTGCTGATAATCTGCCTGTAGAAAACTGCAGCAAATATCATTAAAACTGAAAATAATATCGAAATTGAAATTATAAATTTTTTTGAAATCCCGGTTTTATTTAAAGGGCTCATTTCTAATCCTTCATTATATTTGATATCAATTTATAATCCGCTTTAATTTTATCAAGAAATCTTTCAGGATAATCTGTTTCCAATTCAATAATTATATTTTTAACAGGATGATTGAATTTAATATAGTCTGCATGAAGAAGTATGGAGTTATCTTCCATCCTTTCATCAGAACCATAATCAGCATCACCAACTACAGGCAACCCGATTTTCGAAAACTGAGCCCGAATCTGATGCTTCCTGCCTGTTAATAAATCAACTGCTGCAAGTGTATATTTATTATTTGAAATTATTTCCCTGAATCTCAATTCAGCCGGTTTACTGCCGATCATTCCAATGTCTGTGATTTCAACAAATCCGTCATTTGTTTTTATTCCGTGCCTGAGATCAATCCATTCTGGTTTGATAAATGAATTCTTTTTTAATACAGCAATATATCTTTTTACAATATCCCTTGAAAGAAACTGTTCGTGAAGTCTTGCTGCAGCCTTTGAAGTTCTTGCAAAAATTGTTATACCGGATACAGGTTTATCAAGTCTGTGAACAATTCCGAGAAATACATTTCCGGGTTTTGAATATTTCACCCTGATATATTCTTTTAATTTTTCCTGTAATGATTCAACACCTGAAATGTCTGACTGAACAAGCTCTCCGGGTTTTTTATTTACTATGAGAAGATGATTGTCTTCATAGAGAATTTCTGTATTCATATTAATACGCTGCAAAATGATGTAAAAAATATTATCCGCAAAGTCTCAATAATTATGAGTTTAATAAAATAAAAATACAGCATTATCCAATCAGCTTCTGAAGCTTGATAAGATCCATTACAGGAGCTTTAACCTGAACAAGTTTTTTCCTGAATGCTTTAAAACCGTCTATTTCCTTTCTCATCAAACCAACAAAAACCGAGCCTGTGAGTGTATAATGAATTTCAGGATCGTCAAGGGCTCCCTGTTTTAAAGGTCCGGGAATTCCGTCTTTTATAATGAAGTACCAGTATTCATCGAAATCTGTAAAATGATAAAGCATTGTTTTATTCCATTTTTTAAAGATTTTATGAATGTCAGGCCTGTAAAGTTTTACTCTTGTTTCTTCAAGAACTTTTAATACTTCATCGCGGCTTATGGTTTTTGTTCCATCAGTTTCAGAGTTTTCATCAGTTACAGAATCAAGTCCCTTCGGCGGTTTGATACGCGCGCCATCTTTTCCAAGCATCGGAAGGAACACTATTCTGTTATCAGGGTTTAGAAAAACAGCATCTGTCGGGCAATGATACTGGCACTGACCGCATCCAATACATAGTTCATTCCGGATTACTGCTTTACCTTCTTCATTGAGTCTGATTATCCCAACAGGACAGAATTCTACGCATTGACCGCAGCCGGTGCATAATGAAGAATCAGGAATGGAAGCACGATAATAGGATGTAACAGTCAGAGGCAGATACCCGCGGTTATAGTTTCCGACAACCCCGCAGCAGTCCCAGCAGCAGTTGCATATAACATCCACCGGATATTTTGATTTGAAATCCTTCAGTGGAATTGTCCTTCCTGTCTGATGAATACATCCCTTATCCTGGAAATTTTTAATCATTGTTAATGCTTCTATCCTGGTAATCTTCCTGGAGATTCCCTGTTCAATAAGATATTCAGCAGCCGGACCGACTGATATGCAGGTTTCCAAGGGCATATCCACTCTGCAATTATCGCCAATCAGTTCTTTTTCATACCTGCACAGGCAATGACCTACACTTATAAATTCATTATCATCAAGCATATTGAAAAATGAAGTGATATTCCCTGCTGAATATACATGATTTTCCTTATTAAGGTTTTCGTTTATCTGTATTGTAGATGCATCCTTTTTATCCATAATGCTTACTGTAAGGTGAGGGCCTACAGCTTTTACAAGATCGTTGATAACATCTTCATTGCCAAAGGCATATGCAGCAGTGAAAAGTTTTTCTATTCTCTGCGCAAAAAGACGGTGTTCTTCATCATCAACACCTCGCATCATGAAAAATTCAAACCATCCAGGGAATATTGTCATTATATGATAAACTTTCTCATTGTTTTCATTGCGGATTATGGCCAATGGGCCCTTGTGTAATAGATTGGCTAATATTCTTTCAAAATCATTTTCATTAAGATTTGTTTTTCTTTTTAAGGATTCATAAGTGTGGCTGCCGCCGCCAATCAAAAGCATAAATTCTATTTCTTCTGTTTTTAGAGCGGCATCAAAAATATGGAAAAGTTCATCACTTGTCTGTAGAGGATAAATTGACTGATCGTTCATTAAATCTGCAAGCTGCTCAATGGTGTCTTTTTCAGTTCTCCAAAGCCTGCCGATGGAATCAGTTATTGTATGTGAATATGGTAAGCTTGTTATCATCAGGAGGCTGCTCCTTTTATTATTAAAATAATATATATCTTCAGATGAAAGATAATTCCTGTCAATAAATAATATCAAGTATTGATGAATCATTAAAGCATTGAAAAATTTTATTAGAACACTTTTAGTTTTTAATCCGTGGTTGCAAGACCCGCAAAGGCGATTGCCTGCACCTTCCGGTGAATCCATTTTTACGGACTGGATTCACGTTATCTATAGAATGATAAAAAATATAAACTACATTAATAAATTGTGGATTAAGAATAATTTTATTGAAAAATAAATATGCTTAAAGAAAGTTGAACTTTAAATTTATAAATAATTAATTTTACATCTTTTATAAAAATTTATGGTGAATAAGATGAAAAAAATATTTATTATTATCATTATAACAGCATTATCTATATCAGTGCTGTTTGCAACTCCGCAAAATCAGCAGCTGCACATTAAAGAAATGGGTGATGTTGAAGGCGGCTGCGCATACTGCCATAACCAGACAACAAAAATATCACGGCAGGAAGGTTTTAAACAGGGGTATAAAAAAGGTCAGTTTAATTATAATAAAATCGGTACATTTTCAGGATGTAATTCCTGTCATACAACTAACGGCTCAATTTTAAAAAAATAACTTGAAATTTATTGCAGTTATAAAATATTGACCAAGTAACAATGTTAAACTTGAAAATTTCAGGATTAACCCATAGGCGAGCGTGGTGGAACTAGGCAGACACGCTAGACTTAGGATCTAGTGCCGAAAGGCGTGGGGGTTCGATTCCCTTCGCTCGCAAAAGCCGATTGTATCGGCAAATCATAATCCTAAAGCGCGGGAATAACTCAGTGGTAGAGTGCAACCTTGCCAAGGTTGAAGTCGCGGGTTCAAATCCCGTTTCCCGCTCATTTTAAAAAAGCCGCTAAAAGCGGCTTTTTTTTGTATATTTACAATTTATTAAACCAATTAAATATTGCATATATCAATTGAATATATGGACAATATTATAGAAAAAATGTTTGACGCTTAAGTTGTTTATAAATTCATTGAAAACTAAATAATTCACAGTAGGGGTGTTAAATTGAACATATCAGAAAAAAAATTAGAGAATTCAAGATATGAAATTGAAGTAGAAATACCAAAAGAGCGTGTTGAAATTGAATATAAGATGGTTTATGATAAATTCATTAAATCAGCTAAATTAGATGGTTTCCGTAAAGGGAAAGCTCCGCTAAGTCTTATAGAAAGCAGGTACAGCGAAGCAGCAGATCACGAAGTTGCAGAAAATATTTCCAAGCAGGAATTCTGGGATGCAGTAACCGAAAAAAAATATACTCCAATAACAGAACCAAAATTTGAATTTGAAAAAGCAACAAGAGGCTCAGACTTTAAATTTAAAGCAATATTTGAGGTTCCTCCAACAATTGAGCTTGGTAAATACAAGGATATTCATATTGATGAGCAGTCATGCGTAGTAAATGACGATGATATTAAAGATGAAATTGATTCAATAAGAGAAAAACACGCTGAAGCAATAATCAAGGAAAAAGGCGAAGCAGCTAAAAAAGGCGATATGGTTAGAATCAGGCTGAGAAGACTTGATATAGAAAAGGATGATTTCAAGGAATATGCGATTATTCTTGGAAAATCTAAAGAGGAATCAGCCTTAGATGACGGAATCATCGGAATGAAGGTTGATGAAGAAAAAGAGATAACCGTATCATACCAGGATGATTATTATATCAAGGATATCGCAGGTAAAAAGATTAAATATCTGGTTCAGGTTTATGAAATTAGCGATATGAAACTTCCTGATTTTGATGATGAGCTTGCGAAAAAAAATAATTATGAATCTAAAGAGGATATGCAGAAAAAACTCAGGGAATATATTGAAAGATATGTTGTTGAAAAAACCAAAGGTGATGCCAAAGCTAAAATAATTGAAGAAATTGTAAAAAACACTAAATTTGAAATACCTGAATCTCTTATAGTTACAGAAATGTATTCTTTATTTAAAAGAACACAGCAGAGAATCGGCTACAATAATGATAATTTTACTGAATTTGCTGAATTAATGGGGATTGATCCTGAAACACTGCGTACAAAACTTCACGAAGATGCGACTCAATCAATTAAAACAACTCTTGTACTGTCCGAAATAGTTAAAAAAGAAGAACTTAAAGTAGATGAAAACAGATATAAGGAAGTTATAGAAGGTATTGCATTAAAAAACAAAAAGACCATTGAAGAAATTGAAGAAATGATTACAAAAGAAAATAAAAGACCGAATATTGAATCAGAACTGATGCTTGATAGTGCGATGGAATTTATATACAATTCAGCAAAAATAAAAAAGCTGAAGCCTGTGAAACTTATGGAGCTTATAAACGCCAAATAGCTGTTTTATAAAAGAAAAATCAGTTTTATTCAATGAAAATAATTTATTTTTGTTATAATTATTTAACAAAGTAAAATTAATATTGAAATATGTCGCATAAATAGTTATATTAAATATTGATATTTCAAAGCTGATATATAAAGTAATACATAATTTATTTTTTGTATTTTCATATGATTATTCATGCTTTGTAATTAATAAATTAAAAAGTGGTGGTGTTTGCGAAGATTAATTCCGATTTTAATTATATACGCGAAAAAAACCCGCCCCAATAATCACTAGGAGCGCATAAATGAGTTTGATACCAATAGTAGTAGAGCAGACAAGCAGAGGCGAAAGATCTTATGACATATACTCAAGGCTTTTAAAAGACAGAATTATCTTTCTCGGTGAAGCAATAGATGACCACATGGCAAGCCTTATCATCGCACAATTGCTCTTTCTCGAAGCAGAAGATCCTGATAAAGATATTTATATCTATATCAATTCCCCCGGCGGTGTAGTAACATCCGGTCTTGCAATTTACGATACAATTCAATATATAAAGCCAGACGTGGCAACAATATGCCTTGGACAGGCTGCGTCAATGGGATCTCTTCTTTTATCTGCCGGAGCCAAGGGTAAAAGATCAGCTCTTCCAAATTCAAGAATAATGATCCATCAGCCATCAGCAGGATTTCAGGGCCAGGCGTCTGATATTATGATACATGCAAATGAAATTCTTAAAGTTAAAAAGAAGCTAAATGAAATATACGGAAAGCACACAGGGCAGAATGTGGAAAAAATTGATGCTGATCTTGATCGGGATTATTTTATGTCTGCAAAAGAAGCCCTTGAGTACGGTTTAATAGACAAGGTTATTGAAACAAGATAAGGATTTATCGATAAATAATTTTATTGATATTCATCAGGATTCACAACATTGGATTTTATTCAGGAGATAATATGGCATCGAAAAAAAAAGATGATCAGGCCACAAAAGAGAAATTATTCTGCACATTCTGCGGCAAAAGCCAGGAAGTTGTCAAAAAGCTTGTTGCCGGTCCGGAAGTTTATATATGCGATGAATGCATTGATCTCTGTAATGAAATAATTGCCGAGGATAATGACAAAAATACAAGCGGGGAAATTACAAATCTCCCGAAGCCTGTTGAAATAAAATCTATACTTGATGAATATGTTATCGGCCAGAATGAAGCAAAGAAAGTTCTGTCTGTTGCAGTTTACAACCATTATAAACGCATTTTCAGCAACAAGAATTTAAAGAAAAATGATGTTGAGCTTGATAAGAGCAACATTATGCTTGCAGGCCCTACCGGAACAGGCAAAACTCTTCTTGCCCAGACTCTTGCAAGAATACTTCATGTTCCTTTTGCAATTGTTGATGCAACAACACTTACTGAAGCCGGATATGTCGGTGAAGATGTTGAAAATATTTTGTTAAGACTGATTCAGAATGCAGAAGGCGATGTAAAAAAAGCAGAGATTGGAATTATTTATATCGATGAGATAGATAAAATTTCAAGAAAATCTGAAAATCCGTCAATCACAAGAGATGTTTCTGGTGAAGGTGTTCAGCAGGCTCTTCTTAAAATAATAGAAGGAACAATTTCCAATGTTCCTCCTCAGGGTGGAAGAAAGCATCCTCATCAGGAATTTATAACAATTGATACCAAAAATATATTATTTATATGCGGCGGCGCTTTTATCGGACTTGATAAAGTTGTACAGAGAAGAACAGGAAATAAATCTCTCGGATTTGGTGCTGATATCCAGTCAAATGTTGAAAAAAAATATATAGATCTCATGAATAATCTTCATCCAGAAGATATGATTAAATACGGATTGATTCCTGAATTTATAGGAAGAATTCCAATTATAGCAGTTCTTGATGATCTTGATAAATCAATTTTAATCAAGATCCTGACTGAACCTAAAAATGCTATTGTCAAGCAATATGCGAAAATGTTCTCATTCGAAGATGTTGATCTTGAATTTATGCCAGACGCAGTTGAAGAAATTGCAGAAATTGCGATACAGAGGAAATCCGGCGCGAGAGGACTGCGTGCAGTTCTTGAAAAAATAATGCTGGATCTTATGTTTGATCTGCCTTCAATTGCCAATGTTGAAAAAGTAGTAATTACTAAAGCTATGGTTCAGGGCAATGGCGAACCGCAAATATTTTATAGAGAAGCTGAGAAATCAGCATAAAACCGGTGTAATATGAAAAAAAATATTAATTTTGATAAAAAATATCCGCTGCTTCCTTTAAGAGATGTAGTAGTTTTTCCTCATATGGTGGTTCCTCTTTTTGTCGGCAGGGAAAAATCAGTAAAAGCTTTGGACAAGGCAATGAAAACAGACAGATTCATTGTGCTTGCAACCCAGACAGATGCACAGATTACAACTCCTGATATAAAAGACATTTACAATGTTGGAACTGTATCAGAAATTCTGCAGCTTCTGAAACTTCCGGATGGAACAATTAAAGTTCTTGTTGAGGGAATTTCAAGAGGATATATTTCTGATTTATATAATGACAGTGATATCTACGAAGTTTCCATAAAGGATATAAACCGTGAGCTTGAAATAACTTCAGATATACTTAATCTGAAAAAGAATCTTCTCGATGTATTTGAGAAGTATATTAAACTGAATAAAAAAGTACCGAAAGAAGCACTCACAACAGCAATAAGCATCGAAAACATTTCCCAGCTTGCAGATGTAATATCATCTCATATCGAAATGAAAATTGCTTATAAACAATCCATACTTGACCTGGGTAACCCGGCTGAAAGGATTGTTAAGCTTATTGAACTGATCAACGGTGAAATTGAAGTAATGTACATTGAGAAAAAAATTCAGGGTCAGGTCCGCAAACAGATGGAAAAGACCCAGAAAGAATACTACCTTAATGAACAGATGAAAATAATTAAAAAGGAACTTGGCCAGGGTGATGGTGAAGTTGATGAAATGGATGAGTTTAAAAAATCCATCGAATCCGCGAAACTTAGCCCGGAAGCTTCGGCCAAGGCTATGCAGGAGCTTAAAAGACTTGAAAAGATGCCGCCAATGTCAGCTGAATCAACTGTTGTTCGGACATATATTGAGTGGCTGCGGGATATTCCATGGCATAAAAAAACCAAAGACAGCAGGGATATTGAACGCGCTCTTGAGATTCTCAATGAAGATCATTACGGCCTTGAAGATGTCAAAGAAAGAATTATAGAATATATTGCTGTGCGTCAGCTTTCCAAAAAACTGAAAGGGCCGATTTTATGCTTCGTAGGGCCTCCCGGAGTTGGAAAAACCTCTCTCGGCAAATCTGTTGCAAGAGCTCTGGGCCGCAAATATGTACGTATGTCTCTCGGCGGTGTAAGAGATGAAGCTGAAATAAGAGGCCATAGAAGAACTTATGTAGGCGCATTACCCGGCAGAATCATTCAGATGATGAAAAAAGCCGGAAATATAAATCCTCTTATTCTTCTCGATGAGATTGATAAGATGTCAATGGATTTCAGAGGCGACCCATCCTCTGCTTTGCTTGAAGTTCTTGATCCTGAGCAGAATAATGCTTTCATAGATCATTATATGGAGATCCCGTATAATTTATCAGACGTTATGTTTGTTACAACTGCAAATGTTCAGCATAATATTCCAATTCCTCTTCTTGATAGAATGGAAATTATAGAAATTTCAAGCTACACTGAACCTGAAAAAATGAACATTGCCATAAAATTTTTATTAAGCAAACAGATTGATGAAAATGGAATTTCTCTGGATAATATTGAATATTCAGAAGATGCCATGCTTTTTACTATAAGACATTACACAAGAGAGGCAGGTGTAAGAAGCCTTGAACGAGTAATAGCCAAGGTTTGCAGAAAAGTAGCCCGTGAAGTTGTTTTAAACGGATTAACATTCAAAAAAATTATTGATGAAGAAGCATTAAAAAAATATTTAGGCCCGATTAAATTTAAATATGGAATTAAAGAGCTGAAAAATGAAGTCGCTCTTGCCAATGGTCTTGCCTGGACTGAGGTTGGAGGAGATATTCTTCATATTGAAGCATCACTGATAAAAGGCAAGGGTGATCTAAGATTAACCGGAAAACTGGGTGAGGTTATGCAGGAATCTGCACAGGCTGCTTTTACTTTTGTAAAAGCCAATCAGCAGTTTTTTAATATAGATGAGGAAGTAATAAAACGTTTTGATCTTCATCTGCATGTTCCTGAAGGTGCTATACCAAAAGATGGACCGTCTGCAGGTATAACCATGGGAGTTGTAATGGCTTCACTCTACACTGGAATTCCAGTAAGAGCAGATGTAGCAATGACAGGTGAAATCACACTAAGAGGAAAAGTTCTTCCTATAGGCGGATTAAAGGAAAAAATCCTTGCTGCTCATAGAGCTGATATTAAACACGTGATTATACCGAAAGAAAACGAGAAGGATCTTGAAAAAATCCCTGAATATGTTAAAAACCAGATGATATTTCACGCTGTAAGTACAATGGAAGAAGTTCTCTTCCTTGCACTTGAAAGTCCTGATAAATTCTTTAAAGATTCAACAAAAACAAAAGATCTTTATGAAAGATGGAAACAGACTTTTGGCGACTGGGCTGTTGATATTGGAAAATCTGTTAACAGCGACAGCAGAGTAAAAATGTAAATTTTATAACATCTTTAAATAACAAAGAAGCCCGCAATCAAGCGGGCTTCTTTGTTATTTATTTAGTAAAAATTACTATAATTCTGGATGAATTTTCCCTATACGGCTCTTTAAGAAAATTTCCATAGAACTGTTTTATTATAAAACCGTTGTCTTTTAAAAAAGCTGTAATTTCTTCTGCTGTAAAAGTTCTCATCTTGTGCTTGTCTTCAAGTTTTTTAATATCTGAACCGGTTTTTATAAGATAGTTGAAATCCACTTCAACAATCTTTTTTATTCCGGATTCAATAATCTTAAATCCGCGCTCTCTTTCAATTATTGTATTGTTATATTCGGATGTTGATACATGAGTTATTTCTTTATGCCCGATTTTTTCAAAAGGCTGGGAATTCCATATTTCGAAAATTGCAATTCCATCCGGTTTCATAGATCTGTATGTATTCCATAAAGCTTTATCTATTTCTGAATCTTCAGTAAGATAATTGAACGATCCGAACAGTGAAATTGCAAAATCGAACTCGTTGTAATAATCAAAAGATGTAATTGATGATTTGATAAAATTTATATTCTGAGGAAACCGCTTTTTTGCAAATTTTATCATTTCATCGCTCGCGTCTATACCAGTGCATTTTAAACCATATCTGGTAAGAGCGCCTATATGTTCCCCTGTTCCGCATCCGAGATCTATAAGTTTCGGAGAATTCTGACCATGAATAAAAGTTCTGATGAAAGCAATATCATCGGTAATATCACGGTGTTTGCTTTCAATTGTGAAATAGTATTCAGCGAGATCTTTATATAATTTCATAAAAAAAACTTCAGCTTACAGTATCATGCCCGGAAATTTTTTATGCATCATATCATTTATATATTTTTCAATATTTTCAATTAAATCCATTTTTAAAACTTCTTCTGCTAAATCAACGCATTCCTGAACAGTAACATCCCTGATTATTTTTTTAACCTGTTGAAGAGAAGACTGGCTCATTGATAATTCCCTGAATCCTAATCCGATCAATAGCATTGTATATTTTATTCCTCCTGCAATTTCACCGCAGATAGATACAGGTATTGAATTCTTTGAGGAAATATCCATTAGAAATTTCAATAAACGTAATACGGATATATTAAGCGGATTGTATAGATATGCAATTTTTTCATTAATTCTATCAACGGCAAGAACATACTGAACAAGATCATTTGTACCAACTGAAAAGAAATCTGCATGTTTTGCCAGAATATCAGCTGAAATTACAGCTGATGGAATCTCTATCATTACACCGATTTTAATTTTTTCATTAAATTCGATTCCGCCGGATTTTAATTCATTTTTTATTTCTTCAGTAATCTGTTTGGCTTTTATTAATTCCTCAACATTTGTAATCATTGGAAACATCAGTTGAACATTCCCGTAAACACTCGCTCTGAGAATAGCTTTAAGCTGGATCCTGAACATTTGTTCATTCTCCAGGCTGAATCTTATTGCCCTGCACCCGAGAAATGGATTTTTTTCTTTATAATGGTTGCTGTAGGAAAAAATTTTATCACCGCCGACATCCAGTGTCCTGATTGTAACAGGAAGCGGTTTAAAAAATTCTGCAACATTTTTATATGCATTGAATTGATCTTCCTCACTTGGAAGAGTTTTATCAAGGAACAGAAATTCAGAGCGGAACAGGCCGATTCCCTGGGCTCCATGATCCATAATGGCATTCATTTCATCAGGAATTTCTATGTTACCGTATATTGAGACTTCAACATCGTCTTTCGTTCGTGACGGTAGAGTGTTTAATTTTGCAAGTTCAAAATTTAAAAGATTGAAATCCTTCTGATATTGCAGGTATTCTTCAATTTCCTCTTCTTCTGGGTTGATAATTATGCTGCCGTGTATTGCGTCTACAATTACCCTGTCACCTGTTTTGACAAGTGTTGTGCCGTTAATCGTTCCCACAATCGCAGGAATCCCCAAAGCTCTTGCCATTATTGCTGTATGTGAAGTCTTTCCGCCTTTGTCTGTTACAAATGCAAGAATAAGTTTTTTGTTCATCAATGCAGTTTCAGATGGAGTCAGGTCTGAGGCAAAAACAATTCCCTCTTCAGTTAAAGATGAAATTTTGGATGAAGATTTTTTCTGAAGATTAGCTATGAGTCTTTTATTAATATCAGAAATATCAATAATTCGTTCTTTGATATAATCGTCATCAACTTTGCTTAGGTTGTCTATCATATCAATAGAAATATCGCTCATAACCCATTCGATATTCTTTTTATCTTCAGTTACAGATTTTCTGGCTTTTTCAATAATAGTCGGATCTTCAAGCATCATGATATGACTTGCAAAAATATCAGCCATATCCTTTGATATATTTTCCTCTATCTGATGCTGTATCGCAGTTATTTCAAGTTTGGTTTTATCTATAGCTTCCTGAAATCTTTTTAACTCGAGATTAACTTCTTCTTCTTTAATATAATATTTAGGAATAAAAATCTTTTCACCCTGATATACAAGGGCTCTCCCGATCCTGATTCCGTGAGAAGCAATAACACCTTTTGTAATTTTAGTAGACATACATTCTTCTTTTTTTTATTTTATGGATAAAATCCCGGAAAATCAAGTCCGGCTTTTTCTTCAAATCCGAGCATAAGGTTTGCAGTCTGAATGGCATTCCCTGATTGTCCCTTCATCAGATTGTCGATCACTGATGTAATGCATATTTTACCGGTTCTATTATCTACAAAAGGTCTGATCAGGCATCTGTTCGAACCGCGCACGTATGCTGTATTAGGTGATTTATCAGAAATTACTACAAAAGGACTCTTTGAGTAATAATCGCTGTAGAGATTCAATAATTTTTCTGTAGTGCAGCCCTCAGGCGCATCTGAATACATTGTTGTCATGATTCCTCGATTCATTGGAACTATCTGAGGTACAAAAAATATTTTTCTTTTTCTTTTTGAGCTGAAATTTATTAAATTTTCAACTTCAACAAGATGCTGATGTTTTCCTTCACGGTATGTGTTTATATTTTCATATCTCTGCGGATATAGATTCGGCTCACCGGAATTTTTGCCTGCTCCGGAAACTCCTGTTTTTCCGTCACAGATAATTGTATCTGAATCCAGGTAATTATTTTCTGCAGCAGGCAAAAGGCCCAGTATCATGCAGATTGAAAAGCATCCTGGATTGCCGACTATTTTAGCTGTTTTTAATTTTGTACTGAATTTTTCAGGAAGGCCATACACAGACTCGCTAAGCAGCTCAGGGGTATGGTGATTGCTTTCCATACCTTTATTTTCTGCATATACTTTATAATCTTCAACTGAATTAAAACGGAAATCTCCGCTGAAATCAATTACAGGAATATTTCTGCTGTAAAAATCTTTAATCAGAGTCATTCCTGCTCTATCCGGCGTGGAAAAAAAAGCAAGATCAATTCCGTCAAATGAAATATCTGCTGAATCTTCAACTTCAATGTCGCAGAAGCCTTTCAGATGAGGAAATACCGAGCTGACAGGATTGCCTGAATCTTTTCGGGCAACGAGCTGTTTAATTTTAAGTCCCGGATGCTTTAATATCAGATCAATTAAACCAAGACCGCCAAAACCTGTTGCACCGATTATAGATATATTTTTCATTGAAATTACTCCGATTCATTTAAAAATTGCAAAAGAATTAAAATAAATATGGTATCAGTGCTTTTCTGTCTTTTGGATAATTTTCAAAATGACTTAAATACCATTTATGATTTGCAAGCGCTCTTGGAGCAAGGTTTGCTATTGTCCAGAAAGCGAAAGCAGCTCCGGCAAAAGACCATGTTAATATAGCCCATCCGATCCATTCAATTATTTCTCCGAAATAATTGGGACAGGATATAAAATTATACAGGCCTCCATAGGGAATTTCATATCCATTTTGCGTTTTATCCCTGAGGGCTTTCAATATTGAGTCTGCATTTTTATTTATTATATAGCCGCTGTAAAAAACAATTACTCCAATAATAAATTGCGGAGATGTGAACCAGGCATTTGTATATGTATAAATAGGAGCGAAAATAAAAAGCCAAGCGCCCTGTATATATGTGTTAACCGAATTAAATGTTAATCCCATCATGGCAACTGTTAAAGGCATCTTGGCTTTACTCTTTATATAAAAAGGGAAAATAAATGCTCTGTGAAAGTAATGACTCTGCCATATTATAAAAAAAACTATAAGAACAGGATTGGCTTTTTCAGTACTCATTATATAATAAATAGCAAACAGAAGCGATGCAGGTATTTCCATAAACAGCCAGCCTGTTCTACTGCTGACAAGCGGTCCCCAGGTTGTTGAAGTGTGTCTCCCGCCGTATGGTGCAGTTAAAAAAAATAATACTATAAAGATTACAAATCCAATAGCAATAAAAGCATATATAGCCATATTAAATGTTTTTAAATTATTAATATCTATATGCAGCAGAATGTTTATTATATCCACATTTTTCTCACTTTTTCTATTTTAATAAAATCCGGTTATAAAATTCTTTTTTATAAATCCTTGCGGAATTAATTAAGTTGGCATATCTTTTGGCAATAATTTTATTATCAGCTGAAATATTATTTTTCTCGGACATATCTGCTGAAATATCATATAATTCTTCGAATCCGTTGGTGAAATTAAATATATATTTCCATTTGCCGTCGCGAATTGCCATAATATCGTCTTTCCAGAATGTATGAATCAGTGCAAGCTGTTCGCGTTTTGAACTGAAAATCGGAACGCCTTCATATTCATGAGGAGGATTTATTTTCATTAAATTAAGAATAGTTGGAGCTATATCTATATGGCGTGTTACTCCATCATACGCTATTTTATCAGGAAAAAGTTTTTTATTGTAAATCATGAAAGGAACGTGAATGTTTTCTTCATAAAGATAAAAAGGGTGGTTGTAATTCCCCTTGTGCTGATAAAATGCTTCACCGTGATCTGCAAAAATAAACACAAGTGTATTATCGAGCATTTTTTCCGATTCGAGACGCTTAATCAGTTCCCCGAGAGCATAATCTGAATAATAAAGAGAATTTAAATAGTTGGACCAGCTTGATGAATTCATTCCTTTTGTAATATTAAATTTCTGATCAGGAATAGCGTATGGATGATGTGGATTAACCGGCAGAAAAGTTAAAAAATACGGTTCATTTCCGCTTTCTTTTATAAAATTTACTGCAGGCTCGATCATTGCTCTTTCATCCAGGCCCCAGCCGACCTGCTTATTATAAGGAGGGATTTTTTCTAATTCTTTAAATTCAATTATTTTATCAAATTTTCTATTTTTTAAAAATCTGTTCTGTCCTGCGTAGCCGAGACCGCCTGTATGAATTAGCGCTGTATTGTATCCGTTGTCTTTTAAAATTTCAGAAATTGTTTTCAGCTTTATATCAGGATATACTGAAATTACCGGATCTTTTGAATTTGAATCATAGGATGAAGATAAAACAGAAAGCAGGGCGTTCGCAGATAAAGGAAAATTCGCATAGTGGTTTTTTGCAAAAAAACTGTTTCTGGATAATCTGTTCATTTCACCGGTAACTTCTCTGCCGCCGATTTTTATATCAAGATATGAATATGCAGTGGATTCAAAAAAATATAGTATAATATTGTATTTTTTATTTTTAGGAATAATACCGGATAAATGGATCCGCTTATCAGATTCAAGTGAATCTGTATTGAATTTAAAAGTAAACTTTTCAGAAGAGCTGATGCTTTGTTTATCTGTTTGTTTCTTAACTGAAATAAATTCATTAAATGGATTGATGCTGAATTCAAAAATCTGGGAAATCATTTTCTGCTTTGTCGGATTATCTTTTACATTCAAACTGCTGATTTTTAAAACATCAGCTGAAGGAAATAAATAAAACAGACTTAATATTATTAAAATTGCTGTTGTATATATAAATCTTTTATTTATTAAAAAAACATCCTTTTTGTACAAAAAAAAGCAGACCACTGAAATTAACGAAGATATAAATAATATTTTAAAATAAAATATCACAGATATCTCTGCAAAGGCAGAGTAAAGCATTGCTGCAATTCCTGTGAAATGTTCTTTACCTATAAAATTAATTTGAAATGAGGTCTGATAAATACTGAAAAATTCAGCGAAAATTAAAAATAAAACTGAATACAAACAAAGCAAAACTCCAAGCAGTACTATTTTATTTTTATTTTGAATGAAAGGGATAAAGGATATTAAAAATATCAGAAATAATGGTTTGTATATGAATTGAAGGTCATTATTTCTGCTGATTAATAAATAGTCATAAAAATTCAGTTTATTAAACTCAGGGTAAATAATATTAATTAAATTATATATTTCAATTCTATATAATAAAACCGGAAAAATGAATAGAAGTGCAAAAATCAGAAATATATATAAATTATTGATAAATTTAGAGTTCATAAAATCAGTTGCAGAAACTTTTCCTTGTTTTTATTGATTTAGTAAAATTTGAATAAATCATTTTAATATTCACATCCGTGCCCTTATGACAGGATAGGCATCTGCCTACAACTAAAATTTTTTTCTGTTCTTTTGCATTAAACGGCCTTGCACCGGTTCGAGTTGAGACAGGTTCTTTAAGTTCAGAAAATGGTTTAATCCATGAATCAAGAGGCAAATTATCAACAGGATGATTCACGTAATCGCTTTCAAAAGAAATTTTTACATTTTCTTTTTCAATTTTTTCAATATTCAATTTTCCTGTTCCAAAACCAAGGGTTCTTGAATCAGTATGACACGATTCGCATGTTCTTCCATTCCTGACAGTTGTATGTGATGAAGTGGGGGCATAGAGTCTTTTAAAAATCTGAAAGTTTTTTCCATCGTTTTTCTGTTTGTTTAGTCCATTATCTATTCCATCTATTGTTAAAACCATTCCTGGAATAAAAGTGTCAATTATCTGCACGCCATTTTTAAGCCTGATTCCGAGAGAAGGGGGCAGTGCATAAAAATGATCAATATATTCCTCCCAGACACCTGTATTTTTATTAAATAAATGTCTTTCCGCTTTTTTAAATAATCCTGATTCAGGGCTGAATTTAGTGTGGCATGAAATGCAGGTCGGCGACCACGATGTATGACAGCTCTGGCAGGAAAGACGATCATGACCTGATACAGCTTTGCTGCATATTTCCGATGGAGTTTTTAAACTGTAAATATTCCGTCTGCCTGTAGATAAATTTAATTTTAATTTCAAATAAAGACTGCCCGAATTATCCTGAAATATATTAATTGCAGGACGCCCGTTTTTCTCCAGAAGAAGATATCTTTTATCAGTATTTTCTTTTCTCAACTTCAGTATTTTTTTAGATTCATCATCAAGCTGATTATACGAAACAGTTTTTGGTTTTGAAATTCTATGGCAGTCTTCACATGATATTTCTATCTGCTCTTCCTGGTGGTTGTATGATTTACCGTCTCCCATTGTTTCTCTTGCAGTATGACAGTCAATGCACTGCAATCCTTTTTCATAATGGATGTCATGAGGTTTTTTTTCAAAGACACGCCCATCAGAAAGGACTCTGTAATTTCCTTTTTTTGGTATTTCATCTTTTGATATAAGCGTTTCGTGCCAGCCTTCGTAATTGGTTGAAATCCTTGATGATCTGTTATGGCATTCAAAACATTTACTGTTATCCGCATTAACTGAAAGTTTTGGATGCGTTTTCATAAGCAGTTTTGTTTTAAGATATTTTTGCAAATCTGAAGCAGCATCTTTTGAATATTCAAGATGACAGGCAAGACATCCGCCGCCAGTAAAATCATCAACAACAGGACCGGCAAAATTTTTACTGTTTCCAAGATGACAAGGTGAGCAAAGCTGTTTTAAATGAGTATCTGCAGGAGATTTTGATAATTTTGAAAGATGGCCTGTTCCGTCAGGACTTGAACTTTCACCGAATACAAATCTGTTAACAGAAACCATTCCACGTCCTGTTCCCATTAGAGAATTTTTCACTCTTTTAACTATATCATCATGGCAGCCGGATTTGCCGCATGATTTTTCAGCTGAATCAAGGTTTCCGGGAATTTTAATAAGATTTTCGTGTG
Organism: uncultured Leptospirales bacterium; assembly: GCA_964529415.1. Classification (GTDB taxonomy): domain Bacteria; phylum Spirochaetota; class UBA4802; order UBA4802; family UBA5550; genus CAYMPH01. The sequence continues at coordinate 180,319 of CAZGWD010000007.1, read as the reverse complement.
CAGTTTTTTTATCTATAGAAAGAGGGTTTCCCTGATGACAGGAAAAACATCCTATTGCTTCAGGATCATGCGAACTGGAAAAACCTTTCATTCCGGAATGGCAGACAGGACATCCTTCTCTATTTCCATTGATTAAAGGAATTGCAGAAATTTCTTTTCCGCCTGAAAGTATTATAGATTCATTGAAAACATTTTTTTCATAGTTGGAATAATATACAACGATTGAAAATGAAATTATGAATAATGCTGATATTATTATTAATGAATATAAATTTTTATTTATGCCAAATATCTTTCTTCTCATTAAAATTTAATCCTTGATGAAATCATGTGTAAGAAAAGGAGATATGGAGATATCGGGGATGGATGAAATAAAAAGATCAATATTTTCCTTTATTTCCATATCTCTTCAATCTCCCTGATCCCCTGAATCTTACACTTACCTGAATGCAATTTAATTGAATCCTGGCATAACAAACGTCCAGTTCTCCCCGCGGAAAAACCAGCCGATTAGAAATGAAATGAAATATACAATAAAATTTATGACTAATATATATCTGATATATTTATAAATTATATTATCCGTATATCTTAAAAGTATAATCAGTAAAAATAATATCAGCATGATATAAATGACATACTGCGGGCTGCTCATCCAGTGAAAAATTTCCTGCAATCCCACAAAATACCAAGGCCCTTTAAGAGCTGAATCTGAATCGGAATGAAGCGATGCAGGTATAGTGAATGATATTATTATAGTAGCGGATAGAATATACAGGTAGGAATAAACTGTAGGCCAGATTTTTTTTGTATGTTCTATAATAACAATGATAAGATAAATAGTTGCTGTAGCAGCATGGTGAACGTAAACAACATGTAGACTGTTTCTGATTCCAAGAAGAAAACTTTCAAGATAATTTCCAATAAAAGGAACAAGTGAAATAATTCCGCGGAGAATTTCATTTGCCATTATTCCTTCATTATCACCCTTTAAAATAAATCCTGAAAGCATAACGAACAGGGCTACAGGAATAGCAGTTACAAGCCTTAACCAAACTCCTTTGCTGATTTTTTTATCACCTGAGTATAGAAAGTATTCGAAGAAATGAATTATTGTGAAAATCAGAAAAAACTGCGAGCTCCAGTAATGCGCTGAACGTATAAACGATGCAGATGGATTCGATATCATAATAATCTGGATAGATTCTCTGGCTTTATAGGGATCATATGGAACTGCGAGGATGAATCCTGTTACAACAGCTATTATAAATGCTGCAGCAGACAGCATGCCGTTTGTCGGAAAAAACCTGTTCCATGAATAAAAAAAATTATTTTTAAACAGAGACATCTTCAATAATTATCTTCCCTGTTCTGGAATCTTTCATCCATTTTAATTCTGGTAAATCTGATAAAGCCGGCCCAGCCAGAACTTTCCCATCAATTGAAAAAACAGATCCATGGCATGAGCAGACCAGGTTTCCATTTGAATCTGCATTTTTTATCATGCAGCCCAAATGTGTGCATTTCGATGAAAGAATTTTAACATTATCATTTTTTTTTATGATTATTATATTATTAATAAATGTTATTCCTTCAGAAATTGCATCAGGAAGCTCAATTTTTTTTTTAGATATAGAAAAGATACGGAATTTATCAATCATTGGAAAAACAAATCCGGCTGAAACAAGTGTCAGTGATAATGCTGCAATTTTTAAAAAAAACTTTCTATCGTAAGTTTTTTTTTCTTTCATTGTATTATTTAAGAGATTCCATTGCAATTTTCGCAGCACCGAGACTTGGCATTTTCAGGTAATCTTTTGACTGCAGAATTTTTACATTTTCCTTTAATCCGGCTATTGCTCTTTCATTAATTGTTTTCTGAATTACAGGAAGCATTATATTAAAAGCCTGGGATAAACCGCCTCCAATAATAATTGCTTCAGGATTGAAAATATTGATTATGTTTACTATTCCAACGCCAAGATAAAATGAAACTTCATCAAAAACTTTTTTTGCAAGTTCATCTTTTTTAAGAGCTTCCTCATATATAATAAGAGATGTAAGTTGTTCATTCTTAATCCTATCATTTAATGATGAACCTTTATATTTCTTGATATAGTTTTTTGCCAGATCAACAAGTGCAGTTGCCGAAGCATATTTTTCAAAACAACCTCTGTTGCCGCATGCACATTCATGGCCGTTTAAATCTATTGTTGTATGACCGATTTCGAGCGCACTTCCGTTTCTTCCTGAATAAATTTTATTGTCTAAAATAGCTCCGCCGCCAATACCTGTTCCGAGAGTAATCATGATCCAGTTTTTGAATTTTGAACCATTTCCTTTCCACCATCCGCCAACCAGAGCTGATGTCGCATCATTTTCAATAACGCAAGGTACACCGGTTTTTTTCTGAATATTTTTTATTAATGGGTGATTTTTCCATGAAGGGATATTTGAACATAAAATTATTTCACCTTTTGATTTATCAATGGTTCCAGGCACGCCAAGTCCAATACCTGAAATATCTATTTTAGAAATACATGCTGATGTAGCGAGATTTTCAATCAGAGTGCATATTGCATCGTCTATTTCATCTGCAGTTTTTGGTGTTGGAATTTCCCTGAAGCTGTATTCTTTTCCTGATTTATCAGTTAAGATTCCCTTGATGTTTGTTCCTCCAATATCAATTCCTGCGAACATAAATCCTCCGTAATTTTAGAACTTTGCCCCCTGTCCCCCGAAGGGGGCACGTAATCAATTCCAGCTTATTTTTATGATAATTTAACTTTTGTAAACTCTATAAAAAACAGATGTAATGATTCATAAAAATCAGTTATAGTTTCATCCTAAAACGCCCCCTCTGGCGGATGGGGGGATTTAAAATGATCGTATCCGGTAATATTAATAATTTCTTTTCTGCCATTTATTATTGCAAAGTAATTTTCATCAACGATTTTACCGATTTTTGTAATTTGTATTTTGCTGATATTACAGTCTGATGTATCAATTTTTGATGTAAAAAGCAGTTCATATTCCTCACCGCTATCAAGAGCTGTTTTATATAAGTCAATATCTGACTCAAGGCAATATAATTGCATTTCATCTGAAATTGGAAGAGTATTTAGATTAAGTTCAAAACCTGTTCCGCTTGATTCACAGATGTGATTTAAATCTGAAAGCAGTCCATCTGAAATATCTATCATCGCTGTTGGTGAAAATTCATTTAGAAGTTGTTCTGTTATAGAACTTCTGATATCAGGTATTAAATGTCTTTTAATCAGATTTGGATATTTATTGATTTTTATTTTATCACCTGATTCAAATATAGCAAGACCGGCTTTTGATGAACCGATATGACCTGTAATATAAATAAAATCACCTGCTGCTGCTCCGGCTCTATGAACAGGATAAATTATAGTTTCGCCATAGATTGAAATTGAAATAATTATTTTTTCTGATAAAACAGTGTCGCCTCCGGATAAAACAGTTCCTGATATATTTGCAGCTTCAATAATGCCATCGTATATGGAAAGAACATAATTTTCTGAAACTGTATCTGGTATTCCTATTGATATAAATGCAAACCTGGGTTTTCCGCCCATTGCTGAAATATCAGAAATATTTCCTGCCATTGCCTTGAAGCCGATTTGTTCCGGAGTAGCCCAGGCAGTTTTAAAATGCACATCCTCGACACTCATATCAGTGCTGATAAGGCCGTATCTGTCATTAGAAATTTTATATGCGAAACAGTCATCACCTATATTTATAGCTGCATCAGAAGCTGAGGGAAGACCTTTTAATTCAATCTTTTGAGCTATTTTTGCGATCAGATCCCATTCTGATTTTATCTTCATATAAAAAATTATCCTGCATATTTCTTTAAGCAGTAATCAATTCTCATTCTGCATTTTTCACGGCCGATTACTGGTATAACTATATCAAGCTCAGGGCCGTTTAATCTGCCTGTAAGCATAGCCCGGACTGGATGAAAAAGTTTTTTCCCTTTGAAACCTGATTTTTCTTTTATGGAATTTAATAAATTTGCTGTGAAATTTTCATCCGGAACAGAATCAAATATTTCTGAAGAAGCTTTTATCAATTTAATCGAATCTTCTTCTTTCAGTATATTATTGCAATCATCGTCCGGTTCGTTAACATCGAGAAGAAGCATGCCGATTACTTTTGATATATCAGACAGTATTTCACAGTTCCCCTTTAGTATATTTATTGTCTTTTCAAGAAATTCTCTGTCAAATGAATCTATATTAATTCCTGAATTTTTGATATATGGTATCATCAGATCTGTTAATTTATCAATAGGATAATTTCTTATATAAATTCCGTTCATCCATTTTAGTTTCTGAAAATCGAATACGGATGCGCTTTTTCCGAGATTTAAAAGATTAAACTGGGAAGCTATCTGTTCAATTGATAATATTTCTTCACCTGAATCTGAAGCCCAGCCGAGAGTTGAAAGGTAATTCATTAAAGCTTCCGGAAGATATCCTTCCTTACTGTATAATTCTACAGAAGTGATTCCATGCCTCTTGCTTAGTTTGGCTCTGTCAGGACCCAGAATTAGGGGCAGGTGAGCGTACTGAGGCGATGGAAGATTCAATGCCCTGGCAATGCAGATCTGTTTTGGAGTATTGGACAGATGATCTTCTCCGCGGATAACATGAGTAATTTTCATCATCATATCATCAATAATAACAATGTAATTGTAAATCGGATGTCCGTCAGAACGGACTATTATAAAATCTCCGCCGATATTTTCGCTGTTGAAGACAATTTCGCCCTTGATGAGATCATTTACTTTAATAGATTCATTTTCAGGTACACGGAATCTTACAGTTGGTTTTCTGCCTTCACTTTCAAATTTCTTTTTTTCATCAGCCGAAAGATTCCTGCATTTCCCGGAATAAACAAAGTCTTTTTTCTGAGCTTCGGATTCTTTTCTAATTATATCCAGTTCTTCTTTTGAGCAGTAGCAATGATAAGCTGAACCAAGAGAAATCAGTTTATCTGTATATTCCTGATAAATATCATATCTCTCAGATTGTCTGTACGGGCCGTAATCTCCTCCGCAATCAGGTCCTTCTGTCCATTTAATGCCGAGCCATTTGAGATCTGCAAGAATTGAATCCTCTGATTCTTTTGAACTTCTTTCAATATCTGTATCTTCAATTCTGAGGATGTATTCAGCTTTTTCCTTTGTGGCAATAATAAAATTTGCAACAGCAGTTCTTGCATTTCCGATATGAAGAAAACCTGTCGGACTCGGTGCGAATCTGACTCTCATTTGCGGCTCCTTATCTGTAAATATCATGTATTTAAAATATTATCTGATTTGATTTTTAAAATGACATTTATATCAGGAAAGCATATCTTTTCAACTATAACTTTATATATTATAGAAAAAATATTGACACTTCGATATATCAAAAATATTCTGGTTTTATATTTCACGGGGTGTAGCGCAGCCCGGTAGCGCACCTGCTTTGGGAGCAGGCTGTCGGAGGTTCAAATCCTCTCACCCCGAAATAATGCGCCACTAGCTCAGCTGGATAGAGCAACGGCCTTCTAAGCCGTAGGTAACAGGTTCGAGTCCTGTGTGGCGCGAACGTTAAATTAAAGCAGTCTAAATCAGACTGCTTTTTTTTATTTTACTAATGAATTAACTTCATTTATAAATAACTTCTTGTATCTCATACCCAGCGTGAAAAAAAATCAATTATGCAGTTTTAGCCGCTGATTTTCCCCATGAATCCTTAAGCGAAACCGTTCTGTTAAATACAGGCTTATCCTGTGTAGAATCCGGATCTTTGCAGAAGTATCCTGTTCTGTCAAACTGAACTCTGCCGCCTATAGATATATCTTTCACGAAAGGCTCAACGAATGCTTTTTCTATAACGATAAGCGATTTATCGTTGAGATTTGTTTTATAGTCTTCACCTTCGCCGAGATCATCGGGATTTTCTTTTGTGAAAAGGTGATCGTAAAGCCGAACTTCCGCTTCAACAGCATGCCGGGCGCTCACCCAGTGAATTGTTCCTTTCACTTTACGGCCGTCTTCGCTCCAGCCTTTTTTGGTTGCAGGATCATAGGTGCAGTGTACAGTCTTTATCGAGCCGTCGGAATTTTTATCAATCGAAGAGCAGGTGATATAGTAAGCGTGTTTGAAGCGTACTTCCATTCCAGGGCATAACCTGTGAAATCCTTTTACCGGCGTTTCCATAAAATCATTTTTATCGATCCAGAGTTCTTTTGAGAATGGCATCATTCTCGTGCCCATGCTTTCATCCTCAGGATTATTGACAGCTTCACACATTTCAGTTTTTCCATCCGGATAATTGTCAATTATAACTTTTACCGGATCGAGCACAGCCATTACGCGCTGGGCGCTTTTATTAAGGTCTTCCCGAAGGCAATGCTCAAGCATCGCAATTTCAACCATGTTGTCGCTTTTGGCAACTCCGATCCGTTCAGCAAAATCACGTATCGCTTCCGGAGTATAACCTCTGCGGCGTATTCCTGCAATAGTAGGCATACGGGGGTCATCCCAGCCTTTGACGTATCCCTTGTTCACCAGATCGAGCAGTTTGCGTTTGCTCATAACAGTATAGGTGAGTGAAAGGCGTGCGAATTCAATCTGTCGCGGTTTGTGAGGCATCTCTGCTGCATTGACGAACCAGTCGTATAGCGGGCGGTTGTTCTCGAACTCAAGCGTGCATATTGAATGAGTAATCCCTTCGATCGCATCTGAAAGTCCGTGAGCAAAATCATACATCGGGTATATGCACCATGTGTCTCCTGTACGGTGGTGATGGGAAAACTGAATCCGGTACATTACCGGATCACGCATAATAATATAAGATGAAGACATGTCCACTTTCGCGCGAAGAGTGTGTTCGCCTTCTTTGAATTCTCCGTTTCTCATTCGCTTGAACAGATCAAGGTTATCCTCAACGCTTCGGTTACGGTACGGCGATTCAGTTCCAGGTTTTGTAAGAGTTCCCCTGTAATCGCGCATTTCATCTGCTGAGAGGTCGCATACATAGGCTTTACCTTTTTTAATAAGAAATACGGCTATATCATAAAGCTTCTCGAAGTAATCTGATGCGTAAAAAAGATTATTACCCCAGTCAAAGCCGAGCCATTTCACATCACCCTGAATCGAATCGACATATTCGGTTTCCTCTTTCGAAGGATTGGTGTCATCGAAACGCAGGTTGCATTTCCCTCCGAACTCATTCGCAAGGCCGAAATTAAGGCATATTGATTTAGCATGACCAATGTGCAGATAACCGTTCGGTTCCGGAGGGAAGCGGGTAACAATTTGTGCGCCGGGATTATTCTGGAGATATTCCCTGACAAATTCCTTTATAAAATTTGATTTTAATAGTTCGCTGCCGGTGAATTCGTTTCCGCTCATATTGGTTTCCTGCTTGAAAGTTTGATTGCTGTTATTTGGTGTTGTCTGTTGATAATGCAAGGGTATGTCATCTATTTATCAAGTAAAATTTTTAACTGGGTTTTTATATTTTTAAATGAATTTATTTATAAATAAATTCATTTAAATCATTATAAATTTTTACAGACTTTGCTGATTTTTTTTATCTTGACAGCTATATAAAAGAGTATCTTATAATGATAACCTCCTATCGGAAACCTGATGTGTATTATCGCACAGCATGGTAAAAGCATGAAGGACATTTTGTAATAATGCAATTCCTCAAGGATATTTTGATTATTTCGAGAGAATATGGAAAATCTGCAGATTTTTTTTTATAGCCTGAAACTTTTTTTCTCCGGAATAATTGTTTATTCTGTAATACAGTTTGCGTTCAATTATATTAAAATGCCTCAAAAAACAACCCTGTCTTCATTAATTGTTAGCTGTGTTGCATTTATATATATCCTGAGTGATATTTTTATATCTGTTTTTACTACTATCATACCTGATAAAGAAGCAGCAAACTTTTTATTATTATTTAAAGAATGCGTTCCTATGTTATTTCTATTCATTGCACCATATTTTGTCGGCCAGGTTTATGAACTTACCCCAAAATTAAAAAAAATCAACAGAATATTTTTTCTGATAGGAATTATTGCTGTATTTGCCATTTTAGTTTCCGGAATTATTTTACCTGATTTGTTTATGAAAAATCAATATTACTTTACAGGCATACAAATTGAAAGCGAACACTTAAATAACTCCAGTCTGTTACTATTGATCAGAAACATCCTTCTTTTTATATATCTCATGTATTCAATAATAATTTTATTAAAAAAAGAGATACAGAATAAAAGCAGCGTCCCTATAACAAAAATATTGATTGGCCTTCTTATAATCAGCTATATAGCGTTTATTTATTTTTTTATTGCAATATTTTCCGGTAAGGATTCAAGCAGTTTATATAAAGGCTTTCCATTCATGTCTTTCAGCATCGCTATATTGATAATATTCATGACATTCGCAATATTTGAATTATTCATTAATTACAACACCCAGCTTGTAAATATTAAGAATAAAATCAGAAAGGATTTATATTATGATCAGGAGATAGGTGTTCAGAATATTACCGGCTTCAGAAAAGAACTGCAGATGGAACTAAATAAATCCGCACAGACAGGCAAGAATTTTTCTCTTGTTTTTTTCGATATTGATGATTTTAAAAACATCAACGAGTCATATGGTGAAAGCGTAGGTGATGAGATACTAAAAATGCTGTCTTTGAGAATGACAGGCAATTTTAAACCGCTGGGAAGATTTTACCGTATTGGCGGAGACGATTTTGTTTTTTTATCGCCTGATATAAATACTGATGATGATGCGAAAATATTTGCATCAAAAATATTAACAAGCCTGAGGGTTCCCTTTAAGCTTTCAGAGATGTCTTATATGCTGACAGTAAGTATTGCCATTCTTCTCATTCCCCGTGACGGAAATGACCTTGAATCTATTATGAATAATGCCTACAGCACTATACATATAGCTAAAAAAAATAAAAATTCTTTTTCTCTTTTCTCCAGAGAATTACAGGAAGGCTCATCCAGAAAAATTCATACTGTTAATCTTTTAAGAAATTGTATTTCAAAGGATGAATTCGTATTATTTTATCATCCAATATTTAACATCAGTGGAAAAATTGAATATGTGGAAGCCCTGTTAAGATGCTCCAATACTGATCCGAATATTAAAGGCCCGGGAAATTTTATACCTCTGATTAAAAAAGCGGGCCTAATGAAAGAAATTGATAATTTTGTGGTCCGCAACGCTTTTTACGACATGGAAATGAAAATAAAAAACCAGATCGGCATAAGCATTAATCTTTCATCAAATCAGATTGTAGATTCCGATTACGGGAAATTTCTTTCTTCATTTGCAAAACAGCACAGGATCGATCCAGGCCGGATAATTCTTGAAATAACTGAAAGCACTCTTGTTGAGAACATTCTGCTTGCGCATAAAAGTCTTTCTGAACTTAAGAGAAACGGTTTTTTAATTGCTATAGATGATTTCGGTAAGGGCTTTTCTTCGCTGTCATATTTGGCTGAACTGCCTGTTGATATAATAAAAATTGATATGGCCTTTGTTCAGGCAATCCCTGGTGAAGAAAAAAAGGAATTACTCGCCAAGTATATTATAGAACTTGGAAAATCCTTGAATCTTACAATAATTGCTGAAGGTTTTGAGCTAATTGAACAGGTGGAATTTTTCAAAAAGCTCAATTGCAACTTTTACCAGGGATTTTATTTTGCACATCCTATGCCAATAAATGAACTTTTATCAAAATATTTATTAAAATAAGCTTCGTTTAATTTGTAAATGATCAAAACTAAAATAATGTTATATATCAATAAAAAAATTCTGCTTAGCTTGAAATTCAGTAAAAATAATATTATTATATATTGTATAGATTGATAAATCTGTATTATTTTTAATACATAGGGAGTGAATATCAGGATAAAAAAGTTATTATGAAACCTGATATAAAAAAAATGGATTTTTTAGAAATTAAAAATAATTTCATTCAATCTGCATTCAGTTCACTTTTTTGTGGATTTTCAATAGTTTTATTAATTTTGACTATATCCTGCACCAGCAATGAATTTGCTTTTTTACTGGAAAATCCATACCAGAATCAAAATCCGGTTCCCGGCGGCAATGGAACACTAAATATTGTAGCTGGAAAGATATTATGGACAAAATCTACTGATGATTTAACACCCGAATCAGGACTACAGTATATTGTTTATCATTCGTTTGGGGAATCTGCCAGCATTTCCGGACCAGGCCTGCCATCAAGCGGATTGTTCCTTGACTGGACAGTAAATATTTCACAGTGTTTAATTACAACCGGAGCCGGCTATTATTATAATGTATTTGTAAAGGACACGAATGGAGCAGTATCAGCGTATATCCCAAATATTGATACAGTTCCAACAGGAAATGTTCCTGCAGCCGGTACAATAGATGATGTTCCAGTTGTAAGCAATAAAAAAATAACCATTTCATGGACCGCATCTACTGATATTGAAACACCTCAGGCGCAGCTTCTTTATGCAGTATATTCATCAGAAATTGCAGCTGATGTCGCGACTTATGAAAATGCTATAAACTCTGCTGTGAACAATATGGCATGGACTGCAAATGTTACGGGATGCGTGTCGCATATGAGTAAAAAACTCACTACGTACTGGTTTAATGTTTTCGTGCAGGATGGAAATGGAAATATAATTCCTTATGAAACTGTGTCTGCAACTACCGAATGAAACATTATTTTATTTTAAAAATTATTCTTATTAAAAAAATTGAAAACGGTATCCAGCTTCAAGAGAAATCCCAATCCCAAATAAAGGTGCAACTCCATCATGTATATAATCAAATCTTATTTTTGGTGAAATTATCCAAGAAGAGATAAAAAATTCCGGCCCTGATGCAAAAGTAAAATTAAATTTCAAAGCTTCTTTTTTTTCATTAATCCCATTAATACCATAATACCCGGCACCAAATGTAACTGAAAAGGCCAGGTTCAGATATTTCAAAGGTATAATCCAGATAGGGCCTGCTGCAAAACGGAAACCATCTATTTTTTTAACAGCTTCACCGGAATGATAATACTGCATTTCAATAGTTGTACCGGCAGGTAAATAAATGAATTTTTTTTGAAATAGGATATTTCCTCCAATTAAAACCCCATACCCGTATGGCATGATAGTATCAAAAGGCTTAAAATTAAAATTAATAAAAGGGGAAAGAAATAATAAAAATTCAAGAGTAGGCTGTTTGGCCTTTTTAACATCTGGTTTGATCTCTTGAAAATCCATTTCTATATCTTTGGTAAATATTTCAGTATCTTTTGGATCCTGATCTATCTTAATTGAGCCAACTTCATTCTCTTTAATATCAGGTTCAATTATTATTAATTCAGGTTTTATCTCATTTTCATTAATATTTTGTTCTTCAAGTTTTTTAATGCCTTTCTCATAATTTTTTTTTACCTCTGTTTCATCGACTGTTTGCCCCAATTTGTTGAAAACTTTTATATCTTCCTGATAATTCGCTGTTCTTTGTATTTCTTTAATATTGCTGTATTTAATTTTAAAAACACCATGATTATTGGCCAGAGTAACATATTCACCTTTGGCTTCCTTAATAATTTTACCGTTGATAATCATATCGTCATTGGTTACAATGATATCACCAAAAGTGATAATGGGCAGGAACAGGAGCAAAACTGTAATAAAGATGACTTTAAAATTGCTCATGTTTTATTTTTCTGTAATTTTTTTTATTTTATCTTTCTTTACTTGAATTTTTCCAATAGAAGTATCAAGGGCAATATATTCTTCAACATCTTCTATAAGTGTACCCTTAAATGTATTGCCGTCGCTTGTTAATATAATAAGATATCTGCTTTTTGGTACTTCAGGTTTCTTTTTCTCGGATGTTATGGAATTTATTTTTACAAGTAAATCTGCCGGTAAGTCAATATTGATAGTGTCATCGTGTTTCGCGATGTCGGCTACATTAATATCTCCGCTTTCCTTGATCATTTGAGTCAGCACATGGTCATTGATTTTCACATTCAAGTCTTTTGATATTTTAAGGATACTGTTATTTTTCCCGGATGATCCGATCATAAAAAGTTTTCTGTTGGAATATTTGGCATACTGTGATAAAGGAGATGATGTTATCACCTCCAGATAATTGCTCACAGCTTTTTCGGTTTCTCCAAGGCCTCCAAGACATCTTGCTTTAAAATATTTTATGCGCAGCAGGTCATCCGGTTTTGCGGCATGCTCGGATTTTTCAAGAATTGTAAGGGCCTGTTTATATGCCAGAAGATTTACAAGATTCTGGCTTCTTAATATTGGATCGTCTTTACTGTTCAGCACGTTTTGCTGTGCCCGATGGAAACCGTCAAGGTATCCCAATAAAATTGTCGCGGTTATCGAGCTGTTTTCTCTAATGTATTTTTCAAGTATGGTATTATAATTTTTTCTGGCTTTATCATTGAAGCCGGCAAGAGCAAAGCAGTATCCCTGATGCAGCAGAATGCTGGCTTTGAGATTGTCTGTTAAATTTATATTTTCAAGACTTTTTTCATAAAGCTCTATAGCCCGTTTGAATTGAAAATTTCTCTCATAGAAGTATGCCAGGTCCATATTAATATATTCCGAATCATCGGTGCGGTTATAAGTTAGAGGCATTTTCCCGAGGATCATACGGTTAAAATTAATCATTTTGAGAGCCGGCGTAGAAATGATATTATATAAGGAAGAAAATGGAGGCTGATTATTTTTTTCAAAGATTAACAGAGAATTAATTTCCTGTTCAAAGGAATCAGCCTTGTCCTGGGTAATCCTTTTCTCGAATAATTTTTTATGAATTTCATAGGTAGCAACCAGACTGATATGATCAATGTTTCCTTCCCTGGTGTCAATTTTCTGCAGGCTGTCTCTCAGCTCATTTAGTCTTATTGAAATTACAATATCATTGAGCATAAGCATAAATGTAGTGATAATAAAGGTCACAAGCAACGCAATGACTGTAATAATGCTTTTTTTCACAAAGGATATCCTTTCAGGAAACAATTTCCACTCTGTTTTTACCTTGCTGTTTAGCCTGCATCAGAGCTGAATCTGCTGAATTTATCAGGTCAATTGCTTTTATAGAATCGTTCAAAGAATTAGTTAATGATATTCCGATGCTTGCAGTAACTTTAAATTTTCCATCAGGTGTTATAACAGTATTTTGTTCAATATCAGATCTTATTTTTTCAGATATTTTTTTTATATTTTTTAATGAACAATCACAGGATAAAACAGCAAATCTATCATTACTGAATCTTGAAATTATATCTGTTTCAAAACAGTTTCGAATAATAATTTTTGAAATTTCAAGCAGAATTATATCACCTGATTTATTACCGTAAATATTATTAATCTCTTTATAATTGTCAATGTCAATCAGCATTAAAGCAGAAACGCTTTTTTTATTATTAAATTTTTTTACTTCCTCTTGAATGCGCTCATTCATATATATGCGGTTATAAAGATCAGTTAGTTCGTCTTTTACTGTCAAATTACTCATTTTTAGCTGATTTTTTTTTGAAATATAAGCATCATCTTTTAATTTATTCAAGTTTTCAAATATTGAATCAGCCATGTTGTTATAAGATTCTGCAAGAGAGCCGAATTCATCATTTCTCCCTGGAAATAAAATTCGTTTTTCAAAATCCAGTTCAGAGAGTCTTTTTGCTCCCTCATTTAGCTGTTTTATGGGGTTTATAATATATTTAAAAAGTACAAGTGCAAACATGGCATGAAAAAATAAAACCACTAAAACAATATAGATAGCCTGGCGGTAAAGATTTTTTAATGATTCATTTAAACTGCTTATATCTTTAACTGCAAGAAGAAAAGTATTTCCTAATTGAAAATCTCCAAGCGGAATATAGCAATATATATTTTTTTTCTTTTCATCTATTCTGAGATAATATTCTTTACCGGTAAATTTTTTTGAAGTTATTGACCTCAGAATATCCTCTGCCATTGTTTTCGGAGGATCTGCTTTAGCTTCAGATTTATGAAGAATCTGATTTTTTTCAGAAATTATAAAATACGTTGAAATGTGAGGACTTATAAGTTTTAAAAACTGGTCAGTTGATTTTTCATTTTGATTGTAGCTGAACAATGTTCCCTGCTTGATTTCAGAAGAGAATTTTTTTATAGAATTTATCAGATTGGAAAACTGGAGTTCAGACTCAATTTTTGTATTTTTACTAATAAGTTCAACCTGGTTTTCAAATATGATAAAAATAACAAATGATGTATTTATTAAAGCAAGCAGCACATAGAAGAATAATATTTTAAAACCGATCGATTGGGTAAATTTATTTTTCATTTGTTTTATCTATCTCTTTATCTTTTCAATAAATTAACTAAATACAAAATATAATAAAAATCTTCAATTGATAAGAAATTAATCATAATGAATGCTAAGATAGAACCAATTTGTAAAAAGTCAATATCTTTGTTTGTACTAAATGTAAAAATTCGTTTTTTATCAAAATAAACAAATTACTGAACTTCGACTGATTACTGATATTAATTTTGACCTGTTTTATTTTTTTAATAAAATTTAATTGAAAATTTCTATAAAATCAAAAAATTTTGATTATTATTTTTCAATAAAAATAAAATGAGTATTATTTAGTACAAGATATTAGAGTTGAAACAGTTCCTGAAACAGGATGTATGTGATAATAGTACAAAGTTAACATTGGGATGGCTTTTTTAACGGTTTTTTATAAAAATATTTTATTTGGCATTTATATAGGTTAAATAGATTTATATTAAAATTATTTAGTGACGAATCTTTGTATAAAATTCCGTTTTCCCTGATCCAGAACCTCATTTCATATAAAATTCAAAAACCGCTATTAGACAATGAAACGCAAATTGAATTTACAACTGAAACTAAATCCGGATGAGAAGCTTCAAATTTCACAACACTTTTAGAAAGGCCTTTTAATGACAGTTCAAAAAGAATATTGTCTTTTTCAGATTTGATCGCTTCATGTGTATAGGTTTTTGTAAAATTAAGAACTGATTCAGCATCTTCTTTGTTCGTATTAGACAGTTCCATAACTTCTTTTTTTAAAGCGCTGACAAGAGTGAGCAGTTCATTTTTTTTTAAATCGTCAATACTCCTGGAATTCTGAATGTTAGTTTCGATTTTTGAAATTGTATCTTTTATCATAATATATCTCTCTTTTTAATATATTTCAGATTATTTAAAATATGAATATAACATTATTCATATTTTAAATATTTATTTCTTATTATATAATACTAATAATTATAAATTTAATCAAGATAATAATTGACATACTGACTAAAACAAAAAATATTCTATAATCTGTTATTGCATTACCCATGAATCCTGAAGGTGTTTAAATCTGAATTGAAAAAAGAAGGTTCTAATGGAAAATAATATAGAATTTAAAACAGTCTCGATAATAGGAGCTGGGGCTATGGGCTGCGGCATTACACAGGTTGCAGCTGCTGCAGGTTATGAAGTAATCCTCTATGACATCAAAACCGATGCTCTTGATCGATGCAAATCGAACATATCAAAAAGCCTTAAAAAAATTGTAGAAAAACAAAAAATTACAGAACAGGCAATGAATGAAACCATAAAACGAATTGAGTATATTTCCGATTTCGAAAAAACCTGCTGTAATGCTGATCTTCTTATTGAAGCTGTTTTTGAAAATCTTGAGTTAAAACATAAATTGTTTCGTGAATTCGATAAATTATGCAAACCTGATGCTATCATTGGAACAAACACTTCGGCTCTGTCAATAACAGAAATTGCAAGCGTAACCAAACGCGGGAATAATATAATCGGAATTCATTTTATGAATCCTGTTCCTCAAATGAAAGGTGTTGAAATAATTCCAGGACAGCTAACATCTGATGATACCCTGGATTCGGTTCTTGATTTTATCAAAAAGATCGGTAAAGAACCGATAATTGCTGTTGACTATGCAGGTTTCATTGTAAGCCGTCTTCTTGATGTTCTCATTAATGAAGCTGTTAAATTAGTACAGGAAGGGAATAATCCTGAAGATATTGACAAGGCCATGATGCTTTGCGCAGGACATCCTATGGGGCCGTGTAAATTACTGGATCTGGTAGGAGCTGAAATAGCAATGCATGGAATGGAAACCATGGAGCGTGATTTGGGTCCCGGCTACAAGCCGCATCCTTTACTCAAAAAGAGAGTAATGGCAGGTTTATTGGGACAGAAAACAGGCAAGGGATTTTATAATTACGATTAAAAATATATTATGCATATAATTCAATTATCTGCTGAACAGTTAGAATTTTTACATCAATGGAAAGCAGTCTATTAAGAGTTTTCTCAAGATAACTGCTCTTTACATGACCCCATCCTTGGCCATCAAGTCCGTGAAGTGTATATAAAAGCCATTTATCATCTGTATTTAAAAGTTTTTCAATTTCAGAATCCAATGCATTTTCAGCATCTTCAGCCGTATCACTTGTAAACCTGAATGATCCTATTGATGGTAAATCATTAAAAACAGGTCCTTTAGTTCTGAATCCACGTACTTTAGTTTTCAGCCAGTTTTCAATTTCAGGGTTTGAAGAATTATAAGGGAAATTAAATATTGTTTTTTCCAGATTAAAACCCGTTAAATTATCATTGAAATAATCCAGGCAATTATTGATTTTTTCTTTTGCATTTTCAAACGGAATGTTTCCTTTATCTGAATGATCGAAACCGTGTGGCTGTATATAGTGACCTCTTGAATTAAGCTCGTTCCATAAACTGAAATCTCCATATATGCATTCCGGGTTGTCTTTGGAGTCGATACTTGAAGTAACAACTATATTAAACTCAGCTTTTAAACTGAATTTTTCAAAAATTTCAGCTGTTTTGAGGGATGAAAAGAAAAATCCGTCATCAAAACTTAATGTAACTATTCTCATGATAAACCTTTCAGTATAGGAAAATTTTTCATTAACTATTTCCCGTATATTATTATATTTATTGAAAAAAATTTTATTTAAAAAGTATTACGCTGTAAATATTTATTTGAACATGAGTATAGTAAAAATATAATCATGTTCTCTGTAATCTATATAAGTTTCAGCTGATAAACCTGAACAGAATTCAAAAAATCTGCTCCTATCTGCATAGTAAAATCTGTCGTCTTCAGGAAAATATTGCCTGCCTTCATGTGCAAGAAGATTGATTGAACAGCCGCATTTTGAAAGAGAGAACATTTTTTCAATAAAATCCATTACATACTTTTCATGCCCTGATCTGTCCTTTGCAGCCATGATATTCATTGCACCGGAACATACAATATAATCATATTCAGCAATAAAAGACTGATCTGTAAAATCCGCTATTTTCAGATCAGCCTGTGGATACTTTTTTTTACCGGAATAAATTAATTCAGATATTATATCAATCCCGTGATAACAGATATTGGTATATCCTCTGTGTTTCAGAAATAAAAAAAGATCCCCAAGGCCACAACCTGCTTCGAGAAGAGATAGGGATCTTTTCTCAGGCAGATTCTTAAGAATTCCCAGTAATTTTTCAAAAAGAATAGGCTGAAGATAATCTGACCAACCTACAGACCAGGCTGAATTAAATCCATATTCTGCAAGACGATTCAGATAAAAATCCACCTGAATCCTTTTCAACGGCGGGAGTTTTATTTTTCTTTCAGTATTCATTTCATTCACTATAGTATAATTTCAGAAATATTTTTTTAAATTTAACCTACTATAAAAAAAATCAATATTTTTTTATCCAGATCGTCTTATCAGGGTTTAATAAATTTCTATTTGAAAATATTAAACTATAATTATTGACAAAGTTTATATTGAACTGGAAAATTAATCATAATGTATTATTTTAATTAAATTTAAAATAGGATTTTAAGATGAAACCAGCAATTATCGGAGCAGGAGCCATGGGTCTCCTGACTGCCTCTTATTTTAAAAAAAGCGGAATAGATTTTGCTATTTATGAAAAATACACAGATATAGTTTCAGCAATAAAAAATTCAGGTATAAAAACAATAGATGACTGTGAATTGATAAAAACAGATAGTTATGACAATATCATAGACAGTAATCCAGGCATTATTTCAGGCTGTAAAATAATTTTTCTTTTTATAAAAAGTTATTCAACTGAAGACGCGGTTAATTCAATAATCAATCAACTGGACAGTGATAGTATTATTGTTTCTCTCCAAAACGGTATCGGCAATAATGAAATATTGTTTAAACATTTTGATAAAGACCGGGTAGTGTACGGCACCACATCCTATGGAGCTTCAAAGACCGATTTAAATACAGTTAAATTCGGCGGGCAGGGAGATATAACTCTCGGAGGGAAAAATAAAAAAAATGCGTTATCTGTAGTTGAATTGCTTAAAAAAACAGGTTTTAATGCAGAATTTACAGATAATCCTGATAAAGCTGTATGGATAAAAGCCATTGTAAATGCCGGCATAAATCCTATTGCATCAATTCTATCTATTCCAAACGGTGAAATATTAAATAATAAATATTCACTTGATGTGCAAAGTAAAATTATTCATGAAGCAGTTGAAGTTGCAAATTCAATGAATATTAATTTAAACGAAAAAGAGATGATCAATATTACAATGGACGTATGCAGAAAAACCGCATCAAATTTATGTTCCATGTATCAGGATATTAAATATAACAGAAACACTGAAATCGATTATATCAATGGCAAAATTATAGAATACGGCAGGCAGAATTCAGTATCAATACCATGCAATGAAATTATTTATGAAATTATCAAAGCCATGGAGAGAATTTAATAAACTATTGACAATCAGTTTGATAAATAAATAATAAAATAAAATGAATTCTACAATATATATCGATCCCAGGGCATTTGTTATTGGAGATGTCTCAATCGGGGAAAACTCTTCAATCTGGCCTGGAGCTGTTCTGCGTGCTGATCTTACCGGCATATCAATCGGATGCTATTCAAGCATTCAGGATAATTGCGTTATTCACGGAGATAAAGGTCATCCGGTAAATCTCGGAAATTTTATAACTGTTGGACACGGGGCAGTAATTCACGGCAGCACAGTAGAAGACTGTTCTGTCATAGGCATGAATTCCATATTACAAAACGATTGCGTTATAGGGAAGGGCAGCGTTATTGCAGCAGGAGCCAATGTTAAACCGCGTACTGTTGTCCCGCCATTTTCGCTTGTAATTGGAAACCCTGGAGTTGTCAAAGAAAACTGGGATACAAATTATACATCAAATCTTGAAGGGGCTCTTGTTTATTTTTTTCTTTCGAGATTTTATATCAAACACGGCAACATGCTTAAGGATAAGATTTCATCTGTTTATATGAAAGCAAAAGAAGAAGCAGAGAAAATTAATATCAGATATAAAAACAATGATTTTACAGATATCAGCAATATATACATATATGACATTGATTGTGATGCATAAAAAAATATACAATAGCCGTTAACGATTGAATTACCCGGAGGATTATCATGAAAGTTCTTGGAATAATGGGAAGCCCGCGAGTTGGCAGTAATAGCGATATTCTTCTGGATCAGGCTTTAGAAGGTGCCGCATCAGCTGGAGCTGAAGTTGAAAAAATAATACTCGACAGAAAAAAAATATCCGGATGCAAAGATTGCAAAAAATGCAACGAAACTGGAATTTGCGCAATTAAAGATGATATGCAGGATATCCATAAAAAGATTCTTGAGGCAGATGCCATCATACACAGTGTGCCTGTATATTTCTGGTCAATGACTGCGCAGATGAAAGCCTATCTGGACAGATGGTGCGCTTTTTTTGACGCCAACTGGCGCTGGCATAAGGATTATTATCCGATTATGAAAGGAAAACGAATAGGAATTATTACTGTTTGCGGGGACACAAATGTCAGTACTGCTGATCCAATAGTTCACAGCTTCAAATCAACAGTTGATATGACAAAAATGAGCTGGCTCGGCACTGTTATGGCATCTGCATCCGAAAAAGGTGAAATTTCCGGAAATGAAATTATTAAAAAACAGGCCTTTGAACTTGGCATAATTTCTACTAAACAATAACAATGCTGTGAATGTGCTGCTATGAAAAAAATATTTTTTTTAATTATCATTTTACAGATTTTTTTCATAGCCTGTTCAAAACCTGAAAAAAAACAATTTTCGGATAGTGATGATTCTTCTCCGAATAATTTTATAAATAAATATATTTACGATTTAAGTCCTGAAGAAATTAATCTGTATTTATCATGGCAATATAAACAGGAAAAATTATTTTCAAAAAGGCTGAAGATAATAGCTGAAAAACAGGTTGGTCAGCCTCATGTTGAAGGCACTTCTGGAGAATTTCCTTTCGAAGTCCCGTCTGAAAAAGCAATGTATAATCTTGATGAAAGTGACTGCGTAACTTTTGTTGAAAATTCAATAGCTCTATCATTGTCAAATTCCTGGAGATCATATTTTGTATCACTACAGCGGATACGATATAAAAATGGACTGGTAGGCTGGGAAACAAGAAACCACTTTTTTGAAGCTGACTGGGAAAAAAATAATTCCTGGATTATAGAAGATATAAACAGCAGCCTTTCAAAAGAAAATCTTCTATTTTACGAACAGACCGTTGAAAGAAATTTATTTTTTACAATGAATAACAGAGAAGGAAATTTTCCTGATGAAAAAGTTAAATTTTCATATTTTCATGAAAGTAAAACTTCTGATATTTTAACAAAACTTATATTATTTGATAAAAACTCAGGTAAAAATAATATCTATTTATTTAATTTAATAAGAACAAACCAGTCAGAAAAAAAATGGGTGGGTCATCTCGGTTTTGCATTTGTTGAAAATGATAAAGTTTATATGATCCATTCAAGAATACCCGAAGTTAAAAAGGAGCTTTTTATCGATTACATGAATGATCAGCTTTCAAAAAATCCTAAAAGGATAAAAGAAAAGAAACCATATATTTACGGGATAAGATTTTTCCTGCTGAGAGATGACCCTCTCGGTATTTTAAAAAAACTCGAAGGGGAAGATGCGCCGGTAATTGTAATTAAAAGCCGTTAAAATTTTATTAAAAACTGGTATCTTCAATCATGTAAACTGCAGATACCAGTTAGAATGATTAAAATATTATTGTCCTTCAGGTTTAGGTTCAGTTTTTTCTTTTTTTATCTGTTTCTTTTTTGCTGCTTCAGCTTTCTTCTTTTTAATTTCAGCTTTTTTTTCTTTTTTATGAGCTTTTTTTTCTGCTATTGCCGCTTTTCTGTCAGCTTCTTTATCACTTCCTTCGTATCCGGAACTTCCACCTGCAGCAAATCCTGTCATAATTGAAACAGAAAATAATAATGCTGTTAATCCAAAAATAAACTTTTTCATTTAAAAATCTCCTTTTAAATAAAATTTAAACCTTATTGTTTTATTATATAGATGGATTATTATATAAATGTCAAGGGAATTAAAGGTATAAAAAAACCTTCACGACAATGAAGGTTTTTTATAATACTTTAACTGGGTGAATGACGGGGCTCGAACCCGCAACGACTGGAATCACAATCCAGGGCTCTACCATTGAACTACATTCACCATAGATATAAAACACATTTTATACGCATATAATCTCTGTCAATTAAATTTTGAATGAATAAAAAGCATATAAAAACATCCGGATATAAATCTTCATAATTTTTCCAATTACATGATAAAATTTGCCTGTTAAAATTCTGTAATATTAAAATAAAGTATCTTGACTTGAATAGTGTTGGTTTGTATGTTTAACCTTGAGGGGAACGGACAGTCGCGCTTGCCGCAAGGCAGTGAGGAAAGTCCGAACACCGCAGGGCAGGATGCCGGGTAACGCCCGGGCGCTGTGAAGCGATGGATAGTGCAACAGAAAACAAACTACCACTTCACCCCCCAGCCTTTCTTTAAACGGAAAGTAGGGTTGAGGGGTGAAGTGGAAAAGGTGAAAAGGCGAGGTAAGAGCTCACCGCGTTTTCAGCAATGAAAACGGCATTGTAAACCCCATCCGGTGCAAGGCCAAGCATCAGCCGTTTGAGAGTTGCCCGCTCGAGGCTGAGGGTAGGTCGCAAAGATCTTTATGGCAACATAAAGGCAAGATAGATGACTGTTTAAACAGAATTCGGCTTACAGTTCCCCTCAAAATTTAAAATAAGGAAAAAGGCAGCAGTATGAAAAAAATAATAATTTCATTACTTTTTGTTTTTTCTTCCGGAATGATTCTTTTGCTTCACAGTGCAAATTATCAGCTTGCAGAAATTTATATCTGTGAAGATGAGCAGTTTACAGCTCAATTGTCCGCAAAAGCCAATATCAGCAGAAAAGAATTGTATATTGTCAGTTACTGCAACTGCCAGGGAGTTGATAAAAGCCTTAAAACACTGGCTAAAAAAGGTTCCTGTACAGCTGAAAAAGATAATGTTTATATATGCAGATGCGTTGGAAAAGCAAACTATTAATTCGGGAATAATAAAATGGATAGAAACAGAAAAATACTGATTTCAATTCTTGCGATGCTTGTCTTTTCGGCAGTTATTGCAATTATTGATATAGGAATGAAAATTCCTGAAAAAGAAAAAAAAACAGGCGGTGTGCGGGGTCTTCAATTCGGCCCTGGAATTGCTCTTGTACGCATTGAGGGCTCAATTGATTTTGCAAGAAGCAGCAGCGCTTTCGGTTTTCCTTCAGGTGCGGAAGCAATAATAAAGAAGCTTGATGATATTGAAAAAGATTCCAGTATTAAAGGCGTGATTATAAGGATAAATTCACCTGGCGGGACTGTAGCTGCGACACAGGAAATTTACCAGAAAATATGGAAACTCAGGAAAAAGAATATTCCTATAGTAGCTTCAATGGGAGAAATCGCTGCATCAGGCGGATATTACACAGCTTCAGCCTGCAATTATATTTTTGCAAATCACGGAACAATTACAGGTTCAATTGGCGTAATAGCAATGTCGCCGAATGTCAAAAAACTTATGGAAAAACTTGGAATTTCCCTGAATGTAATTAAAAGCGGAAAATATAAGGATATTTTCTCATCAACAAGAGACATTACAGATGCTGAATCAGCTCTACTGCAGGAAATGATTGATTCGTCCTACAGAAAATTTTTAAAAGATATTTCTCTCGGAAGAAACATGAGTATAACTGACATTGAGCCATATGCAGATGGAAGAATAATGTCAGGTGAAACAGCTCTTAAACATAAATTTGTTGATGCACTTGGTACATACGAGGAAGCTCTTGATAAGGCAAAAGAACTTGCAAAGCTTCCATCTGATGCCCCTGTTTATGAAGGAATAAAGTCTCCTTTCCAGCAGTTTATGATGAGCATGGATGGTATGTTTAAAGGATTGAATACACTTAATGAATTTATCAACCGTGCTGACAGTACAAATATAGAATACAGGCAATAATATCATGATTATTGAAACAGTTAAATCACTGAAGTGGGCGGATTTTTTTATATACATCGTTACAGATCCCCGCTCCCTCGCAAGACTGATCAGGTCAAATGATCCGCCTTCTTTTATGCTGAGCTTTATTCCTCCTATGCTTGCAGCTATTGCGTATGTAATTTCATCATCAATGCTGACAAGCCAGACCGGTTTTTTTTACTATAAAATATCATACGGCTGGGTGCTTCTTTCAATGCTTTCAGTTCTTCAGATATTAATTTATTCTTCACTTACATCATTTTCCCTTGAATTCACAGGCAATAAATCATCTATTAAAGAAATAATTACAATATGCAATTTTGCCCAATTTCCAGTATCATTTCTTCTTCCTCTGGTTTATATTTTTTCTGTAATTAATTTTGCACCGGTTTATTTTTTTCTGCTGTTTTCAATGGCCTTTATTGTGTGGTCATCCTATATTTCCATTTCAGGCATTTCAGAATTATATAATTTAAGTTTTTCAAAATCGTTATTTGCTTATTTTTTCCCGTATATTCTGATATCGGTATCCGGATTTTTTATTTTTATTCTGATAGCTGTAAATTTAATCGGATTTGCGGTCGGATGATTTGATGAAATTTTTTTTATTTGTCTTAATTCTAACAAGTTCAGCCGGATTACAGGCAAAAGATTTTTTTACTGAATTCGACAAATCCACGCTTGCCGGAATTTCAGCAGAAAAACAATCCGCAAATCCCAAAAAAAATTATTCCGCTTTCAAAGACAGATTCGATGAAGACTGGATAATTAAAGCCCTCGAATATTCATTTTCTCTTGATCAGAATTATTCCGATGATACAGGACTGAAATACGTTTCAGCACTTGAGGATTATTCAAATTTTATAAAAAGTCCGGAAACCGCAGCTTATTCTATATATTTTTCAGCTGAAATCCAGTTAAAATACCGCGACAACTATGTTGCTGCTGAAAAACTTCTGCAGCAGGCTCTCATTTTATTTAGAAAAAATAAAATCAGATTTAAAGAAGCAGATACACTTTTAAAATTAGGCGATGTTTATTTCAGAAAAAGCATCAACAGTAAAGCAGAAGAATATTACTATTCAGCATATTCTATTTACGAGGAATTGAAATCAAAGCATGGAATTGCAGATTCGAAAAAACGGATCGGCGATATTGAGCTGCGCAGCAATAATTTAAAAAATGCCGAAGATCTTTATTACAAGGCATATTCTCTTTACAGGGAAACAGGCGATGCTGTCGGCAAGATAAACTGTGTTTACAGGCTTGGCGATATTGCTTTTAAAAATGCCGAGTTCCAGAGAGCAGAAACAATTTACAAACAGGCTATGAACGATTATAAAATTGAATCCTCATACATTGGCGAAGCAAACTGTTATTATAAACTTGCAGACATTGCTTTCAACAAAGCTGATTACAGAGAAGCTGAAATAAAATACAAAACAGCAATGACTATATATAAAAAAGTTAATTCTATTCTTGGAGAGGCAAACTGTCTTCAAAGCCTGGGCGAAATAGCTTTCTATAATTACAGCAATGCAGCAGCTGATGATTTCTACACTCAGGCAATAAAACTTTACCAGAAAGACGGATCACTGACAGGTGAGGCCAACTGCTTAAAAAGACAAAGCGAAATTGCATACAGGCGCAATGACAATAAAAGAGGACTGGAACTTTCAATAAAAGCTAACGAGCTCTTAAGCAAAGACGGATCAATAATGGGAGAAGCAAATTTTTTCTTCAGTCTCGGCGAAACAGCAATCAATGCAAAAGATTACGACAAGGCTGAAGTCATGTATAAAAGATCGCTTGATCTTTATAAAAAAATTAATTCCGCACTCGGTGAAGCCAACTGTTTATATAAACTCGGAGAAACAAATCTCCTGAAAATCAATCCGGTCAAAGCCGAGGAATTATTAAGCAAGGCTTTGCTGATATATAAAAAAAACAACTCTGCTGTAGGTGAGGCAAACTGTTTATACAGGCTGGGCGACACTCATTTCAACAGATCAGCATTTGATATAGCTTTTAAATATTATATGGATGGTATGAATCTATATAAATCAAACGGAATAAAAATAGGTCAGGCAAACTGCCAGTACAGCATTGGTGATGTTTATTATAAAAAAGGCGAGTTTAATAAAGCGCTCGAATTTTATAATAGTTCCTGTACAATTTATAAATCCACCAATTCCGCTCTTGGAATTAAAAACTGCACAGATAAAATTAAAGAAGTTAATTTAAAAAAACTGCAATGAAATTCATAGCTGATTTTCATATTCATTCCAGATTCTCAATTGCAACGAGTAAAAATCTCACTCCTGAACATCTCGAATACTGGGCAAAAATAAAAGGAATAAATGTTGTTGCAACCGGAGACTGCGTTCATCCCGGGTGGCTCGCTGAACTCAAAGAAAAACTTGTGCCTGCAGGAAATGGCCTTTATTCTTTAAAAAAAGAATATATACTTGAAGAATCCCGGAATTTCAAAACTGCCGGAATGCCGGATCAGGTTTATTTTATTTTAACAGGAGAAATCAGCAGTATTTATAAAAAAAATGATAAAGTCCGCAAGGTGCACAATATCTGCATTTTCCCTGATTTTAATGCTGTTGAAAAAATGCAGCTCAGACTTGCTAAGGCAGGCAACATCGAATCTGACGGCAGGCCTATTCTCGGTCTTGATTCAAAAATTATTCTGGAAATGAATCTTGAATCTTCTGAAAAATCTTTTTTAATACCCGCACATATATGGACGCCGTGGTTTTCCGTGCTTGGATCTAAATCCGGTTTTAATTCAATAGAAGAATGCTACGAAGATCTTACGCCGAATATTTTCGCACTTGAAACAGGGCTCTCGAGTGATCCTGCTATGAACAGAATCTGTTCTTTTCTTGATAAATTCAAACTCGTTTCTAATTCCGATGCGCATTCTCCTGAAAAACTCGGCCGGGAGGCAAATATATTCGATTCAGAATTAAGTTATGATGGAATATATAATTCCTTAAAAGGTGATGAAGGATTTCTCGGTACAATAGAATTTTTCCCGCAAGAGGGAAAATATCATTATGACGGTCACAGAAACTGCGGTGAAAATGGAATTAAATTCAACCCGCTTGAAACTTTAAACCATAATTCAATATGTCCTGTTTGCGGGAAGGAAGTTACAAAGGGCGTCATGTATCGTGTTGCAGAACTTGCTGACAGAAAGCTTCCTCTGGAATATTCCGGCAGCAATTTTAAATCTATAACTCAGCTTCCAAATATCTTAGCTGAAATCCTTGATAAAAAAAGTTCATCATCAAAATTAATTAAACAGGAATATTTCAGGCTTATAAATTCAATAGGCTCTGAATTCTACATTTTAACTGAAGCTCCAATTGACGAGATAAAAGAAAATGGTGGAGAAATTTTATCTGAAGCAGTCAGAAGGCTAAGAGCAGGCGAAGTTATAATTGATGACGGATATGATGGCGAATTCGGCAGAATCAAACTTTTTAATGAAGGAGAGGCTAAATCCTTTATTGCAGGCGCACTATTCTCATCAGAAAAAAAATCAAATTTAAATAAAATCAAAAGTATCGAGTTTGATGTTGATAGTTTTAAAAATCTTTATAAAAAAATCAATCCGGCTGAAACTAAAAAAAATATAAGTTCAGAAAAGCATAAACTTAAACTGAATCCCAACCAGGAAAAAGCTGTTTCGCATACCAGCGGCGTATGCATTGTTATAGCCGGTCCAGGCTCAGGTAAAACAAGAATTCTCACAGAAAGAATTATCCGGCTGATAAAAAATGGAACTGCTCCAGAAAATATTCTTGCTCTGACTTTTTCAAACAAAGCTGCGGATGAAATTAAAAAACGCCTTATTTCGACTACGCTCAATAACCGCATTTCGACTACGCTCAATAACCGCATTTCGACTCCGCTCAATGACCGCATTTCGACTAAGCTCAATGACCGTGCAGAAAGTGGCAATACCGAAGACAAGGTAATTTCATCCACATTCCATTCTTTCGGAATGAAATTACTTGAGCAGTATTTTGAAAAAGCAGAACTCAAACAGAATTTCTACATTGCGGATAAAGATGAGTGCCTTGAAATAATAACGCAAATTACAGGCGAAAAAAAATCAATACGCGAGTTTAAAATTATAGAATCAATTAAAAACGGTACATCGTCTCCTTCTGATTCAAAGATATTTAAAAAGTATAATGACGAGTTAAAAAAAAGAAATTCAATTGATATTTCTGATCTTGTCTATATTCCGAAAATCATACTGAGTGATAATCATGAAATAAGAAAAGAAGTCTCTGAAAAATATAAATATATTCTTGTTGATGAATTCCAGGATATAAATTCCATGCAGTATGATTTCATTAAACTGATCTCTTCCGGTGTGAATCCGAATCTTTTTGTAATTGGAGATCCTGATCAGTCAATTTACGGATTCAGGGGTTCAAGTCCGGATTACATCAGACAGATACACGAAGACTACCCGAAATCAATACAGATTGAAATGGACATTTCCTACAGATCACCAGGTGCATTATTAAAAGCAGCCCGGAATATTCTCATGAAAAAAGAGCAGATGACCGGTGAGAATAGAAAAATTGAATTTCTGATTCAGGAAAATGAAACTGATAAAAGTGAAGCTGACTGGATAGCTTCACTGATAGAAAAGATGACAGGCGGAGTGCGTTCTTTTTCAATGGATAGCGGCATTGCAGACGGCACTTCCGGCGATTTTGGTTTTTCAGATTTTGCTGTTTTATGTAGAAGTTCATTCATGTTTGATCTTTTCAGGGAATCATTTTCAAATCATGGTATTCCTGTTGAAATAGTTGAAACATCAAGTGAAATGAATTCAGAGCCTGCAATTTCAATTATCAGACTTATTAAAAGATATTTTTACAACAGGCATATTCATTCTGAATTTCTTGAAATTTCAAATGAAACCATTCGGATGATCGATAATTTAAAATCCATAGAAGATGTTGTAAAGAATATTTCAAATTCAAATAATATCGATGATGAAGAAATTTCAAAATTACTGAATCTTGCGAAAAATTGCGGGAACAGTTATGAGGACTTTTTCAGAAAAATCAATACAAGAGAAGGAATTGATGATTTTGATGAACGCGCGCAGGCAGTAACGCTTATGACAATTCATGCTTCAAAAGGTCTTGAGTTCGAAAATGTTTTCATTCCGGGATGTGAAGATAATATTATACCATTTGAATTATTCGGCAAACTCGATGATAATAAAATTTCTGAAGAGGAAAGGCTTCTTTATGTCGGCATTACAAGAAGCAGGCGGAATCTTTATCTTTCCTGGTCACATAAAAGAAATTATAACGGCAAAATTTTTGACCAGAAAAGAAGCCGGCTTTTAGATAGAATAGAAAAAGAACTTGCTGTAGAATCGAAGAGAGAAAGAAAGCCCGGAGATCCATCGCGTCAGCTTGATCTTTTTTGAAATATGGTGCTGTTCGGGTTAAAAATAAATTACTTTAAAATTGAAAAATAGAACACGGATGACACGGATTTTTTAGATGGTCACGGATAAAGATTAATCTTTTTTATCATACTGAGAAACAAAAGTTCGAGTAAATAATTGAATCTTTTGAAAATCATAAAAAATCCGTGTTATCCGTGTCATCCGTGTTCTATTGTTTTTATTCTTGAGCACTTTATAAACAATTATGCTATAATTCTTGACACGCGCTTGTGTTCTTTTTAAAATGAATTGATGAAATGAAAAAGAAGGACTGATCTTTTAATGATTATAATCAAATCCGCCATATATAAAACATTTTACTCTATTATTTTCCTGTCAGCAATATTATCTATTGTCTCCTGCACTTCTGCAGTTTCAGAAACCAGGTCTGATACAGTTTACATGCATCTGTCATCTGAACCTGGTACCTTAAATCCTATTATTTCCACAGATGGATACGAATCAATGATCAATAAAAATATCTATGAATCTCTTATTGAAAGAGATATAGATACGCTTGAACTCAAACCGCTTCTGGCTGAAAAATGGGAAATTTCCCTTGATAAAAGCACTTTCAGATTTTACCTTAAAAAAGGAATTCTCTTCAGCGATGGCGTTGAAATGACAGCTGATGATGTAATTTATTCATATAATATAATAAAAGATCCGAAAGTGGCATCTGCATCACTTAAAGTTTATTTCATAGACATTTTAAGCGCAGTAAAAATTGATAAATATACAGTAGAATTCAAATACAACAGACCATACTATCAGGCACTTGAAATTTGCGGGATGATTACAGTTATTCCTAAACATATTTTCAATGACGGAACTGATTTCAACTCACATAAAAACAACAGATTCCCGGTAGGAACCGGATCATACAGGCTTGAGAAATGGGAAACAGGGAAAAGAGTCACCCTGACTGCCAATGAAAAAAGCAGGGAAAAGCCTCCTGTTCTTAAAAAAATTGTATATAAAATAATTTCCGAGGATAATGTCGCACTACAGATGCTGAAAAAAGGTGAACTGGATGTAATGGCTGTCAGGGAGATCCAGTGGATAAGGCAGACAAATTCCGAGAAATTTTTAAAACATAATTATAAACTTACATACTACCTGCCTAAATTCAGTTTTATCGGATGGAATGCAAGAAGCGATTTTTTCAGCGACAGGAAAGTCCGCCTTGCCATGACGCATTTTATTAATCGTAAAGCGATTCTGGATAAACTGCTGTTCGGGCTTGGAAAAGAGGTCACAGGAACATTTTATATTTTCAGCAAGGCTTATAATAATGATCTTAAACCATGGCCTTATGATCCGATCAGGGGCAGGGAACTCCTGGCTGAAGCAGGCTGGAAGGATACAGACGGAGACGGCATACTTGACAAAAACGGCAAGAAATTCAAATTTACCTTTACGATTCCTTCAAACAGAAAATTTTCAGAACGTCTTGCAACAATTCTGAAAGAGGACCTTTCGAAAAACGGAATTGAAATGGAAATTAATAAATATGAATGGGCTGTATTTGTTGAAAAACTTCACAAAAGGGATTTTGATGCAGTTACATTGAGCTGGAGCCTCGGTTACAGCGGTGATCCATACCAGATATGGCATTCATCACAGACAGAAAACGGTTCTAATTTCTGCTATTTTAAAAATACCGAAGCAGACGATATTATCACCAGGGCCAGAATGGAATTCGATGAAGATAAAAGAAACGCGATGTATAAAAGATTCCATGAAATACTTTACATTGAACAGCCGTATACTTTTTTATTCTGTACGCCTGCTCTTTCAATCGTAAGCAAAAAATTTGATAATGTAAAAGTTCACATAACAGGTCTTGAATACAGGGAATGGACTATTAATGAAAAAATATCTGATTAAAAGGCTTCTCCTTGTAATACCGACTTTTATCGGAATTACACTTGTAACCTATGCAATGATCCGCCTAGCACCGGGAGACTTTACAACACTTAAACTTGATTCGCAGGGTGCTTTAAAAGCTGATTCAATCGGGAAAGAGATTGTAGATCAGGAAAAAAAGCTCTATGGTCTGGACAAACCTATTATTATAGGATATTTCGACTGGATGAAAAAATTTATGGTTCTCGATCTCGGGACTTCCCGGAAAGATGGACGACCTGTTTCATCAAGAATTGCCGAAGCTCTACCGATTACACTTCTGCTGAATTTTATAACCCTGGTTATTGTATATATTATCTCTGTCCCGCTTGGAATAATATCAGCAGTTAAAAAAAATTCTTTCTTCGATAGAAGCACAAGTTTACTGCTTTTTATTTTATACTCTCTTCCATCTTTCTGGATTGCGTTACTTCTTCTTATTTTTTTCAGCGGTGGGGAATTCCTGAATATGTTTCCGCTCGGCGGATTCATTTCTGATTATGCGGAAAAAGCGCCTTTTTTTCAGAAGGCAGGAAATATTATCTGGCATCTTGTATTGCCGGTTATTACTCTTACATACGGTAGTTTTGCTTTTCTTTCCAGATATGCCAGGGCAAATATGCTTGAAGTAATTAACCAGCAGTACATTACCACAGCCAGGGCAAAAGGACTTTCTGAAAACAGGGTAATTTTTATTCATGCATTCCGAAACTCGATGGTTCCTCTTGTAACTTTAATGGCATCTCTGCTTCCGGGACTTCTTGGAGGAAGCGTTATAGTTGAATCAATTTTTTCAATTCCAGGAATGGGCATGCTTGCTTTTGAAGCGATACTCTCGAGAGACATACCTGTTATCATGGCAATATCATCAATATCCGCATTGCTTACTTTAGCCGGAATACTTTCCTCGGATCTTGCGTACGCACTTGTTGATCCGAGAATAAGACTGGATACAAAAGCATGAGCCTATCATATAAACAGAGAGTGTGGCAGAACTTCAGGCAGAGCGGATTGTCAATGGCAGCTCTTACTGTTGTAGTGATGCTTTTTGTAATTGCAATTGCAGCTCCGCTGATATCGAACAGCAAGCCTTATATTTTTATTGATGAAACTTCAGGTAAAGTTTATCTGCCGATAATTTTCAACAACAGCGACCTTGCGAATAAAGATCTGCGGCTCGATAAATACAAGGGATTCAAAATTTTTCCTCCGATAAAATACAGCTACTCTGAATACGATTTAAACTCGATAGTCGCACCTCCATCAAAGGATCATATACTTGGAACTGACGAGCAGGGCAGAGACTTAGCCGCAAGAATGATTCACGGGACTACAGTTTCAATATTTGTAGGATTTATTGCAGTGTTTATTTATTTTTCTATTGGAATAATAATCGGCGCTATTGCAGGATACTATGGCGGAATTGCAGATCTTATAATATCCCGTTTTATTGAAATTGTAATATGTTTCCCTTCTTTTTTTCTGATATTAACAATTCTCGCATTGTGGGGACCAAGCCTTATCAGCGTAATGATTGTAATAGGCATAACAGGCTGGACCGGAATTGCAAGGATTGTCAGGGGAGAATTTCTTAAAATCCGCGAACTTGATTTCGTAAAAGCTTCAAGAGCAGTAGGCGCAAAAGTTTACTGGATTATATTAAAACATATTCTACCCAATGCACTGCCTCCGGTTCTTGTTTCAGCCACATTTGGAATAGCATCAACGATTCTGGTTGAATCATCGCTGAGTTTTCTCGGTTTCGGAGTTCAGCCTCCAACTCCAAGCTGGGGGGACATTCTTTCCCAATCAAGAGATTTTATGGATTTTGCCTGGTGGCTGACTTTATTCCCCGGCCTTGCCATTTTCATTACCATAACAGCATATAATATACTCGGAGAAGGTTTACAGGATGCTTTGGATCCCAAATCATCCGGAAAATAGAATATGATGAAACAGCACGTTCAAAAAATAATAAAAAATTCGCTGTTACGTTTAAATGAAGAAAATGAACTGAAAAGAATCACACTGAGTAATATACTGCATATCAATATTGATATCTTAATTAATCAGTCTTCAATCTGGTTTAAAGATGAAGTGCCATCCGACTATAAAAGCGTGCTTCATTCTCTTCTCACACTTGCAACAACACTGTTTGATGAAAAAACAGACATGAGTGAAATTGTTTATAATCGTGAATATATGGAAATAGATGTTGTTCCTCTTGTAAAAAGAATATCAAATGAATTTGAAACTATGTTTTTAATAAGTTCAATTGATATAAAGACATTATCTGAGGAATGCATTATTGTAATAGACCAGAAAATTTTCACTGATTCACTTCATCATCTTTTTTTATCAATTTATTTATTCATGGATGAGAAATCATCATGTTCAATATCCATAAAAAAAGATTCCTCAAATGTTAATATAGAGATGAAATTTCATAATCTGATTGACTCATTTCCCGGAATAAATAAAATTCAAAAAGTTTATTTTACCTATTACGAAGGGTCAAAATATAATGTAGGAATAGGACTCAGCACACCAATAAACAGCCTTAGAGAATTAGGCGGAATAATAAATGTAAGAAATTTTACAAGCGAGAACAATCTTATTGTAAATGTATCATTTCCATCTATAGAATTTTTAAACACAATAGATCAGATCAGATCTTCTGAAATATTAATTGATAAACGAAAACCCAAACACGGGAATATTCTTATTACAGTAAAAGATATTTTCCTTGAAATTGTTTTAAAAGAAATGCTGCACGATGTCGGTTACAAAACAAGAAAAATAGAATTCAATAATCTTGAAAGTTTCGAATCTCATGACAGATATAAATGTATAATAATTGACTTTGCATGCATCAGGGATATATTTCTTAAATATTCAATTTTTAAGTCTTATGCTCAATTATTTAAAAAAACAATTATTATTTTTGATGAAAATGAATATAAAACTCATTCAGCGGAATATTCAAATGAATTTATTACACTGAAAAAACCTGTTGAAATTGAAGAAATCATCAATCAGATCGAGAGGTAAAAAAAAATGAAAATGAAATCTCTAACAATAATATTTTTTTTAATATTTATTGCTCCGCAGGCATATTCAGAAAAATATGAGATAAAAGCATATATTGAATCTCTTAGAAAAAATTCCTCAGCAAATATTCTTTTTAAAAAGAAACCTGAAAATATAAAATATATGCTGATATTTGAAAATACTATTATCGGCACAGCGGAAATTTTAAACTATATACCTGTAAATATGAATAACTGGAAATACAGAGCTTCATCGGAAATTTCACTATACAATCAGTCTGATATTTCAAAAATTAAAGCCGGGAATGAAATTGTTTTATCTGTTCAAACGTCAGGAAAATTCGTATCCCCTGAACCTTTTAAAATTACAAACAATGTATACAGGAAAACAATTATAACAAAATCCGATTCTCGGGAAATGATTTTAGTTCCGGAAGGTAAATTCATTCTTGGATCAAATAATGGAGATCCGGATGAAAAACCTGCCAGAACAGTTTTTGTACCGCCATTTTATCTTGATAAACTTGAAGTTTCAAATTCAAATTATAAAGTATTCATGGAAAAAACAAATTCCCCTGCGCCTCAATCATGGGAGAACGGAATTTACGATGAATCATTAAAAGATCTTCCGGTAATTGTTACTTTTTATGAAGCAGTTGAATATTCCAAATGGGCAGGTAAACGCCTGCCAACAGAACAGGAGTGGGAAAAGGCTGCAAAGGGAACAGGGGGTATTGATGAAGACACTGAAGAAAATTCATACCCATGGGATGGAAAATTTAATGCTGAAAAATCTAATTGTTCAGAATTCTGGGCTAAAGAGGAAACTGGGCGTTTTATTAAAGAAAAATATTCAAAAACAACACCGGGATTTTTCCCTGTATATTCGTTTCAGGAAGTAAATTCACCATATGGGCATCTTCATTTAGCCGGTAATGCATCTGAATGGACATCCAGCTGGTATCTTCCTTACTCGGGAAATAAAACTATTGATAGAAAATTCGGCAAACAGTATAAAGTTATCAGAGGCGGTAATTTCACATCTGACAGAATGAAAATAAGAGTTAGCAATAGAGAGATTGGAGGAACTCCAAATCTTTATAAAGATAACAGCGCGGGTTTCAGATGCGCAAAGGATGTTTTTTCACAAGATCGCGATAAAAAATAAAATATTTTCTTTTTGACATAATTAAGCCCAGGATGATAAAAAGAAACAAAACGATTCAATTTTAAGCTTTTTGAATATTTAATTTAACTTAAAAACAGGAATATCTATGAGATTATTTTATTTCATCGCTCAAAACATAAGTTATACTTTCGCAATATCATTTTATACTATCATAATAGGCGGAGTAGTAACATTTTTAGGGTACTTTCTCGGCAGTACCTTTATTGTTTTCCCTTATGAAATAATAATCAAGCTGGTATATAAATGGCTTCCTGTATCGATGTTTGCAGTATCTTTAATTTATTTTCTTGAATATGGGTTTTTTACGCCTATTAAAATTCCAGCACTTTTTAAATTTTTAAGAATAATTAATACTTCCTTTAAAATAAATTTCAATGTGTCCAATGATGAATTAAAAAAATTATATAACTATATTTCAGACCTTCCACTATCAACTGCAATTCTTGCCATTGTAAACAGTTCCCTGATTGGAATATTATTTGCAGCTTTTTCATTCTATGAATATAAATTCAAAGGCTCAATTTCTTACGAAAATTTTATTGATATCATGAAAATAATAAATATTTCAATGCTGCTTGTAGTTATGCTTAATACAATGATATCATATCTTTCAGCAGAGTATCTTACCAACCAGGAAAGAACTTTAATTTATAATAAAATAATACTTTCAGGCCAGCCTCAAAAACCAAGAGCATTAATTGGAATCAGGTTCAAGTTCATGTTCTTCATTATGCTGATGATCATAACTCTTCTATCTTTTGCTGCTCTAATGGAAAAAAGCAGACTTAATGAGGATTATAACATCGGATTTATTATTGTTAACTTCATTCTTTCAATGATTGCGGGAATTGTAATCATGCAGGTTAATACAAGTTCTATTGTTAGAGCTTTACGTGACCTCAGGAGAGTAACAAAGGAAATTGCTGCCGGAGGTAAGGCAAACTTTAATGTAATGTCTCTTGAAAATGAATTCGCATCAATAGAATTTGCATTAATGGAGATGTCATGGGAAATTGAAGGTCATAGAAAAAATCTGGAACAGAAAGTTGAACAGCGCACAAATGAACTTCAAAATGCACTCTCAGATCTCAAAGGCAAAGACGACCAGATGCAGAAACAGCTTGATATGGCAAGCATTATCCAGCGGAGCATTCTTCCAACAAAAATTGAAGACTGGAATGAGCTGAAGTTTTGCGTACGTTATATAGCAATGGAAAAAATCGGCGGGGATTTTTATGACATTTATCAGCTGAAAAACAGCAAATTCGGATTTATGATAGCGGACGTATCAGGTCATGGAATTCCTGCTGCTCTTGTAACAACAATGGCGAAAATATCATTCACAAACGCAAGCATCAAATATGATTCACCGAGAAGGATATTCCAGGATGTCAATAAAAACATTCTCGATCATGTTAAGACACAGGATTATATGACATGCTTCATGGTTGCCATTGATGAAGAATATAATGTTGTATATTCCAATGCAAGCCATCAGAAAGCAATTCTATTGAGAACTGAAGAGAGCAAAATTGAGCTTCTTGATACAAACGGTCTTTTCATTGGAGCTATTGAAGAAGCAAGTGAATCTTACGACGAACTTTCGGTTAAGATGAATTACGGCGACAGAATTATTTTATATACTGACGGAATCCCTGAAGCAAATAATGAAGGAAGAAAAGATTATTCAAATGCGAGGCTTGAAGAAGTAATAATTGTAAACAGAAGACTTCCGCTTGATGAATTTGCCAATTTCATTCTTGAAGATGTTCAAAGGCATATCGGCAATGCATCCGTAGAGGATGATATAACACTGATAGTTATCGAGCTTGCCCGGGATGAAGCTGTAGATATTATTAAAACATCCAAAAAGCTTATAAACACTCATAAATATACAGAAGCAATTGATCTCCTTGAAAAAGGATTGGTAAAATATCCCAACAACCAGAAGCTTCTTTACAATCTCGGGAAAAATTTTTTCAGAATCAATAACTTTTCAAAATCAATATCCAGTTTTGAAAAGTATCTTGCAAATGATAAAAGAAACAAACATGCTTTCTACATTAATGGATCTTCTTATTATCAGATGTTTGATTATGACAATGCAATATTAAATTATGAAAAAGCACTTGAAATTGACTCCAATTATGTCATTGCACTTTTTGCGATTGCCATGTGTTATAAGAAAAAAGGCGATATTATAAACGCAACTAAAACATTCGAAAAAGTTGTTAACATTGACCCTGACAACAAAATGGCTTTATTTGAATTGAAGGAGATTAATGGCTGAAAGATTTATAAAAGATTTATCGCTTGAAGAAGTTGAAGAATATTTTGCTGTTATTGGAGAAAAACCTTATAGGGCAAAACAGCTTTTTAACTGGCTTTACGAAAGGAATGCAATATCATTTCAGGATTTCACTAATTTTTCAAAAGTATTGAGAAAAAAGCTTGGTGAAGATTTCAACCTATCACCATTACAGCTCGAAGACCGACTTGTTTCTTCCCAGGATGGAAGCGAAAAATATTTATTCAAAACACACGACAACCATTTCATCGAATCTGTTTTAATTAAAAACGAAGGGTCAAATGACGGAAGGCTGACTGTATGCATTTCAAGCCAGATTGGATGCGCCATGAAATGCGTATTCTGCGAAACCGGCAAAACCGGCTTTTTCAGAAATTTATCAACCGGAGAAATTCTTGACCAGTTATGCAATGTCCGCAGAATTTCAGGACTTTTTAACAATAATATAGTTTTCATGGGAATGGGCGAGCCATTTATGAATTATGACAATGTACTTAAAGCATGTGATATCATGAATTACACCTTCGGTTTTCACATATCTGTAAGAAAAATTACAATTTCAACATGCGGCATTTTAAAAGGAATTGAACGTTTTATCGAGGAGAAAAGGCCATATAATTTAGCTATATCTTTAAATGATACGCTTCCTGAAAAAAGGATCATGAATATGCCTGTTGAGAAAAAAAACTCAATGAAAAAAATAGCAGAACTTCTCGAAAAGAAATTTCCTGTATCAAAAAATCGCGTTACTCTGGAATATGTTATGAGAAAAGATAATATATCAAAGGAAGATACAGAAAGATTAAAAAAAATGTTCCGTTATTCAAGAATCAAACTTAACTTAATTCCATTAAATCCCGGAACACACGGATTGGAAACGCCAACTCACAAAGAAATTGATGATTTCATTAAACAGCTTGAAATAATGAATGTCCCTGTTTCAATCAGAAAAAGTCTCGGTTCAGACATTCAGGGTGCTTGCGGACAATTATCAGGAAAAAAATATAATAAGATATGACAGATAAAATTAAAAAAGTTTTAAACTGGATTTCAACACATAAAAAAATTGTATTTCTTTATGTGCCGGGATTGTTTTTATTATTAGTTATAATTTATATTATAATAATATTTATAACCTGGCGCATTGACAGGGAAGATACTCTGAAAAAATTATCCAAATATAAACAGCTGATTGATAGAACAGAAGAACTTCATAAAGGGGCAACATATTCATACAGGGATTTCGATGTCAGCGCAAAAGCAGTAGACATACCAACCCGAATATATGACAGAAACAATGAAATAATAGGTGAATTTTTTGAACAAAAACGGGAAATAATTCCATATAAAAGTATTCCGGAATGGGTTATTGTCGGAGTTATTTCAAGTGAAGACCGGGATTTTTACAATCATCCAGGAATCAGCTTTAAAGGCATACTTAGGGCAATGGGTGTGAACATTATCAGTTTAAGAATTGCTCAGGGCGGAAGCACTATAACCCAGCAGCTTGCAAAAGTTCTTTTTACTGATATGGAAAGAAACGCCAAGAGAAAAATTTATGAAGCCTTTTGCGCCCTTGAAATTGAAAGAAGATACGACAAACAGGATATCCTATCCATGTATCTCAATTTAATTTATTTCGGCAATGGCTCATATGGTGTAGAATCTACCTCAAAAATGTTTTTTGGAAAATCTGTAAGCGAATGCGATGAAGCGGAATCTGCAATGATTGTTGCAGCTATATCAAATCCAAAATACTATTCGCCAATATCAAACATGTACAATTCTGTAAGGAAAACTGAAGTAATTTTAAAATCAATGAAAGCAGCTGGATATTTATCACCTGAAAGGGCAGAACAGTCATATAAAAAATTCATCCGCAAATGGGATGTCGTGATTGATAAAAAAAACAGAAAAGCTGTTTCACTTATTGGAAAGTTTATTCAAAGTTCCTATCGAATAAACCGCGCGCCATTTTTTGTTGAAACCATCAGGCGCCAGCTTGTACAGAAATTCGGTGATGATGCTTTAAAAAAAGGCGGGCTTTCTGTATACACGACAATAGATGCAGCAAAACAGGATATAGCCCAGGCTTCTCTCAGGCGGGCAATAGAAAGACAGAGAAATTATCATAAAGAGCATTCAAAAAAATTCAGGAATGAAACTACCGCTAAAATGGAACTTGAAAAATCGCAGAATATTGAAGGAGCACTGATCGCAATAAATCCAAAAACAGGAGAAATTATAAGCTATACAGGCGGATACGATTTCACTCCTTTTAATCAGCAGGATAATGTTTCCCAGATCAAAAGGCAGCCTGGTTCATCATTCAAGCCATTTATTTATGCTGCTGCAATTGAAGCAGGAGATATAACTCCATCAACAATTTTAATTGATGAACGCACTGAATTTGAAAAAAAATATATACCAAAAAATTACGATGGCAAGTACATAGGTGAAATTACAGCAAGGGATGCTTTAAAAAAATCGATAAACATTCCTGCAGTTAAAGTTTTGCAGAAAACAGGCTATGACAGGTTATTTGATTTTATAGAAAAAAGCCTCAATTTAAGCAGATCAGAAACATCTACCCGGTTTAAAAAAACTCTCTCTATGGCTCTGGGTTCATATGAAATTTCGCCATTGGAAAACTGCATTTTACATTCGGTCATTATAAATAGCGGTGATTTTATTGAACCTTATGGAATTAAACAGGTTAAAGATTACAGCGGAAATATTATTTGGGATAATGAAGAGGATGTTAAGAAAAGGATTGAAGAAAAAAGAAAAAGTATTGGGCGTATAATTGATTCAGGTGCAGCAGCTGTGACAGTATCAATGCTTCGAGGAGTGTTTGAGAAAAACGGAACTGCATATGGAACTGTTGCAGGCAGAAAAATCAACTTCCAGATTGCAGGGAAAACAGGTACGACTTCAAATAATTCTGATGCATGGTTTGCAGGATATACTTCTGATTTATCAGTTGTTGTGTGGATCGGAAACAAGCAGGGATCAATTTCACTCGGGCCTCATGCCGCAGGTGGTTCTATATCCGCCCCTGTATTTACTGAATATATTTTTTCAGTTTATAATGCAAAAAAACCGGATGATTTTTCAATACCTCAGGATGTTACGAGCAGGGAAAAAATTTGTCTTGAATCGGGAGAAGTGGCTGGCAAAAATGGAGAATGTCCAGAATCCGCGGAACAGGTCTATTTATCCGGAACAGAACCTGGAAAATATTGTCATATACACATTAAGCCGGAAAAAGAAAAAAAACAGGAAAATCCATGAAAAGATTTTTGGTTATTACTTTTTTAATTTCAGCAATATCAATTAACTACGCAATTCAGTGGCCGCTTAAAAGCGGGAAACTCACTTCTACATACGCTGAATCAAGATGGGATCATTTCCATGATGGGATTGACATGACAAATGCAGATGGAAAAATTTATCCTTCTGAAAATGGAAAACTATTGTTCTATTGGGATAAGTCTAAATTTCCTATGGATAATTATAAAGGCGGAGGAAATTTCAAGGTTATCAGCCACAACAAAGGATATTCCTTATATATGCATCTTGAAGATACAATGCCCGTAAAGACAGACTGTTTAATAAACGAGCCGATAGCAACAGCAGGGAATACAGGACATTCATTCGGAAAGCACCTGCATTTTACGCTGCTCGATGATCTGTTCAATTCATATAATCCCATGTCTGCTGATTTGATACCTGAAGATAAAAATCCTCCTGTTGTAGGAGATGTTCATATAAAAATTAACGAGAAATATATTACGCTACGTTCCGGAACAGATATAAGATTAACAAAACATTATCCACTTTTGATTTCTATTCATGATACAATATCCGGCGGGGAAAAACTTGGAGTTTATAAATTAAAAGTGGAAATAAACGGCAAAACCATTGCTGATACTATTTTTAATAAGATTTCAAATTCCAAAAATGGATTGACACTGTCAGGAAAATACCATGATAATTTGTTTGATAATAAAGGTTATTATAAAATTGAAGACATCCAGTATGCAGATGGACAAAATACAATAACAGTTACTGCTGAAGATTATTCAAATAATATAATACAGAAAATTTTTACTTTTAATATAAAGCTTGATACGGAAATTTCAAAAAATTAAATCAGGGGAATTTTCTTGCGCAATAAGATACCATACATCAGAAGAAAAAAGAATATCAAGCAGACTGAAATGTCTAAAGCCCTTTCAGTTTCGCCGTCATATCTGTGCAAGGTGGAAAAAGGCATACAGGATCCAACTGAAAAATTTATGGATGCATGCTCTGATTTTTTAAATGAACCGAGATCAGTAATATTCCCTGATGTAAATATTAAGAAAAATACTGCTGATGATGAGTTTAAAAATAATTTATGGCATTTCCGTATGGAAAAAGGTCTTAAGCAAAATGAACTTGCAAAACAGCTTGAATGCACTCCTTCATTTCTTTCAAAAATTGAAAAAGGATTTCAGGTGCCGAATGACAAATTTAAAAAAAAATGCGCCAGAGTTTTAAAAATAAAAGAATCAAAAATTTTCCCTTCAAACTGATTTCTGATTATGGAAATACATTTATCTGAAATTATTTTACTCGTAATTTTTTCAATTTTTTCCGCATTTTTTTCCGGAAGTGAAACTGCACTTTTTTCATTAAAACGCTCGGAGCTTTTTAAATATTCAAGTTCAGATGATTTGATTGAAAGATCCATTCACAAAGCCATGCAGAATCCCCAGAATATTCTTTTAACAATCCTGATAGGCAATATATTTGCAAATATAGCAATATCAGCAATTACAACAAAAATTCTGATAATAAAATGGCAGGATTACGGACAGTTCATATCAATAGCAATTGTAACTCCAATTATAATATTATTCTGTGAAATTACACCTAAAATACTTGCCATAAGCTCATATTCATCAGCATCGAAAATTTTATATCCTCTGCTTGCCCTGGTACATAAAATTTTATACCCTGCAAGAATTCTGCTTTCTGGAGTTATGTCTTTTATTATTAAAATATTTCATTTAAAACTCAGTGATATAAATATTACTGAAGACGAAATAGGCCTTGCAGTAAAAATCGGCGAACAGGAAGGGCACATACATAAAGAGGAAAGCGCTTTTATTAAAAGCATGCTGCGATTTTCCAAAAAGGAAGCTTATAATATCATGCTGCCGAGAAACGCAGCTCTTTTTATTCCCTGGGGCTGTTCAGTTAAAGAAGCAATTAATCTTATGTTAGAACATGATGCAGTAAGAGCTCCTGTATATAAAGAAGACATTGACAATGTTGTAGGCATGATCGATTCAAGAGAACTTCTTCCATCTTTTCTCGGATATAAAAAAGTTTCAAATATAAACAGATTTATTGAAAAAATACATTTCTTTCCGGCATCAAAAGATTTAAAAGATCTGTTAAACGATTTTCTCAAGCTCCGCATTCAGATAGGAATTGCAGTTGATGAATACGGAGGTACTGCGGGTGTTGTAACGCTGAATTCAATTTTATCCGATTTAATGGGAAGAGAATTTCATGGACTGGATTCACCAAAAAAAAGTGAAGTTAAAAAAACTGAAGATATAACCATGATTTCTGGGAATATGCAGCTGGAAGACTTTAATATTCTTTTTGGAGAGAATATAGAAAGCATTAATTCTGATACTATCGGCGGTTATATGATTGAAGTTCTGTCATCAATGCCGAAAACCGGCAATATTGTAAAAACAGCCTCACATATTTTACTGATTAAAAAAATAAAAAAACATTCAATAGATAGAATAGAAGTGAAAAGCATCAGGACAATTGAAAATGGAGAAAGTAACTGATGCTGGAACTTGCAGCCTACAGCGGATATATTATATCAATTATTGTTTTTATGATATTTTCTGCATATTTTTCAGGAACTGAAACTGCAATTGTTTCAGCAAATAGAATTATTATAGAAAATAAATCATCTGAAAAAGCAAAAACAACAAGGGCTGCTTTATATATTTTAGACAGAAAAGAAGATGCGATAGGCATGTTATTAATAGGAAACAATATTGTAAGCATAAGCGCTGCTTCATTTATAACCTATGTTGGATCAAAAGCATTTTCTTTAAATGACACAATATTGTTTATTATTACTGTAATCCAGACTATTGTATTTCTTATTTTCTGTGAAGCAGCACCAAAATTATTCAGCAGGGCAAAACCAGAAGCAATACTCATGGCTTTGGCATTCCCCACAAAAATATTAATGTTTTTACTCAATCCGGTCGTTAAATTTTCGGTATCTGTTTCTTATAAAATAAAGAATCTTCTCGGAATGAAGGATGCATCAAGCTCATTTATAATGTCCAGAGAGGAAATTTCACTGCTTTTCAGCATGGGTACACATCAGGGGGTCATTGACAGGGATAACAATGTCTATGTTTCCGAGATGCTTTCATTCAAAGAATTATCTGCAATTGAACTCATGACTCCTGCCATAGATCTGATTTCAATTGATTCTGAAAAATCCATAAAAGAACTTGCTTATCTGATAAATGAAACCGGATTTTCAAGAATACCTGTATTTAAAGGAAATATTGAAAATATTACAGGCTACACATACTACAGAGATCTTCTGACAAATAAAAAAATTTCCAGAATTATAGATATAATTCGACCGCCGATATTTGTTCCTGCCACAAAAAATGTTCTCGATCTTTATCTTGAAATGGACAACCAGCAGCTTTCTCTGGTTTTTGTGGTAAATGAATATGGAGCAGTTGTAGGAATGATTACATATGAGGATATAGTTGAAGAAATAGTTGGAGAAATTCACACCAGGGATCATTCTGAGCATGATTTAATAACTGATCTTGGTGAAAATAAATATCTGCTTGATGGTAATCTTGCTGTAGATTATTTCAGCAGACTATTTTCTGTAAAAATTGAAAAATCCGGATTTGAGACTATTGCAGGATTTATGGAATATAAAACAGGGTCTATTCCCAAAAAAGGTGAAAAAACAATATACAAGAAGATGACATTTATCGTAGAGGAATCAACTGAAAAATCTGTAAAAAAAGTCCTTCTTATTATATCAGGAAAAAA
Organism: uncultured Leptospirales bacterium; assembly: GCA_964529415.1. Lineage (GTDB taxonomy): Bacteria > Spirochaetota > UBA4802 > UBA4802 > UBA5550 > CAYMPH01. The sequence goes on along the minus strand of CAZGWD010000007.1, from coordinate 135,676 downwards.
AAGAAAATTATCTGCCAAGCATAGGACCTAAGATTTTACCGCCAAGCAGATGCGCGTGAATATGAAAAACATCCTGTCCGCCGTCTTTACCATTATTCATGATAATCCTGAATCCATTTTTATCTATTGATTTTAATCTGGCGCATTCGTTGATTCCAAGAAAAATATCAGCCATTATATCTGCATTTGATTTATCAATTGAATCAACACTGCTGATATGTTTTTTAGGTATAACAAGGATATGAACCGGCGCAATAGGATTAATATCCGAGAATGCTAAAATTTTATCATTTTCATATACTTTATCGCTTTTAATTTCGCCTTTTACTATTTTACAGAATATGCAGTCCATTTTTTCTCCTTTTTATTTTCAGTAAATTTATCGATATATAATATATAAGTTATTTCCAATGTCAAGTTAAAAGAATTGTAAAACCTGGAGAAATGCATGCCTCAGAATATTTTAGAATTTCAAAACGGCGATCAGATTATAAAAGCAGGCGTATTAGAAAAACGTATGTATATAATACTCGAAGGATCAGTAGCAATTTCACTTTCAGATGAAAATGACAATAAAGTTGTAGTTGCAAATCTTCTCAAAGGTGATTTTTTCGGGGAAATATCATTATTTTATGATCAGCCGAGAACTGCGGATGTAATTGCTCTTGGATATGTTAAGCTGGTTTTTATAGACAACAAAGAACAGCTGAAACTGTTTCTAATAAAAAATTCAGGTTTTGCAGCAAAGATGGTTTATATATTGGCACAAAGACTTGCGAAAACAGATGAAATTTTAATCGGGAAAATAAGTGAACTCAATAGACTAAAACTCGGCGGACAGGTTTAATATGAAGAAAATATTATCTGCATTTTTTTTATTTCTATTTATTTTTTCATACTCTGCTAATTCAGTAGAAAAAAATCAAAAAATACATAATTATAAAAAAAAACAATCCAAAGATGAAAAATTTTTCAAAAAATGCTCCGATGACTGCATGTCAAAAAAAATAAGATGCATCAAAGAAGGCAATAAAGGAAAATACGATAAAAACAGAATGTACACACGCGGTTATTGCGACAATAATTACAGAAACTGCTTTAATGATTGCCAGACAAGATACGGCAAGAAAAAATAATTTCCTTTTTTCAAAGAATTTTTTTTAAAACAGTTTTCACCGAATTAAATGCAATTTTTTCAAAATTAATTCTATCAGTTTCCATAAACTTGAAATCTGCAATATCATCACCTGCAATAATTCTTGAATTTTCTGCCAAAGAGCATTTAAAAAAAACATCAAGTGTATGATATATAATACCGCCAAACGGATAAATATTTGGCTGAGATTGAAGATATGTAATCTTTTCTATATCTGAATCAAGTTCCTCTTTTATTTCTCTTCTCAATGCGTCTTCTGCAGATTCACCAATATCAATAAAACCGCCTGGAAGATCAAATAAACCTTTTGCAGGATCCCTTCCGCGAACAGTAAGTAATAGCCTTTTAGAATCATCAAAAATTAATCCTGCGACTGCTCCTGCTGCATTTATATAATACTCAAACTGGCAGGAGCTGCATTGTATTGATTTATCGGTTTTTTTATAAATTTCACGGGCCCCGCAAACCGGGCAGTATTTAAATCTATCATAAACTTCAAGCGAATCAGTTTTCATATTTTTCACTATAGAATTCTTTTGTATTATTTTTATTCAAATTTAAAATATTTCATGATATTAACAAGCTTTTTTCAATATTTTTTTGTTCAATTATAAACGTATATTATACTTGACTTATTTATTTTATCTTATTAAATATAATAAGATATATTAAAAAAATCTACAGATCATTTTTATTTAAAATAACTTAAATGGAGAGTAAAATGAAAAGATTTAAATTGTTTTTAGTAATTTTTATTGCAGTATTTTCTATTCCTGTTTTAGCCAACAAATCATCAGTAGAAATAACAGCTCCTGAAAACGCGAAAAAGGATTCAATTGTTAAAATTATTGTTAAAGTAAAACATAATGTAAACATCTCTTTTCATTTTACAGACTGGGTAGTTATCAAAGCTAATGGCAAAGAAATTGCAAGATGGGATTTCACGAAAAAATCCCTCCCTGAAAAAAATGAATTCATAAAAGAAGTTGATTACAAGGTAACAAGACCTGTTGAGATTGAAGCACAGGCAAATTGCAATCTGCACGGCAGCGCAGGTAAACAAACAGCTAAAATCGGAATAAAATAAAGGTTAAACTTATGACTATTTTTGGAATTTCCATAATACTTATTCTTGGGATAATCAATTTTATTCTTATACTTATGCAGCTGCTTTCAGGTTTACATATAGTAAAATTTAAACCTGGAATTCATAAAGCTACAGGTATAACGTTGTTTTTCACTGCAACTTTACATGGACTTTTTGCATTGTTATTCAGGTGATTTTTTTAAATGAAATTTGAGAGAATTTCAGGATTTGAAGGTAAAATTTTTATACCTGAAGAATTGAAAAATTGTAAAAAAAAATATCCTTGTAAAGATTGTATGAGCTGTCAATTCTGCAGTGACGAAAGATGCGATTTATGTCTTAAAGGTTGTTCATCAAAGAATAAGGAAAAAAAGATAGAGCGCGGGTGACGCAGATTTTTTATGTTTTAATAATATTTTTATATCTGTGAAAATCATATAAATTCGCATTATTTCCATTCTATCTTTTCTATTATCTTCCGGTATATTCAAACGCCAGCATTGTAACATCATCATTAAAATACTGTGCTCCGCCAGTATATTCAATAACCTCAGACAAAACAGCATCACATAACTTCTGTACCTGCAAATTTGAATTTTTTTTTAAAAAATCAACAAGTCTGCTTTCTCCATACATTTTACTTCCGGCATTAAAAGTTTCAATCAATCCGTCTGTGTACATGAAAATTTTAAAGCCGGTTTTTAAATTTATTTTAATTTCTTCATAATCCGGTTTGAAGTATTCAAATAACGCTTTTCCATGAGGTTTATAGCTGTTTAGAATTTGATCACCGCATAAACAAAAAGTAGCCGGATGACCTGCATTAGCCATTATAAATTCGCCAGAATCAAGATTTAAATATGCAGCAGCAGCTGTAATAAAATTTCCTCCAAGATTTTTACTGATAGAATTATATATGCTATTTAGAACTTTTCCGGGAGATGATACATTCTTATGCCAGTTATTCAAAAGTTCCATTTTTACCATTGATGATAGAAAAGCACCGGGGACACCATGACCTGAAACATCACAGATGAAAAATCCTATTTCATTTTCATTTTTTATAATATAGTCAACAAAGTCGCCTCCAATCTGCATCATTGGTTTATATAAAAAAGCAATTTTTACACCATTTAAATCCGGAGCAGGCTTAGGAAGAATCGACCGTTGAATACTTTCAGACATTACTATCTGATTCTCTATTTCTTCTTTCTGATTATTGATTATCCTTGTTCTTTCTAATACCTTCTGATCAAGAGCAAGATTTATTTCTTCAAGAATTTTCTGATCTTTTACAAGTTTTCTGGATAGCACCTTGATTTTATTCATTGTGTTGTTGAATTTCATGGATAAAACAACTGACTGGGATAAAATAAAAACGACCATGCCTGCAGCCAGCAAATTGCCGGTATTAATTATTCCAAAGAAGTATAGGATATCATGTATGGCAGTAATAAACATGAATATATACCCTGAAAACATTAACAGAGCCAGATCTCTTTTTTTAATTGTAACACGAATTAATATATAAAGAAAAAATAATATTTCTACTATCAGAATTATAATATATGATGTCAACAAAGATGAGTATATAATTGCAGATGATGGTAAAATAATAATAATATATGATGCAGTTATCAGCAAAAAAAATGAAACGATACGAATATTTACATCTTTCCTGAATAAATTTAAAATAAACAGCATCAATGCTGATATTAAAATATAATTTGTTAGATGTTCAATTTTAACAAATAAATCCCAGTTTAAATCATGAATTAAAACATAAAAAAATCTTTCTCCGGTTAACGCTATTCTTACAGCAATAAAAATACAGATACAGCCGAAATATAGAAGCGAGTTATCACGTTTCCTGATAAAGTAAATCAAGAAATGATATATTCCCATTATAAGCAGGATGCCGAATAAAAACAGTTCCGAAATTAAGGCTTTCTCCTTTTCATAAATTATCTGGTTATCAAGACCGATTATTATGCTATGCAGTGAACCTCCTTTATTATCAACGTAATTGGATATTTGAAGAATTATCTCAATTACATCGCTATCGGTGGTAAAAAAAACAATTCCCGGTAAAAATTCCGGTTTCATTTCTTTTGAATTTCCAGAAACTTTTCCATTATTAGAAACGAGATTGCCATTTATAAATAAATTATACGAGCAGTTCATTTCTTTAATATTTAAACCGAATTTTTCAGATTTATTTTTTACTTTAACTAAAAGTCTGAATGTTGCAAAACCAAAACTTCCCAATTCCGATATATCGCTGATCTTATTTTTATTATTCCAGGCTCCAGGCATTTCAAAAAATCTTAACTGTTGAGGTTTATTGATGCTTTTAAAATCTTCACTGTTATACAGCCTGAGCCAGTAAAATTCCCAATACCCGTCAAGTTTTACTGTGCCGGATTTTTTAAAATCATACAAAGTCAGATCAATTACACCATTATTTATTTCCGGCAAAGAAGTCTGATTAGATTTTCTGCCAATTCCATCGCATGAAATGAATAAAATTGAAACGATAATCAGTGTAATATATTTCATTTAAATTATCCTATTTCAGCTCAGGCCTTTATACTCAATAGCTAAAAGCGTTATATCATCATTATAATCTTTATTTCCTGTAGAGAATTCAATTATATCTTTTAATATATATTCGCAAAGTTTTTCAGTTTCAAAATTCATTTTATTCTGAAAAACACTCATTAATCGTTTTTCTCCATAAAAGTCATTTTCAATATTTGATGATCCTATTACACCATCCGAATACATAATTATTTTTTCATCGGGTTTTAAATCAATACTAATCTCTTCATAATCCGGTTTAAAAAAATTATAAATGGCTTTTCCTTTTACATTAATAATATTAATTTCATTATTAATGTTTATGTAAATCAAAGGCGGGTGTCCTGCATTGGAAAAAATAAATTTACCTGTTTCAATGTTTATATAACAGACAATTGCAGTGATAAAATTTCCACCAAGATTTAAACTGATTGAATCATATATATTTTTCAATATCAAATGCGGTTTATCTATATTTTCGCGCCATTGATGACTCAGAGACATTTTAACCATAGATGACAGCAGTGCGCCGGGAACACCGTGTCCGGAAACATCACACATAAAAAGTCCAACTTCTTTTTCATTTTTAACAATAAAATCCACGAAATCTCCTCCTATCTGCATCAGTTGCTGGTTTTTTAAAAAAATTTTCAAACCATTTAAATCTGGAGGTTTTACTGGAATTATTGTCTGCTGAATTTTCCGTGCCATTAAAATCTGATCATCTAAAACTGATTTCTGAGAATTGATCAATTCGGTCCTTTCAAAAACTTTTTTTTCAAGATCAATATTGCTCATTTCTATTTTTTTATTTTCTTCAATAAGTTTTATAGTCAAATTCTCAACATTGTCGTAAGCAATATTAAATTTTAGTGCAAGTATGATTGACTGGCTTAAAATAAAAAAAATCATTCCAAAAGGAATAATATAGCCTGTCTGAATAACCCCCATATAAAAAAGCTGATCATTGATTATTGTACCAGCAAGAATAAAAAATCCAAATAATACTATAAATGAAAATTGTTTTTTCTTTATTAAAAGAGTAAACAGAATAAAAAATAAATACACAAGTGATAATATATAAAAAATCAAGAATGGTGATTGAATTGATGAAAATACAGCAGGCGGTGTAAATAAAATTATATAGATATAAGATAACGCAAAAATAATATGAGCTGAAATAAAAAATTTACTTATTTCTTTTGTAAATAATGACCATAAAAACAATATAAGCCATAGACCGGATAAATATGAAGAAACATGTCTCAATAGTATTAAAATAAACCAGTTGAATTCAGGATACATTGTAGTAATAACCATTTCAGTCTGAAGGGCAGTTCTTATAGTTAAAGAAATGCATCCTAAACTGAAAAATAAAAGTGAAATATCTTTTCTTCTAATAAAAAAAACAAGAAAATGATATAATCCGATAATTAATAGCATTCCGAGAACAATCAGGTCTTTATCAACATCTATAGCTCTTTTTATAATTATTTTTTTTTCAGATCCGATTAAAATGCTGTGAACAGAACCGCCTTTAAAATAAGTATAATTTGATATTTGTAAAATGATTTCATTATCTGCATTTTCGGGAGTAAACAGGGCATACTGAGGCAGAAATTGAGGTTTCATTTCCCATGGATTATCAGAAACAGTTCCGTTTGACAGGATTAATTTACCATTTAAAAATAAATTATATGCACAGTTCATTTCCTGTAATTTTAAACCATAGGAAATGTCTTTCTTTAATTTGATATTAAGCCTGTATGTTGCATGACCTAAATCCCCAAACTGCGTTCCATCACTTATTGTTTTTTTATCATTCCACGTTCCAGGTAATTTGGCATATCTTATAACAGGGATTTTTTCTTTTTTAAAATCTTCACTGGCGTATAGCCTGAGCCAGTAGAACTCCCAGCTTCCATCCAGCTTAACAGGATCGATTTTGTTTAAATCATAAGAAGAAAGATCAATTTTTGCTGAAGATATTTCAGGGATTGAAGATAAAGGTTTATTGCAGTTTATCAGTAACAGAGATGTTATAATTATAAAAAAATTTTTCATGATATCGGCTTTAATTTTTATTTTATAATAATAATTAAAAAATAAGAATCTACAGCCTATAATACTATTATATATTAAATCAACTCATAATTTATTTTGTTTTGCAAAACAATTTGAACAGATGACACAGATATAGTGCTGATTAAGATATCAGGTGAAGAATTCCTGTGTATCCTGATCATCCATGTTAATTAATAAAAAATTTTTCACCATGGATGAACAGGTTGAAAAGGTTTAAAATAGAATTTTATCTGACTGTTACGCTGTTTTTATCAGATTTCTGATTTAAGTAATAATTTTTAACAACTTCAAGAGGTATGCTGTAATCCTGGTTTGCGTTCCAGAGTATATAACCCCTAATATCCGCATCATGAGCAGCTTTAATCTGGTCTTTAATATATGAAGGATAGGAATTTTTTCCGAGTTTCATTCTGAAAGCCTGAATCCAGGTTACTATTTCAGCTTTTTTGACTCTATCTTTTGCGCTTTTAGAAGTAATAAAAACTGTCTGATACGGATCATCCTGAAGTTTTTTACTCCAGGTATAATGAGAAGGGTACGCCATTGGACAAATTATATCCACAGAATTATCAAGGCCTTCCATTCTCTGTCCTATAAGATCAGATTTATTTAGCGGAATTCTGCCGAAAACATCTGCTGCAGTTTTAACATTGTATTTTGCGAGAGCAATTTTTGCTGTCTGAAGAAAACCTTCAATGAATTTATATCTGTCATTAAGAGATAGATGCCTGAGCCTGTTGGAATCATTAAATCTTATGTAATCAAATTGAATTTCTTTAAATCCGTTTTTTGCTGCATCCTCAGCTATATTCAATCTTTCCTGTATGTATTCTTTTGAAACAGGGTAATCTTTGAGGCCTTCAGGAAAAACAACTACTCTTGCAACCGGATGTATGCCGTTATCAATGCAGTATTTGACATATTCAGCCGGTATTGCAGTTTTTTTATTTTTTAACGGTTGAACATCAATTACCATTGTATTTATTCCGGAACTTTTAGCCATATCAACAAACTGCTTTAATTTTGCAAAATTATTTCCTGAATTGACAGTCAGGTACATTCCTTTATAAAAATCAGGGTATTTATATTCAGCTTTTTCAGATATTGGATTTTCTTTTGATTTATCACCTTTATTAAATAGATTATAATCATTTGCCTGAATTAAATTAAATGCTGCATGCTGCGCAAAAAAAAGTATTAGAGCTATTGCTATTGCGTAAAAATATTTTTTCATTAAATTTTTCCTTATTGTAATTAAAATTATATTGGCTGATAGAAATCAAACCATTAAAGACTGGACTTATTTTAGAAGTCAAGATACTCTATGTTTATTATCGACAAAATTTTAATAATTCAAATAAAATACCAGCTCTTTATTGACAAAAAAGGTATATTTTATTATTATAATATATGAGCTTGATTTTATAAAAATACTCCGTAACTGAATTTAAAAACCTCACAGAAAATAAAAAAATTTTTAAAGGATATTATACAGGATTTTGCAGATTCCAAGAGAAACTATTGATCTGATCAGAGACAGGATTTCCATAGAAGAAATTATAAAGCGCTATGTTCCAACTCTGTCAAAAAAAGGCAAAAGTTATCTTGGCTTGTGCCCGTTTCATAATGAAAAAACCCCTTCATTCACCGTAACACCGGATAAGCAGCTGTTTTACTGTTTCGGATGTCATGCCGGAGGCAATATTTTTACATTTATTTCTAAAGTAGAAAAGCTTACCTTTCCTGAAAGCGTAAAATTTCTGGGAAATATTGCAGGTATTGAAATTGAAAATAAAAGTGATGAAGAAACAGAAAAGATTGCAGATTATTTTAAATTAAATTCACTTGCTTTAAATGAATTTCATAATTTCCTCAAATCAAATTCAGGGAAAAAGGGACTTGATTATCTGATCAACAGGGGTGTTTCCGAAGAAGCAATTAATCATTTCAAACTTGGTTTTGCTCCTGAAAGCTGGAATTTCCTTACTGATAAAATCAAAAGGCTTAATAATGCAATTGTACCGGCTGAAGCACTCGGTCTTGTCAGCTCATCATTAAAAAACGATTCAAAGCATTATTTTGACAGATATAGAAACAGGGTGATATTTCCGATTTTCGATAAAAACGGCAAACCAGTTGCTTTCGGTGGCAGAATTCTCACTGACGGTAAAGATAAATATATAAATTCACCTGAATCTGATATTTTTAAAAAAAGGAATATTTTGTACGGGTATAATTTTGCACTTGAATCCATTAAAGAAAACAAAAGAGCAATTATAGTTGAAGGATATCTTGATGTAATAGGCTGCCATCAGGCTGGAATAAAAAACTGCGTTGCCCCGCTTGGAACTGCTCTTTCGGATGCTCACGTAAAAATTCTCTCAAGGGATTGCACTGAAATCATACTTCTTTTTGATTCGGATTCCGCAGGCATGAATGCAGCACTGAGATCTCTTCCTCTTTTCAGCGAAGTAAGCATTGATTTAAAAATTGCCATGCTTCCGGAAGGAGATCCATTCGATTATATAAAAAAATTCGGAATGCGCAAGTTCATGTCTTTAGTTGATGAATCACTTAAGCCTGCAGATTTCAGAATAAACAGAATAATTTCCGAAGTTGAAAAAACAAATCAAACTGTTATTAAAACCATGATTTCTCTTTTTGGTGTAATCTGTGACATCAGATATGAATCTGAAAAAGATGCATATTTAAAAAAAATCAGCCTTTTACTTAAATTAGATGAAAATTCGGTTCGAAAGGATTTTGAAAAATTTAATAAAAATCAGTTGATCGCAGAAAAGCCTGCTTCCGATAATGTAAAAGAAAAGCAGGATTTCAACACAAGGGGAATAGGTGATTTAATTAATCTGTTATTAAATTTCCCTTCATATATTTCAAAGGCTTCAATAGATTTTACGGAATTTTCCATACAGGAAGGTCATTTAAAAAATATATTCAATAAAATGATGGAAATATACAACTCGGGAGCAGATTTTACTGCTGATAAAATGTTTGACTTTTTTCAAGATGGAAAAGAATTTGATTTTTTAAACCAGTCTATGGGAAAAGGTCTGACATTTGACAATCCCGATGCCGCATACAATGAAATATATATCAGCATGAAACTTCATGACATTGACGTTAAAATAGGAAATTTTGCGAATCTTATAAAAAATAAGAATACAGCAGGTAATGATTATATTGCTGAAATTGAGATTTTAAGACGGGAAAAAGAAAAATTTAATAATTATATGCATAAAACTTCATTAAAGAAACAATTCTAAATTCAAACATCTTCTAAGGGGCGTGCAAGCATAATGAGCAAAAATGATCTGGTACTGGAAAATATTCCTGAAGTTAAAAGACTTATCGAGCTTGGAAAAGCAAATAGTGAAATTACTTACGATGAAATAAACGATATTCTGCCGGATAAACTTTTAAATTCAGAGAAAATTGATGATATTTTCATACTTTTAAATCAGCTTGGAATTGAAGTAGTTGAGGAATCAACACGAAAAGTCGCTCCAGCGCAGATAAAAAAACCTAAAAAAACGCCTGCATCGAAAAAAACAACATCTTCTTCCGAAGATTCATCTTTTATAGATGATCCGATCAGACTATATCTCAAGGAAATCGGAAGGGTTTCCCTGTTATCAGGCGATCAGGAAGTGGATCTTGCAAAGAGGATCGAAGACGGCGAGATTTTAATTGAAAATGCGGTACTGACATCATCACTGCTAATGAATGATTTAATAAAAAATCATTCTAAAGTTAAAAGCGGAAAAATCAAACTTCTTGAGATATTAAAAATTAATCGACTTTATTATTTTTCATCTGTAGATATTGCTGCTCTTGAAAAAAAATATTATGAAAAAATGCAGATTCTTATAGCAGAAGATAAAAAGATCATACAGTTTCAGAATAAAATGAAAAAATTAAGCGAAAATTCAAAAGAAAATGCTGAATTTGCATTAAAGATAAAAGCATCCCGCGATAAAATCGGTGCTTCAATTACAGAAATTGGAATCAACGAAAATGAAATAACAAAACTTGCACATAAAATTCAATCAATGGTTTCAAGAATACAGGAAACTGATGATTTTTTCTCTACTGTTGAAGATGAATTCAGAAAAGATATAAAAGAATTAAAGCATTTTGCGAGAAAACTTGAAAAGAAAGAAGATGTTAAAAAAATTCTTAAAGAGCTTGCATTAACCAATAAAGATCAGCTTCTTGATGTTGTAAAAGATGTCAGAAACAATGAAAGAAAAATAAGAAGAATTGAGCAGGAAGCAGGGGCATCTGCTGAAGAAATAAGAGACTGGGGCAAACAGATCGCACTTGGTCAGAGAAAAATATCAATTGCCAAGAGAGAGCTGATCAATGCAAATTTAAGACTCGTGGTGTCAATTGCAAAAAAATATGCAAACAGGGGAATGCATTTTTTTGATCTGATACAGGAAGGCAATATCGGACTGATCAAAGCTGTTGATAAATTTGAATATAGAAAAGGTTATAAATTTTCAACATATGCTACATGGTGGATACGACAGGCCATAACCAGGGCAATTTCAGACCAGGCGAGAACTATCAGGGTGCCTGTTCATATGATAGAGCAGATTAATAAGGTTATGAGGGAAACAAGACTATTTCAGCAGGAATTCGGAAGGGAGCCAACATCAGATGAACTCGCTGACAGGCTCGGCTGGCCGGTATTGAAGGTTAAAGCTGTCAAGAACGTTGCAAGAGAGCCGATATCACTCGAGACACCTGTCGGAGAAGAGGAGGATTCTTTGCTTGGTGATTTTATTGAAGATAAGGATGTTGATTCACCGGCAAATACTGCTGCATTCAGGCTTCTTAATGAGCAGATAGGAACTGTTTTAAATACACTTCCGGCCAGAGAGCAGAAAGTTATACGCATGAGATTCGGTCTTGATGACGGATATTCACACACTCTTGAAGAAGTTGGATATGTTTTTAAAGTAACAAGAGAAAGGATAAGACAGATTGAAGCCAAAGCACTGCGAAGATTAAGACATCCGACCAGAGCAAGAAAACTCAAGGATTATCTTGATTATATGTAAATTTTATGAATATATCAAATATATCAGAAAAAATAAAAACTGTTTCAGTTATAGGCGCCGGTTCATGGGGAACAACCATTGCAAAGGTTATTGCTGAAACTCATCCGAAAATAAATATCAGAATATGGGCTTTTGAAAAAAAATCCGTATCTTCGATAAATGAAATAAATGAAAATGTTGATTTTCTGATTGGTATTAAGCTTCCGGAATCCATTAAGGCAACTCACAACATTCAGGATGCTGTTGCAGACAGTGATGTGATTATTTTTGCAACTCCATCTAAAGCTGTTCCTGAAATTGCTAAAAAAATAGAAAAGTACATCAAACCTGGAATACATATCGGAAGCTTAACCAAAGGTTTCTGCAAACATAATAATGAAGTTCTTACTATATCAGGCATGATTACTTTTTTACTTCCATCTATTGATAACAGAATTGCAGCTATATCAGGACCAAGCCATGCTGAAGAAGTTTCAACAAAATTTCATACATGCCTCAATGTTGCTTCAAAATCAGAAGAAACAAGAAAGATATTCACATGGCTTTTATCATGCGATTATCTTCAGTGCAGAGAAACCAGCGACATTATTGGTGTAGAGCTTGGAGGAACTTTAAAAAATCCGGCTGCAGTTGCTGCAGGCATGATTTCAGTTCTTCCGGGTTGCGGAGATAATATTGAAGGGGCTCTCATAGCTGAATCTCTTAAAGAAATGAAAATTATCGGCGACTGTTTTGATATTAAACAGGATACTCTTATCGATATATCCGGTCTTGGCGATCTTGTTGCAACTGCTTTGAGCGAACACAGCAGAAACAGAAGATTCGGCAGGGACATCGCAACTCAGATTTTAGAAAACAAAAAACCTCTTACAGTAATAGACAGATTTCTACTTAAAATCCGTCCATCTTCCACAATGGAAAAAATCGGCAGCAAGATGAGTTATCTTGCAGAAGGCGCATACGCTATTGAACCGATAATAGAACTTGCAAACAGAAAAGATCTTTCAATTCCGGTTTACAGATCGCTATATGAAGTTCTTTTAAACAGAAAAGATCCGTCGCTTCTGATAGAAACCATAAAAAACCCGAGAAAGTTTGATGAGCTTTATAGAAAATCCAGAAAACACGCTGACAATTTAAAGGGTTTTGAAAAGATGAGCGGAAGGATTTTTGCAGAAATGGCTGCTGATCATACTGTATCTGTACTATCAGATGATTCTTCAATAGATAATACAATTATTTCAATTAAAAATTATGCTGAATCAATACCTGCAAATTCAATTGAACATTCAGAGACTGATAAAATCATATCATTAAATTTCGGTAATTTTAAAAACAAGGTAAAATCTCTTTCAATTTATTACTACAATTTAATATCAGATAATTTTAACGGGTTTACTCTCTGGCTATCCGTAAAAATTCTTGAATTATTAAAAATATTGATTCACTCTTCCGGAGTTAAACAGAATTATTCTGTAACTGGAAATATCAGCAGAATTGGTTTTATCCAGAAAAGCGGTACACTTCTTTATATTGCCAGACAAAAAGGAAAGTTCGACTTCATATATCCAATGCTTGCATTAAAAAAAGCAGGAGCTGTTTTACCAAGATTTTTTGTTCTTAAAAATGCTGCAAATACCGGACTGCTTGATTATTTTATCAGAAATTCCGGAGGCTTTATAGTTGATCCTGAAAGAATGCTAAATCCTGTTTACCGACAGACTCTCTTTTCATATATTATTAAGCTGCTTGAAAACGGCATACCTGTTTTGTATTTTATTGACAGCCATTTAACATCTTCAAGCAATCTTCAATTTGATGAGGATTTTCAGGGGTTACTGCATTCTGATTCATTTACAGTCAAGGATGACGTTATCATTGTTCCTATTTCAATAAATACAAAAAATGATATTGAAATACAGAGTATCTGGAAAATTTTTAAATCTGAAGTTGATATACATTTTTCAAGTGAAATTTTCGCTACAGATATTGATGAAGATCAATATTATGATTACTGATCTCCCCGCATTGAATAAATTTTAAAACTGTAAAGCTCTTCCCAGAATTTGTAGACTTCTGTATCTTTTAAAATCGGCAATTTAATTTTATTATAAATAATGGGAAAATTATTGTAAGTGAATTCTATTCTCGGCATTTTGGTATCGGACTGATCATTCTTATCAATAAGCACAAGGAAAATTCCGCCGCTTATTATATGAATGCTTGCATCCGGATAATTTTTCTGAATAGTTTCTAAAATATAATTAGAAAGAGCTTCAAGATTTTTTCTTCCTGAATGGCTGTATATTTCATATATTTTTACAAAAATATAAACATGGGCAATAAGTTCAATTCCATTTAAAAGTTTTTTTTGAATATACTCTGTTGCATTGCTGCTTCTAATGTTATAATATTCTATGAAGAAAGGATTTAATGAAGAAATCTTCTTTTCATATATCCGTTTGATAATATCAGTAATTAATAAAAATTTATTTTTATTAAAAAGTTTAGAAGAAGATACAGTTCCAAAAATCAGAGAAAATCCTTTAAAATCAGTAGAAATTGCATAAACAGTTCCGGACAACTTTTCATCATTATTTATTTCTGATTCAGAAATTTCCGAATCAGAAAGTTTTACCAGATCAATCAATCCATCAATAATCTTATCATCACCTGCAGATTCTTCAAGTTCATAATCTGCCTGTATTTTTTTATATATAAAAGTTAATCTGCAGAAATTATTGATATTGTGGCTGTAAAGAATTTCTTTAACCAAACTTACTTTAATAGGAGTTGATTCTTTTTTAATTGAATCAAATTTAGACTTGTTTTCACGATAAAGATCATTTGTCTCATCAAGAGATATTTCATTTTCAAGAAGAGAATTCAAGCTTTTGTGAATGTCCGATAAAACAGATTTGATTTCAATTGAATTATTTTTCATTATATTTCTGTTGCGATTTCCATGGCAATTTTATACAGTCTGAATGATCCAGTAAAAAGAAATAAGGAGTGAGCATTATTTTTGCAAGCAATATATTCTGCAAGCTCTGTTTTTTCAGATATAATTTCAATTCCTGTTTCATTTTTCCATTTTTCATCCGGAGAAAAACATCTTGGATCATCAAGTTTATAAAATATTAAATTTTTAAATTTCTCAGAAAGCAATTCAGTTATAATATTAATATTTTTATCAGCCATTAATGAAAATATAATATGAATATCAAACGAGTTCCAGTTTTTCTCGAGAATATTAATTATATTTTCAACTGCATTGGTGTTGTGTGCGGGATCAAAAAAAATAAGCGGATTGTCTGATATTTTCTCAAATCTGCCTTTTAATTTTAAATCAATCAATGTTTTATAAATTACTGCATTTGTTATTAAAGGATATTCTTTTTTTAAAAGTATAGATATAAAAACTGCAGCGCATGCATTTTTGATCTGGAATTCTCCAGGATGTGCAATTTTAAGAGAATCAATTCTATTGTTGTTTTTTTTATCATAAAAATCAAAAGTTATCTCTGATGAAGATAATTCGATGTTCTCTCCAATAAAATCTGATTCATAAACAAAAAAATCAGAATTTAATTCAGCGCATCTTTTTTGAATTAAGGCAATAATTGATTTGTTTGAATTTGTCGTTACAACTGGAATATTTTTTTTTATTATTCCGCATTTCTCAAATGTTATTTCTTCTATAGTATGTCCGAGTATTCCTTCATGATCAAAAGAAATATCTGTAATTACGCTGAAAAGTGGTGTAATAATATTTGTTGAATCAAGCCTTCCGCCAAGACCGGTTTCCATAACTGCTATATCTATATTTTCATCTGCAAAATATAAAATTGAAACTACAGTCATTACATCAAAATATGTAGGAGCAATGGAATTTTCATCAATTTTATTTTTGATTAAATTTAAATAATAAGAAAAATCTTCATCGCTGATATTTTTTTTATTTATTCTGATTCTTTCATTAACTTTTAAAAGATGAGGTGATGTGTATAACCCTGTATTATACCCCGCAGATTCAAATATAGAAGCTAACATCAGACAGATTGAACCTTTTCCATTTGTTCCTGCAACATGAATAAAATTTAATTTGTTTTGAGGATTATCAAACGATTCCAGAAGTTTTGAAATATTATCAAGGCTGTATTCTCCGGATTGAGGATGTTTTTCATTATTTGTTAGAGAATCTATAAAGGAATCAATCATAACTTATTCAGTTCAAGAGTCTTGAAAATAAATTCAGTGTCAGGAATTATACCAGTCCATAATTCAAATTGTTTCATAGCCTGATATATCAGCATATTAATTCCTTTAATTACTGTACATCCTTTTGCTTCAGCAGCAAGCAGCAATTGCGTTTTATCCGGTTTATAAACAATATCAAAAACAATATGCTTTTCATTTAAGAGGCTGGCGTCAATTGGTGTGGATCTGTCATCCGGTGTCATTCCTACTGGTGTTGTATTTATAATAACATCAATATTTTTCATAAAATCTTTATCAAGAAAATTTAAATTTATCGAATCTGCAGAGTTTTTTATTTTATTTAAATCAGATGCAAGAGTTTTAATTTTTTCATCTGATCTGCCTGATATTACAACTTCTGCTTCATTATTTATTAAAGAGAAAGCAGTTGATCTTGCTGAGCCGCCATTTCCTAGAATTAATATCTTCTTTCCATTTAAATTTATACCAAGATCTTTCAATGGCTGCAGAATGCCATAGCCGTCTGTGTTATATCCTTTAACTACTCCATCTGAATTTACTAAAGTATTTACTGAACCGATTCTTTCAGCTTCAATAGAAATTTTATCAATATTTTTCATTACTTCAATTTTAAAAGGTATGGTAATGCTTGCTCCTTTAATATTAAGCGTTCTTACTGAATCTACCGCAGCTTTTATATTTTCCGGATTAAAGGCAAGATATACTGAATTTAAATTATAATGATCGAATAAAGCATTATGAATCACAGGCGACAATGATTGCTTTACAGGATTTCCAAATATGCAGAATAGGTTTGTTGAGGAATCAATTTTCATATAATTTTCTTTTTTATTATTTTTTTATTGCAATTATGCAATGATCAATAAATTTTATAGTTTATTAATTAAACCCGTGTCAATATAAAATTATTTTACAGGAATTTCTTTATGAAAAAAATCGGAGTTATTATTAATCCAAGAGCTAAGAAACTCAGAAGAATGAAAACAAGCGCAGAGGAAACATTCACTGAAGCTTCACATGGATGCGCTGATATCAGAATAACAAGCGATATCAATGATATAGGCCTATATTTGAAAGATTTTAAAAAAAAGGGATATAAATACATTGGTGTTGCAGGAGGGGACGGTACTCTTCATCATGTTTTAACTGAATCTATAAGAATTTACGGAAAAAAAAACATACCGCCCATTTTAATTCTCAAAGGCGGAACTATGGATAATGTATCCAAAACTATTGATATTCACGGCTGGGGACCGTCAATTTTAAACAGATTTGCAGAAAAAATAAAAAACGGTGAAACAATCAAAACGCACACCCGTGACACAATCAAGATAAAAGACCGCTACTGTTTCCTTTTCGGTCTTGGATTTGTAACTAATTTTCTTGAACTTGCTTATAAAGGCGAGAAGGGCATACTGAAAAATATACAGGTTGTTTTAATTGGAATATACCAGGCTATAATTGAAAATGAAAAAAGTCCAGGGTACTTGTACCAGGGTTTTGCTGCTGATATTATTGCTGACGGTAAAAAAATTCCAATATCTTATGTAAGAAGCCTGCTATGCGGCACAGTCGAATACATTGCAACAGGATTAAAACCTTTATATGCCGCAAATCATAAAAACGGTACTTTTCATCTGCTTGTTTCCAATCTGTCTCCAAAAGAATTTATTTTAAAACTTCATAAATTTTTAAGAGGAATAAAATTCAAGCATAAAGATACTTATGACAATCTTTGCAGCAAATTGCTCATTAAAGCAGGCAGGAAGTTTGAATATACAATGGATGGAGACATTTATTTTTCTGATGGCGAGCTGCTGGTTGAAACAGGGCCTCAGATTAAACTTGTATATGTATAGAAAAAAAAGCACCCGGTTAAAATAAAAAAATTAAAATCCACAATCAGTTCATATTTTAAAGTTATCAGATATTCTGCTTTTTTAATTTTATTGAGAATAAGCATAAAGTATATTATACTTATCACCAGTGGAAGCATTGTATAATTTTTTATATAGATAGAGGCAATAGAGAAAATTAAAACAACCGATGCTCCTAAAGTCATTGATATGGATAAAAATCTTTCGACACCAATCCATATTGGTAGAGTATCGCGTCCAAGAATAAGATCACCCTGGTATGCTATCATATCAATAAGCGCATGTCTTAAAAAGATAAATCCGAATAAATAAAGACTAAATGCGGATAATCCAATAATAGAAAAGTTATTTGCTATTGATAGGAAAATACATATTACAAAAACCCATCCGAAACTTGTTATCAATTTTGAATAATAAAATTTTTTAAAAAATGTAGTTTTAAATCTGCTGAATATATTTTTAAGAGTTTTTGTTGAATATACAAACCCGAATAAAAAAGCAGACAGCAGAAATATTCCGGATAATATATTAATTGAAAATCCAAGATAAAGGGAAATTCCCATTGCTATCAGCGAGATAGACGTAAGAATAAATCCGAATTTATCGTAAATTTTATATTTATATGAATTGCTTGCTTTTAAAAATTCCCTGTCAAAATAATTATTTATGGAATACATTGAAAAAATATATAGCGACGATATAATGGAATATCTTATATCAAAAACATTTAAAAACGATTTCTGAGCCAGTATACTGAAAAAAAATGCAGCTGCAGAAGATAATATATTTGCCCTCACAGCAAATTCCATAAATTTTTCAACTGCATTAATTATAAAATTACTGTTTTTAAATTTAATGTTATATATTCTTTCAAGAACATTATTGATTATCCAGCCAGGAGTTGATGCTCCGGCTGTAATTAATACTTTCTTTATATTTTTAAAATCATCATCCGATAATTCCTTTTCTGTTTCAACATGAAAAGTAGCCAGGCCTTTTTCCCTGCCGATTGTGGCAAGCCTTGATGTATTCGCTGAATTTTTTCCACCAACAACCACAAGAGCATCAGCCCCGTTTTTTACTGCCTCAAGAACCTCCTCCTGCCTGAGTCTTGTAGAATCGCATATTGTATCGATAATTTCCAATTTATCCATTTTACGTTTTAAAGTTTCAGATGTTTTATAAAAGAAATCCCTGTCAAATGTCGTTTGAGAAACAAGAACATATTTTTCTGAAAAAGGAATTTTCTCTATATCCGATTCCTCGGAAATTACATGAACACCTGATCCGGCAAAACTGATTAGACCAATTACCTCAGCATGATTTTTATCTCCAGTTATCAGTGTAAAATAACCATGATTCGAGTATTTTTTTATTATTCCCTGAACACGTCCGACTCTGGGGCAGGTGAGATTTATAACTGAAGATGCATTTTTTTTGATTTCCCTGTGTTCATCAATTGTAACTCCATGAGTTCTTATTGCAACCCTGGAATCCCTGATATCACTAATATCTTTAATTGTAACAAGGCCTCTTTTTGATAATATATCAATTGTCTGGGGATTATGTATAAGAGGTCCGTACATTGAAATTTTTTCGCCGGATTCATTTATTTCTTTTATGATTTTAAGCACTGCATTACGCACTCCCATACAGAAACCGGAATGTTTTGCCAGAATAATTTTCATTTATTTACTTTTTGCAGAAGGAGATGCAGTATTTGAAGATGATGTACCGCCTGTACGCATTACAGGATTTGCAAGAGTCCCTTCAAGCAGCAGTATTATTCTTCCATCACTGATAAAGCTGGTGAGCAATTCCTTGAATTCAGAAAGAATTGCAGATTCCAGATCAATTGCAATTTTAAGATTAAGTCTTGAATTTCCGGTAATTCTTTCAAACTGTATTGAACCTGAAATATCGCCCCGTATATCATTGCCGAAAACTTTAAATCCATTCAAGGTTAGAGTTCTGTTTCTAATTACGCCGTCTGCATTAATTGAATTTATTACCATGGGCCGTTCCATTTTAATAAACCCAAGAGGCGCGGGAAATGTATTATCTGGAAATGAAATTGACGCGTTTTGAATAATAAAACTTCTTATTGCTCCGTCTATCGGGATTCCGGTATTTTTATCAATAGATACAGAGAAATTTGTATTCATATTCATGGAAATTCCGGCTTTAGGAGAAGTATACTTTATTCCTGTAAGCTGAATTCCGCCTTTATAGCTGTTGCTCACAAGCAATGAATAGGGGTTCGTTGTGCCGTCAATAATAATATCCTTGATTGAGACCTCTTCTCCGCTTTTTAGAATAATCATAAGATTATTGATGGATATAACATCAATAAAATTAAATTCAATTTCTCCCACAAAAACCGAATCAACAGCATTTTTTTCAAGAGCTTTAAGCTGATTCCTGATAAGAACATCAAACGGGAAGGTTACGATTATAAAAAAAACAACCATAAAAATCGATGAAGCCAGATATATTTTTGCGTAAGGCAAAGTCAGGGTTTCTTTAAATTTGGCCCAGGCTTCCTTTAAAAATTTTACTATTGTTAATCTAATTTCAGCAATATTCATTTTATTATTCCAGGTAATAGCTGTCGAATTTTATTATTACATCATACGTACTGGTCTGATTGAGCGCCTGCTTTATATTTAATGAACTGATTTTTACAAGCCTGTTTGAATTTTCCATCTTGTAAATAAAATTTACAATTGATTTAATATCAACGCCTTCAAATTTAACTTCTGTTGAAAGGCCGTGATATTTATTCTGAAGAGAACTCGGATTGTCTCTGTTGCCGGTTTTATTTTTTAAGATATTGGCAGCCTGTGCATTTTCTTCTATAAGCGTTGTGAGTCCTGAACTGTTTCTAAGTAAAGCATTGTAACGCGCATTTTTTTCTTTAGCTTCAATATATTCCTGATAAATTTTATCAAGTTTCATTAAATTCTGTGTATTATTATCAAATTCTTTTCCAGTTCTTTCCCTGAAGGATGCAAGAGGGCGGATAATAAACAGAAATACAACAGCAATAACCGCAATGGCTGCAAGTATCTTTAATAATTTTTGTTCCCTTTCTGTTAAGTTTATCATACTCTTCTCATTTTACCGCAGCAGCAGAAGTTTTTTGTTTTAGCTTTATATTCATGGTAAATAATACTTCATTTTTTTTAGAGTTTTTAATTGCAACGGAAACTGATTCAAATTTTTTTGTCTGATTAAGTTTCTCTTTGAAATCATCAATTTTTTTTGCTGAAGAAATTGATGCATCCAATCTTATAATTCTTTCGTTTACAACAAAGCTTTTCATTTCAAACGCTTCATCGCCTGGAAATTGTCCTGCAATCATATAAAGAATATCAAGTATCGGTTCGTTGTCTGACATAAGGCTGTCTATTACTTCAAGTTCTTTCTTTTCCTTAATGACAATTTTTTTTGCTTCAGATAAAGGATCATTTGTTAAAGGCTTAGTCTGAAAGTATTTTTTAAACTGATAATCCATTGTTTCTCTGTAATTTTTATTTGTGCCTATTGTAAGAATAAATGAAGTTATCAGATTAATAAATAAAACAGTAAGTCCAAGAATTCCAAAAAAACCTGCAAGATAATAAATTTTAAACGAAGACCCGGCAACATCCGGCAGGAATTCTCCCTTGAGAAAATTTATGGATTTTTTACGGTTTTTTAAAAATGATACAAGCAGACCAAATGCAATTGGAAACTGAGTTTTGACCCGCTGGTCGCGGTTGTCAGCCATAAAAGGAAGCGGGAAAACCGGAATATCAATATCTGTTGAAAGTTTTCCCTGGAGACCTGTTAGAGTTGATCCTCCTCCAGAAATTAAAATCCGGCTGAAGGAAATTTCGCTGTTTTCAACGCTGAAAGATTTAAGCGTTAATAAAACCTGCTCAATTAATACATCAGAATAATCAACTGCTGCATTATAAATTTTCTGAAGATTTGATTTGGATATTTTAAGATTTTTATATGTATCTTTTTTCGTATTATTTTCGATTGACCTGAGATCAAGATTTAATGACTCGTAAACTCTTGATGCTTCAAATATGCTGATTTTTAAAATTTCTGAAATAGATTTAATAACCTCGCCGATTCCGGAAGATATTGATCTGGTATATATCAGACTGTTTGAATCAATAATATTCATAATGGTTTTATTGTTTCCTATATCCAACTGAATAACTGATTCATTTTCTATAGTATTAAAATATCTGTAGCATTCAAAAAGTGAAGTGGATTCAAGCCCAAGCATAACAGGCTTAATTTTCATTTCTTCAAATAATTTTAAATAATCGTAAACATTATCCTTGTGTGCTGCTGCAAGTAAAATACGCCCTTCGTTTTCCTTTGAGCTTTTCATCGGCTGAAAATCAAGTATCATATCATCAAGTTTAAAAGGAATGTGTTCTTCAGCTTCAAACGGGATAGCTTCTGCAATTTTTTCAACATCACTGAACGGGAAGGAAATATTTCTTATTATTGTTTTCTCCATAGGAAGATTGGAAATTATTTTATAACCCTGGAGATCTTCTTCTCCAATTATTGCTGAAAGAATAACAATCATGCTGCAGGATTCATCGGTACATTCCTTATAATCAAATGTTTTCACCTGAAAATCCCTGAAACCTGATTTTGCTTTTATCAGTTTGATGGATGTAGATCCGATGTCAAATGCGGCGATATCACCGTACAATTTAATTACCTCATTTTTATTAATGCTGTTTCAATAACTTCATGAATTTCAGAAAAAACTCAGGGCATTATTCCATGGAATAATAATGTGTTATATTTGTATCCCGCTCATAAAAAACAACAGTTTTTATTTTAGTATTTGCAAAAGTTCCGGTTGATACTATTTTAAAAATTCCGGATTTTACTGTAATAAGATTTTTTCTTATATTTTCGTCTTCAATAACATCTTTAATCTCTGTTACAGTTTTATAAGGAGTTATATTTCTCCTCCTGATAATTTCATCAACCTTATCATCTGTCATCAAATCTGACAAAGACGATAAAACTCGGTATGATGCAGTATTTATATTTATTTTATTCAGATCATTCAGATAATCAAGTCTGTTACCGTAAACTCTTAAATAGTCCGAAAGATTTCTGCTTTTTTCTCTGCCGATTTTCATCTCGCCGGCAGTTCTATCTTTTATTTTATCCGGCGGTTTTTTTTCATTAGACATTCCTTTTGAACTTTTTTCAATAAGTTCAGATATTCTGCTGAAGTCAAGATTTATATTTCCTTTGTTATGATCAACAAGATTCCGTTCAATGCCTGCTGATCCTCCTCCAAGTCCATAATAAATTTCAGGAGTCATATTTTTAAGCATTAGCATTTCATCAATGCTGTCCATTGAATTATTTTTCGGCCTGTACGGCTCCGGCAGGGTTGAATAAAAATCTGCAAACTCAGCACCATAGGATGATCTGGATTCATCCATATCAACCCAGTCTAATACTATATCAGCAAAATCAAGAGAAAGCCCCATATTCATTAAAAATCTCTGAAAAATAGAATAATACGGGGTAGGGTTGACAAATTCATTCGCAAGTATGCTTAAATTTATCTTGGACTGTTCATCTGTTATTTCGATTTTAACAAAAGCATCGCCAACAGGAATTTCCGGATAATCAAGAGCCCATAAATCCAGGAAACAGTCAATGTTCGGATCAGCGCTTTTACCTGTAAGCATCTGAGCTGAAACTCCGGATTTATCCGCTTTTAAAATATATTTTGCCATATCAATTCCAGATGCACTCGCAAGTCTTGCTTTTAATTTTTCATCGAGTTTTCTAGAATAAGATATATTTGTATGGGCAACTGATAAAAATTCACCGGTTACAGATACAAGAAGAGTTATAATAATTAAAACGAGTACAAGTACATATCCCCTTGAATTGAAAATATACCCGAATATTCCTTTTTCATAAAGATTTTTTTTTCTATTTTCGTAATTAATTATTTCTAAAAATTTATTCATAATATCCAATCACTTGACCATCATATTCAGAATTGAGTACATTTGAAATGTTTCCTCTTTTCCTGAAAAATTTTTAGCTTTTAGCGTAATTCTTACTTCCTGTGGAAAAATATCATTTTCCCTGGAATCCCATTTTATAACCCAGCTGTTATTTACCTTAAATTCAAAACTCAGGGCTGTTACATTTTTTAATAAAACATTTTCCTTCCCGCCGGTTTCAGTATCCTTGTCGTAATGAAGCTGCTCGCGTCTGATTAGAAAAAAAAGTCCGGGATATTTTATATCATCTTTCAGATAATATCCGACTTCATAAATATCGCTTACAGGATTTGATTTGTTAAATATTCCTGAAATATTTAAATCCCTGTGATCGGTTGTTATAAAATTTATTTTCCCTGATCGGCCGTCGCTTTCACTTATAAAAGGGATCTTTTTGTTGCCGTTAATATAAAAGGTGTTTGAAATATCCCGATCCATTCTGTTTAGCGTTAAATTTATATTTTCATAAAATTCAACATGCCCTGTGAGATCACCGACAATACGAAATACTGTGTGATATGTTCGTCCTGAAATTAAAAGTATAATTGATGCTATTGCTGTAGCAACAAGTATTTCCAGAAGTGAAAAACCTGATTTGCTTTTAAATATTTTTGAAATAAATGGATACATGCGCATGCTATTTTAATGGATTTACATAAGAAATTTTATATGTGCGTACTGCCTTATCTTCTTTCCATGTTACAGCAAATGTATATTTTTTTGCGGACAGGGCAGGGAATAAAAAGTTATCGTATTTTTCAGAACTTCTGCTGAAGGTGAAATTTGGGCTCCCTTCAACTGGTTCCATTGCAATATCCGGGCCTCTCATTCCCGAGATGATAAATTCATTCAGTTTGTTCTTGACTATGAGCATTGCTTTAGCTCTGTTTCCGCTGCCTGATAACATCATTGTACTTGCTCCAACAGCAGAATATACGCTTATCAAAACAATGGATAATATCGCAAGGGCAATTAAAACTTCAACAAGTGCAAATCCGTTTTTTTTCATAATCAGTTGTAGAAATCAGTGAAGGAAATATATCCTGGTACAATCTGGGGTTCCTTCATATATTTATTCAGTTTAATTGAGTATCTCTGATCATTATCGATTTTAACATGAATAATCACATTGTCGGATGATCCATCTGCATGAAACGGTATAATCACATTACCTTTAGAAATTTTTTCTCTTGAAGATAATACCACTTCTTCAATAATAAATGAGTTTGGAAAATTCCTGAATTTAAAAATATCTCTTTTATTTTCAACAAACTGATTATTGAAAATATTCAGTACTGATATTCCGTTTTTCCTGCTGAAAATTTTGTTTGCAAGTTCAGTCTGATCCTGTTTTGAATCGCTTAAATGAATAGTCATATAATTAATTCTGCCGTTTAGATATGAATCATCAAATACTTTCGTTATTAAGGAAGTGAATACTTTCAGGTTTCTTTTCCCGCTTTGCAGAATGCCAAGTTGCGGAACAACAGCTGACATTATTATTCCTAGAATCGCAACAACAGTCAGGATCTCAATCATTGAAAATCCTGACTTATCTTTTAAAATATTACGCAAAGATTATTCCCAGCTTTTTAAATCTTTGTTGTATCCTTCGCCGCCTTCTTTGCCGTCTGCACCCAGACTCCATATTTCATAAGTATCGCCGGACTGTCCGGGGTATCTGTAATTATACTGATGTCCCCATGGATCAAGAAGGGCGTCTTTTTTCTTTTTAATAAGGCCTTCATCAAGGAGTTTTTTCAATCCTTCATCATTTCCCGGATAGTTGCCGTTTGTAATTTTATACGCATCTAAAATCTTGCTGAAAGTTTCAATATCGCTTTGTGCTCTTGTTACTTTTGCCTTGTCAAGCATGCCAGTAAAGTTTGACGCAATGAGTCCTGCAAGAACTGCCATTATGGCTACAACTATCATCAGCTCAATCATTGAAAAACCGTCATTTGATTTAAACAGTCTGCTGATTTTCATAAAAATCTGTCTGATTATTTTTTTCATAAATTTCTCCATAAAGATTATTGAACGAGCAGATTCATCTGCATTATTGGAAGCATAACTGATACAACTATTGTTCCGATCATTACTCCCATTATAATAATTATAATAGGTTCAAGCAGACTTGTCAAGCTTGATACTGCCAGATCTATTTCAGACTCATAAACTCCAGCTATATTCAGAAGCATTTTATCAAGATTATCACTTGCTTCACCTGCTGAAATCATGCCGAGAACAAGCCTTGGCAGAAAATTACCCTTCTGAAGAGCATTTGAAACAGTTGACCCTTCCTTGATTTTCACTGCTGCTTCAGCAATTTTTTCTTCTATAATTACATTTCCGACAATTTTCTGAACAATATCAAAAGATTTAATAATATCAACTTTATTATTAAGTAAAATGCCGAGATTTTGAGTAAATTTCAATACAATTATTTTCAAATACAGGTGTTTAATGATAGGAAGATTCAGTTTGATTTCATCAATTTTTTTCTTTCCTTCAGGATTATTATTCATTCTGTTATATAAATATATTATTATAAAAACAAGAAGAGGTATTACATACCAGTATGATGAAAGAAAATCACTGGTTGCGATAACAATTGCAGTAGGCAAGGGCAATTCCCTGTTTTGACTTTTAAACATTTCTGCAATATTCGGAATTACATTTACCATCAGAAAAACCAGAACTCCGATTGCAAATAAAAACATGAATGCCGGATACCACAATGCTGCGCGGACTTTTCCTGCAAGGGCATTTCTTTTTTCTTCAATATCGGCAAGCCTTGCGGTTACTTCATCAAGAGAGCCAAGATTTTCGCCGACTCTAACCATGTTAATATACATATCTGAAAATACAGCTCTATGCCTTAACAGCGCATTAGAAAGAGAAAGTCCTTCTTCAAGTTTTTCTTTTATATCAATAATAATATGCCTGAAACTCTTATTTTCTATCTGATCGATAATATCAGTTATTGCAGCCATGAGAGGCATGCCTGCTTTAAGAAGAGTGGTCAGCTGTCTTGTGAAAATTCCTACAAGTTTGGCTGAAAGCTTTATATTTACATATTCAACTGCAGTGCTGAAAATTTTACGAAGCCCTTCATCCGGCTTTTTATCTCCTGATGAGGTAGATGAAGAAACATCCTGTTTATTGATCCGTACTACATAAAAACCGAGTGATCTTATTTTACTTCTTGCTGCCTGCTCTGACGGTGCATCAAGAAAGTCTGATACAGTTTCACCTTTACTGTTTAAAGCCTGGTAATGATATATCATCCGCTGACTCTCAGAACTTCTTCAATTGTAGTTTCACCCTGTATTGCTTTCAGTATGCCGTCATTCATCAGAGTTATCATTCCTTCATGTTTTATGGCATAATCCTTGATCTGTTCTGAATCAGCTCCGGACATTATAAATTTTCTGATTTCCTGAGTAACCGGCAGAAACTCGTAAATTCCATATCTGCCTGAATATCCGGTTTTAAAACATTTTGCACATCCTTTGCCTTTGAAAAGCTGTCCGCCCTTAAGCTGTGATGATTTGATTTTAAGTTCAGTCAGCATTTTCTGTGTCGGTTTGTAGCCTGTTTTGCAATGAGGGCATATCCTTCTGACAAGCCTCTGTGCAAGAAAAGCATTAACCGATGAAGCAATCAGAAAAGGTTCTATACCCATATCAACTAGCCTGGTTATAGCGCTTGCCGCGTCATTTGTATGCAGAGTTGAAAATACCCTGTGGCCGGTTAGTGCTGCCTGAACTGCAATCTCGGCAGTTTCAAGATCCCTGATTTCACCGATCATAATAACATCCGGATCCTGTCTTAATATCGACCTCAGGCCGTTTGCAAAAGTTAAATCAATTTTAGATTTAACCTGCATTTGCCCGATACCCTTGAGCTGATATTCAATCGGGTCTTCAACTGTTAATATATTTACATCAGGGGAATTTATCTGCAATAGAACACTGTAAAGTGTAGTGCTTTTCCCGCTGCCTGTTGGTCCTGTAACAAGAACAATACCGTGTGTTTTTTTGATTATTTCATTAAAATCATTGAAAACAGTTTTTGAAAATCCGAGATTAGAGAGATCAAAGCTCATATCTGATTTATTTAATAGCCTCAGTACAATTCTTTCACCGTAATAAGTTGGAAATACAGAAACCCTTATATCAATATCTTTAGCGCCAATTTTTAATTGGATCCTTCCATCCTGAGGAAGTCTGTTTTCGGCTATATTCAGGTTAGCCATAATTTTTATTCTGGAAATAATTGAGGGCTGAAATTTTTTCGGAGGAGTGAACATCTGATATAGAATGCCGTCTATTCTGAATCGTACAATAAAATCTTTTTCATACGGCTCAAAATGGATATCACTTGATTTATCGTTTACTGCCTGCTTGATGATCGTATTTACAAGACGGATAATGGGAGCATCATTCGCCATGTCCATTATATCTTCTGTTTGAGATATATCCCCGGATAAAATTTCAAGATCCGATTCCTCGAGGCCCTCTATTACATCATCAGTGGTTTCACCTTTATTGATATCATATCTTGTATTTATTAAATTCAGAAGTTCTTCTTCCAATGTCAGGACTGGAAATAATTCATAATCAGGGAAAATCATTTTTAAATCGTCAAGAGGCTGAATATTCAGAGGATCAACAATCGCTACAAAAATTTTCTTTTTTTCAACCTGATAAGGAGCAATTTTGTTTTTTTTCAGAAAATAAATAGGGACTATTTTAAACAGGCCGTCAGGATCGCTGAATTCAATTTTTTCCTGAAATTGTAAACTGTATCTGCCAGCAAGAGCTTTTACAATATCCGTTTCAGTGGCAAAACCCTTTTTAACAAGTATCTGGCCGATACGCATTGATGTTCCGCTCTGGAATAGAAGAGCGTCCTGCAGTTCTTCCTGAGTTATGACTTTCTGCTCAACAAGAATATAACCGAGGTGTTTGCCTTTAGTGGTAGTAGCCATCTGAAATCCGGTTAATCCTTTTCTTTAAGTCTTTTCTGCATATTTAGTTTTTTTTCTGTTATTGAATCAATTTTCTCCTGCTTGGTAACTATATGAGGTGTTATAAAAACAAGAAGGTTTGATTTTTTATAAGTAACACTTTTACGTTTAAAAAGCCACCCGAGAAGAGGAACGTCTTTAATACCAGGAACGCCTGTTTCTGATGTCTGCTTGTCATTTCTGATAAGTCCGCCAACAACAATTGTTTTCCCATCCATTACTGTTACATTAGTTTTAATATCTCTTTTGCCAAGTGTAGGAGGAATGATGTTTCCTCCAGGTAAAACAGTTGTGGTACCAAGAACCGAATTTACTTCAAGATAAAGCTGGAGATTAATTTTTTCCTTTTTTGTTATATGAGGAGTTATCTTCAGTTTAAGGCCGACCGGCTTGTAATCAAATGAAAAAAACTGGGTTCCGTTTTCAGAAATCCTGTTATTCGTAGGAATTGGAATATCTTCTCCAACATTAATTTCTGATTCCTGATTGTCTGTAGCAAGAATCTGAGGTGTTGATAGAATATTAAAATTTTTATCAGTTCCGGATGCATTAAGAAGAGCATAACTTAATATCGATGCATCAAGAAGAAAACCAAGCTGCATTCCTGTTGCTGCTGGTATTGGAAGTTTTTTACCGCTTAATCCTGCCGGTGAAGTGTAGTTTGGAACTCCGCCATTTATGCTCGAACCGCCATACATGAATTGTCCGGTTTGATTTCCAAGCATCCAGTCTATTCCGAATCCCCAGCCATTTTCAGCACTGACTTCAATAATAAGAGCTTCAATTAATACCTGCTCCCTTACAACATCAAGCTCCTTGATAATTCTTTTTATTTCAATTATTTCTTCAGCATTAGCAGCAATAATCAGTGAATTTGTTTCCTTATTTGCAATGATTGATAATTTTTGTTTTGGCTGCATCGGCTGACCGGTTTGCTGCTGCCCCTGCTGCTGTGATTGCTGCTGCTGATTTGTAACCCTTCCTGCTTTTTCAGAAGCCCTGATATTTTTCATATATGGAGCTGTATTAATTAGCGCTTTTTCTGAAAATGGAACGCGAGACAATACATCTGCAAGTTGTTCTGCATTTGCATTTTCGAGATGCACTACATGTATATTTCCTTTTGATACTTCCGGCTGGTCAGGCCCCAAATCTATTTTTTTATCAAGAGCTTTTGCTATTTTAATCAGTCCTTCAATTTCATTTGCAGTTCCGCTTAAAATAAGAATATTCAGAGATTTATAAACAACTATATCAGTATACTGCGATTTTAAGGGATTCAGCGCTGTCAAGACTTCAGTTGCATCTGCATAAATAAGTTCAAGAAGAAATGTGACAGTTTTTTCTTCAAGCAGAGAAATGTTCTTTTTTTCTCCATCAATAATTATTTCAACATTCTTCTTTATAGCTTCTTTAACGGGGATTACTTTTATAATATTGCCTGATTCAATTACAGCAAGCCCCTTTACCTCTAAAATTGATTTCATGATTTCAAGAGCCTGGCTCACAGGAACTTTTTTTGAGGAACTGATAGAAATTTTCCCTTTAATCTTATCATCGATAATGATATTTTTACCTGTTAACTGGCTCATCATATTGAGAAAATCCGCAAGTTCAACATTATTGAAATTAAGGGCGAATTCCTTTTCTTTAATTGGCTTGTCTGCTTTTTTCGCGTGAATACCTGTAATTGCCACAGTAAACACAAGAAGTATAAGAAATAATTTATTTTTCACAAATGAATTCATCGCGATTCCTTTATTGAGTAATATTAAATATAAAAGTAGTTATCTTGCCGTTTCTGTCAATATCAATTGATATTGATGATTCATTTTTTATAGACGCCCACATTTCATATAATCTTTCTGTACTGTTTAGTACCTTGCCATTTACCCTTTTAACTATATCCCCGCTGCGTGCTCCAAGCATAAACAGGACACTATCTTCCTGAACCTTCATAAGCCTGTAGCCTTCAACCTTATCGTTTATTCTATAAGGACCAGCCATAAGGCCTTTCATTGCATTGTCCATATTATTGAAAACTTTCTGCTGCAGTTCAGCTCTGCTGAAATTTTTTCTTATTTTATCGGAGCCTTCAGTTCCCTGTCCGGATTTTCCAGGTTCCCCCTGGTTTTTATTGTATAATTCAAGATCGAATATATCATTATTCATTTTGAGCCTGACTTTAGATTCGAAAATGCCTACAAGTTTATGTCCGGAAACGTTAGAACCAAGTTTATAGATTTCAGGATTTTTATCTGTTTTTTTCTGTATCATTGCCATTGCAATAGATGGAGGACCGGTAATAGTTCCGATTAGCTGTAAATCAGAAACAGCTCCTGGAGCGGATTCACCTGAAGCAACAGCCAGTTTATCCTTTTCATCCATAACCTTGAAAAATCCCGTTTCAAAAACCCTTGCATACTCTTCAAAAGATTTTTTTCTTGCAGTTGTATCAATTCTTTTGGTTTTTTTGACAGTTTGATTATATACAGGGGAAATTGAGTATTTTACAACCTGATTAACAGTAGCTGCTGCGGAATATGAGAAAAACATTACAGCTACTATATTCATTATATGATATTTTATATTTTGCATTTTTATTCTTATTTTATTAAAATTAAATAAAGTTCTATTTTAAAAAATTCTCAGCATTATAATGATTTTAGTCAAGCATTTTAAAAAATATCATGTAGCCGTTTTTTAAAGTCAAATTTGAATATTTCTTGACTTTAATTAACAGGAATTTATTTTTATTTAACTTCCAAATATTTCTTCTTGAGTTTATATAAAAATGAAATTAAACAAAAATACAATAATAACTGCAGCAGCAATAATTGGAGCAATTTTTTTCATTTCAATAACATTTAAAATTTATTTCTCTATTCGAATATCTGAAAAGGAAATAAAATCATTTGTTACTGAATTTGTCAAAAAAAGCTTCAATAAATCAATCATCTTCAATGACTCCTATGTTGATTTTACAGGTGATGTAATACTCATTGAACCGAATATTTCGTTTGAAGAGGATTTCAATGACAATCAGAGTCTTATAAAAGCATCAAAAGCTGTAATAAAATTAAGATTTCCTGATATTTTATTTGGAAATTATAATCCTAAAAAAATTATATTCTATTCTGGCGATATTACAATAATTAACAGGAATCAGAATGAATTTCCTCAAAAATTAAATATTAAAAAAATTCTTTCTGAAAATCTTCCTGGCTTTAATAATAATATAACTGCCGGAATAAGGATACAAATCAAAGATTCAAAATTAAATTACATTGATATACTCAAAGATAAAAAACATTCCATGAAATTTTTTAATACATCATTTGACCTGGAAATTCAAAAAGATAATTTATTGTTCGTCATCAATACAAAAATATCTCCATATAAAACGAAAGATCTCAAGCATGGATATATTAAAGCTAAAGGATCAATTCCTTTCAGCAGTGATTCACACTATAATGCAAATCTGAATATTGAAAATTTCGATATAAGCATTTTAAATGATTATTTGGAATATTCCGGATATAAATCAGTTTCTATAACCGGAAGTGTCAGTGCTGAACTGAAAGTATCAGTTGACATGAATAATGTTATTTATAACGGGTTAATTGAGACTGCGAATTTAAATCTTTTTTCATCCGTTGAACAGCACAAGTTCATATCGAATGAAAATCTCAATATTGCATTTAAAATTTCAGATAATCAAAAAGATTTCAGGATTGAGACTGACTTATTAAAAATTTTTGATGACAATATCCAGTTGAATTTTCAAGTAAAATATATATACAAGCCAAAAGAAGAATCTATTACTTTTTCTGCTAAATCAAATAAAATTAATCTTGGAAGTCTTTCATCAAATTATTCTCCAGCTCCGGGAATCATTTATTCCGGCGAAAGCAATCTTGATATGAAATTTTCCTACAATCTGTCTAAAGAAATGCTTCAGGAATTATTTATTGATAATAAACTTACTAAATTATCAGTTTCAAAACTTGAAAAAGACGGAGTAAAAAAAATTATCAGCGAACTCAACTGCTTTATAAATGCTGATAATAAAAAATTTGATCTTAATTCAACCGGTTTTATCAGAGACTCGAAAGCACGATTGGATATTAAATCAAAAATTAAAAATCTCGACCCTTTTAAAAGCGATTCAGACATTTTTATCAAGGTTGATAAATTATACTCCTCCCAGGTTTTTTATTTAACCAGAGCAGCTGTTGAAACACTCTTCAATTTAGCCCAGGATGATATAAAACGAGGTTATGAAGAAATTTTCTTTCTTCAGAAAACTGCCGGTAAAATAATAAATAATAACAATTTTAATCTGGATATTTCATCGAATAAGATTCAGCTTTTCGAAGGATATCCTGATAAATATTTCAGTAATCTTAATCTGAAGATAATTTTAAATAATGGCATCCTCACAACGAACTCGTTTAATTTATCCGGTTTTGGTTCAAATTATGAATTTGCATTAAGCGCCAACATGAACACGGATCAGCCTTTTTTTAAATTTAAAACTGCAGTAAAAGATTTTGATCTGTCGGCATTATCTGAAGTTTCAGGAAAAAAAGCTGATATATCCGGAAAACTTAATGTATCATTCGAATATGAAGTTTCTGCTTTCAGATTTTCAAATATACTGGAAAACTCAAAAGGGGATCTTACAGCATCAATATCAGACTGCTCGATGAAAAACACAGATATTCAAAACAATTTATCAAAATTTTTCACAAGCTCCGGATTTTCTTCATTCGACTTGAACTCAGCTGAATTTAAAACAGTCAATATTACAATAGGTCATGCTGGAGAAAATTTTTTCATTAAAAATTTTACAATCGGCGGAGGTAATTTCTCTGTAAACGGATTTGGAAAATATTCTATTAATGACGGAATAAATCTTCCTTTATCAATAAACATCGCTGATGGGGTAAAAACAACAAACGCCCCGATATTAATCAAGGGGCGTCTGTTTAATCCTGATTTAGAAATCTCTAATCAGAAGAACTCCAAAGATTTCCGTTTATTTAATATCGACTAATTCATAAATTTTAACAGGCTTGGTTTTTCCTTTAACTTTTATCAGATCAAGCTCCCTGACTATTACATGATCTTTTACAAGTTCATAAGTATACTCGCTAATTATTATAAGCGTTCCGTACACCTTGTTTGTTCCTTCAAGTCTTGCTCCAAGATTTACGTTGTCACCCATAAGAGTATAATCCATCCGTGAAGATGAACCCATGTTTCCAACAACCATTTCACCGCTGTTCAGTCCAATTCCTATTTTAAGAATCTGCCTGCCTTGAGCTGTCCAGTTCTGATTCAATATTTCCAGATCAATACCCATCTGTAAGGCAGCCTTGCAGGCATCAAGAGCATGATTTTCAAGTTCAATAGGTGCTCCCCAGAATGCCATAATCTCATCACCGACATATTTATCAAGAGTGCCATTAAATTTAAATACAATATCTGTCATGGACTGAAGATATTCATTCAGGTGCGCTACGAGTAACTGAGGATTTCCGTATGTTTCAGAAATGGTAGTAAAACCTCGTATATCCGAGAAAAGGACGGTAAGGACTTTTTTTTCACCGCCGAGCTTTAATTTATCAGGATGTTTCAGCAAATCATCAACAACAGATTTTGATACGAATTTCGAGAAAGTGCTTCTTATATACTTTTTCTCTTTCTGTTCAGTTACAACCCTGTATGCAATTATAAGAGAAAAGGTTACGAAGGTCTGTAGAATCGGGGCAGCAAAAATTGTTATAACATTAAAATTATCAAAGACTAAATATGAAATAACTGAATAAACAAGAATTAATCCCAATGTTATCAATACAGAAACTACAATTGAAACCCGGGGAAGCAGAAATCCAAGTATTATAGCGAGTATTAATAGAATAAGCATATTCTGCCATTCATTCAGTTTATAAATAAAATCCTGATTCATAATTGTATTTAAAGCATTCGCGTGATGTTCAATTCCAAATGTTTCACCATAAGGAGACTTGTGAACGTCAGTCGCAATACCAGTAACAGAATATGCAGCAACAAGAAGAAGCTTGTCCTTTAAAGAATCATTGCTGGACATAGTTCCGTCTCTGTAAAAAAGATTATATGAATAATGAAGAAAACTTCCCGGGCCGCCAATGAAGTTGATATCCATAAATCCCTCTTTATCAACAGGAATGGTTATTACTCTTTCAGGATTAGGCTTAGCCATCTTTTCAAGCGGAACATTTTTAAGTTTTATGTATTGTCCCATTTTAATTTCTATATCTTTATCTGTAATCCGGTAGAAATCCATCAGGATTATCAGGTCAATATTCGGATAATAATTATTTTTATATTTTATTACAAGCGGCATTTTTCTGTTTGTTTTGTCAGAATCAGAACGGACGTTTGCAAATCCAATTCCTTTTGTTTCTTTTCCAAGAATCGGTAAAGGGGGAAGTGCTTCTTCAACCCATGGAGGATTATTATCATCTGGATTTAATGGAAATTTCACTTTCCCCATCTGATAAAGTCTTTCAGGCATATCACCATACTGTTTGTCCTGGGTTGAAACTTCAAATGGAAAGTCAAGATATACATTGCCTGCTTTTTTAATGGCATCTGCAAATATTTTTTCTGAGCTTTTCTCTTCGCTTTTTCTCGGATCAATAAACATTATGTCAAAAAGAATACCCATTGGTTTTCCTGAAGATATATAATTCGTAAATTTTGCATGGTCATCCCACTTAAAAGGCCACTGTTTTCCTTTTTCTGCAAAATCCCGGATTGTATTTTCATCAATACCGAGAATAATAATATCCTTGCGTGCTCTAGGGTTCATTTTAATAAACTTTGCAGCATCGGATAATTTCTTTTCTTTTTCAGAAGGGTCACGGAGAATAAACCTTTGATTGTAAGCACCGAATTCCATGCCGTCCATAAGAATAGTCTGGCTATAAATTACTGCTACAATAGCCATTATAATTATACTTATTAAAAAACCGATGAGCCTGTTTCTGTCGAATTTGAAAAAATCCATATGCCAGCTCCATTTATGTATATTTTTAAAAATTATTATTGTTGTTTATGTTATTATAACTTATAATTAATTTCAAGATATTTATTGCGCTTATAATATTATTTTTTGATATTGACGGAATATGATTATTTAAATCACTTAATTCAACTATTCAGTTGTATTTATAATATAATCAAATAAAAGAAATCAGGAGATAGGGAGAATTAAGAGATATGGAGATATTAAAAGATTTTAGTTTTATCTCTAACATCTCTATTATCCCCATATCTCCTTATCTTACACATTAAAATTTGGTATATATTTTCTTTATTATTTTTAAAACAGGAGTTTAAAATTGAATTTAAGAGATAAAATCCATGATTGCATAAAATCCTCTCTTGATGCTGCAATAAGTAATGGCGAGCTGCCTTCTGCAGAATTTCCTATGATTAAAGTAGAATATCCCAAAGAAGAGAAATTTGGCGATTATTCAACTCCATTAGCTCTTGAATCTGCCAAGATCACAAGAAAATCTCCGATGGAAACAGGAGAGATATTAAAAAAATATATAGTAAATAATCCGCTTATAGAAAAAGTCGAAGTGGTAAAACCAGGTTTTATAAATATCTTCATATCAGCCGGATACATGATTTCTGAAGTTGAAAAAATAACTGCTGAAAAGGAAAATTACGGAAGAATAAAAAAAGACAACCCGCTTAAAATTAATATTGAATTTGTTTCAGCAAATCCAACTGGCCCGCTTAATATTGTCTCTGCAAGAGCCGGAGCAGCAGGGGATACCATTGCCAATCTTCTTGAATGCTGCGGGGATATAGTTCACAGGGAATTTTATGTTAACGATTTCGGCAATCAGGTTAATCTTCTTGGAAAATCTGTTCTTGAACGCATTAAGGAAATCAGAGGTGAAAATTTTAATTTTCCTGAAGACGGTTATCACGGAGAATACATAAAGGATATTGCAGCTTTTATTATCAAAACATATCCGAAAGAAATGGATGCTATAAAAAATGAAGATGAACTGATTGAATTTTTATCAGAAAAAGCTGTGAATTACAATGTTGAAAGGCAGAAAAGCGACCTCGAATATTTCAACATAAAATTTTATAAATGGTCAAGAGAAAAAGATCTGCATGAAAAAGGTGAGGTAATAAAAACCCTTGATTTATTTGAGAAAAAAAATGTTATCTATGAAGAAGATGGAAAAAAATTATTCAGGTCAACGGATTTCGGTGATGATAAAGACCGTGTAGTGCTCAGGGATGACGGCAGGCCAACATATCTCCTGGCTGATATCACTTACCACAGAGAAAAAATTTCAAGGGGTTATGACAGGATTATCGATATATGGGGACCGGATCATCACGGATACATTGCAAGGCTTTCAGGCGCTATGAACGTTATGGGGTACGGCATAGATAAATTCAGGGTGCTCATTGCCCAGCAGGTTAATCTGCTTGTAGAAGGCGAAGCAGTTAAAATGTCCAAAAGACTCGGCAATTTTTCAACAATGCGGGAGCTTGTTGATGAAATAGGTACAGATGTGGCCAGATATTTTTTTACAATGCGGTCACTTGACAGCCATCTCGATTTTGATCTGGCTCTTGCAAAAAGAAACAGTTCGGAAAATCCTGTATTTTATCTTCAGTATGCTCACGCGAGGATCTGTTCTATATTCAGAGAAGCTGCAGTACGCGGTTATTCAGCGGATTTCAGCAACCGGTCAAATGAAGCAATTGATTCTCCTGAAGCATATAATCTTCAGAAGATTCTGATAAAATTTCCGGAAGAAATTCTTGATGCAGCAAATACTCTTGAACCTCACAGGATTACAACATATTTAATGAGGCTCGCTCAGTCGTTTCACAGGTTTTACACTGAACATAGAATTTTATCTGACGACAGGGAAACTGCAGCAGCGAGGCTTTTTCTTGCTGATGCAGTGAGAATTGTAATGAAAAACGGGCTCGGGCTTCTCGGAGTTTCTGCTCCTGAAAAGATGTAACAATGCTTATTTATTTCAGACTAAAGATATTATCTGTTAAATGTTTCAGAATTTTTCTGAAACATGGATTATCTGTTTCATTCGCAGAATCATGCACCGGCGGACTTCTTTCAAAGTTCATTACTGATATTCCAGGTTCTTCAAAAATTTTTCCCGGCGCTGTTATTTCATACAGCAATGATTTAAAAATTAAACTGCTTGAAATTGATAAAAAAATTATTGAAAAACACGGGGCAGTCAGTGAAATTACTGCAGATAAAATGGCAGCCGGTATCAAAAAAATTACCTGTTCTGCAGTTTCAATCGGAATTACAGGGATTGCTGGTCCGGACAGCGGTTCAAAAGAAAAACCTGTTGGCACAGTCTGTTTTGGATTTATAATAAAAAGAAAAAAATATTCAATCAGGAAACAATTCAGCGGAAACAGGAGACAGATCAGATATAAATCAGCCTGTTTTGCACTGGAATTTATCATTGATAAAATAAATTAAAATGAAAAAACTATTTATAATAATAATTATTGCATATTCAATAAAATCAGCTTTTCCGAATATTGAAACGCAGTTCCAGCAGGGAATGAGCGCGTTCTCTTCGGGTAACTACGGATCTTCGGAACTTTTATTTAAAAAAGTTATTGATTCCGGAAACAGCGATCTTGCAGATACTGCTTCATTTTATCTGTGCAGATCAATTTTCGAACAGAAAAAATATAAATCTGCTTTATATGAATTCAGCAGTTTTTTAAGCAGATGCAAAACATCAGATTTATGCATTGAATCAAGATATTGGATCGGAGAATCGTTTTTTCTGACTGGTGAATCTGTTAAGGCTATTGAAGAATATAAAAGATATATTATTCAAAGCAAAGACGGTACACTGATTCCACCGTCTTACGACAGGATAGGTGAAATTTATTACAAACAGAAAAGGTACGATGAAGCAATCATTGAATGGGAAACATCCATTTTAAAAAGTCCTGACAATCTAAGCAGAAAGAAGAACCTGGAAAGATCTTTAAAAATCGGCGAAGCTCATTTTAAAAATAATCAGCTTGAAAAATCCATTGCAAAACTTATTCCAATAGCATCATACTACGAGGATAACAGACTGAGTTCATCGGCAAAACTCATACTCGGACAGATTTATCAGATTCAGGGAAATCATCAGAATGCTCTCGATTACTTTAATTCAATACCGGATTCACTTATAAAAGAAAATCCTTACAGCGAAGCACAATATTTTAAAGCAATTTCATTTTCAGCTGCAGGCAGAAATCAAACTGCCAGGACAAATCTTGAATTTTTTATTTTAATTGGAAAAAATTCATCTAAATACTCCAGCGCACTGCTTGAACTCGGCAGGATTGATCTGGAACTCAGTGACGAAAAAAATGGAATAAAATTCCTTGAAGAAGCGATAAAAGTTACTTCTTCAGCAGAAATTAAATCAAAAGCATCCAAACTGCTCGG
Source organism: uncultured Leptospirales bacterium (assembly GCA_964529415.1). Lineage (GTDB taxonomy): Bacteria > Spirochaetota > UBA4802 > UBA4802 > UBA5550 > CAYMPH01. The sequence continues at coordinate 95,940 of CAZGWD010000007.1, read as the reverse complement.
CAAATTTTATCTTAATACAGGTTCGAATCTCGCTTCCGGGTTTCTGAAAGATGCATTGATCACTGCCGACCGTGATGAAAAAAAAGAAACTTCCATTATGCTTGCAAGAGCTTATATAATTGAAGAAAAATTCAGTGACGCAGAAATTATTCTTAACGGTTATACAGGGGAATTTCCATACGATAAAAAACTTGATGAAATAAATTTCCTTAAATCACGTGTCCTTCTTGAAAAAGGGGAAACTGATCTAGCATTAAAACTTATCAGCAGCATTCAGAATGAAAATCCTTTCTCGAAATATATAAATGAGTCAAACTACTATGTGGCTCTTGCAAATTTTAAAAATAAAAAATACAAAGAGGCAATTTCAATAATCAGAAAATATATTGCTTCAGGAAAAGCAGAAAATGATTACCCGGCACAGCTGCTGTTATTCGAATCATCAATGAAACTGAATGACCTGAAGGAAGCATCCGTTGCAATAACAGCTATTATAAACAGGCATATTAAAATGGCAAATGCTGATTCAACTTTATACAAATATGGAATTAAACTGCATGAATCAGGAAAAGCAAAAGAAGCTCAGTATTATTTTAATCTTATAACATCAAAATTCCCTGAATCAGAATCAACACAGAAAATTTATTTAAAACTTGCTGATGATTATTTTATGGAGAAGGATTACAGCAAAGCCTATGATAATTATATATTGTATCTGTCTGTCGGTTCTAAAAAAAATAAAGGCGATGCTTTTATTAATTTAATTCACTCACTTTTTTATCTTAAAAAATATGATCAGCTGATTTCATCAGTTAAATCAGATAAACTGCCGAGTCTTGATGAAACACAATGGAAAGAAATAATGCTGCTATTAAGCAGAAGCTATTATTACTCAGGGCATCTTGAAGATGTATATACTCAAATGTATAATTTTTCAATTAAAGAACTTGATAATAAAGATATCCTTATTTTTGCAAAAAGCGCATTTTTCACAGGCGATACTGAATCAGCTTTCAATGCTTCAAAATATCTTGACAATGACAATATTCTTTATCCGGAATTTTTATATTCAGCTTCAAGATATTACTTTAATATAAAAAAAACAGATGAAGCATCTTTCTATATAAATAAAAATCTTTCTCTTTATCCTGAAAATACATTTTATGAAGCATCTCTATTGCTGCTTGCGGAAATTTATTTTTCAGGATTAAAATACACGGAAGCAATCAATCTGCTGAACAGGATTAATTCAAAAGAATTTTCTGAAAAAAAATATTCTGTGCTTATTCTATGCTATTTTAAATCCGGACAGCTGGAAAAAGGCGCTCAGCTTTCATTAGATCAGAAGGATAGCATAAGCAAAAACGAGCTGACGGAAAAAATTTACAGAAGCAATCTTGTGTATTATTACAGTAAAAAAGATTTAATGTCTTTCAACCGTTTTTCAAACCTTCTTTCAAAATATAAATCAAGTGATGAATTTATTTTATACTATACCGGCAGATATTATATTGATACAGGAAGTTATGAATATTCATATTCATATTTTTTAAAACTTTCACTTGTAAAAAGCGAATATCTTGATGAAACGCTTTTTACTCTCGGTGATTTATCCCTTTCGATCTTCCAGAATAAAGAGCGTGCAGTTCAGTATTATAAAAGACTTGCTGATTTGGCATCAAAGAATGAATCCGGCTTAAAAAATGATCAGAAATTTTACAGATTAAAAGCAAAAATTATGCTTGCTATAATTTACAATGAGATAAATAAACCTGCAGAATCGGTTCAGGAACTAAAAGACCTGATATCATTCAAGGATAGCGGTGTTTTTAAAAATCAGGCTGAAAATTTAATTGAGTACTTTAAAAAAATATCAAATAAACCATGAAAAAATATAAAATATTAGTAATAAACGGGCCAAACCTGAATCTTCTCGGAACAAGAGAGAAATCGATCTATGGAGATAAAACTCTGGATGATATAAATTCAATTCTAACAAAATATGCAGAAGATAATTCATCTGAAATTATTTCATTTCAGTCAAATATTGAAGGCGAAATAATTGATTTCATCCAGAAAAACAGAACATCCAGCGGGCTTGTTATAAATCCAGGAGCATATACTCATACGTCAATAGCAATAAGAGATGCGATTTCCGGTGTTTCAATTCCGTCAGTTGAAGTCCACATATCCAATATTCATTCCCGTGAAGAATTCAGAAAGCATTCATATATAGCTCCTGTATGCATCGGGCAGATTTCAGGATTCGGGATTTACAGCTATGTTCTCGGGCTTGAAGCATTAATAAATTATTTAAAAGAACGCGGTGATAATAATTGAAAAAAATTATAATAGCAGGTTTCGGTTCAGCGGGCTATGCAGCTTCTATCGCCATTAAAAAAAATATGCCTGCAGCTGAAATTACAGTAATAGATAATAAAGATTCTGATCTGATGCATCCCTGCGCTCTTCCATATTCACTTGAAGGAATAGTTAAAGAGGAGGATGTAATACAGAACATTAACCTTCCCGGGATGAAAATTAAAAAAATCAAATCAATCGCAGTAAAGGCTGATACATCTTCAAAAAAATTATTATTAAAATCTGATCAAACAGATTCTGTTGAATATGATTCGCTGATATTATCAACTGGGTCCAAGCCTCTTATACCTCCGGTTAAAGGCATCACTGACCTTATCAATAAAAAAATATTTACTCTTACAAACACCAATGATTTAACATATATCAGCCGGGCTATTACAGAAGCTTCCCATGCAGTAATAATAGGCGGCGGAGCAATCGGCCTTGAAAGTGCGTTTGCCCTGAAAAAAGCAGGACTCTCTGTTTCTGTTGCTGAAGGCAGGGCGCAGATTCTACCCGGTATTCTTGATGAAGACATGTCGCAGATTGCTGAAGAATATATTAAAGATTCTGGAATTGAAGTATTAACATCATCCATGATATCAGAAATAAAAGATAACAATGGGCTTGAATTATCCATTGAAAATGCTGGAGTTTTAAAATCTGATTTTGCAATTCTTGCTGCCGGATTCAAGCCTGATACATCCATTGCTGAATTATCCGGATTAAATGTTGGTCCAAACGGTATAGTTACAGATAAAAAGCTCATGACATCTGCACAGGATGTGTTTGCTGCAGGCGATTGCGTTTCCGGCTGGTCGATAATATCAGGAAAAGAATCAAGAGCTAAACTTGCAACATCAGCATATAAGCACGGTACAATTGCCGGATTAAATGCTACAGGCGGAAATTTTGAATACAGGGGAACTGCAGGTACATTTGTAACAATGATAGGCGAACTTGAGATTGCAGGAACGGGATTCAACACTGAAATTGCAAGACTGCACGGATTTGATCCTGTTTCCGGTAAAATAAAAACTAATATTCTGCCTGAATATTTTCCTATTAACAGCCAGATACAATTAAAAATAATTTTCGATAAAACCAGCGGAAAAATTTTAGGTGCACAGGCTGTCGGAAAAAAAGGCTGTGCCGAGAGAATGAATATAATAAGCATGGCAATCGAATTCGGAATATCCATTGAAGATATTGGAAGGCTTGAAATGGCTTACTGTCCTGCTGTCAGTGAAGTGAATGATCCGCTGCTGAGAGCAGTTGATTTCGGATTAAGAAGGATTAAGAAATGACAAAACGTACTTCTCTTTATGATGAACATGTTAAACTTGGAGCAAAAATAGTGGATTTTGCCGGATGGGAAATGCCGGTATATTATTCATCAATTATAGAAGAGCATAACGCAACAAGAACGAAATGCGGTATTTTTGATGTATCACACATGGGTGAGATTACTGTTAAAGGGAAAAACTCCGCTTTATTCCTGAAAAAAATAATACCTACAGATTTTAACAAACTCGAAGAAAAAAAATCGATGTATTCTGTTTTCTGCAATGAAAACGGAGGAGTAATAGATGATCTGTTTATTTACATGATAACCCGTGACGAGTATATTATTGTAGTCAATGCAGGTACTATTGAAAAAGATTTCAGCTGGATGAAAAAAAATCTGATTGATGATGTTGAAGTTGAAAACATTTCAGATAAATCAGCTAAAATTGATCTTCAGGGACCTTTATCAAAGAAAATTCTATCTGAAATAATCAAAGACAGCAGACTTGAAGAAATGAAAAGATTCAGATTTGACAATTTCAGCTATAAAAATATCAATATAATTATTTCAAATTCAGGCTATACAGGAGAAGCAGGATACGAGATTTACATTGATAATTCTCTGGCAGCTGCGATATGGAATGATCTTCTAACTGCAGGAAAAAAATACGGAATTTTACCTGTAGGGCTTGGAGCAAGGGATTCGTTAAGGCTTGAGTCCGGTTACTCTTTATATGGTCACGAACTATCTGACAATATAACTCCGGTTGAAGGCGGCATTAAATGGATTGTAAGTTCTAAAGAGGAATATATTGCAAAAAAAATTCTTGCTGATCAGAAAGAAAACGGAGCTTCAAGAGAATCAATAGCATTTAAAACAACAGGCAAGGGAATACCAAGGGAAGGTTATAAAATTTTCCATAATAATATTGAAATAGGTTATGCAACAAGCGGCGGATTCGGACCAACACTTAAAAACGGGATTGGTCTTGCTCTTGTTAAAACCGGCATAGTAAAAGCAGGTGATTCAATTACTGTTTTAATCCGTGAAAAACATATTGAAGCAGTTGTTGCAGAAAAACCTTTTTATAAATATAACGGCTGAAAAATAAAAAATCAGAGAATCAACAGGGGGGGATAATATGAGTTCAATACCACAGGATTTAAAATACAGCAAAGATCACGAATGGATAAAAACAGAAGATGATTTTAACGGTATTTGCGGAATAACTGACCACGCGCAGGAACTTTTAACAGATATAGTTTTTGTTGAACTGCCTGAACCGGGAACAGAAGTTAAAAAAGGCGAACAGGTTGCTGTTGTTGAATCTGTTAAGGCAGTATCAGATATTTTTACTCCTGTATCAGGAAGAATTACTGCAGTCAATAAAAAGCTTGAAGATTCACCAGATCTTATCAACACCGACCCATACGGTGAGGGCTGGATCTATAAAATTGAAATGAGCGCCAAATCCGATCTTGATGATCTTATGGATTCAGAAAAATACTCAGAGCATGTTGAAGCAGGCGAGTGATGCAATATATATCCATAACAGATAATGACGAAAAAGATATGCTCCGGGAAATTGGTGCTTCATCTATTGATGAATTATTTAAAGATATACCTGAATCAATACGGCTGAAAAAACTTCTCGATCTTCCGGCTCCCAAAAGCGATCTGGAACTTGAAATGCTTTTATCCGGAATTGCAGGAAAAAATCTGAGACCGGTTTCATTTCTTGGAGCTGGATCATACAGGCATTATATTCCTGCTGCAGTTGACCAGCTTGCATCCAGATCGGAATTCTATACAGCATACACACCTTATCAGCCGGAAGTCAGTCAGGGAACTCTCAGCGCAATTTTTGAATATCAGACTATGATAGCTGAACTTACAGGCATGGATGCATCCAATGCAGGAATGTATGACGGAGCGACTTCACTTGCGGAATCCGTGATAATAGCATCACGCGCGAATAATAGAAACCGCGTTGCTGTTAGTTCATGTCTTAATCCGAATTATCTTCAGGTTTTAAAAACCTATACCTGGGCTGCTGACATTGAACTGGTTATGATTGATGAAAACGAAGGAATAACAGATCATTCTTCACTTGAAAATATAATTGATGAAACAATTTCTTCAGTAGTTATTCAGAATCCTAACTTCTTCGGTTCTATTGAAGACCTTGCATTAATATCAAAAACAGCAAAAGAAAAAAAAGCGGCATTTATAGTATGCGTAACTGAACCGCTCAGTCTCGCTATTCTGAAGTCGCCCGGAAGCCTTGGCGCTGATATTGTATGCGGTGAGGCGCAGAGCTTTGGAAATTACCCGGGATTCGGAGGCCCTCTTCTTGGAATACTTGCAGTTAAAAGTGATTACCTGAGAAGAATACCCGGCAGACTTGTTGGCAAAACGCTGGATGAGGCAGGGAAGGAAGCTTATGTTCTTACTCTTCAGACAAGAGAGCAGCATATTCGAAGAGAAAAAGCCACATCTAACATCTGCTCAAACGAGGCACTTGTTGCTCTTAGATCTGTAATATATTTAAGCATGCTCGGGCCGAAACTGAAAGACCTTGCTGTAATAAATCATAATAACGCTTCTTATTTAAAAAAAAGATTACTGGAAAAAGGTTTTTCATCAGCATTTAAATCAGAAAGACCGTTTTTCAATGAATTTATAGTAAAACATAAAGATATTAAAAATATTATAAAAAAATCAACTGATAATGGAATCATGCCTGGTCTATATTTAGGCGATTATTATAAAAATTATTCTGACGCAATGCTTGTTTGCGCAACAGAGTTTCATTCTAAAGATGTTATAGATAAATTTATTGAATCTTTATAAAAATTTGCTGCAGAAACACGAAGAAAAGATTTAGGAGATAGGAGGATAAGGAAAAGCGAGATAAGGAGATATTTATTTTTTTACCTATTCATTTTTAAAAAATAAACATCCCCTCCATCTCATCTATCTCCATATCTCCTTTCTTACACTTTCTTTAGCTAAATATATTTAAACAATAATGGCGGAATATAAAATGAGCGTAATTTTTGATATAAGCGAAAAAGGGAAAAACCAGTACATACCGGCACAGGCTCTCTGCAGCGACACGGATCCGATTCCGGGAAAATTTCTCAATGAAGGAATCAATCTGCCTGATGTCAATGAAGTTGAAATTGTTCGTCATTACACCAGGCTTTCACAGATGAACTATGGAGTTGATTCAGGAATGTATCCTCTCGGAAGCTGTACAATGAAATACAATCCTAAAATTAACGAAAAATTATCTTCTATTGAAAATTTCAGTGCAATGCATCCTCTTGCCGGTGATAATTTCTCACAGGGCTCGCTTCAGATTATGCATGAGCTTTCAAACATGCTTTCAGTAATTACAGGTATGCCCGGAATTTCACTATGGCCTTCTGCAGGAGCACACGGTGAATTAACCGCAGTTATGATTATGAAAAAATATTTTGAAGATAAAGGCGAGAATAGAAAAACTATTCTAATCCCGGATTCAGCTCACGGTACAAATCCGGCATCAGTTGCGCTGTGCGGATATAATGTGGTTACTGTTCCATCAACTGCTGAAGGTGATGTTGATATCAGCAAATTAAAAGAGCTTATATCGCCTGACATTGCCGGAATGATGCTCACAAGCCCTAACACGCTCGGCCTTTTTGACAGAAATATTCTGCAGATATCGGAAATTTTAAAGCAGAACGGATCGCTTTTTTATGGAGACGGAGCTAATTTCAACGCTGTTATCGGAACTGCAAAAATGAGCGATATGGGTTTTGATCTAATACATCTCAATCTGCATAAAACTTTTTCCACTCCTCACGGCGGAGGAGGGCCTGGTTCAGGTCCTATCGGTGCAGCAGAATATCTTATTAAATATCTTCCGGTACCGATTATAGAATTCAAGGACAGTAAATATTCACTTAAATCAGATTATCCAAACACGATTGGAAGAATCCATTCCTTTTACGGAAATTTCCTTGTTTATCTCAAGGCATATATTTACATATCAGCCCTTGGAGCTGAAGGAATCAGGGAAATATCCAGGAAGTCTGTATTAAACGCAAATTATCTTATGGCAAAACTCGGCAGAGAATTTAATGTTCCGATTAAAAGATCATGCATGCACGAATTTATTATTAATGACAAGGGCCTTCCTAATAATGTCACAACAAATGAAATCGCCAAGCGTCTTCTCGATTACGGCTTTCATGCTCCAACGGTTTATTTTCCACTTATTATTGACGGTGCAATGATGATTGAGCCGACTGAAACTGAAAGCAAAGAATCTATCGATTCTTTTTACAATGCCATGGTTAAAATTAAAAAAGAAATTTTTGAAACTCCTGATATTGTAAAAAATGCACCTCAGAATACTCCTGTAAGAAGAGTTGATGCTGTCACAGCAGCAAGAAAACCTGTACTGAAATGGCAGAAGCAGAATTAAGAAAACCTGCCTGGATAAAATTCAAAATTCCGGGCGGGCAGAATTACGTAAAAATCAAAAAAATTATTTCGGATAAAAATCTTCATACTGTCTGCTCCGAAGCATTGTGCCCGAATATCGGCGAGTGCTTCGGTTGCGGAACAGCTACTTTTATAATACTTGGAAATATCTGCACAAGAAACTGCCTCTATTGTTCTGTTATAAAAGGAAATCCTCATCAGCCGGATATGTCTGAACCTATTAAAATAGCAGAAGCTGTTAAAGAAATGTCGCTTTCTCATGCAGTAATTACTTCAGTTACAAGAGATGATCTGCCGGATGGAGGAGCTTCTTTATTCTGCGAAACTGTTTTAAATATAAAAAAAATGAATCCTTCCTGTTCAGTTGAAGTTCTTGTTCCAGATTTTCAATGCGACATGATTTCATCTATTGATAAAATCATAACATCCGAACCTGATATAATAAACCATAATATCGAAGTATCAAAAAATCTTTATGAGAAATTACGACCGCTTGGAAGTTATGAAAAATCACTGGAGCTTATTTCTTATGTAAGTAGAAAAGGCCTGAAAGTCAAATCTGGACTTATGATTGGTTTTGGTGAAAGCATAGAGGATATTTCTATAACATTAAAAAACCTGAATCAGGCAGGGTGTTCGTTTGTTACAATAGGGCAGTATCTCAAATCGCTTAAAACAAATTATCCGGTAATTAAATATTATACTCCTGATGAATTTAATGAAATCAGGGAGATCGCGTTAAAAATCGGTTTTGAAAAGGTAATGGCAGGACCGCTTGTGAGAAGTTCATATCATGCAAAGGAAATGGCAGGTGTGTTCTAATTTTTTATTTCTTAGCTGGATTATGTCAATTATTTAAATAAAATCCATAGTGAAATCAGGCATACATATAAAAATTGACTTGATTTTTTATTATTAATAAAGTAATATAGTCATGAGGCAATAAATGGAAGCCTGATTTTCAAAACAGGGAAGGAAAACAATGAACGCTGATATCCTATTTCAAAATATCTTTACTCTTTTCATGATCGCAATTATTCTTGAAGCAGCAATAATGGGAGTTTTCTCAATTGCTTCACTAAAGCAGATAAATAATGCTGCAGCAGTTGATGCAGCAAGGGATGCACTTATTATTATTCTTGCTTTTATTCTCTGCTATAAAGTTGAAATTCTTACAGTATTCAGGGGAACAGGAATTAAACTGCCAAATATGCTGGACACAATTATAAGCGCACTTGTTCTTACCAGAATAACCAATATTGTTAGAGGTTTTTTATCAAAATTGCGCAGTGGTGATTAAATCAGATAAAATATATTCTGAAAAAATGCCGGGCTTAAAAAATATTGGCATTATAAATTATTTTTTTTCAAAACATCTTTTATAATTAAAACTATGCCCGGATTTCATTTACACACTTCAAATAATATTGAATATCTTCTGGAAGATCTTTCTCAAAAAATATTACAAAATCCTCTACCTCCGTTAATAAAAGAAACAATCATTATTCAAAGCCGCGGAATGGAAAAATGGCTCTCGCTCAAATTAAGCAAAAAATTCGGTATCTGGGCTAACGCGGAATATCCTTTTCCAAATAAAGCTGTTGAAACAATTTTTAGATCAGTAATACCCGACATGTCAGATGAAAGACTTTTCGATACGGAAACTGTTTTATTTACAATTATGCGCATCCTTCCTGAGATTTATTCTGCAGCAGAATTTTCTGAAATAAAAGATTACATTTCAAACGGCAGCAGCGATATTAAAACATATCAGATTTCCGGAATTATTTCAGATCTGTTTGATCAATACATGACATTCAGGCCGGATATGATATCTATGTGGGATGCAGGTGAAGATAAATCCTGGCAGGCAATTTTATGGAGGAAACTAAGATCTGAGTTTCAGCATAAAATGCCGCACGAATTCAGAAAATATTTTTTTGATAATATCGGCAGTATTGATAAATCCAAGCTTCCTCAGAGACTTTTTATATTCGGAGTTTCCTATATGCCTGATTTTCATATAGATATAATCCGCGCTGCTGCTCAATACATCGATATCCACTTTTATATTTTAAATCCATGCAGAAAATTCTGGTTCGACATTAAATCTAAAAAAGAAATAAACCGTTTAACCGGAAAAACAGGGAAAACAGAAAATGAACTGCATATTGAAGAAGGGAACAGGCTGCTTGCTTCATGGGGGAAAAGCGGAAAAGATTTTTTAGGATATTTATACAATCTTGATCCAGATGAAAATGAAGATTCATTGTTTAAAGAATACGATTCAGGCACAATGCTTGGAAAAATCAAAACTGCTATATTAGATCTGACAGAACCGGAAATATTTTTAGTAAATGAAAAAAAAATGCATTCAGATAAATCAATCCGATTGCATTGCTGCCACAGCCAGATGAGAGAAATTGAAATCCTTTACGATAATATTCTCGATGTTTTTTCAAGATATAATGACCTTAAACCTGAACACATTCTTGTCATGGCACCTGATATTGAAAAATACTCAAGATTTATACATGCATTTTTTTCTGAAGGGAAAATTCCATACGCAATTTCAGACAGAAGCTTTTTATCTCAAAACCGAGATGTTGATACATTCTTAAAAATAATAAATATTTATACATCCCGGTTTGAATCTGACAGGGTAATGGAAATTCTGGAATATGAAGAAATCAGAAATAAATTTTCTCTAAAAGACGAAGATATAGAAAAAATAAAAAAATGGATAACAGAAACAAATACAGCCTGGGGGCTGAACAAAGAACACAAAAAAAAACTCGGTCTTCCTGAATATAATGATAACACCTGGGATATGTTTAAAAAAAGAATTCTTTTAGGATACGCGCTTCCTCGGAGTAATGGAATTTTTTTCAATGAGATTCTTCCATATGACGAAGCTGAAGGTAAAGACTCTTTCGTATTAGGCAATTTTCTCGATTATATGGATATTCTTGAAAAATATTATCATCTTCTTTCAGAAAAAAAATCTCTAAAAGAGTGGGCGGAACTTTTTGAAAATTTAATATCCGTTTTTATGCAGGAAGATATATCCATTGATTTCATCCAGTTTCTTAAAGAAAATTTAAATATACTAACTGATATTCAGAATAAATCAGGCTTTGACACTCCTGTTGAAATTTCTATAGTTAGAGACTTTTTGTCAGGAAAATTAAAAAACCAGAGAATTTCAGCAAATTATTTAAATGGATCAGTCACTTTCTGCGAAATGCTTCCGATGAGGAGCATCCCGTTTAAAATAATTTTCATAATCGGCATGAACGATGATTCATTTCCAAGAAGCATAAAACCAGTAAGTTTTGATATTATAAAAGAAAAACCAATTCCCGGAGACAGAAATATCCGGGATGAGGATAGATATCTGTTTCTTGAAACTGTGATTTCAGCGGAACGTGAACTTCATATCAGCTACGTTGGACAGAATATATATGATAACAGCATTCTGCCTCCGTCAGTTATGGTTAGCGAATTACTGGATTACATTGATACATTTTTTAAAACAGAAAATGATACAGCAATTTCCGGATTGATACAGAAAAGACACAGACTACACGGATTCAGCAAAGTATATTTTACAGGGAATCAGGAATTCTTCAGTTTTTCTCAGGAAAACTTTTCTGTATCAGAAAATCTAAAAACAAATAAAGAGCATAGGCAGCCATTTTATAAAACATTTGAAGCTCCTGAATCTTTCTCCGGGAACATTACCAATCAGACTTTAATTAACTTTTTTAAAGATCCGTCAAAGTTTTTCACTGCTAAAATATTAGGCATTAACCTGGATATATATGAATCAGGATTTGAAACAAATGAAAAATTCACGCTTGATAATCTTGATTTATATAAAATCGGGAGCAGGGCTTATACTGCATATTTGGATAAAAAAGAATCTTCACTTTTTATGGAACTGAAAGCTGAAGGAAGCATACCGCATGGGAAATTTGGAGAAACTCTTGTAAATAAAACTGTTTCCGATTTCATTGATTCAATCAATGAAATCGGTATAGAGTCATCAGCAGAAAAAATTAATTCATCAGTAATAATTGATGATTCAGAAATTTTCTTTCAAATAGAAAATGTTTTCAATGAAGGTATACTTAATATTAGAAATTCGTCATTGAATGCCCAGTTTTTAATAACAGCCTGGATCAATCATCTTTTGCATAATTCAGTAAAAAGCAGCAAAAGCCTGATTGCAGCTAAAGAGGAAAAAAAAATAACTCTCTGGAGCATTAAAGAAATTGATTCAGATGAAGCACTCATGCATTTAAAAAAAATAATTTCCATTTTTAAAACAGGCTGCAGAAATCCATTTCTTTTTATGCCCGGGATATCATTTAATATTGCTCTTGAAATAGTTTCAAAAAAATTAAAACTGAAAGAAGATTCAGACCTCAGATATTTTAATCTCATATTCGGTAATAAAGATTTAATAGAATCTGATATTGACATGAATGAGAAATTAAAAAGTAATTCCATCTCAGTATGTTTTCCTATTCTTAATTATCTTGAAGAAGAAAAAGATCTGCAATGAATCAGAAAATAATTAATATTCCGGATAAAGGAACCACATTGATAGAAGCAAGCGCAGGTACAGGAAAAACCTATACTCTTGCAGAAATTTATATCCGGCTGATAATCGAAAAAAAGTTTACAGTAGATAATATTCTCGTTGTCACTTTTACCAATGCAGCAGTTAAAGAACTCAAATCCCGCATAAGAAAAAGACTGACACAAACTGAAAATGTCAATGCTCAGGAAAAAATACTTCTTGAGAATGCTGCAAGAGATTTCGATAAATCTGCAATTTTTACAATTCACGGATTCTGCCTTAGGATTCTTGAAGAAAACGCTTTCGAAAGCGGTTCTCTATACAATACAAAACTTGAAACTGACACGGATGATTACTATAAAAACATTGTAAATGATTTCTGGAGAAAGAATTTCACGGATCTTCCTGAAACAGTAATTATGCATTTAAAAAACAATTACATGGAAAGACTGCAGAAACTTCTCAAGTCTGCAGAAACAGGATATGACTCGCTAAGAGCCGGAATAAAAACCAGAGATGAGATATTTTTTAATGAATCAGAAATTATCATCTCTCATAAAAAATTACTGGAATCTTTTAAAATTATTAAAGAATACTGGAACAACGAAGTTTTATATAAGAAAATAATTGAAATTGTATCTGACAAGAGACTAAAACAGACAAGTTATAAAAGAATCGAAACATATATAAAACAGATGAATTTATATTTAAAATCCGATCAGCCGGGAATGAAACTTTTTGAACAATTTGACCGCTTTACTCAAACAAAACTCTCTTCATCAATAACCAAAAATAATGAATTCAATACTGAAAATCTGTTTTTTATTTTGTGCGATGATTTTAAAAAAATCTTCGACGAACTTGATTTACTATGTTCAAATTTTTTAACAGGCATAGAATACAGATTTCCTGAATTCATTAAAACAGAATCTGCCAAAATAAAAGAAAAAAATAATATTTTATTTTATAATGATTTAATAGACAGGACCAGCGAAGCTTTAAAAAAAATCAGCGGTATAAAATTTGCTGAAAAAATACGTTCCGAATTCAAAGCAGCTCTTATTGATGAATTCCAGGATACAGACAGGCGTCAGTATGAAATTTTTAAAAACATTTTCGGCGAAAAATCTATTCTTTTCCTGATAGGAGATCCGAAACAGTCTATTTACGGTTTCAGGGGAGCTGATGTTTTTACATATATTGAAGCTGTAAAAACGGCAGTAAATACAGAAACTCTTCAAAAGAACTGGAGATCTGAAAAAGAGCTTGTTAATTCAGTTAACTCAATTTTCGAAAGAATCAAATATCCGTTTATATTCCCTGAGATTCCTTTCCATAAGGTGATTACTCCGGATAAACCTTCTTCTTTTTTTATTGAAGATAAAAATGGGCCTCTGAATATTTTTTATATGACTGATTCTGCATTAAATGATGCTGCTTTGAATATAAGCACATCAAGAGAATTTGCTGATATTTTAATGGCAGATGAAATTGCAAGTATTCTAAACATGTCAGAACAGGGTAAGGCTTATAAAATCGATACCGATTCAGATATTAAAAATAAAATCAAAGCAAGCGATATTGCTGTATTGGTTAAAAAAAATAAAAACGGTTTAACAGTTCAGAACCTTCTTAGGGAAAGAGGGGTGCCGTCAGTTATTTATGCAACAGAAAGTGTTTTTCAATCTATTGAGGCAGAAGAATTATTCCGAATAATAAAAGCTGTATCAACGCCATCAAGCATTATTGCGATAAAATCAGCTCTGGCTACTTCTATTTTTGGATTCACTGCAGAACAAATTACAAAAGAAATGACATCTGAAAAAGGTCATGGCATTTTATCTGAAAAATTTAAAAGATGGAAAACTGTCTGGGAAAATAACGGATTTATTAGTATGATAAAAAAACTTTTATCAGAAGAAAATATTAAATCAAGAATCATAAAATTCAATGGCGGCGAACGTACTATAACTAACATAGGGCATCTAGCTGAATTAATTAATGAAGCTGAAGAGAACAGCAAGAGCAATATTGATGCTTCAATTAAATGGCTTCAGGATAAAATTCTAACAAATAAAAATTACGACTCCAATGAAAATCAGCTGAGGCTCGAAACTGACGAAAATGCAGTTACTATAATTTCAATTCATAAAAGCAAAGGGCTTGAATACGGAATTGTATTTTGTCCTGATTTATGGGATTCCAGCCCTGAAAACACGTTTATTAAATATCACGATAATTCCGAGACTGTTCTTGATATAGCTTCAGATGAGAATACAAAAAATATTTCAGAATATGAATCACTTGCTGAAGAACTCCGTGTTATTTACGTAGCCTTGACAAGAGCGCGTTACAGAACATATCTGACCTGGGGAAAAATTAAAAAAACCTATGATTCAGCAGCTGCGTATCTGTTCCATTCCCCTTCAGATTTCAACCCAAATGAACAAAAGAAAAGACATGATATGATCAGCAAAGATACAGAAAATGTAAATATGATATCTGAATTAAAAAGCATTAAAGGAATAAATGTGAATGTTAAAAACATTCAAAGTGAAACAACAGATAAGATTATAAAAACATATCCAATTAAAAAAACTGAAAAAGAAGTAAAAATATTCTGTGATATCGAATTTACAATAAACAAAGGTTTTAGAATATTAAGCTACAGCACTCTTGTGAAAAACACTTCATCAGAAGAAAAAGACCACGACATTTTTTATCATATAAAAGAAACAGCTTCAAGATCAGATTATAAAGAATTTGGAATTATGCAATTTCCAAAAGGTGCTTTGAGCGGAATTTTTTTCCATGAAATATTTGAAGAATCAGATTATCAGAATTTAGAATCAATTAAGAAAATATCTCTCGGTAAAATTCAAAAATACAGAATAAGTGAAGAATGGATATCAGCCGTAATAAAATCAGTAAAAGATATACTTGAATTAGAAATTAATTCAGAAAAAAAAATATTTAAATTAAATCAGCTCGGTACTGCATCCCGTCTTAATGAACTTGAGTTTTATTTTCCTTTAACAAAATTCAATTCTATAGAATTTATTGAAATTATCAATAAATTTGAAAAAAAAATTATTACAAGCACCTTGCCTGAAATAAATCAAACGGATGGCTTCATAAAAGGATTCATTGATCTTGTTGCTGAAAATAACGGCAGGTATTATATTATTGACTGGAAAACAAATCATCTTGGTGATTCTGTTGAAGATTACAATATAGAATCATTAAAATCAGCAATGGATGAAGGAAACTATTTTCTCCAGGCAATTATTTATTCATTTGCAGTTCACCGCTATTTAAAATCAAGGATCAAGGATTACTCATATGAGAAACATTTCGGCGGCTCATTATATGTTTTCATAAGAGGCGTATCAGGCGGACCCGACTCGACTTTTTTTTATTACAAGCCGGAAGAAGAATTAATCAATAGACTTGATTTATATCTAAACGGAGAAGCTAAATGATAATTCCTGATAATATTGCTTCTTTATTCAATCCATTTGACAGACACATTGCTGATTTCTTTTCAAATGAAACTTCAGATTATTCAATTGAATTCTATCTTGCTGTTATGATTTTATCGCACAGAACAGGTTTTGGAGATTCCTGCGTTTCAATTCCCGCAATATCAGGCAGAAATATATCAGAAATTTTTTCTGATTTTTCCAGGATAGAATATACTCTGCCGGGAAAAGATTGGATTAAAACTATCAGAAATAATAAATCAGTTACAAATAATATAAATTTTAATACAGATATTAAACCATTTGTCCTTGATGAAAAGGGCAGGTTCTATTTTTACAGATACTGGGAATACGAAAAATCAATTGCTGACAAGATAAAATTGCTATTAAAAGAACCTCCAGAGTTTAATAATGAGACTTTAAAAAAAGTAATTAAAAAATATTTTAAAAATTCTGAAAACAATGATATGCAGGTTTTAGCTGCAATATCTTCTGCAATGAACAGATTTACAGTTATTACCGGAGGGCCCGGTACTGGAAAAACTTCTACCGTAATAAAAATTCTTGCATTGCTTATTGAAATTTCAGAAAAAAAACCTGCAATATATGCAGCAGCACCCACAGGTAAAGCTGCAGCACGGCTAAAAGATTCAATAATAAACGGAATGAATTTTATTAATGATGAAAAAATTAAAAAATTAATTCCGGTAGAAACCTTTACTATACACAGGCTGCTTCAAAAATTCAGCTCCGATAATATTTTAAATAATAAAAATCCTGAAATAAATGCTGATATAATTGTTATTGATGAAACATCAATGACTGATGCATCTTTAGCTGCAAAACTTCTGAATGCAGTTCCGGAAACTTCAAGGCTAATTCTGCTTGGGGACAGCGGACAGCTTTCTTCTGTAGAAGCAGGTTCAGTTTTTGCTGATATTACAGGAACAGCAGGAGATTCCTTTCAGAAAAATTTTATAAATTCTGCAGAAAAAGTATCAGGTTTGAAATTTTCCGGATTAAAAATTTCAGACAAAAAAATAAACAGCTCCGTTATCAGTTTAAATAAAAATTTCAGGTTTAGCGAAAAAGACGGTATATATGCTCTCAGTACTGCTATCAGAAATGGAGATTCAGAATCCTCGCTGAAATATCTGAAAAGCGGTTATAAAGATATAGAGTATATTCAGATTGATGGAGACATTAATATCAAATTATCGAAAATTATAAAAGACGGGTTTTTAAAATTATCAGATGCTTCCCGCGATAAAAACCCTGAAAAAGCTCTTGATGCTTTAAATAGTTTTTCAATTTTATGCGCTGTAAAAAACGGATTATACGGAACAGAAAAAATTAATGAAAATGTTGCTCTTCTATTAAACGGGAAAAAACTCAATCCGGATATCCTGCTCAATGGTTCGCCGGTTATGATAGATGAAAATGATTATGGGCTTAATCTTTTTAATGGTGACACGGGTATAGCGATCGATAAGGATAATTCTTTATCTGTTTATTTTCAAACCGGAAAAACAATAAACAGATTTTCTTCTGCAATACTGCCGTCATTTAAAATTTCCTATGCTGTAACAATTCATAAAAGCCAGGGCTCAGAATTTAATGAGGTTCTGATAATTCTGCCGGATACTCGAGCCGGTAATCTTTCCAGAGAATTATTTTATACTGCTGTTACAAGAGCAAAACAAAAAGCCACTATAGTCGGTACTGACGAAATAATCAAATATATGATTGAACATCCTATGGAAAGAAACTCAGGCCTTGGAGAAATGCTATGGACATAAACCTTATTATATCACTTGTTCTTCTGCTTCTAATTTTCATAATTTTAATTAAATCATTTATCATAAAAAATGATTCATCAAGCGCACAATTGATTGATCTTAAAAATGAAATTGTTTCATTAAAAACAAGACAGATAGAATCACAGCTCGAAGCTCAGACAAAACAGCAGGAACTTCTGAACCAGAATCAGCAGAATATTACGGCACAGCTTTCCTCAATTATGAAAATTGTAAATGACAATCTGAATAAATCTCAGCAGAATATAAATTCTCAGCTTAATAATACTGGTGCGGTAATTGGAGAGATTCAGAAAAAACTCGGAACTCTGGAAGTTACCGCAAGAAATATCCAGGATATAGGAAAAGATATTTCTTCCTTGCAAAACATACTTCAGTCTCCAAAACTCAGGGGAAATTTAGGCGAATATCTTCTGGAAGATTTATTAAAACAGATATTTCCTGCAAGTAATTATGAGATGAAATATTCTTTTAAAAACGGGACGCAGGTTGATGCAGTAATAAAACTGGGTGAGGGAATTGTGCCTATTGATTCAAAATTTCCACTTGAGAGTTTCCAGAGATTAATTTCAACTGATAATGAAAACGATAAAAAAATATTCAAAAAGGAATTCATCAAGTCAGTTAAAGACCGTATAGACGAAATTGCTGATAAATATATAAATCAGATTGAAGGAACATTCGATTTTGCTATGATGTACATCCCGGCTGAGAATGTTTTTTATGAAACAGTTATAAATGATTCTCTGACTACAAAGGATTATGAAATTTTCAACTACGCAATCCAAAAACATATTATACCGGTTTCTCCTAACAGTTTTTACGCATATCTTATGGCTTTAGTTTACGGTCTCAGAGGTTTCAAGATTGAACAGGAAGCAAAAATGATTATAGGAGAACTTGGCAAGGTTCAAAACGCTTTTCAGGGATTTTATTCCGATTTTACTCTGATAGGAAAACATATTTCCAATGCAAGCGGCAGCTATGAAAAAAGTTTAAAACGAGCTGAAAAATTCAATGATAAGATCGGCCAGATATCAGGAATAAAAACTGATTTGATTGAAACTGATTCTGAATAAAAAAACTTTGGAACACGGATGACACGGATTTTCATGATTAACACGGATAAAGAAAAAAGATTAAGTAAAAAAAATATGATTTTTCTAATAAAGGAAAATGAGAAATAAATAAAAAGCGGTTAAGGCCGATTTAATGAGATAGATGAAATTAATCAAAAAAAAATCCGTGTAATCCGTGTCATCCGTGTTCTATTCTTAATTCTTTAAAAAGTTATAGTATCATTATTCGAGAATTATTATAGATACTGCAATATGCAGCTTCCGATAAGATATATTATGTCTCATAAGAATAAATATTATAATGAATAGATCACCTCATACTTTACACTTCAAACTCACCACATACTTTACACTTTTTGTTTAATAAAATAATATAATGGCTATTTCTTAAAACAATTCGGAGGGAATAGCCATGCCTTGGAAGGAGACAAATGTGTATGAGGAAAGAATGAAATTTGTAATAGCGTGGAAGAATGGAGATTGGACAATGACAGATCTTAGCCGTGAATTTGGAATCAGCCGTGTCACAGGTTATAAATATCTCTACCAATATGAAAAATACGGTCTTGAAGGACTTATGGATAAATCCAAAGCTCCTATAACTCAGCCAAATGCTGTCGATGATGCTACGGTCAGGCTCATTATTTTATGCCGACAGGATCATAAGACCTGGGGACCAAAAAAAATTCTAGCATCGTTAAAATGTAAATATCATCGAAAAAGTAATTGGCCCTGCCCAGCAACAATCGGTCGTATTTTAAAAAAACATGGAATGATAACTCAAAAAAGAAAACGCATAAAGAAAGCAGTGAAAAGTTTTCCCCTGTCTCATGTTAGTGGACCAAATGATGTTTGGTGTGCCGATTATAAAGGTCATTTTACCGTTGGTGATGGCAAACGTTGCGACCCATTAACTGTAACGGATGCATATAGTCGTTTTTTATTAGAATGCAAGATTGTTAAAAAAACAGACACCCATAACGCAAAAGAAGCATTTACAGCCCTTTTCCGCGAATTTGGCATGCCATATGCAATCAGAACAGACAATGGCTCTCCATTCGCTTCCCAAAGCATAGCTGGATTAAGTCAATTATCCGTATGGTGGTTAAAACTAGGCATTCATCTTGAAAGAATCGAGCCAGGTAAACCTCAACAAAATGGACGTCATGAACGCATGCATAAAACACTGAAACAATGTACTGCCTTACCACCTCATTCATCTCTTGAAGCACAACAAAAGGCTTTTAATGACTTTAAGCTGGAGTATAATTTCCAAAGGCCGCATGAAGCATTAGATAATCATTTTCCATCAGATCTCTATAAAAGATCGGAGAAAGTATTTCCCGAAAAAATTGATGAGGTAGCATACCCAACGAATATGGTTGTTGAAAAAGTATCAGATACGGGAACTATTTATTATGCATGTCGTAGAATATTTATTTCCTCAACCCTTATTGATGAACCACTTGGCTTAGAAGAAATTGATGACCGGCATTTAAGAATATACTTTTGCTCATCAGTGATTGGAATTTTAGATAGTTATACCGGTAATGTGTTGCAATTTAAAAATCCTTTATATACCATTGGATATTGAGGTTTTTTAAAATTTTTATTAAAAAATACTAATAAACAAGGCTTTATTATTTTGTAAACAAATGTAAACCATGTGATGAGTTAATTTTGTAAATTATGTGTAGCGATTGTACCATAACAGTAATCAAACAATATTAAATGTTTAATTTTCTGGCTGAAACATCCACAAGAGCTACTGTATAAACAGCAATACCTTCACCCCTGCCGGTAAATCCGAGCTTTTCTGTAGTTTTACCTTTAATACCAATTCTGTTTAATTCAAGACAGCCAAGAGCTTCGGAAATTCTGTTTTTCATTTTTTCGATATATGGAGAAATCTTCGGTGTTTCACAAATTATAACTGAATCAATATTAATAATAGAAATTCCCAAAGATATGATCATTTTATAAACTGTTTCAAGAAGAATAATGCTATCTGCATTTTTAAATGATATATCTGTATCAGGGAAATGTTTTCCTATATCTCCGAGCGATGAAGCGCCAAGCAGAGAATCAATAATTGCATGCACAAGTACATCTGCATCAGAATGACCGAGTAAACCAAGAGGATGTTCGATTTTAATTCCGCCGAGTGTTAAATCTCTTCCTTCAGCGAATCTGTGAACATCATAACCATTACCGATTCTGATGTCCATGACGGGTTATATATTAAAAACGTCAGATAATGAACTTAATTTCAGCACATTCAGAACTTTCGGACTGACTTTATTAATTTTAAGCTCTTTTCCTTTTTTCTTTTGAAGCTTCAATAAACTGATTAATACACCAACTCCTGAAGAATCGATATAATCTACATTTGATAGATCAATTTCAATATCTTTATCAATATTCTGACCTATTTCGAACAGCTTTTGTTTGAAACTTTTTATAGTCATCATTTCTATATCGCCATTTATTGATATGCTTACAAGCTTATCATCTTCTTTTACATCTATTTCCATAATGTCATCCTCTATTTATAAAAATAATTAGTATTATTGATATATATTGATTACAATTGATTTTATTACGACATAATAATATTGTCAAACATTTATTTTAAAATTAAGTATATTATTTATCCGGTGTGATATGAAGATTAAGCATTTCATGATCTTTGAAATATTTTCACTTTTATCTTCAAAATTATAAATTAAGTAAAAAGTATTGACTTTTTATTATTATATATTATAAAAACAAAATATATTTAAAGAGCATCAGCATCAATAATTACTAAACTAATAATCAAAGGTTGCATCTATGAAAATGCTGTCATTAGGTTTAATTTTATTATTCGGATTGGCATCAATTACTCAATTAAATGCACGCTCAAAAGATGATGTCAATTCAATAATATCTGAAATTGAGGCGCAGCTTGAAGCCTATCCCGGCGAAATTGATAAATATGCATCTGATGATATAATAGTAATCAAGAAGCATATTAAAAACTCAAAAGATCTGCTTAAATCCAATAAAGTTGAAGAATCATATCAGGAAATTTTAATAGCAAAAACTTATTTTCTTTTAATCGATTCAAAAAAAGAATTATATAATTCAGAAAAAGAACTCGAAGGATTCAAAAATGATAAAGAGAAATAATATGAAAAAAAAATTCATGCCCGCTTTTTTAATTATAATTTTTCTTTTTTCATTGCCTGTTAATTCTAAAGACAAAAATGGCTCATTACAGGCAATAGAACAGGCTGAAAACTCCCTGAAAATACTTGATTCATTAGTTGATCAGAAACAATACATCCCGAGCGATCTTTATAATGATGCGGTTATTAATATTATTAACGCAAGGACCCAATGGGAAAAAGACGAGTTTCTAAGCGCATATTATCTTGCAACAGTTGCATTTATTAAACTTGAATCTGCAAAAAATTTCAGCATGGCAAAAGACAATAAAAATAAAAAATTAATGCTCGAACTTGAATCTCTCAGAAAGCAGCCTGCTGGAAATTCTGTAAATAATGCTAATATATTGAATGCCTTTTTAGACTCAGGACTGACCCGGAAAAAAGATCTTTTTACAATTACGATATTGGATAAAAATTTATTCAAAGGAAATGAATTTAAATTCAGCGATGAAGGAATAAAAAAACTGATTCGAGTTATTGAAGTTATTAAACTATTCCCGGAGTGTACTGTTAAAATTGCAGGACATTCATCCTCCTTCGATTACAAAGACTATACCAGATATAAGGCTGATGCAGTATTAAAATATATTATATCAAAAGGAATTAATTCAAAATCAATAAGTGCTGCAGGAATTGGAAACAACGAAGTTATGGAAACCCCAATCGGATATAAAAGACTTGATAGAATTGAAATTATTATTTCCGGCATAAAGCTTTAAGAACTTTTTTTTATTCCGGATATGATCATCCTTGGATAGGTTCTGTTATTATATTCATTATTTTCAAGCCTGTAAACTATATCCAATTCAGTTGAATTATTAAACAACTCTTCCATAATATCAGCCATACCCCATCCGATTGCGGTAAGATTCATTTTATTATTAAAAATAAATTTTCCGTGAGTCTGAATTTTTCCAAATCTTGTGAATGATTCAGGCTTAATATTATTTGTCAGAAATAAAGGTTCTTCATTCCCCTTGCCGAATGGTTCAAGAATTTTAAGGCTGCTGATAAAATTACTGTTTATTTCTTCTAATTTCAATTCCACATCTATAATAATTTTACTGTTATAGTCTGTATATTCTGAATGATTGATTATAAGATCAAGCTCGCGTATCATCTCATCAATCATATCAAAAGAAATTGTGAATCCGAAAGCCTGTGCGTGGCCTCCGAATCTTATAAATTTATCTGAAATTTTCTCAACCTTCGAAAAAAAATCATATGAACCGTTACACCTGCCGGATCCTCTGCATAAACCGTTTTCACCTGGAACTGAAACAGCTATAACCGGCTTGCCGAAAAAGTCGGATAATTTTGAAGCAACAAGCCCAGTCATTCCATCAGGAATTTTTTCTGTTTTCGCGCAAACAAGGCCTTCTAAAATAATAAGGTTTTTTCCGCTTTTGTCTGATATTAATTCTGCGCATGTTTCTGATATGAGTTTCTTTCTTGCGTCATTTAACTCTCTCAATTCTTTTATAATATCATTTTGCCTGGAAGATTCCTCCTCAAGAAAAAAATCAACTGTTATATCAGTTTTACCATATCTTCCCGGAGAATTTAAAATCGGTGAGAGTTCCCAGGAAATAAATTTTGAATCTATTTTTTTCGATTCAGATAATTTGGCTATTCCTAAATGTAAAGAGTTAGACATCCTCTCAAGACCAAGTTTTACAAAAATACGGTTTTCCTGAACCAGCGGCATAACATCTGCTACAGTTCCAATAGCAACAAATTCCATGCAATAATTAATAAAATCGTAAATTTTAACAGAAGCCCTAAGCTGCACAGTAGTGAAAATTCTTTCGAGCAGATCAATAGAACTGATAAAATGTTTTTCATTGATTCCAAGAAATTCGCAGGCTGATGCAATAGTTTTATTTTTTATGTTTTTGAATCCATCAAGATTAGATGAAATAAAATCCAGTATTTCGTAAAAATTTTTGAGATTTTTAAAATCTGTTTTATCAGATATCGATTCATCAAATATAATAATTACAGCATTTTCATCGGAATATTTCATTACGGCCTGTACAGCACTATCAGCAACTGAATCTTCTATTACTATTAAATTTTCAATTATCCTTACTGAAAATGATTCTCCTGAACGGGCAATCAGAATAAATTTTTTATTATAAACTGGAATGTAGCTCATAAGAAGCGAATGACAGAGTTTGAAAGCAACGCCTACACCTGCCAGATTTTTATACGGATATGTGCATTTATTTTTTTTTGGATTTATTATAACTGCATCAGGCAGTGTTTCTCCCTGCTCATGATGATCTGTTATAATAACATCAATACCTATACTTCGTGCATAGGAAATTTCATCAATATCCCTTATACCAGAATCAGAAGTAATTATTAACTCTACTCCATTTGCATGAAATTCATCAATAATATTTTTTGTAAGCCCATAAGTATCATTATTTTTCGGATATCTGAAGTGTATTTCAGCACCCATTTTTTTTAATAGATAATGAAGAATTTTCAGGGAAGTGATTCCATCAAGATCTGAATCAGAAAACAAGCCAATGATCTTTTTTTTATTCAGCGAATTCTTAATAAGGGAAACTGCTGCTGTCATTTCATCCATAAGAAATGGACTTTTCAGAGCGCCAATATGCGGATTTATAAAATCTCTGATTTCAGATTTTGAAGTTAGATTTCTTGTAAGTATTATTTTTATAATCTGTTCATTTATTTTAAAAAAATCTGATAAATCTGAAATGCTGATTACGGTTGGTATTTTTTTCAGTTCCCATAACTGATTCATTCAGGTATTTCATCCCTGGAAAGAGCAGCCTTTGATGCGAGGAAATCCGCTTTATCATTAAAATTTCTTGTAACATGTTCAAAAGTGCATGAAGGAATTTCTTTTTTCAGTAAAATTGCAATTTCATATAATTTTCTTAATTCTTCATTCTTAACTTTATATTCACCTTTAAGCTGCTTTACAACAAGTTCTGAATCTGTTCTTATTTTAAGACTTTTTGCCTTGAAATATATAGCTATTTTGAGTGCCCGTACTACAGCAGTATATTCCGCAATATTATTTGTAGCTGTTCCTATATAGCTTGAAACCCGTCCAACCTGCCGCTGGTCATCATCAAAAATAACAATACCGATTCCTGATTCACCGGGATTGCCTTTTGAAGCGCCATCTGTATAAATTGTAAGAGTAGAAGCATACGGTATTGCAGAAAGTTCAGAGCCGTCAAAAATTTCTGCAAGAAGAGGGTCTATTTCATCACTTGAATCTGCGCTTTCAGTTTTAGTATGGCCTTTTTTTAATATAACCTTTTTCCTTGAAAGCGGTTTTTCATGAATTGCTAAAAGCCGTCTTGCTTCCTGAATAATATCAGTAACATCAGATACTGAACATTCCGCGAGTTCAGCAATTTTTTCTACCGGTTTACCTTCAGATAACAACTGTAATGTTCTGTCAATGTTTAATAGCATATCATTCCTTTATCTGTATAAAAATCTTCCGCAGTTCGTGCAGTTTACAACTTTTGCATCATTAGCCGTGTCATTGGCAATCGATGCTGGAATCGAATAATTACAGCCGGCACACACTTCATTATTCACAAGTACAATTGCTTTTCCTCCTTTGGAGCCAAGCAATTTCTGAAATCTCTGAAAGTACTGAGGTGCAAGCGATTTTATTATTGAATCAAATTCAGCTTTAATTTCATTAATATTCTTTGTATGCTCATTGATTTTTATTTCCAGAACTTTTATATCTGAATTGCTCTGTTTTTCCAAATCATACAATTCTTCCGTCAGAATATGCTGTTTTTTTTCAAGGTTTTCTACATTATCAAGCAAGGCGATAACAGACTCTTCAAGATTATTTTTTTCTGATTTTAAAGCAGAAAGCTCATTCGAAAGCGCATCTATTTCCTTTGCGTTTTTTAAACTATACTGCTGCGAGTCCAGTTTCTTTATTTTTGAATCAATTTCTAAAAGATTAAGCTCACCTGATTTTGAATCATTTTTAAGGCGTTTTAACATTTCGCCAGAGCTTGAAATTTCTTTTTTGGAAAGATCAACTTTATTTTCCCAGAATTCAATTGAGTTTCTGGTTCTTTGAATTATACTTTCTGATTCAAGAATCTTATCCCATAAACTCTGAAGCTCAAGCATTGTTTTTATATCTTTATTCATTTTATGCCGTCAGCAATCCTGTAATTTGTATATTATATATATTAATACGCACGAAAAAAAAATATTAAAATCATTTGTATGCTATTTTTCACGGGGAATAGAGTCAAGAGAATTTATTTGATAATTAAAATATAAACATTGAATCACCGTAAGAATAGAAACGGTATTTTTCAGTAACAGCTTCTTTATAGGCAGATTTTATTAAATCATACCCGGCAAACGCAGAGACAAGCATCAGTAAAGTAGATTTTGGAGTGTGAAAATTTGTTATTAGAGCATCTGCTGATTTTATTTTATACGGAGGTACAATAAAAATTTCAGTTTCTCCTCCGCCGGCTGTATTTTCATATCCATTAAAAGTAGATTCAAGGACCCTTAGACTTGTAGTACCAACTGAAATTATACGTCTTTTTTCATTTCTTGCTTTATTTATTTTGATAGCAGAACCATTACTTAAAAAATATTTTTCATTATGAATCTTATGTTTTGTTAAATCTTCATCCCTAACTGGTTGAAATGTGCCCCATGAAACATCAAGAGTTATAAAAACAATTTCAGCCCCTTTATTTTTTATCTGATCAATAATAGAATCTGTAAAATGCAGCCCTGCTGTTGGTGCTGCTACTGCAGTTCCGCTTGAAGCATATACGGTCTGGTATCTTTCAATATCAGACTTATCCGGAATTCTTTTAATATAAGGCGGAAGAGGAACCTCCCCTATTTCTATCAGCAGATCAGCTGTTAAAGGTTTATCAGATTGAACAATAAATCCATCTTCAATTCTTTCAATAATCTCAATATGAATATTTGGTTTTTTTTCTGATATTAAAATTTCGTTAATTACAATTCTTTTACTTCTATTGGTAATAATTTTCCATAGTTTATCGTTTATTTTCTCAGTCAGAACAACCTCTACCCTTGCCCCGCTGTTTCTTTTAAAAAATATTCTTGCATTCACGACCTTTGCATTATTCAAAACAAGAAGATCATCTTCACGAATGTAGTTACTTAAATTTAAAAAACTGTCGTGGCTGAACTTCCCGGTTGATTTATCAACAAGAAACAGCCTGGATTCACCTCTTTTTTCAGATGGATGAGTTGCAATCAGATTTTCGGGAAGATTAAAATTGAAATCCGAAAGGGTAAATAGTTTATCTGTCATGATATATTTATTTTACTGCAATTCTTTTATTTGAATTGCTGAATTCAATATTATAAAAATAATATTTTAAAATAGCCTTATAATCATAACCGGAAACTGATAATCCTTTTGCGCCCCACTGACACATTCCAACACCATGCCCCCAGCCTTTGCCTTTTAACAGAATGCCTGTTTTGCCTTTTTTTGAAACAAAATTCAAACTCCTGATTTTTTTCGGTTCAAATAATAATCTGAATTTATTACCTGAAATTGAAATTATTCCTTTATCATGCTTGATGATGACTTCAGAAATTCGTCCTGACTCTCTTTCAAAAGTTATTCCTGAAATTTTCCCGTCAAATTTATACACCTTTTTTATTTTATTTTTTATTTCATTCATAGATATGGAAGCATCCCATTCAAAATCAGGTGATTTGGAGCAGTAATTGCAATCCACCTGATGAAGATATTCAAGGTTTTTTATATTCCAAACTGTTTTATAATCAGCAGTTTTACCGCCGCAGCTCGAATGAAAAAATGATATAATAACCAGATCATTATATGTCATTATCTCGCCCGAGGTCTCAGTAACAGCTTTAGTGGTTTCTTTTCTTTCTGATGAAGCACCTTTATACAATTGAGAACTTGTTGTGGCTTTTAAATCATATAATGCATTTTTATTTTTTAGATCCATTATATGATGATATGCAAAAGTTCTTGAGGCAACAGCCTGAGCCTTTAAAGCTTCAATCGGCCATGATGATGGAATTTCACCTGCAACAACGCTAAACAGATATTCTTCAATTGTTAAATGATTAATTACAGATATTTTTGTTCCTGTTTTAAATATTTCCAGACTACCGCGATATGGCAAGCCATTTAGTTTTAATAATCTTTTTTCTGGTAATACTTTAACCGGAAAACTGATTTCATCATTTTTAAAAATTAATGTTTTTCCTGCTGTTATTTTCTTTACAATTGACTTATTTTCATTTATCAGAAAATCTTCATCGGATGTTACTGAAAGAGGTTTAGTGCCTTCATTTATCAATACCCGGACAAATACTGGTTCATGATTTGTTATACTTTTACTTTCATTTTTATAAACGCCTGGTTTTATACATGATTCCACAGAAAGAATAAGAATCAGCAAAATGATATATTTTTTAATTTTCATATAAACCCTTTAAAAAATAAAACCTCTGCGATATAACAAATCAGCAGAGGTTTTTTATATAATACGTCAAGAAAATATCAGCCTTTTGGATGAAACTTTTTATGAATATCCTGCAGCTGCTTCTGAGCCATGTGTGTATATACCTGGGTTGTCGAAATATCCATATGGCCAAGAAGCTCCTGTACTGATCTTAAATCAGCACCTCGTTCAAGCAAATGAGTTGCAAATGAATGTCTTAATGTATGTGGCGTAATATTTTTATCAATTTTTGTTCTTGCAACATAATTTTTCAGCAGTCGCCATACAGATTTCCTGTTAAGCATGGAGCCTTTTTTGCTGATAAAAAGATATTCACTTTCCCTGCTGCCAAGTATATGCTGCCTTGATTCAGAAATATATTTTTTTATCAGATCAACTGCAACATCTCCCATAGGGACCATTCTTTCTTTGCTGCCCTTACCGGTTACTTTTATATATTTGTTTTCATAATTTAAATCTATTGGGCGAAGTTCAATTGCTTCAGTTATTCTCAGACCGCAGGAATAAAGCATCTCAAAAATTGCTTTATCACGAAGTTCATAAATATCGGTTTCTGATATTGATGAAAACAACCTACCTACTTCTTCAATAGACAAAAAGTCAGGGAGTGATTTTTCAATTAATGGAGATTCAATTTTAAAAGTTGGATTTTCAACCTCAATCATGTTAACTGACATAAAATTATAAAACTGCCTGATTGCAGCAAGTGATCTTGCCAGAGTTCTTGTGGAATTTTTCTTTTTTGTTTTTTCAAATTTTAAAAACTGCTGAACATCATCCTGGGTTGCCTTGAGAATATCAGTATTTTTTGATAATAAAAAATCGTTGAACTTTTTTAAATCATAGGCATAAGAATATATTGAATTTTCAGATAAACCCTTTTCAATCTGCAGAAACCTTTTAAATCTTTTTATTGCCTGGATCTCTTTCACGACCTTCTCCTTATAAATAAGATAATCACAATTTAGGAAATGTTACCAAGTTTATGATTAATTTATCGGAAAAGGTATATTATGTCTTAATAGCTGGGAGAGAAAAAATATATGTCTCATAAAAAAAAGATCAAATTTTTCTCTTAATTGGCATGGTTTTTCTTTTTGTTTTTTTTACAGGAGAATCGCTGATTATAACTCCATCCTTAAATGTTATCTTTCTGTTAGTATATTCAGCTACATCCGGCTCATGAGTTACCATAATAATGGTTATGTTCATTTCTTTATTTAATCTTGTAAAAAGGTTCATTATTTCTACAGTATTTTTTGAATCGAGATTTCCCGTAGGCTCATCAGCCAGTAATATAGAGGGATTATTGATTAGAGCTCTGGCTATAGCAACCCTCTGCTGCTCACCCCCGGAAAGCTTATTCGGATGATGCTCTTCCCTGCCGGATAGACCAACAAGCCCTAAATATTTTGAAGCCTTTCTGCGAAGTTCTGACGGAGTATGATCCCCTTTATAAAATAAAGGAAGCTCAACATTTTCTATAGCAGATGTTCTGGACAGAAGGTTAAATCCCTGAAAAACAAATCCGATTTTCTGGTTTCTGATTTCAGCTTTTTTATCATCATCAAGATATATCCCGTCAATTCCATCAAGAATATACGATCCGGATGTCGGAGTATCAAGAAATCCTATCATATTCATAAAAGTGGATTTGCCCGATCCGGAAGCTCCCATTATTGATACAAATTCACCATCTAAAACATCAAGAGAAACGCCATTTAATGCAGCTACTTTAACCTCTTCGCTCAGCACATATATTTTATAAAGATCACGGATTTCAATTAGTTTGTCTTTCATCTATTTTATCTGAACAACCTTTGAAAGAATTTCAATATCCTTTGTTAAACCGGTTTTAATTTCAGTATACATATCACCCTGAAGGCCTGGAATTACTTCAACTCTCTGAACAGGTATGGCTGAAGTAATAGATGAAGATTTTTTCCATAAATATTTTTTTCCCGGTTCAGTTTCCATTTCAATAGGAGAAACCAGAAAGGACTGGTTCGAAACTCTCAGAACATTTTTTCTTGTATCAACAATTATAGTTGCAGTTGCTGTCATTCCAGGTCTGAGCAGATTTTTTTCATTATCACAAATTACAATAGATTGATAAGTAACTATTCCTCCTTTGGGAATAGGATTTATTCTCACCTGGCTGATGGTCCCGTAAAAAACATTATCCGGATAAGCGCTGACATTAAATGAAACACTCTGGCCATTTTTAATCAATCCGATATCTGCTTCATCAATGCTAATTAATAGCTGCATTTTTTTAAGGCTTGGAGCAACCTGAAAAAGCTGCCTATTGATTATAACCGGATTATTAGGTTCAACATCTCTTGTTATAATAATGCCATTTATTGGCGAATATATATTTGTATTTTTCTTTAAATCAAGAGCCTGATCGTATTCTATTTGAGTCTGCTTATATGCATATTGAACAGACTTATAATTCAACTCAGCAATCTCCATACCCTGCTTGGAAATGAGATTATCCTTAAACATGCTTTTTTTGCCATCAAGCTCACTTTCTGCAGATTTTAATTTTATTTTTGATGATTCAAGCTGATTATAAAGCCTGGTCAGACTCTGATCAATCTCATTGGAATAAATGGTAGAAAGCAGCTCACCTTTGCTGACATTCTGATTATAATCAACCAGAACTTTCTGAACAACACCGTTTATTTTACTTAAAATAATCTGAGCATTCATAATCTGAAGAGTGCCGGTTACAGAAATTGTTTTTTTTACTTCACCGTATGATATTTTCGAAAATTCATATTTATATTTTTTATTCTCACCGCAGCTTCTTGCTGAAATCACTATAATAATTACTGCAATTACAATTACTGCCGGAATAAATGTTTTTTTAATTATTTTTTGCATATCTGGGCCTCATCAACTCCAACAATTTGAGCAATCATTGCGATTGTCAATAAATAGTTATATTTAGCGCTTAAAAGAGAAAGCCTGGCTTTAATCAAGAATGATTCTGCATCATACAAATCAAAAAGAGATCCTGTTCCGGACTGATAGCTTTTACTGGCAAGAAGAAGATGTTTTTCTGAATTTTCAACAACTGCTTCAGATAGTTTAATCTGTTTTGATAATTCAGCAAGATTTCTAAAGCTTGAAGAAAGAGTTCTTTTAATATCAATTAATACTTCTCTCTCTTTGTATACTGATTTATTATATTCAGAAATTGCAGATTGAATTTTAGCTGCAATTAATCCGCCAGTATAAACAGGAACTGCAGCCTGGATTGAGAAGCTGGAAGACGGACTCCAATTACTTGACGAAAAATTTTGATCAAACTGATCAAATCCTTTTAAACCTGTATTTTGAAAACCAAGTCTAAAATAAAAATCAATAACAGGATAATACCTTGCTCTTTCTGCATCAACTTTCATTTTATTTGTTTTTCTATTTAAAGAAACAATTCCTACTGTTGGATTAAATGTATTAGAAAATTTTGTTAATTCATCAACAGTATATTTTATTACAGGAAGATTCTTCAAATCAGAATTTTCAATATCCACTTCAGTTTCATCCACCCCCATTGATGTAAACAGCTGGCCTTTTTTCTGCAATTCATTGTTTTTTGCTTTTTCAAAATCAAGAAGCGATTCTGAATATCCGACTTCCGCTTTAGTAACTTCAAGGATTGGTCTCTGGCCGGTATTATATAAAACTCTTGCCTGGTCGCGTTTTTCTTTGAATTTATCCTTAAGCTTATTCTGAAACTCCATATTTTCCCTGGCAAACAAATATTCAAAATATGACTTTTTAACATTAAAAATAGTTTCATTTTTAATTTTTACTGAATCCAGTTTTGCAATATCAACAGAAATCTCAGAAAGCTTTTCCAAACGGTTCTGCCTTCCATCATAAATTGTATATTTTGCATCAAACCCAGCAAAAAGACCAATATCTGTATCTTTGCCTGGAACTTTAAAAGAACCACTTGTTGAAGCAGTCTGTTTCAGATATTCAACAGTTTGAATTGTTCCGTTAATAAGAATGCTGCTTTTTGCTTTTACAGAAAGACTGTCATTTGCTGCACCTTTTCTGCTTTCCTCTGCAACCATCAGATTCGGATGGTTTTCAAGTGAAATTCTAATGCAATCATTTAATGTTATTTTTCTTAAATCTGCAGATAACTGGACTGTTATAAATAGAATATTGAATAAAATAAAATATTTAAGCATCTATGAAATTTTCCTCCGGAAATTTAAGAAAACTAAAAAACTGTTTTCTCTGCAGGACATGATTTATATAAATCATACTTTTTATAATCATAAGTAATATAGTAATATTAAATGTTACTGAATTATCTTTTATAATTATTCTTAACAGAATTCTGTCAAGGACTTAACATTCAAGCAAATTTTTAATATTCTGTAAAAATTTATTGACAGTAAGTTCACATATTTTAAACAGGTTAAACTCAATTGTCGCTGGCGTAGCTCAATCGGTAGAGCAGCTGATTTGTAATCAGCTTGTTGGGGGTTCAATTCCTCTCGCCAGCTATTGTGGTGAGGTTCCCGAGCGGCCAAAGGGGGCAGACTGTAAATCTGTTGGCGTAGCCTTCGGTGGTTCGAATCCACCCCTCACCAAATAAAAAAAAAGGTTTGCTTTTTATACAGGCAGGCCTTTTTTTATTTATATGCTATCAGAAAATGAATTAAATACTTATGAACGCCAGCTTGGGATTAAATCCTGGAATCAGGAAAAATTAAAGTCATCAACAGTGTTTGTTGCGGGTGCCGGAGGTCTTGGCAGCGTTGTTCTATATTATATTGCTTCTGCCGGCGTTGGAAATATAATTATTTGCGACTATGATAAAATAGATTATTCAAATCTTAACAGGCAGATTCTTCACAGCACGAAAAGAATAGGAAAAAATAAAGCTCTATCCGCTTTTGAAACCTTAAACGATTTAAATCCATATATAAACATAAAGGTTATTACAGAAAAAATCACTGATACTAATTCTGATGATCTTATAGACAAAGCTGAACTTATAATAGACTGCCTTGATAATTTCAAAACGAGGCATATTTTAAACAGGATTTCTGTTAAAAAAAACATTCCATATATACATGGAGGTGTTTCCGAATTCAACGGCCAGGTAACATTTCTTAATCCCCCTGAAACGCCGTGTCTGAACTGCATTATACCGGACAAAGATTCCATTAAAAAAAATTCCATTGCAGGAGCTACAGCCGGAATTATAGGATCAATCCAGGCTGCTGAAGCTATAAAATTTCTAAATGGTATTGGTACAACTTTAAAAAACAGATTGCTTTTTTTTGATGGACTCAGCATGAAATTTACAGAAATCAACATATCAAGAAACACATCCTGTAAAGTCTGCAATAATTAAAAATGGAGAAAAAAAATGAAATTTAATTTTAAAATAGCTGTTATTTCAGTTATAGTAATTATAATTCTCGGAATTTCCGGTTATATTTTTGTAAAATACTTCTTCACGTACGAACAGCGTAATGTATTCCAGAGAAGATATGAAAACATAACCGGACAGAATCTGACAGTAACTGTTTTCGGGTTCAATGGAAATATAATTAAAAGATGGACCGGAGTAAAAAAAATAACCGCACCGAGAGACGGACGCGGCTATGTATTTTTTTATACTGGAGATAATAAATATATCCAGATTCCTGATTCAGTGTGGTATATAGCAGAAGAGGAATAATTTGTTAGAAAAAAGTATTGAATCAATATCCGGCATAGGAAGAAAAAAATCCGAAATACTGAATATAGATGCCGGTATTGAAACAATAGAAGATTTATTATACTACCTTCCAAGAAAATATGCAGACAGATCCAGTTTTAAAAAAATCAGCGACTGTTTTGTAAATGAAACAGCAACTGTTGCAGGAACGATAAAGGATAAATTCATATCCGGCTCTAAAAAAAAATTCCTTGAGATTGTAATTGATGACGGCACTGATTCTCTTTCAGGGATTTTCTTCGGCGGAATCCAGTATTTCCAGAAAATATTTGAAATCAATGATTATGTAATTTTTTCCGGAAAAATTAATTTTTTTAAAAGAAAACAGATAACGCATCCTGATTTTGATTTCCTTGACGAAGATTCAAATTTAAAGTTTATCAATACAGGAAGAATTGTTCCCCTGTACAGATCTACTGAAAAGATGAAAACCATGGGACTTGATTCGCGCGGGATACGCCGGTTGATCAAAACCTCTCTTGATGCCTATCTTGAATACATACATGACCCTGTTGATAATAATATTTTAAAAAAATATTCTTTTATGCCGTTAAAAGATGCGATATTCTCAATACATTTTCCTGATAATTTTGAAAAAGCCGAATCTGCAAGGAGAAGGCTTGCCTTTAATGAAATTTTTCTGCTTCAATATTTTCTTGCTCTGATAAAAAAATCCCGTCCTCAAAAAAAAATCAGCATAAATTTATTCAATGATTCTTTATATAAAATGGCTTTAGACAAACTGCCTTTCAAGCTGACTGATGATCAGAAAAAAACTACTGAAGAAATTAAAATCGATCTTTTATCAGCATATCCAATGACAAGACTGCTCCAGGGAGATGTAGGATCAGGTAAAACAGTAGTTTCCATGCTGGCGTCCATGATTGCACTCAGCAGAGGAGATCAGGTTGCAGTAATGGCGCCGACTGAAATTCTATCCATTCAGCATTACCATACATTCAGAACATTATCCCCTGAATCAGTAAATATCGCCTTGCTTACAGGCAATACTTCAAAAAAAGAAAAACAACAGTTAAAAGAGAATTTATTCGAAGGAAAAATTAATATATTAATCGGAACTCATGCACTCATACAAGGTGATGTTAAATTCAAAAAACTTGGATTGATAATAATTGACGAACAGCAGAGATTCGGCGTAGAACAGAGATCACGTCTCCGCGGAAAAGGATCGGATACTGATCTGCTTGTCATGACAGCAACACCGATTCCGCGTACACTATCAATGACACTATTTGGAGATATGGAT
The DNA here is from genome assembly GCA_964529415.1 of uncultured Leptospirales bacterium. Taxonomy (GTDB): domain Bacteria; phylum Spirochaetota; class UBA4802; order UBA4802; family UBA5550; genus CAYMPH01. The sequence goes on along the minus strand of CAZGWD010000007.1, from coordinate 60,061 downwards.
ATATCCTCAATCAAACAAAAACCTTCGGGTAGAGAAAAAATAATCACTCTCTCATTTCCAGAATCCAGATTAAAGGGCGTATACAATTCAATTGAAAAATACATTTCCCAGGGAAGACAGATTTATTATGTACTTCCGCTGATTGAAGAATCCGAAAAGATAGATCTTAAATCCGCGATTAAGACTTATGAAACGCTAAAAGAAAAAATATTTACTGATAGAAAAGTATCGCTTATACACGGCAAAATGAAGCAGAATGAAAAAACTGAAATTATGGAAAAATATAAAAAAGGAGAAATTGACCTGCTCGTTTCAACTACTGTAATTGAAGTAGGAATTGATGTTCCAAATGCAAGCGTGATTATAATTGAGCATTCAGAAAGATACGGATTATCACAGCTTCATCAGTTAAGAGGCAGGGTCGGCAGAGGCGCATTCCAGTCATTCTGCGTTTTAATTTACGGCAATAATATTTCAGATGAATCAAAAAAAAGAATAGATATAATAACAAATACAGATGACGGATTTCTGATAGCAGAAGAAGATTTGAAAATGAGAGGTTCCGGTGAACTTACAGGAACTATTCAGCATGGTAAAAGTTCTGATTTTGAATTTACAAACCTCTCTATTGATCTGGATATTATCCAGGCAGGAAGGGATGAAGCAATAATTCTTGCTGAAAGTGAAACTGTTCAAATAGAAGATATAGAAAATATTATTAATTCTGCAGGCAGAAGCAGATTCGGTTCGATCAGAAAAAAAAGAATTCTCTCAATTTTATCATAAAAAAGAAATAAACAATCTGATATTAAAATAAAGAAGTGTTAACCCCGTAAGTAAAAGCAATATTCTTGTACTTAAACCATTCTTGTATCCACCCATCACTTTTTCTGATGATGTAAGATATATTTGAGAAAAAACTGTAATAGGAAGCTGTATACTTAACAGCATCTGAGAAATTATAAGTCCTTTAAAAGGATTGCCCAAAATAAAAATAATTAACAGTGCAGAGCATAGTGAAACTAAAATTCCGATTTTTGAATGAATATCAGCCGGATTATAAGGCTCTGAGAAAAAACCGGAAGATATTGTTCCGCCGGCCATACCTGATGTAATACTTGATGCTATACCGGCAAATAGAAGAGCTATTGCAAAAACAATTGCTGCATTTCCGCCAAGCAGCGGACGCAGAAGACTTTCAGCCTGCTGCAGTTCCTCAACTTTAATGCCCTTTTGATAGAAAGTTACTGCAGCAAGTATAATCATTGAACTGTTTATTGCCCAGCCGACTAGCATTGAAAAAATAGTATCAATAAATTCAAAATCCAGCTGTTTTTTTATAATTTTATCATCTTCAAGATTCCACTGCCTGCTTTGAATTATTTCCGAATGAAGAAATAAATTATGGGGCATAACCACTGCACCAAGTACACTCATAATTATTACCCACGAACCGTCAGGTATTGACGGCATTACCCATGACCTGGCTGCAGTACCCCAGTCAATATTAACAAGTGACAGTTCATAAATAAACGAAATCCCTATTATTGAAGCAAATCCGATTATCCATCTTTCAATTTTCCTGTATGAGTTTGTAAAAAGCATCACCAGAACAAAAATAAAAGCAATTATTGCTCCTATAAATAAAGGTACATTAAATAACATATTCAGCGCAATAGCAGCACCTAATAGTTCAGCAAGTGAAGTTGAAATAGATGCGAGCATAGCAGAAGAAAGAACAATATTGGACGGCCATTTGCTGAAATGTGCTTTAATAGCCTCAGCAAGACAAAGTCCGGTTGCTATTCCAAGATGTGCAACATTATGCTGTAAAAGAATCAGCATCAGAGTGGAAAGAGTAACAATCCAGAGGAGGCTGTATCCGAATTCAGAACCTGCAGCTAAATTAGAAGCCCAGTTTCCTGGATCAATAAAACCTATAGTGACAAGAAGACCTGGGCCTATATATTTAAAAATATCAAGAGCTCCGAAAATTCTCGCATCATTTTTTGATTTAATTTTTTTAATTAAATTATTCAGCATAGGATATACAGATATGAATTTTTAGTGGTCAGGGTATTTACCTGAAATGGATTTTATAACGTCATATGCTTCAAAGAAAATTTCAACAAGCTCCGGATCAAATTTTGTGCCGGATGATTTTCGAATTTCTTCAAGAACGCTTGCCTCATCCCAGGCTTCCTTATACACACGTTTAGATGATAAAGCGTCGTATACGTCAGCTATTGATACTATTCTTCCATAAATAGAAATTTCTTCAGCTTTTAAAGATTTTGGTTTTTCAGCAATTCCATTTGCAGGATTATCTATCAAAGTAACATCAACCATGCCCGGATAACCTGAACCATCCCAGTTTTCATGATGAGTCATTGCCACCATTGCCGCAACCTCATCAAATTCAGATTGCTTATCCGTAAATAATCTGGCTCCGAGATAAGTATGGCTTTTCATAATTTCATATTCACTGTCTGTGAATTTCGCAGGTTTCTTTAAAATTAAATCAGAAATTGCAACTTTACCTACATCATGAAGCATTGCTGCCATCCTGAGTATGTCTTTTCTTCTATCAACTTCAGCCTGAGGTAAATTGTGTCTAACGGCCCATCTTTCAAAAAGCTCTACTGAATATGAAGCAACCCTGTTTACATGAGGTCCAGTTTCTTTCGGGTCTCTCAGCTCTGCCATACTGATCATTCTTAATATAAGCGCGCGTGTCATCTGCGCTCTTTCAAGGACCATGCTGGCTATATTTGCAAAATGAAGAGCTATCAGTTCATCATCGGAATCAAAATATCCGATATCATTTTCGTCTGCTTCAACATAAGGATCTTCTTTTGATGTTTTCAGGGCATTGATAATCTGCATTACTCCAAGAGAACCGCCTCTGTTATTTTTCAGCGGTATAGTCAGCATTGATTTGGTTCTGTAATTTGATTTTTTATCATTTGAGGAATCAAATTTATAAGGTGCAGTCTCAGGTATAAGATATGCATCCTGAATGTTTAATATTTCACCTGATAAAGCAGCATATCCTGAAATGGATTTATTATTTATTTTAGTACGAAATGTTTTATATATAAGTTTCTGGCCTGGAGGAAGTTTTCTCTGTATGGATTCAGTTTGAACATGACTGAAAACGAGTTCATTGTTTTCTTTTATCTGGATGGATGCAGCATCCGCACTTAAAATTTTTCTTGCTTCAGTAAGAATTTTATCAAGAAGCATATCCAGATCCTGAACAGTATTCAGTTCTGAACTCAGCCTTATTATTTCATCTAATTTTCCTGGGGTTTTCATATTTCCTTATACTAAGAAACCATAGAAAAAATGTCAATATTTATTGAGAATTGCTTTTAAGATAAAATATTTTTTTAAGGAAAATCGTATTAAAACAAAATGCTTCTACTATTACGGTAGAAGCATTTAAATATAGCACTTTTATAAGAAAATGCCCACAATTATTATTATAATTATTTTATGGGCATCTTCTTTGATTTGTATTTCAGTTTTTCTAAATTATCCTTAGAAAACTACATTTTTGCCAGTAAAGCCGGAACAATTTCGAATAAATCCCCGACAATACCATAAGTAGCAATATTAAAAATAGGAGCTTCAGGGTCTTTGTTAATTGCAACTATGCACTGTGAACCCTTCATTCCCGCAACATGCTGAATAGCTCCGGATATACCAATTGCAAAATACAGGCTCGGAGCAACAGTTTTTCCTGATTGACCTACCTGTCTTGAAGCTTCAATCCAGCCTGAATCTATAACCGGTCTTGAACCTGCATATTCTGCACCAAGCTTTTTAGCAAGATTGATAATAATATCCTTATATTTATCACCATCTTTTAGTCCGCGGCCGCCTGAAACAATAATTTTTGCCTGGCTAATATCAACTGCACCTGCTGCAGCTGCAATAATCTCTTTAACCTTTGTTCTTACATTTGATATTTTAGCTGAAACATCAGTTACTTTTCCAGGTGCCCCTGCTTCTGCAACAGCGTAAGCGCCTTTCTCCAATGTAATTACAAACTTATCTGTTTTTATTTTTCTTTCTTCATGAATTTTGCCGTTGTATGTGCTTCTTGTTAGAATAAGCTTGCCGCCATCTGCTGCAACTTTATTGCAGTTTGATACAATACCTGCCCCAATTGAAAGAGCGGCTTTAGCAGCAAAATCCACACCGTCATAACTGTGTGAGATAAGAACACCTTTAACATCCATGGCATCAACAACAGCCTTCACAGCCTGTGAATATCCGTCAGATGTATAATTTACGAGCGAAGGATCTTTTACTAAAAATACGTTTGGGATGTATTTGGCAACTTCAGCTGCCAGAGAATCATCCGCACTGAAAAGAGCTGCAGCAGGCTCGCATCCGATCATTCCTGCTATCTGTTTGGCTGCAGTGCAAAGCTCAAGTGTGCCTTCACTCAGTTTTCCATTTCTATATTCAACGATTACAAGTATATTTGACATTTAAGTCCTCCTATATAACCTTAGCGGAATTTTTTAATTTATCCAAAAGAATTCCGGCTGCAGTTGCGGCATCCCCTTCAATAATTTCAGCTTTATGCTCAGAAACTGGCAGAAACATTTTAACTAATTCTGTTTTTGAACCTGCAGTTCCAAGTTCTGAAGCACCGATTTCTCCGCCTTTTTTAACATCGAGTCTTTTTTTCTTAGCTTTCATGATACCAGGAAGTGTCGGATATCTCGGCTCATTAATACCGGATTGAATTGAAAGAACAGCTGGAACAGGAAGTTCAACAACTTCGTTCATTCCGCCTTCAAGCTCTCTGTTTATTGTCAGAGATTTTCCGTCTGCTGCTGCTTCGAGTTTAACAACATTTGTGCAATGCGGGAAACCGAGCATATCAGCAAGCATGACTCCTGTTACAGCGGACTGGTCATCTTCAGCCTGCACGCCTGTTAGAACCAGATCAGCTCCACCAATGCTGTCGATAGCTTTCTTTAAAACGCCTGCAACAACAAAATTATCCCCTGATTCAACATCAGGATCGCTGACATGAATACCCCAATCAGCTCCCATCGCGAACGCCTGTCTTATGTCCTTGGCTGCCCGATCCGGTCCTGCAGTTACAATGATTACTTCTCCGCCAAGCTTTTCTTTAAGCTGGAGAGCAGTTTCAACTGCATAAATGTCAAAATCACTGATTTTAAATGCGACTTGAGATTCATCGATTTTGATATTATCAAGAATTTTAAATTTTGATTCCATATCTGGAACCTGTTTAAGGCATACTGCTATTTTCATAATAAATACCTCTTTGTTTTATTAAAGGAACAAATATAAATAAAATAATTGCCTGTTCCCCTTAGAACACATTTTAAATTCAGAGCAGTATCTTATAAAAATTATAAAATGCCATTCTAAACAATGTGTCCAAAAGACTAATAAAAATGAATTTTAAATCTTTTAAAATCTTGACAAATTTCAATGAGATGTATGTAAATTTCAAGTATTTTTTAAAAAAAATTAAAATTTGATTAAAAAAATACAATTACCTGATTATTTTATATAATTAGTCTATATTAAAAATATATACAAAATTAAATCAATGAATTGATTTTTTTAGTCAACTGTTCTCTATCTATTATTTCAACTTCACCGGTTTTTCTTTTTTTAAGCTCAATCTCGCCTTTTTCAAAAAAACCCTTGCCTATAATTATACGCACAGGTATACCAATTAAATCTGCATCAGCAAATTTAAACCCAGGGCTTGCCTTTCTGTCATCATAAAGAACATCCAGCCCTGATGTTATAATAATTTCATAAATCTTATCAATTTCCTTTTTTTCATCTTCAGTTTTATATAAACCAACAAGATGTACGTCAAAAGGCGATATAGCCTGAGGCCAGATAATTCCTCTATCATCATTATTCTGCTCAATTACAGCTGCCATTGTTCTGTTAACACCTATGCCGTAACAGCCCATAATTGGTGTAATGGACTTGCCGCTTTCATCAAGAACTGTAACATTCATGGATTTGGTATATTTATATCCAAGTTTGAAAATATGTCCTACTTCAATTCCTTTTTTTACATATAATTCAGATGAGCAGGCCGGACATTGATCACCTGATTCAGCAGAAGTAATATCAGCCTCTTCTGTTATTTTAAAATCCCGGCCGGGATTAACGCCTGTATAATGAATGTCAATTTCATTTGCACCGGTAATTGCATTTTTAATATCTTTAACTGCTATATCAAAAATAATTCTTATTTTTTTATCTGTAACAGGTCCTGCGAAACCTACAGGAGCGCCGGTAAGTGATTCAACCTCAGCATCAGTTGCAAGTAGAAGCTCGGAGCATTTTAAAAAATTTTTAAGCTTAATTTCATTTATTTCCCTTGAACCCGGAACAACTGCCATAACAGGTTTTGTATCTGCACTGTATATAATGCTTTTCATAAATTTATCAGGATTGCATTTAAAAAATGCAGAAAGTTCTTCTATAGTTTTAATATTCGGGGTATCTGTTTTCTTAAGTTCCTCAAGCGGGGAATTATCATTTAGAATATTTCTTTTATATTCAGCTTTTTCCCTGTTTGCCCTGTATTCGCATTTTGTACAAATGAGGAGAGACTCTTCGCCGACTTCAGATGCAACCATAAATTCTTCTGAATTGCTGCCGCCCATATTTCCTGTATCAGCTTCAACCGGTATTGTATCAAGCCCGCATTTATCAAAAATCCGCCTGTAAGCTTTCCTCATTTCCTGATACGACTCCTCGAGGCCTTTCTCATTCATATCAAATGAATACGCGTCTTTCATTATGAATTCCTTGCTTCTGATAACACCGAATCTCGGACGTATCTCATCTCTGAATTTCGTATTTATCTGATAAGCAGTTAGAGGAAGATCCCTATAGGATGATATGATAGATTTAATTACCGATGTAAAAGCCTCTTCGTGCGTAGGTGCGAGTGTATATTCCTGGCCGTTCCTGTCTGTAATTCTTATCATTTCAGGACCCATTGTATCCCATCTGCCGGATTCCTTCCATAAATCGGCACTGGTCATTTCAGGCATGAGAAATTCATGAGCGCCTGCCCTGTCCATTTCAGTTCGAATGATTTCAGTTATCTTCCGGAGAACCCTTAACCCGAGAGGAAGATAAACATACATGCCTGCTGATTCCTTTCGTATCAGTCCTGCTCTTATCATAAGTCTGTGGCTTGACACCACTGCATCAGATGGAACTTCTTTTAAAGTAGGTAAAATATAATGTGATAATTTCATTGCATCTCCATATTTTTTTTTATTTCTATATAACACCCATAATTGAGTGTAGTGAATTATAAATCACATTTCTTAACGCTATAGTTCCATTTTCCACCATGGTCTAAACATCTATCAATCTCAATAAAATCAATATTAAAATCACATAAAGCGAAAAGAATAAATTCATAAATAATCAATAAAACCGCAGGAATTAATAAAATAAAAAAAATTATTCTGATTATTGTTTTTATCATGAATTATATTTTTTTAATTTAAAGCAATATCTTTAAAACCCGAAAGCGAGCATGATATTAAAATAATCTGTTTTGTTGCGGGAAAACTGCCCCTCAACTGAATATCCATAATGATATTCCCCGTATAGCCTTATTCTTCTTCGCGTGTCATCACCTGTTGGAAGTATCTCCAGACCAAGGGCTACCGTTAAATCAGGATCCCATGCTGTATCCTGTATTGTACGCAAATGAACACCGGCAAATAATTGCAGCATTGCCTGAGCACCAAAAGTCCATTTATCAAAAGGCCTGAATTCAAGGCCGTAATCCACGTAAATCGGCTTAACCGGATAAGATGAATCAACAGTAAGATGAACACCAATGCCTGTATAAAATCTTATCTCTTTGATCAGCATATATGAAAAAAAAATTTCAAGGACCTCACTGCTTGGATTTACTCTTTGATTCAGAGCAAATACTTTTTCATTAATTCCATATTTAATGAATTCATCGCCAAGATGGGATGATTCATGATAATAAGTAAATTTTATGGAAAAATCATTCCAGGAATAGGTTATTGGTATTCCAACACGGAAATCTGTATTAAGCATTAAATAGTTACCAAGGCTAATAATTGAAAAAATCGACCAGATACAGGCTTCTGTTTCAATTTGCAGTGAATGCCCTGGAGCGAGATCAAATAAGTATAAACCAATTCTGTCTCCAATTGAAAAAGACCAGTATGCCCTGTCAGATCCTACAATACCGCTGCTGGTGCCTGTTAATGGATTGGTTTCATAATTGTACCAAGCAGTATCTTTAAGTCTGACTCCGAATGAATATTGTATTTTTCTTGGATCAGCAAGCATTGTCTGGTACAGCACCCTGTTGCTGAAGAATCCGCCTTTCTGACCTTTTTTCTTTGATGTTGAAGACGGAGGTATGTAATTTATATCATTTTCAGCAGGATCTTCTGTTATATACTGGGCAATACTGCTTAAGGGAAACAATAGAACACTGATAACGCTGATTGTTATGATTAATAATAATTTAAATTTCATTTTTTACATTTTCCCGGATTTTTTTATTTTTTATTACTTTTAATTTTTTTAATTATCTGCAATAATCATATTCTTCTTCGTAATCCGCATTCCATTTTTTTATACAATGATAAATAATTAATCTTGCAAATCAAAATACTGTCAATAATTTTTATTTCATGAATGCAATAGCAATTATAAATCCTGAAACGCCTGAAGAAGTTATAATTAATTTAAAGAAGCATGATTTTAAACCTGTAAAGATTGAAAAGACGGAACTTGTTTCAGAATATCTTGCCGGGCATCCCGATTTGCAGATTTTTCCTTATAAAAAAACCATTTTCTGTCATCCTGATATATCAGCAGATTTTTTAAAAAAAATCGAGAACTACGCTGATATTAAAATCTGTTCTACAAAACTTACTCATTATTATCCGAACGACATTCCATATAATATTTTATATATTCCGGGATTCGCGCTGCATAAGATAAATCATACGGAACAGGAAATAAAGATGCATCTTGACAAAGATTCGGTAAATTTCCTGAATGTGAATCAGGGATATACAAAATGTTCCTGTATTCCGGCAGGCAATTCAATTATTACTGCGGATGAATCAATCTATAAAAAATGCAGCGAATCTAGAATAAAAGCTTTAAAGATATCAACCGGATATGTGAATCTGCCAGGATATAAATACGGTTTTTTAGGCGGAGCCTCAGGAGTTTTTGAAAACAGATTATACTTGACTGGAAATCTTGAAAATCATCCAGATAAATTAAATATAGAAAAATTTGCTGAATCAATAAATTCTGATATATTCTATTTATCTGATTCAGATCCAATTGATATAGGTTCAATTTTTTTTATTTAAAATATATTCCTCATTTCTGAATGTTGGGCATACTATATTCAATTATCCCCCCGTCCCCCAAAGGGGGCGTGTATTTGGGAATATTTAAAAATATGAATTTCTGAAAAAATATTGGAATAGAAACATTGCGGATCAAAAAGAAAGATGTATTAAATAATATTTCTAATGTTACAAAAATGATAAAATACGAATTATCTAGGAAATGATTATTTATCACTTTTTACCGCCCCCTTTGGGGGATGGGGGGTTATGTCTAAAAGATTATTTACCCAAAAATCTGGAAAGATTAAAACAAATATATAACTTATTTAAACGAGAGAAATTTTGGCAGATATAAACAACATACCCAGTGAAGCGGAATGCTACGAACTTATGGAAAAGTACGAGATGCTTCCTAACATAAAAGACCATTCAATTCTGGTTAAAGATGTTTCAATGGCTATTACAATAAATCTGGTGCTTTCTGCTCACATTAACCCGGATCTTATTCTGGCAGGGGCGCTTTTACACGATATTGCAAAAACCCGAGCTGTTAAATTGAAAGAATTCGGTCATGATAAAATCGGAGCTGCGATGATGCGCGAGCTTGGCTATGATTCAATTGCAGATATTATCGAATCTCATGTAAGACTAAAAAACTTTGATGAGAACGGCATTCTCGATGAAAGAGAAATTGTTCACTACGCGGATAAAAGAGTCATGCACGATAAGCTTGTAACACTCGAAGATAGATTCATTGATCTGAACAACAGATACGGAATTCCTCTGAATGCGTCTCATATAATACAGGAAAATAAGGAATTCGCCCATCTTCTTGAAAAAAAAATTGAAAGATTTATGAAAATATCAATAGATGAAGCTCTTCAGAATTTATGAAAAAATATCTCATACTTGACTGCTATGTTGATGAACCTGCATGCCTTGGCGTCCCTCCATTCATATCTCCCTATCCGCGATATATTTACGGAGCTTTAATTTCAGGCGGAGTTGAACCGCAAAGCATAGATTATCTCACAATAGACGATCTGAGGTTTACTGAATATTCAATCCAGAAGGATTATACTTTTATTTTTCTGATAGGCGGATCTTCCGTGCCTGGAAAATATTTAGGTTCAAAAATTGGGACCAGAACAGAAATTGAAAAAATAATATCAAACAATAGTCATCACAAATTCGCTATAGGCGGATTGATCAGCTCGGTTCTCAGCGGCAACTTTGATAATGCAGTTCCTGTTAAAAATGATATTGAAAAATATGCATCCGGTTATGTAAATGGAAATCCAACTGACGGGATTCGAAGTTCTGATGAAATTGCCTTATGGTCGCGACTTGGAGCCCGAGTCATTAAAACGCATCACCGATTTCCTGATATAATCTGCGAAATTGAAACATCCAGAGGATGCCCTCGTTTAAATCACTGCTCTTTCTGTTCAGAAGGGCTTTTTGCAAAAATTGAATTCCGCGAGCCGGAACATATACTAATGGAAATAGAAAGCCTTATTGAAGCAGGAGCGAGCCGATTCAGAATAGGAAGACAGGCTGATATCATACAATATAAATCCGCACTTTCTGATTTTAAAAACGGGTTTCCGCGCCCGAATCCTTCTGCAATTATAAATCTTTTTTCTCCTTTAAAAAAAATGGTATCTGAAGGAAAGATCAGCATACTTAACGTAGACAACGGCAACCCCGGCTCAATTTTCAATTTCCCTGATGAATCTTCAATTATACTTTCAGAAATTGCTCAGACTGTAACCCCGGGCGACACGCTTCCTTTCGGTGTTGAATCATTTGATCCTGCAGTAGTATCAGCGAATAACCTGAAGGTTTCAGAAGATGAGGCTTTCTTTGCTGTTAAACTTCTGAATGAAATCGGGTCTTTCCGGAAAGATGGAATACCGGTACTTCTGCCCGGGATAAATCTTATTCATGGTCTTAAAGGCGAAACAGATACCACTTTTGAAAAAAACTACAGGGCGCTCTCCCGCATTTTGGATGCAGGGCTTCTATTAAAAAGAATTAATATCAGAAAATTTCAGGAATACCCCGGAACACCTGCTGAAAATTTTAAATTTAAATCCGGCCGCGGCGTTGAAAACAGATTTAAATATTACAAGGAAAAGATCAGGGATGATATTGATACAGCAATGCTCAGGAAAATTTATCCTCCTGGTACTATTATAAAAAACATTCAGATACTGGATAATAAAGGCGGATTTTCCTATGGCAAACAGATTGCGAGCTATTCTATTACAGTAAAATTTCCAATGGAGCTTTCTGATAAAAAATTTTATGACGGTTTAATCGTAGATTATAATGAAAGATCTTTAACTGCTTTACCATATCCTGCTGATTTTTTAACATTGCCAAGAAAAGCTCTGGAAATAATCCCAGGTATTAGTAAAAAAACCGCTTCAGATATTATTCTGAAACGACCGGATATTTCGAAACTGGAAATTTCTGAATTATTAAAATTTACTGATAAAAAAATATCAGAAAAGTTTTTTTAATATTTTTTTCTGATTTTGTCATGATTTAATTTATTCATAATGTACACTGCAAAATACGCTCCGAGAAAACTTGCAATTATGTTTACTCCGGCACCCCTCATTAAAAATTCGAGTATTTTTTCTGTTATATCAAAAAATAAACGGTCAATTACAAGCCCGCCTAAAATAGCTCCGACAACACCTACAACAAGACCGCCTATATATCCGCCCAATAAATCCTTTTTTTTCAATGAAAAAAATATAAACGAAGCGCTTGCGCCTATAGCAAGATATATAGCTATTGCTTTAAGCATAATTAAAAAAGTTCTTATTTCATCTGACATTTCAATCTCCTTCTAAAAGAAAAATTCTCCCTTGCCTTCTCTGATCACAACCGGTTTGCCGCTTGTGAAATCAACTACAGTGGAAAGTTCTTTAGACTTCACACCTGCGTCAATAATTATATCTACAAAATTTTTATTTTCTTTTTCAAGATTTTGCGGATCAATAACATAAGTATCATCCGAGAGCTGAACTCCTGCTGAAATTAAAGGTCTGCCAAGAGCACGAACAATATCAAGAGCAATATTGTTATCCGGAATTCTTACTCCTATAGTTTTCTGCTTTGTAATTGCTATTTTCGGAACAAGCTTTGATGCGTGAAAAATAAAGGTATACGGTCCGGGAATGCACTTTTTCATGGACTTAAAAGCCTGATCAGAAATATTTCTGACATAATCGTTCATGCTTGAAATGTCCGAAAGAATAAAACTTAGAAGTTTTGTGTTTTGGATATTTTTTATTCTGTAAATCTTTTCAAGAGCTGATTTGGATTTGCAGTCGCATCCGTATGCATAAACAGTATCAGTAGGATAAATTATTACACCGCCGGCTTCCAGAACCTGAACTGTCTGGTCAATAAGTCTTTTATTTGGATTTTTTTCATTTATTTCAAGTATCATGGATTAAATATCGGCAGATAATTATTTTTTGATAATATCATAAGAGTATATCAATTTTTCAATATTTGCTTAATACCTTTGTATTTAAATCATAAGGAAAAAACTTTTTCTGATTTTAAATAAAAAAAGGCTTTTGCAGGAGTGCATTCTGCAAAAGCCTTCAACCTGGTGTATTGAAAATTGGAGTGTACTCAATTATCAAACATTATAATAATCGGCATTTCTGTAATTCACTTTAGCAAATTTTAAAAAAAAACGCTTGAATTAAACATATATTATTAAATTATAAAATTAATTATTCTTATTGCTCATTTATGGAGTATCAAATGAAAAAAATTCTGCTTTTAATTCTTTTATTGATTACCACATCCTGTCAGAGCGCTCCGAAAATAGTTTTTGATACGCAAATTCATAATTTCGGAACTGTTAAACAGAATGTTGCAGTTTCCCATACTTTCAGATTTATCAATTCAGGAAAAGATCCGCTTCATATAAAAAAGATCAGTCCCTCCTGAGGTATTACATCCACTCTTCTCGGTGAGAAGATAATACCTTCAGGCGGAATTGGAAAGATTGAAGTCATGTTTAATGGAAAATGCGATACAGGCAAAATAACAAAAACTATTACAGTTTCATCCAATGATCCTGAAAATCCAAATGTGGTTATAATGATTACAGCTGATTATGTGAAATAGATGGCAAATAAAAAATCCTATAACACTGCTCCGGGTAAACCACTTCCCCTCGGAGCCAATTTTTACGGAACAGGTGTTCAATTTTCAATTTTCAGCAGGAACGCTAAATCAGTATATCTTATACTGTTTCATGATACATCAGAAGATTCCTATTATGATGAATTTCTTCTTGATTATCATAAAAACAAAACCGGCGATATCTGGCATATCTGGATTGAAGATATAAAACACGGCCAGACATACGGCTACAAATTTGATGGACCATACGAACCTGAATTAGGGCACAGATTCAATATAAATAAATTTCTTGTTGATCCATATGCAAAAGCTGTCAGCGGAAATTTTCAATGGGATACCACTAAAGCTATTGGATATGACCCGGAAACAGAAAACAGCAGTTTTTCTTTTTCTTCAATTGACAGCGCCAGGACTTCACCTCGCTCAATAGTAATTGATACTGATCTTGATCTAAAACATAAACCCCTGAACATGGATTCAGTTGAGGCAATAATTTACGAGCTGCATGTCAGAGGATTCACGTATAATGAAAATTCCGGAGTTTCAAATAAAGGGACTTTTAAAGGGCTAACAGAAAAGATTCCATATTTAAAAGAACTTGGAATTACAGCAGTTGAGCTCATGCCTATACAGGAATTTGACGAGCTGGAAAATGTTAATATCAACCCGGTGACAGGAGAAAGGCTGAAAAATTACTGGGGCTACAGCACAATGGCTTTTTTCGCGCCGAACAACAATTACTGCTCTTCAAGAACTACAGGGGAACAGGTTAAAGAATTCAGGGAAATGGTTACAGCTTTTCACGAAGCCGGAATAGAGGTCATTATGGATGTTGTTTTCAACCACACATCCGAAGGAGACCATACAGGACCTACAGTATCATTCAGGGGAATTGACAATAAAATATATTACATACTAGAAGATGATAAAAGATATTACAAAAATTATTCAGGATGCGGCAATACATTCAACTGCAACCAGCCTCTTGTGCGCGAGTTCATACTTGACTGCCTCAGATACTGGGTCATTGAAATGAAGATCGATGGTTTCAGATTTGATCTTGCTTCGATATTAGGCAGAGACGAATCCGGAAATCTGAACAAAAATCCATCACTTATTGAAATTATTGAAGATGATCCGATATTAAGAAACACTAAAATAATTGCAGAAGCTTGGGATGCAGCAGGCGCTTACCAGGTAGGTTCTTTTCCGGGCAGATGGTCCGAATGGAACGGAAAATACAGGGATGATGTGAGAAGATTCTGGAAAAGAGAAACAAACACAACCGGGTTTTTTGCCACAAGAATTACAGGAAGCTCTGATCTCTATGGATATGCAGAGCTTGGTCCTATACACAGCATTAATTTCATTACCTGTCACGATGGTTTTACCCTTAATGATCTCGTAAGCTACAATAACAAGCATAACCTTGAAAACGGCGAGAACAACAGAGACGGTGAAAATCACAATATCAGTTTTAATAATGGGATTGAAGGAAATACTGCTACTCCCTATATTGATAAAAAAAGATCCCAAATGATTAAAAATTTTATAGCCACGCTGTTTCTTTCCCAGGGAATACCAATGCTTCTTGCAGGCGATGAATTCAGAAGAACCCAGAACGGAAACAATAACTCTTACTGTCAGGACAATGAAATATCCTGGATTGACTGGTCATTGCTTGAAAAAAACAACGACATTTTCAGATTTGTTAAATACATGATTGAATTCAGAAAGAAGCATCCATCTTTGCGAAGAGAAAACTTCTTCTCCGGAACAGCTTATAACGGCAACAGCCAGCCTGATATTTCATGGCACGGTGAAGAGCCGTTTAAACCAGACTGGAGCGTGGATAGCCATTCAATTGCAATGCTAATAAATGGAAAATATACATTAAACGAAGACGGCTCACCGGATAATGATATTTTTATTATATTCAACGCATCTCTGATTAGCAGTTATTATACAATTCCTGAAGCGCCATCAGGAAGAAAATGGAAGCTTGCTGTAGATACATTCAATGAATCACCAGGCGATAATAATGAAATATATGATAAAGCAGGAATAGAAGATTTTAAATACTTTGTTAATAAAAATTCCCTGATCGTTCTAATTGCCTGATTTTACATCTTTGTAAAAAAGAAACGGCGGTTTTTAACCGCCGTTTCTGCAAATCAGCTTAAGCATTTTTGTTGAGTTCCTGAACCATTTCATCAATTTTTGCATCATCAAGACCGTGAGCTCTTCCGCCCTGCTCTATTGTTTCAGTAACACCGATATGACAACCGATGCAATGAAGACCGTAACCAAAAAGGATCGGGCCGGCTTTCGGATATTTCTCAAGAAGCTCGCCGAATGTAAAATCCTTGGTAATTTTTAATGCGCTATCCTGCATATTATTCTCCTGTTGAAAATTCTGTTTTAAAAATATTAAATATCAATATATATAAAAATCTTCACATTGTCCATAATAAAAATTTACTGAAAATTAAAAAAAGAATATTAAGGGAAATTTACTTAAACTTGAACTTTTATTTTCTATAGATTAAATCCGTATCCTGCATTTAAAATTATCTGATGAGAATAGTATAAAACACCTGTATAAGGCGGCTGATTCGGGGCTAAATCCGGTGTTCTTGAATATTCTCCTCCTAATAAAATATATGTTAATCCTATAGAAAGATTTTTCCATACATATAAATCTGCTGATAACAGAAAATTAAAATTAAATTTGGCAAAATAGCTTGTAATACTCCCAGAAGTATTATAATAAACAGATGAACCAAATGGAAACAGGATTAGAAAAGATACGTGAAGTAAATTTGGAATTCTAAGAACCGGTCCAATTGTCAAGCCTGCATGAAAAAGATCCATATTGGGATAAGAAAGCGACTTTTCATTTTTACTTCCTGCAATAAAATAACCTATCCCGAAACCTAAAATATTCCCGAAAATAAAATTTGAATTCAGCCTTGAAAAAATACTGAACTGCTGATTATATGCTGTCTGCATACCGGAAAAACCCATAGATAATGACATTTCAATTTCAAATATCTGATCAAAAAATCCCATTTCAAAATTAAAACCAGGCACAAACATGGGTTCCGGATGAGTTGTAGAGTTTGCAAAAGAAAATAAAGGTCCAATCTTAAATCCTAAAAGCCTGTTAAACAATTGTTTCTTTTCCGGAACAGTAATTTTATCATTGCCGGATTCCAGTTTAATTTTTGAAACAAAATCCACCTGCAATTTATATATAATTGTTTCATTAACTGACAGCAGTTCTGTTCTATAAGTGTATGTTTCAAAATTCTCGTTAACTATAAAAACTGCTAAAACATCACCGCCTTTTTTATGAATATATTTTTTGTTTTTATATTCCAGATCAAAAATAATTCTTAAAACATCTTTTCTCAATATTTCTTTTGTTCTACCCCAACCAAGATCAATAGTCGCGGATTTATCAGTTTCCTTAATTATTTTTCCTTCTATAATCGAACCATCTTTTAAAAAAATAGATTCGGCAAATGACATGGTTGATATAGTTAAAAAAATAATTATCGATAACAGTTTTAATAATTTCATACCAGCCTCTCTAAGAAAAATTTACAGATTAAAACCCAATCCAACGCTTAGAACAATCTGGTGATTGTAAAATAATATACTGTAATATTGAGGAATCTGACTTGATCCTTCCTTGACTGTATATTCTCCTCCAGTTAAAACATAGGATATACCTACAGAAAGAGATTTCCATACAAATATATCTACAGCTAATAAAAAATTAAAATTAAACAGCGGCTCATAATAAAATGAATTGCCATTTTGCGCTTGTTTATAGTACACATCTGTACCTGTTGGCAACAACATAAACAAGGATACATGAAGAACATTTGGAATTCTTAAAACAGGACCGAATACAATTCCTTTTGAATCAAATTGAATAAATGGCTGGAATGAATTTATTTCATGTTTGCTGCCTGCAGTATAAAACCCAATACCAAATCCAAAAATATTTCCAAAAACAAAATTAAAATTCAATCTTGAGAATATATCAGCATCAGCTTTACCAAAACAAACTGACATGGTCATTTCAAATTCAATAACTTTATCATAGAATCCATATCCGAACTCAAATCCAGGCACATACACGCCGGGCACTGTTGTTGAATTTGAAGCATTAGCGCTATATCCTAATTTAAAATTCATAAACCTGTCAAAAAGAACAGGTTTTACAAGTGGTGCTTTCTCCTTAATTCCTGGCAGTTTCTGCCTGGAAATTAAATTTATCTGGGATTTTTTTAAAACAGTTTCCCTGGATGACGCGAGGTCTGTTCTATAAGTATAGGATTCCCTGTCCTCATTAACAATATAAGCTTCAATTACATCACCGTTGAGTTTGTAAATGTAAATTTTATTTTTATAGCCCGCGTCAAAGATAACCCTTAGAATATCCTTTTTTGATATTTCAATTACTTTTCCGTTTTGCGTTCTTACTGTTGATGACATTTCAGAATCTTTTACAACAATTCCATCAATTATGGTACCGTCTTTCATGAATATAGATTCTGCGTAAATTTCTGATGCAGGTAAAGTGAAAAGAATTACCAGAACGATTGATTTAATTAATATTTTCATCATGTCTGCTAACCTCAATATGGAGTTATATATTAACTGATTAGATTAAAAAAAATGCAACATTATTTTTAGTATTTTATTTTTTTATACACCTTTAAATTTTGTAATAATTATAAAATATTCAATAAAATCGTTTACATTTAATCATTTTTATTAATGATGAATTATGCCGAAAATAAAATATAGTTTTTTAATATCATCAAAGGAAGTTTTTAATATATTATAAATTATGAATACAATTCTTGTTTTAGTCCTTTTCTTCATACTAACTATCCTTTTCTGGGCCTTATTCGGAGGAAGAGAAGAAAAAGCTATATCTTTAAAAAGATCCGAAGATGATACTGAAAAAGATGCAATTCGCGACGAGGTTCTCAGGCGCAGATCTGCAGACAAGGACATTGAGGAACGTTTTCCAGGAGAAATCGCAGAAAAAAGCAGACGTGCAAGTGATCCGGATCCGTCTTTCAAGGAATCCTCATTAGATAATTTCAAAATACCCTTTACAGCTGACGAAATCATATCCAAGGCATCAAGATTTGCATTTTATAGAAGAACACTTCTAAACTCGGAAATATACGGCGCTAAAGGCGAATTCAGTACAGCTATATCACTTTACGAAGGCGTAAATGCACGAATTGCAGATGAAAAAGTAAAATTTAAGATAAAAACAAATATAGATTATCTGGAAAACTTCAAAAAGAAAAAAAATGAAGTTATCAGGAAGAAAGTTTTAGGTGAAACACAGCCGAAACAGGATGAAGTTAAATTTAAAATTGACGGAAATCTTCCAAACACGATTACTATAGGTGTTGTTGACCAGACAAAAGGTTTCGATCAGGAAGCTTTAATTGAAAAAATTACAGCTCGTTTAAAAAATGAAATTGACGGATTGAAAAATCTGCAACTTCCTGAAAACAAGGATTCTGACGATTTTAACCGTTTAAACAATGAAATTGATAATCTAAAAAACAAAATCAGCAGTCTGGGTGAATCTTCCGGAAAAGAAGACATCAGCAGATTAATGAATAATATCAACGATCTTTCCAGCCAGATTAAAAATCTCGACAACCTTGCTGAAAAATTAAAAGAGCCTGAATATAAAACAGCAGAAAAAGAACCGGAGCTCGTTGAAGCAAAATTTGAATCCGGCAAAATGCAGGAAATTCTTGACAGGCTCTCAAAAATTACTCCTCAATCCGGCGAACCAGAATATAAAAAGCCGAGACAGGAAAAGAAAGAAGAACTGATTCAAAAAAAAGAAATCGACAGCGAAAGCGATAGCGATTTTGAGCTTTTACAGGAGTATGGCAAGGATAAAGATTTTGAGGACAAACTTTCAGATGAGGAAATTTTTGAAAAAATCCTGAAAGATGATAAAAAAGAGGATGATCAGTCATTCGAAATTCTTGGAAATAAAAAAGATGATTCCTCTGAATTTTTAAATCTTTCAAGCAACATTGATGATACCAAAAGAAAAGAGGAACAGGATTTTTATAAAAATCTGATAAAATCAGATAAAAGGCTGAAAAAAGAACTGCCAATCCTGAAAGTTAGCTATAACTTCAACAGGCTTCCTGAGGAACTTAGTCTTTCAAAAGATAAAAATATAATAGAGTATTCGTTCTATAAATATAAATCCCTGTTGCAGAAAGCAGATGAATATGTTAAAAAGAGGAAACTCAGGGATGCGATGAATTACTACAAGATGATATTAAACCAGAATATTCCGCCTGAATTTAAAAACATGATAAGAAAAAATATCAGCGACTTGAATGAATATCTCGAAAAGTATCTTGCAAGCGATTAGTTTTTCACTGAATACATATAGTGAGACAGACTTTTAAGCAGCAGCAGATCAAGATTTATTTTATCTGTGTCGTATATGCTGCTGAACATTACACCAATGCCATATTCCCCGTCGGCAAATTTATCTGCACGGACAACCATTGCAAGTGCTTCAATATGCTCTACATCATTATTAAGCCTTTTCAGATCAAGAAACACTTTGATTATTGATGATATTTCGATAGATTTATGGTATTTAAAATATAATCCGCCTCTGCTTATATTAATTACGCTTCCTACAAAAGATATAGCTTCTGTATCATCTCCCTGGGCAGCAAGAACTGTTTCAATAATCTGCAATGGCAGTTCAATCTCAAGCCTGAAATGTTTTCTTGAAGAGCTTTTCTTTTTTGAATATGCGGTATTAAGCCAAAGATCAAATCTCTTATCAAACCACTTTTCCATGGAATCTTCAATTTTCTGATTTTTATTGTCTATCAGCAGGAGTTCATGGTAGTTTTCTATTTCAGTTTTGATATCATTTGAAAGATTTTCATATTTTATTATAGACTTCATATCAACCGCCGGAAAAAATAAATTTTATAAAAATTAAAGCCATTAATAAAATGATTTAAACACTGTTCTTCCTGTGAAGATTTTATATGGAAGACAGGAATTAAATAAATAATTTATATACAAATACTAATATAGCATTTTAAAACAAATTTTAACTGCTTTTTAAATTATTTTGCATAGAATGATTTAAATTGCAATTATTTTCTTGAATTATTTCGATATTTTTATTAGGAGTATCCATTACAAAAACTATGAAAAGAATAATAATAACATCATTTTACATATGTATATTTTATAGCTGTATTTTTGCAGATGAGCCATCAAGTACATCCAAACCGCAGCCTGTAATCATTGAAACAGTTCTTAAAAAAGAAAAAACAGTACTGCATTCAAAAAACATCATAGAAATAATCAATTTTATTGATTCAATCTACGGGAATATGCAGGAAAAACTGAAAACCGGTCAAAAACTGACTATTTTCATTGATCCTGCTCATGGAAAGCTTGCAAATGGTGAATGGCAGGGCGGTTTTGCAACCAGAAGGCAAAGCTGCACAAATTTACCAGAGGAATACTATTCAATTCTCATATCAAGGGAGATATATAAGCTTTTATTCGCAAATCCTCACCTCGAAATAAAAACAACAGATGATTATCTTGAAGTTCTTCAGGGAAAAAGCGACATTTATAAGGATATTCCCTTTGAAAAAACAGTTCAGCTTGCAAAAGAGTGCGGGGCATTTTTAATAATTTCCGAGCATCTTAACAATGTATCCATGGTATATAAAGCAGGCGGATTATCAAACATTCCAGGAATTCATATCACATATGACAATTACAACAACAGATATTTAAGCTATGTAAAAGAAATCTACTCAGGATTTCTGACCCTTTACAACAAACTCGATTCCTCGGGATTTTCAAGAACATACGCTTTGAAATTAAAGGAAAAACTAATTGCCAAAGGTCTTAAACCTACAAACTGGGAATTCGGCGCAGTGGGAGATACCAGATTCTGCTATTTTGTGGATTTTCCTGTATCAATAATATATGAATCCGGTTTTATTTCCAATCCAAAGGAAGAGGAAAAACTTCGTGATCCTGAATATGTAAAAATGCTTGCTGAATCGCAATATACTGCAATGATAGAAAACATTAAAGATATTTTCGGGGCGGATATCTCAGGACAGGTTCCTTCATTTTCAGACAAACATTTTAATGAACGCATTGAACTGCTGAAACTTTCAAGAATTGCACTGTACTACTTTGAAAAGGAAAAAACTGCTGAAGCGGTAAATACAATAAATATTATGGAAAAACAATATTCAAATGCATTGTTTTCTGATAATATCGCATTTTATAAAAAGATAAAGGAAGGCGTGATATCAGCAGAAAAATATTTCGCAATTTCTAAAAACTATCTGAAAAATAAAGATTATAAAAAAGCACGATACTATTTAATTACAGCCAGAGGAACAATCGGTTATACTCAAATTTTCTATTCATATATAAAAAAATACAATGCGCACTTAGGCTTAATGAGCGGAAGCTTATCTGAAAATTACACACTACCGCCATTGAAACCAGCAGCAGTAATTAAAATTACACCAACAGGGATCGAAACTCCAATTATTCTTGCTATAGAAAGCGGACAAACGCTTGAAAATGCAATTAAGGAAGCACTTGATCCGAATGATCTTGTATTAACTAAACTTATTAAATCATTTAAAAATGCAAAAGTTGATAATTCAAAAAATACGCTTGTTTATTCACCTAAACATAAGAAATACATCAATAGCTTTAAAACAATAAAAAATACTGGCGATTTCAGGGAAGGTCTTTACATAGTCCGCCTCAATAAAAAACTTGAAGTAATAGAAGCAAAACGCGTACCGAGCATTTATCTTAATCCGCAAAAATATCAGAATCATCAGTATTTAAAAAATTCCAGTTTCGCACCAAGTGAAAAAGAAAAATCCCTATAAAGAAAGTTCCTGGAGCGGAAAGCCGTATAATTTTTTCGGTGACTACCTCTGGGAAAAATATAAATGCAGGGTTCTTAAACTTCCAATTGATGCAGGTTTCACCTGTCCAAACAGAGACGGAACACTTGGAACTGAAGGCTGCATTTTCTGCGGGGAAGACGGTTCAGCATCCCCTACAGCCCTTTCAGGAAAAAACATCCTCGAGCAGATGGATACTGCAAGGAACAGCTTCAGACGAAGCGATGAAAAAACAAAATATATTGCATACTTCCAGGCATTCACAAATACTTACGCATCTATTGATAAATTAAAAGAATTATACGATTCAGCTTTAACCGACAACACTGTAACAGGCCTTATGATTGGAACAAGACCTGATTATATTACTGATGAAATAATTGATCTGATAGCATCATATAATAAACCCGGATTTGAACTCTGGCTTGAAATAGGCATGCAGTCATCACATGATAAAAGCCTGAAATATTTAAATAGAGGTCACGATTTTCAATCAGTTGAAGATACTGTTCAAAAATGTTCAAAGAAAAATATTCCTGTTCTTCTTCATGTAATTTTAGGCATCCCGGGTGAATCCTGGGAAGATATGATGGCTACTGCTGAAAAAATTTCCTCACTTCCTGTCAATGGAGTGAAAATACACCATTTGCATGTAATAACAGGAACAAAACTTGAAGAGTATCTGAAAAATGATAAAATTAAACTACTTAGTCTCCAGGAATACACATCAATAATCTGCGATTTTTTAGAAAGGCTCAGGCCTGATATTCTGATTCACAGGCTTCTTGGAGACAGGAACGAAAAAACGCTTGCAGGACCCAAATGGGCAGCACATAAAGGAACTGTAATAAAATCAATAGAAGATGAATTTTCCAGAAGAATGACTTACCAGGGATTTTTATATGAAAATAGCAGTAGCAATGAGCGGCGGTGTTGATTCATCAGCTGCAGCATATTTACTAAAACAGGAAGGCCATGAGCTCATAGGGATTACTGCAATATGCATTTCTACAGGAACTGATTCAGCTGAAAATGCCTGCTTCACTTCAAAAGCAATAAATGACGCAAAAAAAATATCAGACCAGCTTGGCTTTCCGCATTATACAATTGATTTAAGCAGGGATTTTGAATCTGAGATCATCGATCCTTTCTGCAGAGAATACATTAATGCCCGAACCCCCAATCCATGTATAAGATGCAATCCGAAAATAAAATTCAAAAAGCTGATTCAATTCGCGGAGGAAAAAGGATTCCTTAAAATTGCAACAGGGCATTACGCTTGTGTTTCAGAATCTAAATCAGGCAGATTTTATATTTCTTCTGCAGCAGATAAATCAAAAGACCAGTCTTATTTTTTATGCAGACTTTCTCAGGATCAGCTGAGCAGATCTGTTTTTCCTTTAGGCAGATACACAAAAACTGAAATCAGAGATATTGCGCAGAAAGCCGACCTTCATACTGCATCAAATCCCGACAGCCAGGAAATATGTTTTATTCCGGATAATGACTATGTAAAATTTATTGAAAATAAATTATCCCTCTCGCCTGAACCAGGCAATATTGTTGATAAAAATGACAAAATTATCGGCAGGCATAACGGTATTCACAGATATACAATAGGCCAAAGACGCGGGCTCGGTATAGCGGCGCCCTTTCCTCTCTATGTAGTTGAAATTGATCCGCTTAATAATAAAATAATTGCCGGATATAAAGATGATCTTCTCTGCAAAGGGCTTTACGCCTCTGATCTGAATTACATGAAAGAAGAATTACTTGACGGTTTGGAAATACTGCTCAAAGTCAGGTCAACGCAGAGTGCATTTAAAGCTGTTCTTAAAACTGAAACCAATGGAGTTTTTGCATTCTTTGAAGAAAATCAATCCGGAATAACACCCGGGCAGGCAGCTGTTTTTTATGATTATAACAGCGGAATTATTGCAGCAGGAACTATAGAAAAAAAAATCAGCACCGGAGAATTTACATGAAAATTTTTTTTGTTTTTTTAATAACAGCTGCAGCAGTTGTTTCATTTAATTATTCCTATACAGCCCCGTCAACATTTGACGGAAACTGTTCAATAGGAATTAAAGATGAAGAAAAAAAGGACAAAAGATTTATTGCTTCATACCTCAATCTGCTTGATGAAGAAAAAATATTGGCATTCAGAATAAATAATACTGTTAAAAGCATAATACTTGCTCCGGATACTAAATGGGAATTTTCACCTGATTCCGGAGTAAAAAAAACTGAAGACTTGAAAGAAAAAAAAGGCATGTGTATTGCAATTGATTATGAAATTCAAAATGGGAAAAAGTCTGCAAAAAAAATAAAAATTCTTCCTGAATATAAATATAACAGAAAAATAATTGTTAAATATGAGGATATTGATAATTTAATAAAAAATAAAGCTATATTTATTGACAGCAGGCCTGCTGATGTTTTTTCCACAGGAGCCATTCCTGGAGCAATAAATATCCCTCTTTCAAAACTCAGAGAAGAATCCGGCAGGAAACTATTGCCTGAGGATAAAAATGTCCAGATTGTTTTTTACTGCAGTGGAACCATGTGCAATGTATCTTTTGAATCAGCAGCTATAGCCATAAAGGCAGGCTATAAAAATGCTAAGGTTTTTCATGGAGGATATCCGGAATACCTTAAAAACGAAAACATATATACAATACTTCCTTCATATCTTCAAAACCTTCAGGAAAGGAACAAACCTTTTATTCTCATTGATATCAGAAAAAAAGCTGCAGAAGAACATATACCTGGGGCTTTTGCAGCTGATCCTGCAAAAATAGAAGAATTAAAAATCAATCTTCCTCAAAAAAAAGAACAAAAAGAAAACGCCATGATTATTGTTTACGCTTCTGGAGAAGATGACGATAAATCATCAATAGAATCCGCAAGATCGATTCTTTCATGGGGTTATAAAAATGTTTGTGTTCTGAATGGAGGATTTAAATCCTATTTAAAATCCGGCTCAACTGATAAAAAAAATTTATTAAGAAAAATTGATTTTAATGATGAAGAAAAATATTTCATTTCAATAAATGATTTCCATTCAGATTTAATAAAAAATGCATATAAAGACTATATTTTTATAGATCTAAGAGATGACAAAGAAATAAGTGATGATCCTGCCATTTCTGCCATAGGCGCAATAAAATTTTCATTTGATAAACTCTATACAAATCAGCCGAAAAATAAATATAAAAAATATATTATATATTCTGATTCTATTGAAAAATCCGTAGAAGCAAGAGAGCTTCTGCTGCTGGATAATTTCAGGCACATACAGATAATTAAAGGATTTATTTTCTCCGACGGAAAAGGCGGGCTGATAATCGGAGATAAAAAAATTGATGCTGATCTTGTCAGAAAATTAAAGCGTTAAATGATAGAAAAAATTTCTGATACATTAAGAGCAGTTTTTACTGATGACGGTTTTCTCTTCAGCAATTCCATGTTTATAAATGACAGCATAACTCTTGTCATTGACAGCGGGTGCGGTAAAATTCTTAACTCTCTTGATCCGGAATCAATAGATATACTTCTGAATTCCCATGCCCATCTTGATCATATAGACGGCAATGACCGTTTCAAGAATGCGAAAATCCTGATGCATCCTTTTGAAAAAGAAGCTCTAACTCATCCTGATAAAATAACAGCCTCGGAAAGCTGGGATGAGCTTATGCACGAGAATACAGGCGGAAAAGCTTTTCAGATTTCGCTCATTAATCCGAAAGTGAATTCAATCTGGAGAGCAGACGGTTTATTATCTGAAGGAGAGATAATTGATTGCGGAAAAACAAAGATAGAAATTCTCCATACACCAGGCCACACTCCGGGGCATTTATCATTTTTTTTTCCGAATGAAAATACTGTATTCAGCGGAGATATATGCCTGACTAAAGTTGGCCCGTGGTATGGAGATACTGAAACAGAAATAGATGATTTTATAAAATCTATAAACAGGATAATTGAACTCAAACCGGAAAAGCTGATTACAGGACATATAACATATCTTGTTACAGATGGTATAACAGAAAAACTTATAGAATACAGGGACAGAATTTACCGCAGAGAAGAAAATATTTATAATTTTATCAAAGGCAATCCTTCAACCATTGATGAAATAGCATTAAAAAAATTTATTTATGGGGTGCATCCGAACAACTTTGTACTTTACTGGGAAAAAAGCATGGTTATAAAACATTTGAAAAAACTTACTAAATCCGGAAGGATTAATATGGATGCCGGCAATAAATTCTTATCATAAAAATTGATGTTTATTAATATCCAAGCAGTCTGCAATGTTCTTTTTTAATACACAGAGATTGAATAAAAATAATATCGTTTTGTTTTGATTTTTCTGCAGACTCTTCATGAGCAAGACCTTCCTGAAGCCAGATTGCGCCAGGTTTTATACTAATAGCCTCATCAACAATTCCAGGAACTGCCTCAATATTTCTGAATATATCAACTATATCTATTTTTTCAGGGATTGACTGCAGATCAGAGTAGCATTTTTCACCGATGATATTATCTTTTGCTGGATTTACCGGTATAATTCTATAGCCTTTTTTCTTCAGAAAATCAGCAACTATGTAACTGTCTCTTGATATAATATCTGATAATCCGACAACAGCAATTGTTTTAGACGTATTTAATAAAATTTCAATTTCTTTATCAGATGGATTTTCATACATGCGATTTTCCAGTTTATCTTTTATCAAAAATAGGATATTCCCTGTACATCTCCTGATTGCCGGAAATATATGCCGGTCTGATAATTTTTCCCTGAATTATCTGCTCGATTCTGTGAGCGGACCATCCAACCACTCTTGACATGGCAAAAATAGGAGTGAAAAGCTCTCTTGGAATTCCCAAAAGATCATAAATAAATCCTGAGTAAAAATCCACATTTGAACAGATACTTTTTCCATTCAGTCTTTCCATTAAAAGGTCTCTGGCAATTTTCTCAATTTTGGAATAAAGAAGGAATTCGTCATGAACACCTTTCATTACAGAATATTCTTCAGCATATTTTTTTAAAATTATACAGCGCGGATCTGATATAGTATAAACTGCATGGCCGAAACCGTAAATCTTTCCTGTACCGTCTCCGGCTTTTTTAGCAATTATATCATTTAGATATGAGCGAATCATGGTGTCATTTCCCCAATCTTTAATGTTTTTCTTTATATCATTCATCATCAGCATAACATGTTCATTAGCGCCGCCGTGCAGATAACCGCTCAATGATGCGATTCCGGATGTTATTGCCATATAGGTATTCGCACCGCTTGAGGAAACAACTCTAACTGAGAATGTGGAATTGTTTCCACCTCCATGTTCAGCGTGAAGAATTAGACATTTATCAAAAAGTTTTGCCTCAAAATCATCCGGTTCTACTCCTCCTTTAAGCATATAAAGGAAATCCGCAGCAGAACTTAAATCATTTTTTGAATCAACAATTTTTAAATCACCGCCGGCCCGGTATTTAATCATATTGTAATTATTTGCAATTATCGTAGGAAACTTAGCAATTAGATTAAGACACTGGTTGCTTACATCTTTGATATTAAGAGAATCGGGATTTTCATCACATCTGCTTAAATGTGAAATACCGCTGTGTAGGGCATACATCTGGTTATTGTTTTCAACTTCCTGCATCAATATTGATCTTTCAAGCTTTGAGAGATTTCTGCGTTTAGCAAGTTCACTTGAAAAAGAATCTAAATCACTCTTGTTAGGTAATTCCCCTGTTAGCAGAAGATATATGGTTTCATCAAAGCCGAATCTATTATCGCGATCCACCTCTTCAATAATTTTTTCTACATCATATCCGCAATATATAAGCTTCCCGTCAATTGGAGTAACCTGATATTTATTATTTTCTTTATCAATAAGCTTTTTGTCGTAACCAAGAACAATACCCTTTGTTGTAATTCCAACTACGACACCGCTTCCATCCGCATTTCTAAGGCCAAGCTTAATATTCTTGGCTTTGATAACATCCATTGGAATTGTATCGTGAAGCAGTGTCAGTTTTTCAATTTTATCAAGAACCTTTTCCATATATATCTCCGGATGAATTTAAATTGCATGATATCTGAAAATAACAGGATTGCAATTACAAAATTATTAAATTACTGTTTTTTGATGGGGGATATTGTCAAGAATTTAATCAGTCATTCGGGGAAAATCAATTAATACAGCTGTCATATCGTCTTTCTGCATCTGAGGCACGCCTATATATTCATATACGCTTTGAAATATAAGATTCACTGCAGCCTGAGGAGGTAATTTGCCGTGATCTATGAACGATTCTTCAATTCTGTTTTCACCGTATTCATCTGAACTTGATTCGCTGTGGCAGGCTTCCAGGATGCCGTCGCTGAAATATAAAATTGAATCACCTTCCTGCATCAGAAAGTCAGAAAAAGGCGTTTCATAATAAATTTCACCTAAAAGGATTTCAATGTTTCTGCAGAGAAGAAATCCTTTACTCGGTTTCCAGTTTTCTGAATTTTTATTAAGGTTGATTAATTCATTCGGCCGGGGTCCATTTCTTCTCAGTATCATTGGAAAGAGCATGCCCCTGTTATAAAACTTAAGCCTGAAACCTTTTGCTTCGTTGGAAATAAATGTAAAATTCACGCTGGCAAAATCATCAGATTTTACCGCTTCCATTATACTCGTAAAAATAGATGTTATATGTTTAATAAGATAATCGGCATCAAAGATTCCTGAACTTTTATAAATAAGCTTCATATCGTTTACTGCAATTGTTATTGCAGATCGAAGTCTGATTAAAGTTGTATAGGCAGGTAAACCATGCCCGCTTACATCAGCAAAAACAAAAAGATAATTGCCGTCCGGAAGTTTAATAAGATCAAAATAATCACCTGAAAGTATGGAACCGTAAGCACGTTGAAATCCGATTCCGACATTGAGCTTTTTTCCGTAAAAATTTCTAAACATGCTTCTGATCAGAATTTTATCATTATCCCTGACTGTATTTGCTTCTGAATTAAGCATATCAAAAAGTTCAAGTTTATGATCTAATGACTCTGTATTTTTTATTTTCTGCATTCTATTTATTTTTGTTTTCTCTATAAAAATTAATTAAACCGCTTGTTGATGAATCATGAGATACAGGACTTGAAGATTCAAGCTCCGGTAATATTTTTTTGGCTAGTACCTTTCCAAGCTCCACTCCCCACTGATCAAAAGAAAAAACATTCCAGACAACTCCCTGAACAAAAATTTTATGCTCATATGCTGATATGAGCTTACCCAGAACATAGGGTGTCAGCTTTTTAATTAAAAATGAATTGGTTGGCCTGTTACCCGGAAATGTTTTATGCGGAATGAGTTTTTCCGGAACCCCTTCTGCTTTACATTCATCAGAAGTTTTTCCAAATGCGAGTGCTTCAGTCTGAGCGAAAAAATTTGCCATAAATTTTGAATGATGATCGCCGATTTTATTCAGCGGATTGACAAAACCTATAAAATCTGATGGTATCAGTTTCGTTCCCTGATGTATCAGCTGATAAAAAGCATGCTGACCGTTCGTACCAGGTTCACCCCAAATTACAGGTCCGGTATTATAATCAACGCTGTTACCGTTTTTATCAACCGACTTCCCGTTTGATTCCATATCTCCCTGCTGAAAATAGGCTGCGAACCTGTGAAGATACTGATCATATGGAAGAATTGCGTGAGACTGGGCGTTAAAAAAATTATTATACCATATTCCAAGCAAAGCCATTATAACAGGCATATTTTTTTCAAATGGTTCATTTCTGAAATGCCTGTCCATATCATGAAAACCTTTTAATAATTCCATAAAATTATCATATCCGATAGATATCATGACAGGCAGGCCTATAGCAGAACAAAGTGAATATCTGCCGCCTACCCAGTCCCAGAACTCGAACATGTTTTCAGGATCGATACCGAATTTAACCACGTCCTCACTGTTTGTCGATAGTGCAACAAAATGCTTGGAAACAGCAGATACATCTTTAGCTTTATCAAGAAAAATCGATCTTGCTGTTTCAGCATTGGTCATGGTTTCCTGTGTGGTAAAAGTTTTTGAAGCAATGATAAACAGGGTTTCTTCGATATTAATATTTTTAAATGTTTCAGCTATATGAGTTCCGTCAATGTTTGAAACAAATAAAGTCTTTAATGATCTTTCTGAATAAAACTTCAGAGCCTCTGATGCCATAACCGGCCCGAGATCCGAACCTCCTATTCCGATATTTACAATATATTTAATCTGTTTACCTGTATATCCCTTCCACTCGCCGCTTCTGATTCTATCAGATAATGATTTCATTTTTTCAAGAACTGCAAAAACTCCAGGCATAACATCTTTTCCGTCTGCTGAAACAGGAGTTTTTGACAGATTCCTCAATGCAGTATGCAATACAGGGCGGTTTTCAGTTTCATTAATTTTTTCACCTGTAAACATTCTTTCAATTTCATGCTTCAAATTAACTGCTTCAGCAAGATCAAGCAGAAGTTTCATTGTTTGCCCGGTAATTATATTTTTTGAATAATCGAAAAGTATGTCTTCGTTTATGATACGAAATTTTTCAGCACGCGCAGGGTCATTTTTAAAAAGTTCTCGAAGATTAAAATTTTCAGCATCTTTAAAATGCGATTGAAGAGATTTCCATTCTTTTAATTTTGTAAGATTCATAATTTCATACCTTTTAAACTAAGATTCAAGATTATAATTTAAAGAATGTGTAAGATAGGGAGATATGGGGATTGCAGAGATAGGGAGATAAAAAAATATATCTTCTCTAATCTCTCCATACTCCATTAAATATTTCTATTTTTTTTCTTTATCTCTTTATTTTCTTTTTTATGTGGCTCTGTCATTAAACAACAGGATCGAAATGTTTACATGGAAAATCTTTAAAGTCAAGCAGTTTTTTATTTACAAATTGCTGAAAATGGGCATTTGATGCAAAAGGGCTTTTTTCGACAGATAGTACTTCCATGAGCTACAATTAAAGAGTGAAATTCCTTATAATCCTGTACTTCAGCTCTAAAATTTTTATAAAACATATTCTGAACAGTATGGTAATCCAATGATTCATCAATCAATCCTATTCTTGATAAAATTCTTTTTGTATACGCATCCACAACAAATATTTTTCTTCCAAGTCCATAATTGAGTATAGAATCTGCAGTTTCCGGACCGATCCCGTTAATTGACAAAAGGCTATCTCGTAATTTAAAATCAGGAATTTTACTTAATTTATTGAAATTATAATTATAATTTTTAAACCAGTAAAGGAAATTTTTAATTTTTATTGCTTTCTGATTATAATAGCCGGTGGGTTTTATCAGGATTCCGAGTTTTTCATTTGAAATTCTGTTCAAACTAAACGGATCAAGATAATTTTCTTTTTTTAAATTGTATAGAGCCTTTTCAACATTTTTCCAGGCTATCCCCTGGGTTAAAATTGCCCCGATACAAATTTCAAATTTTTCAATTTCATTATAGCGGATTCTTGATCTATAAACGCTGATTCCACTTTGAGGATCTACAAGCGGCCACCAGCCCTGATGGCCGTAATGCTTTAAAAGTTTTTTATAAAGCGAGGAAAATGATATCAAGGACTCACCGGAAGTCTTTTTGATTCAGCCTGATCAACCATAATCAGGCCATCTTCCTTGTATTTTTTTAAAAGGAAATGCGATTGAGTGGATTGAACGCCTTTAATAGTAGCAAGTTTTTCTGATACAAAAAAAGCCACTTCCCTTAAATTTTCGCCTTCCACCTGAACAAGAAGATCATATCCTCCGGACATCAGATAAACTGATGATACCTCTGAAAATCTGTAGATTGATTCCGCTACAGAATCAAAACCGACATTTCTCTCCGGCATAACCTTTACCTCAATCAAAGCTTTAACCACATTCTGTCTGATTCTCTGCCAGTTAATCCTGGCTTCATAACCGAGTATAATCCGGTCCTTTTCAAAAGTTTTAATGTATTTTTCAACTTCTTCCATTGATAAATTCAATTCTCTTGCAATTTCTCCAGGAGTTTCCTTTGCGTTTTTTGAAAGAAGATCAAGAATATCCTCACCTTTCTTATCAACTTTATATGGTTTCATATTTCCGCTCCATTTTAGATTTCTGTAATATTATTTGTTTCAATATAATGTATAAGTGCGTCATCCCAGTATCGCAATTGTTTTCCGGTTTTTGATATTAATTTTTTATCGCTTATTGATGCATTCAAAGGTCTATCCGCAGCAAAACGCATATCTCTGACATCCGATTCAATAAATTCCTCAAGAATATTATTTCTTCTGGTTCTCATAATTTCAATAGCTCTTTTAATAAATTCAGTGGATGTTACTTCTCCGGAATTGCAGATATTATAAATTCCTTCAACTTTGTTATTTAACAGATTCATTATAACTTTTGCTGCATCAGGAAGATATAGTGGTGAAATCTTCATATCTTTAATGATATTTAATTTATTATTTGATTCTTTTATTAAAAATTTACAGTTTGATATAGCAGATTCATTGCCGTAAATATCGCCTGCTCTTAATATTAAATATCTGCATCCTGTTTTTTTTATATTGTTTTCTCCAAGGAAAATTGAATCAGCAAAAGCGGAAATAGGAACAGGTGTGTCTTCCTCAGAATACTTATTCAAATTTTTTCCATTAAAAATATATGAGGAAGCGAGAAAAACATAAAAACAGTTAAATTCTGCAGCAGCTTCAGCAGAATTCTTTACGCCGGCTGAATGAAGATTATATGCATATTCCGGATTACATTCAGCTTCATCCATATTTAACATTTGGGAGAGATTTATAAAAACAGAAGGCTTTTCCGTTTTAAAAAAATCAGCGTAAAAGCCTTTATCAGCATCCGGTTTTATATCAAGTTTTAAAACGCTTTCTTTATTATCTATTTCAGATAATAAAGATTTTCCGATTGGAGTTTCAGCACCTGAGATTAGAATCATAGATTAAATTATGATTTTTTTACTCCGTCTTTTTTCTCTTCTTTATCTTCTTCACCAGTAATGGATTTTTTGAATTCCCTGATGCCACTGCCTATATCCTTGGCAATTTTCGGTATTTTATTTGCTCCGAAGAGAAGAAGTACAATCATAAAAACTATAATTAATTCTGGTAAGCCGATATTTGGAAGCATTAAAATCCTCCTGGTTTTTTTATAGGAACAAAGACAACTAAATATCAGATATAATATTGTCAATTGAAATTTAAGAAGTAATTATTTAATCAGACTGCGGAGGTGTATCTGATTATTTTCTGTTCGGGATCTTCAAAAAATCTTACATTGTCGAGAGTTGATTCAAGTTTTTTTACACTTTTTCTAACGTTAATTATTGTTCCTATAAATGCTTTATCCTTTATAATAATTGCAGGCTCTTTATCAAGCTTAAGTTTATCCTGAACTTCTTTACCTTTTTCAACCAGGATTTTTAATTCTTTATTTCCTTCGCCAAGCTCTTTTAAAAGAGTAAGGCAAAGCTTTTTCTTCAGCGGCGGAAGAATGCCTATGAATTCTTTAGGATTTTCAAAAACTCCCTCGCCGAAATTCACCTTTAGTTTTCTCATGGTTTCGCCAAGAGCTTCCCTTTTTTCAGCTATATCCTTCCTGATATCATCAAGTTCTTTTTCTATAAAAAGGTTTCTACCTACAAATAGCTGCGTCTCTGTGCCGTTTTGCGATCCGGAAACATTTGCTACTATTTCATATAATGCAGTAATCTTGCCGCCTATAATTTTCCCGGCTTTTGATAAAACTATCCTGTCATTTGAAAAAACATCACTATGAAGAATTGATTCATCAACAAGTATTGATTTTACTGCTTCAATTTTAGCGCTTGTTATGTATCTTGCTGTTATGCTGCCTCCGGCTATAACACGGCTTTCACCTTTACCGAGAACGCCATTTTTGATAATAATATCCTCATTTGACTGCACAGTTGCATCTTCAACATTGTTATCAATAGTTACGCTGCCTGTAGCTTTTACTGAAAATCCTGAAAGAACAGAACCTTTTATATGCACTGATCCGTTAAAATCAATATTCCCTGAATCATAATCAACATTGCCGTTTATTACGACTACCGGCAATATTGAAATTGTCTTTTTATTTACATCAAGACAGCCGTCAATACCTGCGAGAAAAATATTTTCGTCATTTCCTGATTGAACAATATTCCCGCCTTTTACAAATCCCTCATTAGGCAGAATTGTTGCTTCAAGCTTGTTTCCGTAAACATCATATCCGCCGACAGGTTTTACTTCCTTGTATCTCTGTAAAATTTCCTGGCCCTTCATAACCTGAATTATGGACCCGACTTCTTTAAAATCTATCCTGCCGTCTGATAAGATCTGGCCGACTTTTTTTTCTGTATCAATAAGCGGTATATAATATTCTTCATTTCCATTTACAGGCTCTTTGCCTTTGGCTGCAATAATTCTTGTAAATTTCTTTTCATTAGGGTCAATTTTATCAAGCTGTTCCTTTAGAACCTTTTCACCTACACCTGCTGCAATTTTATAAAAATGCATCGGCTCTTCTATATCTGATCTGGATGGTATTTTATTAAATTTAGTGGGATGCACAGTATAGTATGCCTTTGTCTTATCCTTTGATACTGATAAAAGCGGCAGAAGCTTCAACTTCCCGTTATCAAAAACAACAAAGCCGAAATCTGATGCTTTATAAGCCTTATTGGCTTCATCAAAGTAAATTCCGCTTTCTATTTTAAACTGAATATAATTTAGTATATTATAATAATCATACCCTGGATCAAGACGCGTAGGTATCTGTTCATCGCTGTCAATCTCAATAACTCTTGCGACAATTTCAGATGTTGACACAAAATTATAAGGCGAGGATACAACTGTTTTCTTTTCACCGTTTTCATCTTCTTTCTCGGTAAAAATCCGCTTTACATTATGATCAAAATAGAATACTAATTTTTTCATTTAGTTATATAATTTATTAAACATTTTAAAATTTCAATTAAAATTTTTAATTTTTCCTGTTAATTATTTTAAATTCAATTTAATAGAAACCATATATTATTAAGATTCCCTTCTTATAATATCGAGAATTAACAGATAAATATTCAGCAATAAATATGAATTCTACTTTTAAAATAAAAAAAACCACCTTTGTAGAGGCGGTTTTTTTATTTTATATGCTTTTATAAATTATTTCTTCAATAATTGTTTTTCTATGAGCAGCTCGGCTATCTGAATCGCATTTAAGGCCGCCCCTTTTCTGATATTATCAGAAACAACCCATAAATTTATTCCATTTGAAATGGACTCATCCTCACGGATTCTCCCTACATAAACATCATCCTTGCCGGCTGCATTAATAGCAAGAGGATATTCATTTTTCGACGGGTCATCAACAACTGTTATCCCTTTTGATGCTTTAAGAATTTCCCTTACTTTATCAGGAGTTATTTTCTTTTCAGTTTCTATATTAACCGATTCCGAATGGCCATGAAAAACCGGCACCCTTACAGTTGTTGCAGTTAATTTAATAGAATCATCGCCCATGATTTTTTTTGTTTCCTTAACCATTTTCATCTCTTCTTTTGTATATCCGTTTTCAAGAAAAACATCAATATGAGGAAGAGCGTTAAATGCAATCTGATGAGCATAAACTTTTCGCTGTGAAATTTCCTTTCCATTAACTATATCCTTAGTCTGTATCATAAGCTCATCAATAGCCTTTAATCCTGTACCTGAAACAGCCTGGTATGTGCTGACTACTATTCTTTTGATTTTTGCAGCGTCATGAATCGGTTTAAGCGCTACTACCATCTGGATTGTCGAGCAGTTAGGATTCGCGATTATACCTTTATGCCAATCAAGATCAGATGGATTAACCTCAGGCACAACAAGAGGCACTTCAGGATCCATTCTCCATGCAGAACTGTTGTCAATAACCACACAGCCTGCTGCTGCAGCTTTTTTTGCCACTTTCTCGCTGATTGAACCGCCCGCAGAAAACAATGCAATATCATACCCGTCAAAACAGCCGTCTTCGACCGGAGCAACCTTTATTTTCTGGCCGTCAAATTCCTCTATATTTCCAACTGTAGTATTGCCTATAAACTTGATTTTATCGATTGGAAATTTTCTCTGCAAGAGAATTTTTCTGAACTCAAGACCAACTGCGCCGGTTGCGCCCAGAATTACAACATTGTACTTTTTCATAATCTTTCTCCGGAATTATATTTTTATTTTTCTTTTTTCTTCAATTGAGCTTTCTTTATAGAATACTGCAACATTACCGATTATATTAACAAGAAGGCTTTTTGTTGCCTGTGCAATTTCTCCTGCAAGTTCTTTTTTATCTTCCTTGAATTCCAGAAACTTCACCTTGATTAACTCGTGGTCATCCAGAGCTTTTTCAACTGCCTTAACCAGATTTTCAGTAAGCCCTTTCTGCCCGATCTGTACAACCGGATCAAGATGATGAGCAAGAGCTTTTAATTTTTTAATTCCGCTTTCTTTCTTTTTCATAGTGTGGTAATAAATTATTTTCGATGTTTCTTAATCAAGCTTTTTTCAATAAAAAAATTATTTTTTGAAATTAATTACTGATCTGCTTGATTCCGTGAGGCCCTGCTTTCCATCGTAACGTATAAACTTTAGATCACTTTTTCTGTACCAGAAGGATGATGACCACATTCCTGATAAAAAACCTGTAAGAGAAACATTCACTCTGTATGAATCAACATTCTTTTCATTGAGTAAAATAGTCTCCATTCCGGAAATTACAGCTTTCATCTTAACAAGTTCAAGATTGTCCGGACGGATAGTGTAAAACTCCTGGCTTTGTTTACCTGATTTAATCATTACACCCAGAGAATATGTCATGGACTGCATCCACATGCCTTCCACATTATGTGTTTTTTCTATAGGAACTCCCTTTAATTTTCCTTTTATACTTACAGTTGATCCGGAAATTTCTGCAACTATATCCGTATTTTCAAGCGGAAGAGTAAATTTCCAGATTCTGTTTGAACCATCGTGATTGATCCAATATGTAATCAGCCTGTCAGCACGAGTTGAATGAAGATTTTCCCCGTAAAACGTTTTTTCAAGTTTCCATATGAAATCAGGCTTTGCTTTTCCGCCAAAAGTTTCAGAATACCAGTATGTTTCAGCATATGCAGATACAGTCATTAAAATGATTAAAAAATAAGTATAAAATATTTTCATATACGCCTCCGGGTATTTATATCATTTCAAAATTTATTTTAAATTTTAACTAAAACCTGGATACCCGCACTTGTGCTGAGCACAGTCAAAGTATTCGCGATGATGACATACATTAAAAGATAAAAAATTTTAATAATTGACTTTAATTTATTTCAATAAATTTTTGATGTTTATAAATCAAGTCTTATTACATTAATTACTTATAAAATTGAGTAAGAATTGGAGATTTAAGAGATAGACGAGATAATGGGGATAAAAGATTTATAGTAATAAAAATCCCCATAATCTCTTATATCCCCCTATCCCCTGCTCTTACACTTATTTAATTCAAAGTGAGAAATAATATGGAAGAAACCAAATTTACATTCTGCAGAATCTGCGAACAGCTTTGCGGACTTAAGATTACTGTTGAAGACAATAAAGTCATTAAAGTTGAGCCTGACAAAGAAAATATCGCGACAAAAGGCCATATCTGCATTAAAGGGATGAAACAGCACCTGATTTATAATTCGCCTGACAGATTAAAATATCCGCTTAAAAGTACTGAAACAGGTTTTGAAAGAATCAGCTGGGAACAGGCCCTTTCTGAAATCGGATCCAAGGTAAAAAAATTAAATGAAATTGATCCTGATTCAATAGCAATGTATATAGGAACCGCTGCTGGCTTCGGAGTTCTGCATCCTATTTTCGCTCAGGGGTTCATGACAGGCGTTGGTTCAAAAAGCATGTACGGGCCGCACACTCAGGACTGCGCAAGCAAATTTACCGGCTCCCAGAGAATTTACGGGTTTCCATTCACGCAGCCTTTTCCTGATATCGAAAATATCAAAACCCTTATTATTGTGGGTGCAAATCCTGCCATGTCCAAATTCAGTTTTCTGCAGCTTCCGCATCCATTGAAGCAGCTTAAAAAGGTTACAGCTCGAGGAGGAAAGGTTGTATTCATTGATCCGAGAAAAACAGAATCAGCCCAATCCGTTGGTGAACATATTTTCATAAGACCTGATACGGATGTTTTTTTCTACATGTCTTTCCTCAATGAGCTGATAAAACAAAACGGTGTTGATATTTATAAAGTTCATAAATATATGGATGGATTTGAAAG
The DNA here is from genome assembly GCA_964529415.1 of uncultured Leptospirales bacterium. Classification (GTDB taxonomy): domain Bacteria; phylum Spirochaetota; class UBA4802; order UBA4802; family UBA5550; genus CAYMPH01. The sequence goes on along the minus strand of CAZGWD010000007.1, from coordinate 21,087 downwards.
GCTTGCTGAATTTGTCGAGACCTGGACGCCTGAAAAAACAGAAAAAGCAACAGGAATAAAACCGGAAGTATTAAAATCACTTGTGAGCGATTATATCAGCGCCGGAGCTTCCGCTCTTTACTGCTCAACCGGGGTAAATATGGGAACGAACGGTGCTCTTGCATTCTGGATACAGGAGGCTATAAATGCTGTATCAGGAAATTTAGACAGAAAAGGCGGCACCCTGGTCAGCAAAGGTGTTTTTGATTTCCCAAAATTCGGAAAAAGAAGCGGAACTCTTTTAAGAAAGGATAAATCAAGAATAGGCGGATTTAATTCTGTAAGCGACTGTTTTCCGGGCGGAATTTTAGCTGATGAAATACTTACTCCAGGCAAGGGTCAGATAAAAGCTTTTTTCAGTTCAGGCGGAAATCCTCTGATTACAATGCCCAATTCTGCACATTTGAAAGAAGCTTTCAAAGAGCTGGAACTTCTTGTAGTAACAGATATTTTCCTTAATGAAACTGCATCGCTCGCTCATTATGTTCTGCCTGCAACCACACCATTTGAAAGGCCTGACCTGCCGTTTATATTTCCTCTGATGCTCGGCCTTCAGCTCAATCCTTATATGCAGGCTACAGAAACGGTTATTGAAGCAGAACCTGAACAGCTTGAAGAACCTGTAATTTATACTAATCTCGCCAAAGCATCAGGATTAAAAATTTTTAATTCAGGTATTGTTCAAAAACTTTTTGAAAACGGTTTCCCTATTAATAAGAAATCGAATAAAATATTTGCACTTAACGGCCGTAGAATTCTTTCACTCATTCTTTTCTTTTCAGGAAACGGAACTTTCAGAATAATGCTTAAAAATATTCACGGCAAACTGCTCAAAGGGCATGTTCCCGGAAGTTTTCTCGGCAAAAGAGTCTATACAGATAACGGCAGGGTCCAGCTTGCACCGCCTTTATTTATATCAACTTCAATAAAACTTGAAAAAGATTTCAACAGGGAAATTGCAAACTCCGGAAAGATTAAACTTATTACAAAAAGATCAATTACAACTCATAATTCATGGACGCATAATATTGAAGAATTTGCGAAAATGGAAAACTACACCAACTATCTGTATTTGAATCCCATAGATGCTGAAAGGCTCGGAATATCTGAATTTGATCTTGCTGATATTTCTACTGAAACAGCAGCACTAAGGCTTCCGGTAAAATTAATGGATACACTCATACCTGGTGCTGCAGCTCTTCCTCACGGTTGGGGACATCAGCATGCTCAGGGGTTAAGTGTGGCCTCCGGAACTAAAGGAGTTAATGTAAATATTCTCGCTGCTGACGGAGCAAAAAACATTGATCCTGTTTCAGGCATGTCTCATTTAACAGGAATTTATGTTGATATCAGAAAAGCAGAAGGGAACCAGGAGCATACATGGACCGGATTAAAGGAAAATTTATTATTAAAAGAAAAGATTCTTCAGAAATAAAAATCAATCATGATTAAAAAATTTATTATAGTTTTAATTCTTCTGACATTGCCTCTTGGCATCTATACTGAAGAAAAATTTTATAAATGGGCATATGCAGTCCATTATTCAAATCTCGATAAAACCCGTTTAAAAAATGCGCTGAGTCTTTATGATAAAATCTGTCTTACAGGCTGGGAACTGTCTCTAAATGGACTGTATACGGATAAAAAAGCTGATCTTCATTTAAATTCTTTGTTGAAAATGGGACTATCTCTGGAAAATTTTTATCCTCTGATAGTTTTCAAAAACAGTTCCGAAGGTAAAAAAATTTTATCAGGTAAAAACAATATCAATAAAGCTGCGAAGAGCATTTCGGATTTTGCATCACTTAATTCATTTAAAAATATTCATCTTGATTTTGAATATATTCCGGCTGAATATACAAATGGCCTTGCAGATTTACTTAAAGAAATTAAATCTATTAATAAAAATATAAAAATTACCATGGCGATTTTCCCTCAGATTGATTTTCCTTCGCACCTTGCGGGATTTCATAAGCCTGATAATATCGCCAAATATATTGATGAAATTGTTTTAATGTGCTATGATTACAAAAAAGACTCAAAAACTCCGGTTCCGGTTACAGATATTTCCTGGGCGGAAAAAAATATAATTCATATTTTGAAATATTTCAAACCGGAACAGGTTTATCTCGGTATACCTGGTTATGGTTATTCCTGGCCTGATAATGGCAAACCTTTTCCTGTAGCAGCTGCAGCACTAGATAACCTGAAAAGATCAGGGAAAACCTCACGAGATAATTCCGGCTGCGTTAAAATTAATTATGTAAAAAATGGAATAAAACATAGTGCATTTATTTCGGATAAAGTTACTATAAAGATGCTTGAAGATATAGCACTTAAGCATAAGCTTAAAGGAACAGCGCTCTGGAGATTCGGTTTTCTATAACTGCTGCCGAATTTCATTTAAAAAATATTCCCTCGACTATTTATTATTTTTAATTCTGCAAAGCATTATCCAAATAACAGGATTTAATCAAAATCTCCAAATTAAAAAATTCTTAAATCAATAGAACATCCGGTCTATATTCCGTTAAATGCATCATACAGCATTTTAATATCTATTTTTTTCATAGATAAGAATGCCTTCATGGTTCTTTGAGATTTAACCGTGTCAGGATCGTTTAACAATTTGTCTAAAGCCATAGGTACAATCTGCCACGATACACCATATTTATCCTTTAGCCAGCCGCAAATTTGCGCATTCGGGTCTCCTCCGGCTGCAAGTTTCTCCCAGTAGTAGTCAACCTCTTCCTGCGAATCGCAATCAACAATAAATGATACTGCCTCATTGAATTTAAATACAGGACCTCCATTCAAAGCCACGAATTTTTGTCCTTCAATTTCAAATTCCACTGTCAATACAGATCCTTCAGGTTTTCCATGAATTTCAAATCCTTCTTTTCCATATCGCATGATTTTACCGATTCTGGAATTTTTGAAAACAGATGTATAAAATTCTGCTGCTTCTTCAGCCTGGTTATCAAACCATAAATTTGAAATAATTTTCTGCATATTATCTCTCCTTTATTATCAATTTATATTACTCTCAATATAATAATCTTTACCATTAAATCAAATGAAATTAATACGGGAGATATTTATTATTTTTTCTTTTTTACTGAATTTTCTTTCACCCTGAATTTGACTATTTCTTTAACCAGTTCAAATGGTATTTCCTGATCCAGAGGAAATCTTATTGCTCCTTTTGAAGTTTCATAACGAGAAAGCTCTTTTTTGAATTTTATTACTGCTGATGGTGTCGGATAAAGTCCAATATGATTTTTCATGGCAGCGAAATGAATAAGATTTCCATTCAATTTGAAAGTAGGCATTTGATAACTGATAGCTTCAACTGCACCTGGAGCGGAATCTCTGATCGTTTTTCTAAGCTTCTTCAGAATTTTCCGGATATTATCTGGAAATAAACTGATATATTCGTCTATTGTTTTGTACTGAAGTTCTGTTTTTTCCATTATTTACCCGCCAGATTGAATTATTTTTAAAAGATTATTTTATTTTTCAAATGAATAACTTTTAGAGGAAGCCGGTCTGCTATTCAAATGGATATCCGCAATCATCGTGAAAATTAAATTTCAAATGCAACTGTTCTCTGCACTTCCCTGATAGCAAAACCAAGGAGAATTTCAAGGAAACCAAGGCTGAAGTAAAGATTCTGAAGCCAATGCCCTCCTCCTATCATGCTTACCTGGACAAAAATCCATATAACAAGCCCTGATCCGAAAAATATTCCGGCAAATCCGGAGAGTCTGTGTCTTTTGAAACTCAGCATTGCAGAAAAGATGTTGCCTGCTCCATTTACAATAGACAATATTAATCCTGGAATCAGAAAATCAGTAAAGGGTGATCCCTTCAGCATGCCAAGAGGCATCTGGATTGCTTTTCCGTCAGAGTAAATCATCATGAGGATTCCGCTTATAAATGCTCCGAAGCCAATAAAAAACTGAAGGATTCCAGCAATTAAATAGATTGATTTTTTCATGTAAACTTTCCTCATAGATTTTTTTATATCAGCCGCTATTATCAGATTTTTTTTTCATCTTTCTGCATAGCCAGATTATTATCACACCGATAATTCCTAAAACTGAAAGAACAGCAGCGAACCAGACCCAGAAATAATCGAAAGTATATGTTGACTGGTATTCGGGCCTTATATCAAAATTTACCCATGGTCCTGTTCTTCCCAAAACGTATATTAAAACCCGGAAAGCATGGAAGATTGCTGCAGCGGCACCCAGCCGTAACGGTACACTGTCTTTAAATGAATCATTAGATATAAACCATCTGATTGAAAAAACAATACATAATATATCAATTAGACTTTCAGTAAAAAGTAAAACAATAACCCATGAGTTAAGAAGATTTAGGGCATTTTCAAAAAAAATCATGCTAAGTGTCCGGTAAAAAAGAATAAAAGCACCTAAAATTAATAGTGATGAATAAATCCGTTGTTTAGAAATTGATTTTTTCAATTTTTTCTCCAAATAAAATATTCCATTTCAATATTACTTATCTTCTTTATGAAAATTTGACATAATTTATAGAACCTTTATTAAAAAATAATATCCAATAGCAATATTGTATCAACATATATTTTTAGAGAAATAAAAAAAAATGAGCCTGTATGCAAATACCTTCATGATTTGCTCTAAAAATGATAAAAAAATAAATTCGTGCCATTTTTTAAAAAATTTATTAATACAATAATTAATCCTGCCGATAATATTCATGAGACATAAGCAGAAAATCAATTATCGGAGTACAGAATGAATAAAAGCAAAGCATTAAACAAAAACAATACTTTCAGAGAAATGCTGAAAAAGTATATCGATATCAAAGGATTGGATATAATTCTGCTCATGGAAGACGGAATAGAAATTGAACTTCATAAAAACAGAAAGCTTATCAATGATGAAATAATAGTTGTTGATAAACTGATAGGCGAAAGAAGATACAAATTATCAAAAATCAAATCAGTAGATTTATACGCTGCTTAAAAGAATAATTTAAAATACAATTTACTTTAAAATAGCCCTCTTCAGAGGGCTATTTTATCAGCTTTTAATTCTTAAAAAAACCGTTACCTCATACGGCAGGGCTTTGAAATTCAATCCATTGAATTGTTCTCCAATTTTTTTATGCGTTGAAAAAAGAACCTCCCACAAAGCGCTGTCAGCAGCTGCAAGTTCATCAGAGAGCTTGGAAAAATTCAGCAGAACAAAAACTGTTTCTATTTCACAGGTTCTGTAATATGCAAAGATATTTTTTTCGCCTTCAACAACAGGAATCCACTCGCCTCTAAGCAATGCCGGATGCATTTTTCTGAGAGATATCAGTTTTTTATAGAAATTAAGCAGGGAATTTACGTCAACTTTTTCAGCTTCAACATTAATTGTTCCAAAATCCTGATTTACAGGAAGCCATGGTTTAGCTTTGGAAAAACCGGCATTGATATCGCTGTTCCACTGCATGGGCGTTCTGTAAATATCCCGCCCAACCATGATTGGCCAGTATTTCTTTCCAAGCGGATCACAGATTTCATCTTTCCTGAGCTTTCCATCGATCATTCCGATTTCTTCTCCATAATAAATAAACGGAGTTCCCTTTAAAGTCAGATGCATTGCAGCAATTACTTTTGCCCTTTTATATTTATCCGGACCGCTTCCAAGTCTGCCTGCAGTTCGGGGCTGATCATGATTTGAAAAAACAAATGTAGGCCAGCCTTTATCCGGAATAAAAGAATACCATCTTTTTATCAATTTATGAAATAACTTCGCACCCCAGGAATTGACATATGTTAAAGAAAAATCAAATGCAAGATGCAGCTCATCATCACCTTCTCCCAGATATTCAGCGGAAAAAGCAGGATCACCCGGAGGCGGATTGTATGTTTCACCCACCATCATTCTTTCATAGTAAGCATCAAAAAGTTTTTTAAAATCCTTAACAATATCATGAAGTTCAGGCCTGTTCCTGTCATATATATGTTTTTGCAGATCGTAAGGCCTCGGTGTTGGCCCTATTCCGAATGGATTGCTTCTGAATTGAGAATCTTTGACAAAAAAATTAACAACATCAAGCCTGAAACCGTCAATGCCCTTGTCGAGCCAGTATTCAAACTCTTTCAAAACTGCCTTTCGCACTTCCGGATTCATCCAGTTAAGATCCGGCTGCTCCACCAGAAAAGCATGGTAATAAAACTGCTTTGTCTTTTCATCCCATTCCCAGGCATTGCCTCCAAAAGCAGCGAGCCAGTTGTTCGGAGGCTTTCCGTTTTTGCCGTCATGCCATATATACCAGTCTCTTTTTGGATTGCTCCTCGAAGATCTTGACTCAATAAACCATGGATGAAGATGTGAAGTATGATTAACCACAAGATCCATAATCATTCTGATACCGCGTTTTTTTGCTTCTGATATCAGCCTGTCAAAATCATTAGCTGTTCCAAATACAGGATCAATTTTTCTGTAATCGCATACGTCATAACCGAAATCAAACATAGGGGATACATTTATAGGAGAAATCCAGATTGCATCCACTCCAAGCTCTTTCAGATAATCAAGCTTTTCAATAATTCCCGGAATATCGCCAATGCCGTCATTATTCGTATCTTTAAAGCTACGAGGATATATCTGATATATAACTCCGTGCTTCCACCATAACCAGTTTTTTTCCATTTATATTCATCCTGTAATGCATCTTAAACTTGCTGTTGTTTTTTTAATATCTTTTTCAATACAAGAGTCAAGTAAAAATTGTTTGATATTCAGGCAATGTGGAATTATAATGCCAGTAAGTTTATAAACTGAATCTATTCCTTTCAGAATAATACATTACTTATTAAAAAAACAATAGAACACGGATAACGCAGATTGTTTTTGATTATAAAGATTTTTCAGGAATACTTTAAAATAACCAGCATGATTTCGCTCGCGGTAAAAAGACAAAAAAATTATATTTTTTCTTATTCCTTAATCCGCGGCCATCATAATCATCCGCGTTATCCGCGTTCTATTAAAATTTTTATACGGATAAGATATGATAGATATAAATAATGTTATTATGTTTATAATCGCATCTGCAATTCTCGGAATAGCGCCGGGCCCTGATAATATTTTTGTTCTAACACAGTCTATAGTAAACGGCAAAAAGTCAGGAATTATAATAACTCTCGGTCTGTGCACTGGTTTGCTGTTTCATACATCGATTGTTGCTTTTGGTATTGCAGTTATATTCAAAACTTCATTACTTGCATTCAATATATTAAAATACTTCGGAGCTGCATATCTTCTCTATTTATCCTGGCAGGCATTTAAATCTTCATCAGGTAATCTGAAAATATCACAAAAAGAAAACACATCTTTTTTGAAATTATACCATAAAGGTATAATTATGAATGTAACAAATCCGAAAGTTTCAATATTTTTTCTTGCTTTTCTTCCTCAGTTTGCAGATTCTTCAAGAGGATCAATATCATTACAGATATTATTTCTTGGATTTATTTTCATCATAATAACACTTATTGTTTTTTCAGGAGTAAGTTTTTTTGCAGGGCTGACAGGCAGGTTCATTTCAAAATCAGAAAAAGGTCAGATATATTTAAACCGTGCAGCAGGTGTAATATTTACAGCACTTGCAGTTAAATTAATATTAACTGGAAAGGATTAATACATGAGCCCTTCGGCTCCGCTTAGGGAACGTTTTTTCCAATTCAGCGATCGTAGAGTTTCAATCAGAGTTTCTTCTGTATAATACAGTAATTATTTTAAATAAAAAAATTTGCTCATTGATCGGAGCCGAAATGATTTCAGTATGAAAATAATAAAAACAGAAAATATTCCAATTAAAATGTGGCTTGATTTCATTGAAGATGGAGCCCTTGCACAGGCGAAAAATCTTGCGAATCATCCTGCTGCATTCAGGCATATTGCAATTATGCCGGACGCGCACCAGGGTTACGGTATGCCGATTGGAGGCGTACTTGCTGCTATTGATGCTGTAATTCCAAATGCAGTAGGAGTTGATATAGGCTGCGGCATGTGCGCTGTTAAAACTTCGCTTAATTCAATTGAAAGGGATACATTAAAAAAAATTATCGGTAAAATTCGATCTGTAATTCCGCTTGGCTTTAATCATCATAAAACCCGCCAGAATCCTGAATTGATGCCGCTTATTTCAGATAATATGCCAGTATCTGATAAAGAATACAAAAATGCCCTTACACAGATAGGCACTCTTGGAGGAGGAAATCATTTCATTGAAATTCAGAAAGGAAATGACGGATGGATATGGATAATGATTCACTCTGGCAGCAGAAACATAGGCAAACAGGTTGCGGATTATTACAATAAAACAGCCATCAAGTTAAATGAAAAATTAAAGCATCCGATTCCTAAAGAATGGCAGCTGTCTTCTCTGCCAATTGATTCAATGGAAGGTATTTCATACTTAAATGAAATGAAATTCTGTGTAGATTTCGCTCTTGCCAACAGAAAGCTTATGATGGAAAGAATTAAAGAAATTTTTACAGATGATTTCAGGGATATTTCTTTTAATGAGTTAATTAATATCGCACATAATTACGCTTCTGAAGAAAATCATTTCGGAAAAAAAGTTATAATTCACAGGAAGGGAGCAACCTCTGCACGTACAGATGAAACAGGAATTATCCCGGGTTCGCAGGGCTCAAGAAGCTATATTGTTTCAGGACTCGGCAACACGGAAAGTTTCATGTCATGTTCTCACGGCGCAGGCAGAAAAATGGGAAGAAAACAGGCAGAACGCGAACTTGATCTGGATAAAGAAAAGGAAATACTCGACAAACTCGGCATACTTCATTCAATAAGAGGCAAGCACGATCTCGATGAAGCAAGCGGAGCTTACAAGGATATTTCAGAAGTCATGAACTTTCAGAAAGATCTGGTGAAAATTGAAATAGAATTATCACCTCTTGGTGTTGTTAAAGGATAATCACATTTTTCTGATGTAATCTATAAGTTTTCCCTTTAACTCAATCTCATCATAAATATTCACGCAGCCTGAAAGATAATCAGCAAGCATGGATTTCAGTTCAGCATTTAAAAAATCTGATTCCATTTGCGAAATATCAGCATTGCATTTTTCATCAATTATTTGAGTAAATATTCCTGCTTCCATATCAGCCTCCATGCTTTTATTTTCGATATGAAAACAGTTTTTAATAAGCAGTATTTTTTCTTATTTCACCATTTGAGATAATTATCTTCTGCAAAACCGAACATGCTTTTTATTTCATGAACTTTTCCCGGAGACTTGATCTTTCCATCAAAAAGGCCGAAACCCTGGTACATTTTATTTTTTACGATAATATAATTCGTCAATTCAGTATGCACTCCATCAGGCACAAATGCAAGATCCACGGACTTGTCTTCAGTAAATACTCTCCATGGATTAAAATGATCAAGATCATCGAACCGGATATCAGCAGCACCTGTTCTATGCAGAGCTCCGTCAATCCAGAAACAGTTTTCAGCATATGCAGTATCATTGATGCCGTTTACAAAATTAAAACCAACCCTCCTGCCGCCTCTGTCTGTTCCGGCTCCGCTTGCCCAGCTCCAGTAAGTTTCCCTTGGAAGATACCCTGCTGTATAGTCTGCAAAAGCAAAAGTGGTTTTCGGATCAAGCCTCCATTCGGAGCCCTTGTAATGAATTTTTCCCTCAGCAAAATTTCCAGCTTCCTTATGAGCGTAATTGAAACCTTTATGGCCGCTCCTGGTTACAATGCACAGAGGCTCTTTGAGCCTTGATATATTAATATCTGCAGCAAGATTATTTTTTACTGAAGCCTCAAGAGTAAACCCCTGCCTGGAATTAAGCATTCTTGCAACACCATCTTTTGTTTTAAAACTTACTTCTCCATCAACTGAACTGCCAGCAAAAGATGTATCCTTTGCCATTGGAGATATTATTGTAAATTCATGTATTTCAGGATTTTTTCTATTATAAAGATACCCGAATAATTTTGACGCAAATCCGGAGTGAACAATTGCAATTGAAAGTGCAATTTCGGAATTTGAAAATCCCAGGAACTGCCATCTCTTGAATCTGAACTTCTCAAAAAAACCCGGATTTTTACTTTTAGCTGAAGAATATCCCAGAGGCCTGTAATCCTGCAGATTAATATTTTCAATAGGCTGTTTATGCAATCCAAAATATGGTCTTCCATTGCTGTCAATTAAAGTTGAAGAATTTTTTATATTCATAACATCTCCAGAAAGTATTAAAATTTATAATATTTTAAAACTCAATTATTATAAGGTCAAGAAATAATTAACCTTTTAAAATTATATTGACATATGATATTGTTTTAATCTTTATTATAAAAAAATCTTTCTTTTCATGCCGGTTTCTCGCAAAGAGCCGGGAAGCGTTCACGATGAACGCCTGCCAGCATGGGACAGGATGTCCAAATAATGCTGGCCATCTAATATTAGTAATATTCTATGAGACCCGGGTATTTTCAATAATTGAAGATGAAAAACCGGTGTGACAGATAGAGAACTTATAAAAACCAGAGAAAACAACCATGTTCAGAAAAACATATGCTGAAATTGACCTGAAAGCCATTAAGCACAATTTAGGTGAAATTAAAAAAATTACAGGCAGCAATGTAAAAATCCTTCTGCCAGTAAAAGCAGACGCATATGGGCATGGGATCATTGAGGTTTCAAAATTCATACAGGAAACCGGTTCTGCAGATGTTCTTGGAGTAGCATCAATTGATGAGGGAATTGAACTGAGAAATTCAGGAATTACAATTCCTGTTCTGGTGCTTGGTCTTTCCTTATATGGCAGAGAGGAAATTGAAGCAGTAATTAATTTTAATCTTTCCCAGACAATTGCATCGAATGAAGAAGCAGAAGCTATAGAATCAGCAGCCGGAAATAAAAACAGTTCTGTAAATGTGCATTTAAAAATTGATACAGGAATGGGAAGAATCGGCTCTTCTCCTGAGCAATCCATTGATATAATAAAAAAAATTTCTTCAATGAAAAATATCAGACTCGAAGGGATTTTTTCCCACATGCCCCTTTCAGATGATATCAACTCTCCATTTAACCTTTTTCAGATTAAAAAATTTTCAGAAATTATTGATAAAGCAAAAAAAGAAACCGGCTCAGGATTTATTTCACATCTTGCAAACAGCGCGGCAATTATTAATTATAAAGATTCATTTTTTGATATGGTTAGGCCCGGAATTGCAGTTTATGGTTATTCAAATGTCTCTGATTTGAAAAACAAAATTGAATTTATTCCTGCAATGACATTTAAAAGCTCGATAATTTTCAAAAAAAGAGTTCCTTCAGGAACGCCACTTTCATACGGCCATACCTATAAAACTGCGGAAGAATCAAACATTGCAACTGTATCTGTCGGATATGGAGACGGTTATCCGAGAAGTCTGTCTAATAAATCTAAAGTGATAATCAACAATAAAAAATATCCTGTTGCAGGCAGGATATGCATGGATCAGATTTTAGTGAATCTGGGAAATGACTCTTATCCTGTTGGAGAGGAAGTAATTCTTTTCGGAAAGAATATCATAACTGCTGATGATGTCGCTCAATGGGCAAATACTATTCCGTATGAAATTACGTGTTCTGTTTCAAGGCGGGTGCCGAGAGTTTATTTAAAGTAATTACTTCTTCTCCGCCTTAAACCCCGCCTTTTTCAGCAACGATACAATACCCTTTTCGCCGATAACATGCCCTGCCCCTACAACCACAAAATAATCTCTGTCATCCTTCAGATATGTTTTTATTTTTTCAGCCATTTCATTATTTCTGTTAAAAATCAGAACATCTGCCATTTTGCTGCCTGAATCTTCATATGGCGTGAATGATTCCATTGTAAGCTTTTCAAGGCGTTCCTCATCGCCGCTTCTCCAGGCTTTAATTAAATCATTTACTTTATATTTTACAAGTTTATAATCAAGCAGAACGCCTGCAAGATAATCAATATCATTTATTTTTTTCTCAAAAAGATCAATCTGATATTCAAGATTTTCAAGCTCTTTTATTTCTTTGGTTTTTTTTGCTTTACCCATAAAATATTTATCAATGCCGTATTGAGGAGAAAATCCAAGACTCATGGATTGAAACATTACAACTACCGAAGAAACCACCCAGGGTTTCATTTTTTTATAACTATCCATAGGCATGCCTGTTTCTTTAAATACATTTTCAAGTTTTAAATATAAATTTTCCGGAAGGATATCCTTTAAAGTTTTATCATCCTTGATAAACAGCAGCGATTTATTTCCCATTAGCTTTTTTCTGTTTTCATCAGAATCAATATTTATTTCAACGCACAGATATTTCGAATTTCTGTATGCTTCTTCAATTCTTTCAGGCATTGGATAAAATTCCGGATGCCCCAAATGTATTGATCCAAGAATATATACCTTATTTTTTTCTCCCTTAATTTCATAAAAAAATAATTTATCCTTTTCAGTTAAACGGAAGGATTCAGCCTGCGGTTTTTTCTTTAATGCAGTTTCATCTGTTATTTCAATTTTATCAATATTTTTTTCAGGAATAATTTTGCTCAGGTCTTTCCAAAGAGGCTTCCAGTTTTCCATACCATCAGATGTATCGTTGTAAAAAGTATCTTCAGTTAAACTTTTAAAAACAGGAAGTTCTTCATCATATCCGGAGGCATAAGTCCAGAATGCAAGCCTTATAGCGTGTTTCCCGTTTGTAAAAACCGTTTCATAAAACTTGAATTTCGCGCCGCCGTGTTCAAATATATATTCCCAGTTAACCGATTTTTTTTCTCTGATTAATTTTGCGCTTGTCACAGCAAGCTTATCCGACTTATTCGCGCGGTGCAGCAGTTGAAAATAATCCTCTATATCCAATTCAGTTTTTTCAGTAAGACAGCGCACGTACGCCCTCTGATTTTTTGTCATTCCGACAAAAAGAGGAAGTGACCCGTCATTCTCTTTCAGATCAAAATACGATTTGAAAATATCAATTGCATTTTCCTTCGATGTATATATCCCCCATTCGGAAGGGAAATTTATTGAAAATCCGACATCATCATTTCTATAAAAATTATTTATGTCGTCCGCAAACAAAAAAAGATTCATTGAAAAAATAAAAAATAAAATCAAAGCAGGCTTTTTCATAGCACATTCCTTGTTTTAAATAATATCCTGAACAATTTCATATATAATACTGTCAGCCAAAAAAAAGAAATTTTTATTAATGCTGATATTGCCGTCAGGCGTTATAGAAATTTTTCCTTCAGATGCAAGAGATTTCAGCCTGTACATTACAACTTCAGGAATAGGCATATCAGTTTTTTCAGGAATATCCGAAAGCAGTAAACCTTCTGAAAGCCTGAGCCCTGTTAAAAAAAATTCCGAAATTGCTGAAAAAACACTCCTATCATCATGAAGATTGCGGGTACTGGTTGATTCGATATAATCATTTACGTTCATTTCATTGCTGTATCTTGCATTTTTATAAAATGAATGGGACGAAGGTCCAAAACCTATATATGGTTCATATCTCCAATACTTCAAATTGTGTCGTGATCTGCTTCCATTTTTAGAAAAATTTGAAATCTCGTAATGGTCATAACCGGCATTGATTAAAGATTCAATGACGCTCTTAAAAACATCAACCTGCAATTCATCAAAATTTTTATCCCGTATGTTTTTTTTATAAAGCGGCGTGTTCTTTTCAATTGATAAAATATATGCAGATATATGTTCAGGCTGATATTTAAGCAATCCGTCAATTTCAGATTTTATCTTATCATGAGTCTGACCCGGAATGCCTGTAATCAAATCAACACAATGGGTAAAACCTGATTGCGCAAAAAAAGTATCGAGAACTGTATTCACACAAAGTGTTCCTGATCTGCCTATTGTATCATGAAAATTCTGATTAAGCGTCTGTACTCCAAGAACAATTCTATTTACTCCTGCATCAACATATTCTGAAATTTTTGAAGCTGAAGCATCTTCAGGATTCATTTCTATTGTAATTTCAGCATTTTTATTTATATCTGCATTATCATGCAGGCATTTGATTAATCTATCTAATAATAGCGGAGCAAGCAGCGATGGTGTACCTCCGCCGAAATATATTGTATCAGCCTGTATTTTTTCTGATCCGGAAAAAGTTTTCTTAATATCAGAAATCAATCTTTCAATATAATTATCAATCAGATGAAGATCAGCTATCGAATAGAAAGAACAGTATCCGCACTTGCTTCTGCAGAAAGGAACATGTATATATATTCCGTGATTCATTTTAAATTATTTTTTCTCACCGAATCCAATATGATAATTTATATTTTTTTTAGGATTGAATTCCCCATTCAAACATAAAGCAAGCTGCCTGATTGATTCTTCAGTATTTGAGAATGAACAAAGAATTGATTTAATATATGAAACTTTAGCCAGAGGAAACGGATTACCTGCAGATAAAACAACCAGATCAAATTTATTTCTCATACAGTAATCATTTACCATATTCAAATTACCTATAAAAGGCTCATCAATAAAAAAATACAATACTGTTTTTTCACCTTTGAGGATTTTTAAATCTGCAGTCTTGATTTTCCAAATGGAATCATAGACAATACTGTTATCTTTCTGTTTGAAATTTTCTCTTAATATTTTATTATCTGAAATAATTATTCTTTTTCTGTTATCGCCTCTCAGCAAATCATCCGCTCCATAATAATAAATTGCGCCCCTGGAAAGCTTGTAATTAATTTCCTGCGCTTTCTCAAGAAGTTTAATTTCTTTTTCGCTGTATGCGGCAGGAATAAATGAAGTTTTACCGTTTTTATATTCCATGATTTTATATTTCATTTTCAGATCAAGAATTCTTTTAACTGACTCATCAATCCGCGCCATGGAAATTTTTCCGTTTGCTACAGCAGTTTTAATTGATTTCACGATCAGGCCGATGTTATCTCCATAGGAAGTTATTAAAATAATATCAGCCCCGGCTTCTATCGATTTCACAGATGCGTCTCCCATGTCCATCCTCTTTGATATTGCATCCATTTCAATTGCATCAGTCATTATTACGCCCTTGAAACCGAATTCATTTCTCAGTATTTCAGTCAGAAATTTTTTTGATATGGTGGCTGAGTCTCTATTGCCTAAAATTTCAGGGTAGGATACATGAGCTGTCATTATGCTGCTTACATCGTTTTTTATGGCTTTTATAAACGGAACAAATTCTATTTTCTTTAATCTTTCCAGGTCATAATTTATTACTGGAAGTGTATAATGTGAATCTCTGTTTGTGTCACCATGTCCGGGGAAATGCTTACCCACAGCAGCACAGCCTCCATCCTGCAAACCCTTTATATACTCCACACCCATTTTAGATACAACATCAACATCTGAACCGAATGACCTTGTATTGATAACAGGATTATCCGGATTATTATTTACATCAAGGTCAGGCGCAAGATTCATGTTTACGCCAAGCAGTTTCAGCTCCATGCCGGTAATTCTTGCCATATCATAAACAAGTCTTGCATCATCAGCCACTCCTGCAGACATTGCTCCGGGAAATCGCGTAACTCCGTCTTCAATTCTGTGCACTCTGCCGCCTTCCTGATCAATCGTTACTAAAAGAGGTGTGCCGCTTTTAATCATTGAATAATCCTGAAGATCTGAAATAAACCGCCTGATCTGGTTTTTTTTACCAACATTAAATCCGAAAAATATAACTCCACCTGGATTATATGCATCTATTATTTTTTTTGAATCCGTGCCGATAGAACCGCCAGGCATGGCAACAATTACAAGTTGTCCGATTTTTCTCTC
The DNA here is from genome assembly GCA_964529415.1 of uncultured Leptospirales bacterium. Lineage (GTDB taxonomy): Bacteria > Spirochaetota > UBA4802 > UBA4802 > UBA5550 > CAYMPH01. The sequence continues at coordinate 5,186 of CAZGWD010000007.1, read as the reverse complement.
AAGACTCATATCTTTTAAAATCAATTCTGAATCATTTGTTTTTAAAACAACAGGCTCTTTGCATGATAAAACAATAACTGCGGATAAAATTATCAAAAAAAAATTTATATTCATATCGTTTCTAACCTTTTTTAACTTTAATTCTCTTTTATTCCATTAAATTAAATCATTTATCAAATTATTATATATATTGATTTTACCATTAAAATACAATTCTTTATTTTTATAAAGAATAAAATAAATGCAATTTTTTTATAATGAAAAAATACTGATTGCTTTTTTATCTTATTGTTTTTAAAAAAAGTCCGTGAAAACTTTATCCTTACAATAATTCTCACTAAAAAAACTTGATGGAATTTTAATCAGAATTAAATGGAAACAAAGAAAGAAATTAAATATCTGAACAGCTTTAAGGCCGAAACATCTGCCGTTACTGAAGTTATTGCAAATCTTGTTGAAAATCTCAAGAAAGCCGGTTACCCGACAAAAGAATCCGATGAAATAATCATTTCCATGGATGAATCACTAACCAACGCAATACAATCAACGATAAAAAGAAATAATGAATCCTCTGCACAGACATGGGATATTACAGTCCGTTATATCATTACAGAAAATGATTTTGAAGCAACCATAATTGATCACGGCAGCGGAATAAATCTGCTAGAAACTTTGACTAAAACTCCCCAGGCTGCTTCAGCATGCTATTATGAACAGATAAAAGATTATGGAAAAGAATCAGATAAAAATAAGCTTAAACTCAGAGTTAACGGACAGGAAGTCTGCCTAAGCGGTATTGGAGCCGGACTCAAAATAATTTTAAGCTTTATGGATTCAATAACAATAGATATGATAGACAGAAAAACAATAGTCTCAACAGACATCTCAGGAAATACGGACGGAACAATATTCAACATCAAGAGGAAAAGACGGTATCATTAAATGTCTATAGAAAATCAGAAAAAATTAAAGGCTTATGAAAATATTGAATTTCTTAAATCACGGGATGCCCGCACATTAAGAATCCTTGCCGAATATCTTGAACCGGAAAAAAGATTCACAGAGCATAATATTAAGCATACTGTTGTTTTTTTCGGTTCTGCACGCACAAAACAGGGCAAAGAAGATGATTTCGGAAACGGAAAATATTATGACGATGCAGAGGAATTTGCTTATCGAGTTTCCATGTTCGGAAAAGATCTCGAAAAAGAATCTGGTGAAGGAGTATTTATTTGTACTGGAGGAGGAGGCGGCATTATGGAAGCAGCCAATAGAGGTTCAAAAAGAGCCTCCCGGCCTTCTATTGCCCTTAACATCTCACTCCCCTTTGAACAGCACCCGAATCCTTATGCCACACCTGAACTGAGTTTTGAATTTCACTATTTTTTCATGAGAAAACTATGGTTTCTTTATCATGCAAAAGCAGTTGTTGTTTTTCCAGGCGGATACGGAACTATAGATGAACTTTTCGAAACACTCACTCTTGTTCAGACTAAAAAACTTGAAAAAGTTGATCTGCCGATTCTGCTTTATGGAACTGAATTCTGGAAAAAATTAATTGATTTCGATTATTTTCTTGAAAAAGGACTTATTTCTCCTGAAGATATAAACCTGATAAGCTTTTTTGACACGCCTGAGGAGGGAATGAAAATTTTAAAACCAAGATTGCTGAAACAGATGGAAAACTACCACCACTATCTTGAAGAAAAATTTCCTATATAAAAATATGAAACTAAAAATTTTATTACTGATATTTATACTTTTTATTTCTTTCAACCTGAAAGCTGATGAATCATTTATTGATTACACAAATCAGACTTATAAATATAAAGCTTTTATTCCAGTTGGATGGACAAAGAGCGAATTCGATTTAAAATACAAGCATCTGCTCAAACTGAAAAAAGGTAAAAACGCTGAAATTAAAATTACAGCAGCTGAATTCAGCAAAGAAGAAATCGAAAAATGGAATAACTGGCGTTTATGGTATACTGATAAAATAGGGAAAAACATCTGGATAATTACAGAAACAGACAATTTTCTACAGGAAAAGGATATAACAGGAAAGCTTATTGTATTTCAGTATGATTCAAATTGCGGGAAAATGATGCAGAGAATTCTTATTTCAAAAACAAATAAATTCATTTATATAATTGAATGCAGCTCACCTCTTAACCTTTTTAAAAATTACACAGATACGTTTAATACAGTTATGGGAAGCATTAAAACCAATGAATAATTTGCCCAGGGCGGGAATTGAACCCGCACGACCGCAAGGATCAAGGGATTTTAAGTCCCTTGTGTCTACCAAATTCCACCACCTGGGCAAATGAGGCGTCGAGCGGATTTGAACCGCTGAATAAAGGTTTTGCAGACCTGTCCCTTACCACTTGGGTACGACGCCGTACACCAATCCATATATTTTTCACTATAAGTGTTGTCAAGAATAATTGTAAATATTATGAATTGCAATAAATTTGCATTGAAATTGATAAAACATCCATTTAAAAACTCTTTAATATAGTGTTATTTTACTTTTTATGACATTATCATTTGCTATATCTACAAATATCCAATATCTTAAAAAATATTTTTTTCTTTAAAATTTTGAATTATGATATTAATAAATTTATAAAAATTCTGAATTTAAGAAATCCAACTTAAGTAAACAAACTTTATATTTTTAAGTATTAAAATTTTCTCATCATTTTTAAAGTAAAACCTATATAAATATTGACTTTTATCTTTGCGAATTATTGTATTGCATAAAATAATATCAGGTCTGAATTAAAAAAACTTATATTAATTCTTCATTTCGATTATTTTCTTATCTTATAATATCGATTGCCTGTATATAAATTAAACTGAATTCATTTTTTAAAAAAAGGAGGAGAACATGAGAAAAATTGAAAAGGCTGCTGTAATCGGCTCCGGCATCATGGGCGGTGGCATTGCAGCACTGCTTGCAAGTGCCGGAATCAAAACTCTTCTTCTGGATATTGTTCCATTTGATCTGAAAGATGATGAGAAGAACAAGCCGGAAGCAAGAAACAGAATTGTAAAACAGGGATTAGATGCAACCCTGAAGGCTAGACCTGCTTTATTTATGAACAAGAATTTAGACGTAAACAATATTGAAATCGGTAATTTAGATGACGATTTCAAAAAACTTGCTGATTGTGATCTGATAGTAGAGGTTATTGTTGAAAATCTCAAAATCAAGCAGCAGTTATTTACAAAAATTGAAAAAGTAATGAAAAAGGGTGCGATTATATCTTCAAACACATCCGGTATTCCTCTGGAAAAAATGGCAGAGGGAAGAAGCAAGGAATTCAGAGAGCATTTTCTTATAACTCACTTCTTCAATCCAGTGAGATACATGAAGCTCCTTGAATTGATTCCTGGAAAAGATACAAAAAAAGAAGTTCTTAAATTCATCGAAGAGTGGAGCGAGCTTCATCTTGGAAAAGGAATTGTATGGGCAAAAGACACCCCTAACTTCATTGGAAATAGAATTGGAGTTCAGCTTATAGCCAGAGCTCTTCAGCTTCTTGAAACAGAAAAAATATCCATACCAACAATTGATGCCATGTTCGGATCTACTTTTGGTATGCCTAAAACTGCTGTATTCGCTCTTTGTGATCTTGTTGGTCTTGATACAATCGGACATCTTGGAAAAAACTCTTATGAACTTCTTACAAAAGACGAGCAGAGAGATGTTTACCAGCTTCCTAAATTTTTCGATAATATGATTGAAAAGAAAATTTTCGGAAATAAAACAAAAGCAGGATTTTATAAAAAAGGCGATGTTGATCCTAAAACCTGGAAAAAAGCCAGTCTTGTAATTGGTTTAGATGGAAATTATACAGAGTATGATAAAAAAGCTGCTGCACCTGAATGTGCTAAAAAAGCAAAAGAAGCAAAAACCTTAGCTGAAAAACAAAAAGCTATAGTATACGGTACAGACGATGCTGCTAAATTTGCATGGAAGCTTATGTCAAGTGCGCTTTGCTATGCAGCAAACAGAGTCCCTGAAATATCAGACAATATTCTCGGTATTGATAATGCCATGAAATGGGGATATAACTGGGAAACAGGCCCGTTTGAAATTTGGGATAACATCGGTCTGATTGAATCTGTAAAAAAAATGGAAGCTGATAAAATTGCAATTCCTAAAAACATCAAAAAGATGATTGAAGGAAAGAACAAAACTTTCTACAGAATCCATAAAGGCAAAAAACAGTATTATGATTTTAAATCCTCAGGTTACAAAGATATTATTGAAAATCCAAAAGCCATCACTCTTTCAACTTTAAAAGCAGATAAAAAAGAAGTTTTAGGAAATGAAGGCGCTTCACTGATTGATATAGGAGATGGAGTTTTCTGTCTTGAATATCATACAAAAATGAACGCAATCAACGGTCAGATTCTCGAACTGATCGATAAAGTTCAGGATTATGTAAAAAATAACGGTATAGGTCTTATTATTGGAAATCAGGCTCCTGGTATGCCTGGTGCTTTTTCTGCCGGCGGCGATCTAAGTTATATGGGAGAACTTGCCAAGAATAAACAATTTCAGAAAATAAATGATTTTATTGCCAATGTTCATAAATCATTATTCGCGATTAAATATTCAGCATATCCTGTAGTTGCAGCTCCTTATGGAATGACACTCGGCGGCGGTGCAGAATGCTGTCTGGTTGCTGATAAAATTGTTGCACATTCTGAACTCTATATGGGTCTTGTTGAAATCGGCGCAGGCCTTTTACCGGCAGGCGGCGGATGCACAAACCTCTGGAGAAAAATTGTTGAATCAATTCCAAATACTGTAAAAATTGCAGATTGGGGTGCATATTATGTTCCAACTGTATTAACTATTGCACAGGCTAAAGTTTCCATGTCTGCAGCAGAAGCAAAAAATAATGGTTTCCTCGGACCTAAAGACAGAATAATCTTCAATAAAGATTTCCTTCTTGGAGAAGCAAAAAAAGAAGTATTACGTATGGTTGAAGATGGTTATACACCGCCGATGAAAACAAAAATTCCAGTAATGGGAAAAGACGCAATGGGCTTGATTTTTGCTGAGATGTTCAACATGTCTCAAGGTGGATTTGTACCGCCTCATATGGAATTCATTTCAAAGAAAATTGCATATGTAATTTCCGGCGGCGAGGCAAAACAGGGACAGC
>CAZGWD010000006.1:0-211990 GCA_964529415.1 uncultured Leptospirales bacterium | reverse complement strand
CAGATTTGATTAGTACACAAATTCAGCCATAATACATTTTTGTCAATGGAAATTTTATATAAGAAAGCAAAGATTGGCCCAAGTATAACTTTTCCAATATGTTTTATTATTGACTTCAATAATTATGATATCTCATAATATTTCTACATGCTGGAGGAAATTTATGGAAAAAAAAGACAATTCGATTGAATCCGCTTCAAAAATAAAAAGAATTATTGATGCAGTTAAAATTTTTTTAGGAAACGTTTACATAGGGAAGGATATATACAGCAATATATCAAATAAGCTGATATCTGTTATAAAAATTGTAATAGTTTCCACAAAAAAATTTATATATGATGACTGCCTTACCCACGCATCTTCAATTGCCTACACTGCCATTTTATCACTTATTCCAGCGCTTGCTGTAATGCTGACATTCTATTCAGGTCTTGAGAACAAGAAAGAAGAACTTTTCAGAAAAATTTTGGTTTTTATAACTGAACATAATATTAAAATCAATGTAGAACCGATTTTTTCTGCAATCTCCGGCCTGGTTGACAATGCAGGCAAGATTGGAGGCATTGGAGCTGTAGTTTTAATCTTTTCTGCAACAGCTATGCTCAGAACTTTTGAAAAATCCCTAAATGACATCTGGAAGGTAAAGAAATCACGGCCTGTATTTCTACAGATAATATACTACTGGGCAGCACTTACCCTTGGACCAATAATGTTTATTTCAGCAACAACAGTTTCCTCCGAGCTTGTAGAATTCTTTTCACCGCCGGCTTATCAATCGGGAATCCATTCAGGTGATAAATTCTGGGCAGTGGGCAATAAAGCTAAAATTACATATAGGGAAAAAAAATCATCCTCAAACATAGATATCAATTTAAATAATATTGATTTCAATAATCAGAAAAATTACGAATATAATCCAGCTGAAAGAAATTTTTCAGAGCTGGATTTTAAAATGGAAATTTCAGAATTCAGAAAAATAAAACTTAAAGATATTACTTTTATAAACAAAACAGGATGGATTATCGGAGAAACAGGAGTGCTTTTATCAAGCATTGATAATGGCGGCACATGGAGTCTATCCAAATTAGGAGATTTTAAATTTAATGCAATTAAAATGATTACAGAGAAAGCAGGATACATCGCCTGCGATAACGGTTTTCTGCTCTCAACATCTGACGGAGGTAAAAGCTGGAATCTTATTGAATGGGATAACTTCAGGCACAATTTGAATTCAATAGTATCTTCAAATGACAGCATTTATATAGCTGCAGGCGGGGGGATGCTTATTAAATCTCATGACCTCGGTAAAAACTGGGATACTGATCAGATTAAACAGGCGAGTAAAAACGAAAGATCGCTTACATTAAATTCCATAACAATTGACCAGAACAGCAATTTATGGATTGCCGGAGATGAAGGGCTAATTCTGCATTCAAAAAATTCCGGAAAAACATGGGAGCATAAAAAATTCAAAGATTACAATTATTATACGATAAAATTTATTGATAAGAAAAAAGGTTATATCGGCGGCTCGGATGGAATATTTTTATCAAGTATTGACGGAGGAGAAACATGGATTGATAAAAAATTTCCATCTACAAGAATCAATAAAACATTCTATGGAGACGGGAAAATATTCATTCTCGGAGATTCAGGTCTTTTAATGACATTAGACCTGCATTCAGGAAAACTTGAAGGAACACAAGGCACAAGCATCGCCGGCCTTTTAATTAACTTTTTTGCGCCATTTACATTTATCTGGCTTCTTTTTCTCCTTGCATATGTTTCGCTTCCCAACACAAAAGTTCCGATCAAATATGCAGCTATCGGGGCTTCGTTTACAGGAACAGTTTGGGTAATTTTTATTCTTCTTTTTATTGTTTATACAAAATCTTTTGCAAGCGGCACATTTGCTTTATATGGAGCTCTTGCATCAATTCCTTTACTTCTGCTGATGATATATACTTCAATAGTTATTGTTCTATACGGCGCGGAAGTTTCATATACCCTGATGCATCCAGAAACTTATGCAAGTTTAAAAAAGGCTTTTTCCGATAAAATTGATCTTCCTGTTTATTACGGAATATCTCTGCTATGTGAAATATACAATAAATTTGAATCAGGAAAAGGGCACACAAATTACAGCGAACTTATTAAAACACATTCTGCATCTGCAGGCCCTATAGATGATTATCTTGATATTTATGTAAAAAATAATTTAATAAATATTGAAAACGATGGAACCTATTCCCCGACAAATTCATCTAAAAATTTAAAATTATCAAAAATAGTTGAGATTACCGACAGAATTACTTTTGAAATTCCTGAACATGAAAAATCACCCTATAAAAACAGATTAAAATCCCTTTTTGATAAAATTATAAAAAGCAATTCTGATATTCTTGGAGATATAACAATAAGCGATATGATCAATTCACATAAAAACCGAAAATAAAAGGTATTACAACAGGATCGCCCTGAATATCATCCGGTACTTTACCGAAATTTTTTGACATTCTAATTGCTTCAGAGCAGGATATATCGAGTGTTTTATTACCGAGTGAATCGAGAATTACAACATCCATAACATCCCCTGCTCTGTTTAGAACGAACACAAGTTTAACCTCCTGGCTCTGTATTGCCATAATTCTTGATGAACCGCCGTAACCGAGAAATATTGCATTGGACATTAGCGGAGGATACCAGTTTGATGCGATCCGGTCTTTCATGTTTTTAAAATAATGGAAATTCTTGAATTTTGCAGTATTAAATGAAAACATTCCGCTGTTTGAATAAAAGATGGCGTTCTCTTTTGTTACTCCATTTTTATCCGGAATCTGAATTCTATCCTGCTGACCGATTGTAGGGTTCGCAAAATTCCCCGGATTCATTGCGATTTCAATTTCACTTTCGATTGACTGCATCAGGTTTTTTGTTTTTTCTCCAGAAGATGAACCGGCACTTCCCTTGCTGCCTTTGAAAATTTTGAAATCAAGTGAATTGTTGAGCCATCTGTCACCGGGTTTTCTTGTAATATACCCTTTTGCTGTTGAGTCGCGGTCTGATAGTAAAGTCTGCCTGTTGATTTCCCTTTTATCATCCTGATTTAGATTTACAATAATATCCCTAATAAGCATGGAACTTCTTTCAGAATTTTTTCTTCGTGCGAGCGATGCAATTTTTCCAAAATCCGGAGCAAGTATGCCGAGTATAAGAATAAGATGAAGAGAGAATGAAATAATTAAAATAAGTGAAAATTTTATTTCAGATACTTTGACCATCAGTTTCCCTTTTGAGAATACAGCAATTTAAGCAGATCAGAAATAGCAGGTGTAAGAGTTTTTCCCCTGCGCTTCATCATATCCTCTGATGCCTTTAAAAAATCACCAAGCCATTCCATTAAAACTATATCTGCATTGATAAACCAGGAAAATGGCGGAATGTGAGAAGACGCCATTGATCCGGAATGAACAAGCATGGCTCCTGTACCGATACTTGTTCCTGTATTGATAAGAGTGCCGATGCTCGTTTTCGCATAATCGCCGATAAAACAGCCGACCTTCATGCTCCCTGTGGCTTTTCTTTTTTTTGGAATATAAACCTTTACTGCTGAATAGTTATTTTTTAAATCGCTGTTGGTTGTCATGGCTCCGAGATTTACCCATTCACCAATATATGAATGTCCGATAAAACCGTCGTGATACTTGTTTGAGTAAGCGTGAAAAATGCTCTCTTCAACCTCTCCGCCGATTCTGCACCAGTCACCTATTGATGTACCTTCCCTTATGTTTGCTCCGAAAATTATTGTATTTTTTCCTATATAAGCCGGCCCCTCAATTCTTGTAAAAGATTTTATCTCGGAATTTTCAAGTATTACAACAGGTCCTTTTTCAGCATTTATAACCACATAGGGTTCTATTTTAACATTTTCGTCTATATATACGAGTGATCTGTCGCCTAATATTGTTACATTATTATCATTAAAATTTTTCCTGTTTTTATAATACGTGAAATCTTTTTCAATCAATCCGGGGTTGATTTCAATAAGATTCCAGATATAATCAGGTTTAATTGAGTCTGTTTCTATTTTTACCAGAGATATAATATTTAAATTATCTTCAATAGAAATTGCAGGATCAATTTTAATTTTACCGGTTTTTGCAGCTGTGATTTTCCCGGATTTAACAAGGGCTGTATTCAGATTAATATCAGGCAGATCATTTGATGGAACTGATAGAGAATTTATAAATAAGAAGTCGTCATTTTTTTCAAAAACAGCAAAATCATTAATTTTCATTTCGGGATTTTTTTCTCTGATAACCGGAACCAGTATATCCCTTGTGAAAAAATAAAAATCTGTTTCATTTAATTTCAATTTACTGTTTTTTAAAAAAACTTCAAGCCGCTGCTTAAAGGAAAAAGTTCCGCAGATCAAATCCCACAAAGGCCTGGTCTGTGAAAGGGGATAAAAATTATTATATGAGTTTTCATCAAAAATTATTATTTTCATATTTTTAATTAACCTGATTTTTACTTTATAACAGCTACAAGGCTGCCTTTAAATACAGCTTTTAGATCATTTCCGCTTATTACATTAACATTAATTTCGATACGGGATTTTCCTTCCTTTTTCAGCTTTTCAATAAAGCTTTTTAAATCTTCCGGATTTTCAGGTTTCGCAACAGCTGTAATATCATCAAGAACCGGTTTCTGAAAGACTATTTCTGAAGTATGCATCATTATATCGCAGTTTAAATTTTCATCAATAAGTAAAGAACGGATAAATCCCCATGAGGATAAAGCACAGAGAGAATAAAGACTTCCGGCAAAACCTGTGCCCTTATCATTTTGATTTTCTTTTAAAGGGGCTTCAGCTACAAGAGAATTTTCATTACAGGATAAAATTGATATCCCCATGTGTAAAGCCATGGGGATATTTTTTATCAGAAAATTTTCTAAATCATGGGGATTCATTTTAAACTATTTATTGGCTTCTGTTTCAAAAAACTTCTTCCTTTCCTCAATAACCTTTTCAGCATTTTTTCCTGATATAGGATCATAATGTGAAAACTTCATTTCAAAAGTGGCTTTTCCGCTCGTCATGGCCCTGAGATCTATTGTATATCTTAACATTTCAGAAAGCGGAATTGTTGCTTTAACAACAGATACTCCTCCTCCGCCTTCTCCCTCGGCATTTTCCATGCCAAGAACTCTTCCGCGCCTGCTTGTTGTGTCATTGAGAATATCACCTACAAAGTCCTTATCAACAAAAATAGCAACTTCCATTACAGGTTCAAGAAGCTGCGGAGCTGCTGATTCCATCGCAAGCTTAAAAGCGCTCCTTGCAGCAATTTTAAATGCCATCTCTGAAGAATCAACATCGTGATATGATCCGTAATAAAGCTCGGCTGCAACATCTACAACAGGATACTTCGCAAGAATTCCTTCATCAAGAGCTTCAATTATACCTTTCTGAACGCCGGGAATATACTGTTTTGGAACCACACCGCCTACAATACTGTCAATAAATTCATATCCCTCGCCTCTTTTTCTCGGTGCGAGCCTGAGGTGAACCTCGCCATACTGGCCGTGACCGCCTGACTGTTTCTTGTGCTTGTACTGCGCTTCAGACTTTTTGGTAATTGTTTCCCTGTATGCAACTCGCGGTGTTCTCTTGACAATATCTATTTTGCTCTTTTCTTTTATGGAATTGAGTATGATATCAAGCTGCATTTCCCCCATTCCGGATAAAACAGATTCATGGGTTTCAGCATTGAAAAAATAAGTTATTGTAGGATTTTCATCAACAATCCTGTGCAGAAACTGTCCAAGCTTGTCTTCATCTGCTTTATTTTTTGCTTCAATAGCATAAGAAAATACAGGATGAGGCAGCTGTATCAATGGTATAACAACTTCCCGTTTAGGATCGCAAAGAGTATCGCCTGTTGAAGTTTTATCCAGCTTAACGAGAACACCTATATCGCCGCAATTGAGCTTCTGAACATCAACGAGCCTGTTTCCAATCATTGTATAAATTTTATTTACGCGTTCCTTGCATTTTTTTGTTGTGTTGAAAATTTCACGGTCCTGGGTTAATTCTCCAGAAGTTACTTTTATATAATTAAATCGTCCTGCATACTGGTCAATGCTTGTTTTCCAGACAATAGCAGAAAAAGGTTCGCCTTCTTTTGATTTAACTTTTATTTCTTTTGATTCATCATCAGCTGCATGGCCTTTATATTCTGTTTTTATCAATGGTGACGGAACATAGTTTTTGATAACTCTAAGGAGTTTATTCATTCCTATGACTTTTGATGCTGAACCGCACATTACAGAACTGAGTCTTGCCTCAAGAAGCTGTTCGTCCAGACCGCGTTCCGCCTCTTCATCTGAAAGTTCCTCTCCATTTAAAAATTTCTCAATCAGTTCATCATCGCCTTCAGCAGCAAGTTCAATCAGATTGGTTCTTTCAAGTGCAGCATGCTCTTTCAGTTCAGGAGGAATATCAATAATATCAGCAGTTCTTCCATCTCCATGAGGGATTACAAGTTTCTTGGCAATAATATCAACCAGTCCTTTGAAATCAGCTCCCTGTCCGTAGGGTATGCAAAGTGAAGCAGTTTTAACCTTGAGGCTTGATTTTAAATTATTTATAACATTGTCATAACTGGCTCTTTCTTTATCCATCTTGTTGACAAAAATTATTCTTGGAATAAGATGCTCCTGCAGATAGCGCCAGGCTTTTTCAGTTTCGATCTGTACGCCGTCAACTGAATCAACTACTAAAATTACTGTATCCGCAACTTCTACTGCAGCTCTCTGGTCGCCGATAAAATCCGCTGTTCCGGGAGTATCGATTATATTAATTTTAACCCCGTCGACCTCTACAAAACCGAACGCGCTTTTTATTGATATTTTTCTTTTCTTTTCTTCTTCCTCAAAATCAGATGTCAGGGTTCCGTTATCAGGATTTCCGATTTTATCAATTTTTCCATTCACGAAAAGCATCGCATCAAGAAGTGTTGATTTCCCTGTTCCGCCATGTCCGATTATTGCGATATTTCTGATATCGCCGCTTTTGTACTCCTTTAGCATCTCACATCCCCCTGTTTTATTATACAAATTCTGTAATAAATTTCTTTTATATTTACCACTTAACGTAAAAACATAAAGAATCAATTAAATTTGTAAAGTATTTTTATATATAGGATAAAATAGTGTTTTTTTTTCGAAAATAAAAAAATGAACACTGATGACACGGATTAATAGGATGGTCACGGATAAGGATAAATGAATGGATTTATTATTGCATGAAATGAATGATTATATTTTTTTAAAAAATCCGTGTAATCCGTGTCATCTGTGTTCTATTTTTATTTATTTCGCAGAAGAAGTTTTTACTGCTATTACAGTTCTTTTTTTCTTTGCAGATGGAGTAAGATGCACAAGAGCTTTTTTAAATGCTTTTATAGTTTCAGTTGATTTTTCTTTTTTTAGTAATTCTTTTAGTCTTTCAATAGCAGAGAAATGATCGTAATAAATAATCATTTCTGCGGAGTATATTTTAACAGGATTAGAACTGTCCGAAAGCAGACGCACAGAAAGCTTCACAGCTTCTTTTGAACCAGTATTTCTTAATATCTTTAAAGCATTGATTCTATCTTTTGATTTTTTTGTTTTGTCCTTTGCAATTTTAAGATATCTGGTTTCTCTTTCACGCCATTTTGCATCATACATTATTTCGCGGTTAAATTTTTTTAAATTAACAAATTTTGGCGGAGGCGGTGTGATATCCTGCTTTGCAGCGATCTCAACCATCCTGTAAAGCATCCATTTTAATCCAGGGGTTTCCTCGGCATGAGCTGACATGAGAAGAGTCATTCCCTTGCCGTATTCAGAAACAGTAAACATTGCTTTTCCCGGAGATTCACCTTTTGTTTTAAAACTGTCATGGAATACGTCTGATACAAATATTATTAATTCTTCATACGGATCCATATCCTTTCTGCCTGCGGGAATAAATACAGGACCGCTTTGATAATTTAAATAAAAAGTTTCAGAACCTGTAAATTCCGGAAAATATTCGAGATATGGCTTGTTTATTTTTGCCCTGATTATGCCGCCGCCTCTGTCCCAGTCAACAGCGCCATTTAACACTTCTGCATTTGAGATTTTAAGTACCGGCTGGGATAAATCCATATCCTGCGCAAGATATGCTCCGGCGCAGATTCCAATATACCCTCCGCCATTATTGACAAAATCTACAACTGCTGCTCTTCCATCTTCACCGAGACTCAGCGACTGGGCCATTCCTGAACCGCCAGGAAATATTATTACATCATAATCTTTCAGGGCTCCGGAAACTATTTCTATTGCTTTAACAAGACCGGTTTTGCATTGAGGATTAAATGCCTTAATTGTAGCTTCAATATTTTTAGCATATTCAGTCTCTGTTCCGGCTTCTTCACCGACTCCGGCATCTGCATATATAGCAACACGGATTATTCCATCACCTGAAAATGAATTAGGTTTAAATGATCCTGTAGAATCCAGAAAAACAATCAAAATAAAAATTATTAAAATTTGCAATCTATACATTTTGTTTAATATTATTAAAGAGCTGTTATTTTTGTCAGAACCAGATCAAGTTTCATAATATGAGTCCTTTCTTCGCTGATTATTTCATCAAGGATTAATGATTCATCACTTCCGGAAGAGTAAGCATTTTTAATTTCAGTATAATAAAAAATTGAATTTTTTTCATCTTCAATTCCCTTGAGCAGAGCATCATGCGGTGTTTTTATAATTTTCTGCATTTCGCCTATACCGGGTTTTTTAAAAATCCTGTCTCCTCCGAGAGATTTCATATAACGGAAATAATCTTCACTTGACTCACTTTTATTTTTAAAAATATTCTCCTGAAGCTCTTCAAATTTTTTTTTATGGTTTTTTTCCTGATCCGCAAGAAAATGAAAGATTTCCTGATAAATTTCTCCTGAAAACCTGGCTCCGCATTCAGTATAAAACTCAATTCCTGCCTGCTCCATCTGAACAGCTAAATCAAGAATTTCCTTTAAAGAATACATTATTAAAGCTCCAAGTACTTATATTTTTCTGATAATTTCTGTAAGCAGACGGACTCCGTAACCTGTTGCATTTTTCGGGCGGTACCCTCTTTTTTTTGAATACCAGGCAGTTCCTGCTATATCAATATGAGCCCATGGAGTTGATGTAATAAAACTTTTTAAAAATACCGCGCCTGTAATTGTTCCTGCATTTTTTTCAGATGATACATTGGAAATATCAGCAATATCAGATTTCATTCTGTCATCAAAATCCTGATAAAAAGGAAGCCTCCAGGATTTATCCCCTGTCTCCTCTGATGAAATTCTTATATATTCCGAAAGGTCTTCATTTGTTGATAAATAAGCTGCAACTGTTTCTCCAAAAGTTGTGATTACTGCACCTGTAAGAGTCGCGAGATCTATTATAAATTCAGGTTTTAATACTTTCTCAGTGTATGCAAGAGCATCAGCAAGAATCAATCTCCCTTCAGCATCTGTATTTCCAATTTCCACTGTTTTGCCGGAATATGATTTAAAAATATCTCCCGGCCTGTATGAATCATTGGAAAGCATATTTTCAGTCAGAGGCATTACACCATAAACATTTACATTAAGTTTAAGTTCCGCAATTGATTTAACAGCATATAAAACAGCAGCAGCACCGGACATATCCATTCTCATAGTTTCCATATGCCCTGAAGGTTTAAGATTCATACCGCCTGAATCAAAAGTTAATCCCTTGCCTACGAATGCTGTGTATTTTTTATTCTTCGGATCTCCTGTATATTTCATAACAACAAGAGCCGGAGGAATTTTACTCCCTTTATTAACAGCGAGTATGAGACCCATATTCATTTTCTCAAGATCTTTTTTACCAGACACGCTGCATGTAAGACCTTTTATTTTCAGTTTTTTTGCTTCAGATGCAATCATAGCTGAATCGCATTTATCGCTTGTTTCATTGATGAGGTCTCTGCACAGAAGAGTGTTTGAGCATATTATCAGAATTTCATCGAGAATTTTCTGCGAGTTTCTTGCAGAGGTATAGAAAAATATAGATTTAAGCAGTATGTCCTTTGAGGTGTCGTCGTCATTTTTTTTAGTTATATATTTATTAAATGAATAATTTGCAAGAACGCTTCCCTCTGAAATATATTTAAGTGACTGCTCTGAAGTTAAGTTTTCAAAATCAGGGAGCACAAGAATAACTTCAGTTTTAGATTTATCCCTGCATAAATATGTTATATTTGCAGAACTGTTTCTAAGCGTTTCCGCTGATATATCTTTCTTCTTGCCAAGGCCTGCGAGTATTACATTCGGCTTGTCTTTAAAGGGAATAAAAAGTATTTCAGAGCTTTTCCCTTTAAAATGTGAAAGATCAATATTATCATAAAGATATGAAAAACCTTCAGGTAAAATTTTCGTTATAACTTTTGAATCTTCTTCAGTTAGAAAAAATGCCGCTGTATCGTCTTTTTTAAAAGAAGCGCTTCCGCTTTTTGATATTAATTTCATTATTTAAACTCCATGTTGTTAAAATTTTTTTTAATCTAAATGATTAAAACCCTGTAAACCACAAAGCAATTTATCTTAAGCCACCTGATTCCCCGGATGGGGACTTAATATTTCATTAAAATTCAAAAATAATAATTGCTGCTTAAGTATAACTTCCTCCGGAGTCGGGAATTTATTTTTTTCAACAATAAAAATCAACGTCTTATAATCAAGAAATATTTTCAGTTTGTGAAATGTCATTTAAAATGCGGATAAAATTAAGATTAAAAGCATTGTTTTCAAGTTTTTTAAATATGAGTTTCCCTGAAATTTCAGATCCGAAGATTAAGACATCAAACTGGATGTTTTCATTGCGCTTATATGAAGTTGTTCCTTTATCATATATTTTAACGGAACCCTTTCCATCAGTCAATTCACCCTCAAAATTTAAATATTTTTTATTGTGGGGTTTTATAGAAATTACTTCAATGGTTTCGCCGTTTAAAAGCTGCTTGAAATTTTTTTCAGGAATTCTCCAGGAATCAAGCGAGCCTTCAGCCTCAAGCATTAAATCATAATGAGTTTCATCAATTCCAAAGTGGTATAAGATAATGAATTTCATGGCAGATCAAAATCTATTCTCATATTATCAATATCTGCTTTCACAAGCCTGACTTTTAATTTATTGCCTAAAGAAAAAACTTTTCCTTTTTTTCTGCCTTTAATTGAAAAATCGCCTTCATAAACATTATAGAAATCATCTTTTAAATTTCTGAGAGGAACCATACCTTCTATAGGCATTTCAATTAGAGTCACAAAAAATCCATGCTTGGCGATGCCGCTGATAACAGAATCAAAAACTTCTCCAACCCTGTCTTTTAAAATTCTGCACGATTTTATTTTAACCAGATCGCGCTCTGCTTTCTGGGCAATGCGTTCAAGCTCTGATGTTTTTTCACCAATAGCTGAAAGTTCCGGTAAAGAATATGCTGGATTGCTTTTATCAATAAGATTTTTCAGGCATCTGTGAACAACAAGATCAGGATATCTTCTGATTGGAGAAGTAAAATGAGTATAATCAGCAAAGCCAAGACCGAAATGCCCCTGTGCTTCCGGTCCGTAATTTGCCTGCATCATAGATTTTAAAACAACCAGATTCACAACATATTCAGCCTCAAGGCCCTTGATTTTATCCAGAACCTTCTGAATCTCAACGCCGATATTTCCCTTGCCTTCGATTTTAAAATGGAAAAGTTTTACAAATTTCTTTAAAGCTTCAAACGATTCCTCGCTCATGCGTTCATGCACTCTGTATAATGAAGGAATTGCTTCTTTGGTGAGCTCCATTGAAACAATTTCATTTGCTGTAAGCATGAATTCCTCAACAATCATGTGGCTTTTAAGCCTTTCAGCTATATTGATTGCAGATACTTTTCCGTCTTTATATTCTATTTTAACATCAGAAAGATTAAGATCAATTCTGCCTCTTTTCATTCTGCTTTTTTTAAGAGCCTCGGCAATGCTGAACATCAATTTTAAAGATTCATAATAGGGGCTTGAAGAATCATTTTCGATTATATCAGAAGCTGTATTATATGTTAGTCTCCTGGCAGATTTGATTATTCCTCTATGAAATTCTGTATGTAAATAATCACCTTTGATATTAACCAGAATTTCCACTGAAAGAACAAGCTTGTTTTCACCCTCGCGCAGAGAACAAAGATCATTTGATAAAACTTCAGGAAGCATTGGAATAACGCGGTTTCCGAGATAATAGCTAGTGCCCCGGGAATATGCCTCTTTATCGAGCAGAGTTCCTTTATAAACATACGCAGAAACATCCGCTATATGAACAAAAAGCCTGAAATTTTCCCCTTCACGAATTATAGAAACCGCATCATCAAAATCCTTAGCATCCTCTCCGTCTATGGTAAAGGTCAGGATGCTGCGGTAATCCTTTCTGTCCTTCATTTCTTTTACAGATACAGATTTCTCAAAACTCTCTTTTGTTCCGAAGTCTGGATAATCGCCAGGAAGAGAGTGTTTAACTGCAAGGCGGTCAAAGTCGGAGGATTCATCATCTGAATGCAGCGATTTTACAACAGCGCAAAGCGGAAGATTTGAAACAGTTCCTTTTTTCAATTCAACAATAACTGTCTCGCCCATATCAGGCTCGTTGTCAAAACGTTCGGATGCTACTTCAATATTGCCGGGGGAATCTATAATTTTATAAAATATTGTGCCTTTTGTTTTTCTGACAACAGCTGCAGTATAAAACTTTCTTGATCTTTTATCGATCTTGATAACCCTTCCATAAAAAACACCGCGTTTAAAATCAAAAATTTTTACTGTCACATAATCATTATTATGGGAGTCGGACATATCGTTTTTTTCAACACTCACAGGATACGGAATATCAGCTTCAACAGTTCCAATCCCTTTTGAATTGATTTTGATAATTCCGGATATTGTAAAAGCGCCGGATGAAAATGATTTCTTGTTTCTTACAATAAGTTCCGACTGGGAAAGAACAAACAGCAGATCACTTATAATATTCATCTCTTTTTGAGTAATTGTTTTTACAATTTTTTTCTTTTTCAATGGGGTTGAAGAAACTTTTTCAGACAGATCAAACGCAGTGAAGGGTTTATTTATTGTTTGAATGAATTCTATTATTTTTTTTGACGATACAGACATATACAGGTTCTATTTATTCTCTGACCTTCCGGATTGTTTTATGGTATTGATTTCTTCTCTTTTTGTTTCAATGCCTACCCTGTTCTCTTTAATTCTTTTAAAAAAATCAGCAACATGAGGATCTGCAAGATCAAGATTTTTCTGACCATTCTCAAGTGCTATAATAATATATTTGCCCAGTTCGGACTGATTTTTTTCAATATCGCTTTCATGCTTTTTAATATCAAGCAGGAGCTTGGCAATTTTTGTATATTCCTCGGTTTTATTGACTATAATTTCGCTATATTTTATTAATGAATCGCCTGCTTCTTTGAGAAAACTCATCTGCTGCCTCTTTATTAAAGATATTTTAAATAATTTATTATATTATCCGGAAAATTTCAATATACCATTACGCTTTTAGATATATTTTTTATTATTTACTGATAAAAGATAATTATTCACAAAATCAATTCTTGTCAATGAATTATTGGTTATTTTTCTGAATGAATAACTTCATAAACCAGACTTGTAAATTCAGATATCTGGTATGGTTTTTGTATAAAACCCTTTGCTCCGGAATTCAGCAAATCCTGCGGTGTTCCTTCATTATTAAATCCTGAAGAAAAAATAGCTTTTATTTCAGGATTAATTTTCAACAGTTCAAGAAACGTTTCAGTGCCGCTCATTTTTGGCATTATCATATCGAGAATAACAAGTAAAATACGTTCCTTTTCTAAATTATAAATATCAATTGCGCTGATTCCGTCTTCAGCAAGAATAACCGTATAACCGGCTGATACAAGAATTTTCTGCATTGTTTCTCTTAATATAGGTTCATCGTCAACTACAAGTATACATCCTGATCCTTTAACAATTGAGCTGGATAGTATTTTCACCTTACCTGTGTCTGCATCTCCTTTAGGAAAAAACAGCCTGAAAACTGCACCTGCACCCGGTTCGCTTTGAACTGAAACCCCGCCTTTATGATCTTTCATGGTTTCATACACGCTTGACAGACCAAGTCCTGTTCCTTTTCCTGCAGGTTTTGTTGTAAAAAATGGATCAAAAATTTTATGTATGATATCTTTAGAAATTCCGTTTCCTGAATCAGAAACCTCAACTTTAATGTAATGACCCGGTTCTATAGAAATAGCATTCTGTCTGATCAGATCTTCATCCATATATATATTGGACGTAGATATTGAAATTTTTCCACCATCAAGCATTGCGTCTCTTGCATTGATTGAAAGATTAAGAATTGCATTCTGTAAAAGTGCAGGATCGCCTACTGTAAATGGATTTTCTGCATCCAAACTGGTGACAATTTTAATTTTTTTATCAATACTTCTTTCGAGCAGATCAATTGCAGATTTAATTAATTCATGAATATCTATATTAGAAGA
Source organism: uncultured Leptospirales bacterium (assembly GCA_964529415.1). Lineage (GTDB taxonomy): Bacteria > Spirochaetota > UBA4802 > UBA4802 > UBA5550 > CAYMPH01. Next base: position 197,349 of record CAZGWD010000006.1, on the reverse strand, counting down.
TATGGTTCTTCCTTTTCTTGAAAAAGAAAGAAGACGGGAAATTAAAACTGAAGATCTTTTGGCGCTTTCAATAATTATTTCGATGTGATGTTTAAAATTCGGATTATCGCCGGATTCATAGCTGAGCAATTCCGCGCTTCCCATTATCCCGCTTAGCATATTGTTGAAATCATGAGCCACACCGCCTGCAAGCTGGCCTACAACATCCATCTTCTGAGCCTGGTGAAGCTGCTTTTCAATTTTATTTTTTTCAGTGACATCCCTGAAAACAAGTACTGATCCCAAAATAGAATCTGATATATCATTGATGGCTGCATAGCTTCCTGAGATTTCCAAACTTGAACCGTCTTTCCTGTTAAACATGATATCATGAAACTGTACATTTTTTTCTCCTTTTAACAGAACAAGTTCAAAAGGATTATATTGTTTTTGTCCGATAGACCAGTCTATACTGCTGAAAATGTTTAAAATGGATTTCCCTTCAGCAGCGTTGAAACTCATGCCTGTAATATCTTCTGCTGCGGGATTCATTCTGGTTATTTTTCCGTTTTTATCAGATGTAATTACCGCATCTCCTATTGAATTCAATGTTATTCTGAGATTCTCTTCCTGTGCCTTGAGGATGTTTTCATTTTTTTTTCTGTTCTCAATCTCATTTGAAAGCAGTATATTTCTTCTTGCAAAAAAAATAAAAACAAAACCTATACCGATAAACATAAATACTATTATTATCGCTTTATTTCTGAAACCCTGAACATTGGAAATTATATAATCCTCCGGGGTTGCAACAGCAATTGACCAGTGTGCATTCCGGATATTCACCGGAGTAAAAGCAGCATGCTTTAATTTAAGATTTACATTTTCATCTCTTATATGGTCATATCTGTAATCCGATGTGCCTTTTTCTCCTCTCATCATTGACTCAGAAGTTTTAATTATTTCCGGAAATCCGCCAAATTTATCATATACTGAATATCCGATCAAATTCTGATTGGGTATATGCAGGATTATTCCATCACGGCTTATCATCCACGCATAGCCAGTTTCACCTATAGATATATTATCCAGGTATTTTTTAGATATGTATCTGAAATCTATCAATAAAGCCATACTGCCTATAAATTTTCCATTTTTAATAATAGGATAATGACAAGCTATTGCCCTGTAGCCCTGAACAGCAAGAAAGACATCACTGATTGTTGATGTTTGCGTTTTAAGTACATGCTGCACATGTTTCTGATATGAAATATCTGCACCTATAAGTTTTTCATTATATGGTATAAGCCAAATCAGCCTGCCGTTTGAATTCATTATTGATATAGAACTTAATATTGGTTTTTTATTATTAAAATAATCCAGAAGAATTTTCTGCCCGTTTTCATTCAGTTCTGCTACATCATACATATTTAAAAGGAACTTCATTTCGTCTTCAAGTGTATCAAAGAATTCAGTTATGCCTGATGCAGCCTGCTCTGCAAGTATCATCTGCTGTTTGTTGAATTCTGAAACTGCATTACTTTTTACATCAATATATGATAAAAAAAACAGAAGTACTATGACAGTAAATAAAAAAATCGGGATTGCTGGCCATTTAATTTTTTCATATATAAACTTTTTATTAATCATCAAGCATCTCCGGCATAAATACCTGAAAAAACAAATTTATCTCAAAATTAAATATAATGATTTATCGAGATTCATATATATTTAAAATGAAAAGAGCAGTAATGTCAACATTTAATTTTATTCAAAGTTTAACCGGATTCCGGCTGATTTGAAAAATGATAAATAAAAATTAAATTGACAATAATCCGCTTTAATATTTTTTGTTTTTATTACGGAAAAATTTCCGTATTCAAGGAGGAAGTCGGGTGTAAATCCCGCGCTGTCCCGCAACTGTAAAGCCGAAAGGCCAAGCCAGATCTTCCTTAAAAAATTAATATCCTCGAGGATAGGGATAGGGTTAAACAAACCGGCATGCCTCGAAGGCATGCTTTTTTATTTGCCTTCCTTAATCTCTCCAGGTGATACCGGAGGGTTACAAATGTTTACAAAGGATTCATTTTCTAAAAAAATTTTAATAAGCCTGCTTGTTTTATTCTCTTTAAGCCTATTTGTCAATGCTGAGGAAATCAAGAAAAATAAAAAAGATGTTCCTCAAACAGAAAATCAGGAAATTCAAAAACCAAGCGAAACAGTCCAATCTGATGATCAGGAAAAAATTAAAACAGAAGAACAAAAAAAAGAAAAGATTAATAAAAAAAAGTACAAATCTGAAGGGATTATCATTACAGCTACAAAAAATGAAATTGATAAAAGGGAAACAGGGGCTTCTGTTTCGATTATTACAGGGGAGGAAATTGCCGAGAGCGGGAAAAATTTCGTGTCAGATGTTTTACGGACTATTCCAGGTGTAGATGTAATTAGCTCTGGCCCACTCGGCTCAACAACATTAGTTGGAATACGGGGTGCAAATCCAAAAAATGTTCTCGTTTTAATTGATGGGGTTCCAGTAAACGATCCAATAGGAGGTGGTGGAAATAAAACTTTTGATTTCGCAAATTTCCCAACAGAAAACATTGAAAGAATTGAAATTATAAGAGGCCCGAATAGTGTATTATACGGATCTGAATCCGCAGCTGGAGTTATAAATATCATTACTAAAAAAGGGGAAGGAAAACCTGAATTTCACTTTAATGTGGAAGGAGGATCTTACCTGACATTTAAGGAAACCGCAATATTTACAGCAAGCAACAGTTTAATTAATTTTTCATTAACTGCATCAAGAACTGATTCAGAAGGTATGACAAAAAGATCCAATTCTGACGGGAGCATCACAGGTCTCGAAAACGACCCTTTTCATAATACAGCTGTTTCATCGAGAACAAAAGTTAAGATTTTAGAATCTGTAAATTTAGATTTTAATATACATTACATCAATTCAGAAACTGCAACAGATGAAACAAGCGGAGATAGCCGATTCCCAATGTTTTATAACGAACTTTTTTCCAGCGGGCTTGCATTTAATCAGAGCATTTCTTTCTGGGACCATAAACTTAGTTTATCATATTCCAGTTCAAACACAAAAAATTTCAGCTATCCTGATGCAGGATATTATTATCATTCTTATTTTAATGGTATAAATAAAAAAATTGAATGGCTGAATAATTTCAATATTAATACTGAGTATATTAAAAACATCATATCACTTGGATTAAATGCGTCAAATGAAAAAGGAAGTTCTTTATATTTTTCAAATGAACCTCATTGGTCAGGAACACCTGTTTATACTGTAGATACAATTCCTGAAATAGAAGTTACAAGTATAGCTGTTTATATACAAAACCATTTCAAACTTTTTGACACACTCTTTTTTATAGCAGGAGGCAGATATGAATACAACCAGCTATATAAATCAGAATTTAATTATAATTTTTCAGTTTCTGGGATTATTCCAGTTATTGAAACAAGAATTAAGGGAAATATCGGTTCCGGATTTAAAGCTCCAACAATCTATCAATTATATTCATCATATGGAAGCAGAACTCTTCTTCCTGAAAAAAATTTCAGTTTTGATGCAGGTTTTGAACAGCCATTTTTCAAAGGAATAATTCTTTTCAGCATTGTATATTTTAACAGTCAATATACCAATATGATTAAATATGACACGAACACTTCAAAATTTAATAACATCGGCAAAGCATATATGCAGGGTTTGGAATCTGAATTGACTCTTAAACTACCTGATAATATTAATATTTCAACAGGATACACTTTTACAAAAGCCACAGAAGGAAGCAGTGATGCCCAGTCTATAAGAAATCCGATGCATAAGGTTTTTGCTAAATTTAACTGGTCATTTCTAAAGCGAGGTAATATTAATATTACATATACATATAATTCAGAAAGTGCGGATACAGTATCAAGTGTTTATAAATACAATGCCAATGCACCTTACCACAAACTTGATCTTGCAGCATCATTCTGGATAATAGATTCAATTCAGATATTTGCAAAAATAGATAATTTAACTGACTCTACATACCAGCAGGCATATGGTTATGCCATGCCTGGCCTGAATGCTTCCGGCGGGATTACAGTTAAATTATAAAAAAATCATGCTGGTAACGCTTTAAAAAATTATATCCTGGAAAATTAGAAATGTTAAAAGAAATAAAAATTCCTGTAGAAGTTTATTCACGCGTTGTAGGTTATTACAGGCCTGTTATACAATGGAATAAAGGGAAAAAAGAGGAATTTAACAATAGAAAAGAATTTATAATAAATATATCATCCAAAACATCCAGTAATGATTATCAGAGATCTTGACAGTATAACAGGGGTTAAATGACCAAATATTTTTTATAAATATTATTTAAATATTATTCAATAACAGTTAAATAAATAAAAAGGAGAATCATATAATGAAATTAATCAGGAATACTGCAATGGCTTTTTTTTGCATCTTATCAATTATTAAATTGGATGCACGGACAGAGATACAGGTTTCAAGTATTAATGAAAATAACAAAAAAATCGTTGTGGAAATTGATTACGGCAATAACATGCTGCCCAGGAAGGTTGAAATACCTCTGATAAAAGGGAAAACCGCACTTGAATTGCTACAGGCTGTTGCCTCGGTTAAAACTCAACGTATCGGCAATTTTGTTTTTGTTGTTTCAATTGATGGAATTGAAGGCAAACGAGGGGAAATGGCATGGTATTATTTAGTGGATGACAAATCTCCTGGAGAATTACCTAATTCCAAAATCCTTAACGGCACAGAAAGAATAAAATGGTCATTCAAAAAAGATGTCTGCTCCGGCAAAGTGGACGGCAAATAAAGGTTATTTTGGAAAACTCATCCATTGTGAATTAAAAATATAGGCTTTATGGAACCGGTTATTTTAAGGCCTGTTTACAAGTGATATTTTTTTCTTAAATCGAAAATACACTTTTATTATTAAATTAAAAAAGCTGCAGGAGCTTAATATTCAAGAATGTTATTAATTATCAAAAGCATCATATCAGCAATGCAGTTCTGCACTTCTATTCCTCTGCCGGTTAAAACTGATCTGGCAGATTTGAAGCGGGGTATTGCTTATTTCCCGATAGCAGGCGTTATAACTGGTTTAATCTGCGGATTGATTTTCAAATATACTGTAATGATCTGGAATCAATCTGCAGCATCAATACTTACAATCTTTGCATATTTAATATTAACACGGGCATTGCACATGGATGGCTTCATGGATACAATTGACGGTTTTTTCTCAGGCAAACCGCGAAAACAGATCTTGTCCATAATGAAAGATCCAACGGTCGGATCGTTCGCAGTTTGCGGTGCTCTTTGCTGGTTCGGATGGATGTTTGCATTTCTGCCGCTGATTTTATGGCATCAGCTAATATTAATATTCTGTATTTCCAGGTGGGGAATTATCTGGCTTGGTTTGATTTCATCATATCCCCGTGAAAGCGGAACAGGAAAATTTTTTATTGAAAGCGTTACAAAAAGCATGCTGCTGCCCGGCCTTTTCATAAACATTGGACTTGGGATATGGCTTGGCTGGCTTAATTTAATTTTAATAATATTTATTTTATTTTACGGATGGCTGGTATCCATCTGGTCTGAAAAAAAAATCGCAGGCATTACCGGAGATGTTTTAGGATTTTTTATAGAAAGCAGCACTTTACTTTCTTTGTTAATTCTGAGTTTAATAAATAAAATTTAAGGATCATTTCAGAATGCAGGAAAATTTACATTAATATAATTATCTCCCCCCGTCCCCCAAAGGAGGCGAGCAATATGAAAATCAATGTGAATTATTTAAAGAAAATTGAATCAAACTATTATTATATTATTAAAAAATAATAGTTTATCAGATGCCCCCTTTGAGGGACAGGGGGGCTTTTAATGTGAAATTCATTGTTGCAATACTTATAAATATATTATTAAGGAATTCTATCATGCAAAACAAATTGAATAATTATTTAAAAAAAATAACGCCAACGAATCTGGAAAAGTCTAAACTCGCTCAAAGCCGCCAGGATAATCTTACAAAACCGCAGGGAAGTTTAGGTCTTTTAGAAGAAATTTCTGTAAAACTTGCATCTATATATTCCAGCATTTCTCCTAAAATAACGAGCAAGATTATTTTTACTGTTGCTGGCGATCACGGCGTAACTGAAGAAGGAGTAAGCGCGTTTCCACAGGAAGTTACATCGCAAATGGTTTACAATTTCATACAGGGAGGTGCTGCAATCAATGTTCTTGCACGGCAGGCCGGTGCAAAAGTTATCATTGCTGATATTGGCGTTGCTTCGGATTTAAAAATTGATGATAAAAATTTCCGCAGCATGAAAATTGCATACGGTACTAAAAATATGGCTAAAGAAAAAGCAATGAGCAGTGATGAAGCATTACTATCTATTTTGCATGGAATTGATCTGGTTGAAAATGAACTTAAAACCGGAAAAATTGATTTACTTGGAATCGGAGAAATGGGTATCGGAAATACCACTCCTGCAACTGCAATAGCATGTATAGTCTGCAATCGAACAGCAGAAGAATTAACAGGTAAAGGAACCGGATTGGACAATCAGGGCATTATGCGGAAAATTGAAGTTATAAATAAATCAATTCAGCTTCATAATCCAAAACCTGATGACGCTTTGGATATTCTATCATCCATTGGCGGTCTTGAGATCGGGGCCATGACTGGAATTATCCTTGCAGCTGCAGCAAATAAAATTCCTGTACTTATAGATGGTGTTATATCAACATCTGCAGCTTTGCTTGCTTTTATAATATCTCCATTAACCAGGGAATACATACTGGCTGCACATTTATCTGAAGAAAAAATGCATTCTGTAATGCTTGACAAACTGAATCTCAAGCCAATATTAAATTTTTCGATGAGACTTGGCGAGGGAACAGGAGCTGCGCTCGCAATACCTATTGTTGAAGCTTCAGCCAGAATTTTATGTGAAATGGCAACTTTTTCAGATGCAGCAGTATCAACTGAAATCTGATTATTAAAGATCAATTTTTTTATACCGGAAAATTATGAGTAAAATCACTCTTATTACAGGCGGCATCCGCAGCGGAAAATCAAGCTTTGCTGAAAACAAGGCTCTCTTCTATCAGGCAAAGCCTTTATATATTGCCACTGCAGTTGCATTTGATAATGAAATGAAAGAACGGGTAAACCTTCATCAGAAAAGGCGCGGAGAAAAATTTTCAACTGTCGAAGAACCAATTGATCTTACGCGTATTTTTTCAGAATTAAAAAATCAAACCATCCTGATTGACTGCATGACACTCAATCTGTCAAACAGGCTGCTTGCTGATGAAAATCAGCCTTTATCCTGGCATGCAGAATCCGGAGACGCCTATCTCGAAAAAATTTTGAATATATCAAAAAAAAACAATCTTTCTCTGATTATGGTAAGCAACGAAGTCGGCACTTCTCCTGTTTGCGATAACCGTTTAGGCCGGTACTTCCAGGATTTGCAGGGACGCTGGAACTGCAGAATAGCCCAGACAGCAGATGAAGTATACATTCTTGAATCAGGAATTCCAAGATTGATTAAGAAACAATCATGCAGGCCATTTAAAATAAGCGCTCCATCTTATGTTTTACCTGCTGATTATATAGCGAATATTTTATACCTGCAGGATAAAGTGGATGATATTCAGCTTCTGCTTTTTGACTCATCTGCAGATGATCCGCTATTTCAAAAAGACAATTTATCAACCATTCTGTATCTTGCAGGAGGAAGTAATTTAACTTTTTCCGCTCACATGCAGTCCGGTCCAAGCCTATGGGAAAACTACGATCTGCGTTTGAAAGAAACATTGCTGATGCTGGAAAAACTGCAGAAATTAAATGTTTCAAATTATACTTTTCATTACGATGTGCATTTAAATTCCGGATCAGATTATTCTTCCGGAATCAAAGGCAGCATAGACCTGCTTTATATCAAATATTTCAATTCTATAAAAAATAAATTCCCGGAGCTTTCATTTAATCTGGAAAATACGCAAACTTCTTTAAAAGATCTGGATTTTGTTGTAAAAGAATGCGGCTTAAACTATTGTGCTGATATCGGGCATTATTTAAAATATAACTTTAATCTATCAGATATAACTGATAGATTAAAATCTACTTCGGTTATACATCTGCATGGATTAAAAGAGGAATCCGGTGAAATCAAGGATCATCAGGCAGTTTCTTTTTCTCATGAGGTTTTTAATATTCTGAAAGGATTTGACGGGTTAGTTACAATTGAAAATTATCACGCGAAAACTTTACAAAATAGTTTAAATTTAATTAATGAATATTTTTAACTATTATTCCCGCAAAAATAAATTTTTTGATTATACTCACTATGTTAAATAAAAAAAGCCCATCCGAAGACAGATGGGCTTTTAATAATTTACAAATATAAATATATCATAACAAGGAGCTGAAGCCACCTGTTATGTTTTACTCTAACCGGAAATGAATATCAATCTTTGCTCATTCCTGAAAAAATAGCTTTACTTGCTTTTGTTACAGCAGAATCGCCATTTAAAATCTGCTCACAGAATGCATAAAGCTGATAAGATTCAGAACCGATATAATGCTGTCCTGAAAGAACTCTTCCTGTATAAAATGCTGCTTCAGCGTTATCAGCAAGAAACTTCTCTCTCTCATCGCCTTTTTTATCGCCTACAAGCTCTTTCATTTTAGGCTGAGCTGTTGCCATGCCTATCAGCTGCATCCATGAATAAGTAAGAATTGTAAACGCTTTCTGCAGCGGAACTGCAACAGCAAAAATATTAAGAAATTTCATTGCAGCCATCTGCGCTTTCAGATAAGTTACAACTTCGTCTATTTTAGCAAGTGCTTTATCCATAGCTGCAATATACTTATCATCAACTTTTCCTTTAGCATTTGCCATTGTTTCGCGAATTCTTTTTACATATACATTATAATTATACTGCTCGGGATTCATCAGAAGCTTTCTCATTGCTAGGTCCATTGACTGAATTCCGTTTGTTCCTTCATAAAGAGACAGAATTTTTGCATCCCTTGCATACTGCTCAACAGGATAATCAGCAATGAATCCGTAACCGCCATAACACTGAATTGCATCGCTTGTCACATCCCATGAAGTATCTGTATTTCCTGCTTTATTGATAGGGATCAGAAAATCGAGAAGTCCCTGGGCTTCATTTTTGGCATCGCCTTTCTCATTATGAATAATGTCTTCAAGCCATCCGCAATAATATGTGAGGCTTCTCATTGCTTCAACTTTTGATTTCATTGATAAAAGCATTCTTTTTACGTCAGGATGCTCAATTATCGAAACACCTTTTGCTTCAGGATTCATCATCTGGGTGGCGTGAACTCCCTGAACCCTGTCTTTTGAATAATTCAAGGCATGCAGATAAGCTGCGCTTGATACTGACATGCCCTGGCTTCCTACATAAAGTCTTGCTTCATTCATCATCTGGAACATGATTTTCATGCCCTTTCTTTCTTCACCCATAAGAGTACCAACGCATTTGCCTTCATCGCCGAAATTCAATGAACAGGTTGCGCTTGCCTTGATTCCCATTTTATGCTCAATTCCGGAACAAATAACATCGTTTTGATCGAGCAATTTGCCTGTTTTGTCAAAATTAAATTTTGGAACAACAAAAATTGAAATGCCTTTTGTTCCTGAAGGATCACCTTCAATTCGCGCAAGAACAGGGTGAATCATATTTTTATAATAATCATTTTCTCCGGATGAAATAAAAATTTTATTTCCCTTTATGCTGTATGTACCATCAGCATTTTTTACTGCTTTTGTTTTTAAAGCACCAACATCTGAACCTGCATCCGGTTCAGTTAGACACATGCTTGCGCCCCACTCGCCTGAGAGAACTTTTTCAATTATAATCTTTTTCTCAGGAGATTCAGGCATGAAGTGTATAATCATGTTCAATGCGCCTACACTCAGCATTGGATACATTGAAAAAGCAACGCTTGCGCTGCTGAAAAAATCTGTAGTTGTTGAATAAATAACCTGAGGCATTCCCATTCCGCCCAGATCAGGATGAACAGGCATTGACATGAATCCTGCCTCATAATAAGCATTTAAACCGTCTTTATATTCATCCGGAATTGTAACCTGTTTTGTTGCTGGATCGTAAGATGTTCCCTTTTTATCAGAAATGGAATTTATTGGATAAACTTTCTGAACTGCGATATTTTCAGCAAGATTAATAACATCTTCAAATGTATCCTTGTCAAACTCTGAAAATTTTTCAAATTTTGTAAGATTCTGAATTTCAAGCATCTCAAAAAGAATAAAACGTACATCCCTTGAATCCACTATTGGATTTATTGCCATAATACTCCTCCATAAATTTTAATATATAATAACGGAACATCTTATAGATTATATCAAACAGTTCCCTTATGTGCTCTATAAATTCAGATAAATGAATTATTTAAAAATTGAATTAACGATTGAATTTCAACACTTCATGTCAAGCCAGAAAAACGAAAAGACTAAAAAAATATTATGAACATTTTTTAAATATTATTTAACTTCCAAATTAAATAATTCAGTTAATTTTTCTCTTACAGAAACAGGATCAACAACAAAAACTCTTGCGCCTGCCACAATATCCATAAATCCAAGCTCATTGCCGTATCTCGGTACAATATGCTCATGTATATGCCTGATACTTGCGCCGCTGTTCGGGCCAAGATTATATCCGATATTAATTCCCTGGCAGTTAAAATATTTACGAAGAATTTCAATGGATATTCTTGTTAATTTATGGATTTCTGAAGCTTCAGAATCGGTGATTTGCGTGTAATCTTCAATATGTCTTACAGGAAAGATCATTAGATGACCGGGATTAAACGGATAGAGATTCAGTGAAACTATAAAATCCCGGCTTCTGTAAATTTCAAGATTTTTAACCCTGCTGTCATTATCCCTTATACCGCAAAGAATACATTCAATATCAGGCTTGTCGCCCTTAATATAATTAATTTTTTCAAGATTAAAAAGATAATCCATTTCTTAATTTTTACTTTTTCTTCTTTTTGTAAGCATATATATTGTATAAGTAGTAACAGTTACTACAATTACTGCTGAGATTACAACCATAAGCATATATAACAGATCAAGCCTTTTAAGAATTGATGTAAGGTTTTTTGATTCTGTGCTTATATTTTTAACTTCAAGCTCAATAATAGTTTTTGAAGATTTAAAATCTTCTTTTGAAGAAACATGCACCATCTGATTTACAAGCCTTTTTGTATTGTTAAGCCTGGACATTAAATCATCAATATTGGTGTGTTTCTGCTTCAGATATTTTAAATTATTATCTATATTTCCGATATTCTGATCTATAGTTTTTAAAGTTAAAATTACATTTTCTGAATGGTCTGCAGAGTGACATTCCCTGCAGTTTTTCCCATCGATAATGCTGCCTGAAGCTTTCTTGATATCATGAACACCATGGCAATGAGTGCAATTAGGTTTATTTGACTTTAATACTTCAGCAAAATGAGGACCATGTTTAAAATCTGAAACTTCCTGAGCATGGCAGCCTCCTCTTCCGCAGAAGTCTGTAATTATTTTTTTATCCGGCCTGCCTACAAAATTAAATTCCTTGCTCATGGCAATTTTTGCATCATTACTGTCCGGGTTTCCGCCATGACATATATTACAGTTATTATTTTTTTCTTTATGTACACCTGACATCCAGTCATGTACCGGCTTGCTTAATTTTTTATCCTTTAAATTTTCATGACAGGCGAAACATAAATTTCCGCCTTTTCTGGCAGGAACCGAAAGGGGATTTGCATCTATTGTTTTATCCTGTATTTTCCCGGCATCAAAAAAATTTACCTGGGAAAATCCTGATAAAATCAGGGTTAATGAGATCGCAATTGTTAAAACAACCATAAAAAGAATTCGTATCATTTTATCCCCCGTATAAAGCTTAAGAAATAATTTTAAAATATAATAAAGCAGTAACGCAGATATTAGCATAAACACCTGCAATATAATCGTCAATCATAATACCTGCTCCGCCCTTTAATTTCTGCAGTCTGTTGGCTGGAAAAGGTTTAACTATATCCATAAATCTGAAAATAAAAAAAGCGGCTATAACACATGACCAGCTGAAAGGATGAAACATGAGGGCTGTCCATATTCCTGAAATTTCATCCAGAACCACCTGCTGCGGATCTTTTTTTGCAAAAAATTTTTCAGCAAAATCGCCTATTTTAATGGACGGATAAATTGAAATCAAAACAAGTGCAATATTTATTTTTACAGCATATTCCGGAACAGCAAGATGTATAATTATATATATAATAAGCCCGACAAGTGTGCCTGCAGTACCAGGGGCTTTTGGAAAATATCCTGAATAAAAACCTGTTGCAAGAATAATTTTAAGACGGTCCATTTATTTTGCTGCCGGGTTTTTTTTCTCAGGAAAAAATAAAGTCCAGTTAGTGTATATATATCTGATTCCTGAAATTAAAGTCATAATAGTCATTAGCAGCATAATTATATATGGAATATTATCAAGTGTCATAAAAATGTTGCTTTTCCTTGCAATATAAATTGTTATTATTATAAGAATTGAACCCATCTGAAAAGCTGTTTTTATCTTCCCGAATTTGCTTGTCCTTAGTGCCTGGCCTTTTTTAATTGCTCTGGTTCTCATAATAGTTATCAAAACATCTCTTCCTGCAATGATTATAACCATCCAGAAATCCGTTGTTAGACTTAAAAACGGATCAAGGACAAGAAGTGCTATAACTGAAGATATAACAAGAAATTTGTCTGCAAGAGGATCAATAAATTTACCGAATTCTGAAGTCTGGTTGAATTTTCTTGCAAACCACCCGTCAATAAAATCTGTCAGGGATGCGGCACAGAAAATAACCAGTGCATATATCCATGATTCCCGGGTTTTTAATGAAAGCAGATATAGAAAAATTGGAATAAGAATTATCCGTATGAGTGAAAGTATATTTGGAATGTTCAGCTTAAATTCCGGAAATTTCAAATGAATTCTCCAATGAGGTCGTATTCAACTGCATCAGTAACCATTGCCCGTTTAATTGTGTTTAATTCCACTTTGTCAGCAGTCGCAGTCAAGTAAAAAAAACCATCTACCTCAGGAGCATCGAATTCAGTTCTGCATAAATAGGTAATATCATCCAGTTTTTCTTCAATTATTATATTTACTTCCATTCCAATCATTGATTCAAGTTTTTTTAATGATATTTTTTTCTGAATTTTCATCAGAGAATCGAGTCTTTTCTTTTTAATTTTTTCAGGAACTGTATTTTTAAACGAAGAGGCGGCAGTATTCTCCTCTTTAGAATATGAAAATGCACCAACCCTGTCGAGTTTAGCTGATTTCAGAAAATTTATAAGTTCATTGAAGTCATCATCAGTTTCACCCGGAAATCCAGTCATGAAGGTTGATCTGATTCGTATTTCAGGGATTTCATATCTAATTTTTTTAATCAAATCTACATATATTGCCGCATTGCCCTGCCTTCCCATTTTTTTAAGAATTTTACCGCTTGCATGCTGAAAAGGAATATCCAGATATTTGACAACTTTTTTATTATTCTTAACCAGCGCAATCAGATCATCATGAATATGATCCGGATGGCAATATAAAATCCTGATCCACTCAACGCCTTCTATTTCTGAAATTTTATTAATCAGATCAGATAATGTTGTATTTTTATATTTGTAAAGTGAAGTATCCTGGGCAATTATTACCAGCTCTTTTGCGCCTTTTCTCGCAGCATTTTCTGCATCAGCTAAAATTCTCTCCGGCGGAAACGGATTGAAACTCCCTCTGATTAAAGGTATAGCGCAGTATGAGCAATTGTTGGAACATCCGTCTGATATTTTAATATAAGAATAGGAAAGCCCTGGCTCAAGCGGCACTCTTTCATCCCTGATTTTTTTATTTATAATCACCCCGAAAGAATATGATAATTTTTTTATAAAATTATCATCAAAAAGGCTGTATAAAAAATCTATCTCAGGTATATCTTTTTTAATATCTTCAAGATATCTGTTCGCAAGACATCCGAATACAGCAATTTTTTTTGAAAACTCTGCATCTTTATTTTCTTCGTTGTAAAAATTTTTCAGATCAATTGCTGTTAAAATCTCTGAGATGGATTCTTCTTTAGCCGGTTTTATAAAACCGCATGTATTTATAATTATTATATCAGAATTTTCTGCTGAATCTGAATACCTGTAGCCTGCGCTTAACATTGCGCCTTTAACTTTTTCAGAATCTGTCTGATTTTTTGAACAGCCCAGTGAAATGATATAAAAGGATACTTCAGAGGATGAAATCATCCGCAGGATTTTTTTAATTTGCACGATTGTTTACTGCTTTTCTGCAATCACATTGTCTAAAGTTTATTTTCGCCGCAGAGACAGTGATTCACAGAGTATTTTATTATTCGTATGTATAAATTTATACATTGAAACATGACAATATAGTTTTTTTAATATTCAAAAAAATATATTTTAAATAAGCAAAACCGCAATTATGCAGAAGATTTATTCTTATATCACCAGTCTTTTAGCACAATCTCATAAACATTCGGATTATTTGGATCTTTTTTCCAGGTTATGATCTTATTGGCAACCTGGCCGGCCATACCGAATGGATATTCCCTTCCGTTGATAATAGCCCTGATTCCGCCGGCATTTCCAACCTTCACCTGAATATATTCGTTTGCTTCCCATCTCTCTCTGGAATCTTTTGCGATAAAACCTCTTTTCTTCTGAACTCCATCAAGATAAATCTCAATAAAAGATTTCTGGATAAACTCAACTTCGAAAATTATTTTCAGGCTTTTATTGTTCTGTGCAACCACTCTTGTATTGTCAACCGGATCAGACTTTACAGGAGTTTCGTTCTGTTTTACTTCAGTTTCCTGCTGCCTTCCGCTTAAAGCTACCATAATTTTTGCTTTGCTTTCAGTAAGACCTTTAAGAGAAATAGAGATTTCTCTTGGAATACCATTTATAACGATAGTTTTTGTTTTATTTAACTCAATTATTTCTATAGTTCTCGAAGGAAGAATTTCTAAAACAACTTTTTCTTCTCCTGCTTTCTGAATAATTTCTTTTAGAATAAAAATTACTTCTTTTGTATTAACAAGAAACTGTGCAGCTTCATTTTTACTTACAAGTATAAGTCCCTGGTCATTTAAAAGCTGAAGCGGTGTTACATTGGAAATTTCGCTTCCTTTATTTTTCTCATTGTATTCTTTTTTAATGGCATCAAGTGATCTGCCGCCATCTGTATCAACACCCATTGAAATAACAGCCTTGATAATAAAAAAAACTGTAATTACAAGAAGCAGTCCAAGCCCGCCGAAAATATAATTCTTGTATTTTGCAATAGAACCGGATAAAAGAAAATCAAAAGAAGGCCTTGTTGCTCTTGTCAGTTCTTCGAGAGGTGTTGCGCTTTCTCCGATCTTATATCCTCTATATGATTGAATGATCGTATCAGAATCCAGTTTCAGAAAATCCGCATAAGATCTCAGAAAGCCTATAAGATAAGTTTCACTCGGAAATTTGTCAAATTCCTCATCTTCAAGAGCTTCAATGTATTGAAATGAAATGTTAGTCTGCTTTACAACATCACGTATATTTAACTTTTTTGCTTCTCTTGCTAATCGTAATCTTTCGCCTATGCTCTCAACCATATCATTCCTCTGAAATCATAGGATTTTTAATTATCCTGGCACGAGCAGGAACTTCAAATTTAAATACCCCGTTCGATATATCAATGTTCGATTTAATATTACTGAAATTTATATCAAGTTTTTTACCGGTCGAAGTTTCCCCCTGGGCTCTTGATATAAAATAATCCTCCGTAATCCAGAGTTTTATTGTCCTGAAACCGCTTCTGCTCTCTTTCTGCTTAAGAAACATGGTATATTGTTTTGTGCCGTCCGGCTGTTTTTCCGGCTGCTCTTTTGATGCAAATCTATAATGATATTTTGAAAAGAGCCTGTTCAATCCGCTTTTTGTACCGGCAGAAAAAAGTCCTGAATCTGAATGAAGATCCTGTTCAGCAACAACATTCATTCCCGGAATATATATCCACATCATTTTTCCATTTGCAATGATTCTCTGGCCGGCCGGGGCATAAAACTCCACGAGAAGCTTATCAGCCGATTTATATTTTACAATACCGGACTGAACAGTTTTTTTACCCAGGCGCTCAATTACAATCTGGAAATCAGCCTGATATGTATTTACTTCGCCGAATCTATTTTTTACTTTTTTTACAATATCAGATACAGTTGTAAAATCAAATTTATACGCATCCGCTCCAGCGGTAAATAGAAGCATAATAGCCGCTGCAGATGTTAAAATTATTCTTTTTTTCATAATATTTCTCTTATTAATAAGTAATTCGTTTTTTAATTAAGCCAGTCAATTAATTATTCAAGTCATTAAAAGTCAAGAATTATAGATTTGCAACTATCTCCTTGCTTTCCTCTTCATCTTCAGCTTTGATCGCGCTCTGAATCGGAGGAAGCTTTTTCCCTTTCATCAGCAGCAGAATTTCATCACCTGTAAGAGTTTCACGCTCAATCAGATTTTTAGCAATTGAATCAAGCTTGCTTATATTTGAAGCAAGAATTTTTCTGGCTTCTTTCCGACAGGACTCGAATATTTCATTCACTTCGCCGTCAATAAGATCTGCAGTATTTTCACTGTAATCCCTATGCTGTGAAATTTCCCTGCCGAGAAAAATCTGCTCATTTTTTCTTCCGAATGTAAGAAGTCCGAGTTTTTTGCTCATACCCCATTCGCATATCATCTTTCTTGCTATATTTGATGCCCTCTCAAGATCATTACTTGAACCGGTTGTAATTTCCCTGAATTTCAGCTCTTCTGCAAGGTATCCTCCGAAAAGAACCATGATCTGATTAATCCAGTATGATTTTGAATGCAGATGTTTTTCAACCAGAGGCAGCTGCATTGTAAGACCAAGCGCTCTTCCCCGTGGTATTATTGTTACTTTATGAACAGGGTCATTTCCTGTCATAAGTCCCAGTATAGTATGGCCTGCTTCATGGTATGCAATAATCTCTTTTTCTTTCACAGATATAATAATGGATCTTCTTTCAGGGCCCATCATTACTTTATCTTTTGCTTCTTCCATTTCAATCATTGCAACGCGTTTCTTGTTTTTTCGTGCAGCAAGAAGTGCAGCCTCATTGATAAGATTCGCAAGATCAGCTCCTGTAAAACCCGGAGTTCCTCTTGCAATGATTTTCAGATCAACTTCTTTTGATAAAGGAACTTTTTTTGAATGAACAGCAAGAATTTTTTCTCTTCCCCTTATATCCGGAATATCAACTACAACCTGCCTGTCAAATCTTCCTGGACGCAATAATGCAGGGTCAAGAACATCCGGCCTGTTGGTTGCAGCAATTATAATAACACCTTCATTTTTCTCGAAACCATCCATTTCAACAAGAAGCTGATTAAGAGTCTGCTCCCTTTCATCATGGCCGCCGCCGAGACCTGCACCGCGCAAACGGCCTACAGCATCAATCTCATCTATAAATATTATACATGGCGCGCTCTTTTTACCCTGTTCAAAAAGATCTCTCACACGGGCTGCACCCACTCCGACAAACATTTCAACAAAATCTGATCCGCTGATTGAGAAAAACGGAACGCCTGCTTCGCCGGAAACAGCTCTTGCAAGAAGAGTTTTACCTGTTCCGGGAGGGCCGACTAATAGTACGCCTGAAGGTATTCTTGCACCGATATTAAGAAATTTTTTAGGATCCATTAAAAAATCCACTATTTCTTTTAATTCCTCTTTTGCTTCATCAGCTCCTGCAACATCAGCGTAAGTGTATTTCTTTTTTGTCTCAGGGCTTAATTTAGCCCTGCTTTTACCGAATGAAAGAGCCTTATTGCCTGCACCCTGAATCTGTCTCATCATTAAAAACCATATAAGGCCGAAAAAAATCAGCCATGGAAGAAAACTGATGATGCCTTTTAAGAACATATTATCATCGTTATCTTTACCCTCAACAGAAATATTTGAAGCAACAAGCGTTTCAATCAGTTTAGGGTCGCTGTAAGGTATGGAAGTCCAGAAATCAAATTTCTCGGTTGAGGCTTTTTTCTCTTTTACACCTTCTGTTTTTAAAGGAGTTTTATCCTTTGCAGTTTCTGGTTTTGCCGCCACATCCTGAGCCTGTTTTTTGGGATAAGCTGTATTTTTAACTTCAGCAGGCGCATCAATTGATTTAGGCCTGTAAAATCCGGTAATTTTTTTGTCATTTTCAATAGTTACTTTTGAAATTTCACCATTTTTTGCTTTTGCGATAAAATCGCTGTAGCTTATAAATTTAGTATCTCCGGATGGCTGATTTAGCTGAAAAATAGCAAGAATAATCAGTCCTACCATTAAAAATAGAGCTACCTGTTTTAAAGTTTTGTTCATTCAAATCTCCTGAAATTATTTATGCTGAGCGAATCTTAATCGCCAGAATTTGTCCTGAATCCGGTTTCACTGAAAATTTCACTGAAACCCTGTTTTGAATAGATTTATTATTTAAAAAACCTGTCATAACCGCGGCTATTTCATCGCCAATTACAAGAAGAGGAACATAATTTTTGGTTTTATTGTCAAGTTTCTTTTCTATTAATAAATCCTTAATTTTTTTTCTGCCAAATTCCAGTTCAATATTATCACCCTGCTTTCTGCTGCGCAAAATGATTTGTGTTTGTTTTTCCGGAATTGCTATGAAAATATAATCGCTGTTTATGTAATTCTTAATGAAAACCGGATAATCTGTTAAATATAGATGCAGCAATAATCCTGTTTCTTTAACATGAACATCAATTCCTCTTTGAATATCATTAATATTTACGTAGTAATTCCAGTCGAGAATATTTTTTTCAGGTTTTCTGCTGATTTTAATTTTATATGAGCCGTTTTTATTTATTTTTTTAATGATTAAATCTTTTTTCATATAGAGATCAATGGTATTTTTTCCTGAAAAAAACTTCCTGGTGCATTCTTCAAGAATAGATTCATTAAAATACTGATTATAATATATTCTTGAGAAATAATCTATCGAGGCCTTTAATTCCGCAGCAGAAAAACCCGTTGTTTCAAACAATAATGTATTGCCACTATCAGAAAATTCTTTGTTTATTTTATTAAAAAAATATTTCTCAAGAATGGAATAATGATCTATAGAAATTTTTGAAAGCCTGGATATGGATTTACCTGCATGAGGTATTTTTTGTTCGATTAAAGGAATAATCTCTTTTCTAAAATAATTTCTCAAATAATGAGTATCGGAGTTGGATAAATCCTCTCTCCAGGGTATTTTTTTCAAAAGAAGGTAATTTATTATTTCTTCAGATTTAAGGAATAGCAATGGTTTGATGATATTTCCATTTACAGGAGTCATCCCTTTTAATCCGAAAATTCCTGTTCCAGTAAAAATTCTCATTAAAACAGTTTCAGTATTATCATTCTGCGTATGGGCAGTTGCTATTTTATTATATCCGTATTTTTTTGAAAGCTCTCGAAGCAGATTGTATCTTACTTCTCTTGCTCTTTCTTCAAATGAGGCTTTAACTTTATCCAGTTTAAAATCAAATCTTTCGGATAAAAATTGTAATTTTTTATTCCCGGCTGCATTAGAAATAAATTCTTCATCCAGATCGGAATCCTCGCCTCTCATCTGATGATTAAGATGAAACACTCCAATTTCAAACCCGAATATTTCTTTCATTTGATTTAATTGTTCAAGCATAAAAATTGAATCTTTTCCGGCAGACAGGGACAAAAGAATTTTATCACCTTTGGCAATGAGGTTATTATCACGAATAAAGCTTTCCAGTCTTTTTAAAACATTATCCATTTAATGTATTTAAAATCTCTTCCTCTTTTTTAAACATTTTTTTTTCTTCTGCTTTGGATATTTCATGATCGTAGCCGATCAGATGAAGAAACCCGTGAACAACAAGCCTTGTGAGTTCTTCCCTGATTTTAACCCCGAATTCTTCAGCCTGCTCAATTGCCTTATCAACAGAAATATAAATTTCACCAATATTCTGATATAGATTTTTTTCAAACGGAAATGGTTCCTCGGTCTCAGGAAAACTTAAAACATCAGTCGGATAATTTTTTTTTCTGAATTTTTTATTTATATCTTTAATATAATCATCTGAACAAAATATAAAAACAACAGAAATTTTATCCTTGCCGCATTCTATTGCAGTTTTTTTTACAATTTTCCTAAAATAGGTTTCAGAAATTTTATCCGGAAGTTTCACTTCCTCTTTAAATATATTTACTTTTATCATTTCAAAACCTGTATCTATTATTCATATCTTAAAACAGATTCACCAGTAGTGAATGCCATCGCCTGCGCGGAAATGACAATGTTGAAATCATTTCTTTTTCCTGATTTTCTTTTCAAGTCTTGAAATATCCTCTGCTTTCGGATATTCAATTCTTGTATGAAAAATTCCATTTAATATACGAAGAAATGAGTTCTGAATTTTAGTCAGATCCGACATGGAGAGACCGGAGTTATCGAGTTCTCCTTCATTAAGTTTGTTGAAGATAATTTTTTTAACAAGGGATTCAAGCTTCAGCACTGTCGGCTCAACAAGAGATCTTGAAGCTGCTTCAATCGAATCAGCAAGCATAACAACAGCAGTTTCCCTGCTGTGCGGTTTCGGACCCGGATACTGAAAATGCTCCTTAATTACAGGAATATGTTTTTTCGATGAAGCAGCTTTCTCCAATGCCTGATGATAAAAATATGTCATTAGGCCCCTGCCGTGATGTTCCCTTATAAAATCCATTACAGCTTCAGGAATTTTATACTTACCTGCGAGCTCTTCACCTTTTTCAACATGAGATATTATTGAAGCAGCATATTCATGCGGAGTGAGTCTGGATGCAGACGGATCTGTAATTTTATTTTCTATATATAAACCGGAATTCTCAATTTTGCCGATATCATGATAATATGCGCCTACTCTTGCGAGCAGGTACTCAGCCTGAATATCCTTGCAGGCTGCCTCAGCCATGTTTGACACGATGATTGAATGATTGTATGTTCCCGGAGCCTTTACGAGCATCTTTTTGAAAATATCAGCATTGAGATCAGATAGTTCGAGCAGCCTGAACCGTGTTGTTATTCCGAAAATATTTTCATATAAAGGCAGAACACCCATAACAAGTATTGAATTTACAATACCGTTAATAAAACAGATGTGAATAGTTTTAATTCCGTGCATATAGGACATCTCATCCATTAGAGCAACTGCAAGAACAACTATGCTGTTAAAAAAACCGAGAATAAATCCGCCCTTGAGAAAATCTGTTCTCCTTTCAACATTGCTGTTTACGAAAACTCCGATCATTGCAGAGCTGAAAGCCACGATTACAACAGAGAAATCTCCACCGGAAATCATGGCAGTAAAAAATACTATATGAACACCTACAAAAAAAGCCAGTACAGAATTATAAATGATGGAAATTATCATAGTGACAAATGGGATCGGAAGGTAAAGTGCAAACGAAAGCTTTGATGCTGATAAAATGTCTGATTTTGAAATTACGAATGTATACAGCATAAAAAATATCAAAGCGGAAAAAATAATTGCTGAAGAGCTGAAACGGAATAAAAGATCGCTGCTTGATTCAATGATAAAATATCCGAAAATTATCAGAAATATTATCTGAATTGCAAACACACCGAAAATAAACCCGATGTGCGATATTTCTGCGTATTTATTCAATATCTGAATTCTGCTGAATATTTCAGGAGTTATATTATCGCCTTCCCTGACAAGAATCTGGCCTTTTTTCAAAATACTCATTGAAGGTTTTACAGATGAAATTTTTTCGTTAGTTCTTCTTTTAAATTCAACTTCATTTACAACTACATTTGAAATGATCTGATCTGATAAATAAGCTGAAAGAGCAATCTGAGTTTTCTTTGGAAGATTCGGCGATGATGAATATACATATTTCGGAATAATATTTCTTGCTTCATTGACATTAATTATGCCTGAAAAATCTGTAATTTTTTCATCTTTTGAATCAGATTTAATATATCTTAAAACAACTTTCATATTATCAGATTTTTTTACAGGGTGATTTTCAATAATACCTCTTTCATTTTCCCCATATAAATATATAAAAATTTTATTCGAGATTTTTTTCAATTCATCTGTATTTCCGAATCTGAATAAAGATGCAATTACATCATTCGGCAGAGAATTATATTTCGGAAGTCTTGACTTGAGAGCAAGCACCTGAAATGTCAGATCATCTGTTCCGATTGGAGGATTTTCTCTGAGAATATTTGCGATTGAATCGAAAAAAATTCCGGACATCTTCATCTTATCAAGCAGGACAGAATCATCCCTGTCGTAAACCGGAAGCATTGACTCTTCAGCAAGCTTCTTTTTTTTATCAGTTTCAGCTGCATTTTCGTAATTTATATCCTTGATTACTTTTATATCTGCTGCAGCTATATCTCCTATAGAATAATCATAATAAGAACCTGACATTTTAAAAGTTAGCAGAATTGTAGAAAGGAATATAACAAAAATAATGCCTATAAATGAAAACTTTAGATTGGGAGTGCGTGCAACAAAATCGATTTTCTGGATAAAATTTTTATAAAGAGATCCCATATCAGCTATCCCTTCCCTCGTGCTTTTCATAAGCAGCAACTATTTTTTCAACTACCGGATGGCGCGAAATATCCTCTTTGGCAAATTCAATAAACCTGACTTCCCTTACATCTTTCAATACTTTATGCGCGTGCGAAAGTCCTGATTTCTTTGAAATGTCAAGGTCAACCTGGGTAATGTCTCCTGAGATTACAAATCGGGAATTATTGCCGAGCCTGGTTAAAAACATTTTCATCTGCGACGATGTTGTATTCTGTGCTTCATCGAGTATTACGAATGCGTTATTTAAAGTTCTTCCGCGCATAAATGCGAGCGGAGCAATTTCAATTATTTCTTTTTCAATCAATGCTGCAACTCTTTCAACTGACTGCATGTCAAATAGCGCATCGTATAGCGGCCTTAAATACGGATTGATTTTCTGAATAAGATCTCCGGGAAGAAATCCCAGATTTTCACCGGCTTCCACTGCAGGACGGGTTAAAATTATACGCTGAATCTTTCCTCTTAATAAATTGAATATAGCAGAAGCAACTGCAAGATATGTTTTACCTGTACCTGCAGGTCCAATCCCGATTGTAACGGGATTTTTATTCATGGAATTGATATAATCAGCCTGATTGATGGTTTTCGGAACAATAATTTTCCCATTATCAGGAAATTTCATTTTAAGGCTGCTGAAATCATCCGCATTCAGCTGCTGTCCGGACATGAAAGATCGCGTGAGGTACCTGATATCGAAATCATCAAACTCATAAGAGCTGTCTTTCTGGTCAAGAATGTCTGCCATTAAATGAAGAAGCTTCATCAGCCTGTCATTTCTTTCTTTTGATGCTTTAATAACGAGTGTTGATCCGCGCGGAATTATTGAAGCCTCAGAAAGCTCTTCAATTTTTCTGATATTTCTGTCACTGCTTCCGCAGATCGATTTTAATATGGCGTTATTGTCTATTTCAAATACGCTTTCATGCATATTATTTTTCAACAACCCTTATCGAGAGCTCTCTTAGCTGTTCCAGAACAACATGTGAAGGGGCTCCGCTCATCAGGCATTGACCCTTTTGTGTTTTTGGAAAAGCTATAACATCTCTTATTGAATTTCTTTTTAACAGAAGCGTCATTATCCTGTCAAGGCCGAGTGCAAGACCTCCATGAGGAGGTGCTCCATATTTCAAAGCCTCAAGCAGGAATGAAAATTTAACATCTGCCTCTTCTTTTGATATACCCAGAAGTGAGAAAATTTTACTCTGAAGATCTGTATTGCTGATCCTGATCGAACCGCCTCCGATTTCGCTTCCATTTAAAACTATATCATAAGCCTGAGCCTTTATTAAATCCGCATCTTCCGGTTTAAGATTTTCAAGTTTTGGAATATCCTCAACTGCCGGAGCTGTAAAAGGATGATGTTTCGCGAAAAATCTTTTTTCCTTTTCATCATATTCAAATAGAGGAAAGTCTGTAACCCAGAGAAAGTTAAGTTTGTTTTCATCAATTAGGTTCAGATCATGCGCAACTTTTTTTCTCATGTTGGCAAGTGTCTGGTTAACCACAGACGCCTTGTCCACAGAAAAAAATAAAATTGCCGGTTTGGATAACGAGAATCTTTTTACAAGTCCGTTTTTTTCTTCTTCGCTTATGAATTTGGAAATTCCGCCTTCAAGATTTCCATCTTTAAAACGGACCATTGGAAAACCTTTAGCTCCGAATATCTTTACATGCTCGGTATAGTCATCGCTCATCTTTCTTGAAATTTTTCCGTCATCCTCAACAGCGAATCCCTTGATGATTCCTCCTGAAGCAAGCCCGCCCGAAAACACATTAAATGTTGATTTCGCAAAAATGTCTCCGCAGTCGCGGAGTTCAAGACCGAATCTTGTATCAGGAGCATCTGTGCCGTATTTTGATACAGCTTCGTCATATGTTATGCGGATAATATCATCCTCAATATCTCGCCCAATAACATCTTTTACTATTGATTTAAGCAGGCCGTTTATCAGTTTAATCACCATATCCTGATTGATGAATGAAAATTCCATATCAATCTGCGTGAATTCCGGCTGGCGGTCATTTCTGAGGTCTTCGTCCCTGAAGCATTTAACTATCTGAAAATATCTGTCATAGCCTGCAATCATAAGAATCTGCTTGAACAGCTGGGGAGACTGGGGAAGCGCGTAAAATTCACCCTTGTTTATTCTGCTTGGCACAAGAAAATCCCTTGCACCTTCAGGTGTTGATTTATTCAGTATTGGAGTTTCAATTTCAAAAAATCTTTTTTCAACCAGATATTTTCTTGTGCTCTGCATTAGCAGATGTCTCTTGATAACAGCTTCCTTCATTTCCTCGCGTCTGAGGTCGAGAAACCTGTATTTAAGTCTCACCTCTTCACTCAGATTATCCCTTGTATTGATCGGGAATGGAGGCGGAGCTGAAGCATTTAGTATTTCTATAGTATCTGCAGCAACTTCAATTGTTCCTGTTGGAAGATTAGGATTTACTGTTTCAGCAGAACGCTTTCTTACTTTGCCTTTTATATAAACAACATATTCAGATTTGGCTTTATCAGCATCAGCAGCTGCAGCAGGTGAAACTGATGAATCAAACACAGCCTGAATCAGCCCGGTTACGTCTCTTAGCTCAATAAAGATAATTCCGCCAAGATCTCGTTTTGTATCTACCCAGCCAGCAAGGGTAACTTCCCTTCCTTCATCTGATTCTTTTATTTCGCCGCAGTAAGATTTATTTTCAAACATATTTATTCCCTGGATAATTTATTTATTTATTTAAAAAATTCAATTATTTTCACATTAGAATTAACAGATGATATAAACCTAAAAACAGGGCTTTTTTGTCAAGTTTTAAAAGAAAGTTATTTGAAGGCATGAAAAGTAATTTATTCTTGAACTTATTTTCAATTTGATGGATTAGTGATTAAATTTACGAAATTTAATGGAGTGTATTTATGAATGGTAATATAATTATTATCGGAGGAGGCATTGCAGGCCTTGCTGCAGGAACATACCTCCAGATGAATGGATATAATACAGAAATATTTGAAATGCATAATCTGCCTGGAGGACTTTGCACAGCCTGGACCAGAAAAGGGTACAGGTTTGACGGGTGTATTCACTGGCTTATGGGATCTGGCCCTTCAACCGATATGCATATCATCTGGAAGGAGCTTGGAGCTGTAAAAAACCGCAAGTTTGTTGAATGGGATGAATACGTAACCTATAAATCTGCTGATGGAACCAAATTTACCATGTATACTGATCCCGATCGTCTCGAAAAAGAGATGCTCCGTCTCGGACCTGATGATAAAGCGCAGATTAGCGCTTTCTGCAAAGGAATTAAAAAGATGTCTGCTCTTGATATGCCTATTGGAAAACATTCTTTTTTAAAAAATATTTCAATGATTACAGGTGCTTTATCTGCTCTTCCAGCTTTTCTAAAATGGGGTAAAATAAGTTCTTCATTATTTGCATCAGGACTGAAAAGCCCTATTCTGAAAGAATTCTTCGGAACATTTTATCAGGAAAACGGCCTGCCGGATTTTCCAATGAGCGGTATGATGATGATGCTCGGCTACATGAATATAAAATCTGCAGGATATCCTATCGGAGGTTCGCTTGCTTTTTCACGCTCAATTGAAGCGCGCTATATTACCCTTGGAGGAAAAATCCATTACAAAGAAAAAGTTGAAAAGATTCTGGTAGAAAACGATACAGTTACAGGAATATTATCCAATGGAAAAAAACATAAAGCTGACAGAGTTATTTCAGCAGCTGACGGATACACAACAATTTATTCGATGCTTGAAGGCAAATACATATCACCACTTCTTAAAAACGCTTATGAATCTTATTCGCTTTTCCCTTCTATAATTCAGATTGGAATCGGCCTTAATAAAGATTTCAGCAATCAGCCTTCAATGTCCATTTTCCCTGTTAAAAAGGAAATAATACTCGAAAATGGTGCGCTGCGCCTTAAAACCTTAGGTGTAAGATTCATGTCTTTTGATCCTACAAACGCTCCTAAAGGTAAAACCTCAGCCATGGTAATGATATCAACCCGCAATGAAACATACTGGACAATACTACGCGATGAAAACCCAAAAAAATACAGTGCCGAAAAACTTGCGGTTTCTAAAGCAATAATTGATGCAATCGATTCTGAATTCGCAGGTTTTAAAAAAGCAGTAGAAGTTGTTGATGTTGCAACACCTGCAACAATAATCCGCTATACAGGAAACTGGCGCGGCAGTTACGAGGGTTTTGCCCCAACACGGAAAAATATGATGAAAAATCTCGGACAGACGCTTCCGGGTTTAAAAAATTTCTATATGCTTGGCCAGTGGACTAATCCGGGCGGAGGACTCCCTCCATGCGGAATGAGCGGGAGGTCCATAACGCAGAAGATATGCCGAGAGGATAAAAAGAAATTTGATACTACTGAATTGTGATAATTCCCTTACAGTACATATCTGTAAATCTCTTTCCTGTGTAGAAATCGAACCAGGTGAATAATATTATTTTCAACGAATAGACCGAATCTGTAATCGCCGATTTTTATCTGGTGGTGTTTTTTTGAGCCTTCCAGCTTTTTTATCAGCTTGATTTCCTTCAGCATGGATGACTTTTCAATCTGAACTATAATATCATTTATAGTGTTTAAAATTTTTTTATCACGGATCTTGTCGATATCTTTTGTGAAGCTTTTTTTTATTTCAATTTCCATATTATTTACTGAATCCGCGACATGAGTTTTTTAATAAAAATAATTTTTTCGATAGATTCAGTCAGCATTCCTTCATCTATAGCTTTTAAAAGGGAACTGCTGTCAATTCCGTCATTTGTATCTGATTTCAGTTTCTTTGCCGGAAGTTTGCTTTTAACTGCTTTTTTAATTGTCTGTTTCAAATTGCCTGCCGGATGATCCTCTGTAATTTGCATCAATAATCCTTTAATATTCATACAATCAAAAAATCAGCAGAGAGTCAAGTAGTAAATCAATAATTAGTTTAAATTCAGTTGCTATAAATTCGCGGACTATTTAGAAACAATACCGTCAGATGCCAATATTTTCATCAAATCAAGCTGAGCCTGCGACTGCCTTGCAAATGATGATTCAGGATAATTCGTCTGTATTTCAGTAAAAATATCCTTTGCTTTATCATCATAGCCCATTTTCTGATAGCAGATTCCTGCTCTGAAATATCCCTCAAGGCCGTCTTCGCTTGAGCTGAATTCTTCATATAATAATTTATATTTATCCGCTGCCTTCTGATAATCAAAACTCAATATATAAATTTCAGCTATTTTTTTATATGCTTCGTGTCTGTGATTTCCATTATAATAAATTTCCAGATACTCGGAAAACTCCTGCAATGCCTTGTCATACCTGTTCAAACTGAAAAACATCGCGCCTGACTGATATTTGGAGTCATCTGCAGCCTGCTCAAGAGCGGATTTAGGATTTTTTACCTGTGCAGACAGGAATGAAACAGCAAATAAAGTAATAAAAATTATAATAATCATTTTTTTCATAAAATTGACCTTCCAGAAAAATTATAATCACATCAAAACAACGATGAGACATAATTATTATCGGAATATCTTAAATTTATTTTAGAAAAATATGTTCAACCAGAATTTTTATTCCAATAAATATAAGGATTAAGCCACCTATGAATTCCATCTTTTTTTCAAAGAAATGACCGGATTTCTTCCCTATATAAACACCTGCAAGAGAAAACAAAAAAGTAACCACGCCTATAATTATTACCGGTTGAACTATAGAAACATTCAGAAATGCAAAACTTATTCCAACTGCAAGAGCATCAATACTTGTGGCAATTGCAAGAATAAACAGAGTCTTTAAATTCAAAACAAGGCATACCCTGTCTTCATCTTTCTGAAGTGATTCATAAATCATTTTTAACCCGATGATCAATAAAAGGGCAAATGCAATCCAGTGATCAAAACTCGATATCAGATCGCTGAAACGGCTTGCTCCTGCCCAGCCTATAACCGGCATCATAAACTGAAAAAAACCGAAGAAAAAAGCAAGCTTAAACGCATCAATTGCAGTGCATCTGAGTGCCAATCCTGTAGACAAAGAAACCGCGAACGCATCCATAGACAGGCCCGCGGCTATTAAAAAAACTGAGAGTAAATCCATTTTTATTCTGCTTATCAGACTGGAGATTGTGATAATTTCTGATATGTTTTATATCTCCATCTCGCATTATCTTCTGCCGCCTGATAAAGTTCTCTTGCAGTATCAGGAAACTCTTTTAATAGCGTCGTGTATCTTACTTCTCCCATTAAAAAATCCTGAAATTTATCCCATTGAGGTTCTTTTGAATCGAGTATAAACGGATTCTTGCCTTCTTTTTCAAGCAGCGGGTTATATCTGTAAAGGTGCCAGTAACCGGCTTCTACAGCATTTTTAGCTTCCTGCTGGGATTTCCCCATTCCGGATCTGAGGCCATGGTTTATACACGGAGAGTATGCAATAACAAGCGAAGGTCCGGGATAGCTTTCAGCCTCAAGAACTGCTTTAAGATACTGATTCTGGTTTGAGCCCATTGCAACCTGAGCTACATAAACATAACCATAGGATATAGCCATTAAACCGAGATCTTTTTTTCTCATTTTTTTTCCAGATGCAGCAAATTTTGCAACAGCTGCAGTAGGAGATGATTTGGAAGCCTGCCCGCCAGTATTGGAATAAACCTCTGTATCAACAACAAGTACATTAACATCATCGCCCATTGATAGAACGTGATCAAGACCGCCATATCCTATATCATATGCCCATCCGTCTCCGCCGATAATCCAAATAGATTTTTTAACCAGAAACTGCTTCTGCTTTAAAATTTCTTTCGCTTTTGGATTATCCTCTTTTTCCAGAAGCGGTATAAGCGCTTTTTTAGCTAATTTTGATTTTTCACCAAACAATGAGGATTCTTCCCATTCTTTTAATGCGGCTTTTAATTCTTCAGATTTTGTTTCATTAATAAGTTCTTTTGCAAGATTGCTGATATGCTCTCTCATGTGGCTCGCACCGAGATTCATACCAAAGCCATACTCCGCATTATCTTCAAAAAGTGAACTTGCCCATGAAGGTCCGCATCCATCTTCATTAACAGTATAAGGAGTTGCAGGAGATGAACCGCTGTAGATTGATGTACATCCAGTTGCATTTGCCACCATCATTCTGTCACCGAAAAGCTGTGTAAGGAGTTTTATATGAGGTGTCTCGCCGCAGCCTGCGCAAGCTCCTGAAAATTCAAAAAGCGGTTTGGTAAACTGGCTGCCTTTAACAGTATTATTGGCAATTATGTTCGATTTGCAAGATACATTATTTATAAAATAATTCCACCTCTCAATCTCAATCTCCTGAGTTGTAATAGGTTTCATGATTAATGCTTTCTGTTTTGCAGGGCATATATCAGCGCAGTTTCCGCAGCCGGTACAGTCAAGAGGACTTATCTGTATTCTATACTGAAATCCTTCAAAGCCTTTGCCTACAGCCTTTATTATTTTTGTGCCTGCAGGAATTCCGGCAGCTTCCTGTTCAGTCATTAGAAACGGCCTGATAACTGAATGAGGGCAGACAAACGAACACTGGTTGCACTGGATACAGTTTTCATCATGCCACTCTGGAACATTTACTGCAATTCCTCTTTTTTCATAAGCAGATGTTCCCTGAGGATGAGTTCCATCTGCCATATCAGCAAATGCACTTACAGGAAGATCATCACCAAGTAGATGCCCCATCGGCCTTGCAATATTTTTAACAAAATCCGGCAGATCCGCGTCATCTGGAGCATCCTTTACAGTAATATTCTTCCATTCTGCAGGTATCTCTATTTTTTCAATTCCTTCGCCGCCTTTTTCAACTGCAGAGTAATTTTTATTTACAACATCATCGCCCTTTTTGCCGTATGATTTCTTGATGGCTTTTTTCATTTCATTTTCTGAATCTTTATAAGGAATTACTTCTGCAAGCTTAAAAAACGCAGCCTGCATAATTGAATTTGTTCTACCGCCAAGGCCAAGCTCTTCTGCGATTACTGTTGCGTTTATAATATAAAATTTTATATCATTCACAGCCATGAATTTCTTCATATGGTCAGGAAGTCTTCTTTTTGTTTCTTCAGCATCCCAGACGCTATTCAGTAAAAAAGTCCCGCCTTTTTTCATGCCTCTCAGCATATCATATTGTTTCAGATATGACGGGACATGACAAGCGACAAAATCAGGATAATTAATCAGATATGTGGATTTGATCTGTTTTTTACCGAACCTGAGATGGGAAACGGTAACCCCGCCGGATTTCTTGGAATCATACGCAAAGTATGCCTGTGCATAACGGTCGGTTGTATCTCCGATAATTTTAATTGAATTTTTATTTGCACCAACGGTACCATCTGATCCAAGACCGTAAAATTTCGCTTCGAATGTTCCCTCAGGAACAACACTTACATCAGGTCCAAGCGGAAGTGATTTAAATGTCACGTCATCAGTTATTCCTACTGTAAAGCCGTTTTTTGGTTCTTTCTGTTTAAGATTATCATAAACAGAAATAATATGTTTCGGAACTGTGTCCTTTGAACTTAAACCGTATCTTCCTCCGACAATAAGAGGCGCATTTTCTTTACCGTAAAACATCTCCCTGAGATCAAGATATAACGGCTCGCCATTAGCTCCAGGCTCTTTTGTTCTATCCAGTACAGCTATTTTTTTTACTGTTTTCGGAAATACATTCATAAAATATTTCGCAGAAAAAGGCCTGTAAAGATGAACAGAAATCAAACCTACCTTCTCCCCTTTAGCTATAAGATAATCTATAGTCTCTGAAATAGTTTCGCATACAGAACCCATAGCTACAATAATATTCTCAGCATCAGGCGCTCCGTAATAATTGAATGGATGGTATTCCCTGCCGGTAATTTTTGTTATCTCTTTCATGTAATTTTCTACAATATCTGGAACCGCATCATAATATGAATTGGAAGCTTCCCTTGCCTGAAAATAAATATCCGGATTCATTGCAGTTCCTCTTGTTACAGGATGCTCCGGATTTAAAGCTCTTTCCCTGAAAGCATCGAGCTCTTTATAATCTATAAGTTTTGCTAAATCTTCATATTCTATTACTTCAATTTTCTGAATTTCATGAGAGGTTCTGAACCCGTCAAAAAAATGCAGAAAAGGCACTCTGCTTTTTATAGCAGCAAGATGGGCAACCCCGGAAAGATCCATTACTTCCTGGACGCCGGCTGTTGCAAGCATTGCAAATCCGGTCTGCCTGATTGAATAAATATCAGAATGATCGCCAAATATTGAAAGAGCCATTGTTGATAGAGATCTGGCGCTTACATGAAATACTCCAGGGAGAAGTTCCCCTGAAATTTTATACATATTCGGTATCATAAGCAAAAGTCCCTGAGATGCGGTAAAGGTTGTCGCAAGAACTCCGGACTGAAGAGCGCCATGAACTGATCCTGCTGCACCTGCTTCAGACTGCATCTCAGCAACCTTGACAATATCTCCAAAAATGTTTTTCTTTCCGTATGCAGCCCAATCGTCTACATTTTCAGCCATTGTTGTTGAAGGCGTAATAGGATAAATAGCTGTTACTTCGGTAAATGCATAAGCAACATGAGATGCCGCCCCATTGCCGTCCATTGATTTCATTTTTAATTTACCAGCCATAATGTTGAACTCCTGTCATTGTTGTATAACTCCATAGAAGAGCTGTAGCTGCTCATTTAATCTCAAATTAATTTCAGCAAACAATTTTTATTCATCCCTATTTCTAAGTCAAGCGATAGTTAAATCCGGAGTATTTTTTCTTAACTATTATTTCTTTATAATTGACAGATATGCACTTATACTGCCTTTTATGAAAATAAACATTTTTATAATTTAAATAATTATTCTGAATAAAGATAAAACTCAGGTAAAATAAACAATGGACAGAAACATTAAAATTCAGTTTGCAATTTATATATTTAAAATATTGCCGACAGCATTAATATCAAGAATTTTCGGACTTATTACCAGAATAAATTTTCCACAATCAATGTTAAAAAGTATTATTGCCTGGTACTCGATAAAATTCGGAGTAATCAGAAGCGATTATACTGAACCGGATAATGGCTTTAAAAATCTTGATGAATTTTTCACAAGAAGCCTGATTCCAGGAAAAAGAAAATTTGATACAACCGGTAAAAAAATATTATCGCCTGTTGATGCACGAATTGACAGTTTTGGAAAAATCACCGGTGACAAATTAATTCAGGCAAAAGGCATTGAATATACTATTTCAGATCTATTGCCGTCATCCCTTGCATCAAAATTCATTGATGGTTCTTTTGCTACACTTTATCTTGCTCCTGGCGATTACCACAGAATACATTCTCCATCGGATGGTAAAATTTCATCCTGGCTATATACTCCGGGAAGACTTTTTACAGTGCAGGAATTCATGGTTAGAGGTCTCCATGGATTATTCTCAATCAACGAAAGACTGACATCATTTATTGAAACACGCAAGGGAATGATTGCAGTTTGTAAAGTCGGAGCAATGAATGTAGGAAGAATAACCCTTTCATATAATAATATTATTACAAACAAAGGCTTCTTCAGGAAAAAAACAGAAACTGTTTTTAATAAAAAAGAACAGATTCCGGTTAAAGCCGGAGATGAACTCGGAAAATTTCATCTTGGCTCAACAATAGTTCTGCTAATTGAAAAAAAAGCCGGGAACATGAATAAACTAAAGGCAGGAAAAAAAATTAAAACCGGCGAAATAATCGGTGAAATTTATTAAAGTTTCTAAAAATGAATATAGAAAACTGCATATATTTTGATTTAAAAGATCACATTTTATCCTATGATGCAGAAAAGTCCATTTTACTTTGCAAAGATAAAAAAACTCTCAATAAAAAATGGATAAAGAAGGTTGATGAATCAATTTATATTGTCAGCATAATAGAAGATAAAAATATTTTCTATGTTTCCTGTGAATCTGACGAAATCACAGGCTTCCTCATGGCTCTCGATAAATCTGACGGCAAAAATCTCTGGGAAATACAGGGAAAATCCTGTTTTCAGGTAATTTTTAATAATTATCTATATTCTGTTTTTATAGATGATAAACAAAAATATTTCTTTTTAAAAATCAATCCTCAAAATGGAACAAGTGTCTGGTTCAGGGAAACATCATCCGACCTCTGCGAATACAGCTTCACAAAAAAAAGAATCCTGCTAACATACCTTTCCGGCAAAACTGAACGGCTTTCTCCGGATACAGGGGAGAATTTATAATCAATAAATCCTGCGGATTTTGTTATTAGCTCAATCAGTTACGAAAAGACTTGTTCCGTCGGTCGTGAAGCCTTTTTTAAAAACGCCTTCCTGCTCGAATATGTCGCCAATCCCCCTTACTAGGACCACCAGCCGAATTAGTTATAAAATTATATCCAAATGCGCCATATATTATCTGACCAGGGTCATATTCTGTAGAACTCCAGTAATAATTGTTAATCCATGATCCGCCAAGGCCGAAATTCTGAATCTGTGTATTTACTTCGATTAACTCATAATATGACGGCAGAAACCAGTCATTATAACCGTTTAAGGAATAATTAGAGCATGCATAAGCACCTGTGGTTGTAGCCGGGCAGCCAATTAAAATTTGATCCGTATTCTCCTTCCCTGTCCCGATGTTTCTGGATGTCGGTCCGACTGATATACCCCAGCAACCGAATTCTACAGAAGTTGCTGCGTCATCAGGTGAAACCTCCATGTATCTCCATCCGCTGGAATAGTCTGCTGCAATATAAAAAATATATCCACCGGCAGGGCCTATATCCCGTAATGCATAAGGAGTTGTTCTGGTTGTATCATACTGTGCATACAATACAACATCCGAACTGCCCATGGTGAATGTTTCATTCATTGTATATCTCGTTCCTGAACCATCTGAATTCATACTCCAGTAGATGAAAGGGCTGCCTCCTTTATTAAGGCCTGTACCGGAAAGGGCCTTGACTGTTACAATATCATTAGTATGATAAATCGTGCTGTCAACAGGTACTGCGCCACCAGACCCTGAATTTGGATTGTAAGTCACAGTCAGGGTTGTATTGTAAAGCGGCCAGTAAACTTCATGGTTGCAGGAAAGGCAGGACACAAAAATAATACAAATCACTATGCTATACTTGCAGAATGTTCCAGGTTGTTTCTTGTATAATTTTTTAATGATCATGTTATTATTTTTTTAATAGCTAACTTCTATAATAAACAAAAAGTTTTTACCCCACCTTTTTTAATAACACAAATTACATATTCTCATTAGATATTTAATGATTCAAAGGAAGCATTTTCATGACTATTTCCCGAAAACGGTAAAAGAATATTCCACTCCAAGCTGAAATAAAATAGAGTCAGATGTCATACTCCTTTCAAACATCCACCTGTATTCCGCACCTGCAAGCAGCATTATTTTATCCTTTATAACCGGGTATCCGATCTGCAGCCCGAGGCTGATTGAAGGCGCCCATTGCCTTATAGCTGCCGGTGTATATCCGCCGGAATTCTGCTGCTGACTGTATTCAATATTGTTAAAATTTATACCCACACCAAGCTTTAGAGATATAAAGAAAAGATTGATGATATTAAAATTGTATCTTGAATACAAACATATCGGCACCATAAATGCTGTATTTATAAAACTGGTGCTACCCGGAAGGGTAGCCTTAGACATAAGCTGGTGATATCCGATTAAAAGTGAAAAATCCAGATGAAAAATTGTTTTATCGTTAATTGAAATTCCAGCGTTGTTGAGAGTTACACCGGCCATAAACCCATAACCGCCGGAGAATAAATCCGCCCATAATCCGGTAGGGATAAGATAATTTACATCGAGAGATGCTGAAAGCCGGTGTTGTACTTTTTTGACTTTATCATCTTCTTTTATTTCCGGTTTTTCAACTGTTTGAGTTTGTTCTTTGTTTTGCTTTTTTATAATAGAACTATTTATTTCCTTAAGAAAGTTTTCCTCGTCAATATATATCCCGTTCAGTATATAAGATTTATTATCTACAGAAATATGTAAAATGTAGTGCAACCCATCCTTCTTATCATGAAACGATAATCCGGCAGGAAGATACGGGATCAGATTTTCTTCATTGTAGGAAATTTTTTTTATTTTTATTTTAGGATATATTCCATCTGAAGTAAAATAAAATTCAATATTACCAGCAGTTATCCTCCCCCATCCTGAAAACAGATTTTTTAAATCTTTGACCCTTTTCTTTGCCTCATCACCGGGTATA
Organism: uncultured Leptospirales bacterium; assembly: GCA_964529415.1. Classification (GTDB taxonomy): domain Bacteria; phylum Spirochaetota; class UBA4802; order UBA4802; family UBA5550; genus CAYMPH01. Next base: position 161,231 of record CAZGWD010000006.1, on the reverse strand, counting down.
CCTGAAAAGCTGACCTCGATAAACCTGTCCTTTCCGTCTTTGAGGAAGTACCGTGCAGAATCTTTTTCAGTATTTGACGGAATTTTATTTTTTGATTCATTAAAAATTCTTTCAGGTGATTCAGCTCCTCTGTTATCAACAGCTTTAACATAAAGACTCTCAAACTTATTTGTTTTCTCAAGTAATAATTCAGTTTCAATGGTTTCCGCGACTTTTTCCCGTTTGTTATTATAAATTTTTGATATTATATATTTTTCAATCCTGCCCTTTGATTTATCCCATGTCAGCTGGTAATTTCCATCACCGAGTTTTTCAAATAAAACTTTTTCCGGAGCGGTCGGCACCCTGTAAATATATTCATCAAAAACTCTGCTAAGCGAATCGGCACCCCTGTCATCAACAGCCCGCACATATAATTTTTCAAAATTAACAGGGCCTTTTATCAGAAGTTCATTTGCAGAGGTCCTGGCAAATTTTTCAGTTTTATTATTCCACAACCGGTATATAATATAATTAACAACCCGGCCATCCGAGTCTTCTGCACTATCCCATTGCAGAAAGTAATCTCCGTTTTTCTGTTTTTCATAAAAAGCTTTTTCAGGCCTGAATGGAGGCAGATTTTTTGTAAGTATTTCAATTTCATTGCTCGGGGCGGTTTCCAGATTTTCGCCGTCAATTCCTGTTATCCTTATTATATAATTTGTGTTGCTATTTAGATTTTTTACAACATATCTGATTTCCTCTGATTCACCTATGAGTGTAAAATTCTCATCCTGTTTCTTTTTAATATATATATTGAATTTTTCCATTTTTTCAAACGATTGGTACCATGTCAGGGTGATAGAATACAGCTCCGGTTCACCTTTAAGCCCTGAAGGGTTCCTCTCTGTAATAAACATGACTTCCGCGCGTTTAATCTTGAATTCTTCAGGTTTGTAGATATCCTTCCTGAAAGTGTAGGTATTCCTGTCCTCATCTACCATAAATACTCTCATAGATTTGCCGTTTTTCAGCTGAACATAAATTTTTCCCATATTCAGCTCAGTATATAAGACTCTTAAAACTTTATCCTGGGTATAGATTTCATTATTTTCTTTATCGGTTTTAATTGTAATATATACAGGTGTTTCCTCAATTACTTTGCAGTTGATTATGCTTCCGTCTTTGAGGAAAAGATATTCAGCAGATGAAGGTATAGCTATGGCGAGAAATATTAAACATACAGCAAACCGGAAAAAATTCCCGGTCAGGTTTTTAAATTTTTTCAACATTTTGTTCAGATATTATACAACTATTATTGGACAATGGATTAAAAAAATGTCAACTAAAAAATAAACGCGGAACCCGACATTAAAAAAGGAGCTTTCAGGGATTTGAAATTTAAACAATCAATGCTGGAGAGAAAATAATCTTTTAAACTTTTAACTAAAATATTTAACTAAAATATTTAACTAAAATATTTAACTAAAAATTTTCTAAAACTATCTGAAATTTTTTTTGTTTTATCAGCAATCATGAATATTCGAGATTCCCTTATATAAAAGAAAGCCTCCGGAATTTTGTTCCGGAGGCTTTCAAAAATCAATTTAATAATAATTATTCTGCAAGTGCTCCGGTAAAAATGTCAGGTGTAGCTTTAATAACTGCAGCCTCTCCGAACATCATCGCTTCGATCTTGCCAAAATATTTAGGAAATTCCATGCCAATATAGAACTGGGAAGAAAGAACTTTACCAGTATAAAATGCAGCTTCAGCATTATCAGCAAGAAGTTTGTTTAGATCTGCACCTTTGAGATCGCCTACAAGGGCTTTACGCTTAGGTACAGTAATTGTAAGGCTCCATAGATGAACCCAAGCCATAGCAAGCATATACATAGCCTGCTGAAGTGGAGTTGCATTCATGAACAGGTGCATAAATTTCATTTCACCCATTTGTTTTTTCATCATTTCAATTACATCATCTAATCTTTTTACGCCGCGCTCTACAAGCTCGATATATTTTTCATCAACAATGCCCTTGGCTTTATCAACTGTCTGCTGAACTCTCTTCTTCCATGCATTCAGGTTAAACTGCTCAGGGTTCATTAAAATTTTTCTCATTGTAAGGTCCATAGACTGGATACCGTTTGTTCCTTCCCATACAGCAAGAATTTTTGAATCTCTCATATATTTCTCTACAGGATAATCAGCACAGTAGCCGTAACCGCCGTAGATCTGAACAGCCTCAGAAGTAATTTCAACTCCCTTGTCTGTACAGCCGGCTTTACTTATTGGAGTAAGAAGCTCAACAAGTCCATTTGCTTCTTTCTGCATATCGCCCTCAGCAACCTGGGCAAGGTCGATATTGTAAAACATGAAATAAGTGAGCATTCTCTGTCCTTCAAGATGCGATTTCATCCAGAGAAGCATGCGTACAACATCAGGATGCTGAACGATTGGAACAAGTGCAGCTTCAGGATTCAGCATTTGAGTTACATGCGCACCCTGCAGTCTGTTTTTTGCATAAGTAATAGCGTGCATATAAGCTGTAGATGCATTTCCCTGAGCCTGGAGAGCAACTCCCATACGGGCATAGTTCATCATCTGAAACATGATTTTCATACCCTTTCTTTCTTCTCCAAGGAGATAACCTGTACAAGTTCCTTCATCTCCGAATGAAAGAGAAGAAGTTGAAGAACCTTTTATTCCCATTTTATGTTCGATTCCGGTACAAACTACATCGTTTTGCTTTCCAAGAGATCCATCTTCGTTAATAAGAAATTTAGGAACAATAAAGATTGAAATACCCTTTGTTCCTTTTGGATCTCCTTCAATACGGGCAAGAACAGGGTGAATAATGTTTTTATAATAATCATTTTCACCGGATGAGATAAAAATTTTCTGACCTTTGATTTTATATGTTCCGTCAGGCTGTTTTACTGCTTTGGTTTTAAGATTACCGACATCTGATCCTGCTTCAGGTTCGGTAAGGCACATTGTTCCGCCCCATTCGCCGGTCATCATTTTTGGGATGTATTTATGCTTCTGCTCTTCTGTTCCGAATGAAACTATCAGTTCCATTGCTCCATGAGAAAGGCCCGGATACATTCCAAGAGGATAGTTTGCTGCACATGCATATTCCATAACAGCTGCATTGATTACTACAGGCATCCCGCTTCCGCCATGCTCAGGATCGTCTGATAAACCGTAAAAGCCTGCTTCATAATAAGCATCCAATACAGGTTTGTAGCAAGGAGGAATCTTTACCTGCTTTGTTGCAGGATCATAAACACAGCCGCCTTCTTTGTCGCCAAGATCATTTGTTGGATAAACCTCTTCTACGCAAATTTTCTCCACAAGATCAATAGTTGCATCAAAAGTATCCTTGTCATAATCTGCGTATTTTGAGTATTTGTTAAGTTTTTCCGCTTCAAGGAGTTCAAATAATACAAATCTTACGTCACGTGTATCAACTAATTGATTTAACATGTAAACCTCCATATATAATTTAATTTTTTTATTCAGTATAATTCTATTTTAATCTTAAAAACATTAAAATATATAACAAACAATGAATATACAAATTTCATAAATTTGAGCATAAAAATGTCAATGTTTTTTTAAGAAATAAACAATTTTTAAACAAAATTATTTAAATTGATTATAAATTTTTTTTGGTTTTAATAAATGGAAAAAATTAGAAGATTTGATGTTATAATATTTTCAGACTTTGGTATAATTACTTCTCAAGGTTAAAATAATCTCTTTCCAATCTCTTTAAATCTGATTCGACCCTCTTTAAAAGAGGAGATTTCGCAAACAACGGGTCTCCTGCGGCAGCTTTTTTCAGGAAGAGCCTGTAAAATTTTCTCGCTGTTTCAATATCAAGAAAAGACTGGTCTTTTTCATATATTTTGCCAAGAAGATAATAAGCATCGTCTACAGTATCTTTTGTTGGATAATATTTTATAATTTTTACAGCAGAATATAGAGCCTGGGTGCCGTTTTTATTATCCATATATATTTTTACCATTTTTAGAATGGCTTTATCAGCAAGATCATGCTGGGGGAACTGAGATGAAACTTTTTCAAAATATTCAAGGGATGTGAGAAAATCTCTTTTATATTGATATGATTCCCCGGTTAAATAAAGGGCTGCAGGATATTCCCCTGAATCCATTCCAACTCCTGAAAATTCCCTGATTGCATCATCATACTTATAGTCTTTATTTTTTATTTTTCCAATCCAGATTTTTGAAGAATCAAGATACTGGCTTTTGGAAAATTTTGATTTCAGCTCATCAAAATTCTTCATAGCCTGCGGATACTGCTCGCTGTTATAAAACTGGATGCCTGTTTTATATAAAACTTCATCAGCTTTTGATACGATTGGAGCATCTTTGTCGCCGGAATCCTTGTCTTCTTTTTCTGATTTTTCAGGCAAATTATTTTTATCTTTCGGAGTTTCATGATTTTGTTTATATTTTTTCGCAGGTTCGTTTAATATGCTGTTAATTATATCTTCAGTTTTTTTAAAATCCTTTGCATGGATATTAATTACTGACAGAAAAATTAATAACATAGATAAGTATGATTTTTTATATATTAACATCATGATATTCAGTTCTTTATTAAATCCGATTCTCTGTTTATAAGTTTCGGTCCCGATTCCCTGCTTCTGATCAATTTTCTTTTTTCTTTTTTAACACTGCCGGATTCCGCATCTGTTTTTATATTTGATTCTATCGCTGAAGGATTATCCGGAGTAATTTTCGACTGAGTTCTATCCATAATCTCTTCATTATTATTATCAAAAGGATTTCCCTTTTTGGTAATATCCCGCACAGGCTCTTCTTTTTTTAATTTATCAGTGCTGCCGTCAAAGATCATGTTTTTGTCTTCCATCTCAGGGCGCGCCCAGATTTTTTTATCCCGGCCCCCCTCAACAATACCTGCATCGAAATCAGGATCAAATCTGTCTTTTGTAGCATATTTATTTTTTTTCGGATCTGAAATTTTCATTTCATTTATTGATTCTGTTTCGAGCATGTCTCCGAATTTGCCGTCATCTCTTTCTCTTTTAATATCTATATCGAAAACCTGATTTGTAAATTTGGCAAGAGGATCACTTTTTATTGAAGCTGCATTTTTGCCTTTAGTATAGCCTATATATATTCCAACCATGGCAATAATAAATATTAAAGTAAAAAATGCGCTGCGGATTGTCCTTTGAACTCCGGGACTTATGTTGCTCAATACATCGCCTATCGAACCAAAAACTGTATCTAAAATTTTAAATATAGGATTCATATTATTTTCTATCTATTATAAAAATAACGCCGCAATTTTTAAGCTTTTTCAGATTTTCCGCACTGCTGTAAATTTTTCTTATATCCCTGTCTGAAATAACAGGCGAGCCGTTCAGAGATTTAACTGCTACTGCATAATAGGGTTTATCGCCTGCTTTTTTATGCTTCATTGCATCCTGCTCATTGTATGCATATGCAACTATGCCGTTTTTTCCTGCTGCGTTGATATTTACCATATATCTTCCGTATATTTCAAGTCCGTCTTCATTTAAAATAGACGGAAAAATCATTGGCTGAACTGATATGCCTCTTGCATCAACAACAAGTCCTGTATATTCAGTTTCAATCGGAATATCCATTCTTTCAGGAAATCTATGCGCCGGATATTTGTATGGAATTACATGAATTATATCGCTTATTTTAAGCTCCATCGAACAGGCAGTTTTGGTGAATCCGCCCGGAAATTCCTTCAGTTTTGCTTTTGAAGCAATAACATCATATATTTTTGATTGGGAAAACTCGTTTTTTTCTATTATATCGCTTAAATAATTGTCTGAATCCACACGGACTGTTTTCAAAACAGACATCATATTTTCCATAGCTGTTTCTTTTGCTTTTTTATATGATAAAAGTCTTGCGTGATTAAGGGAAACTGCCTCACCGCTCGATGCATCCCTGACTTCACCTTCATCAGATATTTCAAGATTAGCTTCTGCTATTGACAATGCTTTACCTGAGATCCAGTCTATTTTTGCATGGTTCTGCTTTTTGGGAATTGTAAAAGCTGAACCTACGCATATTATCAGAAACGCGGTTATAATATATATTTTTTTCATCAATAATTTATCCGGATATATTTTTCTATATTATCGGCCAATTTTAGTCCTAAATTTATTTAATTAAACCCATTGATGTAAATAATTCTTTAATTTTAATATCTAAAAAAATATCTTTATAAATTACTTTTTTTGCAACAATCTCTTGACTGCTTGTTAAAATAACTTTTATTTCATTATTATAATAATCAACAATCATTAAATAAGAAGTTTTTAATTTTGATATATCGATCCCTTTATCTATTTTATTTATTGATAGTGATGTTGTATCACCACCTATATCTACTTTATTTATTAAAGATGGAAAAGAAATTATTTGAAATCCTAATTTCATTACTTCAGTTTCAACCTTATTAGATAGCCATTTATCACCAAAATTATCACTTCCTGGAATTACAGTGAAAGTCGGATTTTGTGGCACAACATGTTTTCTAACTATGGATGGATAGTTATCTTTTATTGCAATTAATGAACACCCAACAAATGTAATAACAATAAATAAAAATAATAATTTCTTCATAAATAACTTCCTTATTAAAAGTTTAAAAAACTCTATAAAAGATTAAAATTTGATAATAAAATAATGTCAATTACTTTTAAACGTTTAATAAGGATTAAGTTATATTCATTTATTATTTTAAATGGAAAATTGATATATGTATTGAGGATAATTTTAGTCAATAATGCAACTTCATTAATTATGATTTTAAGTATTAAATAAAAGAAGAAAAAAAATGGAACGCGGATGACGCGGATTTTTTATGATTTTTTATGATTAAAGAATTGGGGTTTTAAGTCTTTTTGTTTTAATATTTGCTCCCCTTAAGTTTATATATTTTTCAAAGATTGTTTTAAATATCTTACATCAATCAAAAAAATCCTTAAATCCGCGTTCATCATAACCATCTGCGTCATCCGCGTTCTATTGCATTTTCATAAGAGCCGCATAGGCATTACTCATTAAAACCTTCAGGTTTTCTACAGCACTTAAAACATCTCTTATAATAAATTCAGATGCTTTTATTTCATCAATATCGTTACGTGATAAATAAACATTGATTTTTCTTAAATACGGAGTAAATATACTTTCCATTCCGCTTTTGTTTATTATTGAAAAAATTTCTGAAGTTAATGAAAGTTTTTCTTCAGGTAAATTTGCAATACGGTCTATTTCATTTAAATCATCCAGTCCTTTTTTCAATCCGGAAATAAGCTTTTCTTTTCCTGAAAATTTATTTTCGGATAGAGCCTTTTTCAAAACTTCTGATGGAGGATTATTATTTTTATTAAATGATAAAGCCAGTTTTTCAAGAGTATTTTCAGGTATATTTTTTAAACGCGCGCCGCCTTCTGTAGCATTAATTACCTTAACCGGAACTTTAGCGGCTGAATCTTCAAACCAGCCTTTATAAAGATCAAAAACCAGATCGGAAACAACAGGCTCTGCCCCGCCGAATGAATCTACGTATTTTATTTTTCTTTTGCGGATCACCTTCTGGTTTATAGTATCAAGATTAAGAATTCTGTTTGTCTGAGGAAACCAGTCATCATTATGATAAGTGCCTGATACATGAATTTCACGGCCTGTATACGCAAGATCCTGTCCAACCAGAATAATCGGATCACAGCCTAAATTCAGGAGAAGATCAAATACGCTTGTTGCAACAGAGCCTCCGGACTGTAAATCGCCGATTGATCCAATAATATTTTCGAGCCAGTCTATGGCCGGAGTAGTCTCACGTTTTGTTTTCCCATCCGCTCCCTGATAAAATTTTGAAGTTGTGCTGAAAGCTTTTTCACCTGGAAATTCGCGGGAAATCTTGCCATAGCTCACAATATCTGCAAGAAGAAGAGGCTCTTTGCTTTTTTGCCCTAAAAAATGTTTAATGCTGTATTTCTGTGCGTCAAGAGTCATGACAATATGGGGAGAAATTTTATTTTTCAGAAGCACGCCATAGGCTGTATCAACTGAGACAATAAGTGCTTTGTCCTTAATCTTATCGAGCATTGAAACATTATTTCTTAAAGACGGCCCTGCTGATACAATTATGCCCGGATAGCCTTTAAATTTTCCGAACAGATTTGATACAGGATATGATGAAAACAGATACGGCAGATTTAAAAATATATTTTCAATCCATCTGCGTTCAAACTCAAATCGAGTAAGCAGATCGCTTGTCTTTGATGTGATATACTGCTTTATATCAGACACAAGATTATCATAAAATAACTGATTAAGCTGATATGAGGCTCTGTGAATATAATGCGCAATCCCCCTGAATCCCGACATATCAATTGTTTCGAATATACCCGAAAGCTCTGAAATTGAAGTTACAATCACAGCATCAATAAAGTTTTCTGGACAATGTTTTCTTGAAAGTTTTACCACATCTGAAGAATTTTCCAGGACAACAATCAGATTATCCGGGAATTTTTTTCTAAGCAGGGGTATATGATATCCAAGTGCAAGGCCTGAAACAAGAATTATAGAAGCTCTTCCTTTTTTAAAGGAATCAACACTTCTTTCAGCTTCCTTTACAGGATCGTATGCTGAATGAAGCCTTATTTCCTTTGAATTTTTATAGATTAATGTTTTCCGGCCGCTTGAAGTTTCTTCAACAATATATGAACCCATTTATGATATTATTTCCTTGAGTTCTGCATGAATTTTCTGAAGTTCGGTTTCATTTTTAATTCCAAACGATTCGTAAATATTTTTTTCAATATAAGTATACTGATATTTCTGGGTTTCGATTCCGCAAAACATATTGGCAAGATATACAATTTTGCAGATATCATCGGTAATGCATTTGTCAGGATTATGATGATTTTTTATAATATTTAACAGGAAATCAGGGAGATTCCATTTGTCAGCCATCATCCACCCCAGATCAGAATGACTTAATCCCAAATAAGCCTCATCAATAATTTTTGATATTTTCATTTTCTTGTTAGAAAGTTTTTCTGAAAGTATATTTACAACATCCTCACCTGTTGACAGAAGTATAATATAACCTATATCATGAAGAAGTCCTGCAATATACGCTTTTTCTGCAATGGAATTTTTCCCGTATTTAATGCAGAGGTTTCTGGAATACTCTGCAGTCCTAATACTGTGAACCCAGACCTGTTCAAATTTTTTATATCTTTTTGAAAGAATTATATGGGCTGCTGCAGCTGAGAGCATCAGGCTTATATTTTTTAAACCGATCCGCATAACTGCTTCTGAAACCTTTTCAATTTTCTTTCCCTGAAAAAAACCCGCGCTGTTTGAAAATTTAAGTATATCTGCAGTCAATGACGGATCATGCGATAATGCGTCTGCTATTTTGTCAACAGATGCATCAGGATCTGATGCAAGATTCTGTATCCTGGCTATTATTTCAGGAAAAGTCGGCAGTTCGTTGATTTCGCCTATTATTTTCTCCCTGACAGTTTTTGAAATTTCATCGTGATCCTTGTAATCCGGGAAAAAAATCTGAGTTTCAAAATAATTCTCACCTGGTTTTATTTTAAAATTATCAATGGGAATTCCGGCGCTTTTTATCAGCATCAGACTGAGCATTATCCCGAGACCCGCTCCTTCCGATGGATCATACAGATTTTTATATGCATCGCCGAATTCGGATGCTTTTTTTGCATAATCAAGTCTTTTATTTATTCTTTCAAGTTCATCAGAATAAATATTTATATTGCTGCCTATTCTGATAAAAAACCCATTCTCGCCTTTAATCATGGAAAAATCTATTCTATATGAAGAATTGTTCAATTCATTGCCTATTATTTCAATTTTTCTCATTATTCTTTCACGGAATTCCTCCATTGCGGAAAAATAATCAGGTGACGTAAATTCCGTGATTCCCTTTGATTCCATAAAAACTCTTTTTTCATTGGCTTTAAAGGCATTAAGGATCAGCTCTCTTGATGTTATGACAAGAATATCGAGCAGGTACATCCTGTCCATTCGAAACAGAATTTTTGCTATTATAGAATTTATCATCTGCAGAAGTTCATCAAACGGTCTTATGAATGATAATTTGATATTTTCACCATTCATGAAATCATCTGCATATTTTGACGTATCTATCATTTAAACCTCATATTTATTATCGGATAATGAATGTTTATTCTTTTTCTTTAAAATCCGCGGAATTCTTCAAAATTAAAAAAAATGTTGATTAAAATGACCTTTACAGTAAGTTAGTTACAGTTCAGCGAAATTATAATTAATATTTGAGGAAATCATGTATCCGATAATTTTCAGCTATAAATTTATAACAATTGGAGGCTACGGCATAATGCTCGGCCTCGGTTTTTATCTTGCTTTTCTTCTATTAGAACGTGAATTGAAACTGGATGGCAAAGATCAGGAACTTGCCTATAAAATACTACTTACTGCCATTCCTGCAGGAATTGTCGGAGCAAAATTTTTTCATATTCTTGAACATTTCAAGGATTTCGAAAGAGACCCCTATGGAATGATTTTTTCAGGAGCAGGCCTTTCCGCTTTTGGAGGATTTACAGTTGCATTGCTGGCCTGTATAATATTAATAAAATACAATAAAGAAAATTTTTTACGCATATTTGATCTTACAGCAGCCCCTATGTCACTCGGATATGCAGTGGGAAGACTCGGATGCCATGTATCAGGTGATGGATGTTATGGTATAGAAACCAGTTCCATTTTCGCCACTTCATATCCGAATGGTATAATACCAATGACTCCATATGTTTTCCCGACTCCATTATTTGAATCCATGATTGCTTTTATTTTTGTTGCAGTTTTTCTAAAACTAAGAAAACACACAAATCCTGATGGATGGATCTTTTTTATTTATCTGATATTAACAGGAATTGCAAGGGTTTCCATTGAATTCATTCGCGTCAATCCTGTGATTGCTCTGGGCCTGACTCAGGCCCAGCTTGTTTCGATATTGTTCATTATTACAGGTACAGCAGGACTCATTTACCTTTTTATTTATAATAAAAAAACAGCCTGATGCTGAAAGGAAATCTTTTCCTTCTTGCGTCCTCGCTGTTTTTTGCCTTATCAACTGTATTTGCAAAATTTTTACTGGAAGAATCTGCAATACCTGCTGCGGAAATAACCTTTTTCAGATTTTCAACAGGTTTTATTTTCGCAGCCTTCTATGTAATTTACACAAAGAAAACAATCATTCCGTCTAAATTTACATTTATAATTATAAGGTCATTTACAAATACAATTGCAGTACTGTTATTTTTTATTGGAATTCAGTATACAACAGTTTCCAAGTCAAATCTTCTTAACATGACTTATCCGGTATTTGTTTTTCTTCTATCTCCTTTATTTAACAAAGAAAAAATAACAATGAAACATTATTTTTTCCTGTTTCTCACTATGGCAGGCAGTTATCTGGTTGTAATTCCTGATTCTGCGTCATTCAGTTTAAATTCAGTAAATAAGGGTGATATTTTTTCTCTGCTTTCAGGTGTTGTTGCAGGTTTTGCTATAAATTCTCTCCGTGAAGCAAGAAAAACAGATCCGAGTTATCTTGTTCTTTTTTATCTTATGGGTGTAGGTACTATTATAAATATTTTTTTAATTATTCCGGGATTTGTTATTCCGGAAAATAAACATCTTCTGAATCTTGCATTAACTACTGCAGCGTCCCTTCTGGGGCAGATTTTCCTGACAATAGGATATAAGCATGTAAGTGCTGCAGACGGTTCTATAATATCACTGAGCAGAATTTTATTTGCGCTCATTCTCGGAATTATTATTTTTTCAGATCCGATGAATTTCAGGATTGCCGCAGGCAGTGTTATTATACTTGTATCTATTCTTGGGGTAAGCGGGATTTTCGGGAAAAAGGATAAAGAATAATTTCATTGCCCTTGAATGGTGGCCCCGCTTGCCGAGCGGAGTCGAGGCATCACCATGAGATGGATGGTGTAGCTGAACTCTCAAGAAGGACTGCTTTTGCGGAAAAGCAGCCCTCCTTAAGAATCCACCCGAAAGCCGCTGCTCAGTCGGCGCAGACCTAAGTGCCTTCAACTGCTATAAAACTTATTATATTTTAATAAAAAATTCTCTAAATGCTGTTTGAAAACATTTCTATTCAGCCGGTTGGAAAGCAACGACTGCCTTAAACATTTATCATAACACTACTGTAAAAATTAGTTTTAGAAAATCCCTATACAATTTTATTTTCACTCTCCATGCTTTCTAAAATAAAGTAATCATTTTTTGGTTCGGTAAATATTTTTATTAATAACTTTTTTATTTCATCATCAGCAATTTTATAAATTTGATCAAAATATAATGAATACTCATCTTCATTTGGTGATCTTTCATCATTTGAATGTACAACATTATTCAATAAACCATAATTTAATTCTTTAATTTTCACCTCTTTTTTCTCACTATCCCAAAATAAATTTCGATCTGACGAATTATAAATTTTAACTATTTTAATTTTTTTTCCTGATGAGTACTAAATTGCAATTCCTTTTAAAATTTTATTTTCAATATAATAATCAGAAGTAAAATATATAGATTGTAAATTTGATTTATAACCATAATTAGGGTCAAAATTTTGTTTTTTAAATTTAAACTTATTTATATTATCTTCTTCTATCTTTTTTTTAAATATCACATTATCTACCTTTCATTTTAATGACCCACTATAAAATTATTTTTATTTCAAAAAGATTTTTTTAAACACTATACAAAAAATTCACTACATATCTCCCCCTTAACAAGGGGGAGATGCCCGAAGGGCAGAGGGGGTAAACCTTCCTGCTACAAAATATTTTTATTTCACCACAATTCTCGAATCAAGCGCAACACACCCTGCCCCTTTCTTAAACACACGCACAGGATTTAAATCCAGTTCGGAAATTTCAGGGAAAAGCACAAGCAATTCTGCAACAGTCTGAATCATGCTTATGAATGAATCAATATCAGACTCAATTCCTGTTCTTTCACCTTTTAAGATTTTATATGATTTTAATTTTTTAACCTTTGCTGAAATTTCATCAAATGAAGCAGGTGCAAGGGAATTATTTACATCCTTGAACACTTCTATGTAAATTCCGCCGTACCCGAAAAAAACAACCGGGCCGAATGACTCGTCTCTTTTCCCGCCGATGAACATGTCGATTCCAGGATCAAGCATTTTAGCAACAGTAACACCATCAAAGCGGGCATTCTTTTTATATTTCTCAAGATTTTCTTTTATAGTATTAAATGCAATTTTCGCTGAAGCCGGATCCTTAATATCTGCAATAACTCCGCCTGCATCACTTTTATGTATTGCATCAGGAGACACAATCTTCATAATTACAGGGTAACCGATTTTTTCAGCATAGGACAAGGCGTCCTTCTCAGTAGAAACAAATTCTGATTCAGGAGTTTTAATGCCATATGTTTTCATCAGTTCAAAAGATTTCTCGCCTGAGATACCTTTATTGTTTTTTATCCAGTATGCAGCTTCTGGCAATACTTTATTTTTCAGCGGAGCATCTTCAGTATTTCTCGAAGAAAGCCATGCGTAAAAATCGGACTGAATGCTGAAAGAGAGAATCATCTCTTCAGGTGAATTGTAAATTGGAAATTTCAGGTTCTGCTTCATTTTATTTATTGTAGCGCCAGGCCCGAACAGGCACACTCCAAGCGGCTTGCCTGATGAGAGCATGGTACCGGTTGTTTCCTTGGATAAATCTGTCTGAAACATGTGATAAAAAACATTTTCGCCTTTGGGCATATGAGGCCACTGGCTCACATACACCACTCCGTCAACATTGTCATTATGCATGACAGAATAAGCAATATGCGCGAACATTTCAGGATTGTAAATATCTCCCATATCAAGAGGATTTGAAAATTTTATAATTCCCGCATTTGAATATTTTTTCAGTTCCTCATAGAATTTCTCGCCGGGATCTGCAAATTTAAAGCCGATCTTCTCGCATAAATCTGCCATCATAACGCTGAAGCCTCCTGCAGGGCTCATTACCATGAGATTTTTTCCTTTTAATGGCGGAAGATTAAAGGCCTTGCATATCGAAATAAAATCCGTGAAATTTGAAATTCTGATAATCCCGTATTTTGACAGGTTGGAATTGAGAATGTCATCATCCGCGCTGACAGCAGCAGTGTGGCTTACTGCAGCTTTTTTCCCGGCCTCAGTTGTGTTTGATTTCAATAAAATTATGGGTTTATTTATTTTACCTGCAGCCTGTAAAAATTCTTTTCCGCGTTTGATACTTTCAAGATACAGTCCTATTACTTTAGTTTCCGGATCATTTCCGAAATATTCAAGAAAATCCACCTCATCAAGATCAAGCTTGTTTCCAATGCTTGCAAATTTTGCCATACCTACATTCTCGTCGCTTATGAGATTCCAGAGCATAAGCCCCACGCCGCCGCTTTGCGATATGATTGAAAACCCCCCTCTTGGAGGACTATAGGAAGGAACAAACGGCAGACACAGACCGTTTGCCGTATTTGCAAGAGTAACGCCGTTTGGACCGACAAATCTTACTCCATACTTGTGCGCATATTCAAAAAGCTTGTCCGTAAGATCTTCGCCCTTTTCTCCAAGTTCGTTGAATCCTCCTGCAGGAATAGCTACTCTTTTAATGCCGAATTTTCCGCAGGCCTCAACAGTGGCCGGAACAAATTTCGCAGGTATAAGAGTTACAGCAAGATCCGGAATAATAGGAAGTTCTGAAACGTCTTTATACATTTTAATTCCACCTACATGCACAACCTCTGAAGTCGGATTAACACCGAAAATTCTGCCCCTATATCCCCATCTGATTAAATTTTCAAGTATCAGCTTTGGAATGTTTTCATTTTTGCTTGAAAGACCGAAAATTACAATTGATTCCGGATTAAAAAATTTTTCCATAAAAAACTCCTATAATTTAAAATCTGAATTCATGCTTACTGATGTAATAAACTGCGAATTTGAATAATTCTGCGCAAGTCCGATATTATAATAATTATTCCATTTATGTTTAACAGTCAGTCCGACAATGCTTGTAACATTTACAGTCAGAGAATTTTCAAGTTCGCTTTTAACATATCCGTTTTCTGACGGATTAATATTACTGCCGACTGAAACAAACATATCAAGTCCAAGTCCGTATGTAAAATATTTTAAAAATGATATTTTAAATTTCATTGTTGTTTCAAAACCCAGTACAAGCGATTTTTCAGGATCAATAACCTGTTTCTCAAAACCTAGACCGAGTTTCCATGTAAAATATTTAACTTCAAGTATAGCACCAAGAGTTTCCCTTAATATAGCCGGAGCAAGCCCGTCAACTTTAAAAATCTGGGTATCGATCTGAGATTTAAGATATGGATTGATATATTGCGAAACATTAAGATTATACAGGAAAATCCCCTGGTAGATATTTTCAAGATAACTTTCCTGTCCGGTTAATGATATCTGCCGTACAATAAAAATATGATTAAGCAGCTGTATCTTATGATACCTGTTATAAAAAGTAATATTGATTTTATCCTCTGTCCCGATATTCTGGTAGGATTTCACAGGCTGTCCTGCCGGAGGATCAATCATGCTTGCATTGCTCACGCTTGACGATTCAAACAAGAAAGAAATAAATACATCAACCAGGGTTCTGAATCTGTCATCAAGGAATTTAAAATCAGTTTTATACAGGAGCTTTTCTGATTCAAGATCATCCTTTATCAATTCAGGTACTGTTTTCCACAGATTTCTGTATAGTGTTCCATTGCCGAGAATTTTATCAACAGTTTCAAAAACAGGCTGAGTGGAAACAATGCTGTAATTCCTGGCAGGATCAACAGGATAATTCTGAACTTTATTATCTGTCAACCCGTCAAAAATATAATCATCCAGTTCGCCTTTAAGTTTCAGAAGATTCTCGCCGGATATTTTATAATAAAACAGCGAATAATTATCAAGAAAACCGGATCTGATATCATAATAAGTAAAATCCCTGCCTGTTTCAAAAGGCTGGATCATTGAATTCTGAACAAGGGAAATTTCCGAATTGTATCTGGCACGCACAAGAGATGCAAGCTTTCCGCTGTCCATTGAAAATTTCCTGCCGTCGTTTTTAAAAACAGTTGAATTCGCCTCCTCCATGAAATTTTTTTTCCAGAGGGTTATTCTGCTTATAAAATCCCTGTATTCTCTTGTATCAATTTTATAATGCTCGGACTTTTTTGAAACAGACCTGTTTAAAATTACCCCGTTATCAAGATTTAAATCAAGTACGTGATAACCCGACGATGGCGGTATCATAACAATGCTTCTTCCATCTGATCTGTCTATTCTGGAAATCCCGCTGCCGTACAGAACTGCCTTATTATCGCCACCGCTGACAATTATATCAATCTCCTCAAACTCGGATAACAGTTCAATATTTTCCCTTGCATCAAGACCGGAAAGAAGAATTATTCTGTTAATATTCTTTGATTTCAGATCATTTAATGTATTTCTTAAAGCTGTTTTTTCTGTATCCCGTTTTATATTATAAACATTTTTCTCTGCAATATCAAAAAGAATTTTCTTTGAGGTAATACCGAGTACTGCTATGTTTAATTTGTCTTTTTTATGAATAACGTAAGATTTAAAAATATTTTTATCATCGCGCATTATATTTGTTGAAAGCAGGGTCGATCGGTTATGCTCAGCAAGATATTCAAGGCTATCAACTCCGATTCGAAGATCAAGAGCTGAAATCAAAACCGCATTTATTCCGGTATAATCAAAAAACTCCATAACTGCAGAACCATAACTGAACCTTGAAACAATACCCGGGAAAAAACCATTTCCAAGATCAAAATATAATTCCGCTCCCCTTTTTTTCTCTGCCTGAATAGACTGGCTGAGCAGAATCAGCGGATCCTCTTTTTCCTGATTTTCAATTTTCGTGCTGAATTCACCGCCTGTGTTGGAGGTAAAAAGTATTCTGATATTCTGCGCGGAAAGCCCTGTAACAGAAAATACTATTATAAAAAAAATAAATATATATCTTGTCATTTCTGCACGTTTTTTCCGGTCAAATCTTCAATTCTAATCTCAAGTTTTTTTATTGCTGCATTTTTAGCTTCAATATCAGCAGACACGGATTTATATTTATCTTCTAATTCAGAAAATGATTTGGCTTTTTTATCTGATTCATCTTTCATTTTTTTAATGTTTCCCTCAAGTTCAGAAATCTGCTTTATCTGGACTTCATCTTCAGCTTTCATTTTCTTAAGATCCGCATCGTAATCTTTATTTAATTTATCATATGTCTTTAAAACTTCGTCTCGTTCAGTAATCTGTTTTTTGAAGTTTTCAGATTTTTTTTCAAAATCAGCATTTTTTAGAACTGATTCCTTTTTTAAATTTTCAATCTGCCTGTTAAAATCATCACTTTTCTTTAAAAACTCGGCATCTCTTGCCAGATTATCCTTCTTCATTGTTTCTATCTGTTTTTCAAATGTCAAAGCAGTGAGCTTCAATTCATCTTTAATTTTTTTAATTTCGTTTCCAAGAACGAGTTCAGTATTTTTATTGCGCGCTTCAAGATCAGCAATTTTCTCATTGAGTCTTTTCTGTTCTGCAGAAGTTTTTTCTGAAAGAGCTTCATATCTGGATTTCTGCTCATTCATATTTTTTGTATATTCTTCCGTATTGGCTCTGATTTTATTTTCAAGATCATTTATTCTATGATTCTGCTGTTTTACAGTATTTTCACTATCCAGAAGATTTTTCCTGACTATAGCATTTTCATCTTCAAGAATTTTGCTTCTTCTTTCTATTAGTGAAAGTTTTTTAGTCATCAGCTGGTTTTCAGATTTTAACTTCTCCTCTCTTTTTGACTGTGAAAAAAGAGGACTTTGAACTGTCAGCATGGAAATTAAAACAATAAAACAAATATTTTTCATCACATTCATCCTGATAAAATTATAATTGACACGGCAGCAATGCGCGGTTTTTAAACTTATATTATGAAAAAATTACTGCTTTTAATAATACCATTACTTTTTACTTCCTGTTCGCCAATTAAGGCTGATACAGCGGTTGTTTCCTTCACCGGAGATATCATAATGCATATACCAGTAAAGAGATGTGTAATAAACCATAACATCACTGATACATCAACAAAAAAATCAATAAATAACCAGGGATTTGATTATTTATTCCAGGAAATTAAACATGTAATTTCCACTGATATTTCTGTCGGCAATATGGAATTTCCCGTATCTCCTCCTTTTGAAAGCAAACCATGGATTTTCAACTGCACTCCGGATGTCATACCTGCAATGAAAAAAGCCGGATTTACCGTAATGCACATCGGAAACAACCATATACTCGATCAGGGCGGAACCGGTGTTGCAAACACTATAAATTATATTAAAAAAAACGAACTCCAATATACCGGGGCCGGTTTAAATGAACAGGATTCACGAAACGGAATAGTTATAGAAAAAAACGGAATTAAAATCGGATTGATAGGATACACAGGAATTCTGAATTATAATCTTCCGAAAGTGCAGAAAGGATTTTATGTAAACTGGCTTTATGATAAAACAAAAGTTCTTGAAGATATTGCATCAATTAAAAACAGAAGCGATTATATCATCATGATTGCACACTATGGAACAGAATACGACCTGCTCCCGTCTGAAAATGACAGGAAAATTCTCACTGAATATATAAATGCCGGAGTTAATCTTGTTGTCGGCCATCATCCCCACCTGCTGCAGCCTGTAGAAAAAATCATAACTCAGGACAGCAGGGAAAATTTTATTTTCCACAGCCTTGGAAATTTTATTTCAAATCAGAGTGGAACAAGCAAGGTCAGCAGCGATGAGATTCTCAGCACGCGCGATTCTGTCATTTTAAAACTGAAGCTTGAAAAAAAAGGAAAAAGTTTTATTCAGAAATTTGAGATTATCCCGATTATGACAAGAAACGAATTCAATCCTATTGATCAAAAGCATGAAATACAGACTGTAACAATAAATTCTGAAATTGAAAAAATAAAAATCAGAAAAACCTATAAAACAGAAGCAATGAAGCAGATCGATATTGATGCATTAAATAAAAAAGTTCTGATCATAGAAAAAACGCTGCTTAAAAATATAAAATATGAAAATATCACTATTGTAAAATAACTCTCCAATCCCACCCTTACTTATACCCGGTTTTATGTGTAAGAAAAGGGGATAAGGAGATGGAAGAGATATTGAGATATTTTTAATATTTATCTCATCATCTCTCCTCTTTTTTATCTCCCCATCCCCTTAATCTTTTTTATTATTTAAAGATGAGGATATTTAACTGCTAAATCAACAGGTGTGAAAGTTTAATTTTTTTTACATATGCTATCTGCAGTACAGGAATAAAACCCTTCTCTGTGGGATTTATGGCTTTCACAAAAAAACTGAAAGCTCAGCTTCGATATCCCATGGAAGTTTACCGGTATTTATGTATTCATCATATTCAGCACGTAGTTCTGATACCAGAATTTCAATACAATCGTAATCAAAAATGAGATCTCCTGCATTATTATAGAAAGGAATCTCTTTAAAAAAAATCAAGGGCTTGCTATCCGATACAAGATGAAGATAAATCCAGTTTCCAAGCCCTGGAGTTGTTACTTCCATAATGCCTGAACCGATCAATTCCGGAAAAGTTTTTTCCATTAAATCTCTCTCAGACAGGCCGAGCGTTGAATCAACTCCGCTTAATAAAATTTTCGCGCTGAGTTTTGTTTCGTCGGTCTGATCTGAATTTATATCGTTTGAAAAATTTTCATCATTACCGGATATTACAGCATTTACCTCACCTCCTCCACGCGCATAAAACCCGAGAGCTGAAGTTGAAAGATCAATTGATTTTTTTTTATTAAAAAAATTCCTGAATAAAACATCTTTAAGGAAAACAGTCGGATATGAAAGAGGAGAATTCGTTACTCCTGTGATATTCAGAACTGATTTAGAATCACCGGATGAAAGCGCAGGCAGAATATATAAAAGAATTTCTGAAATGGAGGAAAAATTTCCTGTATCAAATTTAAAATTTCCATTTGGGATTTTTCCGGGATTAAAAATCAGATCATTATTTACAAAATTTATATCTGCAAAAGAAAAATCTTTCGAAATTTTAATTATATCATCTAAAACCGGAATAAATTCATTTTTTTTATCCAGAAATTTTTTAAAACCGGCAATTTTAATTTCTTCTAAGTTTTTTAAAGAAGCTGCAAGCTTTCTTCTTGCAGCGAACCATTCATTATTCTCTGAAAAATTATTCATAGTTTAAATTTATCCCTGTTGCAGTCATCCCGAATGCCGCATCATTTATCTGTTTTTTTTATAATCGCTTAATGTTTCAAATAATTCATAAGGGATGGCGTTCCCTTCGGAATAATATCCGATAGTCTCATTTTTATCGCCATGAAAATCGCTTCCTCCGGTTACAAGAAGCTTGTGATTATTGGCAATATCAAGATAAAAATTAATCTGATCAAAAGTATGAGCACCTGAATAGCACTCAAGTCCTGCAAGGCCATATTGTTTCATTTCAATAATAAAATTATCGATCTGATCCTGTTTCTCAAATCCAAGCGATGACGGATGTGCTGCAACTGCAATTCCTCCTGAAAGTTTAATCAGCTCAAACGCGCGATTTGGAGAAATTTTATTTTTTTTAACATAACCAGGCTTACCCTTAACTAAAAAATTCTTAAAAATATCATTCAAATCTGTTCCGTATCCGTTTTTAAGAAGGATTCTTGCAATATGCGGCCTGCCGATCGCGCTCGCAGAGCCTGCTTCAGAAATAATCTGATCAAGAGAAATTTTAAAGCCGTTCACATTAAGATCTTCTACAATGAGTCCTGCCCTTTTATCGCGCATATCTGTAATCCATTTTAATTCATTTTTCAATTCTTCATTTTTACGGTCAATATAATAGCCTAATAGATGAAATGAGCCCCCTGGATAATCCACACTGAATTCAATTCCCGGAATAAAATCAAGCCCGCATTTCTTTGCAGCATTTTCAGCTTCATCAAGACCATCAATTGTATCGTGATCAGTGAGAGCAAGTGCAGATATGCCGTTGAGCTGGGCAAATTCAGCAAGCCCGCGCGGGCTTTTAATTCCATCTGATGCACTTGAATGAGTATGGAGATCTATTTTCATTTTTAACCTTTTATTATACTGCTTTTAAATCAGAAATTTTTTATTCGGATATTATTATTAAAATGTTTGACAATTATAAAGTATATATCTGACATAAGGGAATCCTGATAAATCATTTTAGTAATATTCTTTTGGGTTCACATAATAAATGTATAATTTTTTAATGCACAAATAACTTCAATTATAAAATAGAAAAAAAATATGTTAATTAAGAAAAAAATTATAATAATCATTCTGATATTTGCGGCTACCGGAATTTTCGCCCAGGATTATCCGCAGAAACTTGAATGGGGAATTCAGTTTGAAGAAATTACAAAAGATATTCCGCAGAATGTCAAACAAACCGTATTCACACCAAAACAAAAACCGGAATATACAAATAAAATATTATCCTTTATAATAGCCATAGATGAAAAATACAGCGACAAAATTAAAATTTTAAAAGCTGTTTCTTCAAATACTGCAGATTTTCTTTTTTTCAACAATAAACTATACTCAACTCTCATTGAATGGGAAAACATTGATGACAAATCAATTAAAAAAATTGAAGCTGAACTGCTCGCATCATTTGGAAACCCGTCTGCGCAGCAGAGCGACAATCTGCTGATCAATTCTTACGCAAACTCTACAACAAAAGTTCTATTATATAAGAAAAAAACAGGCGACGGTAAATGGTCGTGCAGAATTTATTATTATGCTAAAAAATTGTTTAAAATGCTAATTTTAGAATAATTATTGACAATTTTTTATGCTATTTCATATTGACAATCCGTAAACAAAATTAGAATAACAAACAGGTAAATGAATTGGCTAATATCAAATCTCAGAAAAAAAGAAACAGACAGAATGATAAAAGACGTGAAAAAAATGCGTCAATTAAAACAGCTCTCAGGACATCATCAAAAAAAATAATCAAGGCTCTTGATGCAAAAGAAGCTGCTCCTCAGGAAGTTACAAGCGAACTTCTAAAGCAATTCTATGTAAAAGTTGATAAAGCAGCAAGAACCGGTCTTGTTCATAAAAAAACTGCTTCAAGAAAAAAATCAAGACTTGCAAAAAGAATTAATTCGTACAATAAACAGAATTCAAATTCATAGAGGAAGCCTTGACCAAAACCTCCATAGTCGACGAGTTGACTCAAAAAAGCGGTTTAAAGAAGAAAGAAGTAATATTTATTGTAGACAACTTTCTTGAAAAAATCAAAGAGTCGGTTGCCAAGGGAGAAACAGTAGAAATAAGAGGATTCGGGACTTTTTTCCTGAATGACAAAAAAGCGAGAAAAGTTTTTTCTCCATTTGCAAATAAGAAAATCGATGTTCCTGCAAAGTCTTTACTCGGCTTTAAAGCGAGTAAATCAACTGAAAAGGAACCGAAGATAAAGGGCGCTTAGCTCAGCTGGGAGAGCATCTGCCTTACAAGCAGAGGGTCACAGGTTCGATCCCTGTAGCGCCCAATAAGTATCAAAGATTGCGATTCATTGATTCAAATTGTAATGAATTACAATACAAACTAAAAAATATGTTAGTATTTTATGTAAGGATGGCTTAATCTCTACTTAATAAATTGCTAATAATAGCTATCCATTGCCCACCATGTCCCAAAAATGTCCCAAAATTTATTGATAAAAACAATAATTAATAATCATTTTCTTTTTTACTCTCCTTACAATACTGCATGTGATTAATTCATATAACGTAATAAAATATTGGTTAATAAGGCATAATATAGCTTTACGGAAGGTGAAAGTAAGAACTAAGTTTTATTCACAAACAACTCAAACCCCACTGAAAAATTCCTTTCGAGTTTTTCAATTTTCTGTTCAAGCTAAATTTCTGTTCCTAATGATTCTTTGATATGAATTGTTTCCATGCAAAATGGATTTTATAAAATTATAAACATGTCTAAAAAATAGATATTTATCGACATATTTACTTGACATGTCGATAACATCAACATAATATATCTTATAAAAATAAGGCTATATTATCATGAATGAGAAAAAAGACTGGAAGCCGGAACAACCATATAACGATTTACCAAAATTGCCGCCAAAGATTGAACTGGAAACAAGGTCCGTACTCAAGGCATGCATAACGTCCCGAGCGGCTTTATCAGAGTTAAAACAGGCTGCTCAATTGATTCCAAACCAGAGTATGCTTATAAACAGTTTGCCGCTTCTTGAAGCGCAGGCAAGTTTAGAAATTGAAAATATAGTTACCACTTCGGATCAACTTTTCCGCTTTTCTGATTTAAATAATAAAGCTGACCCTGCAACGAAAGAAGCATTGCAATACCGTAGTGCTCTTTTAACCGGATTTAAATCTTTAAATAAACGACCATTATGCACTGCTACTGCAGAAATCATATGTACCAATATTAAAGGACATGAAATGTTTGTCCGTAAAGTACCAGGTACTGCTTTGCAGAATAAAAAATCCGGGAAAATTATTTATACTCCTCCAGTTGGAGAGAATGTTATTCGAGAATTACTTTCAAACTGGGAGCTTTTTTTGCATGATGATAAAAATATTGATCCGCTTGTAAGGATGGCTGCCGCTCATTATCAATTTGAAGCCATTCATCCTTTTACTGACGGTAATGGACGAACAGGACGTGTTATTAACAGCTTGTACCTAATAGAAAAAGGCTTACTGACTTTACCGATATTATATCTGAGCAGGTATATAATCCAGCATAAATCAGATTATTATTCCCTGCTTCTGGAAGTAACAAGGAAAGATATATGGGAAGACTGGATTTTATTTATTCTTCGTGGAGTGGAAGAAACTTCTATCTGGACAACTTCCAAGATTGCTGCTATCCGCAACCTTTCTGAACACACTGCTGAATATATTCGAAAAAAATTACCAAAAATATACAGCCGTGAACTTTTAGATTTAATTTTCGAACAGCCTTACTGCAGAATAGGAAATTTAGTTGAAAGGAATATTGCGAAACGCCAGACTGCAAGTGAATATCTGAAACATCTTTGCATTGCAGGAGTTTTAGTTGAACAAACCTCCGGAAAAGAAAAACTTTTTACTCACCCCAAACTTTTGAATTTACTGATTAAAGATCAAAATAACTTCTTATATTATAAATAATATGATAATATTTTCACGGAAGCAAGGGAACTGCTTTCATCACGAGAAAGTACATCTGCAAGTGTGCTTCCATTCCAATCGAACGGGTCTTTATTGTTCTGGAGCAAAGCGAGTATATGCAGGTACCGCATGATTACATTTAATTGTATCTCCGGATTGAGCCAAGACCTTTTTCAATCAGCGACTTTACTCATGAAAATCCATTAGCCCGCGAAGTTATAGAAAACGGAATCCAAATCATGTAGGATTCAACTACTGAATAATTTATCATCAATACCGCTGCATGAAATCTATTTTTAATACATCCAGACCGTTCATCGAAAATATCACACACACTGCTAAATATAAATCCCCGATTTAATTTATTATTATATACTTAAAAGGAACAAACAAGGCACACTTTAAAGATACGTACATGGCAGACCAGAGTCAAAGGCAGGGATTTTTATAATTACATATGGTATTTATCAAAAGAGATTCCCCTGAACATTAAAAATCTCTCAAGCCGGATGAAGCAATCCGGACATTTATCTTCAAATGAAACTCTAAATGAAACCAGCCTGAGGCAGCATTTAAACGAGCGATTTGCTTCAGTGGATTTTGACCAGGCAAAAAGGGATGTACTTCCATTTATTAAAAATCCGGAAGATGTAAAAATATGGTCACAGGATTTTTTTGCTTCAATTACAAAAGATAGATTAAAAATAGCTTCGGAATCTTAATTTGCAGAGTGAAAAACTGGTTAATACTTTCAAAGTTTACAAGCAGTGGGTCACAGGTTCGATCCCTGTAGCGCCCAATAAGTTTTACAATTGCTATTCATTGCTCACCTTACACCACCATGCGACAAAAATGCCGCAAATCCGATGGATCAAAAAAAATTAGTTAAATAATAGATGAACAAAGAAATTACGGTTATAGTAATCAAAATTAATAATGATAATTAATTAAGCAATATCCTGTTTCCTGAAAAGAATCAGCAATAACCCTAAAGCAAATATGCAATATAACACAATGTTGATCATCGGATGTATCGGGCCTGCATAATTAAAGGACTCGCCGGATATGAATGAAGAAGCATAAAGCTGCGCTGTTGATAGTTTAGGCAATGCAAGATAAGCAATTTTCCACACTGATATGTCCGGGAGTTTAGATGCGTTTCCTGTAAAAGCATCCTGCACCATTTTGCTCTGGCTGACTGAATAAATACCGTCTCCGATATAGCCGAATAAACCTACTGCAGAAACAATAATGAAGCTTGCAAAATCCGGGAGATACAGAGACAGGAGCATCACAAAGCACACTACAAACAGAATATCGATTGAGCACATGAAAGAAGCAAACAGATACCCTGGCATCGCCGCTCCTGTTTTAATTAATACAATTGAGAAAATAACCGCATGCAGGGCAAACATAAATAAGAAGGTAACGATCCAGAGACCAGCCATTTTGCCGATTATATAATCATAACGTGAAACCGGTTTTGATAAAATGGTGCTCTGCGTACCATCAAGACGTTCGCTTTTTATAATCCGCATTGAGAAAAGAGCTGCTATAATCATGGCAACAGTTACGACAACATTAAACATTACTTTTGAAACACCCAGAGCTACCATCGCCCCATCGACCTGCTGGGCATTGACAGTATAATTCCCCTGGTAGCAGTTTTTAATTCCGAGTACGAAAAATCCGCTTATAATAAATATGACCATAAAGCTCTTCTGCTTCATCTGGTCAAGAATAGTATGCCGCATGATGTTGAGTAAAAGTTTAAGTTTGTTCATATTATCCCTGTACATACCGGATAAAGACATCTTCCAGATTCTCTCCATCTTTAACAATGGATGAAATCGCGTCTTTTACCAGAAGTTTCCCGTTTTTAATTATTGCCGCAGTATCGCAAATTTTTTCAACTTCAGACAACAGGTGTGAATTTAAAAGGATCGTCACCCCGTCTTTGCGTAGATTTTCAAGTATCATACGTATTTCACGGATGCCGATAGGATCAAGTCCTGCAGTAGGTTCGTCCAGAATAAGTACCTTAGGTTTCCCGAGCAGACACGCCCCCAGTCCGATGCGCTGCACCATACCCTTGCTGTATGTTTTTGACATGTTGCGCTCTTTGCCAGTCATGCCCACGATATCAACAATTTTTCCGATCTGTACTTTTGTTTCTGCTTTGGAAAGTCCGAGATATTCAGCGCACCTGGTCAGATATGCATATCCGGAAAGATGCGGAGATATTTTCTGATTCTCAGCCAGATATCCGATTCCGGTACGGGCGGCAGTTTCATTTGAGGGAATCCCATCTATAGAAACATGCCCGCTTGATGGTGAAGTAAAATCAAGGAGCATTTTAACAATTGTTGTCTTACCGGCTCCATTCGGCCCCAGCAGCGCAAAATATTCGCCTTTCTTTACCTCGAACGAAACGGAATCAACTGCAGTCAATGTGCCGTACTTTTTGGTAGCTGAATCTATTTTAATCATTTTATTATCCTTAATTCAAGTAAAATGCTATTGCGGAATATTAAAGTCAAGAATAATTACTATATATTATAAGTTTACCTATTGCATAATAAAATCTTTAATCAACAAAAATGCTGTTCTTTATTTTATCTCTCCTCAATCAGCCTCACAAAATCTTCATATGGAGCGAATCCTGAAAGCCTTCTGTTACCGTATATATGAGCCGGTACTGCAGTGATCCCAAGCGATGCAGCCATTTCCCAGTCTTCATCAACAGTTTCACTGAAGCTTCCTGATAAAATAATCTCCCTTGCGTCATCAGAGGAAAGACCTATTTCAGCTGCAACTACAGCCAGTTCGTTTATCAGAGCAATGTTTTTTCCTTCAACAAAAAATGCACGGTAAACTGCACGATGAAATGCATCCCCTTTCCCCTGTGCTTCAGCCCATTTCCCCAGTTCCTGGGCCCGCCTGCTGTTATAAGTATGGGACCGTTCTGTAATGGGAAGTCCTTCAGCGTTTGCAGCCTGACGCAGCCTTGACTGCATGGCCTTGATCCGCGACTCCATTCCGGCAAAAAGTCTGGTTAACTCTATGCCTTCCTCAGGTACTTCCGGATGCAGCGGGAATACTTTCCATCTGATTTCAACCCCGAACTCTTTCTGTAAACGGTCGGTGCGCACGGTACCGAGATAACACCATGGTCATGTATAATCGAAAAAGACCTCAAGAACTGGCGATCCATTCATGAATTTTCTCCTCATTTGATTGAAGCTAAAAGAATTTTTCAGTTATTCATCATTTATTAATTAAATTATTGATGTTCTAACCAATACGTATTGATCGCATACTGATTGATCCGCCCCATATTTTATCCGCAAAAAAAGATACAGCCTCATCTTTTTCTTTTAATGCTAAAACATATAAAAGCGGAAGATAATGTTCAGAGGTATTTACTGACAGTTCAGCAGATTTCCCGTATTTTTCATAATGAATAATCGCATTATGATTATCTGTTTTAATCCAGTCTGCAACCTGGTTGTCAAACTGAACAGCCCAGTCAAATGCAACATCTTCCCATACAACCATGCTTAAATTATGAACTATATTTCCGCTTCCGATTACAAGCACACCCTTTTCACGCAGTAAAGATAATTGCTTTCCTAAATCATAATGCTCCTGTGGAGTCAAGGTCCGGTCAAGACTTAATTGAACAACCGGTATATCAGCTTTGGGAAACATTTTATACAGCACTGACCAGCAGCCATGATCAAATCCGCGATCATAATCTTTAACTGCATTAAATTTTTTCAGAATCTTTACAACATTTTCAGCAAGCTCCGGTGATCCTGGAGCAGGATAAGAGACATTATATAATTCATCAGGAAATCCGTAAAAATCATAAATTGTTCCTGGCGATTCCATTGCTGTTACACGGACTCCATTTGTCTCCCAGTGTGCAGATACACAAAGAATTGCTTTTGGACGCGGCAGTGACCTGCCTTCCTCAGCCCAGGATAAACTGAATTCATTTACTTCGATTGCATTCATCGGATTGCCGTGACCGATAAAAATTACAGGCATTTTATCTGACATTGTTTTTTATAAATATCCTGATATAATATTCTTTAAAAGCTGTTTCAAAAACTTCTTCTGTATTTTAAACCATAGACAATACCCAGTTGTTTCTTTTAAAGGTGTACCGCTGGCATTCAAATGCAGATTACATTTTGTCATAAGATAAAATCAACTATAATACTTGACAAACTGTTTTATAAGATTTAAAAAATCAAAAGCTTTTATTTAAAAAAAATATCAGTAAAATGAAAATAAATGGAATAAATGTTTAAAGAGTTCAGAAGGAATCCATGAATAGAAATCTAAGATTATTGCTGATTGTATTTTTCACCAGCCTGATATTAACAGATACTTTATACGCAGGTATAAATGCCAGGTTATCTCTATTTGTGGGGCCTGTCAGCATAGAAAGAAACAGCAAAAAAATTACACCTGTATCAGAGATGCAGCTATATGATGGAGATTCATTTCAAATCGGTGAGCATGCAAATGTGAATATTTTAATCAATGGAACAGTCAACCTGAGAATATCAGGCCCGAAAAATTTTATTATTAATGAAAATTCCATAAATAAAGAAATAAAAAAAAGCGAAGAAATTTCCGGTTTGATAGATAAGCTTTCAAAAAGCAGCCCGCTAAGATCCAAACAGACTCTCGTATTCGCTGTAAGAGGATTTGCACCTGAAACAAAGCTGAGAGGCGCAAAAAAAACAAATAAAAATGATTCTCTGGATAAAGATTTAAAATATGCTGCTGAAGCATATGAAGCGGGCGATTACACAAAAGCAGCTGAGTTATTTGAAACTATTATCGGAAAACAGGATATTTCTGGCCGCGTTAAACAGAATGCAAAATTTATTGCTGCGGAAATATATTTCAAGAAAGCTGACTATTTTAAAGCCCTCACCCATTACTTGACGCTCGATTATAAATCTGACATGCTTGCCCCAGAGAACAGGGAAATCATACTGGTACGCCTTGCACTGTGTTCTGATCTGACCGGAGATGTTAAATCGAAAAAGAAATATACAAGTGACTATTTCTCTATCTATGCAAATAATGGAGCTTTCAAAGATATGATAAAAACACTCGCTGAAAAAGAATAAATTTTATTTTCCATAATAAATAAATGGCGCCCAGTAAAACGGGCTCTGGTATTTCCCTTTAATAAATTTTCTTTTCATTTCGTTAATAGCTTTATCGTAATTTATTTTTTTTACATTTACAAGATTGTACATGCCAATCATGAATTCCATTGTAGATTTATCATCAACCTGCCAGAGTGATACAGACATCCCGTTAGCTCCTGCAAGAAGAAAAGCCTGGGTAAGACCAACAACGCCTTCGCCGCCGTAAATTTTTCCAAGTCCGGTTTCACAGGCAGAAAGGCATACGAAATCCGCATTGAGATCAAGTGCAGCAATCTCATTCATGCGCAGAAATCCGTCTTCCCCGTTTTTTTCTTCTTTATATTGAGACAGCACCAGAGCTGAAAGTTCAGGAAATTCTGCAACTACAAGGCCATGTGTTGCAAAATGGATTACTCTGTATTTTTTCAACTCCCCTTTTAATGAAAGTATTTTTATTCCGGATTCATCAACATTATCGCCGGTAAATAACTCGCTGTTTTTTATTATCTTATCAATAGCCCTGACCTCGGCCAATGTTCCAGGCAGATTATCCCATTCGCGATAACCTAATGATGCGTATGTCTTGCGTATGCTTTCGCCTCTGCTTAAAGCAGCAAGAGTTGTATTTTTCAGATCATCCAGCTGTTTTTCAGATTCTATCATATCTTTTTTATAGCTGATTCGATCATATACAGCTCCGCCGAAAGCGAGCAGAGGTTTTCTCTTATCATCATATTTTCTTTTATCAAGAATTTCAGAAACAGTGAGCGACTGTGTGTACTTTATATTGTATTTTTCAACAAGATATCTGCCGTCCGGCATTATGAGAGTTTCAAACGGTATCAGCGCAAGTATGCCGCCTGGAATTATTATCAGCTCGCTTTTGCCTTCAAGCTGTTTATCCAGACCGCTGAAAAGAAGATTGTACAGGCCTTTGCTGATTTGTTTTAATGAATCATTTTCTTTATCTGTCAAATCCTGCCTGGAAAGAAGATATCTGTAATAATTGATCAGTTTATCAAACTCATACCCGGGATGTTCGTCTATAGGATGATCCTTTTTAGTCTTGATGCTGATACCGCGCATCTTTTCATAGTTTGAATTTATCACTTCAATATAATTGTTTTTAATTACCTTATTGAAATTCTGATCCTGGATCTCGCTTGAGTATATTGTTTTTTTATCAGCAACAATTCTTGCAATTCGTATATCCAGAGTAATACTTGAATAACTGATTATTGCACAGCCGGATTGAAGTTTTTTTTGATATTCATTTATATCCGCAATACGAATCGATTTCTCATTTATTTTCTCGCCCAGTTTTTCTATAAGATATTTTGCTGATGACAATTCAACTTTATTGAATGCGAGCGCAGGCTTGTTGTCGCGTATATATGTGGATATGAGCCATTCATAAGTGCTGAGCTCTGAAGCAAAATAATCCCTGCGGACAGCTCCGGCTGCAGTAAGACGCATTTCTTCTTTAATTTTTACCGCCCTGTTTAAAAAATCAGCAGCATTTTTGTAATCTTTCAGCCACCAGTAAGCTGCACCAATGTTATTTAAAGAAGTTGCAATCGAATCTTTTTTTCTGAGTTCTTCATCAATAGCCAGGGATTTTCTGTAATACTCCAGAGCTTTATTGAAATCACCTTTGGAAAAATATACAAGCCCTATGTTATTCAGCTGCACAGCTACATCAACTTTTAAACCCAGTTGTTCATTGATGCTCATGGCCCTGGTGAAATATTCCATGGCTTTATCATTGTTCATGCGTGTCTTCAATATCATTCCGATATTATTTAAATTTGATGCTATTTCGTTTTTTATTCCGAGTTTTTCATTTATGGCCAGGGCTTTCTGATAATTCTCAAGTGCCATGTCAAACTGCTCAAGCGCATAATAAGCCTGTCCGATGTTATTCAGATGAACTGCTGCTTTATCTTTAGCTCCAAGTTTGTCATTTATATCAAGTGCAGTTTTAAAATAATCCAGCGCTTTTTTATATTGGCCCCATGAATAAAAAACCTGACCCATATTATTTAAATCAGCTGCAATCTGATCTTTTCTGCCGAGTTTTTTATCAATAACCAGAGCCTGCCTGTAATACGAAATCGCCTTGTCATATTGTCCCCATGCATTATACACCATTCCCATGTTGTTTAAATTAAATGCCAGATCGCCTTTCAATCCCAGCTCTTCATTGATCCTGACAGCTTTATTATAATTTGCCAGAGCCATATCATATTTTCCAAGATAATAATATAACAGGCCAATATTGTTTAACTGATTGGCGACCTGATCTTTAATTCCGAGTTCTTCATTAATTTTGAGAGCCTTATTGTAATATTCAAGCGCCCTGTCATAATCCGCTTTTGAATGATATACCAGCCCTATGTTATTGAATTGCGTGGCAACATGATTTCTTTCACCGAATTTTTCTTTCAAGGCGAGAGCTTTATTGAAATAATCCAGGGCAAGATCATGCTGCCCCAGAGTATGATAAATAAGCCCTATGCTGTTTGAAACAAATGCAATTTCAATTCCAATTCCAAGTTCTTCGTTAATAGCAAGTGACTTCCTGTAATATTCAAGCGCCCTGTCGTATTGTGATAATTGTTTATAGCATTTCCCGATCCAGCCGAGATAAACTGCCAGATCTTTTTTGCTGCCTGCCCCGGCCTTCCGGTCAATTTCAGCAGCCTTTTCAAATTTTTCTTTTGCTGCTTCAATTTTATTAATCTCGAATAATTGTCTGCCTTCAATATAAAGAGCCTCGGAATTTTCTGCAGCATTGGCATAAGTCAATGATACTGCCAGAAAGATGAGTGCCAGAATCAATTTTTTTTTATTCATTATTTAATTCCTTTTACTGCGCCAGTATAATCTTATCAGCTATTCCGAGAACATATCTTACAAAAATATTCGATCCATCTCCATATATATAAAAATCACCTGATATACTTTTGGCTGGTCCTAAAATTTTCTCCACCTTATTTATTGGAGTACCAACACCGAATTTATTATTTATAAGCGGAGCATCTTTTGATATTATCATTATCTGCATAACAAATCCCCCATCCACAAGCAGATAAACATTTTTCTGTCTGTAGAACCAGATTTCATTCCTGCTGTCACTTTCAATATTTGCAGGTTTATTCCATAGTTTCAAAACAGTTTTTATTGAATCTCCGGCCTTAATTCCCGAAACAGAATGTGAAGCAGCAGTTTTAATCTGCTTTGGAATTTCCACTCCGGTTTTTTCCGAGAGAAACAAAGCCCATTGTGACTTTGAATCATATCTATTGATATATTCATGCGAAAGGGATTTTGATTCAGCAGAATTGCCTTCATTATCAAGTAAAATCGCGAGGTTTAGAACCGGAGTGTAATCGTTAAATACATAATTTTTATCCAGCATCTGGCACTTGCTGATATAATCTTTCAGATCTTCAATTTGGCCTGCAGCAGCAGAATCTTTTTCAGCATTCCCTGCCTGTTTCATATAATCAGTGTTTACATGAGATGCGAGTTTCTTATACATTATCATCGCCTTATCTTTTTCTCCGCAGAGATAATAAGCCATGCCAAGATTTGAAAGTGTAATTATTGTAGAAAGATTTTTAGCGGATTTATTTGAAACTTCTAATGCTCTTTTCATTTCATCTTTATCTGGTGAATATGCAAGCAGTACAGCATAGGATGAATTGAATTCTGGATCAAAAGCTTTATTCATAACAGTTTCATAAGCTTTCCTGGCATTATTATAATAAGATATATTTCCCGGGATTCCGCTGCCTCTTGTTGTTCTGCCTTTAGAAACCATGTCATCCCTGAAAGAAGGCATTCCAATTATCACTCTGAGTCTTTGACTTTTAACCGGTACTGTCGAAAGCCATAGCTTATGTTTTGCTGCAGCAATTGCTTTTAATAAGTGAATGTTTTCCGGATATATTTTCAGAGACTCTTCAATAAATATTATACCTGCTTCAAGATTTCTTCCAAACTGAATATTTTCAAAAGTTAAATCCATCTTCGCAGCCCATTTATGGAAATCATCACCTTTCCTGTTGAATCCGGCTATCCTTTCATGAGCTGAAGGATGACTTGAAAAATAACTGATATTCATGTCAGGATTTTTTTTCTTTTCCTGTGTGATTTCGTTAAGAAAAGAAAGAAGATCGAGCATACTTTTCGTATCATAGCCGGCATTCTTTAAAAACATATAACCGGTCATATCAGCATCAAATTCAGTAAATTTGGAATGCTCAGTCATTTTGATTGAAAATTCATCTTTGCTTCCGCCGGTCAATGACCAGTATTTTTTTATAGAATAAAATGAATGCCTGTTATAATTATGAGCGAGCTCATGAGCCAGTAATGGCGCTATCAGCCTCTCCCTGTAATACTGAATCCCGCGTTTCTTTCCTGTTTTTCCATCTTTATTCATTTCTGAAACTGCCCATTTATCAAACGCTTTTAAAACCTCCGAGTGAATTATAAATTGGCCGCCAGGAAGGGCGCATGCATTAAATGAATTATTGTTTACTATAGAATAGATTAAATTGAAAGGCTTGCTGCCAGAGGCTTTTGCAATTCGGATAAATGCTTTATCTATCGGCTCCTTCCAGTCTCCTGCCGGAGTTTCTCCGCCATTTTGAGACTTGTATTCGTTAAACCATACTTCGCTTCTTCTCTGTAAATGGTCCCATAAAACAGAATCCTCATCATCCGCAGCAAAAATACTTTGAGCTGGAATAAATTGAGCTGTAATAAAAAGAAAAAATAAAATTCTGATAATTTTCACAATAATTACTCCAATAAAAAAATTCAGCCCCCATTCCCCCGGAGGGGGCATAAAGTGGACTTTATCTCCATTCTTTCGCTCCCATTGGTCGATGCACTGAGCCCGGTCGAAGCTGGACGGGGAGATAATTGAATATCGTTTTCTCAACAATCAGAAATGAATTTTAATTCATTTATTTAAAATGAAGCATGATAATATAAAATATCAATCTTTTTTTATATTAATAAAATCTGACTGAATGAAAAATTTCAATTTGCCTTTAATGTTTAAAATGAACGCTTCTGTTTATACAAAACTCCAGCAACTATAATACTTGACATCAACTGTTTTAAGTGAAAAAATAATATAATTTTTATAGCAGTTAACGATTTGATTAAACAATTTTCTGTCATTCCGGTTTTGCAGCTTCAATTCATGCAAATACCGGAATCTCATATATAATATATTCTTTGTGAGATTCCGGCATTCCGCTGCCGCTCCAGCTGGAATGACAAAGAACTAATTTAATCGTTAATCGCTATAATAAATAAATTATTAAATTTTCCAATTAAACATTAAACAGGTGATTATTTATGAATAAAAAATCCGGAACTAAAAATTCAGTATATTTTTTTATCAGAAAATATATTTTTTTATATGCGCTGATGATTATAATAAATTCAATTGCAGCTGCATCAGCATCGCAAACCGAAAATTTCATTGCAGATAAAACACACGAACTTCTTAAAAACTACAGGGGAAAAAGCAGCCTCAGGATTGCAGTTGTAAGAGGAAATGATCTTGATAAAAAATCAAATATAGTTCCGGCAGTTATTGTAAATACTGTAACCAAAACTGTTTTTGATGACGGCAGGTTCAGCATTGTAGAAAGAGAATTGTTGAACAAAATAATAGATGAAATGACTCTTCAGCAGACAGGAATGGTTGAGGGCAGCGCTATTAATGAGCTCGGCAAACTTTCCGGCGCCCAGCTTGTTCTTATAATAAAATCCGATGCTGATAATATTGATTTAAGAATCCTGTCAGTTGAAAGCGGGGAAATACTCGCCTTTGCATCCGGAATGCTGCCTAAAGACTCTTCATCCAATCTTGAACGGCTGAAAGAAAAATATCTCTCAATGGAATGTCCGGGACAGACAAAGGAAAGCCGGAATGTTGTAATTGCAAGTTTCAACGCATATCCTGAAGACAAAAGAGAATTCTACATTATGGCAATGATAAATTCCTGCGAATCACAAATTGAGCAGGCAAAGCAGAATGAAAATCTTGCAAAGAAAAAAAAGGAACTGGGACTTGAAGGCAAAACAATTGACCAGCTTGAAAAAATGTTCATCGAAAAAGATACCCAGAAATATCCCTCAAAAGCAGTAAGAAAAATGATGGTTGAAAAATTAAACAAGGCGTACATGAAAGATATGCCTGAAAAAAATCCGGAGATGAAAACTTTCTATAGCGATCTGTATGCAGAAGAGCTTATGAAATATATTGAAAAATAAATTTAAAAATCTGCTTCAAGACGAGCCAGTGTCATTCCATACTTGAGATTCATTCGGCGAAGCCGTGTTGAAAGTATTGTCGCAAGTTCTTTCATTATTTTCAGCGAAAATCCAGTATTATTGCGGCTCATATCAGCAAATGATTCTTTTGATATGAATATTACGGTTCCTTTTATTTTTGAAATTATTGAGGCTGAATGTTTTTCATCGTTTAGAATCGACATTTCTCCGAAGAA
The DNA here is from genome assembly GCA_964529415.1 of uncultured Leptospirales bacterium. Lineage (GTDB taxonomy): Bacteria > Spirochaetota > UBA4802 > UBA4802 > UBA5550 > CAYMPH01. Next base: position 125,100 of record CAZGWD010000006.1, on the reverse strand, counting down.
ATCCCCCTCATCCAGACTTTGAAGACGTTTATACTTTTTGCCTTCGATTCTTTTCAGAACTTCAAAATCACCGCTTACGATAAAATATAATCCCCTTCCCTCCTCGTTTTCATTTATAATAATTTCCATTTCTTTAGTCGGCAGCACCTCAGCGAGATTGCTGAAATCATCAAGCTCCTCATCTGAAAAACTGTTGAAAAACCCTATTCGCTTAAGATATTCTTTCATTGCAGATTAAGCTCCTAATTCTTATTTATAAAGTGTATATGATTCCAGGGAAAAAATAATTCTTTCGTCCAAGCCCCCTGTCCCCCAAGGGGGCACGTGATAAATAAATCATCAATTCCTCGATAATTCGTATTTTACTTCTAGCCGCCCCCTCCGGGGGATGGGGGGGAAGAGTATTGAATCAGCGTAATTTTTCTTCATCCTGTATTAAACCCTGTTTTTTAGAGCCTACTATCTAATAATACCTTTTCTGTTCTCTCACAGTTGACGCAGGAGTCCTTCCGTAGTGATGGCCCGGCCATATAACAGTATCATCAGGCAGAGATAATATTTTATTTTTTATAGATTCCATAATCACTCTGTCAGACCCTCCGGGAAGATCTGTCCTTCCTGTTCCTTCTGTAAACAAAGTATCTCCGGTAAAAATATTTCCTTTAACATATATGCATATTCCGCCTGCAGTGTGACCCGGAGTATGTAAGATTTTAAGAACAATATCACCGAGCCTTATTTCATCGCCGTCCTTTAAAAGCAGCATCGGATCCGGAGAACTTTTTCCGCCCATAAAAAAACTCATCACCCTGTTTGAAAAACCTGCGAGGCCTTTCAATTCAGCTTCGTGAATCAAAAGCTGTGCACCGGTTTTTTTAATCACAAAATCGTTTCCAGAAGTATGATCAAAATGCCCGTGAGTATTGATCACATATTTTATTTTAAAATTATGCTGCTCAACCTTGGCAAATATTCTATCAAAATCACCGGCCGGATCAACAAGTACAGCTTCGCCGGTTTTCTCATCCCCTATCAGATAGCAGAAAACAGCCATACCTGTTACTAAAATCTGCTCTATTACCATATTCAATCTCCTGAAATAATAATAAAATTCATTTTATAGATTAAATTGTAGGCTTAATAAATCATTTTTGTCAAGAAAATGATTTATTAAATAATATTTATACGCATTATTATCCGGTTGACAAAGAATAATTATGGTAAATAAAGTAGTTAATTTTATTGTAAATAGATCATTTTCATGTCAAAAGTAAATAAAGATAAATATAATATAAAAATCAAATTCTGGGGAACAAGAGGCTCTATTCCCACTCCCGGAAAATATTTTTTAAAGTATGGCGGAAATACTCCCTGCGTGGAAATAAGATGCGGTGATACAATTATAATTCTTGATGCCGGCACTGGTTTGCGGGAACTGGGCGGTTCTCTGCTTCATGAATTCGGCGCTTCTCCGCGCGAATACAACATCCTCATAACGCATACTCACTGGGACCACATTCAGGGATTTCCTTTTTTTCATATGGCATATCTTCCGGGAAATAAAATTTCATTCTACGGCGGGAACAGCGTTTCAGCTCTTGAAAAACTGATATACGGACAGATGGAAAAAGAATATTTCCCTGTAACCATCAGCGAGCTCGCGTCCAAGGTTATTTTCAATACTCTGACAGAAAGCCCTTTTTATATTGATGATGTAAAAATATATTTCACGCACCTGATACATCCGTCATTGTCACTCGGTTTCAGGATTGAATACAAAGGTAAAGTTGTTGTTTATGCAACTGACAGCGAGATTTCCGATGACCCTGAAATTGAAAAAATAAATGAAAAGAACATCGGCAACCTGATTGCCAATGCGGACGTTCTTATCGCAGATTGCCAGTACACAACAGAAGAATATAAAAATAAAATCGGCTGGGGACACACTTCAATCAATAAAACTATTGAAATAAGCAACAGGTTTAATGTAAAAAATCTTTTCGCATTTCACCACGACCCTCTTCGCACTGACGAGGAGCTCGATATTTTAATTCATAACGCAGGCAGACTTGTAAAACCACCAATGAAACTATTCGGTGCAGCAGAAAAAACATCAATTTATATTTAAACCTTCAATAAATCAGTCGGATATTAAAAGATTTAAAAAATCCCATCACTTCATAATACAGCAACCAATTCAAGATTACCGGATTATTCCAGACAAAAAATCTCTGAAACTTCATACCTGCTTGCAACTGCAAGAGGAATTTTAAGCGGATTATATAATCTGTGAGTCTTCAAGACAACAGCCGGTGAATTATTCGTTTCAGACAGATGCGACAGACACGCCCATCTTAGGCGTCTGGATGTCAATCCCGCAAGAAGCTCTGCTGATTCCAGATTGGACAAGTGCCCTCCTGAACCAGTAATCCTTTTTTTAAGAAACAACGGATACGGTCCTGTTTCCAGCATATGAGGATCGTAATTGCTTTCAATGAAAACTCCATCAAGTGAATTCAATGATTCAACAAGTTCGGGAAAAACATACCCGAGATCAGTCAGAACACCGAGCCTGCAGTTTCCGTCATCAATTATAAAACCCACTCCATCAACACCATCATGAGGAGTCTTAATTGTTTCAACTGATACTTTTCCGAAATCCAGAGTTTTTCCTGATTCAAAATGATGGAGCTTCGTGATATCTCCGATTTTATTTTTCCGCGCCGCAGAAGCAAGTGCAGGTTTTGTAACATATACCGGAATTCCGAATTTTCTTGAATAAATTCCCATTGCACTGGTATGATCGCTGTGGTCGTGCGAAATAATCAAAGCATCAATCTGTCTGATATCGCGGCTGTGAAGCTCGAGGCGCTTCATGGCCTGGATTCCGCTTATGCCGGCATCAAACAGCAGCCGGACGCCGCCAGTTTCAACATAAATACAATTTCCGTTACTGCCGGATTGCAAAGAGATTGCCTGCATTTTTTAAACCACACATAATATAAGATATAGACCATTTTAAATTCAGCAATTCCTATATCAATACATTATTTTTTATGATTTATTCTTAAAATGATAAAATTAAAATAAACAGCAGCCAATCTTCCAATAATATTATCTTCAAAATAAAAACCAATTGACTTAATAAAAATACGATTATATTATTTGAAAATTAAAAAAACGGTATAATAAATGAATCCAAAAGAAAACTTTTTTCAGTTATATCCTGATGTAATAATCAAAGCTCTCGAAGATGCAGGATTTAATCCTACAGGCCAGTGCCTTCAGCTGAACTCTCTTGAAAACAGGGTATACTCCCTGATGCTTGAAGACAATTCCCATGTTGTAATGAAATTTTACCGGCCAGGCAGATGGAGCATTGAGCAGATACAGGAGGAGCATGACTTTATAAACGATCTTGTTCTGGATGAAGTTCCTGTTTGCGCTCCGCTAACTCTTGCAAACAATCAAACCATAATGGAAACTGAAGGAATGTTTTATTCAGTGTGGCAGCGAACCGGCGGCAGGATTCCGGAAGAATTCAGCGAAGAAATGCTTATGACAATTGGCCGTCTGATAGCAAGGCTTCACAACAATGGCGCTGTTAAACAGGCTAAACACAGGCTGAAAATGACTTCAGAAAATTTCATTATCAGGCCTCTGAAATTTTTAACTGACAATAATTTTATACCGAAAATACTGGTTAAAGAATTTGAAAAATATGCGCTTGATGCAGCTCACGCGCTTGATGAATCCCTGAAGGATGTGCCAGTACACAGGATTCACGGAGACTGTCACTGGGGGAATCTCCTGCATAACGGCAGCAATTTGTTTTTTCTCGATTTCGACGATTTCGTTACAGGCCCTGCAGTGCAGGATATATGGATGATTGCTCCTGCCATTGACGCCAGAGGAATTGCTGACAGGGAAATTCTTATAGAAGGCTACAGGCAATTCAGAGATTTTGAAACAAAATGGCTTCATGCAGTTAATCCTTTAAAAGCATCCAGATATATAAATTACGCTGCATGGATAGCAAAACGCATTGATGATCCGACATTTAAAAATGCTTTCCCTAATTTCGGAACTGAGGAATACTGGGAAAAAGAAACAAGCGATCTTGAACATATGATAAAAGAGGGATTTGAACCGGAGTATATCCGCGAAAGCGAAAATATTCCCAAAGAGGATCACTCGAAACTTACAAATAAAGATTATTTTTTTGATATGTAGTCGAGCTGATATATTTATATTTCATATTTTATTGTCATTTCCGCTCAGGCGGAAATCTTATTCTGTATTCCGGGTCCCCGCACTTGTGCTGAGCCAAGCCGAAGCATACGCGAGGATAACAATCGATTAAGTGAGGAAGCCCATGAAAAAATTTAAAACTATTATTCTGCTGCTTGCAATTATTAATCTGACTGTTCCTTCTCTTTTTGCAAAAGATTCCCCTGCAGCTAAAGACACTGTTTCCATTTTATATTTTGAAAACACTGCAAAGAATAAAGAATATGAATGGCTCTCAAAAGGAATTGCAGACATGCTCATTTCGGAAATTGCCGGCACAGGAGTTGTTGATGTTGTTGAAAGAGAAAATTTAAAAAAAATCATTAAAGAACAGGAACTTTCCATGACAGGGCTTATTGATGATGCAAAAGCACTGGAAGTCGGCAAGCTCCTCAGCGCAACAAAACTTATTTACGGATCATTTATTATTCAGGGAAACACAATTATTATCAATGGAAAACTTACTGACACAGAAAGCGGAAAAATTACAGCTGTATTCTCAGTAAAAGGCAATACAGATACTATACTTTTTCTGCAGAACGAACTGTCTTTAAAAGCACAAAAAGCTCTCGGTTTCCAGACTGATTCATCTATAAAGCCAAAAAAAGAATATGCAGTTGAAGCAGTAAAAAAATACTACCAGGGACTTGATCTTCTTGATAACGGTTCCGTGGAAGACGCAAGAAAAAAATTCGAGGAAGCCAGTAAAATTGATCCTTACTATCTTAAGCCGTATCAGGGAATAGAAGAATCGTATAAATTTCTGAAAGATTTCATCAAGATGCGCCAGCAGCGTGAAATTGCATCCATGTATGATAAAATAAGCAAACTCCAGACCAGACTGAAAGAAACTCCATGGAGATCCTTCGCAGATATTGCAATGAATCCATATTATCAGAAACTTCAAAAAGAAAACCAGGCATTATATGATAAGGAAATTTATGCATACTACCAGGGAGATACACCTGCGATCTGCACATGGAATCTGCAGAATAATCTCTCTGAACTTGCTGGTTTATATGAGGAAAATTTCAAAGATACAGAAAAAGCAGCAAGCCTGTACAGGGAAATAATTTCAATTACTGAAAAATCGAGAAAAGCTTTTAAAAAAGATCCTTTTCTTCCGGAAATTCTATACTCAGCTGTTCTTGCAAGCAATAACCTCGAGCAATGGACTGATCTAAAAATAAGATGCGAAGAGCTGATGAGCAATTACCCTGATTACAGGATGATGTGGGCAATAGAGAATTTTTATAAAAAATCACTTGAGAAACTCAGTAACGAAAAAAAGTGAAAAGCAAATAGGAGATATGGAGATATAAGAGATAAAGAGATAAAGAATTTATTTTATTTATATCCAGATCATCTCAACCATCTCTTCCATCCCCTTTCTTACACATTTATGACTGCAGTATAATATCGAAAGAAATAATGAAAAAATAATATTATAAAATTCTACCCCAGTCCGCGCTTTTCAAGATCATCTTCATCAAATCCGAAATGGTGGCCCAGTTCATGAAGAATTGTCAACCTGATTTCTTTTCTTAATTCTTTGATATTTTCGCACATATCAAGAAGCGGAAGCCTGTATAATGTAATACTTGCAGGAATTAATTCTACACTATCAACGTTTCTTTCATTAATAGGAATTCCGTCATATAAGCCAAGAGTATCTTCATCATCTGTAAATTCATCGATTTCATCTTTTGACGGTTTGTCAGATACAGAGAAAATTATATCAGCAGAATTCTCTCTAAGATCAGCAGGAAGCGATGATAGAACATCTGAAGCAGTGTCCATTACAAGCTTCCTGAAATTCTTACGGTTCATATTCATATATAAATCATTTAATCCTTTTAAGCAATAATTCATATAAACATTTCTATAAAAAACCTGCAGTATCAACAATATTAATTAAAAAATAAAAAATTATTATTTACTGAATTTTATTGACAAAAAACACCTCATAGTTTTTATTGTCAATTCTGGTGGTTATAGAGAGAGGGCCACACCTGTTCCCATTCCGAACACAGAAGTTAAGCCTCTTATCGCCGATGGTACTGCATGGGTAGCTGTGTGGGAGAGTAGGACGCTGCCGGGCTGCAATCATAATTTTATACGGTAAAGCCGCCGTCACTGTAGTGGTTCAAAATATTGAACCACTACAGTGACGGCGGCTTTTTTTTATAATCAATCATCATATTATACTCATTGACAATCAATTCTGTTTTTTTATTTCATACAAAGTGATAATAATGAATTAAAAGCTCACTATTTATCATCCAAATCAATCTGGTAAAATAAGGAAAAATGCTATGGATCAAACAGTAACAACAATAATAGACCGGAATCTCTGCAATGGATGCGGCTTATGCATTACAGTCTGCCCTAAAGAAACTATTTCAATGCAGAACGGAAAAGCCTGCGTTACCGGGAACGAGTCTCTATCATGCGGACACTGCTCTGCAATTTGTCCCAAAAACGCAATCACTGTTAGCAGTCTTGATGAATCAATGACATATTATAAAACATTCAAACAAAACAATAAATGGATCAGGCATGGAGATTTCGATACAGGTAAACTTGTAAATCTGATACGCTCCAGACGCTCATGCCGGAATTATAAAACAGATCCCATTGATAAAAACACTCTCGAAGATCTTGTAAAAATAGGAATTACAGCTCCATCCGGATCCAATGTTCAGGGCTGGACTTTTACAATTCTGCAAAACAGAAAAGATGTAATAAAATTAATTAACGAAGTTTACGGCTATTATAAAAAACTGAACCTTCTTGCTGAAAAAAAGCTTCTCAGGTTTTTACTGAAAATAACCGGCAAGAATGAACTTGATTTCTATTATAACAATTACTTTAAAAAATTTAAAGAAAAAATTTCCGGGTGGGAAAATTCCGGTAGAGACTCACTTTTTTTCGGAGCAGTATCAGTAATAATAATAGCATATAAGCCTGATGCCTCATGCCCTGCTGAAGATGCGCTTCTTGCATCGCAGAATATTCTGCTGGCTGCTCACAGCATGGGAATTGGAAGCTGCCTCAACGGTTATGCAGTATCAGCTATTAAAAGGAACCCTCAGATTAAAAAAACATTCGGCATTCCAATGAATGAAAACGTTTATGCAGTTATCGCCCTTGGTCATCCGTCAGAAAAATATTTATATCAGGCTGGAAGAAAAAAAGCTGAAATACGATTTTATAAACCATAAAACCAGGCAAAAATTCAAACATGAAAATCATTCATTTATCTGATACCCATATTGGTTTCAACGAACTCGACAAGGTAACCAGAGAAGGCGTTAATGTACGCGAACAGGATTTCTACGATGCGTTCGAAAAGACCATTAATCGAATAATTGAAATTAAGCCATCGGCTGTTATACACTCAGGGGACTTTTTCCACAGACCGTCTCCTGCAAACCGTCCAATGATATTCGGATTATCGCAGCTTAAAAAACTTGAAAAAGAAAAAATTCCCTTTTATGTGATTTCAGGAAATCATGAAACTCCGAGAACAGCATATTCAAGCCCGATACTCCAGGCATTCAGCACACTTGACAATGTTTATCCAATTTACGGACGCAATTATGAAAAACATGAAGCAGGCGATTTTATCATTCATGGCGTGCCTCATATAAATGATGAATCAATATATTCAGATGAACTTAAAAAAGTAAAAATCGTATCAGGCAGACTGAATATTTTAATGCTCCACACTACCATTGGAAAAGATTATATTATGGATGAATACGGCGAAAAAGTTTTGCCTGGAGAAATGTATGAATCCCTGAAAGAATTTAATTATGCAGCACTCGGGCACTGGCATAATTTTCAGCAGATAAAAAAAGCGGGAAATGCCTGGTATTCCGGTTCAATAGAAAGACTTAGCGAAAAAGAAGCAGACAAAGAGAAAGGTTTTATTATTGCTGATTTTAATGATGATGAAGTAAAAATAAATTTTGAAATTATCCCGGCTCGCTCATGGAAAAGATTAGATATTTCCTCATGCGCAGAGAAAACAATTGAAAATTTAAATAAAGAAATTATTTCTGCAGCAGATTCTTTTGACAGCAAAGGAGCAATTATATCCATCAATCTATATAATATTAAACCTGAGCAGAGTATAGAAATTTCGAATAAAGCTCTCTCGGATTTTTTCCCTGATGCTTTAACCGTAATTCCAAGACGTTTTCTATTTAGCGATAAAGATAAATTATCCTCTAAAATTTCAACACATGAAACAATGGATGAATTATTTGATTCATATCTGAAAAACAAATGTGAAAATGACGCTGAATATATTCAAATGAAAGAATTATCTTCAAGATATTTCAGCTCACTCAACCGCGGGATGGAGTGATTTTATAGATGGAACTAATTTCAATTAATCTAAAAAATTTCAAACAGTACATCAATCAGAAAATTGAATTCGGAACAGGATTAACAGGCATAATCGGTAAAAACGGATCTGGAAAATCATCCATTTTCGATGCAATATTAACAGCATTTTTTGGAACTGGCAGTGTATCAAAAGAATTTCTGAGAAATTCATCCAGAATGGAAAACGAGCATGTCAATATAGAACTTATACTTGAAAAATCAGGAAAAATTTTCAGAATTATCAGGGAATACCGCGGAAAAAATCTGACTGCACATGCTCAATTATATATAAATGATGCATTGATAGCATCTACCCATGGTGCAGTTAATGAAGAAGTTGCAAAAATAATAGGAATGGACAGGGACTCCTTTTCAATGTCGGTTTTTGCAGGGCAGAAGGAACTCGGAGCAATTTCTTCAGTAACAGGAACGCCCAGACGCGAACTGATCCGGCGCATGACAGGCATGGATAAACTCGACAAGGTTCAGACGCTTGTCCGTTCAGACAGAAACAATTTTAAAAGTGAACTTAAAGGACAGGAAAACTTTCTGCTTAGCGATAATGAAAAATCAGAAATTGAAAAGCAAATTGATGAAAACAGCAAAGACCTGATAAAATTAGATTCAGAAATTAAAAAAACTGCAAAAGAACTTGAACTTGCAAACAAATCATATACAGAAGCTAAAATAAATTTCGATGAACTGGAATCTGCCAAAAATAAATTTACCGAAATAGATAAGATTCTAACTAAAAAAAATGAAACATTAAAAAACAATATAAAATCAAAAGCAGAATCAATAGAACGCCTCAATCAGTTAAAAAAAGATGAAGAAGAAATAAAAAAAATAAAACCTCAGGAGGAATCGTTCCATAAACTTCTTGCTGAAAAAGAACAAATGGATAATGAAGCAGGAAAGCACGCCAGATTTGAACAGATAACCCGCAGCATTGAAAGCACTACGAATGAAATATCTGAAAAAACAAAAATTGCAAATGCTTTATCAGAAAATATTCTACAGAAATCAGAACTTGAAAAAGACGAAAAAACTCTTATCAAAAAACGTACTGATCTGAATATTCTATTATCTCAAAAACGAGCAGATATGGATAAATTAAACACAACCTTGGGTAATATTGAAGGATTAATAAATGACCGCTTAAAAAATATTGAGCTGATTAAAAAAGCAGGCAAAGACTCGTCCTGCCCCACCTGTTTCCGCCCACTGCTGGATGCATACGATTCCACAATTAAAAAACTGAATGACGATCTTGAGTTATACAACGGAAAAGAAATAAATGAAATTAAAATCTCAATGGATATTTTAAAAAATGAAATTTCAGAAATTGAAAGCAATATCAGCAATCTTGAAAAGAAATTTACTGCATTATCAAAAAGCATTTCTGTATTTAATGAAAAAGAAAATCAGATGAAAGCTATAAAAGCTGAAATATCAAAGAAAGAAACTGATCTTAAAAATCTTTCAGCAGAACAGAAAAAATACGAAACTGATTCTTATGATAAATCCAGACACGACACAATAAAGAAAAAAATTTTAGAACTGACTCCCATTCATGAAAAATTCATCAAACTTTCCAGAATGATAGAAGATATTCCAGCTATTGAAAAAAAAATATTTCAGTTAGATATTGATAATAAATCCATTTCAGACGAAATTATAAAGCTAAATAATGAAATTAAAACAATACCATATTCTGAAAAAAAATATTCAGATGCACGATCCAATAGAGAGAAATCTGAAACCCGTAGGGATCAGGTCAAAAACCGTTTTGATAAAGAAGAAAAAGAAAAAACCCTTACAGAGTTAAAGCTGAAAGAGCTTGAAACAAAATTGAGCGAAGATAGTAAACGCCGCACAGCAAATGAAGATCTCAGATTAAAAATGATACAGCTTGATAAACTTGATATTTATCTTGATGGCTTCAAGAAGGTTGCTCTGGACAGAGTTCGTCCTGTAATAACAAAATTTGCAGGCGATCTGTTTAACGATCTGACCCGGGGACGTTACCAGTCAATACTGCTTGATGATAATTTTGACTTTTTTATAATCGACGAAGGAAGATCTTTTCCGATCAGCCGTTTTTCCGGCGGTGAAATTGATCTTGCAAATCTCTGCCTTAGAATTGCAATCAGCAGAATAATATCCGACATGTCCGGAGCGGAAAACGCGGGCTTTTTGGCATTTGATGAAATCTTCGGAAGCCAGGATGATGAAAGACGCGGTGAAATTCTGAACGCTTTTCACAGGCTTCAGGAAATGTACAGACAGATATTCATAATATCACACATAGATGAAATAAAGGCTGATTTCCCGAGATTACTGGAAATCAGCCGCGGAATTGAAGGTTCTGAAGTACGAACTGTAAATTTATAAATATTTTTATTTCTTAAGTCCTTTAAGCATATCATTCATCTGATTCATCATGCCCTTCATGCCTTGCATTAGCTTAACTGCTTCAGTAAATTCTTTTTCATAATCAAGCTTCCATTCAGAGTCTTCTCTACTGAAATTAAAAGGGACAATCTGATCTTTTTTAGCATTATCCCTGCTTGCAAGATATTTCACAGTTAAAACGGCTTTATCATTATTAATTTCTTCTTTAACTATTTCCCATTTGTCATCTTTATTGAAATTTTTGTCCTCTTTATTACCCTGACCTTCAGGCACAATTTTTTTTAATTCATCCATTGCTTTCAAGGTACCTTTAGTAAAATACTTTTTTGCATCATCAGGTTTTTCAACAGAATGCAGTTTTTTAAACACATCGGATGGACTGCCTGATTTTCCTTTACTGCATCCGGTAATCCCGATCAATAATGCAAAAGAAACAGCGATCATTAATACTTTTTTCATTTTTTCTCTCCATATATTTTTTTAATTTTTAATTCATATTTGAAGGCTGGCCTGTTGTTTCCAGAACATTAAACCAGAACATTGATTCAGGATTAATTTTTTTCCGTACTGATGTTGCAAGCTTAATCGGCACATTGGTATAAATATTGTTCCATTGTCCTATCATTAAATCCGTTTTTCCTGCCATACCTGCGTGCACTGCATTCTGGCCAAGAAGAGTGCAGTATATGGAATCAGAAGGTACTGCAGGAGCACTTCTTATCATATAGCTCGGGTCAATATATTTTAAATTTATTTCAATATTTCGTGATTTAAAATAATCTGAAATCCTGTTTTTGAAATATAAACCCACGTCCTGCAAAACTAAATTTCCTGAAGCATCCTTTCTCTGATTTTTTGCATCAGATTCAATTATATCCTGCGCTGCTCCTTCTGCTACACACACAACAGCATGGCCTCTTGATATGATTCTTTCTTCAAGATGTTTCAGAAAACCGTTATCCCCATCCATATCAAATGGAACTTCCGGCACAAAAACAAAATTAACCTCATTGCTTGCTATTGTTGCATTGGCAGCAATGAAACCGGAATGCCTTCCCATCAGTTTCACAAGACCAATGCCATTCGGAGCTCCTTTTGCCTCCACATGTGCAGATTTAATTGCATTAACCGCTTCAGAATAAGCTGTTTCAAAACCAAAGGTTTTCTGTATAAAGCTGATATCATTATCTATAGTTTTTGGAATTCCAACAACTGCAAGATTCAATCCTCTTTTCAATGCAATTTCAGAAAATCTGTTTGCTCCCTTTAATGTGCCGTCTCCTCCGATAGCATACAGAATATTTATTCCAAGCTTTACGAGAGTTTCAGTCAGCATCTCCATATCATCTGTACCGCCCCTGGATGAACTGAGGAAAGTTCCTCCATCGCGGTGAATATCAGCCACAATTTCCGGGGTGAGTTTTACAGGAGGATATTTTGTATCCGGATGAAGTCCGCCGTATCCGTACCTTATGCCGTAAATTTCGGTGGAGCCGTACCTGTAATAAGATTCCATCACTATAGCCCTGATAACATCATTAATGCCCGGACACAGGCCGCCGCACGTAACTATTGCAGATTTAATTTTTGCCGGTTCAAAAAAAATCTTTTCTCTCGGGCCGGCCAGTTCAAAAAGTTCATTATAGAAATTCTCAGGAAGCTTTTCATCAGTCATTGTAATTCTGTAAGGCATTTTTTTATTATCAGACTGAAAACAAACATTTTTATAACCGCTTGATTTCAAGGGGGATTCGATTTTGCATTCGCCAAGTGTTTTAATTTTAAAATCCATAAATTCTCCAGTTTATAACTTTCGCCTTGAATACTCCAGATTATTACCGGAGTCTGTGCATGAAAAAAAACAATCTCAATTTGAAATTTTATTTAGCAGAATTTTAATTATATATATGAATAAATCAAGATCAATTTAAATTTAGCTATAAAATAATATTGAATTTTAAAAATTAATTAAAAAAAGCCTGAATCTCAGGCCTTTTATATTGATAGTCCGAAAAACGCGGAGACCCCGCATTAAGCATGACTTCAACCTCCGCCGCATGAATGCGGATTGTAGCATGATGGTGCTGCAGATGCAGATGATGAAGATGACCCGACTGTAGCAAAAGAAGACATTTTTTTAAATGTATTTTTTGATCCGCATTTTGAACAATTTCCCGGATTGAAGTCACCCATTTTTCTCATTTCGCTGAAAATTTCACCGCAGTCATTGCACTTGAATTCATAAATTGCCATTTTTTTCCCTTAATATAATTTAAATTAATTGCCTAAAAATTTATCGTTCTGCCATTTACCGTTCATATCCTTGCCGTCAGGCCAGATATAAATCCCCTGTCCATGCCTCATGTCATCTTTAAAATCACCCGTATATTTTGCACCGTTTGCCCATGTAAAAGTACCCTTGCCGTTACGTCTGTCATTTACCCAGTTTCCTTCGTATCTATCGCCTTCTTTCCAAATAAAAATTCCATGACCATTGCGTTTTCCATTTAACCAGGTACCTGTATATTTATTGCCATTACTCCAGGTATAATCACCTCTCCCGTTTTTAAATGCATTCCTGTAGTTTCCTGTATAAAAATCCCCGTTTAACCATTTGTATGTGCCGTAACCATTAATGCAGTCACCGCTTATGCATTCTCCGAGATCCTGTGCATAAATCGAAACAGCAGCAAATAATATTATAATTAAAATTTTCATTTAACTAATATACAAAATTTACTAAAGAAAGGCAAGAATTTATTTTTATACAGAATTTAGAATAAAAAAATGAATGGAACACATATGACGCGGATGAAGGCGTATACAGACACGTAGGGGTTCAAAATTTTGAATCCCTACGTGTCGTGCCATATTTACAGTGAATAATTCAGGAAATATCAGCACCGCAATGAGGACATTTTGCAGGAAATTCCTTATCAAGTGAATCAGAATCAATATAAACTGATTCACATTCATCACAAAGGAGATAATTTTTTTTACAGGAACGGCATTTTTTATCTTTTAATGCACCTTCATCGCAAAATGGGCAGATCAGTTCTTTTTCAGTCATATTTCATCCTTAATACGGAAAAAATGTAATTACTTCTTTTTTATTATTAATAACAAGCCTCACGCTTTTAAGTTTTGGATGCTTTTTGTTTAAGCCTTCTCTGCCGCCGAGATAACCCACTTCCCTGCCTGTATCATATTCGAAAACTGTTTTTCCGCCTCTTTCAGGACCCTTTTTCGCATTGCCGGCTGTTTGTCTCCAGGCTTCATCAAGCAGTTCAATAATCCCAGCTTTGCTTATGCTGAACACTCCATGCTTCGGCCTTGATGGACTGTCTGATGAATGTCTCATTATGTGTTCAAGCCTGTTTTTTCCATCAGGGTCTTTTCCTTTTAATAAAAGTCCGCCCCTGGTTTTCCAGGAATTTTTTCCGAGAGAAGTAATATGCCCGGACTTTTCAAGAGAAATCACTTCCTCTTTTGAAATATAAGAATCACCTTTATCTTTTAATCTGGCATCGAGCTGAAATGCAGAAGTAAAAGCAATTGCAAATGACAAAATAATTCTAAACATACACAAAACCTTATTTATAATTTAATGTTTTAATTAAGATGCCTGACTTTACACAGCAGCAATTTATGCTGAGCGAAGTCCAAGCAGGAGCCGGGGATGATAATCAGTTTTTGAATGTTTCCATTTTATTAAGCATCCTTCTCGCCTCTGGATTGAATTTATCTATATCCAGAGCCTTGTCAAGATACTTTCTTGCCTTATCCTTATTTCCGTGCATAAAATAAAGATTGGATAAAGCAGTATAAGATTCAGTGTGATCAGGTTTCAGCTCTATAACTTTCATGAAATAATCTTTTGCCACCTTGTGGTCTGTTTCCGGTCCCTGATAGTGAAACATGGCCATGTAGTAATTCATTTCATAGGATTTTCTATAAACCTTAAGCGCCTCTTTACAATAGGTTACTCCCTGGGAAATAAATTTTTTCTTCATATCCGAATTAAGATTTGAAGAATGGTATACCTCTTTAAATATAACATCAACAAGACCTTTTAACAGCAGGTATTTATCCTCATTGTCATAAAGCCTGTTCATTCTTTTATATGCTTCCTGAAATTCATGGTATGCAAAACGGTCCACTCCCTGATTCATATAGACATAACCCAGCGCCATATGTGTCTCCGGGCTGCCTTTATCCATTTCAAGGGATTTTTTATATTCAGTTATAGCTTTAGCATAATCGCCGATATTGACGAAATAATCACCCCGGGATTTATAAACATACGCATTCTTCGCAAATTCATCCTCAACTCTCTGTGTTACCATATAATCAACACCTGCAAGCCTGCAGTTGCCGTATCCTATCAGCATATAGCCGAGGGATACAGTTTTGAAAATATTTTTCACAACAATTTTTGAAACAATAAGATTATTGTTATTAACCACATATAACGAATCGCCGGCCTTGATCCCGTCAACGCTGTATAGTCTTACAGTGGCTTTATATTTATCCTTGGCTTTTCCGAGAAAATCATTATCCTCTAAAGAGTCCATAGATGATATAGATGTAATCCTGCCCTTAACTACAGCATCCCATCCATCCATAAGCTTTTGAGTCTGATATATTTTTATTCGTGAATATGATTTATCGAGTATCATATTTGCCTGTGCAGCTGCAGAGAAAAAACAAACCGCTACTGTAAAAATTCCGGGTAACAATATTTTCATCTCATCATCCTCAGAGGGTTTAGCGGAGTCATATACTTTCTTATTTCAAAATGAAGATGGCCGCCTGTAGCAAGCCCGGTCATTCCTGATAAAGCAATATTTTTTCCTCTTAGTACAATATCTTTTTCATTAACAATATTTTTACTGTTATGAGCGTACACTGAAATATAACCGCCTTCGTGCCTCATGATTACAACATTGCCGTATCCGTCCTTCCACCCGCTGAAAATAACTGTTCCGTCAGCTGATGCATAAACCGGAGTACCGGAGTTTGCGCTGATATCAAGACCGCAGTGAAATTTCCTTGTATTAGAAAACGGATCAAGCCTGTTTCCAAAACCGGATGTAATTTTACCGGATATTGGCCAGCCGAATCTCAATGTGCGGGCCACCTGCTTTTCAGTTTTTTTTATTTTAACTGTTCGTGGAATATCAGCCTTAATTCCTTTTTTTAAATATGAGTCCGGAATAAAAATTTTCATTCCTGCTTTAATTTTAGAATCTGAAATTTTATTGTGATCAGTTATTTTCTCACTGGAAATATTAAATTTTTCTGATATTATTGTCAGATTGTCACCGGAATTAACCACGTAAAAGGTACCGGCCCTGTTTGGTATTTCAAGAATTTTTCCAGGTTTTAAACTATCAGGTTCTGTAATTCTGTTTATTTTTATTATAGAATTGTGTTCAGTGCTGAACTTTTTCGCGATCTTCCATATATTATCATTCGGTTTGATTTTATATCTGGTAAGATGCCATTTAGTGTCTGTTTTTTTTAATCTGTTTAATTCTGATATATCGAGCCCTTTTTTCTTCTGCTGTTTTACTTCAATTCCGCTATCCGGGCTTTTATCATTAAAATCATTTCTATAGATAATTTTACCATCATCATATTCTTCGGTTTCATCTTCTGAAAGAGGCATATCCGAATCCATTCTGATGCCGTTTATTATAATTGAATTTTCGAGGTTTACTATCTGGCTTTCAGTAACAGGCAGATTGCTGCCTGTTGTAACCTGGCTGTAAATCAGTACAAAAAGACCTGATAAAAACAGCACAAGAGGCAGAATTTGAAAAAATCTTTTCATACTAACTTTTCGGCATGAAAGATGCCGGAATTAACCAAAAAATAAAGGACAGCATGTAAGGGTTCAAAATTTTGAACTCTTACATGCCTATTTTTTTGTTTTGAATCTCCAGTTTACGCCTTTTTTATCCAGATATTTTTCAAACGTTTTCAGATCAGAAAAATAAACTGAATAAGGTGTTTCGTAATATTCACATTCGCCATCGCCTGTTCCGTGTGACTGGCATATCAAAGGCCTGTCTTTATAAATAGAACAGGAATGATCTTCAGTCTGGGCGGTACAGGGAGTTTTAAATTCAATGTGCCATTTCCTGTTATGATCCAAAAATACATTAACATCCTTATGCAGTAGATACCATCTTAAATAGTGAAAATCCTTTTTGCTTCTTGGAGTATCAATTTCAATGACAATATATTTACAGCACCTCCCGCCGCAATCCTCACAAGGGGCCTTAAATACTTCTTTCTGAGCAGCTTTTTTTTTCATATATTACATTCAACCAACCCGTTATTTTTTATTATCTTTTTCATATATTTTTTTTCACGTATAATTCATGCAAAAGCAAAGATGTTCAAGAACAGGAGATAAGGAGATATAAGTGATCGGGGGGACATAAAATTTATCTCCTTATCTCTTATATCCCCACATCTCCTGATTTCTTTTTCATATTATTGTTTAAGTGTTTTTTCAAATGCATCCAGCTCTTCCCATCTTGAGAACAATTTTTCAAATTCTTTATCTATCTGATCAAGTTCATTTTTAAGAGTAGAAGCATCTGTGCTGCTTTTTTGATAAAATGACGGATCACCGAGTGTTGCGAATATTTCCTTTTTTCTGTTTTCATTTAATTCAATAATTCCAGGAATATCCTCAAGTTCTTTTCTTTCTTTCATTGAAAGTTTTGTTTTAACCTTCTGAACTTCCTTTTTTGTTTTATCTGCAGATGAAGTTTTTATTTTCTTTTCAGTTTTGATTCTGCGGCTGAGCCAATCGTCATATCCGCCTGCATATTCATTAACTGTTCCGTCAGCATCAAAAGCAAAAACGGAATTCACAATATTATTTACAAATGTCCTGTCGTGACTTACGAGCAGCAAAGTTCCGTCATAATCAAGGAGAAGCTCCTCCAGCAGCTCGATTGTTTCAATATCAAGATCGTTCGTTGGCTCATCCATTACGAGAAAATTAAACGGCCTCGTAAAAAGCTGAGCAAGCATAAGACGGTTTTTCTCTCCTCCGGATAAAACTTCTGTTTTTATATCCGCCATTGATGGAGGAAAAAGAAAATCCTGAAGGTAACCGATAACGTGTTTCTTCCGTCCATTGATATCAATCGTCTCGCTTCCGTTCATAACATTTTCTTTAACAGTCAGTTTCGGATCAATCTTATTCCGCATCTGGTCGTAATATACCACATTAAGTCCGGTTCCTGTTTTAACAATGCCTGTTACAGGTTTCAGATCATTCAGAAGAAGTTTGATAAGAGTGCTTTTTCCGCATCCGTTCGGACCGATAATTCCAATTTTTGCACCCCGTATAATCCTTGTTGAAAAGTCGCGGATAATATCAAGCTTGTCATATGCAAAGGAAATATCATCAGCTTCAATAATCATTTTACCGGATATTTCCGATTTCTGGATCTGCATCTTTACGCTTCCTGACACTTCACGCCGCTCAGCTCTTTCGTTTCTCATTTTTTTAAGAGCGCTGACTCTACCCTCATTTCTGGTGCGTCTTGCCTTGATGCCTTTGCGGATCCAAACTTCTTCTGCAGCAAGTTTTTTATCAAACAAAGCATTCAAAGTCTGCTCGGATTCGAGCCACGCATCTTTTCTTTCAAGAAAAGTCTTGTAATCGCACTTCCAGTCATAGAGCTTGCCCCGATCCAGTTCAATTATCCTGTCTGCAATTTTCTGTAAAAATGACCTGTCGTGTGTCACAAAAAATATTGTTTTTCTGTATCGCGCAAGAAAATCCTCGAGCCAAAGAATTGAATCTATATCGAGATGGTTCGTTGGTTCATCCAGAAGAAGAATATCCGGATCTCCGACTATTGCTCTTCCGAGAAGAACTTTGCGTTTCATACCTGCAGATAAATTTTCGAACAGCAGAGTGTCATTAAGTTTCAAAAGAGAGCAGATTCTTTCAATCTCATGAGTGGGATTATGATCAAGATCTTCGGAATGCAGGGAAAATCCATGCTGCCTGAGACCGGATGCTATGACTTCATGAATAGTGCCTTTAAGATCAAGCGGAACCTCCTGCTGCAAAATGGAAGTAACCATTCCCTTTTCGCGGATCAAATCCCCTGAATCAGGTTCTATTTCACCATTGATCATTTTCATCATGGTGGATTTTCCTGCTCCGTTTCTCCCGAGCAGGCATATCTTTTCACCCTCGTGTATCTGAATATTTATACCGTCAAATACAGGAGCTGATCCGAAATTCAGAGTTATATTCTGTATGTTTAATACTGCCATGTTATTCCTTGAAATATTTCTTGCCGCAGACCTGCAGTTAGCCAGTTCAAAGCAGGTACAACGGCTCGTAGAATTATTATATTTTAGATAGAAAGAATTAATCTGGCAGGTTTTAGTCAAGAATAAAAGATTAAAGATAGAAGGAGATTTGGAGATTCAAGAGATGATGAAATAAAAAATTCTTTATTCCCATATCTCGACAATCTCCCTATCCCCGGTTCTTACACATATTTTTATTTATTATTTAAAATAAAACCGCAAGATATTGAGAAAATGATCTCACAATATAAAAATTTCCCTCAGAATCTGGTAATGCGAATTGAGCTCGCGCATTTTTTTTTCATCACCGCCGTTTCTGTCAGGATGATACTTAAAAGCAAGTTCCCTGTATTTCTTAACAACAATTTTTCTGTCAGGAAATTCAATACCGAAAAATTTTTTTGCCGAATCAACTTCACCCTTTCTGAGTGAATAAAGAATAATCCCGTTTGATAATTTTTTTAAAATGCCGTCCATGCCGAAATTAATATTTTCCGGATTTTCATAAAAATCCTTTAACACATCAAAACTGACACTATGGTATAATTTTTCATCCCGGGGCTTATGGTTTATGCAGAAGATTTCTTCTCCGGAAAATTCCCCGCAGAATATCCCCCTGTCAGCATGATAATAAGTGCACATGCCTCTATCAGCAATCTGAAGCATCCTTATCCTCATCGGATCCAGATGAAAATAATATCCTTCTGCGCCTTTTGATAACTTAAGATTATATAATGCATGGTATAGAGAAAAATGCGAGAAATACAGATAATCATCTTTTATATCAATCCTGATATCGCCGAAAACAGCCCTAAGCAGCACTGCTTCCATAAGAGGACCTTCTGCAGACTTTAAATACTCAAAAAGATAACCCTGATTTACATTTAATATTTCCACAATTTATTTTAAATTCCTGCACCATCTTGAAACAGAATCTGAGTTGGTTTATTCTGGGTAAGAACTGCACCTGCAGGCACATTAGACGTGATCCAGACATTTCCTCCGATCTCTGCGCCCTTGCCTATAGTAATCCTTCCGAGAATTGTGGCGCCTGAATAAATTATAACATTATCCTCAACTATAGGATGTCTTGGATTTCCCTTAATCGGATTACCGGAATCATCCCTGGGGAAGCTTTTCGCGCCAAGTGTAACTCCCTGATAAATCCGGACATTATTTCCTATGATTGAGGTCTCTCCTATTACTGTACCGGTACCATGGTCGATAAAAAAATTCTCGCCTATAGTTGCTCCTGGATGGATGTCAATGCCTGTCTCAGAATGAGCCATTTCAGAAATAATTCTCGGAATCAGCGGAATATCAAGCTTATAAAGCTCATGAGCTATTCTGTGATTAGTCAGCACACGGAGACTCGGATAGCAGAAAATAGTTTCCCCGATATTATTCGCTGCAGGGTCACCTGTATATGCTGCAGATGCATCCAGCGTCAGCATGCGCCTTAATTCAGGGAGTTTTGCAATAAGACACTCTCCAGCTTTTCTGGACTTGATCTCACATTCAAAACATTCCCCCTGGGTTGTGCATCCGAAACAATATCCGCGCATAATCTGCTCTATTATCATTCTATACGCTTTATCAAGCGTTGAGCCGATATAATACTTCATTGTTTCGGTTCTCATGTCAGAATGAATAAAATATCCCGGGAAAAGAATCGACCTGAAAAGATCAACAACTTCCTTCAGTTCTGATATTGACGGCATAGGAATATCATGGCTGCCCCTCTGGTAAACTCCTGAATATGATTCCCTTTCGCTCAGCGAGTCAATTATTCCTGATAAAAAACTGTCTGAAAGGCTGTAAATATTATTTAATTTTAACTGTTTTATCGGTTTCATATAAAAATCCTTATAGAGCTGCAGGCTCAGTTTTTTTATTCAATAATTCCTTTCATTCTTTCCAGCGAATGTTCAGTAGCTATACCGAGTTTCTTTACAGCTTCCAGAGTAAATAAAGCAAAAACTCCGGTTGAATCAGCGCAGATATTACCTTCGCTATCCAGAATGTGCCCCTTCATTATCGCTTCCCTTTCGCTTATTCTTTCTCCAATTTCCCCAACAACAACCAAATCATCCCCGAGCTTAATCGGCCTGAAAAAATTTACATTTATGGATTTAGTCAGAATAAATCTTTTTAATAGCTGTATTGCAGACCAGCTCATTATTTCATCGAGCATTGTTGAAATAACCCCGCCATGCACAATATTATCCCAGCCGCCAAGATGATCCGGAACATTTATCCTGCAATACATCTTTATATCGTCTGTGTAAAACTTCATTGCCAGGCCGAATTTGTTTTCAGATCCGCATCCGAAACAGTTGCTCCTCTCTCTCGGAGGAATTCTTTTAAAAGTACTGAAATCCATTAGTGCATCCTTGAAAATTATTTATAGAATAAATCCATTTTTAAAAAAATCTTTAACTTTAACAAGTAAATTATGTATACCTCAATAAATCAATTTTTAAACTCCCGCCAACTCACCCTTAAACAAGAGGAGTTATTTGGGGTGAAAAATGTTTTATCGATATTCCCTTATTTCACCGATGTTTTATTCGGCGTAAAAACCAGAATATTCTTCTGATTTGATGATATCTGAGAATCAGTAAAATTTAAAACTCTGTATTCTCCCTTTAAATACATACCAACCTGATCTGAATAATTGCTGCTCATAAAGTTACCTGAATTTCCGCTTGGCAGTATTGAATATGATTTTGAAAGATCAGCATAATCAATAAGTCTTCTTGTAGATGGAACCAGATACACCCTGTAATCCTGCCTGCCGAAACTTGACATCATCATATTTATAACATTTGCTTCACCCGGAGCAGGATACGGACCTATGTTGAAAATTAAATTCATTGGCTTCATTCTGCCAATTGGATGAATGTATTCTATTTTGTGAATCTTTCCCCATGTCCAGGAACTGATATTTTTCCCGTATCTATCATTGAGATCCGCAACTGCGGCAGAAAAGGACTTTATAATAATATCATCCCGCGTTTCCGCTTTCTGTGTTCTTATATCATCCCAGCATTTCATTTTCGGATCTGCAATCAGTGCTTTTAAAAAACTCCAGTGAGCCTCTGTTCCGCAATAAACCTCGAATTCCGCATCGCCCATTTCATCGGCAACAGCACCTTTAAGAATCTGATATGAAGTGAAATAAAATATTCCGGCTCCAGTAGAATTAACATCAAATCTGCAGTTCCATTTTTTTAACTCAGCATATGCTTTTTTCTCAAGGGGAGCCATGCTGTTTTCTTTTTTATCCAGCACCTCTGAAATTGTTGAAATTAATGCAGGGGATGATATTGATTTAACGTCGGTCTGAATTTTTTTCAGATCTTCAAGACCCCATTTTTCTTTTGAAGAAAGCAGCTGAGTAATTCTTGCAGCTCTATCAGTCGGCACCCAGTAACCCTCCAGATCCATTACCGGCCCCAGAGGTTTAACTGTTGGTTTATTATTGGCTGTTACAATAATTCCGCTTTCAGGATTTACAAGTTTCGGATTCAATTCGAATGGAAGATAACCGAGATTTTCATCCAATCCAGAAGCACCGTCAAGTATCTCTTTTGAATTTACATGAGGAGGCCGTACTACGATTTTACCTGCAGCAAACCAGGCTATGTTTCCCCTGCTGTCTGCAATTGAAAGATTCAGCCCCGGAGCTGTCAGCATCGAAACAGCATTTTTAAATTCAAGAACCGTTTTTGAATTTGCCATATCATAAGCGAAATCAAGAAATTTATTTTCTTCATTTAAAAAAACCCAGGATAATGAAACAGGATCTCCTTTATAATCATCAAAAAAATCAGAAATTACCGGGCCGTGAGGAGTTATTACAATCTTCAATTCTTCATCAGGCGCGCCTTTAATCTTAATTCTTTCATTGATAATTTTCGTATCAGTCCAGCTGCCTCTATACATTACCTGTTTAAAATCTTTATCTTTAAATTTTTCATAGTATAGATCCAGATCGTCATTTTCAAACATGGTTATAGTCCATGCTTTATGAGTGTTATGCGCGATCAGAGGAAAAGGAAACATAGGAAGATGATAACCGTAATTTTCATAATTTCCGTATTTTATATGTGCTTCATACCATACACCGGGATTTGACAGTTCCATATGCGGATCGTTGGCTGCTATCGCATGCCCGGAAGCTGATCTTGATGGCGATATAACCCATGAATTGCTTCCTCTGAATGAACCAAACCCTTTCACCAGATCCATTGCGCTGTTTTTTGAGTAATCCGCAATAAGCTTGTTTTTTATCATATCAATCGGATTCGAGGTGATATCAAATGAATTGTTTTCCAGAAAAGTTTTTGCATCTTTATTCCAGAAAGCCTGTGATTCAATAATTGTTACTGGCTTTTCAAGAGTATAATCCGGAAAGAAATTTTTTATATTCAGATCAGGATAAACTTTTTTAAATTTGGAAAAAAGTCTGTCCACCTGGATACCGTCTGCAAATGAGTAGGCCATGTAACCCATCATTGATATAAAATCCAGTCTTGTAAACTTCTGCGGCTTGATTCCAATTAGACTGAATTCAACCGGAAGCGATCCTGATTCAATAAAGAAATTAACCCCGTCAATGTATGCATCCAGAATTTCAAGAGCTTTCGGATTAATTTTTTCAGGAGTGCTTAAATATTTTTCTGCAGTTCTTCTGAATAAATATGTTCTGAACATTTTATCAATATTCAGCAATGACGGCCCTAATATTTCTGAAAGCTCCCCTTTTGCAAGTCTCCTGTGAAGCTCCATCTGAAATAGCCTGTCCTGGGCTACAGTATATCCGAATGCAAAATAGGCATCATAGGAATTTTCAGCAGATATATGCGGAATGCCCCACTGGTCTCTTGCAACTCTGACATTAGAGGAAATATTACTGGCGTTTACAATTCCATCAAGCACAGGAAGACTGATTTTCAGATATATGAAAATGCATAGAAACAATGCAGATAATATTACAAGAGCATAAATGGTATATTTTTTTATTCGTGCCATAAACTCCTCCGCTCAGGGGATTTATAAATCATTGCATATGTGTATATTCCTTGAATAAACTAAAATTATGCAATAAAAAAATCCGGCTGCGCATAAAGCACAAACCGGATTTCATTTTTCAAAAGTACTTAATTTTCTTAAATCAGAATTTTACATCCGGAACATCCTTTAATGCTTCTTTAATCAGTGATTCAGGATATTCATAATCCTCAAGCTGTCCTGAAAGATACTTGTCATAAGATGCAAGATCAAAATGTCCGTGACCGCTCAGGTTGAAAAGAATAACCTTCTCCTTTCCTTCCTGTTTTGCTTTTTCAGCTTCAATAATTGCTGCTCTGATAGCATGAGATGATTCAGGAGCTGCGATTATTCCTTCTGATTTGGCAAACATAATGGCAGATTCAAAACATTCCTTCTGTTTAAGAGCAATAGCTCTGATTACATTATGTTTTTTTAGAAGACTTACGATCGGAGACATTCCGTGATATCTGAGTCCGCCTGCATGAATTCCAGGAGGCATAAATGTATGGCCAAGAGTGTACATCTCAACAATTGGAGCCATTTTTGCAACATCGCCGTAATCATATATGAAGTCACCTTTTGTAAGCGTTGGACATGCCGCAGGTTCAACAGCAATAATATCAATGTTTTTTCCGCTGATTTTATCGCGCACATAAGGCAGAGCCAGTCCGCCGAAGTTGGAACCGCCGCCTGCACAACCGATTATAACATCAGGATAATCTCCTACAAGAGCAAGCTGTTTCTGAGCTTCAAGTCCGATTATCGTCTGATGAAGAAGCACGTGATTCAAAACGCTTCCAAGAGCATAATTTATGTCTTTATTTGTTGCTGCAACTTCAACAGCTTCGCTTATTGCAAGACCAAGGCTTCCGCTGCTGTTCGGATCTTTTGCAAGAGCATCTCTTCCTGATTGCGTCCGGTTACTCGGACTCGGATAAACCTTGCCGCCCCATGTTTCCATCATGAATTTCCTGTAGGGCTTCTGGTCATAGCTGACCTTAACCATATAAATCTGAACTTCCATTCCAAAATGGCTTGTTGCAAAAGCAAGTGCACTTCCCCACTGGCCTGCTCCCGTTTCAGTAGCAAGCTTCATTATACCAACCTGCTTATTGTAATAAGCCTGAGGCACTGAAGTATTAGCCTTATGGCTTCCGGCCGGAGATACTCCTTCATACTTGTAATATATTTTAGCCGGTGTTTTAAGCAGCTGTTCAAGCCTTCTTGCCCTGTAAAGCGGGGCCGGTCTCCAGAGCCTGTAAATGTTAAGAACCTCGTCCGGAATATCGATCATGCTTTGAGTGCTCATTTCCTGCTCAAGCAGAGGTCCGGGAAATATCGCAAGAAGTTCCTCCGGGGTTATCGGCTTTCCTGTTGCAGGACTGATAGGCGGTTTCAATGGCGCAGGAAGATCCGGCAGAACATTGTACCACTGTCTCGGCATATCTTTTTCATCTAATAAAATTTTTGTAGATTCTTTAGGCATATTTCTCCTCCATGTTTTTTTTCATTTCTATATAAAATTTCAAATCAACGCTTAACCGGATTTATGCCCTCTCCGTGGGATTAGGGGCTTTTTGAAAACTGTTAAGAATTTCCGAAAGTACGGAATTTTTATTTTTAAGAATTTTAGAACCTCTGGTGATTTTACACAGGCTTAACTTATATCTTGATGCAATCTCCCTTTGAGGAGTCCCTTTCTGCAGCTCACGCAGAAGATTCCAACGCTGTTCAAATGTTTCTCTTTCTGCAGGAGTGAATATTTCATCAAAAAGTTTTCTCATTTTTTTTTCGTCTGATATTTCCGCGAATACTTTAATGAGTTCACTCAATCCCGGCATTTCCGCCCCCGTTTATATGTTTCTACTGATAGAAACATATAAAAAAGATGTATTTTTTTGTAAAGAACTTTTTAAGAAATTTTATACGGTTTTAACTGCTTCAATTACCGCATCTGTTACTGCAGTAATCTCTTCATCAGAAAGGTATGCGTGCATGGGAAGACTGAAAATTTCTTCGGAGATTTTTTCACTTGCAGGAAAATCACCTTTCCGGAATTTCATGTCTTTATAAACGCTTTGAAACGGAAGAGGTCTTGGATAATATATCATTGCAGGTATGTCTTTTTTCTTTAAAAAATCTATGATCTTGTCTCTTTTGGCGTGCCTAATTGAATACTGAGCCCAGGCGGAATAATTTCCGTTTCTGATAACCGGCGTTTTCACGTAATCTTTTAATATCAGGCTGTATCTTTCTGCTACTTTATTTTTTGCTTCAAGTTCCTCATTGAAAATTTCAAATTTCGCAAGAAGAATCGCAGCCTGAAGCGTATCAAGCCTGCCGTTGATTCCGATACGGACATTGTCGTATTTATCCGAACCTTTGCCATGAATTCTGATCGAAACAAGCGCCTCATTAATTTCAGAAGAATCTGTAAAGATCATACCGCCGTCACCGTAACAGCCCAGAGGTTTGGCCGGGAAAAAACTGGTTGTTGCGACTTCTGCAAGGGAACAGTTTCTTTTTCCTTTGTAAACGCCCCCGAATGACTGGGCTGCGTCCTCAAGAACAAAAAGATTGTATTTCTTTGCTATGGCATTTATATCATCATAATCAGCAGCCTGGCCGAACAGATCAACCGGAATAATACCGCGCGCGTTAAATTTATTTCCGGTTATTGTTTTTTTAATCGCATCTTCAAGCATGTTCGGATCAATATTAAAACTGTCATTTTCTATATCAACGAAAACAGGATGTGCGCCCATGAGACTGATAACTTCAGATGTGGCAAAAAAGCTGAATGCTGAAGTAAATACCGCATCACCCTGCTTTATTCCATAATACATGAGAGGCATCAGAAGAGCATCTGTTCCATTGGAAACACCCACTGCAAATTTTGTACCGACATAATCTGCAAGTTTTTTTTCAAGCTGGAACATTTCAGGACCATTAATGTAGCTGCCATGATCCAGCACATCTTTAATGTTTGAATCGATCAGGTTTCTGATTTTAGCCTGCTGTCTTTTCAGATCTATAAACTGCATATTAGTACGACAACCTCTCCATCAATGCAATCCCGTCTATAACATCATCATAAGACGGGAACATTTCAAATTTACCTTCAGCAATATACTCATACATTTTATCATGTCCCTTGCCGTATACGTGATCAAGCTTAAAATTCATATCAGGCTTATCCATGCCTTCAACATCCCAGAAATCAATTGTGTTAAGATTTGTTCCTGAAAGACGCACAGTTCCCTTTTCGCCGATAATTGTCATCTCAGTTACATAGTTCTGCCTGTAAACGCTTACTGTAGCATTCAAAGCTCCGACAACTCCGTTTTCAAAACTTATTGCAGCTGACAGCGAGTCATAAACATCCAGTTTGCGGAGCCTGCTTCCAATGCCCTTTGCTTCCTTTATTTTTCCGAATAAAAAAATCAGCATGTCAACATAATGGCTTGCCTGGGTGTAGAGAACACCGCCGTCAAGATCAAGAGTTCCGTGCCAGTCAATTTTAAAATAGTCATCGTTTCTGTTCCAGAAAACATTTGTATTGAACTGATATACAGTTCCGAGTTTTCCTGTTTTAACAAGATTTTTAGTGAAATCGACAAGAGGGTTATATCTGTTCTGATAAACAGGCAGAAGCTTTTTCCCTTCTTTTTCAATTTCCTTGAACATCCACACTGCCTCGCGAACAGTCAGGGAAACCGGCTTTTCGCATACAATATATTTTGAATCGCATTTTCTTGCAATATCAACAACATGTCCAGGATGAAGGCCTGAAGGTGTTGCAACTGTAATTACATCAAAACCTTTTATTTTTTTATAGTCTGTAACATAATCGATTTTTAAAGCTGATGCGGTTTCTTTTGCTTTTTCTTCATCAATGTCACACACAAGAGACAATGCCAGATTCTTATTTGCAGAAATGGCTTCAATGTGTCGTTTCGATATTCTTCCGCAGCCTACAAGTGCGATCTTTTTCATTTTGATTGATCCTTTGATATAAAACAAATATAAATTTTTAAAAAGTTATTTGCCGCTCATCCCCCTAACCCCCAAAGGGGGCACAATTTATTTATACAAACGACCCCTCAGGGGGATGGGGGGTGTTGTAAAATTACAGCTTGTAAATTTTCTCTTTGTCGTCAATGCCTTTTGTTGCATTCTGTAAATCCACTACAAGTACCGCTTTTTCAACTATGCGCTTGTAATCTATTGAACTGTGTTTTGTTGTAATTACTACACAGTCCGATTCAGAAATTATTTTATCTGTCAATGGAACGCTTTTAAATTTCCGTCCCTCTTCTGTTTCTATTTCAGCAATAAAAGGATCGTGATATGCGACTATACCTGATTTTTTAACAACTTCATCAATAATTTTCAGAGCAGGGCTTTCCCTTTCATCTGCAATATCCGGCTTGTAGGCCACACCAAGAAAAAGTATCTTTGAATCATTTACAGATTTTCTGTGCCTGTTTAAAGCTGAAGTAATTTTTATTGTCATCCTGTGAGGCATCAGGTTGTCAATTTCACCTGCAGTATGGATCATTGTGAGGTCAAACTGAAATTTCTTTGCAATATGCTCAAGATAAAACGGATCAAGAGGAATGCAGTGCCCGCCTATTCCAGGACCAGGATAAAAAGCCTGGAATCCGTAAGGTTTGGTTTTTGCTGCGTCAATAACTTCCCAGATGTCTATATCCATTTTACCGCAAAGAAGGGAAAGTTCATTTATCAGGCTGATATTAATAAGTCTGTATGTGTTTTCAAGAATCTTCACCATTTCAGCAGCTTTAGGTGAGCTCACTGCATGAATTTCACTTATAGCTTTTTTATAAAGAGCAGTTCCTATTTCAACAGCATCAGGCCCGAATCCGCCTAAAATTTTCGGAGTGTTCTCGGTTTTATATTGAGTATTGCCCGGATCAACTCTTTCAGGAGAAAAACAGAGCCAGAAATCCTTGCCGTGAATCATTTTTGATTCACGCTCAATTATTGGTTTCATATAATCTTCAGTTGTTGTAGGATACGTTGTGCTTTCAAGTGAAATGAAAGTTCCCCTCTTCATATACTTTCCGATTTCAATGCAGGATGCTTCTATATAAGACATGTCCGGTTTTTTAAATCTGTCGAGCGGAGTCGGAACACAGATTATCAGAGCATCGCATTCAACCATTCGTGAAAAATCCGTATCAGCTTTCAGCATTCCTGACTTTACTACCCGCTTAAGCTCGGCATCCTCAACGTCAGCAATGTAATTTTCTCCATTATTAACCATATCTGACTTGGAAAATGATTTTTCGAAACCGAGAACTTTTACATCTTTCCTTGCAAAAGCAACAGCAAGAGGCAAGCCAACATAACCCAATCCGAGTATTCCGACAAGTATTGAACCGTCGTTTATTTTTTTCATGATATCGTCTTTATATGACATTTGAATCTCCTGTTAAAATATTAAATTCTCAGCATTGCAGTGTGTAAGATCAGGAGATAATGAGATGTAAGAGATGAGGTGATATTTTATCCCAAAATCCCCCCTTATCTCCATATCTCCTAATTTCTTTTCTTTTATATTTCAAGCCTCATTTACCGGAACAAGATTATCATTTTCCAGTTTGTAAGTATTCCCGCACGCGGAACATTTAGCCTGCTCCAGTGAAAAATCTTTCAATGTATATCCGCATTTGCAAACCCAGCCGATTTTTTTTGCTGGAACTCCTGCAAAAAGTCCGTAATCAGGAACATCCTTCGCGACTACAGCACCTGATGCAATCATGGCATATCTGCCAATAGTATTGCCGCAGACAATTGTAGCGTTTGCGCCTATAGTGCAACCTTTTTTTAAAAGAGTTTTTCTGTATTCATGCTTTCTTTCAATAAAAGCCCTGGGATTGATAACATTGGTAAAAACCATAGAAGGTCCGCAGAAAACCTCATCCTCTATTTCAACATCTGTATAAACAGAAACATTATTCTGTATTTTACACCTGTTTCCTATTTTAGCATTTGGGCCTACAGTGACATTCTGCCCCAGATTGCATTTTTCTCCAATTACAGAACCGGTCATAATATGACAGAAATGCCAGATTTTTGTTCCGGCACCTATTGTCACTCCATCATCGATAAAACTGCTTTCATGTACAAAAAAATCAGACATGGCGGATTCCTTTAAAAAATATCAATATGGCCTTCTTAAAATTTAAATAACTTTATCTTTAACAAATAAAAGAATTTTTTCTGCTAATGATATAGCTTTCTGAACATCGTGTTTCGGAGGCATTAAATCACCTTCAGGATATCTATATGCTGTATCATAAGGATTTAAAAAAATAACATCCTGCTTTAATTCTATAAAAGAATTATCCAGCATTATGCAATTATTATTTAAAACTATTAAATTATGTATCTTATCAATTTCCTGTTCTTTATATGACAAATATGCTTTCAATGCTTTTTCAGCACATTGCTGAGTGTGATAAATAGCAATATCATACAAAGGATTATCTGAAGTCATTAAAAATTCTGAAGACTGCAAATCGTGATCAGCTTTGAATAGCCATTCTTCATGCGGCTTCATAAATTTTTTTACCTTTTGAAATAACTTTATGAGTTAAAGTAGAAGGATGATCTTTTCTGCTATTAATTTCATCCATTGTTAATACTATAAGATCAATGGCAATGTTATAATCAGATAATGCATTCAAACCAATTCTAATTCTATCAGCATGATTCAAAGAGGATTTTTCAATTATAATAAAAAAATCAATGTCGCTGTTTTTTTCCGGTATCCCCCATGCATAGGAACCAAATAAATAAATAACCACAGGATTGTATACTTTAACTAGTTTTAGTATAATTTCATTAAGCAATGTTTTATCTAAAGTTTCGATCATCTTTTATCCAATTAAAAATATAAAATTAAAAAATATCAATAGGGCCTTCCATTTCGCCCTCTATAAATTGTTTTGCGTATGAATCTGATCCCATGAAAAAATCATCACCCTTTGCAGTGTAGACAATCTTTCCTCCATATAACAATGCAATGTTTCTTGAAATTTTCCGTGCAACTTTTAAATCCTGTGTTACTACTATAGATGTTGTATTGTAAGACTGCTCAATTTCAAGAATCAGATCTGCAATAGAATCTGAAAGTATCGGATCAAGCCCTGCTGTTGGATCATCATAAAGAATGATATTTGGATTAAGGCACACTGCCCGCGCAAGCCCAACCCTTTTCTGCATTCCGCCTGAAAGCTCAACCGGAACTTTATATTCGTTTCCTTTCAAACCAACCCGCTGAAGAGTGTTTAAAACAAGCTCTTCGACCTTTTCTTCATCTACGCCCATTCTTCTCAACCCGAATGCCACATTGTCGAAAACTGTCATTGAGTCGAACAGGCCGCCTTTTTGAAAAACATACGCAAGACGGAAATCATCAAGACTCTGTTTTTTACCGGTACCCCTGTCATGAAAGAACTCGGTTATATCAGCCCCATTGATAAAAATACTGCCGGAATACTCATTTATAAGTCCGGCTATTGTTTTTAAAATAACAGACTTTCCTGAACCGTTTTTACCGAGCATAACAAGAGTGTCGCCTTCTGTTACTGAAAGGTTCACGCCATCTATTACTTTTTTCCCGTCAAAGGAAATATTTAAATCTTTTATTTCAATCATGACTTCCTGAATATACTACCCTTTTAAAAAGTGTAAGATATGGAGATTTTTTATATTAATTATCTTTTTTCAACCAGGATAATTAAAATAAATATTTTAATCTCCTTATCCCCCTATATCCCCATATCTCCTGATTTCCTGATTTCCTTTTCTTTTATTTTATTTTCTTTATATCAATCATACATTTTTGAATATGAATCCCGTATATTCTGAAGAATATTCAAATACGATATATATCTGTCATTCAAAATATTTCCGGAGTCAACATTATTTTTTACTTCGCAGCCCGGCTCATGATCGTGGGTGCATGGGGAGAATCTGCAGTTTTTAGAGAGTATTTTAAAATCAGGAAAATAATCCGCAAGCTCATCCGGAGTAATATCCATGAGGCCGAACTCGCGCATTCCAGGTGTGTCGATAAGCCATGTTTCATCATCAGAACGGATCATCTGAACATTAGTTGTAGTGTGCCTTCCCTTGCCTGTACTTTCAGAAATTTCAGCAATCTTCAAATCAATATCAGGACAGATGCAGTTGAGCAATGATGATTTTCCTGCGCCGGAAGATCCTGTAAACAGAGAGACTTTCCTCTTGAGCTTTTTATCAAGCTTATCAATGCCGTCACCGGTTTTAGCACTTGTAAAAATAATATCGAGCCCTGTATTTTTATAATATTTTTTAATATAACTGATTTCACTTTTCTGGGAAAGATCGCTTTTATTTACAACAAGAAGAACAGGAATATTTTCCTTAACAGCCCTTACGCATATTCTGTCTGAAAACCTGAGATTATAAGCCGGCTTGTAGAATGACAAAACAATAACAATCTGTCCGATATTCGCGGCAATGAGATCCTCTTTCTTGCGCCCCTTATCTTTTCTGGTAAATACATTGCGGCGGTCATAAACTTTTTCAATCAATCCCTCGTCATTGGAATCAACGCTTAATTCAACATCATCCCCCACAGCTGCAGGTTCGGAAAAGCGTTTCATGCTTTCATCCTGGCGTATTTTACCGCGCAGAACAGACGTGATATTCCTGTCATCAACGCGCACAGTGCAATACCGGCCCATTACCTTGACGATTATTCCGCGCATTTACCCTGCATAATTTTCATTTGATTGATATTCATATTGACAATGTTATTTTTTATTTTTAAAATGTATATCACAAAATTAATAGCTCAAATGACCTCCAGCAATAATACTGGAAGTCATTTTATAATTTAATATAAGTTTTTTAAATAATTTTTTTTATTGATACTGACAGTATCTGGGTAATGACACTTTCTTATGCGGATAAGAAAGTGTCCAAAGAACCCGCAAGGGGTTTCACCCCCTTGACCCCCGCGCGCGTAACTCATCCCGGTTACACCGGGATTCAGACAGACGCACTTGATAGGAAGGGTCTGACGACCGATTTGAAGAAGGTTTACTCTATTTTCACAAAAGGATAAAATTTATATGAAAGTTAAATATTATAGATTCAGGTAGAAACAATTATAATGATATTTTTTATTTATTAGAAGTCAAAGACTTATTATACAATTTTAAAATTCCGACCGAGCCGGTGCTTTCAAACCCGGCGGAATGGCAATTGTTTTAAACAGTTTTTAGCAAGGCAGATGTCAATCTGCCATTACCTCGTGAAAGTAAAAAGTTTTACAACAAAAAAAGACCTGAAGGCCCTGCGCCGATGAGCAGGCGACGGAGAGTGGATACATAAGGAGAGAGGGCTGACAAGACAGCCATCTCTTCTTATGATTGTTATTTAGTATGAGTTTACCTACAGATTTTTACATTTGAAGCAGTTGAACAGGATCCGGTTCCGGAAACCTTGCAGCCTCTTTCCTGGCAGATTTTTCTGTCTTTAGAAGTGTCTTTTCCTGAAACAGAAGTACACTGCTGACATGAACTTCCTGAACCGCATAGAAAGCAGAATTGACCTGCATTTGTAGTTCCAATATAAGCCATAACCATAAACATGCTAAAAACCAGAGTACATGCAACTGATAAAATCTTTTTCATAAATACCTCCGAAGTTTTATTTGATCTTTGATCGATATTATTATTTTATAAAACAAAAAGTCAATAAGAATTTCTTTATTCAGGAAAAGCTATCTGTATTAAATTATCTGCAGACTTTTACATTAATAGAAGTTGAGCACGATGTAGTTCCGGAAACTTTGCAGCCTCTTTCCCTGCATATCTTTCTGTCTTTTGCTGTGTCTTTGCCGGAAGTTGAAGGGCACTGTTTGCAGGAGCTTACGGTTCCGCATGAATAGCATATTGGCCCTGCATTCAAAGTACTGATTAAAGCAAACATTATAAATGAAGAAAAAAGCAGAGTTCCGGTGATTAACAGATTCTTATTCATAAATCCTCCGAAATTTATCGTTTAATAATTTGTATTATTTTAGTGCAAAACAAAAAGTCAAGCAGTATTAAAAGTTTTCCTATACAGAAAAACTTTTAAAAAAGGTAAATTTATTTTTACTTGACTAAAAATATATAACTAATTGTGATTATTGAAATCTGCAAATTCCACGGATTTTACAATCCGTATAAAAACAATAACAAACTGGAGATTCTCATGAATAAAAAAGTCCTATACGGATTAGTAATTTTTCTGATTTTATATGTTATAATACGCTATACTGCAGGCTTCTATATAGATTACGAATGGTTTAAATCAAACAGCGGCGTTAACATATTTACAGTTCTGTTTTTTTCAAAATTCAATGTGCATATAATTTTCAGCATTGCATTTGCAGCACTTTTCGGAATGAATTTTATTTTAATACGGATTCTTGCCGGTAAAGGAAGAATATTCACAAACAATATTTTAGACCGGCTTGAACTTCCTGTATTCGGAACTCCAAGAAAAGCCCTGTCTGTTCTTCTGATATTAGTAGTAATAATTATTTCTATAATAATGGGAAATGCCGCTTCTTCCTACTGGAAAGAATATCTAAACTTCATGAATTCAGTTCCATTTGCGGGATTCCCGAAAGATCCTCTGTTTAATATGGATATAAGCTTCTATGTATTTGAACTTCCATTCTATCAGTTTTTATACGGATGGTTCATGTCTGCTTTCGGTTTAATTGCGGTTTTTTCAATTTTCTTTCACATGATAAACGGCGGAATCCAGATCGGATACGGCAAACTGGAATTTTCATTATTCGCACGCGCGCATATATCAACGCTTCTCGGGTATCTTGTGTTTCTTCACGGGCTCGGATATAAACTTTCATCTTACGAATTGTTATTTTCAAAAATTGGCAAGTTCTACGGAGCAGGATACACAGCAGTAAATGCAAATCTGCTTGCCTACAATGTTGCAATGGTAATATCATTTGCTGCAGCCCTGCTTCTGTTTATCAATCTGTTCATTAAAAGTTTCAAGATGCCGATGTTCGTTCTCGCAGCGCTTCTTCCTTTATATTTTTTACTTGGAACAATCTACCCTGCAGTTCAGCAGCGGTTTATCGTTGAACCAAACGAGCTGGATAAAGAAAAACCATTCATTGCCAACAATATAAAATTTACCCGAATAGCCTATGACATAGAAAGAATAAAAGAAACTGCATTTCCGAACAGCCTTAATTTAACATATGCGGATATTGCTAAAAACAGAGAGGTCCTGGAAAACATCAGGCTATGGGACTGGAAACCTCTCAAGCAGACATACAAACAGCTCCAGGAACTGAAGCCGTATTATTTCTTTAATGATGTTGATGTTGACAGATACATGATCGACGGAAGAAAAATTGCAGTTAATCTTTCAGCACGCGAACTTTCAATAGACCAGCTCAGCAAAAACAGCCAGACATGGCAGAACAAGCATTTAATTTACACCCACGGTTACGGCGTAGTTATGAGCAGGGTTGACAAGATCACGCCAGAGGGACTTCCTGAAATGGCAATATACGACATTCCGCCGAAATCAGATATTGAAGTTAAAATTGAAAGGCCTGAAATTTATTTCGGAGAGCACAAGGACAATTATGTTCTTACAAACACATCGATCAGCCCGGGCGAATTTGACTACCCTTCAGGTGATGACAACAAATATACAAATTACTCAGGTACAGGCGGTGTGGTTCTCGATTCATTTTTAAAAAGAATCATGTTCGCAGCTGCTTTTGCAGATATAAACATTCTCATTTCCGGAGCAATTGATTCAAAAAGTAAAATGCTGTACAACCGGAATATTTCCGCTATGGTAAAAAAATTGACGCCGTTTTTAACAATAGACAACGACCCGTATCTTGTAATATCGGACAAAAAACTTTACTGGATCATTGACGCATACACCACAACGGATCAGTTCCCCTACTCTACACCGATTGACATGAACGGCAAATCAATAAACTACATTCGGAACTCCGTTAAAATCGTAATAGATGCATACAACGGAAAAATGACTTATTACATTTCAGATGAAAAAGATCCGCTTTTAAAAACATACACCAATATATTCCAGGGCATTTTTAAAAGTATATCTGAAATGCCTGCAGATTTAAAATCGCATGTACGTTATCCGGAAAATATTTTCATGGTACAGTCAAATATGCTTCTTCGTTATCACATGACCAACACGAATATTTTTTACAACAATGAAGACGCATGGCATATTCCGCGTCAGACATATGACAAAAGTGAAGTTCAGATCGAAAGCTACTATCTTGTTACAAAACTTCCAAATGTAAAATTCAGCGAGTTCATACACATAATGCCATTTACGCCATATAAAAAGAACAACATGGTTTCTTTCCTCGCTGCAAGATGCGATTTCCCGAACTACGGCGAACTTCTTCTATACAATCTGCCTAAAGACAAACTGAGTTACGGGCCTCAGCAGATTGAAGCGCGTATTGACCAGGACCCTGAAATTTCAAAACAGCTCACATTATGGAATCAGAAAGGTTCAGGCGTAATCAGAGGCAATATGATGGCAATTCCGATAGAAGATTCAATTCTGTTCATTGAACCGTTATACCTGAAAGCCGAGTCAAGCGAAATGCCTGAGCTTAAAAGAGTTATAGTGTCATTTGCGGATAAGGTCGTTATGGATGAAAATCTTCCTGCAGCTCTTGAGAAAATTTTCTCAGGCGGAAAGTTTATGGACTCTTCAAGAAAAGACGATGCCGCAGGAACGAGAATGAAAGACCTTGCTTCAAGAGCATATAATCATTACCTCAGAGCTGAACAGAATCTTAAAGAAGGCAACTGGGGCAAATACGGCGAAGAGCTGAACACTCTTAAAGATATTCTATTCAGAATGCAGAAGATCAAGGAGTAGCTTCTGGCTGATATTTTAACAAACTGCACTCTGTGCCCGGGAAACTGCGGTGTTGACAGAACTGCAGGAGACATTGGAGTTTGCGGGGCAGGATTAAATGTTAAAATCAGCCTCGCGTCCCTCCATCACTGGGAGGAACCCTGCATTTCCGGAAGCTGCGGTTCAGGAACAGTTTTTTTTTCAAACTGCAACCTATCGTGCGTTTACTGCCAGAATTTCGATATAAGCCAGCAGGGAAACGGCAGGGAAATCTCCAATGAACGCCTTGCTGAAATATTTATTGAGCTTCAGAACAAGAAAGCGCACAACATCAATCTGGTTTCTCCTACACACTATGTTCCGCAGATAATAATGGCTTTATCCATATCAAAAAAATCCGGCTTAATTATACCGGTTGTGTACAACACCAATTCCTATGAAAACAGGGAAACTGTTGCATCGCTCGAAGGACTGGTACAGATTTTTCTTCCTGATGTAAAATACATAAACGATGAAATAGCTTTAAAATATTCCAACGCTCCGGAATATTTTAAACACGCGATTAGAGCCATAGATGAAATGTTCAGGCAGACAGGACCAGTAAATTTCAATGACGACGGAATTACAGAGAAAGGAGTTATCATCAGGCATCTTCTGCTTCCCGGACTGCTTGAAGATTCAAAAAAAATAATGCAGTTTCTATATGAGAGATTCGGCGATGCTGTTTTTTTCAGCATAATGAACCAGTACACGCCTCAACACAGAGCCAATGAATTTAATGAGCTTAAATCAGCCAGCGGATTAAAAAAAGATTATGAAGAATTAATTAATTTCTGCATGGATATCGGGATTACAAATGCATTCATTCAGGAGGATGGCGCATCTTCAGAAAAATTCATTCCGGATTTTAATTTAAAAGGCGTTTGAAATGGATAAAACAAAAGTCTATATTGAACGCGTTAATAAAGTAATTGATTATATTGAAGAAAATCTTGAAGAAAAAATAGATCTCGATGAACTGGCAGAAGTTTCCAGTTTTACAAAATTTCATTTTCACAGAATTTTTTACTCATTTACAAACGAACCTCTTTATAGTTTCATCAACCGGCTAAGAGTTGAACGTGCTGCAGCTTTATTGCTAAATCATAAAAGCTCCATAACAGATATTGCCTTTTCCTGCGGTTTCAATGATTCCGCTACCTTTTCCCGAGCATTTAAAAAACATTTTAAAATTTCCGCCTCTGAATGGAAAAAAAAGAAAAACAGCAAGATTCATCAAGACATCCCAATAAGACCATTGTATAATCTAAAAAGGAATACAACAAAGGAGTGTACAATAGAACCGGTATCAATTGAGGAGAAAATATTACAGGAAATGACCATTGCATACGTCCGGCATACAGGTTCGTTTGCAGGCAACAGCAGGCTTTTTCAGTCCCTATACAAAAAACTGATACGATCGATTCCAATTGAGCATTTAAATTATCCGGAATCGAAAGATATCATTATTTATCATGATCCGATAGGAATTACTGAAAAAGAAAAGCTGAGAATTTCTGTGGGGATAACAGTTCCTGATAATGTGAATGCAAGCGGTGAGACCGGCAGATTAATTATCACAAAAGGGAAATATATAATCTGCACATTTGAACTTAAAAATGAAGATTATGGCAAAGCATGGACGCATGTTTTCCGGTATATTATTCCCAAACACGGTCTTCAGGTCGCAGACGGATACTGTTTTGAAATGTATAACCGAAATTGCTATAATAAAGTGAATGGAACTACAACTGTTAGCATATGCGTTCCAATTAAAAAATTCTAAAAAAAGGAGATTTAAAATGAAAATTATTACAATTGATAAAAGCAATATTGACAATGAACACATCTGCTGTGCAATTGGAAATGACAGGGAAAACGCAGCCAGGGCTGAAACCAAAAAAAACTGGTTAAAGGAAAGATTTAAAGACGGCCTTGTTTTCAAGAGACTTGACCAGCGGGGTAAAATATTTATTGAGTATATTCCTATTGAAAAAGCCTGGAAACCGGTTACAGGGAAAAATTTTATGCTGATCAACTGCTTATGGGTTTCAGGTCAGTTTAAGGGAAAAGGATTATCAACCCGATTGCTTGATGAATGCATCAATGACTCCAGATCAAAAAATATGGATGGCATAGCAGTTGTAAGCAGTGTTAAAACAAAACCATTTCTAACAGATAAAAATTTTTTTATAAAACATGGTTTTGAAGTTACAGATACAGCAGCGCCCTACTTTGAACTGCTTGCACTCAAATTTAATAAAAACGCAAAAAATCCCGCTTTTACAGAAAATGCCAAAAAAGGAACATGCTCATACAAAAAAGGATTTGCCTTTATCTACTCCAATCAGTGTGTTTTCATGGAAGAGTACGTTTCTCTGCTTTCAAAAATTTCCGCAAAAAAGAATATTCCATTTGACATTCGTAAAATAACAAGTTCATCTGAAGCAAAGGAAATCGGCAGCCCGTTCGGAACACTCGGCATCTACTATAAGGGCGAATTCAAGACACATGAACTGATGCCTGAGAAAAAATTTGAAAAGTTTATTGAGAGTATTGTTTAACTCTTAAAAAATAATTCTTTTTTTTTCGGAAGAAATAATTAAGCTGAAATTATCAGGATAATGCAATAAATGCAGCTACCATGCCCCCTTTGGGGGACAGGGGGATTGGACTAAAAATTTTCTGTTTAGCATTTCATATAACAGGGGAAAACCTGATTGAATAAAAAAAATTTACCATTAATAATTTATTGTATTTCCATTTTTTATTCCATAGGAATACTATTTTCTATTTATTATTTTAAATTTGAATTCTTCCCTTTATTCTGGCTTGCCGGAATGATTTTATTAAAACCATTATACAAACAAGATTCATACTGGCTGGATTCTTTCTGGCTGCTGTTTACATGGCTTGCCCATAATGATTTGTATATCTATCTTCCGCTTATTATGTTAATGCTGATCTTTGCAGGATATAAAACACAATCTAAAATAATTCCATTTATTACAGTCTTAATTATCGGTTCAGCAATTCCCGCTGTAATATATATTGATTCCACAAGCCTGGCCTTTCACAAATACTTTTTAATCGGCACAACTATTATTGGATTAATTGTTTATATTATAGACAGCATCCGGTCAAGAACTGTAATCAGCGGCCCAATAGATTTTATTCTATGCTCATATTCCGGTAACACAGGCCATTACAGCAACCTGTTTATTGAAAGCGCGAGAAAAGCCGGGGCAGAAATAAACATACACCGCTTTCATTATTATAATGAATTTAATGCAGAATTAAACGGAAACAGTCTTATAATTTCTTTTCCGGTTTTCGGCTGGAAGCCGCCATGGCATTTAGCTGAATACATACTAACCAAACTGCCGCTAGGCAATGGTAAATCTGCATTTATTCTATATTCAAGTTTCGGAGGCCCTGAAAATGCAGGATTTACTGCATGGCTTCTTTTAACAATAAAAGGTTACCGCGTAATTGGAAGAAACTGGGCAATGTATCCGATGAATGTTGCAACTTTCCGTATTGGCACATCAAACATGTGGAAGAATATCGATAAAAAATCACCGGCTGAAAGAGATATTTCCGACATTAAGGATTGCGCTGAAAAACTGATACTACAGCAGAAAGCCGGCCTACCTATAATTTTTATACCATTTTTCCTGTTTATCATTGGATTTTTATTGGATAATAAATGGATAAATATTTTTATTTATAGAAATTATGCCTGGCGCAGACGCTGCAATAAATGCGGCAAATGCATTAATGCGTGTCCCTCGCAAAGACTATACTATGATAAGAACAAATATCCGGCTGCAAAAGGCACTTGCGCTCTGTGCCTGTTATGTATAAACATCTGCCCGACAAATGCAATGCAGCTGCGTTTCTGGACCGAATACGGCCATCCGTACAATCCGCGCTGGCCTGAATTTGTAATTAAAAATAAAAAGGATATTAAAACTTAAATCAAATGGAATCGAAATTACTTGAAATACTTAACAAACACCTTAATTTAAACGAATATGAATACGGTTTTGCAGATCTGACCGGACTGCTTGCCAGCAATTACTCAGGATATAGTCACGGGATATCTATCATTAGAAAACTTGACGATTCGATAATTGATTCCATTGAAAATGGCCCGACAATGGAATATTTCAACCATTACCATTCAATCAATAACGAGATAAATAATCTTATAACATCCATTGTAAATGATCTTGATAAAAGCCGATATAAATTTCTGCCGATTAAAGCTACTGTTGATGACAGTGAGCTCAATGAATCATATTATGAAACGCTCACTTATAACTTTTCACATAAAATGACTGCAACCAGAGCAGGATTGGGATGGATCGGAAAAACAGATCTCCTGATTTCAAAAAAATTCGGACCAAGAATTCGTCTTGCTTCAATCATAACAGACTGCCCCTTAAATTCTTTAAATCAACCGATTGATTCGAGCTTATGTGGAAACTGCTCGTTATGTTCTGATATTTGTCCAGGCAAAGCATCAAATGGGATGTCATGGAATATAAGCATTCAGAGAAATCAGTTCTTTGATCCGTTTAAATGCCGCGAATACTGCAGAAGCATATCAAAAGAAAAAATAGACAAAGAGATCAGCCTTTGCGGTAAATGCGTATACATCTGCCCGCATGGAAGAACCGAATGAAAATTTCTACTGATTTAAGCATAGAACAGTGCAGGAAAATTCTCAATGATAACCGATGGAAATTCAAAAACCTTTTCTCTCCTGATAAAAAATACTTTATAAAGAATTATGGTAATTTTTTATATTCAACAGTAATTGAAGGACGAAATTCCTGGTCAATTTATTTCTTCGGATATCTTGCTCATAAAAAAAATCATACTGAAATAAAAGGTATATTTTTCATACATCCTTTTACTTTCATCTTTTCAATTATTTTTATCATTTTCATACTTTTTATTTATATAATATCTGCATTTCAAAATGAAATACTGTATATGTTAATCGCATTTATTCTATTAACATCATATGGATTATTAAGCGCAAGAAAATACCCTGGCAGAATAATTGAATTTTTAAAAACTAAATTTAAAGCAGAATAAAAAGATAATTGATGTAAAACAAATAACTCAAAATATACAGACAGGATATCCCTGTAATATAATTCAATTGAAATTGAACTTAAATGCCATTTTATGATTGCAAATTAATCATCAATTATTAACAAGATAATTGATTCTGGAATTCAAACACAAAAGGAGCTGCTATGACAATAACAACAAAAATAATGATCTCAGGCTTTCTGTTTCTACTCACAATTGCAAGCGGTTTCTGGCTGAACAAGTCCGGCAAACCGTTAAATACTGCAATCTTCAATGTACATAAACTGATAGCTCTTGCGGGAGTAATTCTATTAGGCATGGTAATTTACATTCTGATCAAAAATGTTGAAATAAATATTCAAATATTAAGTCTTGTTATCTGTTCTGCATTATCTGTTATTACTCTATTTGTATCAGGTGCTTTACTGAGCA
Source organism: uncultured Leptospirales bacterium (assembly GCA_964529415.1). Taxonomy (GTDB): domain Bacteria; phylum Spirochaetota; class UBA4802; order UBA4802; family UBA5550; genus CAYMPH01. Next base: position 82,032 of record CAZGWD010000006.1, on the reverse strand, counting down.
TTGAAAAGCCTATTTGGGATTTTTTATTGATAGTTCACAATGTATCCATGATAATTACTTTAGTCACTTCAGCAACAACCGTTTACTTTTTATTTAAATAAAATATTTTTTTGGAGAATACAATATGAAAAAAATATTAGATTATCTTCCAATTTTTGTTTTAATTATAGGCGGATGGGCTTTTGTTAACGGGATTCTTCATACAATTGCAGTAATCAACAAGCATATTTCAGGCGGATACAGCAGGGAATTATTCAGGTTGTTAACTATTGGCCAAATTCTGATATTTTCAGGATTAATGCAGATGCTTTCATATCTGTTATTGCGTGAAAACAATAAAACCGGTTTGTATATGGCATTATTATCCAGCTTCAGCTTATTGGCTTTCTGCTTAATGGCATTTCCATTTTTAAAATCCATTGTCACTATATCTTTGGAAATATTTCTTATAGTATTACTGGCAGTAAAACTATTTTCAATCAAACAGGCATGATAGACAAATATCTGAATCTGTTAGGCCTTGATAGAAATGCATCATTATCGGATATTAAAAAGTCGTATAGATTATCTGCTAAAAAAAATCATCCGGATAAATTTAAAGGCGCGGATGATAAAATAAAACAGGCTGAAATTATGGCTGATATCACTGAAGCCTATAAATACATTCTGAAAAACCTGGATGAAATTCCCCAGTATAGGCAGAAACAAAATTCCAGGAAAACACAAGCCAATGATTATAAGCTGTATAAACTCGGTCTGACATATTACAAAAAATACTTTGATACATTTTTTAAATTTTTTTCTAAAAGGGATTTAGTCAATCCGGAGGAAAAAGAAATCTGCCTGAATAATGCTAAATTATATTTCACCAGGCTACTGAAAGATTTTCCGGAAAGCGCCTGGGCGTTAGATGCAAAAGATAAAATCAGAAAAATAGATGAAGCTTTAAAGATTCTTCATTGATTATAATACATTAAGTATTCCAGTTTACCAAAGGACATAAACATGAATTATCTTGTTTCAATAATATCATCGATATTATTAATTACCGGATGTACAGCAATTAAAACTTATAATATCATAAAGAAAGAACCAGATATCAGGAATACAACAAATACGGATTTAACAGCAAAATTTCAGAATATCCTTGATTCATCAGTTAATAAATATAATCTGATCGGCGTTCAGATTGCAGTTAAAATGAAGAATGGTGACTTATGGTTTGGATCCAGCGGGACTGCGGATATTGAACGGTTAAAAATTCTGTCCAATGATAATTTAATAAGAATAGGAAGCCTTTCTAAAACTTTTACTGCAGTTATAATTATGCAGCTATATGAGAAAGGCCTTATTAATATTGATGATACTATTGATAAATGGTTTCCGGATTTTCCTGAAAGCAATAAAATTACAATCCGGATGCTGCTTAATCATTCAAGCGGGATACCTGAGTTTCTCGGACCTAAAATATTCATACCTTCAATGTTTTATCCGGAGAAAATCTGGTCTGTCCAGGATTTGTATTATCTGATTAAAAAAAATAAATTGTTATTTCAACCAGGAAAAGGCAATTCCTATTCAAACCCGAATTACATACTTCTGGGCATTATTGCTGAAAAAACTTCAAACAGGTCTCTGAATGATTTATATAAAAATGAAATAATTGAGCCTTTAAAAATGAATAATACCGTATTTCTGCCATATGAAAAATATCCAGAAAGCCTAATTTCCGGATATGACCGAAGCCTGATTCCAGTTCCAGGCTGGTACATAAATAAGCCGGAATACAATTCATGGTCATCCTGTGCATACAGCTCAGGGGGATTCGCTTCTACTGCTCATGATTTATTGTTATTTTATAATTCCGTTTTAACAAAAAAAATTATTCAAAAAAGCAGCTATGATATAATGACTAAATTTATGACAGCAGAAAAGCCAAAGAATAAATATCTTAAAAACTTCGGGTATGGAATTTTTAAATATGGTGATTATTATGATAATTCATTTGGTCATTCAGGTTTATTTATTGGATCAGAGGCAGAGGCTTTGTTTAATCAAGAAAAAGGTTATATAGTAATTTTCACAGCGAATGTTTCTCAAGTAAATGGCAAAGATAAAATAATAAAAGAATATATAGATATTTTAAAGCTTAAATAATAATTTTATTCAGAAATTCAGTCAATCCATTCTACCCTGTTTCTTCCAAGTTCCTTTGCCTTATACAGCGCTTCATCAGCTTTTTTCTTGAATGTTTCGAGATCATCTGCAGTATCAGGAAAAGAACTTATTCCAATACTCAGACTCACTGGAATATTTTTCCCTGCAAGATATTTTGAGAAGTCGAATTTCTCCACGTCACTGCGGATCTGCTCTGCCATTATTTTTGCTCTTTTTAAATCCGCTTCCGGAAGCAGTATTGAAAATTCATCACCGCCGTAACGCGCAATGATTCCGTGCTTGCTTGTGACTTTCTGAATGAGATCAACCAGCTCCTGAAGAATTCTATTTCCTGTTTCAAGTCCGAGAACTTCATTTATTTTTCTGAAATTATCAATATCGAGCATGAAAAGAGTGAGAGGTTTATTGTTGCTTTTTGAAATGCTGAAAAAATTTTCCAGGGCATCTTCAAGAAAAGCGCGGTTGTATATGCCTGTCATTTCATCAGTAATTACACGTCTGCTTGCGTTTTCCCCCCACTGAACAACATCTGCAAAAAATCTGCTCGATTTTCTGAGCTGCTGAATTGTGAGGCTCAGCAGATGCGAAATAAGCTTTACTGCAATTTCTGAATTATTCTCGATCAGGGAATTAATGTTTTTTTCTTTGATGGAAAGCAGAATGCTTTTTTCCAGAGCAAAATATCTTCCTAAAGCAGGCTTGTTGCCGAAAAGGGAAATTCCTCCAAAAAAATCCCCGCGCTGAAATTCACCCTGGTTCCGCTCTATACTTCCGGACACGCCCTGCGATCTTATTATTTTTCCCTGGAGAACAATGAACAGTTCCTTTTTATTTTCATCGCGGTCGATTATAGTTTCGCCTCCCTCAAAAGATTTCATCTTGAAATGCTTTTCTATAAAGGCGATTTCATCAGGATTGAAGTCTGAAAATATAACTAAATTTTTTATATCCACTGTTTTTTTTAATCGGACTTAAACAACTATCCGGTTTCCTCCGCTTTCTCTGGCGCGCATCATCCTGCTGTGTGCCTTTTCAATAAGATCGCTGCTGTTTTCAACCTCATCAGGATACAAGGCAATTCCAATGCTTACCTGGATTTTAATTTCATTGGAACCGATTATTCCGCTCAAGTCCATTGACCTGTAAGCATTGCTCACAGCCTTAGCTGCCCTGACAGCCTCATTTTTGTCTGCATTAATCAGAATTGCAGCAAATTCGTCTCCTCTGTAACGGACTCCCATATCATACTCCTTAAGCTCCGATTGCAGAAAGATAGCCATCAGTCTGAGCGTTTTGTCTCCGCATGTATGCCCGTATATGTCATTTATGTCTTTAAAATTATCCGGTTTGATCATTAAAAGCGCTGCGCCTTTTTCAAGGCTTGATAGCATGCTTACAAAATCCTCTTTTAAAAATGTCAGATTGTAAAGCCCTGTCATTTTATCGCATAAAAGCTGTTTCCTAAGTTCAAGCAGCCACTGCGATTTTTCATGAAGCAGGTTATTTACATTCCATATCCTTTCAGAAATTATACCCAGAAGCCTTTTTAAAAGACAGGCGGATATGTAGGGATGTTCCTGAAATATTTCCTGAGATTTGAAACCTTGAGCCGGGAAACGCAGCAGAACCGAATCCTCCTCAACAAAAGCAGAAGCGCTTCTGGCTGTTTTACCGAGAAAATCGAGCTCTCCGAAAGATTCCTTGGACACGATCTGGGCAATTTCAGCCTTATTGCTGCTTTCAATAGCAATAATCCCAACCCTGCCTGTGTCCACAACAAAGAAATTATCAGAAGAATTATCCTGTAAAAAAACCGGCTCGCCTTTATTAAGTTTCAGGATTTCACTATAGCGCGCAATTATATCGAGCTCATATTCCTTGAGTTCTGAAAAAATATCAACTTTTCTCAATAATTCTACTTTGTCTTCATGTTCAGCCATAAAGCTTTTTTATCCTGATAATAATTCAAAATATAATTAAAAAATAATAATAACATTTATCATACTCTTTAATATAAATAAAGAACTTTTTAATAAATATTACCTTATCCTATAAGGTTTTAAAATAAACGATTCAGACTTGACATATTAACATAACAGTGCAGTATTTTACTTAAATTTATCATTTCAAAAATCACTATTTTGTTTATTTTTATTAATAAAACATAAATGAATCTTCCGGAGGACCCCATGCAGAATTTACCCTTAAATCATTTAATGAATCCGAAATCAATTGCAATTGTCGGAGCAGGAAACAATCCGATGAAAATGGGAACAATGCATGCTTTAAGTATTTTGAAAAACGGGTACAAGGGTAAACTGTTTATTGTTCATCCAAGGGATGAAATAGTTCTTGGTCTTAATGCATACAAAACAATTGCTGATCTTCCGGAAGTTCCGGATCTGGGTTTTATTGTTGTTCCATCCGAACATTTACCGTCACTCATGGAGGAATTCGGAAAAAAAGGAACAAAATCTGCAATTGTAATTACTGCAGGATTCAAGGAAACAGGTTCTCAAGGCAAACAACAGGAAGAGCTTCTGAATACTATCGCTGAAAAATACGGGATGTCATTTGTGGGACCTAATTGCATGGGAGTTGTAAACTCACAGATATCTCTTAATACTACAGTTATGAACAACCCGAGCGGACCCGGTATGCTTGGAATAGCATCACAAAGCGGAACTTATGTAACCCAGATAATGACTTATCTCAAGGAACGCGGAATCAGGTTCAGCAAGGCAATTAGTGTCGGCAATGAAGCTAATCTGAATATCATTGATGCACTTGAATATTTGGGACAGGATGATTCAACAAAAGCAATTTCACTTTACATTGAAGGTCTTAGGGATGTGCCTCGGTTTCTTGATGTTGCAAGAAAAATCACACCGCATAAGCCTGTACTTGCCCAGTACATTGGAGGTTCGGAAGCAGGAGCGCGCTCCGGGAAAAGCCATACCGGTGCTCTTGCAGGGCCTGATCATATGTATGAAGGGCTTTTTAAACAGGCAGGTATTATCAGAGTTGATTCAATAGAAGAACTTTATATATACGGCTGGGCTCTTGCGTCACAGCCCCGTCTCCGCGGCAGGAGAATAGGCATTATTACAAATTCCGGAGGCCCTGGTTCTGCAATGGCAAATATATGCGACAAGGCAGGACTCGAAGTTCCGATTTTCAGCGAAAAACTTCAGAATGAATTAAAACCCATGATCCCGCCACATGCTCCAAGCGGTAATCCGGTAGACCTTACATTCAGCATGGATACATCGATTCTTACAGATAAGATTCCTGAAGCAGTAATGAAAAGCGGCGAGATAGACGGCATCATCCTTCATGGCGCAATGTCATCCGGATTCATCAAATGCATATATCCTCATATCAGCGATTTATTAAATAATGTTTCTCTGGATGATCTTGTTGCAGGCCTGAAACCCAAGGGCGATGCATATCTCAAGCTTCCGTTTAATTACTGCATCCCTCTAACAATTTCATCCTGGTTTCAAAACCGCGATAACATAACAGAGGAATACCAGCTGAATAATATACCAACCTTCGACTCTCCTGAAAAAGCTGCTTTTGGGATGGTGTCCTTATTTAAATATAAAAAAATACTTGATCGTGCTGTTTATAAAGCACCATCAATGCCGCTTCAATCCGCTGAAGCAAAAAACATAATTGAAAAAGCCATAAATAATAATCAGACAGCTCTCGATGAATACGATGCAAAAAAACTTCTGACTTCATACGGCATACCTGTAAGCAAAGAAAAGCTCGCAATAAATAAAGATGCAGCCTTAAAAATTGCGGATGAAATCGGGTACCCTGTTGCAGTAAAAGTCTGCAGCTCTGATATTCTGCATAAAACTGAAAGCGGAATGGTTTTTCTAAACAGAAAAAACAAAGAAGAAGTAGCCGAAGCTTTTGATAAAATTCAAAATAAAGCAGGCAGGGATATTCCGGTGCTGATCAGTGAAATGGTTAAAGGGCAGCGCGAACTTCTTGGCGGAATCGTGAAGCAGAAGGGTTTCGGAACATGCGTTGTTTTCGGCATTGGAGGAATTTTTACTGAAGCTTTAAATGACACTTCATTCAGGATAGCCCCTCTCGCATTGAGCGAAGCAGAAGAAATGATTGATGATATTAAAACCCGGAAGCTGCTCAATGAATTCAGAGGCATGCCTGCAATTGACAGAGAAGCAACCTCGCGTCTTATTCAGACACTGAGCTTTCTGCCGGTTCTGCATCCGGAAATTGCTGAAATTGACCTTAATCCTATTATCATTAATGGATCCAAGCCTGTTGCAGTTGACGCTTTAATAGTTCTGGAAAAGATTTGACATCTATCTGGAAATATGCATATTATTATTTATGCAGATAAAATTTCTAAACACGCGTAACGAAGCAGATCCTGAACTGGCCAGGCAGGAATATATAATACGTTCAATATTATTAGCTACTTTTACTGTAACTTTTATTTTTACAATTATTTCATTTATAATTTTTATAGCCGGAAAAATGCCGGCTGATACACTTATAATATATGCTGTTTTATCATTAACATCATTTGCCGCAATTGTTCTTACGTCAAAAGGCTACTGGCGTTCAATGGGAATTATCCCTCCTCTGCTTATGTATTTTCCTGCAGTAAATGCTAATTATATTGGAGGCATTGACGCTCCCGGAAATTTTCTGTATGCCATGCTTATAATGTTTGTGGCGATTACTTACGGATATAAAAAAATGTGGATCGCATTGTTAATCTGTCTTGCAACATATCTTTGCCTTGTGTGGCTGATATCAGCCGGATTTGTCAAACCTTTCAGATCAAGCGATACTGTTTTTACAAACAGGGTAGTTATAACCACAGGCTGTCTGATAAGCATAGGATTGCTTATGTGGATTTCAGGGCGCAGCTACAGCACAGAGATGGCTGAAAGAATAAAAGTCGAACAACTGCTCAATTATAAAAATACCGAACTCAACTCAGTTAATGAAGAACTTCAGGCGACTATAGAGGAACTTGAAGCTACGAATGAAGAATTTGAAGCTATAAACAATGAACTTATGCAATCACAAAATGAGCTGATTGAAGCAAACGAAAAACTGAAAAAGTCCGAGCATAAATTTTTTCAAATATTTCATTCAACACCCATTCCAATGACGCTAAATGATTATAAAACCGGTGAATACATTGAGCTGAACGAAGCCTTGATCAATCAAACCGGCTATACGAGAAATGAGATGATCGGAAAAAACCCTGTTGAGGTTGGACTATTCTCAATTGATTCTATGACTGTTATCAGGAATATTCTAAAAAAAACCGACAGCATGGTTAATCATGAACTTACAGCAATATTGAAAAACAAATCAAAACGAATTGTTTTAATGAATGCCTATGTTTCTGAATTTGACAATAAAAAATGCTTTATTGCTGCAAGCATAGACATCACAGAAAAAAAATCATATGAAGAAAGTCTGATAAAAACCCAGAGACTTGAATCTCTCGGCCTGATCGCAGGAGGACTCGCTCACGACTTCAATAATATATTGATGGGAATACTCGGCAATTTATCTCTTGCTCGCCTGAAAATTGATAATCACGAAGAAACGATCTCATTCATCGATAATTCCGAAGAGGCATGCGTCAGAGCGCAGGGTCTGACACGTCAGCTTCTGACATTTTCAAAAGGAGGCCATATGATTAAAAGTATATTTAAACCGGAGAAGCTTGTACTCAATGCTTTAAAATTTAATCTTGCGGGTTCAGAAATAAAAGCTTCTACAGATATTTCTGCAGAATTATGGGATATAGAAGCAGACGAAGGCCAGATCGGCCAGGTAATTAATAATCTTATTCTAAATGCAGTGCAGTCAATGCCATCCGGTGGAACAATAAATATTTCACTTGAAAATCATATATTCAAAAATGATTTTAATTCAATAATATCTACCGGTTTACCAAAGCCTGGTAAATTTGTAAGAATGACAATTTCCGATACAGGTAAAGGAATTCCCGAGAATGATCTTGCTAAAATTTTTGATCCATACTATACAACCAAAAAAAGCGGATCCGGTCTCGGCCTTTCTGTTGTTTATTCAATAATAACAAATCATAACGGTTATATTGATGTTACTTCAGAGGAAGGAAAAGGATCAGTATTTACAGTTTATCTTCCTGCTGCAGTACAGAAAAATAACAGTGAAAACCCTGTAAAATCAGCTGATGATGCTGCTGATACGAAAATATCAGACATTAAAGATATAACTGAAAAATCCGCAAACCATTCCGATTTAAAAATTCTGATTATGGATGATGAGGAATCCATTATATACGTTTTAAAGGGGATGCTTACACATCTTGGTTATAAATCCGATGGAGCTGTAACAGGAAGCGAGGCTATTGAAATGTATAAAAAATCTCATGCAGAGGGTAATCCTTATTCAGCTGTTATTATGGATCTGACAATACCTGGCGACATTGGAGGTAAAGAGGCAATAAATATATTAAAAGAATTCAATCCTCAAATTAAGGCTATTGTTTCAAGCGGCTACTCCGATGATCCTGTTTTTGCAGATCATTCGAAGTTCGGCTTTTCTGCAATTCTCAGAAAACCTTTCAGAATTGATGAATTATCTGACGCTCTTAAAAAGACTCTTGGTTAAATCAGGTGCAGATTATTCTTTAATAATCTGCACGCAGCATTAAACCAGAGTATTTAAAAAAATCTTAGCATAGTTCATTAATAAATCAAAAATAAATTGACTGAATATATATATTAGAGTATTTTTAAATAAATTTTTTATTTTAAATAGTAAATTAATTATTTATAATTTCCCCATTGAAAGAAGGTAATTTTTTGAGATATTTTTCAAAAAAAACAATTTTACTCCTATAACTACTATTAACTGCTATTCCCCTTAAAGCAGAATACATTTTCCTGAAAGACGGTTCAATTTTTTAAGGAAAAGTAATCAATGAAACTGCTGATCTGATCACTATAAAGAACGAACAAAACATTATTGTCAGCTATCCGCATTTTAATATAATGAGAGTATCATATGCAGAGCTAGCATTGGGAAAAGTCTATGTACAGATGAAAAGCGGTGATAATTTCAGGGGCTATATGGTTGACGAAGACCGGGATACCTATACATTTAGAAATAATCTTAATAAGCCAAAAGAATTTATTGTACAGCGTTCAGATGTTCTTTTTTTAGCTGAAAGGAATCCTTCCGGTTTAAAGGGGAATGGCAGCTATACTTATATATCTCTTAAATGGTTTCATCCTTATGACAGGATGAATTCGTATAATATCTACATAAAAAAGAATAAAGGTGATAAATACGAAAAAGTTGATACTGTTATATCGAATTCTGTTCATTTAAATGGTCTGAAAGGCAACACAAAATATTATATAATAGTAACTGGAGTGGACGAAAACGGAATTGAAACAACTCCTAGCAATGAAATAGAAGTAACCACACTTAACAGCCCACCTTTTCCACCATCCGGATTAAAGATGACGCATCTGAAAACAGGCGAAACAAATGCTGAATGGAAAGCTGCAACTGATCTGGATGGTTTTATTGCAAAGTATAAAATATATAAAATAAAAAACAATAAGAAAGAATTGTCAGGTGAAACAAAAGATACTGTTATAAAAATCAGCGAAAAAACAGTCATTGATAAAATACATATAATTGCTGTAGATAACATGGGAGCTGAATCATCAATATATTACGCAATAATGCTGCCGCTTTCTTTTACCCCAGGAGTAATCTTTCCTTTGGAAAAATTCGGTTTAATGCATAATGTCGGCATTGGCGGGATGTTTTCCTTTTCAGCAAGAAACCTGTTTTTCTACAATTTTGAAGGAGGCATAGCTCTTGGATTTTATTATATGCAGGGGAAAAATCTGCAGGATGAGAAAAATATGCAGTATAATGATTTTATGCTTGTTCCTGCGTATTTATATGCAGGTTATAATATTGGAATAACTGCAGGGGTTATTTTAAAACCTGTAATTTCATTTGGCGGAGCATATCTGGATGTTAAATATTTTGACCGTAATAGAACAATTGCAGAAGGACGGGATATGCATATGCAGATATTTGAACTGTCTTTTAAGGCTGGAATAAGCGCAGAATATAGGTTTGAAAATTCTCTTTCAATTACGCTCGGTTGTGAATATGGAGCCATTATTAAAAAAACCGGGTTGCTGCATTTTATTCTTCTTAATGCTGGTGTAAGTTATTCTTTTTAAAGGGTGATGATTATGAATAAAAAAATAATATTATTGATATCAATTATTCTATTTTCACAATTATCATGTGTTGATGGACTTCTTGATACGTATGATAATAGTAAATTGTATAGTCTTCGAGACAGAGGCCCTGCCGGGGGATGGATATTTTATATTAATCCGAATTATAAAACGGATGGATGGAGGTATCTGGAAGCTGCACCAGTGGATCAAAATGGAGGTATAAGATTAGATTGGGGGACAAATCCTCTTGCGGTTCAAGGAGCTGATGGATTAGCAATTGGTACAGGCAAACAAAATACTATTGATATAAAAGCTGGTGATTCATTTCTAAATAAAGCAGCAGATATATGCGTTAATTATAGAGGCGGAGATTACAGCGACTGGTTTTTACCGTCGAGAGATGAACTACAAGCTATATGGTGGAACTTAATAAGTGATCATAGTTCGGCAAATTCTGGCAGAGGACAACCATATTCTGGATCTGTAGGTAATTTTAATGGCGATTACTATTGGAGTTCTTCTGAGGCAACTCTTAACAACGCGTGCCTCCAGCGTTTCGACGATGGCACCCCGAACACACTTAGTAAGAGCTCCGCTCGTTATGTGCGTGCTGTTCGTGCTTTTTAAATGATCGGTTATTTTGAAGAATTATATTTGTAGATAAGCTATTTAAGAAGTGATAAAAAAAATTAGACACAAATTTAAAAAATGATAAAATCACTAATGCATTAATTTTTAATATAATAAATTTCGGCAGCAATGAAGGCAAAGGTTGCGGTTTTGACATACCTCAAGCCACGATAAGCCACGAGCGATGATTTCAGTCCTAATTATGCGGGTACAAATTATATCAAGATCTATGAATACAATGCCCAGACAGATGTAAGAAGTGTAAAACCAATGAAGGTAGTTCTTACAGATAACGGTGCCAGTGCAGGCAGTTTCTCTCTGTTCCCATATACTAATGGAAGCGGAGTTCTCATTAGCACTGAAAATTCTGCAAACGCTATTTTCTCAGCCATATTAAACTCATTGGAAACTTTAACTGGAGGTCCTGAAGCCCCAACTCCTAACAGAACTTCATTTGCCAATACATCCGTAAACAATTCAGCTCTTTCGAATGTTGTAAAAAATGCTCATCTATGTAGAGGAGGCTTTATTGCCATGCTGACAGCGGGGATAAGACTGTCTTTATTTCACTTGATCCACAGGGAAGGTTTGCAACCTTTAACATGGAAGAAAATATAACTGATGACTATATAATCCGTTTCGGTTTTATGATAAATGACAATAATTATACTTTATGGGGGTCAGAGCTTCATTCATTTTTTAGTAATGATTTCGGGGTTGATTGCGGGGTCAGAGCCTTTAAATATAGACTTTTTTGCAAAACAAGCTCTGACCCCGCATATTTTTTTAAAATTTCTTCTTTTCAATCGTATTAATAAATGTACGAAAGAAATTCTAAAGAAGGAGATACTATGCCGAGAAAACAACGAAATACTGCTCAAGGATCAACCCATCACTGTTTTACCAGGTGTCATGGAAAGAAAAACAAGCTGATGGGAAAGTACGGTAAAATATATTTTATTGAATCTGTTAAAATGTGCCAGGAAAAGTATGACTTTGAACTGGTTGCATCAGAAATTGTTGCAAATCATATGCATCTTGTAGTTAAAACTTTAAAAGGAAAGGAAACTGTATCAATGATAATGCAGTATATCAAGGCAAGAATTGCTGAAAAATATAACTCTGCAATGAATGAAACAGGTGCATTCTGGAATGAACGTTTTGGATCAACTATAATTGAAGAATCTGAAGATCCGGAAGATTATCTTTATAAACTTTTATGGTATATAGGCTATAATCCTGTAAGAAAAGGTCTTTCAAAAGATCCGAGAAATAATGAAATAGGTTTTATAAATAAATATTTAAAAAAAGATGTGCAAGTTCCGATTAAAATAACTCTTCATGAATATTTTTATAAATTAGGAAACAATTTCGAGGAATGCGTAGAAAAATTTCTAAAATACGAAGATGTTTATAGGAAAAGATTATCTATTATGTTTTAATTATGGCGCGGGGTCAGAGCCCTTTCCCAAATTCCAACAGATATCCGGCATAAATGAAAAATACTGACCATCATTTATGAAAAAAATCCGTGATCGGCTTATCCCAATCCTTTAATCTTCCTCTTATACTCATACATCTTTTTATCTGACTGGGAAATCAGCTCTTCTGCTTTAAATTTTTTAGTATGATCAACTGATGTAAAACCGTAGCTTAAACTGATTTTATACGGTTTGTTTATTTCGCTGTTTTTCAACTGAATTTCATTTTCAAATCTTTTCCAGATAATATGCGTCTGATTCTCATCACAGCCTGGGAAAAGAATTACGAACTCATCCCCGCCCATCCTGAAAATATAATCTGAATCCCTTGTGCAGGTTTTTAAAATATCAGCTGCAGTTTTAATTAAAAAATCCCCTTCAGAGTGACCGTAGTTATCGTTTGCAAGTTTCAGATCATTTATATCAATAAAACATACGCTGAGAAAGGTCTTGTTTCTTTTAGAAACATTGATCTGTTTTTCTATCATTTCCACAGCCATTCTTCTGTTATAAAGACCGGTCAGCGGATCAATCGTATAAAAAAACTTCAATTCCTCTTCAATTTTTTTTCTGTCCTCAATATCTCTCAATATGCCGTTTGTAACAACAAGCTTTCCTTCTGAATCATACATTGACATGGAATTCATTTCCATCCATCTTAAATCGCCGCTGCCTGTAATGAATCTGAATTGCTGCTCTCTTGTCATAAAGCGTTTGTTCAGTCTCGGCTTTATAATGGAATTTATTGTCATATCCCGGTCTGATTCAAAAATATAATCGAGCATATTTTTTGAAATTAAATCTTCATCGCATAAATCTATTATTTCAGAAACTTCAGGAGCCATATGGCACGATTTAAAAATAAAATTCTCATCAAGTGAAAAAATCAAATCCGGTAGATTATTTACAAGAGTACGGAATTCCTTTTCATTATTCTCAAGAAGCGTCTTTTCATTTATAATATCAGAGATGTCGATAGATATATCAAGTATGCCGTTAATAATCCCGGTTTCATCTTTTATCGGAATCTTATCTGTATGAAGCCATCTGGATCCGCCGGCACTTGGATATTCATCGATGATATGATGCTTAGGCTGCCCGGAATTCAATACTTCCTCATCGAAGCACTGGCACTTTTCAACAAACTCTTCATCAAACAATTCACTGATCATTTTCCCTATCATTTCATATGGATAAACCCCGTTGGATCTGGCTAATGCGTGATTTACCTTTTTTGTTTTACCTGCAATATCCTTGTATAATATATGCGCCGGAATATTATTTATTATTGATTCAAGTTCTGCCTGATTATTAAATAATGCTTCTTCAGTCTTTTTTTGAGCTGTAACATCAACAAATACAGACATGAGCTCACCGGTATGCAGCCTGTAAATATGATATTCCCTCCACCCTATAATTCTTGAATCGCTGTATTTTCTTACAGGAATTTTTTCAGGAACTCCGGTTTTATAAACGCGTTTCAGCGAATCGAGAATTCCAAAATCCTTTGCTGAAGGAAAAATTTCAGTCAAACGTCTTCCAATAACTTTTTCCCTGGAAATATTATCAATTTTTTCAGCAGCAGGATTAAAATCCAATATTATAAAATCTTCACATTTGTCTGCAGGTTTATAAACTGCTACTCCGTTAAACATATTATTTATAAGTTCAATATAATTGCGTTCGCTCATTCTAAATGCAGCTTCAGATGATTTTTTTTCTGTCATGTCTTCAGGATTCATTTTTAATTCCCTTATAATTTGACTCTATTGTTAGCATTATGAAACATTTGATTCCAATGAATGGATAATTAAAAGAGGTGTTTTTGTCAATGGATATACAATTTAATATATCATTTGTAGAAAAAAAAATGGAATTAAACTATTGCTTTAATAGTTTAAAAAAAACAATTTCAGCTCTTTTAAAAGATGGAAGATAAGCAAACAAATCATGTAAAAAAATTCAGTATTATCATTTCAGATGATTTTCCCGATATGCTTTATTGATCTTTCGGATCATCTGTTTTTTTTCTAAACTGAATTTCCTCTTTATATATAACATTTTTTATATTGGGAAGTGCTGCTATTTTTTTCATTACTGCAAGGCCTGCCTCCTCAAAGTTTTTCAGCATTTTTGAAGTAACCTCAAAAGGATCATCCATTGAAATACCGAGTGTAGCAGAGCGCAGCATCCATCCCCTTGTAAGGTCGGAACCGCCAACAAGATTTACTGGGGCTATGTAATCTCCCTTCCGCAAATATGCATCAAAATATTTCGGGTTTATATACTTCATTACCACTGAGCCATCCGGATCAGTGTATGAACGCGATCCTTCAGGAAATATAAGAAAACTCTCTCCCAGAACTGTCTTGAACAGATCATAATCCTCATTGCTGAAATCTTTCATGTTTTCAGAAAAATTATATGATTTGAAAAATGTCTTTAGCTCTTTAATTTCAACCGGCTTAAGAGATGATGTATATGTATTGAATAATTTATCATTGCCGTTGACAAAAGCGCTCATGAAATCTATATAATCCAGTTTTTTTATCAGACTCAAGCCTATATCTGGCATTTTTATCAGGCATTGAGTTCTTCTGGATGTTTTTCTGAGCTCATCAGCAAGACCATGAGTCTGAATCACTGTTGTTTTCTGCGATGGAACAGTCAGAAAAAGATTGCCAACATTGGCTGCACCGTTTCGCAAAACCAGATTGGAAAGCATCCTCGGTCCTACAACCGTGTTGCAGTTTTTTGTCAGGGAATCAAAACCCAGTTTACGGATTACGCTTCTGACAAAATAAGGCCCGAGGTACCCTTCATGATGCCCTATAAAAAAAATTCTGCGCCCGATATTTTTTATCTCTGTCAAACGGTTAAGAATGTTAAATACATCAGTGGAGGCAATTTCCTCTTTAGTTCCGTTTTTAAATGAAGTCTGCTTTTTATTCCTGTTTACTAAAATTATATCTATAACTTTTTTCTTTTCGCAGAATTCAAAGAATTTATGCCAGAAAGCGGAATCAGGCAGCACTGGAAAAATATTCCGGTTAAATGAAAACCGTATTGCGAGCACCCTTTCAAGTGCATTTTTCGTAAATTCCTGAAAAAATTTATGCTGCATGAGCTGGTCTTTTTTTTCAATAAATCTTTTTCTGGCATCAGGAATGCGGGTTTTGTAATCAAATCCGTGTTTCGATGCGAAATCCATGATCTCTTCTATGAGTCTTACATCGCCTTCATTGTGGGGAGGCCGCCTAAGCGAATACATCTTTGTCCGGAAAAATTCCACAAACTCCCTGAAATTAAGATGATTTTTCCAGTCACTGAATTTCCGGATTAAAATTTTAACTCCCGGTATGAGCAGAAGAAAACGCTGAATATGTTTAAAAATCCAATCCGCTATTCCTGCCACTCCGGATAATAGAGAGAATAATCTATGGACCCATCTGTACAGATAATTATTATTATCAAGTTTTGAAATATAATTTTCAAAAATTTTTTTATTACTCTGCAGATATTTTATAATTTCATCAGGGCGGTAATGCTCTCTGGCATCACCCCACCATTTTGCTAAAGGTTTATTAATTTTTAATTTCAACTTATACCGCATTCCAGAATATATTTAAATGTATATACTATCATTAAAATACCTTCAGTTTTAATTCTGTCAACTAATTAAGGAATGAAAATCGGACATTCCTTAAAACACACTCTCAATTATTGTCCTGTAAAATCCGGTTTCCTCTTTTGAGTAAAAGCCGTAAATGCCTCTAAAAGATCGTTTGACGGAATAATATTCGTGCTGATAGAAGCAACATATTTTAAATTATCATCAATCGATTTCCCGATACCGTAATTGAGTACATCCTTGGTTGCCTGAACTGCAAGAGGCGAGTTGGCAGCTATTTCAAGAGCCATATTTTCAGCGCCTTTCATAAGCGTATCATGGTCTTTGAATATTTCATTTACAAGCAATACTTCCTTTGCACGTTTTGCTGATATATTTTTCGCTGTATACGCAAGCTCGCGTGTTATACCCTGCCCCACTATATTCGGAAGCCTCTGCAAAACACCTACATCTGCAACAAAACCGACTGCAGCTTCCCTGAGAGAAAATTCCGCATCTTCAGTGCAAAGCCTGATATCGCAGCAGGTGATCATATCAAGCCCGGCACCGATACATTTGCTGTGAACTGCAGCTATTACTGGTTTAGCGCTCTTATCAATGCATGAAAGGCCATCCTGCATCTTATATATTTTCTTCAGCAGCTTCCATTTAATTGCACCCTTTTGATCCTTATCAGTAATTTCAGGAAGATCGCCTATCATATTGACAAGGTCAATGCCTGCACAGAATATATCTCCTTTCCCTGCAATAATTGACACCCTGATGCTCTGATCCTGATCAATGTCCTGCATAATTGGAATAAGCTCCCTCCATGCAGGCGGATGCATCGCGTTTTTTTTCTCAGGACGGTTAAGGAATATCCATGCGATCGGCGGTTTTTTCTCAACCAGATAAAATTCATAACTCATATTATATCTCCTTATTAAAAAGTATTTTCCTTGAAATTTCAGCTGTCTGCAATTTTTTAATTCCTCTTCTCAGGTTCGAACTGCCTTTTTGCAGCCAATATATCCGGCAGATTTTTAAGAATGTGCCAAATCGAATATCTGTGCTGCCATATGCGTTTGCGGAATTTTTTCTGCCAGGCTTTGCTTGTGTAAAAACGTTTTACATGTTCATTATAAAGCTGGTTAAGGATTTCTCTTGATCCGATTGTTTTCGGCACAAATACAAAGTTAAGGCAGTTCATCTGTTCCCAGTCTTCTTCAAATGTTCCTTCATTATGTATAGATTTCCATAAAGGAGCTCCTGGAAAAGGTGTAAACTTGGCCATATTCATATCATCAAGCCCGAGTGATAAAACGAAATCGCTAGTTCTTCTAATCGAATCTTCAGTTTCCCCCGGAAGTCCCATCATAAAAAGACCTTTAGCTCGAAGCCCTGCAGCCTGTATTCGTGTTACAGTGTCTTTTACAACGTCAACTGTAACACCTGCTTTATGCTTTAACAGCATATCAGGATCTGCTGATTCAATTCCGAGAGACACCATCAGACATCCCGCACTTTTCAGCCTCTGTAAAAGTTCATCAGGCGCGAACCCCACGCGTACTGCACAGTTAAACTGAATGTCTATCGGATTTTTAACGAGCATATCGCACAGTTCAATTATACGCTTCTTATCAGCAGTAAAAAGATCATCGTAGATATTAACATGCCTTACTCCGAACTTCTGTCTCAGATGATTTAAATGATCGTATATATACTTTGCAGAATTATATCTGAACCCTTTTTTAAAAACCGAACGGTCGCAGTACGAGCATTGAAACATACAGCCGCGGCTCGTGACCATTGAAGTTCCCGGAAAGTTCGCATAACTGAATAATGGCAGATTATAGCCATGCGGAAACCCCTTCAGTTTTTCATATGCAGGGAACGGAAGAATATCCAGATCAGGAATCATGGCGCGCGGACCATTTTCAATAACTTCCTGGCCTTTCCGCCAGACAAGACTCTTTATATCAACCGGATTTCCTCCGCGGGCCAGTTCAGCAAATGTTATCTCGCCTTCACCTTTTATAATGAAATCAAAGCTATGATAATCCTTTAATAATGAAGCACCGAGAGCAGAGCAATGAACCCCGCCGCATACTGTCATCACTTCGGGATTGACTTTTTTAATTTCTGCAGCCATGTGTGCTGCATCAAGAAACGAGGATGTAGTTGCTGAAAAGCCGATAATATCTGCATTGAATTTAATTATTTCATTTATATTAATCTGGAAATCCGGTGAAGCATGCGGTCCGAGACAATCATGAATGTAAACCTCACAGCCTTCTTTTTCAAGCCAAGCTGCTATTGATAGAATCCCATGGGGAATCATGCGGTTTGCAGAAGCAACAACATCCCGGCCACCCTTGAGCCAGTTGGAACCGAGAGGGTGAACAAGAACAATACGCTTTTTTATATTTTCAGTTTTTTTTACAATCATGATTAACGTCCTGCTGCAAATCCGGATTTTTTTTAAAAAATATTTTTGCAATATAGAGAATTGATTATTCACCTGCTGATAAAATCAATTTAAAAAAACCGCATTAATACTTATAAATTTTATTTAATAATGGTTACTGTTCGTCAGAAAATGACGCGAATGGGAAAAAAGCAATTAAAATTCTAAATAGAGAATAAAGGAAAAACAGGTATTGTTTAACATACTGACTATCATGATTTTTTGCTTATTAAACTCAAAAACTTATCAAGCTGATTGGCAAATGCCTGCCGGTCTTTCTGCCTGAAAATACCAGGACCTCCAAATGCGCTCCCTTCGGTTCTTAATTCATTCATAAGGTCACGAACAGCCAGTTTTTCCTTTATATTATCAGCAGAATAAAGAATACCCCTTGGATCAATGGCACAGCCTCCACTGCTGATCACCCTGTCTGCAAGAGGAATATCAGCAGTAATCACAAGATCACCATGCTGAACGAGTTCAACGATTCTGTCATCAGCAGCATCCGGCCCTGCATTAACAACAATATTTGAAATATTATCCGATTGGGGAATATTAAGATTCTGATTTGCAATCAGAACAAGTGGAATGCCTGTGCGGTCAGACGCCCTGTATAGAATATCCTTGATTACATTCGGCATGGAATCTGCATCTGCATAAATTTTCATAAATTTTTTTTCTGACGTGGATTGAGTAAATGAATGATTCTCATACAGCCTTTATTTTGATAGTATCAATAAAATTTTGCGAGTAGATTTCCATGTGAACGTTTTAGAAGGATTAATTTTTTTTCAGTTTTTTGCAGATATACCCTTGCTGTATTTGCCTTTCTCAGCCGGTTTATCACCTCGGACATGAGCTTCTTCAATAAATTTCCTGATTATATTTTTAGACTCAGCTGACATATTAATGGTTTTAAAATTGTAATAATGAACCAGAGTATCCTTTAAAATTCTGTCCCGGATAATATTGGCATCTACAACAAGATTATACTCATTCAACTGAAATGAAACTGTATATCTTTTGTAAAATTCAAGCTTTTCACTGGATCTAAGAATTAATTCGCTTTCGTTTAGCTTGAAAATAACTCCGCTTATTCGTTTTGATGTTTCATCCTGATTTTCAGGGGATTGCTTCTCCAGCATGAAAATTGAGCATTCTATATTTACATCAATCAGCGGATGATGCTCGTCTTCGAACCGTTTAAAGGTATCAGGAATAGTAATCTCAATCTGGCGTCCATCAATGACCTCAATTGATGATTTAAAATTATAATGAGCATCGCCGGCTCTCCATATATAGCATGAAATCTCCGAATATGGATACAGCGAATCAAGGTGATTTATTCCGCCAAGGATATTTATTTTAAAGAACTTTGTTGATGATATCAGCTTCCCTATAAAGAATCTGTTATCATGGGATATGATATATATCAGCCTGTTTATTTCAAGATCCATCAGACTGCTTAAAGGTGATGTAATCTCCGAAAAATGATAAATTTTTTCATATGTTTCAATTATACTTCTACAAAGGAGGTCCATGGATTCGCCAATATCGCCGGTTTCAAATTTAGTCTTTATAAACCTGTCGATCGCATGTTCAAAGAAAAAAGTGTCATGGAATAATTTTTCCGGATTTTCAAGTTTGAGAATATCTGCTACATCCTCGATTAATTTAATCTGCACTCCTGTTAAATGTTTTTTAATTGAATTAACAAGCATCAGCCTGTGCTTTTCAACATTCCCGACATCCGAATCAGCTTTTTTGAGCCTCATGTAGAGCATTACAATTACAACAATTAAAATTAACAGGACAAATAAAAGGATAAGCTCAGACATTGAAGCTCCCTGCTCTGATGGAGTACGCAATGATCTGAAGCCGCGGGATAGTTCTTCTAAAAAATTTGATTCATACATAAGCCTAAAATAATATTTATTATCATCTAATTGCAAGTATTTTTTTTATTTCAGGATTGCGGGAATTCACAAAAAACAAAAATTCTGTCATGCCATTTCTGGCATGACAGGTGATATATTCTTTTAATATTCAGCTATAACATTTGAAGCAATAACGAGTCTCTGAATTTCAGAGGTTCCCTCGTAAATTTCAGTTATTCTTGAATCTCTGTAGTATCTTTCCATTGGATATTCTTTAACATATCCGTATCCGCCGAATATCTGAAGCGCCTTATGGGTTACCCTGTGGGACATTTCAGAAGCATAAAGTTTAGCCATTGCGCAGTATTTAGAATATTTCTGTCTTTCGCCTGTATCGAGCATTGTTGCTGCCTGATAAATAAGAAGTCTTGCTGCTTCAATTTCTGTTGCCATGTCAGCAATCATCCATTGTATAGCCTGGAAACTTGAAATAGGCTTTTTAAACTGCACTCTGTCTTTTGAATATTTTACTGCTGCATCCATTGCTGCTCTTGCTATACCCAGAGCCTGAGCTGCAATTCCAACGCGGCCGCCGTCAAGAGTATGCATTGCAATTTTAAAACCCTGGCCTTTTTCACCGAGAAGATTTTCCTCCGGTATTTCGCAATTGTCAAAAACAAGTTCTGTAGTTGAAGATGCGCATATACCAAGCTTCTCTTCTGTTTTACCAACAGAAAAACCAGGAGTGCCCTTTGATATGATGAACATTGAAAGCCCCTTGGCTCCCTGGGATTTATCAGTAACTGCTGAAACAACTGCTGTATCTGCAACACCGCCGTTTGTTATAAAGTTTTTAGTTCCGTTTAATATCCACTTTCCGTTTTTAAGCTCTGCTGTTGTTGTGGTTCCTGCAGCATCAGATCCTGCACTTGGTTCAGTAATTCCGAAACAACCGATATGCTCTCCTGAAGCAAGTTTTGAAACAAATTTCTGCCTCTGAGCCTCTGTACCGAAATAATATAGAGGGGATGTACATAAAGAATTATGGGCTGATAATATTACTCCTGTTGAAGCGCATCCTCTTGACATCTCCTCAACTGCTATTGCATAACTTACATAATCCATTCCGGATCCGTTATATTCTGGAGGATAAACAACTCCCATCAATCCCATTTCAGCCATTTTCTTGACATGTTCCATCGGGAATTCATGCGATTTATCATACTCCGCGGCTTTCGGAGCAAGTACATTGTCTGCAAATTTTGCACACATATCTTTAAGCATCTGCTGTTCTTCGGTAAATTTAAAGTTCATGAAATTCTCCTTGTATTTTGATATATATCAATGATTTCTTAAATTAATAACTCCATTGTCAATAAAAATATGACATTTCAGTCAAATTTATCTTGAAAAAATAGATTATAAATGCTTATTTATTGTATCATTTCAGTTATTTAATAAATTTGATTTTTTTATTATTCTTTGCATCGACTACGCTCGACAAACGATAAATTCAGCTCGAAATGAGCCCTTCAACTCCGCTCAGGGGTCGATTGGAATAAGTAACACCGCTCATCGAGCTGAGCCGAGATGAAATAGAAGGAATCTGAACTACTTATAATCATGATATTTTGGATTTTATTGAAAAGCTTGACAGTATGCAGGGAAAGTTTTATAATACTGAAAATAAAATTGTCAAAAAATGTTGCCGGAAAAAAAGTTATGCCTTTAGATATTCCATATAAAATCGATAATAAAGTTCAAATAGTTATAAATGAAATAATTAATACTATCAGATCAATAATAAATGTAAAAAAAATAATTCTTTTCGGCTCATATGCTTATGGTGTGCCTACAAAAGGCAGTGATATAGATTTGTGCATCATTACTGACGACAATAGAAGAAAAATTGATATAATAACAGATATACAATCTTCTATTTACAAAAATTTACAATATCCAGTTGACATTCTGGTATACAAACCAGAAGATTTTGAAAATAGAGCCGACTCTATATCAACTATTGAAAAAACAATTTCAAAAAAAGGTTTAGTCATTTATGGATAAATCCAAAGAATTTCAAGAATGGGTAGATTATGCTGAAAAAGATTTACTTGCTTCTGAAATTCTTTCAAAAAGTTATCCGAAACCATTAGAAATTATTTGTTTTCACTGTCAGCAATGTGCAGAAAAATATTTAAAAGCTTATCTTGTATTTAATGGAATTGAGTTTGAAAAATCACATAATCTTATTTTATTAAACTCAATTTGTTCGAAAATCGAAAATAGTTTTAAAAATATATTGAATGAATGTATTAGACTGAATATATTTTCTGTAACTTCTAGATATCCTTCAAATATAGAAATAAATGAGAAAGATTCTGAAACTGCCTTAAATGATGTTAAAAAATTAAAACTTTTATATTGGAAAAATTTCCAGAATAACCGAGGAATTTTATGATAAAAAAAATACTCACACTTTTAATTCTCAGTACAGTTTTATCCTGCAGCCAGTGGAGAGTTAGCTCAATGAAACCCTCTAAACTGCTCTTTATAAAAAACGGTTCCGAACCGGGATTTGCCTATATAAAAATAGACGATAACGGCCTTGACAGTCTTTCAACTTATATTGGAATATTTAATGATAAAATTCTTTTAACAGATAATACAATGAAACGTGTACAGCTGCTTGACTCAGACGGAAAAGTTGAGCTTCTGATAGGCCAGACAAAACCCCAGCCCCAGTCTAAAATCAAGCAGTCAAATTTTAATTTCAACATAATGGGATCATACACAATTGATAACAGGAAAAATATTTATATTCAGAACCGAGTAACAAGAACAGCTGCAATGCCCAAACCGTCTCAGGAGGAAACAGATTTCGCTCCATCCTATATTCTGGTATTTAATAAGGACGGGGATCTTCAATACACATTAGGCCAGAGAGGAACACCTGACCTTCCGTTTTATTACATTGAATTTCTTGATATAGACAAACAGGGAAGACTTTTTGTAGTTTCAAGATCTTTTGATTCATGGAGCGTATTCAGATTCGAAGAAAAGAAAAGGGACTATTTTATAAATCTATCCGGACTTGAATTCAAAGAAAAAGAAGACTCAAATATTTATACAGGGAAAATTGAAAATGTAAAAATATTTCAAAACGGTGAAAATCTGCTTATATCAGTTGCATACTACCATGAACTTAGATTCAAATACAGAAAAGTATTTGAATACTCCATAAAATCCGGAAAAATCGAGAGGCTGATAATTACCATACCTGACCCGAAAAATGTTCTATTTAATCTCGCTGATGATAAAATCATCTATTTCTGGAATGTAGATAAAAACAGCGTAAAATTCATGCTTTGCAATCTTGACGGCAATGTCCTGAATAATATTTCTCTTAAAATTGACGATACAAATAATTTATATTCAAGAATAATGAGCGATAAAACAGGAAAATTTTATTCTTATCATATCAGAAAAGACGGTATTGAACTTCTGCAATGGGAATAAAAATATGAAAGTTGCAACAGCAGACCAGATAAGGGAGATTGACAGAATTTCTATTGCTGAATATGGAATTCCGCAATCAGTTTTAATGTATAATGCAGGCTATGAATCTGCAAAATTTATAACTGATAATTTTTTACCTCTGAATAAAATATTAATTTTCTGCGGTACAGGCAACAACGGTGGAGATGGATTTGTTACAGCATATATTTTAACCAACAGCGGCATTAAATGTGATGTAATACTTTGCGGAGACAGTAAAAAATTAACTGAATCTGCAAAACTTTATCATGACCTCTGCATTAAATCAGAAATATCAGTGAAGAATATTCATGAGTTTGCTGATATCAGAACATATGATCTTATCATTGATGCAATAACAGGAACAGGATTCACAGGCTTACCGCGCGAAGAAATTGCAGAAATAATCAGCCTGATAAATAAATCCGGCATTAAAATTGTTTCGCTCGACATTCCAAGCGGAATGGGTTCTGACGGTCAAGCTGCTGAAACTGAAACCATCCGCGCTGATGCTACTGTAACCATGGGCATTCCTAAAATTTCACTTTCTATTTATCCGAATAAAAAATTCTGCGGCAAAGTCCATGTTGCTGATATAGGTTTCCCGAAAAAATTAACTGAATCTGCCGAAATTAAAATATCACTCGCCTGCCCTGAATTATACGCAAACTATTTAAAATCTGATATTCAGGATGATATTCATAAAACTGAAAACGGAACACTTCTTCTAATTGGCGGATTTGACGGCATGGAAGGCGCAATAATGCTTTCAGCATTGGCGGCATTTGAAACAGGAATAGGTCTTGCAGCTTTAATAACAACTGAAAATTCAAGAAATATTATTGCAGGTAAAATTCCTGAACTTATTACAGAAGGGATTTCTGAGACAGATATAGAAAAAGAAATTTTAAATTTAATTACAGAAAGAAAATATGACGGATGCATAATAGGTCCGGGACTTGGAAGAGATTCATTTTCGTCTGCAGTATTCAGCGCATTTTTCAAATATATAGAAAAATCAACAATTAAAAAAGTTCTGATAGACGGTGATGGGCTCTATCATCTTTCAATTTTGAAAGAAAAATTAAAATTCAATAACAAAATCAGCATTATAACAACACCGCACTTCATGGAAGCCTCGCGGCTCCTCGGACAGAGCATTGATAATATCAGAAATGACAGGCTTTCTTCTGCTAAAAAAACTGCTGCAGAAACAGGATCTGTTACTGTATTAAAAGGCCCTTCTTCCATTATATCAGATGGAGAAAATTCAATTATAAATACAACAGGGAACAGACTCCTTGCCTGTGCCGGATCAGGTGATGTTTTATCCGGCATCATCGGAGCGCTTATGCTGAGAAATATTCCGGACACATTATCCGCAGGCATGGGTGCATACATCCACGGCCTTTGCGCTGATTTATTTTTAATAGAAAATAAATTTTCATCCATGAAAGCCGGAGATATTACCGGATATATCCGAAAAGCAATAAATGTCATTAAATCAGACAATAATATCTGAAAAAACTCATTTAACAATTTTTTTTCCCGCATTTTTCAAATTATAGTTGAACAAAATTCAAAGTATGTAAAACTCATCCGGTTAAGGAAAAATCCGGAGGAAATAAATATGAAAAAAATACTAACAGCTGCTATATGTGCAATTATATCTCTATCAGCAGCTGATGCATACAGCAAAGCAGTAAAAAGAGATTATAATATAATTGTTGCACTCGGCTGGGACCAGAATTTTGCGAATCAGGGCCAGAAGGCTTTTACATATGAGATATCATCTCCGATATTGTTTCTTGATCTGATTTATTATTTCGGAGAAACAGGCTGGTATGGACAGCTTGGAGCAACAACAACAACAGTATACACTCAATGGGGATACAATACAGATATGCTTCATATTGGAATAAAACCGATCTGGTGTCATTCCACTATAGCTGTGGACCATTTTTATTATATGGGTTATGAAAATCCAAATAGAGTAATTGGAGGGGCTTTTTCGGGCGGTATAACACTCGGAGTTGAATTATTTTATGAATTCAACTTTTTTAAAAACTATCTAACGGGCAGGTTAATGTATAAACCGGCAAACCACTGGTACAATGAAAAAGGATCTGATGATATTGACACTGATATGGACAGGCCGCCATTGCCTCACTGGGAACACACAATAGAATACTGGCTTCAATCAAGCGGAGATTTCTCCGGAGGAAAAATGGAGGAAAGAGAGCTTTCCATTATTCGACATGGCTGGTCAGTCAAATTTAAACACAATTATACAAATAGAACCAGCTACAGCCTGCCTTTAACCGGAGACACTTTTATACCAATAGATCCGAATACTCATAAATTTTATCTTAATCTCGGGCTCTTTTATAATTTCAAAGGAGATTTTAACCTGAAATTTGAAGCCAAGGGGCATTATGCCGTAAATGTAGACACAAACAATGCAGATAAAATAGGAAATCTTGTTGCTGATAATGCAGATATGCCAGGTCTTTATTATGCAGAATTTTATTCAGATAAATATATAATGGCGAATTTAAAGTTCGGTATTCCTCTGCCGTTCTGGGGATTCAGGCTTCAGCCTGGATTCAATATTCTCTACATACCTCATGATAATAAAGTTATAGCTCCGCACCTGCAGTTTGCTTCATATGCACCGCCTACTGCTAACGGCTATGTTTCATATCCGGCTCTTCAAGAGGTGACATACAGTATTTCGCTTAACATCTATTTTAAAATAGCAAATGTTCTTCCAGTTTTAATTGATTATGCTTATGCTATAAATGCAGTAAGAAATAATTATTCATCTGCCGGGAATCCAATAAATGGACCTTATAATGCTTCCTTGCCGGTTCAATATGGAAATCATGAGGTTCGGATTATTTTTATTGGAGCATTTATCGAAACAAAACCAAAAGATAATACAATAATCAGGGAAGATACAACCGAAAAGAAAGCTGAAGAAAAAGTTAAGTAATTTTAAATCACCCTCACCCCTCCCGTCAAGGGAGGGGTAAAACAACTTTAGTGTCAGACCTTTTCATATAAATATTTCAGAACTCTGCTGACTAAAACATCCTTTAAATCAGATGGAATCGTTTTTATTTTTTCAATAGACTCAATAGTTCCAATATCCTGCCAGAAGCCTTCATGAACATAATATATCAGCGATTCATTTTTTATCAGACCGGTAAATCCTGTGTATACCACACTTGAAAAATCAATAGTCAGATATTTAAATATAGAAGGAGATAAAACAGATATTCCGCTGAACTCATACTGAGGTTTAATTCCGCTTTTTAAATCATTTTTAAAATCAGCTACAAGATTATTGTCAACAGAAACTGTTGAATTGCCGTTTAACGGCTTGCACAGGATTGTCATTCCAGGTGTTTTTTTTTCAATAAAAATCCTGCACGCTGCATCAAGATCAAGATCAGTAATTATATCGCTGTTTACTACAGCAAAATTATCACCGCTTAACATATCTTCACATTTTTTCAGACCGCCGCCTGTACCAAGTATTTTTTCTTCAATAGAAAACTCAATATTAAGACCGAAATAATTATTCTTTTTGAAAAAATTTTTAATATCATCATGCTTATAATGCAAATTACAAATTACATCCTTAATGCCTGCATCTCTGATCATTGCAATGGAATAGCAGATAAGCGGAATGCCGAAAATCTCAATCAGGGGTTTCGGTGTTTTATCTGTCAGAGGTTTTAATCTTTCGCCGTAGCCGGCAGCAAGAAGAAATGCTTTCATTGCAAACCTGCACCTTTTAAAATTATTTTCATTGCAAGTGCAAGCTCAGGTATTTTTAATGAAAAAACTGAAGCGGAACGCAATGTGCTTTCAATAAATTTCTCATAGTAACTTAATTTTTTGATATGGGTAAGATATCCGAATGAACCAACAGCTTTAATATTTCTTTGAAACGATACAATATCATAATAATATGTAAATTTCTCTATATCCATATTATGAATTTTCTTATAAGATAATTCATAATAATAATTAAATAATTCATCATGTTCCATTCCGGAAAGAGTCATGTATGAGTCTCTAAGCAGAGATGCAAGATCATATTGCGGCAAACCCATTCGCGCATCCTGGAAATCTATTACAAAATGTCTGCCATTGGAATATAAAATATTCCTTGAATGGAAATCCCTGTGGCAGAGAACAAATAATGACGGCTGATACAACAATCTGCAGATTTCCTGAAAATATTCATTCAGCCTTTTTAATTCATCATCAGAATCAAATCCGAAATGAATTTTCAATGTATTCTCAATGAAAAAATTAAATTCAAACATCAGCTTTTCAACATCAAATGAAATCGAGAAGGGAATTTCTGTATCAGAACCTTTTATGCCTTGAATTTTCAACAGCTCGTTAATTGCGGGTTTATATAAATTTATTCTATCTGAACCTGATGAATTTTCAATTTTTTTCAATAAAAGTTCATCGCTGTGATCGCTCTGAAGAATGCATCCTATTGAAGAATCATAATTATATATCTCCGGTACTGCAACACTATTATTAAAAAAAAGGTCCCTGATTTTTATAAACGGATATTCAGCAGGATTACTGACAATAAAATTCGGATCAGAGCAGAGAATATATGATTTCAATTCAGTTGAAATTCTATAGTAAATACGGCTGGATGCATCCCCTGCAAGCTTTTCTGATATATAATCAGAACCGATTTTGTTTTTCAGAAATTTTTTTTCTGCATCGTTCAGCATATAATTTCAATCCTGTAGTATATATTATAAACAATAAAATTTTGATATAAAAAATTAATCGAGAACTATTTAAAATTCTGCTTGAATTTTCATAATATGCAGATAAAGTAATTATCATGAAAAAAATAATATTTCTTATTCTTTCTATTTCACTTTCCTGTTCAAAACCGCAGGTTGAAAATCTGGGTTTTTTCGCCCAGAACCGCGGGAAGTCTATTGTCGGTCTTGATGGTTTTTCAAACATTGAAACAAAAAGCGGAAAAGTTATATGGACATTCGGTGATACAATACTCGGTGAATGGAAAAATCCTCCAACAGTAAATGACACTTTTGAAAACTCTGCAGTTATGGAAAAAATGATCCCGAATTCAATTGCTGTTACTGAAAAATTAACTGAAAATAATATATCTGATTTGAAGTTTAATTTTTATTCATTAAATAAAAATAAATATCCAACTGAACTAATCAGAGAAAAATATCCAGTAAATCATATCAGAGTTTGGCCGCTTGACGGAATTGAACTCGAAGGAAAAATTTTCCTGTTTTACGTAAAAATAAAATTAGTTGCAGATAAAAATAATCCATTTAAAATTATTGCAAACGGGATTGCTGAAATAAAAATTGATACCTCAGAAAATACAATTTTAAAAGCAGAAACAACGTCAATCAAAGAGCTGAATCCGCCAGGCATGATCTCACTGGGCGATGCAGTGATTAAAAAAGATTCATTTATTTATATTGCAGGCAGAAAGACAAATAATGCCGGATTGCCCTGCATATATTTCGCAAGAACCATTTTACAGAATTTCGTTAATACAGATAAATATGAGTACCTTTCGCAGGATGGAACCTGGCTTGATAAATTTTCTGAAGCTGGAACTTTTTTCAGTCCTGCTGCAGGGGAATTTTCCTTATCATATAATGAATATTTAAAATCTTATATTGTAATATTTATGGGACTGGATGGCATTTTAAAAACTGCAGTATTTTCCGATTTTAATAAAATCGGACAGGAGAAAAACATTTATACTCCGCAAAAACTTCCTAAAATCGATAAAAGACCTTTCATGTTTTACTATTCCGGCAAGGAAATATTTCATTCTGAAAAATTCATATATGCAGTATTCATTAATCCTGCAGTTTACCAGCCGGTTCTGATTAAAATACCTTATTCAGTTATACGTCAAGATCCTTGAGCCGTTTCATTAATGTTTTTCTCTGATCAAGGTCATAGAAAACTTTAGTATTGAAACATTCATAAGCGAGCTGATAAGAAAAAGAAATTATATCAACAACAACTC
The DNA here is from genome assembly GCA_964529415.1 of uncultured Leptospirales bacterium. Classification (GTDB taxonomy): domain Bacteria; phylum Spirochaetota; class UBA4802; order UBA4802; family UBA5550; genus CAYMPH01. Next base: position 51,909 of record CAZGWD010000006.1, on the reverse strand, counting down.
CATCTCTGCATGTTTCATCAATAAGAATTTTCCCAATGAGAGTTAATGAAAGCAGCTCGGCTCTTTCAAACCCGGTTATTACGCAATCTGAAAAAGGTAAAGGTAAAGGATTATCAAAATTATATTTTTCCCTGGCAACAGGAGTTCTTAAACCTTCACGCAAAGATTCCTTGTTTTCAGAAACGGTCCATTTTTTATGCATATCGTAAAGCATCTGAAGTTTTACAGCTGTTGAATAAAAAAACTCGCTGATTGTTTTAACAAAGGTTTCAACATGCGCCATTGTTTTAATCTGGCCGTCCAGTATCTTCTTAACTTCTTTTCTTGAAATTGCAAGTGTCGGATTATTGCTTTTAAAATAATGCATTTCATTAAGCATGGAAGTGACTCTGGTCATTTCCTCTTCGAAATAAAACGGATCGAAAACAGATCCGAGAATTGTGTTTCCGTTATTATCCCTGAAAAAAACAGGAGTTCCGTTCAGTATCGGGGTAAATGTATTTTTGAAATAATTCAGAAGAGCATCTAAAAAATTAAAAAAGTTTTCCTCGTAAACCGCTTCAGGATTCATTTTTTTCTTATCTATGGTTTTCCACTGGATTTCTGCAGATTTTATCAGCCTGTTAACTCCAGAGTCATCATTGTTCACCATAAAATAAATTGTTTCATATACCTCAAGATTGCCTTTTAATGCATCGATTAGCCTTCTTTTTTTGGTAGCTGGATCCTTCCCTGCTTTTTTCAGAAAATCTTCACTGTAGTCCCAGACATCGGCACTTACAACAGGCGCTGCTATTTCATAATAGGCAATGAGTTCCCTCTGGGTAAAAGGCCTCTGATAAATCAAAGCCTCTGCGCAGGAAAGCAGAAGTTCCGTAAAATTTCTTACACCGTAATTAATATTGATCTGCCTTGAAATAAAACCGTTATCATCCTGTACAGCCGGAAGAAAAGATCTCAATATAGATAAATATTCATATACAAGCTTTTCTCTTGCGAAATTTTCCTTTTCTTTTTCCTTCTTGATATTCACATCATCGCCGGATGATATTTCATATTTTTTAAAATCCGATAAACCGCGGAGTTTGTTTTCAACAAGAAGAATCATTTCCTCCCTGATTTCGCTTTTGAGCTTAAGAAAAGAAAAATATTTTTTAATGAATTCCTTCAATTCCCTGTCAAAATTATTTTTTTCCATCCATTTGATAGATTCATAACTGATTCCGGTAAATGGTTTGACTGTCAGCCATTTTCTGAAAAGTCTCAGATAATTAAATATGAGAGGGCTTTCAATTTCAGGATCACGTATAATATCGAGCAGGATATCCGGAAGGCTATTTAGAATTAATTCCTGATAAACGCTGATATCCTTGAATATTTTTAATAATTTTTTTGATGGTATCAGCCTTTTTTTTATTCCAATCCCGAATCTGTTATTTTTATGTGCAAGATACCTTTTCCTGAAAATCTTCAGACTTTTGAATTTAACCTGAATTGAATCAATATAATAAGAAGTATCTGTCGGGCCGAGTATATCATAGGATGCAGCTGCCTGAGCTGCGGAATCTTTCTGCTTCAGGGACTTATCCGGACGGGTTTTATCTTCACAGTTTTTCAGCAGTTCAATTATTGCACTGTATTTTTCTATAGGAGATATTTTTTCATTGGTAAAAAGAGAATTTACGAGCTCTTTTTTACTATCAGGTATTTCTTTGGTTATTAAAAGAAATTTTGCCTGCTTTTCTATTAGCTCAAAATCATTTTTATCTGCTTTTACCATATACTTTTTATCTATTCCTGTTTCGCATCTGTCAAGAATAATTATATTGACACTTTTTGAAATTTAACTTAGGGTCACAGAGGCAGTGACGTTTTCTGAGTGCATTCAATTTCGTAGCTTTTTTTATAAAATATATTTTTACAAATTTATAAACAACAAGCGGGGCAATTATGGATAAAATCAGATTTGACGGAAAAACAGCAATAATCACAGGAGCAGGCTCCGGACTCGGAAGAACCTATGCAATTGAACTTGCTTCACGCGGAGCAAATGTTATTGTGAATGATATAGGCTCGCAGCGTGACGGAATTGGAGAAGATCACTTGCCTGCAGATAATGTTGTTGATGAAATCCGCAAATCCGGCGGAAAAGCAGCAGCAAATTATGATTCAGTAGCTACAGTTTCAGGCGGTAAATCCATTATAAAAACAGCAGTTGATAACTTCGGAAGCGTTGATATTTTAATTAATAATGCAGGCATATTAAGGGATAAATCTCTGGTTAAAATGGAAGAAGATGACTGGGATAAGCTCATTTCAGTAAATTTAAAAGGTGCGTACTGTGTAACAAAGCCAGCATTTGCTGTTATGAAAGACAAAGGATACGGGAGAATTATTTTTACTTCGTCCGGTTCAGGTCTGTTTGGAAATTTCGGCCAGACGAATTATGCTTCAGTTAAAATGGGACTGATAGGCTTTATGAACTCTCTTAGAATCGAAGGTGCAAAATATAATGTTCTCACAAATTCTATTGTGCCCATTGCTGCATCACGCATGACAAAAGATGTATGGCCGGAAGCGATTCATGAAAAACTCAGCCCTGAATTCATAACGCCGATGGTTGTTTATCTTTCTTCTGAAAAATGCGCGGAATCAGGTATTATGTTCAACTGTTCCGGCGGGTGGTTCAGCAGAACTGCAATTGTTTGCGCATCAGGTGTAATTCTCGGTGACGGGAAAAGAAAAATTGAGGCCGAAGAGATATTAGAAAATATAAATAAAATAATGAATATAGATGACGCTAAAGTTCTGAATAATGTTGCTGAGAGTGTAGGATATTTATCCAAGCTGCTTTCATGATGTGTTGTCAATTTCCCAAGTTGATAAATTCAAATCAGTTTCTTAAATTGAATATCTGATTAACATTTTATTATTGAAAGATTGTTTAAAAAATTATTTTAAAAAAAAAGCATATAGGCATGTAAATGAAAGATATACTCGTTACAGGCGGAGCAGGATACATAGGCAGCCATGTAGTAAAAATGCTTGCGGAAAAAGGTTACAGGCCTGTTGTATACGATAATCTTGTAAACGGTTTCAGGGAATTTGTAGTTGGATACGAATTTATCAATGGCGATATTGGCGATTATAATTCTGTAATGGCTGTTTTTAAAAAATACGACATTCACTGCGTTATGAATTTTGCTTCATTTATTGCAGTGGGTGAATCGGTTCAGTTTCCGCTTAAATACTATGAAAACAACGTATCCGGAACAATAGCCTTATTTAATGCAATGAAAGATTCCAATGTCAAAAAAATTATATTTTCATCAACTGCTGCAGTTTACGGATTTCCGGAATCACTTCCAATTACAGAAAATACTGCACTCAACCCGATTAATCCTTACGGCCGCTCAAAGCTTTTTATTGAAGAAATTCTTCGCGACCTTGACAAGTCCGACAATTTTAAATCCATCTGCCTCAGATACTTCAACGTTGCAGGAGCAGACATATCAGGAAAAATCGGAGAAAGCCATGTTCCTGAAACGCATCTGATTCCGCTTGTATTAAGAGCTGTAATTGATCCCGAATACAGACTTACTGTATATGGAACTGATTATAAAACCCACGACGGCACATGCATCAGAGATTATATTCACGTAAACGATCTCGCATCAGCCCATATTCTTGCACTCGAATATCTCCTTGAAAAAAATGAAAGCGGAATATTCAACCTGGGTAACGGCAAAGGTTTTACTGTAAAAGAAATTATTGAGTCCGTAAAACGTGTAACAGGTAAAGCACCGAAAATTGAGATTGGTTCACGCCGCGAAGGAGATCCCGACGTTCTCGTGGCCTCTTCAGAAAAAGCAGAACGCGAACTTAATTGGAAGCCCCAATTCGGAGATATAGACAGGATTGTTGAAACTGCCTGGAAATGGGAATCTGCTGGAAAACGCAAGGGCTATTAAAATCTATAAATCATTAATAGAAAATTTATTTTTTCTTTATTATTCAATGATAATTATTTTCATTCCTGATTTGTCCGAAAAAAATAATTAGAAATTTTACATTGACAGAAAACGTCATCATATTCAAAAGTAAAAAAATTTTTACTAAAAATAATCCATATAATGGAGCAGGCAAATGAAAGTAAATGAAGTGCCGCAGGATAATGTTGACAGGTGTTTCACGCGGGGCGATACAGCTGACATGTATTATGCAGTTGATGACAACGGCAATGTAGTGCAGGTATGGTGCAAGGGATGGGTTGACAGCGAAAACTCCTGGAGAAATCTAATGAACCTCTTCAATGATCTCGCTGAAGATGCAAAAGAACGTATAAAAACAGGCAAGACTTCGCCGATTGAATATTATATGCACAAATCACATCTGGATCTTGATCATTTATCTCCTCAAATTGGAATATCCAAGTGGAAAATAAAGAAGCACTTTAAACTAAAGGTATTCGAAAAGCTGAACGACAAAACTATCCAGAAATATGCAGATTTTTTCAATATAGATTTTAACGAAATAAAAAATTTTACAAAGGGACTCAAATGAAAAATATATTAATAAAACCAAAACTTTCTGAATTCAAACATTTACCGGCTGCCCATTGCGAAACAGGAGCTGTATCCTCCCTCCTGACACATCACGGTTATCCGATTTCAGAACCCATGGCTTTCGGAGTAGCAAGCGGCATAACATGCTTCTATTTTCCTATTGTCAAGATATGGAATTATCCGCTTATATCATTCCGTATGACTCCTCGTTCAACCATTAAAGGCGTTCCGAAAATGCTCGGTATAAAATTCTTTATGAGAACATTTAAAGACCAGAAACAGGCCATGGATGAGCTTGACAAGTGTCTGGCAGATGATCAGCCGGCAGGTTGTACTGCAGCAGTTAATGCGCTTCCATACTTCTTACCTGAAATGAGGATATTCTTCAACGCACACAGTACGATTGCAGTCGGCAAGGAAGGCGATGATTACCTGATAAGCGACCCTGTATTCGACCATATAACACGCTGCCCGTCTGCTGATTATCAGAAAGCGCGATTCGTAAAAGGCCCGAATACTCCGAACGGATTTATGTGGTATCCCGTTTTCATTCCTGAAAAAATAGACCTGCCAAAAGCTATCAGAAAGGCTATCAAAAAAACAGTGAACATGATGCTTCAGCCTTTATTTCCTTTTGTCGGAATAAAGGGAATAAATACTGTTATTAAAACAGTGGAAAATCTGCAGAAAAATCCTGATAAAAAATATGTCAAAGGATTCCTGAATAACATTGTACTATTCCAGGAAGAAGTTGGAACAGGCGGAGGCGGATACCGTTTCATGTACGCCGGTTTCCTCAAGGAAGCATATAAAATGCTGAATATATCCAAATTAGATGAAGCTTCGGAAAAATTTATTTCTGCCGGCGATTCCATGAGGAAAGCAGCTGTAGGCATGGCCAAGGTGGTACGCGGAAAACAGGACCCAAACGATCTTTCAGAGATACTCGGTCATATGCGTGAATGGATGAAGGTGGAAAAAGAAGCGTATCTCATATTAAAAAGTATTAAATGGAAATGATAAGATACATTAATCATGGATTTTCAGAATAATTTGTATAAAATATTTCTATTCAATAATTAAACGGAGTAAAAAATGAAAGTCAAAGATGTACCTCAGGATAAAGTCGATAATACATACAAACGCGGCAATACTTCTTACGTGTTCTACGCTGAAGACAATAAAGGTAATATGGTTCAGGTCATGTCCAGGGGGGATGATCTTCCTGCTACAGCACTTGAAATGCTCGGAAACATGTTTAAAGATCTGGAAAATGAAGCCCTGATACGAATTAATAACGGCAAAACATCCCCACTTGAATATTTCATGAATCACTATCAGCTTGATCTGCCGCAATTCGCAGCACAGATGGGTTTTTCAAAAAGAAAAATAAAGAAACATTTCAAGCCCAATGAATTTAAAAAACTGGATGATGAAACTTTTCAAAAATATGCAGATTTTCTGGACATCGACATTAAAGAGTTAAAAAATTTCAAGAAGGGAATCAAATGAAAAATATATTAATAAAACCAAAACTTTCAAAATTTAAACACAAGCCTGCAGGTCATTGCGAAACCGGGTCTATATCATCCCTGGTCACGCACCACGGCCATGAAATATCAGAACCAATGGCTTTGGGAATTTCAAGCGGTATAACATATTTCTACTTTCCTTTTGTCACAATTTGGAATTATCCTCTAATATCTTTTAGAATGATGCCTCGATCAATTATCAAGGGCGTGCAGAAACAGCTCGGTATACAATTTTTCATGAAAACTTTTAAAGATCAGAAACAAGCAATGGACGAGCTTGATAAATGTCTTGCAAATGACCAGCCTGCAGGATGCCAGGCTGGTGTCAGCGCCTTGCCTTACTTTACACCGGATATGCGTATATATTTCAATGCCCACAGCACAATTGCTTACGGAAAAGTAAAAGACGATTACCTGATTAGCGACCCTGTGTTCGACAAGCCTCAAAAATGCCCAGCACGTGATTACCAGCGCGCCCGTTTCGTAAAAGGGGAAAACGCTCCTGAAGGATTTATGTGGTACCCGACATTTATTCCTGAAAAAATTGACTACCCTGCCGCAATTAAAAAGGCTGTCAAATCAACAGTAAAAATGATGCTGCAGCCCCTTTTTCCATTCGTAGGTATAAAGGGTATAAAAACCGTTATAAAAAAAATTGAAAAACTGGAAAAGAATCCTGATAAAAAATACGTGAAGGGATTTTTAAACCATATTGTTCTTTTCCAGGAAGAGGTCGGTACCGGAGGCGCGGGTTTCAGATACATGTATGCAGGTTTTCTTAAAGAAGCGGACCAGATAATGAACATTCCACAGATGAAAAGCGCAGCAGAAAAATTTATTGCCGCAGGCGATGAAATGAGAAAAGCAGCAGTTGCCATGGTCAAAGTAATCCGAGGAAAGCAATCACCGGATGATCTTTCAGAAATTACCGGATTGATGCGTGAATGGTTAAAATTGGAACACGAAGCATACCTCATTTTAAAAAGCATTAAATGGTAATAAAAATATCTGATTAAATTTTTAGATCAATACAAGATATAACCAGATCTATGTCATTCCGGCCGAAGCAATAGCGAAGTGCCGGAATGACATAGAATATATTCCAAGAAAATCTCAATCGTTTAAAAATCTTTAAAATATTATTTCAAAAAATTTCGGTTAAGCCTTGTTATTTATTTAAAGAACCGGCATGAAATTGTTATAGTTTGTATTTATTTTATGAGATTCCGGTATTTTCAAGCTGATGAAGACGAAAAACCGGAATGACAGATAAATATTTTGCATCAGTATTTCAAGCAGGAAACTCCAATGTACTGACCCCGAATGTCACGGTTGATGTGTACTAATTTCTTATTTGAATAATTCTGGAAAAAATGACAAACAGCAAAAGCTGCGGAAGTATCGTAATATCCAAACTTTTCTATATAGCTGAATTCCTCATCATGTTTACATCCTTTGCGGAAAATTTCCTTTTCAGTTGGATCCATAAGTATGCCGAAAGCAAGCACGGCCGGCTCTGATGAAGATTTAACAGCCCAGGCAAGAGCTTTATCCTGATCCTTGAATGTTGCAATATCAGTCACTTCACCAATAGCGCCGTCTTTTTCTGCCTTGCAATAAAGCCAGCTGCTTCCCTCTACAAGTTTCACATTATGATATGAAACATCATATTTTTCCTCAAACTTTTTCCTTGAAAATACAGCTTCATCGACACCGCCGATCAAAGCTTCTTTTATGTGCTTCAGTTCAAAATCAACCCTTGCAAGCTCAAGACCCCTTTCAAAAGAAACATTCTTGCTTGATACAGTTATGCTGCGGCCAAGAGTTTTAAGGCTCTGCGCAACATAAAATGAAGCAGTATTGCTCATTGTATTGATAAAATTAAAAGGCTTGGGAAATGAATCTTCCCTGTATATCTGATGAAGAACGTTTTCCGTATCACCCAGATTGCCGTTTTCTGTAGATAAATAAACTGCAGAGGAATGATCGATCGTTCTGCCATGTACGCACTTGTGGACTCCCATGAGAGAAAGCATGATGAACTTGTTAACTCTTCTGAAAAAATAGTCTGTATATTTTTTCAGCTCTTCTTTCAGAGGAGAAAGATCATCAACCGGATCGCAGATAAACGCAGATGCGTTATGGACATACATTGCTCTTATTCCTTATTGGATATTATGAATGACGTGCAGTTGCCGCCGAATCCGAAAAAGTTCAGCATAAAATTACCACTGCTGATACTCATGTTCCCGGTTAGAGGATATGCATTGATTTCCTCATCAACATCCCTGAAACCAGCAGTTGCAGGGAAAAATCCTCTTGATACAGATTCTGTAATTATAATAAGCTCAACTGCTCCTGAAGCCCCTACTGTGTGTCCTACGTACGGCTTGATTCCTGTAAATGGCGGCATACTGTCGCCGAATACAATCTTCATTCCGTTAAACTCCGTTACATCATTCACAGGACTGCCTGTTGCGTGCGTCTTGATCGCATCAATATCTCCTGTTGTCAGATTGCAATTCTTAAGTGCTTCATTTATTACTGTTGCAATATCATCACCGTTCGGATTGTGGGTTGTAACATTGAAGGTATCACATGAATTAGAGCCGCCAAGAAATCGAAAATTACCCTTGTCTCTGCGCCTGCTTTCAAGTACAACAGCACCGCATCCCTCACCCATGATTACGCCTGCTCTGTTCTTATCAAACGGTTTATACCCGAAAGGCTCAATCAGCTTGAGAGATTCAAAACCGAGCAGGCCGACATCAATGTATAAATCGTAGCCGATAATGATTGCACGTTCAATATGGGCTGCCTGTATCAGTGATGCTGCATAAAGAAGGCAGTTTGCGCTCGATGTGCAGGCTGTGGTAAATGTGTAGCACGGACCATAAATTTTAAACTGCTCAGCCACCTGGCTTATAATCTTTCCGTATCCGGGAGTCTCCTCTGAAATATTCTTCGATCCGGACTCCCCGGCATTTTTGTAAACCCATTCAGCCATAGGCATATCGATTGATGTTGATCCGAAAAAGAGTGCGCAATCCTCAAGCTCGGCAGAAGTAAGTCCTGTATTTATTATCGCCCGGCCGACCGTATCAAAAAGCATACGGTAGAATTCCTTATCAAGATCCGCAAGGTTATCCTTTGCAGTTCCGGGAATGCGGTAGTGTGGCCGCGTATATTTCAATCCGGCTACATTGATAGGCATTTCCGTTGTTTCACAAACTTTATTCCGGACGCTCTCAATTATATGCTCAACATCATCCCCGAGAGAACAAAGGATCGCGCTGCCGGTGATATATACATTTTCCATTAAAAATTACTCCGGCCGTATATGATCAGCGAAAGAGTTGATCGATGTCATGACTCTCCGCAGTTCCTTGCTGTCTGTAATTACCACTCCGTACTGATTTTGTATGGCAATTGAAACCTGGAGCGCATCAATAGAATCAAGCCCTATGGACGAATTATTCCCGAACAGGGGATCATCGTCATTAATCTCATCCGGGCTGATTTCAAGATCACACTCTTTTATAATCAGCTCTTTAAGTTCTTTTTTAAAATTTTCGTCTAATGATCCTTTCATAACCTTATCCTGATTGTTGTTTATTTTACACTTTTTCTATTCAAAGCAAATCCCGCAATTACAGTCATAACTATCCCTGAACCTATCAGAACCATGCACTGCGGCAGTATATCAATAACTGATCCGCCCCTGAGCATGATTCCGAGAAACCCGTCCAGCCCCCATGACATTATTGATATGTTTGACAGCTGCTGCATAACACCCGGCATAACGAACTTAGGAACCATGAGACCGCCGATACCTGCAAACACAATATTTGTCACTGCCCCGAATGAAATGGCGCTGATAATATTTTTTGACAAGGACGATATGAGCAGGCCGTACGAAATAGCATTCAGGCTCACGCATGAAGCAATTACAAAAAGCCCGGTGTATGAATGGCCGAGTGAAATAGTATCTCCTCCCAGAAGCGGAACAATATATACTCCAACAGCAAGCATGCACACTGCCATCATCATGCAGATAAAATAATATGAAAACATCTTTCCGAAAATAAGAAATCCCGGATTAACATTGATGCTCCTTATGCGCATAAGAGTGCCGTTGCTTTTTTCAGTAAGGAATATTGTCGATATAGGAACCACTATATAGTACATGGCAAAAACGAGCCATCCCGGAACATTCTGCTGCGCAGCGCTGGGAAGCAAAGTGTCGCGTTTATTCTTATACGCAAATGAAGGCTCTATGCCCCCTTCTATTGATTTAAGCATCCTCTCCTTTGTCAGACCAACGTATGGGAGAACTTCCTCATTCTTATCGAGAAAATTTACAATCCGCAGTTTAATAAGCTCAAATTCAAGCTGGTTCCTCACTACAAGCTGGTTCAGCATCTGAATTGCAGGATCTATTATCATGTTAACAGGCTGCGGAACCGGCACCTGGTTTAAATCCTTTATATATGCGGAAAATCCGCGATTTAAAACCAGAATAAATTTATAATCACCGCCTGCAACCAGTTTGGTTACAGACTCTACAGGTAAATTTTTTTCAAGTTCCAATAATTCCATATTGCTCAGATTTTTAATAAGTGATATAAATTTTTTTGATTCAGGGGAGTTATCGTGGTCAGTTACAAATATACGAATCCTGAATTTCGTATGAGACTGATACAGAGGCTGCATAGCTAAAGACATGATTAAGATAAACACTATTGGCATGACAATTAGAAGCAGAATTGCTGACGGCTCGCGTGAAATCTCCACTACCTCTTTTTTTATAATCTTCAGCATGCGTTTCATTCGTAATCTCTCAATCTTTTATTGGTTAATTGCATATATAGCTGTTCAAGCTTGTCTGAGTTGCATTGTATATTCCGGACCACTTTTCCTTTTTCTCGAAGAAGCGTCAGGGCCTGTATTATACCAGGGAAAAAAGATTCATTCCGGTCTATTGTAATAGTTTCTTCCCCGATTGCAATACCTGGAATGCTGCCGAGCATATCAACAATAGATTTATCCATCGAATCAATTTGTATAGCCACGTTATCGCTGTTTGATAGAATCGCCGAGAGTTTATCTTTAAATATAATTGTTCCATTATCTATGATTATAATATCCTCGGAAATCTGTTCGATTTCGTCAATATAATGCGATGAGTAGATAATGGTGGTTTTCTGTTCTTTATTGATTTTCTTAATCATATCAAGCATGTACTGACGTGACTGGGCATCAACTCCTACTGTTGGCTCGTCGAGATAAAGAATTTTAGGGTTATTAAGAAGTCCTATTGCAAGATTCAGCCTGCGCTGCATACCGCCCGAACATTTTGCAGAACGCCTTTTTAAAAACCCCTGCAAGGATGCCACCTCTATTGAAAACTCTATGCGTTCTTTTAATTTTTTTCCGGTCAGTCCATAAATAGTACCGAAGTATTCCAGGTTTTCAAATACTGTTAGTGTAGGGTAAAGTGCCAGTGTTTGCGGCACAATAGCTGATATGGATTTTATCTCATCAAGGTTCTCATCAAGATCATAATTATTAATTTTAATGCTGCCGCTGTCTTTTTTCAGGATTCCGGTTAGAATTGAAACAAGTGTAGTTTTTCCTGCCCCATTGGGACCGAGCAGACCAGTGATAGCACCGTCCTGGATATTCAGATCAATAGAATTCAGAACAGTAAGGCCTTCGTATGATTTGCTTAATTGCTTTATCTGTATCATTTTAAATATAAATCCCCATTTTTTATTCATTTTGAAGATTATGACAAAATTTGTCGAATGACCGCTTTAATGCAATCAATTAATAATTATTACATTACAAATCGTTTTGTATTTTTTAATAAAAATAGGGGGTTAAAAATAGCAGGTTTTCTATAAAATCAGATGGTAGATAACATTGAAGGGTAAGCCTGGGGATAGCAGTGTAGTAATGGCCTGAAAGGGTTCAAAATCTTGATCCCTTACAGGCCATTCTGATTCATCTGTTAAAATTTTCCAAACTGGAACAGAACATTGATTGAATATCCCCACAATTGCGTAGCTCCGAGACCAGCCTTAGGTGAACCATCATCAACGAGGAATCTATAAGAACCGCCTACTCCGAATCTGCAGAACTTAGCTAAATTTAAATACATATAAATTTCAGGCTCCGCAACAAAAATAGGATTAGCAGCATTGTTAATATGTGATGATGTAGAATTGGGAATTGAATTGCCGTAAGTGCCTCCGCCAACAACAGATCCAAGCGAAAAATTAACCGCGCTTGTTGGGAAAAAATGAACTTTAAAAATAAGCCCTCCATAGGAAAGGTGAACATTGGATCCTGTCGGAGCACCGGTTACCTGATATTTATCCATATCTGTTACAAAACTATACCCTGCGCCGCCAATATAAAAATATCTATTGATAATCAATCCGCCCTCTCCTCCAACCATAAGACCGAATGGTCCATTAAATCCGGGAGCAAAATTCACGAGTTTTAAAACCGGTGAGCCCCATCCGCCAAATTTAACTGAACCGGGTTTTACATTTGAAAAAAGCGTGTTGAATTTTTCCTCTTCAACCGCCGGCGTATCTTTTTTTTCTGTTTCCTGAGCGAAAACCGCGCCTGATACACCTATTATAAGTATTAAACTAAATATAATTTTTTTCACAAAAATCCTCCCTCAAATCCTATATAATATTTAACATCATAATCAGTTAGAAATTTAACTGTTAATAATATAACACATAAATTCTTGTTTAATGTCACCTCTTAAAATAAAAAAATTATACTCCTGCAAGCTTTTTCACAAGCAGAACCTGATTGCCCTTTTTATTATAACGCACCTCATCAAAAATATTAAGCACCATAGAAATCCCCCTTCCATGGGCTAAATCTTCACTTTTATTTTCTTTCTTTTTTCTGATAAAATTTTTATGATCAAAACCCTTGCCCTCATCAGCTATTTTATAAACTGCGCTGTTACCATCCAACGAGAATTCCACTGTAATTTTTCTGCCGATATATGAACTGTTTTCCTGTCTTTTTTTAATAAACAGCAGATAATCCCCGCTTTCAATCTGTAACGATTTTTCTTCAAAAGTTATTTCAAGATTACCATGTTCAATCGCATTGATAAGCATTTCCCTGAGACCGAGACGGATTGACATTACTTCTGTATTATTCATTTTTTCAGGCAGATTCTGTACCAGGCGTTTGCTGATTTCTTCTGCAGCGAGTATATAATTATCAATACAGAATCTTCCTTTTTCAAAATCAACATACTTCTTTAATAAATCATCCTCTTCCCTTACAGCTTTTACAATAATCTCTCCATTTCCTCCATGGTTTATATGTTCGAAAGTAACATTATAATCGCATGGTTCACCTGTTTTTCTTGTTATAAGGCCAAGTTTCAAATTTACAGGTTTTTTAGTTTCAATCAGATTCTTTATTTTCTGATCAATCACCTGTTTAATATATTTTGAATCGCCAAATGCTTTATGTATAATGTCCTGAAAACCGGTTAAGCTTTGATTCTGTCTGTCTATAGGCAGCCTGTCATAAGCGGCTTTGTTGGCTTCAACAAATTTAAGATCTGAATCCAGGGAAAATATCGCATCATTTGTTCCTTCAATTATAAAGCGGTATCTTTTCTCAGATGCTGTTATCTCTTCATGAGCAATTTCAAGATCTTTCGATGATGTTATGAAACGGCGCAATAGTTCCGCCATAAAACATAAAACCATAATAGTAAGTCCCAGGCTGAAACGGGAAAATAATATATCATAGAATGGATCAATTTGAATGCGGGTATAAACATGCTGCATATCATCAACTGCTCCATATATTGCTATGAATATACCTGATGCAGGCAAAGCCAATTTTGAAAATCGTTTATTCACAATAATATCCATAGTAATAAAAGTTAAACAATATATAATATAAACAGCAAGAAACATGTCCCTTATCCTGTAAACAATACCTTCTTTGCCGCGACCAAAATCGGATTCTGTAGTCAGCCATGTTGTCTTAGTCTGTTCAAATGATATAAAAAGGTCAGGTGATGCGAATGCAATAACTGTTATAATCACTGCAAATGCAAGACCTGCATAACTGACAAAACGGTTTATTTTCAGCCATCTTGCAGACATCTGTAATAAATAATTCAGGGAATAAGGCAGAGCGAATAGAAAAAAAGCGCCTGAGAGCTGTTCAAGTCTGTGAAAATTTACAGAAAAAGGCCTCATGTGCTTGATGGCGCCATAAACGATAACAAGCGTGCTGTTGCCGACAAATCCAAGAGCCATTAATGCAAGAATAGCTATTGAAACATATAATTTCGATTTATATCGATAAGCCATATAAATATATAAAGCTAAACCGTAAAATAAAATTCCGGAGCATATTGCAGGAAGCATTAACTGCGGAATGGAAACCGGTATTTCGAAACTTAAATTCTGCGGATTCACTTTTTTCTCCTACGAAAAAACTGATTAAGATAATCAAGTATCAATAGACAATACAATTATTTAAAAACTTTCAATTTTATAATTATGCAATTTTAAGTTTCTTTACAAGCAGAACCTGATTTCCTTTTTTATTATAATGGACTTCATCAAAAATATTAAGAGCCATTGAAATACCCCTGCCGTGAGCCAGATCTCCGCTAATTTCTTTTTTCTTTTTCTTAATAAAATTTTTATGATCAAATCCTTTTCCCTCATCAGCTATTTTATAAACTGCACTGCTGTTATCCAGCGAGAATTCCACTGTAATTTTTCTGCCGATATAAGATTTCTGTTCCTGGCGTTTCTGAATAAATAATAAATAATCTCCACTATCCATCTGTTTGGATTTTTCTTCAAAAGTTATTTCAAGATTACCATGCTCAATTGCATTGATAAGCATTTCCCTGAGACCAAGCCGGATTGACATTTTATCCATCTGATTCATTTTAACAGGCAGATTCCGAACAAGCCGCTTGCTGATTTCTTCTGCGGCTAAAATATAATTATCAATACAGAATCTTCCTTTCTCAAAATCAACATACTTCTTTAATATATCATCCTGCTCCCTAACAGCCTTAACAAGAATCTCTTCTTTTACTCCATAATTTATATGCTCAAATGTAACATTATAATAACAAGGCTCACCGGTTTTTCTTATTTTAAGTTCAAGTTTCAAGTTAACCGGTTTTTTTGTTTCAATCAAACTTTTTATTTTCTGATCAATTACCTGTTTTATATATTTTTTTTCACCCTGATTTTTATGAATAATATCATAAAAGCTGGTTAATGTAATGTCATTCCTGTCAATTGGCAGTCTGTCAAATGCGGATTTATTTGCCTCAACAAAATCAAGACTGCTGTTTAAAGAAAATATAGGATCAGATGTCCCTTCAATAATAAAACGGTATCTTTTTTCAGAAGCTGAAATTTCTTCATGGGCAGCTTCAAGATCTCTTGAAGCAGTAATAAACCGGCGCATAAGCTCTGCCATAAAACATAATACCATTATGGTAAGACAGATACTGAAGCGGGAAAACTTAACATCATGAAACAGTCCGATGTATTCACGTGTATAAATATACTGCATATCTTCAACAGCGCCTAAAATAGCTATGAATAGACCTGATGCGGGTAAAGCCAGAATAGCAAGCCGTTTATTAATTATTATATCTATTGTAATTGAAGATAAGCTGTAAATAATATATAATCCAAGAAAAATATCCCTAAAGCGGTAGACAATTCCTTCCTTACCGCGTCCGTAATCAGATTCATATACAAGCCAGGTTGATTTAGTTTTATCAAAAGATACAAACAGATCAGGCACTGTAAAAGCAATAACTATAATGGCAAGTGCAATTACGAGACCTGTAAAGCTGATTATTCGATTTATTTTCTGCCATTTTTGATTCATCTGCAATAAATAGTTTAATGAAAATGGAAGGGCAAAAAGAAAAAAGGCTCCCGAGAGCTGTTCCATGCGGTGGAAATTTACGGAAAATGGTCTCATATGCTTAATAGCGCCGAATACAATCAACAGAGTACTATTGGCAACGAATCCAAAAGCTATTAGAGCTAATATTGCAATTGAAAAATATAGTTTTGATTTATATCTGTAAGTCATATAAACAAACAGCAAAAAACCGTAAATTAAAATTCCTGTGCAAATAGCCGGAAGCATCAGCTGCGGCACAGAAACCGGAATTGAAAAAATCAAAGCCTGCGAATTCATTCTGCACCTCCGGAATATAAATCATAAACTGAATAAATTCCTCAAAATTCCCTGAAAATAGCAATTCAAAAATAAAATATTATTATTTTTTACTCACAAGAAGCAGTACATAATAAAAAAAATGTGAAGGTCAATAATCATTTTTTTGTGAGAGTTGACTCGGTACATCGAGGAATGAAAGGCTTAGCAATAAATCGCCTTGAATATTTAATATTTTTCTCAGCGTTTTTTTCCAGTATAATTTCCATAATAAGAATACAGATATGTTTTAATTTTTCCATTATAAAGCTTTCTGTTTTTATCCGGCTTTCTGCCGAAATTTCTTGCGAACTCCTCGTGCGAGGATAAAATAAAATAAGACCACTCATCAAGAGAATTGAATATTCTGCCTAAAACTTTATATAATTCTGCAGCATGGGATATATCACTGAGCCTTTCCCCGTAAGGAGGATTCGTAACAATGCAGCCTCCGCTTTTCGCGCTGCTGAATTCCTCTACAGGTTTTCTCTGAAATATAATATTTTTTTCAACGCCGGCTCTGGCAGCATTATCTCTAGCTGCATCAAAAACTCCTGCATCAATGTCCGATGCAAAAATTGTACAGTCGGAATCTTTGATTAAATCAGAAGCTTCTTCTCTTGCAGTTTTCCATATTTTTCCCGGAATAAATTCCCATTCCTCCGCTGCAAAAGCCCGTAATAATCCCGGAGCAATATTTCTTGCAAGCATCGCAGCCTCGATTGCAATGGTGCCGGAACCGCAAAGCGGATCAGCAAAAATTCTTCTCGGGTTCCACCGGCTTAGCCTTAAAATTCCAGCTGCAAGAGTTTCCCTCAGAGGCGCTTCACCCTTGGCAAGCCTGTATCCTCTTTTATGAAGCCCGTTTCCGCTTGTATCGAGACTCAAAACAGCAATGTCATTCAGCATGGATATTTCAATTTTATAATGAGCTCCGTCTTCAGGAAATAAATTTATATTATGCATTCTTTTCATGGATTCAACAACTGCTTTTTTTACAATTGCCTGGCAGTCCGGAACGCTGAAAAGCTGTGACTTGACCGATTTCCCTGTAACATGCATATACCCGTTTACCGGAATAAATTTCTCCCACGGAACAGCAAGCGTTCCCTGAAACAGCTCCTCGAAATCCAATGCCGGAAACTCCGCCATTTTAAGAAGAACCCTTTCAGAGCATCTCAGGCGGATATTGCATTTTGCTATATCTGTTTCATCGCCTGTAAAATCCACGCGGCCGTTGCTTATTTTCAAATCATTGTAGCCGAGATCCCTCAGCTCATCTGCAGCTACAGATTCCATTCCGAACGAGGACGTAGCTATAAGATTTAATTTTGACATGCTACCTCCTGTATATTTTATCAAGCAGGCCGAGAAGCTGTATCTCGGTTTTTTTTGCTTCGATAGTATCGCGCAAATAAAGAAGCTCGAATGCGAGAAGCGAATTCCTGTACTGCACCACAAAATACAGATCCGCCCTACCCTGGAAATATTTCTTTTCCTCTTCGCCATGCTGTATCCTTGATTGCTCTATCAGAAGTCTGTCATAATCAAGAACTTTTTTATAAATGTCAGATATTTTCATAAGCTCATAATAACTCTGCGTATAGTTTCTCTCAAATGATTTTGCATCTGCATCCCATTTTTTCAGCTTTGCTTCAACCTCCCTGATTTTACCCCTGCTGTAAACAGCACCAATAGGCTGCGTGAAATTCAATCCCATAGTATAATTCTGATAATTGAAATTTTCAAACGATTTATCTGCACTCTGGTTATAGTTTCTTAACTTATAATTCAGGCTGAAATTCAGTTCAGGCATGATTTCATTCTTGTCCTTTTTTAACTGCTCAGAAAGAAGTTCTCTTGAAAGCCTTAATATTTTCATTCTCCGGACTGACTCAATATCAAGACCCATTTTTGAATCAGTTCTAATTACAGGAGCGTTTTCAGGAATAATTTTCAGATCTCCTTGAATATCCCGCCCTGTCTTCCATTTAAAAATTTTTCTGCTCATTACATCAAACCGCGCTGAAGCAAGATCCCTTGACTTCATATATTCCAGATTCATAATCCTGATCTTCGAGATATCCGATCTGTCGGAAAGCCCCATTTGAAAACGCTGGTTTGTCTGATGAAGAAGCCCGTTGCTGTTTGTAACGCTTCTCGTGAATGAATTATACTGGCCGTACAGATGAAGCCATTCAAAATACATATTATATAAATCAATCATAATTGTCTGAATAGCATCGTCAACTGTTTCGGCCATTACAAGCTTATTCAGTTTGGATTGAGAAATCGGAAATCTATCGAGCACGCCGAGCCAGTTCCTCAGCAGAGGCTGCTGAACCTCAATGAAAATTTCAGGATTATAAAATGTTGCAGATGAAGGATAACCATATGCAGGCGGCATATTTATTGCAAGATTATTCGAATTAAAATCAATGCCTGCCTTGAGTCTTGTTCCAAGATATGGTACAACCCATTTCAGGTTTCCTCCAAAATTATCTGTTGTCTGATCTGTTAATTTAAAAGCAGAATAATCAGTGAATGGTTTGTCATACAGCCTGTTATAATGCACATTAAATACCACATCGTATATGGCCTGCGTCTGCAGTTCAACAGCATCGGATTCTTTCAGTTTATAAAGCACTGAAAAAATATCAGGATTATTCCTGACAGAATGTTCTATAAAATCTGAAAGTTTAATAACAGTCTGTTCTGCAGAAAACAGCGGGAATGATAAAAACAATATCAAGATATATGATATCAATACGCGCTTCACTTTATAACAGTCTCCTTCTTTTCATCGGAAAGAATGTTTCCATCAGCTATATGAATCTGCCTTGATGCCCTTGCTGCATAATCGCTCTCATGAGTCACAAGCATTATGGTCATGTTATGCTGATCGTTAATGCTCTCGAATATATCCATTACTATGTCGCCGTTTACAGAGTCAAGATTTCCGGTAGGCTCATCTGCAAATAATATCTGCGGTTCCATTATCAGAGATCTTGCCAGAGAAATTCTCTGCTGCTCCCCGCCGGACATCTGCGATGGAAATTTATTTCTGCACTTGGTCACATTGAACTGTTCCATTAAAAAATTTGCCCTTTCCGCTTTCTGCTTTTCAAGACCGAATTTTCTTGCAGGCATAAGTATATTTTCAATTGAAGAAAGCTCAGGAAGAAGATAATGAAACTGAAAAACAAATCCCATTTTCCTGTTTCTGTATTCATGAAGATCGTGATTGTTGAGTTTATTTATATCTTTTCCCGAAATTAAAACTTCACCTGAAGTCAGTGTATCAAGACCGCTTGTTGCATATAGAAGTGTAGATTTTCCTGAACCTGACCTGCCTGTAATTGCAACGAATTCACCCGGCTCAACACTGTATGATACCCCCTTGAGGATGCTCACAGGAGGATCACCGAAACTTTTAATTAAATTCCTGCATTCTATTAAAGGCATATCAGGCTGATCCGCGAATAATTTCAATCGGTGATAGTTTACCTGCAGTACGCGCAGGAATAAAGCTTGCAAAAACAGCTGAGATTGATATCAGAAGAAACGCCTTGATATAAATCCAAATATCCCATCTGACCATAAGATGACCGTTTCCTGCATTGACCTTGACTGTTTCCATATATACAGATCCGAAATATCCGACGATCATTCCTGCAAGTGAACCTACCAGTGCAAAAATCAGCCCCTGGTACATGAACAGCATAATTGTATCTTTATTATCAAAACCGACAGACCGCAGAATTGCAATTTCCCTTTTCTTCTGATTTACAACCATATTTAAAATATTATATATTCCAAAAGCTACAATCATTATGATAATAAAAGACATTATATCCTTAACTATTCTCTGAATATTTACAACTATCAGCACATTTTCATTTGCCTGATCCCAGCTTTCCACCTTGTCAGGGCTTATCTTGCTCCACTCCCGTGCGACCTCCTGCGCAGATTCCTCATTTTTAAGTTTCACAATAATATCAGAGTATTCACCCGGAGCTCTTGTAATTTTCTGTACAGTCGCACACGACGAGTAAGTGAAATATGAATCAATCTGCTTAACGCCAGTTCTGAAAACCCCTGTAATCTTAAGTGGATATACTGCTCCGTCCGGTATTACAACATTCACAGTATCGTTTAATTTAGCCCCGAGTTTTTTCATTAGCTCATCGCCGATTACAATCAGTGAATCACCCTGATTGACTGAACTTAGCGAACCTGCTATTATATCATCCTCAAGATTTGTAACAACACTCTGCTTTGCAGAGTCCATTCCGATAAACTTTACAGGCAGGGAAAATTTCCCCTTGCTGAATATTACAGTTCTTATAAACTGCGGCGAGTATGAATCAACATCAGGGTCAGAATCAAGCCTGTCAAACCATCCCTGGACATTTGTGAGATTTAAATTAAAAGTTCTGCCTGAAGGCGGGGTTATCCATTTAACTGAAGATTCTGTAAAAAAAATATCCGTGAAAGTTTCAGTTGTGATATAATCATCCTTTGGACTGATCCTGACATGCCCGTCAGTATTAATTAGCCTGTCTACAATATAGTCATGATAGCCCATCTGCAGCCCGGTAATTATTATATATCCTGCTGCGCCGATTATAAGTCCTACGAATGTCAGAATTGTCTGCTGGGGTCTTGTCAATAAATGTCTTAATGCGAGAAACCACATAAATATTAACTCATTTATCCATATAAATAATCAAGTCATCAGGAAGTATCTGCCCGTCTGGAATTTCAACCCATCTGCCTGCCAAGGCACCGAGCTTTATTTTAATTCTTTCTTTTTTATCTTTTCTCTGTATTTCCACATGGCCTCTTTTTATTGAAGCAACTGGAATCAGAATCACATTATCCCTTTTCTCAATTTCAATTGCAGTATCCACTGTCATTTCAGGAAGTATTTCCGAAGGCAGGGTTTCGGGTTTGATCTTAACGAGAAACTGCCCGCCAGATGGATATATTTTATCAACTGTTCCCTTTAATTTTTTATTTCTTATTGATTCAAAACTCAGTTCCACATTCTGATTTTTTTTTATCTTCAATGCAGACTGCTGATCAAGTGAAACTATTATGTGTGTTTTTGCAAGATCCATCAGATTTAAAACCGGAACTGCAGGCGTAATGGTCTCGCCTTCTTCAAAATGGAGCCTTGTAATTGTTCCTGCAAACGGGGCGCTGAAAGTTATTCCGTAATCAGTTAGAAGCAATGGTGAGTTTTTGGAAACAGATTCGCCTTCTGAAACAAACTTTCTTTTAATTACTGTGTTTGCCATAAGTCGAAGAGTATAAGAATTGTCAGATTTAACAGTACCAAGCGCATAAACAGCTTCAACTACAGATCCTTTTTTGGGCTTGACTGAAACTATTTTGTTCATGTAACTATAAAAGAAGAAATACCAGAAAACGGCCGCGCTGAAAAGCACGGCCGCTGTGATAATTATAATTTTCTTAAAATTCGATTTCATGCCTGAAAATCAATCCTGTTTCCCTTTTCCTCTTCTTTTTTTGGATTAATCTCATTCGGTTTTTTTTCTTCCAGCGAAGCAGTTTCCTGATTAAGCTTTTTAAATGCCTCTGATCCCTGGGGAATAATATTCCCGCCTGCAATCTTGTTAATGTCCATAAAACACCCTCCCTGTTTTTTTAATGATTTTTCTCCGTCACTTCTGAAAACTTTATTTAACTCTGTTATTTTTATAATCTGCCCGTATTAAATGATTATAAATCACATTATAGTAAAATAAATTCTCTTTATCAAACTTACATATCATTTGATTAGAAGTCAAATTCATTTCTTTAATTAGTTTTTTTTATTTTTGCAAAAAAGGAATGGATTCTTTAATCCAAACCCCCTGTCCCCCAAAGGGGGCACGTGATCAATATTTTTTTTATAAATTTATATATAGATGTTATAATTTTTTGATTCCTACAGTCACTTATTTTTTCATCATAATCTCCCCCTTGGGGGGTTGGGGGGAGATTATCATATTAACATCAATATCCCAACATTCTAAAATAAGTCAGTTTTTTTATGCTTTAAAACTATAAAAACTTACTTGACCTGTTCCGGAACATTCTGCATTATTTATTGTAACTTTTTAATAAAGAGCTATACTTATTAAAAAAATGTTTATAAAATTGCTGATTTAAATTATACTTTTCTGTTTTTGTTTATATTTCCGAATTAAAAATCAAAGAGGTTAAAATGAAATTACGTCATACTGCTGTTATATCCCTGATATTATCATTAGTTCTGATTGCATCATGCACAACCTGGTCGAAAAAAGACTGGGACGAGCTAATTGACAGAACGTTCTATTTTCAGAAATTCAAATACACATTCAAGGGAAGCAGCAGGCAGCACGCATACTATTTCATGAAAGATTTTCCTGTTAAGGAAATGGTTGCCCTGCTTGAGAAAAAATATAACATAAAAATTGATACAAAAGACTATGAAAAGTTTTTACTGGACGGCAACTACCAGAAAGAAGTTAAATCATTAACAGATACATTTCTTGACACAGATTTCATCTGGGAGTCAAAAACCCCTCAGAGATATGAAATCTGGTTTGAATACATGACAGTATTTTCAAATGAAGGTGATAAAATCTTATCTTATGAACTTGAAATAATAACCAATAAAAAAACCAGGAAATATTTCTTCGGCAATATTTTTGATAAAAGTAATGTTATTGAAAAGCTTACAAAAAAGCTGGAAGCTGACAAGTAACAATTACTTTTTACTTTTAAATATTTTCCTTATCAGCGGGTCTCTTAATTTCACAACACTTTCCGGACAAAGCTCCTGGCAGCAATAGCATCTGATGCAGTTGTCGTAGTTATAAACAGGAGCTTCAGATTTATCTTCCTTAGGCCATTTTAAGGCTTTAGGGCTTGCAGGACACACGTTAATGCAAACACCGCACTTAACGCATTTATCTTCTTCAATATAAGGTTTTGGAACAAGCCTGTTATTCATAAATTTCAAAATGCCATTCGACTTGTAACCCCTTAATGGTCTTCTTACAATATCAAAATCTTTTTGTATAAATTTTTCAATCGGATCGCCCAAGAGTCTGATATCCTTATCTTTATACACTCCTGCACCGAATTCAGCGCCGAATTTTACTGTTGGAACAAATTCCGGATTGATATCAATTATTCTGCAGATTACAGAATCAAGAGCAATGGGGTCAGAGGACATCAGAATGATATCCATTTTCTTCGGCTTGCCTCCCCTTGGACCATTGCCTTCCATAGCCATAATTCCATCCATTATATAAAGCCTTGGATTAACGAACATATTCAAATCAAGGAGCATCTTTGCAAAATTATTTGCATCAGGCAGTTTTACATGATATTCGCCTTTAAGCAAACCAGGTATGCAGCCGAACTGATTTTTAACGCAGCCTGTATATCTTTCAAATCCGTGCGTCTTTAGTTTCGGCAGGCTGATAATACCATCTGAATCGAGAACTCCCTTTGCAATAACAAACTTCTTGTTCTGGATTCCTTTCTCGTAAAAAATTTCCACACCGGTTTTAAAATCTGCAGGTATTACGCCAATCTCTTCTGCTGCATCAGCGATTCCCGCTTTTTTAGCTGCGGCAAGCGTGCTTCCGAAAGAAGGAGAATCGCCGTAATACATTACAGCCCCGGCTGATTTGAAAATTTCAGCTGCAGCTTTAAATACTGAAGGATGGGTAGTTACGCATTTTTCAGGAGGATCTCCAATCAGGAGATTCGGCTTGAGCAGTATTTTTTCGCCCTTTTTTACAAACTTTGAGGCTCCGCCCAATAAATCTATTCCCTTCTTTACAGATTTATAGACTTCTTTATAATCATAAGAACCGCAAAATAAAACAACTACTTCTGCCATAATATCCACCCTGAATTATTGTATGTATATAAAAAAAAGGCTGTCATTGACAGCCTTTTTAAAGTTTTGTTTAAGGAAAAATTATATTCTTTTAACAGAAACGGCTCTTGGGCCTTTGTCACTGTTTTCAACTTCAAATTCGACTTTATCGCCTTCTTTGAGCGTCTTAAATCCTTCCCCAGTTATTCCTGTATGATGAACGAAAATATCATTTCCATCATCTTTTGAAATAAATCCAAAACCCTTTTTCTCGTTAAACCACTTTACTTCACCTTTAGGCATGAAAAACTCCTTAAAAAAATATTAAATATCTATTATTATCATCCACATCATTAAAAGTCTCAAAAATAAATTCTAAGAATTTTAATGATTAATGCTGAAATAATATAGTGTTGATATAAAATTCCATGATTATTTGTCAACCTTTAAATGTCTATTTATTTTTAAAAGTTATAAAACTCAAATTTAAAAATATCATGTCATTAAAACCAGAAATTTAGAGCATAAAAAAAGCCCCTTCAGGTTAAAGGGGCTTTCAAATCAGGATTCATTTATAAATCAATATGTCGATATATTTATTACTGCATTTGTGCTTGAAGTTATATCATTTCCCAGTGAATCGTATATTTTCATCTCAAGATAAGTTTTTTTAAATGAATAATCAGAATCAGGTCCATCAATTGATGAATCTGTTTCATCTACTGATATCTGTCCCCCAGACCATTTATAGTTTTTGACCGGATCCTGTGATCCTATCCATCTCTGATAGAATACCATATCTTTATACATTGCCTCGTCATATACTCCGTAAAAAGTAAGATCTGCATATGCTCCGGATTCAAGACCTGTGAGCCAGATATTAAATCTTGGAAGAAATTCCCATCCAATATATGATTTTCCTTCTTTAAGTGTATCTTTTACATTAAAAGTGCTGTTTGTTTTATTTAAAGAAATTCCTGCAAAGAACGAATTTGCTTCATTTGTATTATCAACAGAAACAATAACTTTAACTGCAAAATTAGTCACTACTCCACTTACAGTTACACTGAGATTCAGCGTATAAAATGAACCGCTGTCCAAAGGAGTTGACGGAATAAGGGAAATAGCTGATGTTAACTGATCAATAACAACAGCAACTGTAATTATATTTCCATCTTTATCTGTTAAAGTAATATTAACTCCATCAGCCAGCTTCCACAAATTGCCAATAATGCTTACCAGAGTAAGCTCAGTACTGTTTACTGTAACTTTACCGTTAACTGTTTTTACAACAATTTTTCCGGAAACCACATCAACTGCATCAGGGTTACTTGTTGCGCCTGTTCCAATATCGCCGTTGTTGCCGATAGATGTAATAGCTTTTGCAACATCAGCTGTTTGAGCACATGAAAATAAGAATAACGACATTAAAAGAGCTATATTCAAAATAAATATTTTCTTCATATTTTTTTTCTCCTGTTTATTTCTTTCTGCAATATCGAAAATATTCAGGAAAATGTCAACTAAAAAAACCCAGTTGGGCGGATTTTTTTGCGTTTTTTATCCCATTATGTCGCATGAGATGCTATTTTTTAGTCCAAGTCAACTGAAGCCCCTGTCCCCCGAAGGGGGCACGTAATAAATAATCATTTCCCCGATAATTCGGATTTTATAATTTCTTTAAAAATAGCAATCTCATTAAAGCCATCTTAATCTTTGATGAGCAATGTTTTTTTTCAAGTCTTTTCAGCAATTCATCCATGTATCTGTCATATTGTTCCGTAGATTTCCTGCAATCTCAAAAATATATAATCAGGTGTTATAATTCTTTGATTTGAATAAAGTAATCGTATTTCACTCCTACTCGCCCCCATTGGGGGACGGGGGGAAAATTATCGCATTAGCATCACTTACTAAACAATCCGTAATGAGTCTAATTTTTTAAAATCAGGCGTCGTATATTATTTCACCGGAATAAACCAGTTTATCTCCGGTTATTGAATTTTTAATTTTCAATGTTCCGTCAGAATTTATCCGCTCAATTAACCCTCTTTCAGTAACACCGCCTATATAATAAGAAATTTCCCTTTCAGAAGTTGATGCGGACATCCATTCATTTAATAAGGATTCCGGGATTGGTATTCCTTTGAAATTATTTAGAATTGTTTGTATTTCATCAAAAATATTACGGGCGAGAATATCAACACTGTATTCTTTTCCTGTTATCTGCCTGATTGAAACTGAACTGCCGGAAAGATTCTCAGGAAAATCCATCCTGTTGACATTAACCCCGATCCCGATTACTACAGCAGGTTTTTGAAGATTATCTGATGCCAGCTCGCATAAAATTCCGCAGATTTTTCTGCCATTAAAATAAATATCATTCGGCCATTTTAGTTTCAGTCCTTCACCAAGAACAGATTTTAAAACACGGAATACAGCAAGGCCCGAATAAATGGTAACAACGGAAAGAGCATTAATATCAACCTCCGGAATAAAAACAATTGATAAAGCTAAATCCTCTCCGGTAATGCTGCTCCATTCTCTGCTGAATCTCCCTCTTCCACGTGTCTGTTCAATTGCCCGGACTGCAAAAAAATTTTTTGACAGAAATTCAGGATTTCGCAGGATATATGAATTCGTGGAATCTACCGAATCCAGAACAAGAATTTTCAGGTCTTTATTCTTCATGAAAAACAACCAGATTATCCCTGTGAACAACTTCATTTAAAAATTTATTTCCGTAAATATCTTTTAAAGCAAGAGCTTTTAAACCTATAATTTCAGCCAGTTCATGATTGGAATAATTAACTATACCTTTTGCAATAACATTTTCAAGATCATCAATCAGCTCTACAAAATCACCAGGCTTGAATATTCCATAAATTTTTTTTATTCCGCTTGATAAAAGAGATTTTTTCCTGTGTATAACAGCATCACAGGCTCCCTTGTCAAGAAGCAGCCTGCCTTTGGCTGCACGGGAAACAATCCATTTTTTTCTGCTTGGCAGTGTCTTTCCGTTATCAGCCATAAAAATTGTGCCGATTTCCCCGCCATCCATTATTCTCGGCAGAATATTCTTTTCAGTGCTGTCTGCTATTACCATAATGCCGCCGGATTTCAATATCATATCTGCAGCTTTAAGCTTGGTGAACATTCCGCCTGTACCGCAGGATGAAGAGCTTCCGCCGCCTCTTTTATATACTTCTGAAGTGATTTTTTTTATTTTTTTCACTGGCTCAGAGTCGGATAAGTCCCAGTAGAATCCTTTAATATCGGATAAAATAATCAGCAGTTCCGCGTCTATTATATTTACAACCTGGGCGGATAATGTATCATTATCACCTATTTTTATTTCATTAATTACAACACTGTCGTTTTCATTTACAATCGGAAGAACTCCAAGAGCGAGAAGCGTATTAAAAGTATTCCTCGCATTGAGAAATCTGGTTCTGTGGCGCACATCGTCATCAGTTAGAAGAATCTGTCCGATATTAATGCCTTTTTTATTAAAAAGCTTTCTGTAGAAATTTATAAGCTCCGCCTGGCCTACTGCAGCAAGCGCCTGCTTCTCCGGGATGGAAAGACCTGATCTGTCCTTTTTCAATGTTGCGCAGCCGGCAGTTATAGCGCCTGAAGTCACAAGTACAACCTCCAGTCCTCTTTTGCGGAGAATGGAAATATCATTTACAATTTTGAGAATTTTTTTCTCGGACAGACTGCCTTTTTCAGAAACTGAAGACGTTCCTACTTTAACAACTATCCTCTTGACTTTTTTCAGAAGAACCTTTCTTGGCATCCTTCTTCTCCAGAATTTTATCTATATTTTTAAGAAGCTTATCCAGATTTTCGCCTGAAATTGACGAAAGCGGAATAACTTTTTTCTCTTTGAATACTGCAAGTTTTTCCCTTAATTCTTCAGGAGTAATCAGATCTATCTTGGTTACAGCAATTAAATACGGTTTTTTCAATAGAGATTCATTGTATGTTCCAAGCTCTGATTTCAACAGTTTAAAATTATATGACATATCCTCTTCACGGCAGTCTATCAGATAAATTATTCCCTTTACCCTCTCAATATGCTGCAGGAAAGACAGCCCGAGGCCGAGACCTTTATGAGCTCCCTCGATAATTCCCGGTATATCGGCAATTTTATAAAATATACCGCCTTTTCTCTCCACAACACCGAGATTTGGAATAAGTGTAGTAAAAGGATAATCTCCGATTTTCGGTTTTGCATTTGTTAATTTAGAAAGCATTGTTGATTTTCCGGAATTAGGCAGACCCACAAGCCCTATGTCTGCAATCAGTTTCAGATTCATAAAAACTTCAAATTCATCGCCTTCCATTCCAGGCTGTGAAAATCTTGGTGTCCTGTGAGTTGATGTTTTAAAAAACGCATTTCCCTTGCCGCCGATACCGCCTTTTGCCACAAGTACAGGAACATCCTCATCTATAAGATCTGCTATAAGCTCATCTGTTTCAGCATTTATCACCTGGGTACCCGGAGGAACATTAATAATCAGATCATCGCCGTTTAGTCCATACTTGTTATTTCCCATTCCTGTCTTTCCGTTTGCTGCTGCATAAACCCTATCAGAGAAAAAATGCGATAGATTATAATATCTTCTGTCAGCAACGAAATAAACATCTCCACCTTTTCCGCCATCGCCGCCGTCCGGACCGCCTCTGGGAATATATTTTTCCCTTCTGAAAGAAACAGCTCCAGGCCCGCCGTTGCCTGCCTTAATTCTGATTGATATTGTATCTGTAAATTTAGCCAAAATTCATCCTTATAAACAAGAAATCGCGTATGACTGAATCAATACGCGATCTGCTGAATACGAAATTTTCAATTACTCTTTAGATATTCGGATATATAGAAACTTTTTTTCTCAGTTTATCAAGTCTTTCAAATTTCACGAATCCGTCAATCATTGCGAAAAGAGTATCATCGCTGCCTTTTCCTACATTAGTTCCGGGGTGAATTTTTGTTCCCCTTTGCCTAACTATTATAGTTCCGCCTGTGACTTTTTCACCTGCATATTTTTTCACGCCAAGTCTCTTGGAATGAGAATCTCTTCCGTTTCTTGTGGAGCCGCCGCCCTTCTTACTTGCCATAATAATACCTCTTAATGAATATTAATTTTCTGATATAAAATCTACTTCTATTTTATCGGGATAAAGCTTTTTAATTTCAAAAAGGCCTATCAGCAATACATCTAAAAGTGTTTTAAATTCACATGCTCTGTTCATTAAATCTTTTGTAAAAATTTCTGTTTTTAAAAACCCGTCATTTTGTTCAATCATCTGGGTTATTTTTGCTGAAACAGTTACTGCTTTAAATACTGATAATGATAATGCGCTTACAGCTGAACAGACAATATCTTTTCCTTTTGAATCAAATAACGAATGACCTTTAATAATTACTTTAACAATTTCACGACTTGAGTCTATTTCAGCTCCGCTTGCGAATCTGATATTGACAAAGGTGGCGGAAATCAATTATTTTACAACGATATCATCAATCTTTAATTTAGAAAATATGGTTCTGTGGCCTAAAGTGCGCGTATAGCTTTTTCTTCTTTTAAATTTAATTCCTCTAACTTTTCTGCTCTTGATATCGCCAAGCATCTGAGCTTTGACTGTTGCACCATTAACATACGGCTGACCTACATGAACATTTTCACCGTCAGATACAAATAGAACCTTATCAATTACGAGCATTTCACTGCCGCTGTTTTCAAGTTTATCAACATTTACAGTGATATTCTTTTCAACTTTGTACTGCTTTCCTGCAATTTCGACTATCGCGTACATTTCTTTATCCTTGACTAATTTAAATCTGCAATGCGGTTTTATCGCCGCACAAAACTGGGCCCACAAGGAATCGAACCTTGGACCTACTGATTATGAGTCAGCCGCTCTAACCAACTGAGCTATGGGCCCATTAAAAAATTATAGCCATTAGGTCGATAGATACTGATTATGTCAATATAATTTTAGATTGGAGCTTATTTGATAAAAATAGTCAAAAATCATATAAAATCCGGCTGAAAAAATAAAAAATTCTTGCAAAAAATACTTTCATATTGTATAGTATACAAAAATGTACCATACAATATGAATACTGAAGATAAATTAAATATCCTGTCAATGTCAGCTAAATATGATGCGTCCTGCGCATCAAGCGGCAGTACAAGGGAAAATTCTCCCGGCGGAATCGGCAATGCAGCTAAATCAGGGATCTGCCACAGCTGGAGCGATGACGGCAGATGTATTTCCCTGCTGAAAGTTCTGCAATCCAACAACTGCGTATATGACTGCGCCTACTGCCACAACAGAAAAACCAACGACATAAAACGCGCAACATTCACTGCAGAGGAAGTTGCAGAGCTGACAATAAATTTTTATAGGAGAAATTACATTGAGGGACTGTTCCTCAGCTCTGCTGTTTTCAGAAACCCGAATTATACCATGGAACTTATGATTAAAACCGCTGAGCTTCTCAGAAACAAGTACAGATTCAACGGATATATCCACATGAAAGCTATGCCCGGAGCTGATCCTGCTTTAATTTTCAGAGCCGGCTTATACGCAGACAGGATGAGTGCGAACATTGAGCTTCCTACACAGAAAAGCCTCACGCTTCTTGCTCCTGATAAAACCAAAACTGCCATACTGTCTGCCATGAACACAATGAAATCAAATCTTCTTGAGTATCGTCCAACAGGTTTAAAAACAAAATCTTCAGTAAAATTTATTCCAGCTGGACAAAGCACGCAATTGATAGTAGGAGCCACACCTGAAAGCGACAGAACAATCATAACTTTATCCGAAGCTTTGTATAATAAGTTTTCTTTGAAAAGAGTTTACTATTCAGCTTACATTCCTGTAAGCATGCATGACGCGAGACTCCCTGTTGCAACACCGCCGCTGCGCAGAGAAAACAGACTGTATCAGGCAGACTGGCTTTTAAGATTTTACGGGTTTACCGCTTCCGAACTTCTAAACGAAGACAACCCGAATTTCGATCCGGATCTTGACCCGAAAATATGCTGGGCTATGCGAAACATGCAGCGTTTCCCTATTGAAGTTTTAAATGCGGATTATGAAACACTGCTAAAAGTTCCGGGAATCGGCCAGAGGTCTGCAAGAAAAATTATCCGTTCCCGAAAAGTTGAAAATTTAACATTTGATTCTCTGAAAAAAATCGGAGTTGTAATGAAAAGAGCCCGATACTTTATTACCTGCCGCGGAAAATTTCTTGAAAAAAATGATTACGAAACAACGAGACTTAAATCAATGCTGATAGCGGATGAACATGGTTTATACGACTCGCAGCTTTCCCTGTTTCCGCAAAAGATTCTTCTTCCTGATACGAATTCGGTCCTTAGTGCAATGACAGGAGAAGTATAATGAATAAAACTGCAATTTCTTCATATTTATTTCTGGTTTACGATGGTAGTTTCGAAGGGCTGCTCACATCAATTTTTGAATCACGGCATAAAAATTATAAACCTGAAAATATTATTCCTTCAACTGCTGAAAGAGATAATCTGTTCGCTGACTATCTTATGATTGAATCTGATAAAAAAAAATCTGAAATTATTACTGATGAAATAATAAATAAAATTTCAATCGATGCATACGGAGACATTTTCCGGTGTTATCTTTCAGATTTCCATGATTCAGGAAAATTAATTTATGATTTTACCAGCCTCGGAATGGAACAGGGAAAAAAAATTCACAATTTTATAACAGATGAAAAAGTTTCCCGTTTTAATGATGCAGTTGATAAAGTTTCAAAGGAATCCTGCAGAATGCAGGGTCTTGTGCGTTTTAAAAAAACTGAAGATAATTTCTATTATTCTGAAATTGAACCTGATCATAATATTATCTACATGATAACTCCGCATTTCAGAAAACGTTTCAGCGGAGAAAATTTCATCATACACGATATTAAAAGAAAAATAGCAGCAATAAACCGGAACAGTATCTGCAGAATACAGCCGATTGAAATTGACCGCAGTCCTGAGATTTCCGGGGAAGAAAAATTTTTCAGTTCCTTGTGGAGGAATTATTTTAAATCAATTGCAATTTCTGAAAGAAAAAATCCAAAGCTTCAGCGTCAGTTTGTTCCTGTAAGATACAGAAAATATCTTCCGGAATTCATGTGAAAAATATGAAGCTGCTATTTATTAATTACAACCAAGAGATGACGGACTATTACATTTTCATTTGTTCCGGATAGCTGTGATCAAATTCAGCGTATCAAAATAAACTTCATTTCTTACAATCTTATCATTATTAAATTCAACGATGTCCATGCCGTATTCAATAACCTCGATATTCCTGACAGGAATAACAGCTTTCCATTTCAATGTAAAACCCTTTTCATTTGGGAATATTTCCTCGGGAGTCCATTTCCAGTCCGGGTTATTTCTGAGTAATTTTATAAAATATGACATTATTTGATCGTGCCCGTTCAAACCTTTTGGGATTGTAGGATCAGAATAGAAAGCCTTCTGATCATAGAAGGTTAACAGTTTTTCAGGATTATTTCCTGTCCAAGCAGGAAGCCACCTGCTGCAGAATTCTTCATAATTTTTATTATCCATTGCTATATCCTTTTATGATTTAAGTAAATTCATCCTGCCGTAATTTTTGTACTCATTATAATATTCAACACAGCATGATAAGTATAATAAAGAATTTATTCAACAATTATTTAAACTTTTTTTATGCATCAATCATAACCATAAAATAAATGCTAATAAATAAACTTATGATAAAATCTTGACATAAATACCATTGCCAATTGTTTTTCCAGAATTGACAAATCATTCTGCCATCCATCACAGTCAATGCCATGAAGATAAGGTTTTTTATTATTTTTATCACTTTTTTGTGTAAGAAAAGGAGATAGGGAGATGGAAGAGATAATGAGATAAAGGATTAAACAGGGAATTCAGATACAATTAAATATAATTTTTATTAATATCTCCCTGATCTCTTAATATCCCCAAATCTCACGTTCTCACGATGAGGTTGGTGCCAGCGCAGGCACAGGAAGTGCCGAAAGCGTTGGCTATTTCTTACACATTTCCTAATTACACGGCATTGTACATCAAAGTTGGCGGTTTTTCAAAAGGAAAATGAATAAAATGCCTGATAAAAAAATAATGGAAATACTGCACAGCACTTTCGGATTGCAGTCATTCAGGGAACCTCAGGATGAAATAATCCGCAGCATATTAAACGGAAACCACTGCATAGTAACCATGCCCACAGGTATGGGTAAATCACTCTGCTATCAGATTCCGGCATTAATTTTCGATGGATTAACAGTAGTAATTTCTCCGCTGATATCACTGATGAAGGACCAGGTTGATGCGCTAATCAGGCGCGGTATTGACGCAGCGTTTATAAATTCATCACTCTCAAAAGCGGAAAGGATGCACAGGTATGATGCTCTGCGATCCGGTAAATATAAACTGATATATGTCGCGCCGGAGCGTTTCCGCAATAAAGAATTTTTATCAGCTTTGGCAGCAAGAAAGATTGACCTGCTTGCACTTGATGAAGCTCATTGCGTAAGCCAGTGGGGAAATGATTTCCGCCCTGATTATGCGCGAATTAAAGAATTCCGCTTACTGATGAACAATCCTGTAACTGCAGCATTCACAGCCACAGCAACTTCTGCAGTCCGCGATGATATTATCAGGATGAGCGGTCTTGCTCCGGAAAAAGTTCTGCGTTTTGACGGCGGAGTATGCCGTCCGAATCTTCATCTTGCATGCGAAGAAATAATTGATGAAACCGAAAAGTTTGAAATGCTGTATAAAATAATCACTGAGCAGAAAGGAAACACTGTAATATATTTCAGCCTTATCCGGAATATTGAAAGCTTCTCGCAATTTCTTGAAATGAAAAAAATCCGCCATTCAATTTATCACGGCAAACTCGATCCGGACAAACGCAAGCAGGTTCAAAATAGATTTCTTACATCAAAAAACACTATTATGCTTGCAACAAACGCATTCGGGATGGGCGTTGACAAGTCCGATATACGGTCCATTATCCACGCTGACATTCCGGATTCAATTGAATCGTACTATCAGGAAATCGGACGCGCCGGTCGCGACGGCAAACGCTCGGACTGCACCCTGCTCTACAGCCAGGATGATCTTGCAGTTCAGATCACTTTTCTCGAATGGAAAAACCCTGATTCAAAATTTATCCGGGACGTTTACCAGGTTCTGCATAAGTTCGGCAGCACGATCAACTCTTATGATTATGAAGATATCCAGGCAAAGGTTGTGAACCGCAACCGTGGAGATCAGCGTCTGCAGACTGTGCTGAATTTATTTGATCTGTATGGCGTCACAAGAGGTTCTATAGAATCAGGCAATCTTCATCTTAGCGGAGATATTCCGGAAGAACTTTCATCTGATGATTTTATTCGCGAAAAGATGGTGCGTGACAGAGACCGCCTAATTGCAATTATGGAATATGCAAAATCCGGACAGTGCAGACGCGATATTATTCATAATTATTTTGACTCGGAAGTAAGCGTGTGCGGAAAATGCGATAACTGTAACTAATGAAAAGGTTTAATTTTATATCGGAAAAGTTGTAAAGAAACATACTGAATTTCAAATAATACAAAATTAAGTATGTTTCTTTACTGATTGTCACTTATCTGAAAAATTATTATACTGATAAAATCATCATTGTTCTTTAATTTCTTTTTAATCACCAACTCTATACAATATCAATAATAACTTCATCAGATCTTACGCATTATTAAAACCGTATAGTCATCATTGAGCTTGTATTCCTCAAGGCTTGAAATAATAGATTTCTTAATATTATCTGTTGATTCCTTTCCGTGTTTTCCAAGAATCTCAGCCAGTTTTTCATCCCCGAACATTTCCTTATCATCCAGTTGTTTAACCTTGACGCTGCCTTCCAGACTCGCTTCTGTAAGCCCGTCAGTGTATAGCAGCAGCACATCACCGGATTCCATAGTTATTTTATCATCCTTCAATAACCCCTTGATTTCATCCATGACTCCTATCCAGATGCCTCTTGTTTCAATCAAATCCACTTTGCCTGTTTTCACCCTGTAGATCATGATATCCTGATGCAGGCCTGAAAATGAAAACTCGCCATTTTTAAGTTCCGCAAGTGCGGTTAAAGTCATATACTTATTTTCTCCAAGCTGCTTGATGTTATTGGATATGGTTTTGTTAATTGCAGTAAGAAGATCACTCGGCAGTATTCCGGGATTCTCGCCCAATACAACGCGTATGGACGTCTGTACCATCATCATAACAAGACCTGCCGGAACACCGTGACCGGAAACGTCGCCTATAATAAGCCAGTCCCTGTCTCCGACATTTATAACGTCATAGTAGTCACCACCAACCTCGTCTGCAGGTACCATGTGAGCAGATATTTCATAACCCCTGATCTGAGGGCTTTTTGGAAGAAGTACAGTCTGAATTTTCTTGGCAAGCTGCATTTCTCCCCATAGGGCTTCATGTGCCTGAGTAAGTTTATTGTTAGATTCCTGCAGCTGAGTCCTATGCCTTTCCTCTCTTCTGGAGATAGCACCTCCAACAAAGAACAGAAATATCATTGAAATTGTAGCTGTAATACCGTCATATATGAGGGATGATAAAGTTACCTTCCTCATGTCTTCAATAATATCCTGTGTATAAACGCCTGAGCACACAACCCAGTCCCATGGCCAGTAGTATTTGGCATAGGTGGTTTGCGGTTCAAAAATTACAGGACTGTATTTAGACTGCCATATATACTTTACAAAAGTTTCGCCGTCTCTCTGGGAATAATAAGACATATCCCTGAATGGCGTTCCACCCTTAGGATCTTTAATGCTGATCATCTCCTTGCCTTCAAGTTCCGGTTTTGTCGGATGCATAATCATGTTCCCGTTACCGTCCAGTACGAAAAAGTATTCATTTCTGTCGTATCTCATTTCGCGGAGATTCTTCAGAATCAGTTTTTTGGCTTCTTCAATAGATTTGGGCATTGTAGGGTCACCCTTGTACGTCTGGTTACGCAGCCCGCGCTCATAAAAATCCATGAGCGATACTGAAGAATTTACTACAGCACGAAGTTTTCCTTCCCTTTCCTCCATCTTTCCTTTTTCCAATAAAGGAAGGATAAAATAGAAAAGAATTACAGAAAACATTACAATAATGAAAATCCCCACGAAATTTATTTTCCATCGCAATGAAATTCTGTTCCATTTATGAATTATATTCTGAATAGCACTGTCTTTTTTATCATTCATTTTCACGACCGCCTCCTGTTATTATTTATCCAAAATCATTTCAAACGCTTTTCCTTCCATTCTTTCAAGAGCACTTCATATGGAACGGTTACAGGTTTCTGACGAGGCCTATACGCTTTTGGTGATTCGGATATAAGCTTTCCAGGTCTATTCAGCCAGTATTCTTTAGGCATTTCAGGGTTAAGCTTTGGTGATAATGCTGCCATCTTCAATCCGCCAATTACTTCATCCTGCTGTTTTGCAAGCATATCCATTGCCTGCTGCGGAGTATATTCGCCTGTGATAGCCTTGGCTATATTTTTCCACCAGAGAGGAGCCATGCCGGGATAGTATGGAACGTTGCGTCCGCTGCCTGTCCATTTTTTCAGCTCAGATGATCGATAAAATTCAATGATCCCGCCGTAATCGTCCAGACGCTCAGTCAGATAACTTGAAAACACAGTTGATTTTCTGATTGGAGTTCCGCCAATGAGAAATTTTTTCAGGTTAACTGTTTTACTAAGACAGAACTGCGCCCACAGCCATGCGCCTGCTCTCTTTTTACCAACAACAGATTTCGGAATCGTCCAGGCACCCGGATCCTGATATCCGACCTTCATGCCCTCATCCCAGTAGTCTCCATGAGGAGATGGAGCAACGCGCCATAGAGGTTTTCCGTATTTGTCGCAAACCGGACTGCCGGGCGTATGGTATCTTGCATCAGATAGCCATGTAATGTACTGAAAAATCTGCTGAGCAATATCACCGCGGGAACTTACCGGGCCTGAGTCTGCCCATTCCCACTGCATGGCTTCAGGAGGAGCGAATTTTTTAACCCATTCAAGATATTTCTGCAAACCGTAAACCGCTGCAGGGCCATTAAGCTCCCCTCCCCTTGATACAGTTGAACCCACAGGAATTCCGTTTTCAACGCGGATACCCCACTCATCTACAGGCATGCCGTTTGGCAAACCCTTGTCGCCAACACCTGCCATAGAAAGCCAGGCGTCTGTAAATCTCCAGCCCAGAGCTGCAGAAGGTTTACCATAGTCAAGATGACCATAAACTTTTTTACCATCTACAGGATTATTTGTAAAAAATTCTGCAATTTCCTCGTAAGCAGACCAGTTCACAGGAACACCGAGTTCGTATCCGTATTTTTCTTTAAATTTCTTTTTTATATCTTCTCTGGAAAACCAGTCATACCTGAACCAGTACAGATTGGCAAACTGCTGATCCGGAATTTGAAGTATATTTCCTTCAAAATCCTGCCCCTGCTCAATATTAAGGAAATCATCAAAATCCATATATGGATCAGAATATTTCTTTCCCTCACCCTTCATGTATTCTGTAAAATTAAGAACCGCTTTTGTACGTATATGCCAGCCGATCAAATCTGCATCATTAACATATATATCATAATAAAATTTATTATTTTCAATCTGATCTTTAATCCGGTCAACTATAACACCTTCAGGAATGATATCCTGAGTAACTTTCATTCCGGTTATTTCATTAAATGCTTTAGCAAGCACCCTGCTTTCCCAGTAATGGGTTTCAATATCCTCTGCAGCTGCAAGTATAATCTCGCCCTGCAAATCCTTTGCTGCTTCCCGGAACCACTTGAGTTCCTGAATCCTTTCTTCTTTTGATAAAACCGAGGGCTGGAAAATCTCAACCCATTTGTCTATTACATCATCCGAAGGATCGCTGGATTTTGTAATACCGACTGGAAAAACAATTAGCGAAATCACTGCAATTAAAAGAAAAAAAGACAAAATTATTTTTTTCTTTCTCATACTTACCCCCATTATAATATTTTAAAATCTTAAATAAATAATTCCTGAATTAGCATTTATTATGTATAGTTTAATAAAATATTTTATGCTGTATAAATATTACTTAAAGAAAATAATATTATTTACTTTCGATGCTTATTGATTTTAATGTACTGGCAATCGTTTCAAGAGCTTTAAAAGAGGCGCACTGCCATTTTAAATTTTTATCATAAAGAATAACGGATTTCACATTTTCAGAATTCAATTTTTTCATGAGATCTATTATTGGCGGTACCGAGGATGAATTCATATATTTTAATTTTTGAAAATCAATTTCAAGGCTTTTACCCTTGATTGTTTCTATAACCTTGTCGAGATATGGATTTAAAAGAGAGGATGGATCACGATCATCACTTTCCCCAATCCATTTCATTGAAATTTTTCCATTCTGATCGCTTAATAGTATTTCCAGATTTCCTTCTTTATAATTTGTCATAGCACACTTCTCCTCCTTTTTTATTATTATCACAGTCAGCTTTTATATATTTTGTATTTTCCGCTACGAATCTAATAAAACTTTATATAAACTTGGTTAATTACAGGGTTATATAATAATTCAACTTCTCCTTATCTGAATCCGATAGGCCAATAAAATCTATTCCAACAGAGTGTGATTTTTCTTTTTTATTATCAATCCTGACGACTTTACCATTGCAGTCAAAAATATCAAAAGAATTCGGCTTTAAAAACATAACCCTTACTTGAGTTCCGGTTTCAATAGGCTCTTTTATATTTATCAGTAATCCGCTGCCGCTAATATTTATAGATTCAGCCAGGTCAATCGACAATTCTTTAATACCGCCTTTCTCTGTGTTTTTTGTAATCCTGACACTGAATTCATTATCAATCCTTTCAAATTTTCTTTTTTCATTATTTGCTTTCAAAGAATTCCTCCTTGATAATTTAATTTTTTAAATAAAATAATTAAATAAATATTTTTTATTATATACAGCTGATTTATCTTTACAACATTTTTTTTTATTTTTAAAAAATAAATATAGATCCTGCTTCATTTTTACAAAAAAAAATACTCAATTCTCCTTTATATGTTTTATTTTTATTTGTTTTGGTTAATATCCGGAAAAATAAAAAAATATTATTACATTAAGCTACTGTATAGGAGTCAGGATGAATTTTAAAATCAAAATTAACGATATTAATTTAAAAAAATAAATTTATAATAGATTAAATACAATAGAAACTATCTTGACTGATTGCAATTATAATGATATTTATCAATTTAAAATTTACTAATATTTATGAGTGATATACATAATTAAGGAATTTCAAATAATCAGCGATACAAGAATTAAAAAAAATAAAAAACTTTACAGGTAAAAATACATGCATAAAGCCGAGACTATAAAAAAAGAATTAAAAAAAATCTCAAACAATGAAAAAGCAAAGAAGCTTGCAGGTTTTTTCAAAACCGGAAAAGGCCAGTATGGTGAAGGCGATATTTTTATTGGAGTCACTGTTCCGGATCAGAGAATCATAGCAAAACAATTTCATGAAACAGAGCTTACTGAAATAGAAAAACTCCTTGATGACTCCATTCATGAATTCAGATTAACAGCACTGCTGATTCTAATTCAGAAATATTCAAAAGCGGATGAGAATGGGAGAAGATTGATTTCGGAATTCTATCTGAGCAAAACCTCAAAAATAAACAACTGGGACCTCGTTGATTTATCTGCACATCAGATTATCGGCAATTTTTATTTTGATAAAAACAGGGATATACTATATAAGCTTGTAAAAAGCAGCAGCCTCTGGGAACAGAGAATCGCAGTTGTTGCCACATACTATTTTTTAAAAAGAAACGATTTTAAGGAGATCCTCGCTTTTTCGGAAATGCTGCTTGAGCATAAACACGATCTGATACATAAAGCAACAGGCTGGATGCTCAGGGAAGCCGGTAAAATGGATATATCAATTCTAAGAAAATTTCTTGATCAGCACCACAAGAAGATGCCGAGGACAATGCTCAGATATGCAATTGAAAAACTAAATGAATCAGAAAGAAAAAAATATATGGCAAAATAGATTTTTTATCTGAATCGAAATTATTTCTTTGATTCTTTTTTCTTAATGTACATAATCTTCTTTACTGTTGCAATAACATTGCCATCATTATCAACAACATCTATAATGAAATCAGGATTAACAGCTTCCCCGCTTTCTGCCATTTTTCTTATTTCATCATAGCGCTCTTCAGGAATAAAATAGCTGGCAAAAACTTTACCCTTGCCGGGCTTTTTAAAAGCAATTGTCGCACCCTTGTCCCAGACTATATAATCCCGGCCGAGATTTTCCATGAGCAGAAAGAAAAAAAACGGATCACACATAGCATACAGAGATCCTCCAAAATGAGTTCCGACATAATTTCTGTTCCAGAAAGTAAGCTTCATGCTCACATCAACAGTTTTTACATCTTTTGAAATTTTCACTCTAATCCCTGCACCCAGAAAAGGCGGGTAAATGCTGAATATTTTAAAGAATAATTTTTTTAACATGAAATATCGCCTCTATAGATCAAGCATTGACCATTAAATAATTTTACACAATTAAAAATATTACTTTATTCATCTTCATCCTCATATTCAACAGGCTCAAGAGATGAAACAAATTCAACAATATCAGAATTCACCTGATCGGAATTTTCCCAGTGAGGCATATGCCCTTTCATTGGATAACGTATAAGTTTTGATGAAGGAATTCCATCATGCAGTTCCTGTATTATTTTACCGGAAATCATTTTATCTTTTTCATTAGCGAGGATTAGAACAGGTATATCTATCTGCTTTATCAGATCACGATAGTCATACGCGTCACAGATTCTGAAATCATTTTTTACTGTGGCTGCACCAGCTCTTGTTAAACCATCGCGCATAAGTGTTTTGATATCATCCCCTGCTGATTCACTCAATGAAAACTGCGCTGTCAGATTACAGAAACCTGAAAAATCCGAATCGATCAGATCGAAAATCATTTTATTTACAGGAAGCGATACTCCGGCAGAAATAAAAATCAGTCCTGCTATTTTATCAGGCATTGCGTTGAACAATTCAAACAGGATACCGCTTCCCATGGAATGGCCGGCAAGAACAACATTCGACAACCCCAGAGTTCTGATGAATCCGGTGACTGCATTAACAAAAGAATTCAGAGGCGGAGATTCTGCTGAGTAAGATTTCCCATGCCCCGGCAGATCAATTGCAAATGAAAGCTTTTTATCTTCCAGTCCGCTTAGCTGTTTTTCAAAAAGATTCGAGTAGCCGCCTGCTCCATGAATAAACAGAATCGGAAATTCAGGTTCCCCGTCTGCAACTTTAAAAAAAATATCGCCCTGATCAAGCGAAACAAATCCTTCATTTTTCATAATTTTTCTTTTTACAGTGAATTATTTTTTTTATGCTTAACAAGCTTCGGATCGATATTTCCGGGACCGCCGCACTCAGGCGTATAACAGGTTACATCATTAAATACACAGATGTTTTTACAACCGGGACATTTTTCCGGCGGCATTGGCTCCTGCAAAGTATAACCGCATTCTACACATTCCCACCAGCTGAGATTAGTTTCATTACCCATAAAAACCTCCTACATCTAAAAATATTTTATCTAAGGCTGAAGCGGCCTGTCAAAGCTTTTTTCAAGTACCCCGTTTTTTTCCATCTGACTGTCCCACAATGCTTTATTGATAAAATTTACCAGATTCGGCATATCTTCCGGCTTCAGATGCTCAGGCCTGGATAACTTTTCCAGCATAACAGGATCAAGCTTTCCGGTTTTTCCAAATTCGCTACCAAGCGCGTGAAAGAAAAAATCATATTTATCGGTAAGAACTTTCGGCTGTATTGCAAGACCTTCCAATCCGCCTTTAACTATAGAACCGATATACCTGCAGCCGAGTCTTTTTGTAAATTTTTCGCAATAGCGCTCAATAAATCTGTTCTGATAACTTTCAGGGAAACCGCACTGTATAACAAAGCCAAGAGATATATTCGGGCACCTGCCCATATAAGGTGCAAGAGCTTCAAGAAATTCCTTTACGCTTCCCGGCATACCGTCTACATATAGAGGAAATCCAATGAGAACATATTCTGAATTTAAAAATTTTTCTGCAGGCACCTTGAGATCATTTCTGTGTTTAATTAAAAATTCTGTTTCGCAGAGGTTTCCTTCTGTTTCAAGAAAACCTTTTATAAAACCGTCCATAACCTTCTGTGTGTTGCTGTTTTTTCCCCGGGGGGAGCCATTAATGAATGTTAATTTCATTTACAACCTCCTGTACAGGTGAATCAATAAAGCGTATAAAACCGAGTTTCGACCGGACATTGATAGACTCGCGTTTAAAGATGTCAGAGATAATTTCAATGTCTTCATCGTCTGTGAATGACTCCCTCTGAAGTAAAAATGACATGGTCGGATATTTGTCATAGCGCTTCTTATGATGCGCCTCACCTCCTACATCTTCAAGATGCGGATGCACAAGAGGTATATTCCGGTCAAAAGCATTCTTCAAAAGAGCGCTCAAAAAACCCATCACAAGCGGTGATGCCATGATTACCTGATCTGAAGAAATAAAATTTCTTGAAACTTCCGGACCGTCATCTTTAATAGAACAGATTCCAGGGGTTTTTACCCAGCATGCAAAACAGCCTGTACAAGGCTTCACTTTAATGTCACGAAGAACTATCTGCTTAGTTTCGTGACCTGCAGATTGCGTTTTTGTTATCAGCTCATCAATATAAGCATCAAAAACTTTATTTTCTGCAGATGGATTTCCATTGATTACCAGCAATTTCAT
Source organism: uncultured Leptospirales bacterium (assembly GCA_964529415.1). GTDB lineage: Bacteria > Spirochaetota > UBA4802 > UBA4802 > UBA5550 > CAYMPH01. The sequence goes on along the minus strand of CAZGWD010000006.1, from coordinate 8,700 downwards.
AACTTCTCCTGTATATATTTTTTTTAAATACCATGAATTTAATAATTCACCTGTTATATAACACGTGTTATATAATGTCAAGACTTTTTTTAATTAATATCTGCTTCAATGAATTCTTTGCTTTTTTCCTGAATTCCCGGTTGTCATTCATTGCAACAATATTCTTGACAGATTATTATTCATCTTAAAAAATTTAAGAAATTTTAAAAAACATAAGGAGTTTATCATGAAAAAAGTATTATTATTTGCATCAACAATCCTAATGACATTAGCTGTTGTTTCAATGGTTTCCGCATCACCAAAAACAAAATGCTATGGTGACTGCAACAAGGAAAAGAGATCATGTGAAAACAAGGCTAAAAACACAAAGTATAATGAAAAAGACGGCTTCAAAAAAGCATTGGATGCATGCCAGAAAACAAGCGACGAGTGCAGCGCAAAATGCAAGGATGTTAAATAATTTCTTAATTTTAAAATTATCATCCAGTTTAATCTATAACTGCTTTTTAATAATTAGTTAATATCTTCCGCAGATAAGCACAGAATTTTTATTCTTTGTGAATCTGCGGATATTATATGCAATTATAAAATTTCCAGTAAATGTGATATTTCTTCTGTTTAAATTTAAGTGAATCTCGATTAATCATTTTATTGAAATTCCTTAGTGTTCACATCATTGGGAAAAGTCAGTTTATTTCATATTTTTTATCTGAAAAAACAGATTTATAAAGGTTCCCATAAATTAAATCGTTTTATAGAAATCTAAAAAACTCATCGCATATCTTTCTTGACTGTCAAAAAGCAAAATTATTAAATCTCCCTGCATGAAAAAGGAGAATTCAAAATGCCTCATATTGATTATATGAAGCTGCTTCACATAGCAGCTGTAACTCTTGAAACATCAACCAAGATTGACCTTCATACGCTGGATATCAACTATTATAATGCCCGGCTCACCCGAGATGATGGAAGTAAAATTGAAATACAGGTTAGGGTTTTCGAATTTGAAATTGAACTCACTCTTTCAAATAAAATTTTAAATGAAAAAGAACTTTTAAAATGGCTCCCTAAATTTGAATACCAGCTTGAACAGAATTATTTTAAAAATATTGCACTGACTCATTCAGAAACAAATAATGAATATAGGATAAAAATAGTTTTTTAATGATTTAATTTCTTGAACAATAATTAAACGGCTGTACTTTTGTCCTGCATTTATAAAAATTCTTCAGGGAATTTTACAAAAAAAAATAAAAGAGGTAAATTCATGAACGATCCGAACATAAAACTTTCTAAAGATGGCTATATAGCAACAATTACTTTCTGTGATCCAGGCGGACTGAATCTTCTTAATAAAGATGTAGTTATGACACTTGCAGATATACAGGAGGAGATTTCCAGAGATAATCAGCTCAGAGCAGTTATAGTTTGTTCTTCCGGTGCGCATTTTTCAGCCGGTGTTGACACTGCATTTTTAAAAATCGTTGATACAAGATTTGTAAAGGATAATCTTAACTTTCTTCAGAGAACATTCAGCAGATTTCAGGAACTTCCAATACCTGTTATTGCTGCAATTAAGGGATTCTGTCTCGGCGGCGGCCTTGAACTTGCATTAAGCTGCGATATCAGAATTGCTGCAGAAGGCGCAACCCTTGCACTTCCTGAAGTAAGGTTCGGTCTTACAGCAGACCAGACCGGAACAACAAGGCTGACAAAACTTGTTGGAATCGGACAGGCAAAAAAACTCATTCTATGCACAGAAATGATTGATGCTGCTGAATCCTACAGGATCGGACTTGTTGAGTATCTTGTTAAACCTGAAGAGCTCGATGGAAAAGCAATACAGCTTGCAAAAAGAATGTCAAATCTTCCGCCTTCTGCAATCAGATTCGGCAAATGGGGAGTTAATGTTGCTGCAGAAGGAAATACATATGCAAGTCTGATGTTCGAGCAGGCTCAGTCAATCTACTGCTTCGGCACTGAAGACAAGGATGAAGCTGTAAATGCATTTATCGAAAAAAGAAAACCTGTATATAAAGATAAATAAACACCCCGGGAAATCCGGAGCAGATTCTGTTCCGGATTTCTCTTTTCTTTAAAACATACTATACATTACAGCCCCCCATCCCCCAAAGGGGGCGAAAAAATGTGATAAATAATCATTTACTCAATAAATTGTATTTTATCATTTCTAAATCATTAGCAATATTATATAATACATCTTTAATACTTTTTTGAAATTCATTCCATTATCTGTCATGCTTTGATTCCTGGAAGCTAACTATTATAAACAGGTGTAATAATTCTTTGATTTGTTAAAAGTTATCGTATTCCCCTCCTGCCCGCCCCCTTTGGGGGACGGGGGAGATTATTGCATTAGCACCACGTACCCAAAAAACTGGAATGAGTTATATTTTTTTTATTTTTTTTTAAAAAAACTCTTGACATTATATAACACCTGTTACATAACACCTGAAATAATAATTTCAGCAAATGGAGCATATATGCCGCCCAAGGCAGTATTCAACAGAGACGATATAATCAAAACAGCTTTTGAAATAGTAAAAAAAAGCGGCTTCACTGATTTCAGCACAAGAAAAATTGCAGATGAGCTCCATTCATCAACTGCACCGGTATATTCGTATTTCAGTTCAATGGAAGACCTCAAATCCGAGGTGCTCGAAAGAGCTGAGAAACTAATGCTCGAATACACAATGAAGCCGTACACCAAAAGCATTTTCCTTAATATGGGAACAGGGCTTGTACTTTTCTCCCAGGAAAACCGCGAGCTGTTCCGTGCCCTGTTTATCAATGGCGGAGAAACAAAATCCCTCTTTCAGAAATTTCTGAAATCGTTAACAAAAGAACTCGATAAAGATGATCTGATTTCACTCCTCCCAAAAAAAGAACGCAAAGAAGTGATGAACAAAATGACAATTTTCACTCACGGATTTGCGTCACTTATATGCGTTGGCCTCATAGACAAGGTGAGCAAGAATGAAGCAATTGAAACAATGTGCGATATGGGCCGGGACGTGATTGATGCCGCACTTAAAAAGGCCGGATTAAAAGAACGATTTACTGCATAAAACAAATTGTGCAGGATTAAAATAAAGCGAGGAAAAATATGAAAACAAGAATTACAGAAATGTTCGGAATCAAATACCCTGTTTTATGCGGTGCAATGTATCTGGTTGGCGAGCCAAAGCTTACTGCAGCCATATCAAATGCAGGCGGAATGGGTAATCTCACTGCAGGCAATTATAAATCCGGTGATGAACTGAGAAATGCAATTCGTGAAACAAAAAAAATGACAGATAAACCTTTTATGGTCGGTATCACAATACTTCCTTCATTCCACATTACAATGGATGACCACAGAAAAAATCTCGAGATATGCGCTGAAGAAAAAGTTGGAGGCATTGAAGTATCAGGAACTCCTCTTGACAAGGTTGGAACACAGTATATAGAAATGCTCAGGAAAGCCGGTGTAAAAATGTTCCATAAAGTGGGATCAGTTAAACATGCAAAACACGCTGAAGATGCCGGATATGACGGCATATATGCCGCAGGTATTGAAGAAGGCGGACACCCTCTTAATGATGATGTTACAACAATGATTCTTACGCCAAAAATCGCAGAAACTGTAAAAATTCCGGTTGTTGCTGTAGGCGGTATTGCTGACGGTAAATCACTTGCTGCAGCTCTTGCTCTCGGAGCAGAAGGCGTTATGATGGCCACACGTTTCATGGCAACCAACGAGTGCCAGGTTCATGACAACATCAAGCAGGAAATTGTGAAAAGACAGGAAAATGACACAACTCTGATATGCAAATCAATAAATCTTCAGGGAAGAGCAATAAAGAATAAAATTGTAGGCGAAATTCTTGCTGCAGAAGCAAGAGGAGCCGGTCTTGCTGAACTCGCTCCGCTTGTAACTGGAAAAAGATGCCAGGATGCATGGGTAACAGGTGATGTTGACATAGCACCGATGATGATGGGCCAGTCACTTGGAAGAATACACGACATCAAGTCATGCGCAGCTGTAATTGAAGATATGGTAAAGCAGGCTAAAGACGAGATTGCAAGAGTAAGCAGGCAATTTTAATAAAACAAAGCGTGGAGTCTGAACATGGATCAAAAAAATAAAAATCTTCTGGAAAAATGGCATAAAGTGGTTTTTGAAAAAGACATGAAAGCTCTTGATGAATTAATTTCTGAAAAAATTACATTCTATTCACCTGTTGTTTTTAAACCAAAAACTACAAAAGTTGAGACACTTTTTGTTCTCAGCAATGTAATAGAAGTTTTTAAAGAATTCAAGTATCACAGGGAATTTGTTAACGGGAAAAACTGGGCACTGGAATTCAGCGCTGTAGTTAATGGAAAAACTGTCAAGGGCATTGATCTTATAGAATTCAATGACAATGATCAGATAGTAAATTTTGAGGTTTTTGTAAGGCCTCTCTCAGGTCTGATCGCTCTTGCGGAAGATATGAATAAACGATTTGTTGATGCAGGAAAAGAAACTAAACCTATATTAAAATAATGAAGAAGGCCGCAGCTCTCATCACCCCAAAGTTAATAAGTATATGGGATTTCATTATTATTTAGTATTTTTCACATTTTTTAACTTAATGCCATTGACCCTATCCCATCCCATGAAGTGAGGAGATTTTTTAACATATTCCGGTAAAATATTTTTTAATGAATTTTAAATTTTAATTAGGGCGTATTTAATGACATCAATTGATTCAATATACCGCGAACTTCAGATTCATCTGGATAAATATCCTATAGGTTATCCTCCTACTGAATCCGGTGTGGAAATAGAGCTCCTGAAATTTTTCTTTAACTTTGATGAAGCAAAAGCAGCTCTCTGTCTCGGCCTCTCCAAATCTCCCATATGGCGAATTAAACGAAGATATAAAAAAAGATTTTCAGAAGATATATCAGCAGAAAAGCTTTCTGAAATTCTAAATGCCCTTTTCATGAGAGGCAGCATCCGCAGATCAGATGAAGCGCCGTATGAATACGCCAGCGCATTTCTCGCAATCGGCATGTTCGAGTTTCATGTAAATGACCTTACGCCAGAACTCATGGAACTTCTTCACAGATATTACGATGAAGCTTTTATGGATGAATTTTTCCGTACACTGCTTCCTCAGCTGCGTACAAGCCCTCACCTGAAATCTATCGTTCCGGAACACAGAATTGACACTTATGACAATATGAGAGATTATATAATTAAAACCGATGAAGTTATCCAGATAGCAAACTGCGTCTGCAAACAGGGTGAAGCCCTTCTGGGAAAAACATGCAGGCAGGTCGGAGACGATATTGAGATATGCATTTATTTCGGCAAAGGCGACTATATTGACAGAAATAAGGGAAGAATTGCATCAAAAGAAGAATGCCTCGCTTTGCTTGATAAAGCTGAGGACAAAGGACTTGTAATTCAGCCGGGGAATTCGCTTCAGCCATTCTGCATTTGCCTCTGCTGCGGCTGCTGCTGCGGCGTTCTGAATAGTGCAAGAAAATTTGAAAAACCTGCTGAGCTTTTTGCATCCAATTACCATGCTCAGATTGATGATGAAAAATGCAACGGCTGCGGAATATGCATTAAAAGATGTCAGATGGATGCAATTACAAGAATCGACAAAAAGAGTGTCAAGCTTAATCCGGACAGATGCATCGGCTGCGGGTTATGTGTTACAAAATGCAAAAGCGGCGCTGCAGCTCTTTACAAAAAAGACAGAATTACAAAACCACCCATGAATACAGAAATTCTTTATCTTTCCATTCTTATGAGAAAAGCCGGAAAAATGAAATTAATCGTAAATCTCCTCAGACTTATGTTCGGGATGCAGCTTTAAGAGCATTGAATCTACTTCAGACTTGAACTGAGTTCTGTATAATCATCTGTAAACGGCAATGATTTCAGCGCTTTAACAAGACCTTCAGGTGGAGCAATAAGTTTTCTTGAAATGAGATCCATCCAGCCTCCTGTACTTGTTACCCTGGCTGACAGCTTGCCGTCCGTGCGATAAAATTCATTCCGTATTTTAAAACGGCTGCAGTCTTCAGAAAGTCCGACTATAGCAAGTGTGACCTTAATATCATCAAGAAGATTAATTTCTTTGTAATACTCAACTTCATCTTTCATAACAACAGGGCCAAGCCTCAGACGGACAAAATCCTTCATTGAGAAACCGTTTTCAGAAAAAAACATCATTCTTACATCGCCGGACTTATCAAGATATGCTGTATTTTTCATATGCGAATTGGAGTCTATATCGCCCCACCCTGCAAATAATTTCCTCTCAAACATTATTTTATCTCCAACTGTATTTATTAAAAATCTAAATTTTATTTAAACCGTTTTGCAAAAGCATCGCCGTCTTTTCTTCCGAGATCGTATGTTTTCTGCAGTCCGGAAGGATTGCTGTAATCCCATTTCACAATTGGAATATCCTCTGAAGGCTGTATGTATGTCCATCCGGGAACGCGCGGGATTTTATCTTCAGGATAAACTCTTGTCAGAAGCAGCAGAATATCTTTTTTTTCAATTTCATCAAGAGCTGCAGCAGGGACATTGTCAACCAGTCCTCCATCCAATACGATATTGTTATCGCGCCTCATAATAGGAACAAATGGCGGAGTGCACGACGATTGAAGAATTAAATCAACCAGCTCTTCTTCGGTTTTACAATTTTTGACTGATACCACTTCCGGTTTATATCCGAATTTTGTTGCAAGATTTGAATGTACAGGGAAATATATTTTTTTTTCAAGAGAATAAGCGCCTAAACCTATAAATGTAGCTGTTCTTGCTCCAAGAAATTTAGGCGGCCTTGTGATAAGAATTTTTATTTCAGGTCCGGATTTCAGCTTACTGAAATATCCGCCATGTAGTGTTGTCATAATGGCATCCCTGTACATTTGATCCTGGGGAAACATGGGATTTTTAGAAAAAAAATTTTCCGGATAAAAATTTTTTTTATTTTCCCCGGTGGTTTTCTTGAAATATTTCAGCAGAAATCCGCTCCTGCCTGCTGCAATTGCCACAGCCATGGCAGCGCCTGCGCTTACGCCTGCAAAAACCTTTGGCTTGAGTTTCAATGCCGGAGCTGCAGTATTCCAGAATCCCATCTGCCAGAAACACCTGCATCCTCCACCTGCAAATACAACAGAATTCACTTTTATGCCTTTACTCATTGCGTAACTCCTGATAGAATTATATCTTTAAATTTGATTTTTTTAATTTTATCCATGAATGACATTTGCTATTATTAAAATTGTAATATCAAATGGAGAATTTAAAAAAAGTTTCCGGTTATGCCCACAATTTAAGACCTGGCTGATGTATGATTGCATAAAGTATGTCACTTCTTGAAATTATTCCTGCAATAGAACCATTATCATTGACGATTGGCATTGCACCGAGATGATGATCAAGCATTGCCTTTGCTATTCGCCGTATATCAGTAAGAGGTGAAGTCGCAACCACATCTGATGACATGATATCCTTTACTGTCTCTCCGGTATTCTTTCCGGTTCCATCATCACAGCTGATTAATTTTTTAGATATATCACCGTCAGATATAATTCCAATTAATTTTCCTTCATCAGAAACAACCGGCATATGATGAACTTTTTTATCAAGAAATTCCAGCCATGCATCTCCGGCTGAGACATCAGGCCCTATTGTAAAAACAGGAAAACTCATAATTTCAGAAGCATGAAAAACCTGGGTCTTTTCTTTCCCGTTCATGGCTGCATCTTTATATGCATCTACACCATAGCTGAAGCTTTCATTTTTACCGGCATCCTGACTGGATGATTCACCCTCAACAAATTTTCTTGTCCTATTCTTGCCCTTTACATGATGAACCTTGATATTTGACGGAAGATGCTCAAGCTGAGCATCAATCCTTTTTCCCTGAAGTGTAAATAGATGGAACATATTCGTCACCTTTATCTAAAAAAGCCTGGTTGAAGATTGTGCCTGGTGTAAGCCACGTAGCGGCTCTGCAGCAATGAGCCGAGCCAGTTCTTTCATGGCGTGTGCCAAGTGAGTCCTTTTGCGAACGCAGCCTTTCACCATGTTTTGCGTTGAACCAGGCTTTTATTTATTAAACATTATTTTTAAATATATCATATCTTTTAATTGTTTTCCTTCATCATACATTTTGTGATCATAATTATTTATAAAAAAATCCTTTATTTTATGGGAATATTCAAATCCACACTTTTCATAAAACGAAATTATTCTGCTACTTTCTCCAGTTCCAACCAATAATGTGTTACATTTATTTTGATAATTATCAATAATATGCATAATCATCATTTTTCCATAGCCTTTACCTTGATATTTTTCATATGTTGCTATATTTTTTATTTCATAAATGTTTTCATCTTCTTTTGTTACTACAGAAATTGTTTTTAAATCTTCATCATATAAGGTGAATAAATTACCTATATAAAGATATTTTTTAATCATGCTTTCTTGTTCATCGCCCAATAATAATAAATCCATAAACCTTTCTTTATTATCATGAATTTCCTTTATTTCCATTACATTTTCTTCTTTATATTTATTATATCAATTATTAATTATTTTCAATATTTACTATAAATTCGGCGGTGCAACCCAAAGACATCGGTAACGAAAGTGTATTGAGACATAGGTAACACTTT